>DBTQ01000010.1:55798-277399 GCA_002307135.1 Bacteroidetes bacterium UBA1312
GTTTTCAAGACCGCCGCATTCGACCGCTCTGCCATCTCTCCGCTGCAAAAGTAAGAAACCAAATGGAATAGAAAAACATTTTTTTAAAAATACCTACATTTTTTTCATTAGCATATTTTAACATTGCTACTGGACTAGTTTTCAGAACTTTGAAATCCGATTTGTATAATTAATCGTACCTATATTTATGAGCAAGCAATTAATTCTTTCACTAGTTTCGCTATTCGTATTACAACTCGCAGCCTGCGGACAAAAAAGTAATGTCGAAACATCAAACACCTTTAATAAAATGAATACACCAGCCAACACTAATGTCGAAAAATCGGCTCATACGGATACTGCAACTTTTGGAGCGGGTTGCTTTTGGTGTACAGAAGCTCAATTTCAACAATTGAAAGGTGTCCTGCACGTTGAGTCCGGATATAGTGGCGGACATACCGCAAATCCAACTTACAAAGAAGTATGCACAGGAAACACTGGACATGCAGAGGTAACAAATGTTTATTATGACCCTTCTGTTATTTCATTCGATGAATTACTTGCTGCATTTTTTGTAACTCACGATCCAACTCAACTCAATAGGCAAGGCAATGATGTAGGTACTCAATATCGTTCTGTTGTATTTTATCATAATGAAGAACAACGAAGTAAGTCAATTAGCTACATTAAAAAATTAAACGAAGAAAAAGTTTATCCGAGTGATATTGTTACAGAAGTTGCTCAGTTTGTACGGTTTTATAAAGCAGAAGATTATCATCAGAATTATTACAATCAAAATGGTAAAGAGCCTTATTGCCACTTTGTGATTCAGCCTAAGTTAGAGAAATTCAAAAAAGTATTTCACGATAAGCTTCGTTAGTATTTAAAGGGATACCGCAATTTTATACAGTAAATAAGAAGAGCACAAAATCATTTTGTGCTCTTCTTATTTATTTAACATAGTACACTTATGCGATGGTTGCATAATCGGGTTTTATCTGTTAGATTTGTTATACCAAATTTCATATTTATGCCTTCAATACTAATTGCAGAAAGTGGTGCTACCAAAACAGATTGGGTATTGCTACAGAAAGGTAAGAAAACAAAGCAGTTTAAAAGCTTAGGCATCAGTCCTTATTTACAAAGTAAAGAACAAATTATAGCAACAGTAGATGCAGGTTTGGGTAATGATTTAGATGTGCAAAAAATATTTTTTTATGGTTCAGGTATCAACTCAAAAGAAAATAAACAATTTGTAAAATCTGCACTAAAAGCTCATTTTAAAACCAAAGATATAGAAGTAGAAAGCGATATGCTTGCAGCATCACGCGGGCTTAGTAAAGACAATAAAGGTATTATTTGCATTTTGGGGACTGGTAGCAACGCGTGTTTTTATGATGGTAAAAAAATAAAAACGCAATTGCCGTCTTTAGGATATATAGCCGGGGATGAAGGAAGTGGCAATCACATGGGCAAACGAATTTTACAGTATTATGCCTACAACACATTTGATACAGAATTGAAAATGTATTTCGAACAACATTTTGATGATAATTTGTCGAATATTTTAAACAAATTGTACCGCGAACCTTTCCCTAACCGCTATTTAGCCAGCTATGTAAAATTACTAGTCGAAAACAGGGGGCATTTTATGGTGGAAAATATTATCGAAGATTGTCTGAATGATTTTTTTCATCATCATTTATTTAAGTATCGACAAAGCTGGAAGCACCCAATACATTTTACTGGTTCTATTTCATTTGTTTTTGCAGATGTCATCAAAAGTTTATGCCATCAATATGAATTAGAATTGGGTACAATATTACAAAATCCGTTGGAAGGATTAATTCAATATCATAGTTGATAGGGTTAGCTAAAATTATTTATCATGACACACAAAATGCATTATGGAACTGTAACAGAAGCTTTGGAGGCATTTCGCCAACAAGGATTTACTATTGATTTCAATTTGAAAGAAAATTTTATTTCAAGCAATTCGGGTAATTTCGAAGCGGATGAGTTTGAAATTGTGGATATATACCGTTATGAAGGGGAGACAGATCCGGCTGACGAAGCAACTGTATATGCCATTGCTTCAAATTCAGGTATAAAAGGTGTATTGGTGACAGGTTATGGTGTAGCCTTAGATACAGTATCTGCAGCTATATTAAGAAAATTGCATTAATTAATATTTTACCCTTATTGTGAAGAAAAGAATATTGGCGATATCTGGTAGCACAAGACAAGAATCCAGTAATAAAGATTTGATAAAAGCAATTCAACTTTTATTTAGTGAGGAACTCGATATAGAATTGTTTGAAGGATTAACTCATCTTCCCCATTTCAATCCCGATTTAATAGAACATACACCAGCTGAGGTGTTGGCATTCAAAAAACGAATTGCGAATGCAGCCGGTGTTATTATTTGTACGCCAGAGTATGCAATGGGTCTTCCGGGCTCATTAAAGAATGCAATTGACTGGACCGTTTCTTCTTGTGAATTTTCTCAAAAACCTGTTGCCGTTATTACTGCCGCCACTTCAGGTGAAAAAGCACATGCGTCGTTACTGGGCACATTACGGGTTATAGAGGCTAAAGTGGACGGGCATCATTTATTGATACAATTTGTAAAGACCAAAATCAATAATGAATACCAAGTAGTACACGAACAGACATTGTCTGATATCAAACAATTGATGCATCATTTTATGGGCACCATAAATGAAGAGCAGTAATATACGTTTTGCTGAAAGGTATTGTTTCAATTATTAAATATATGCTCAAACTCTTTCCAGTGTTTGTTTTGCGTTGTTTTGCACATGCTGTGAACAACATTCTTTTGCTCAAATTTTTATAGGTTGTATCATTGCATTGTTATTATGGTTTCCGTAAAACAATTACTGAGCTTTATGGAATTAAAAGGGAATCATGTCAAAATCATGAACTATCCCCGTAGCTGTAAGTCCTAACAAATTTTTACACTCTATGCCACTGTTCTACGCTAAAGAATGGGAAGGCTGTAAAAACAGGATAAGTCAGAAGACCTGCCACAATAAAATAATAGACACAATACTTTCGGAGGAGAGGTAGCGGTGAAATCGTATCAGAGCTTATGGCTCTGTCTTTTGCACCTCCATCTTTGTTTGAAAGTGTTTTAACCAATAAAACACATTGAATATGCAAAACGAACCATTACTTCAAGAAAACAAAGACCGCTTTGTCCTTTTTCCGATTAACCATCAGGATATCTGGGGTATGTACAAACAAGCGGAAGCAAGTTTCTGGACTGCAGAAGAAATTGATTTATCTACTGACTTGCAGGACTGGAGCAATAAACTGAATGAAGACGAACGTTATTTTATTAAGCATGTATTGGCATTTTTTGCAGCAAGCGACGGTATTGTCAATGAAAATTTGGCCGTCAACTTTTTGAAAGAAGTACAATATCCTGAGGCACGCTGTATGTATGGATTTCAGGTGATGATAGAAAATATCCATAGTGAGGCATACTCGCTTTTAATAGATTCTTATATAAAAGATGTAGTTGAAAAAGATCGTTTATTGCGCGCTATAGAAACAGTAGATTGTGTAAAACAAAAGGCGGAGTGGGCGTTACGTTGGATAGACAAAGGAAGCTTTGCTGAACGTTTAATTGCTTTTGCAGCAGTGGAAGGTATATTTTTTAGTGGCAGCTTCTGCTCCATCTTCTGGTTAAAGAAACGTGGCCTTATGCCAGGCTTAGCTTTTACCAATGAACTCATCAGCCGTGATGAAGGTTTGCATTGCGATTTTGCTTGCTTGTTGTACACGCGTCATATACAAAATCAATTACCGAAAGAAACAGTAACACAAATTATAGCTGATGCAGTAATGATTGAAAAGGAATTTGTAAGTAATGCATTACCTGTAAAGTTAATCGGTATGAATGCCGATCTGATGTGCCAATATATTGAATTTGTTGCCGATAGATTGTTGCTTGCGTTGGGCTGCGATAAAATCTATAAATCTGCCAATCCATTTGAATTCATGGAATTGATTTCATTGCAAGGCAAAACCAACTTCTTTGAAAAAAGAGTGGGGGAGTATCAAAAAGCAGGAGTAATGGGAGATGCCGCTTCTAAGGTTTTTTCGATGGATGAGGACTTCTAATCTCAGCTATTTCTCCTTACAATGTTATTAATACATAACTATTACACAATACTCATAATCTAACCTCTTCAATCTAATAAATCATGCATGTAATAAAACGTAACGGAAAACAGGAAGCCGTACATTTTGATAAAATTACCGCTCGGGTAATGAAATTAAGTTATGGTCTAAACTTAAAGCAAGACGATATCATTGAAATCGCAAAAAAGGTTATTCAAGGTATTTACAATAATGTAACCACTACCGAATTAGATAATTTGGCAGCAGAAACTGCGGCATCTTTTACGACCAAGCATCCCGATTATGCTGTATTAGCGGCACGTATTGCTGTTTCTAACTTACATAAGAATACTACAAAATCGTTTTCAGAAACTGCGGCATTATTGTATAATTATATAGACGATAAAACAGGACATGCAGCACCACTTTTAGCAGATGATGTATATGATATAATTCAACAAAATGCAGATCAATTAAATGCTGCTATTATTTATGAACGCGACTATCATTTTGATTTTTTTGGTTTTAAAACACTGGAGAAATCATACTTACTTAAAGTTAATGGCAGAATCGTAGAGCGCCCGCAACATTTGTTTATGCGTGTGGCATTAGGTATTCACAAACAGGATATTGAAGCGGCTATTGAAACTTATAACCTAATGAGTGAAAAATGGTTTATTCATGCTACACCAACTTTGTTTAATGCCGGCACACCTAAACCACAAATGAGTAGCTGCTTTTTGTTAAGCATGAAAGATGACAGCATAGAAGGCATTTATGAAACGCTTAAAAATTGTGCACTGATTTCACAATCTGCCGGAGGTATTGGACTAAATATACATAATATTCGTGCTACAGGAAGTTATATCAAAGGTACCAATGGTACTTCTAATGGTATTATTCCAATGCTGCGCGTGTTTAATGATACTGCACGTTATGTAGACCAAGGTGGAGGAAAACGTAAAGGCGCATTTTCTATTTATTTGGAACCATGGCATGCGGATGTTTTTGAGTTTTTAGAATTACGTAAGAATCATGGCAAAGAAGAAATGCGTGCACGGGATTTATTCCTAGCCTTATGGGTCTGTGATTTGTTTATGAAACGAGTGGAAGAGGATGCAACATGGAGTTTATTTTGTCCTAATGAAGCTCCTGGTTTATTTACAACCCACAGTGCCGAATTTGAAGCATTATATGAACAATATGAATTGGAAGGGAAAGCACGCAGAGTAGTTCCCGCACGTGAGTTGTGGAATGCTATCTTAGAAGCACAAATAGAAACTGGAACACCATATATTTTATACAAAGATGCTGCCAATGCAAAATCAAATCAACAGAATTTAGGTACAATACGTTGCAGTAATTTATGTACAGAGATTATTGAGTATAGTGATGAAAATGAAACTGCAGTGTGTAATCTGGCTTCCCTTTCTTTGCCTCGCTTCGTTGAAGGTAAAATATTCAACTTCGATAAATTATTAGAAGTAACACAGATTGTAACTAAGAATCTGAACAAAGTAATTGACAATAATTTTTATCCTATTGAGGAAACAAAACGCAGCAATTTCAGACACCGACCTATAGGTTTAGGTGTACAAGGTTTAGCAGATGTGTTTATGTTATTGGGATTGCCTTTTGAAAGTGATATGGCAAAAGTATTGAACAAAAATATTTTTGAAACTATTTACTACGGAGCGATGCTTGCATCTAATAATATTGCAAAGGAAGTCGGTGCTTATGAAACATTTGAAGGTTCACCTTTGAGTAAAGGCATGTTTCAATTTGATTTGTGGCAAGTACAACCTTCTGATCGTTATGATTGGGAGACGTTGCGACAAAGTGTAATGCAATATGGGGTGCGTAACTCCTTATTGTTGGCGCCAATGCCAACTGCATCTACGTCTCAAATATTGGGTAATAATGAATGCTTTGAACCCTACACCTCCAATATCTATAGCCGTCGTGTATTAAGCGGAGAATTTGTAGTCGTGAATAAACACTTATTGAAAGACCTCGTACATCTTGGACTATGGAATGACAATATGAAACAACGAATTATTGCAGCGAATGGTTCTGTGCAAAATATAGACGAAATACCTGTTGATTTAAAAGAAATCTATAAAACAGTATGGGAAATTAAACAACGTAATATTATAGATATGGCAGCTGATAGAGGTGCTTTTATTTGTCAGTCGCAATCTTTAAATCTTTTTGTTGATCAGGCCAATTTTGCAAAACTTTCTTCTATGCATTTCTATACTTGGAAAAAGGGATTAAAAACGGGCATGTATTATTTGCGTACTAAAGCTGCTGCTGACGCTATTAAATTTACGGTTGATGCAAGTGTATTAACACAAACAAGACAAGAGGCAAGCGCTAAGGAACAAATTGCATGTTCGCTCGATAATAGAGAAGAATGTTTGAGTTGTGGATCATAATTATTACCACAAATTATTCCGCGATAATCAAGAAGCCTACCCAATCAATTTGGGTAGGCTTCTTGATTTAATTATATTTGATTGAATTATTGTCTCCGTTCTTGCAATTTTTTAATAAGAATCGCTTTGAAATCTCTTTCTGCCTGATACAATGTAGCTAGCTGTTGTGGGGAAATAACTCTTAATAATTCATCTTTATATTTCTTTTTGAGTGCTAGTTCCTTCTCTTGGTATTCAATGTTGTTTTCAACATACTGGTACGCTTCCACTTTATCCATATTGCGCGCTTGGTTACCTTTATAATTCTTCCTGTAAGCTGCTCTTAGTTCGCGCCGTTCTTCAGAATATTTGTTGTAAATAGGCCAAAATTGAGCAGATTGTGAGGAATTAAGATTAAGTTTATTGGTTAAATAAGCAACTCTAAGAGCCCTTATTTTTCCAAATTGTTGACCATCTTGAGCATAGGTATTGAAACTTATAGTCAATAAAAGCAATAGTCTTATTATATGTTTCATTTTGTTTTTTTTAATAGAAAATCTGGGTTGGATTTATTTAATTCCAGCCGTCTTCATTTAAGTATTGTTTAATTTCCTCGTTACTAAAATCTGTATTTTTTACAGTAGAAACATTATCAGTGTTAACATTGGTTACAATTAAATCTGTGTCAAAATCATCAATATTTTGGTCAATATATTCAGAAATCGCAGTATTAGAAACACTAGATAAATCCATATTTTGTAATTGATTGTAAGTATTATACCTCATAATACCTAAACCGGTACATACAACAAGTGCTACAGATGCGGCAAGTTGGAAAGTTCTAAATAATGGAATACGCTTAGGAGATGTAACACCTTTTTTCGATTCGACCTTTACTTGTTCCAATACATTGGCAGTAAACTGCTCAAAGTAATTAACCGGAACTTGATATGGGTTTTCTTTAGGTAGTGCGTGTAATAATTCTTCCGTCTTTATTGCATCAATAATGTTATCTGATAATTCTTCAAAATAATGAGCAGGAGGAGCAATTAAAGGAAATTCCTTACTCCATTCAGGTACAATATCTGCCATTTCAGCTAATTGGATATTTGATATAACCTCATTATTAAATGTGCTAAAATAATTTGATGGAATAGAAAAGGGCATGTGCTTAGGCAGACCATTGAGCACGGAAGCACCCAACATTTCTAACTCATTGCTTATGTTATCCTTATTTTTCATGTAAGTCTGACTGTTAATTATCTCTAAAGTTTAAATAGCTTTTAAAAAAGCTTCAATTTTTTTTACTGCATGATGATATGAAGCTTTTAAAGCACCTTCTGACGTTCCTAATATTTCCGACATTTTCTCATAGGGCATTTCATCATAATATCTCAAATTAAAAACAACTCTCTGTTTTTCAGGCAAACTTTGAATACCTTGTTGGAGTTTCCATTCTATTTTATTGGCATCATAGCCCTGTTCTGATTTTAGTCGATTACTTATACCTCCGCCATCTTCATCATCAGAGATTGATACAGAAGAACGACGTTTTTGCTGTTCTAAATAAGTGAGTGTTTCATTTGTTCCAATTCTATAAAGCCAAGTATAAAAATTGGCTTCTTCACGAAAATCGGCTAAACTTTTCCAAACCTTGATAAATACATTTTGCAGGATGTCATTCGCATCGTCATGATTAATAACCATGCGACGCACATGCCAATAAAGACGCTCTTGGTAGCGTTTTATAAGCTCGGAGAAAGCCTTTTCTTTGGTTGCTTCATTTCTAAAGGCGACAAGAAGGCTTTGGTCATCAAGATTAGTCAATGTTGACATTCAATATTCTGATTTATGGCTATTGTACAGGCGAAAGATAGGAAAGTTTCTTATTTCTGGCGAAAAAAAATCCATTACTTCATTTGTTTAATCCATTAAATGCACCCGTATTTAGTTAACCAATCGTCGGGTTACTAATAACTGGTACATAAGTATAAACGGTATAAGGTAATATCTTTTTAGCAATATATTTCGACACCAATGAAGCAATTAAAATAGGGATAAGTAAGATGTATCCGGCTGTTAGTCCGCAAACTAAAAATAGAGCAGTGTAAGGTGCATGTAAGCTGGCACTGAGCACTGCAGCCATTCCTACTACCATAAAATTGATTGGTATTACATGAGCATTAAAATACTTGTTGAGCACCAAAGCAAGGAATAGACCTAAAAAAGCACCAATAAACAAACTTGGTGCAAATACACCGCCATCACCACCACTTGCCAATGTAATAGAAGTGATTAATGGTTTTAATAGAAAAACAGCAGCTGCAATTAACAAGGGATAGGTTAATAATAACTGAGGTTCTGATTGACCAAAAATATCTTTCATTGCATGGTAACCATCACCATATAATTGAGGAAAGCATATTAGTGCAAGACCTATTACGAAAGATCCGATAAGTATTTTTACAGGATAGTTGTTTAGTTGTAAAAACGCATTTTTAAAAAATAGCACACATTTGGTCAGATATACAGCATTGAATGCAGCCAAAATACCTAAGATAATGAAGTATGGGATTGCATAATAATGCCATGTAGTTAATTCGATTTGGAAAAGTGGCGCTTCATGTGTCATCATATTAAACGCCCATGCAGTCAATACTGCCAATAAAATGCTGATAATAGAAGCTCTCGTTATTTTATTCGAGATTACTTCAAGAGCGAATAATATACCCGCAATTGGGCTACCAAATAATGCAGTTACTCCGGCTGCGACTCCGGCACAAATCAATTCTTTTCTGAAAGCAAGGTGAACATGTCCTTTTTTGTGTGCGATGGAACCTATCGTGGCAGCTGCAACAACAGTAGAAACTTCAATACCGGTGGAACCGCCAAATATTACGGTCAGGAAACCATTAATGTAATGTGAAGGTATTTTATAGATAGGTAATTCGTCTTGTTTGTTTTTTAAACTGTTGAATATTTCTTTAATCCCTTTATTTTCCTTTTTCTTAAACAAATATTGACGTAATATAAATATTGAAGACAAGCCGATAAGCGGTAATAAAAAGTATAAAAATGAATGTTGTGCAGCAGATCCCAAAAGGAAATGTTCGAAATGCTCTGTTATTCTTTTCAAAGAATCTCCTAGCAAGGCACACGACAAGCCAATGAAAATAGAAATAACAGTCAATTTTAAAAGTTCATTAAAAGTTCTACTTGTTCTTTTCATACAATTGAGGTTAATGCTCTATTTTATCTATAATCAGAAGGTGAAATTAGTCAATAGGGTTATTGATACGGCGAATTTCTACTACATCTTTTATAAAATAACATATACAAAACAAAGCGACCATTATTATAAGCAACGTAAACTTCAATAAGCTTCAATCAAAACCATTACTTTTGTTATCTCTAAAACAAGCTTCAAAAATGAACAAATTAATAGCAGAATTTGATGAATACCGCGGTAAAATGAACGAGGTGATATTGGGTAAACAGAACAAAGTCATCAATCGTCTTTTTAACCTCGACACCAATACTTATGCAGAAGGTGCGCTTGATGTCAAAACAAAGGAAATGTTGGGACTTGTGGCCAGTATGGTACTACGATGCGATGATTGTATTAAATACCACTTAGGAAAATGTCATGAACAAGGTCTGACAACAGAAGAGGTTTATGAAGTATTTGCTATTGCTAATATTGTTGGAGGTACCATCGTCATTCCACATACTCGCCGTGGTGCTGAGTACTGGGAAGCATTAATTGCCGATGACAACCGACATATTTTGTAGGATTAGCATAAAAAATACTTCATCTATTGTTGTAAGCGTAATTAATAGTTTAATTTTCTGGAGTAAATTAATTATTCAAACCCGGCCTTAATTTATGAATAAAATATTCGATAAAATAGATGTATTGCAGCGGCAATTACACGAATTATTACCGATGAAGTTGGAAGACCAGCAGCGATTGAATAAAAAATTTCGTTTAGAGTTCAACTATAATTCGAATCATTTGGAAGGGAATACGCTTACCTATGGTGAAACAGAATTGTTGTTAATTTTTGATGATACAAATGGTAGTCATACCATGCGTGAGTACGAAGAAATGAAAGCTCATGACGTAGCTTATTATTTAGTAGAAGATTGGGCGAAAGATAACGACAGACCACTTACGGAGCAGAGCATTAAAGAACTTAATGAAATTATATTAGTTCGTCCCTATTGGAAAGATGCCATTACACCTGAAGGTCAAGCTACGAGAAGACAAATAAAAGTAGGTGATTATAAAGAATATCCAAATTCTGTTCGCTTGCAAAATGGTGAAATTTTCAATTATACGTCTCCTGCTGACACACCTATAAAAATGCAGGAATTGATTGATTGGTACAGGCAGGAGAAAAATATGCATCCAGTCGAGATAGCTGCATTGCTACATTATAAATTTGTTTGTATTCATCCATTTGATGATGGCAATGGAAGAGTATCACGTCTGTTAATGAATTATGTATTGCTCTCTAATAACTTGCCGCCAATTATTATTAAATCTGAAGATAAAGCGAATTACCTGCGTGCATTGCATTTAGCTGATATTGGAGCAGTCGATTCCTTTACAGAATACATTGCACAACAAGTTATATGGTCATTGGATATTTCATTAAATGCAGCTAAAGGAGAAAGTATTGATGAATCAAATGATTGGAAGAAAAAGCTAACAATTATTAAGAAGGAAGTTCCCAATTCTGAAGAATTAAAAATTCAAAAAAGTGATCAAGTAGTACAACAGATCATAAAAAATACAGTACAGCCATTTATAACTTTGCTTATGACGGAGTTATCGTCCTTTGATGATTTATTCGCCATAAAACAGATGTATTTCCAAGGTTCAGGAAGCTCATATTCAATTTCCAATATAGATGGTATTAATGAGGCTCTCAGTGTATTGATTGAGAATATGAAAGATTATATCGTTTTTCATTATAGTCTTCAAGGGTTTAAGAAAAATGGAATAAAAGCATTTAATGTGTTTATTGAGGTGCAATGGGAGTTTTATCAATTTACATACAAGTTTTCTATAAAAAATGTAGAACCAAACATTATTTCTGAAAAGTTATATCATAAGCAATTTACAACTGAAGAAACTCAAGTACTGGTTAATAAATGTGCTGAAAAGCTAGTGGAATATATAGAACTTACTATAAAAAACAATATTTAATTTTGACGTTGTTTTACCTAAAAGTGCACCGCGTTCTGTGGTGCACTTTTTATTTTATTGAACGAATGATCAACTTAAGTGTATTACTTATACGAGCTCGGACAATAACACACTTTTAATAATCTTATTCTTTTTAAAACAAACACAATGAACCTAAAATATTTTAGCGGAATAATATTAATCTGCTTGAGCGTAAATACAATGCCTTCCTTTGCTCAAAAGCCGGAAACTGTTTACAGCATAGCGCATGTGGTCAAGCCCATTGAATTTTATATTGAACAAATAGGACTCTGGAAAAAGGAACTAGACAAAGACAAAACAAATCCAACGGCGTGGTTTAATTATTACAAAGCCAACCGATATGCACACATTTCAAGTGGACATGATTCCGTATATGCAAGTAACCGATTCCAGCGAATACAAGCCGTAGTAAAAGAAATGGAGGCTAATATTCCTAATACGTTTGAGGCTCATTTTATTAAATGGGCAAATGGTTATAACGACTGGAATCTATTGCCCGAGTTACAAAAAGCATACGAAATGGATTCCACACGTATCGAAACTTATGATGGGTTTATTAATTTGTATGAGGCGAATAGAGATATGGTAAAGCGGGATTATTTTCTTAAAAAATGGTATCAGACAGGTTTGGTGTCTCCAGGTTTGCTCAACTACAATTATAATGTTTTGAAATCGCTTAAGCCTAATGCTATATTGATTACGGCCGGAGACAATGATACTTATTTTGCTTGGATGGTACAAGCTGTTTTAGGCATTCGAAAAGATGTTACTATTATTAATGTTGGTTTGGCATCAATGAAAGACTATGCGGCGCGCCTTTCTGCTGAACTGGGAGTTAACTTGCCCAATACTGAAGACGAAAAATACGAAGTTTATACTCAGCATTTTTATAAAGCACTTGTAAATAATAAATTCAAACGACCGGTATATGCCGGGCTGACTGTTGGAGATGAATTTACCAAACCTGTAGAAAGTAATCTTTATCTGATTGGATTAGCTTATGAATATAGTGATGAGAAAATGGACAATATTGCCATACTCAAAAAGAATTTGGAGAAAGAGTATGCGTTAGATTATCTGGATGCAAGTTTTGGAATAGATACTTACGAAACAGTTGTTGCCTGCGCTAATTCAAATTATGTTGTTCCAATGCTTACTTTGTATAATCATTATAAATTGAGTGATGATATGGAACGAGCCAACTATTGGAAAGAGAAGGCAAAAAAAGTGGCGAAAAAGGGTGGTAAGGAAGAGGAAATGAAGAATTATTTCAAAGAATAAATCATCGCTCTTTTGGCATTTTTCAATAAAAAAGATATCGGCTCCTATACAGATGAATTGCTCATGAAGGAGATTGAACGTGGTAATGCCACTGCGTTCAATCTTTTGTATGAGCGTTATTCCGCTAAACTGTACCGTTACTTATTTCGGCTATTGTATAATGATGCTGCAAAAGCAGAGGATTTTTTACAGGAGGTTTTTCTGAAAGTATTAAATGCTGCATCTTCTTTCGATACAAGTCAAAAAGTAAGTACATGGCTTTATTCCATTGCTACCAATATGTGTAGAAATGAATGGCGTAATAATACTAACAGACAACGGTTGATGAAACAATTTGAACCTTGGGAACATCATTCCGGAAAATCAATAAATGACCTTTTAGATGAAAAAAAATGGAACAAAGTACTTTATGAAATAATGCAAAAGCTCGAAGATGTTGAACGCGAAATAATACAGTTACGATTTCAGCAAGAGCTAACTATTCGGGAAATAGCTGCTATTACAGGGCTTCCGGAAGGGACTGTGAAATCAAAATTATTTTACCTGTTAAAAAAAATGGCAAAGCAATTAAAGACCAATCCAATTACAATATTATGAACAACGAAAATATGATACCGGACGAAATCATTAATTTAGTGAACACTAAAGCATTCGCAAATTTATCTGTCGAAGAAAAAAAGATGATTGAAAAGTTTGTAACAGCTCAGGAATATGATGCTATACACGAGGCAAACCAAATTACGAAACAATATTTCGATGACAATATGCAACCATCATATCAAGTAAAGCAAAACCTTGACGATGCATTTAAGCAAAAGTTCAAAAATAAAAAATCAATCCTCTTAAGCACATTAGAATTGTGGAAAGTAGCAGCCGTTGTCTTATTCCTGTTTGTCTCTTCATTATGGTATTTTAAGAACAACTTTGTCCCCCGTCAGTCTAATAACTTATTGGTGCACGATACCATTTTTGTAGAAAAGAAGAATAATATAATACAACATATCATTGATACAGTGATTGAATACAAATATGTTCAAGATGCTTCTAAAAAGAAAACCCGGCTTCAGATAAGAAATATCGTTATGAACAATGATTATAGGCACGATACCGCGAGTATTAAATCTGCCAAAGACGAAAATATCGGTATCCGGACTTTACGAGTAGAGGATTTAAACAAAGATTTGCCCAACAATAATGGCAAATCAATGCAGGAAGATGATCTCGTGAAACGATTCAATTTTGCAAAAATCTAACTGACTAAAGTATTGCCAGTTTTTTTTTGCTGTATTCAGCAATCACTTGTTGGTACAGCTGTTCATAAATAGGGACTATATTTTTGCGCTCAAAGTTTTTAGTATGTTGCAGCGCATTTTCTTTAAATGTTTCCAATCGATCATCATCGCTCAAAACATTAATTGCATTTTTGGCCATGTCTGCTATGTCTCCAACATCACTCAGATAACCAGTTACACCCTGTACATTTATTTCCGGCAATCCTCCTGTATTGGTGGAGATTACAGGTACGCCACAGGCCATGGCTTCTAAAGCTGCAAGACCAAAACTTTCATATTCGGAAGGGAGCACAAACAAATCTGTAATACTCAATATTTCATCAACTTGCTCTTGTTTGCCTAAGAACCGAATATCATTACATACACCTAAAGTGCGGCAAAGCTCTTCTGCATTAGGGCGTTCTGGCCCGTCTCCTATCATCAACAATTTAGAAGGAATAACTTTTCTTACCTGTTCAAACACGTGAATAACATCTTCCACTCTTTTTACCTTTCGGAAGTTGGACACATGTGCCAAAATACGTTCTCCGTTGGGTGCAAGCATTTTTTTAAAATGCTCTTTATCACTATGCTGAAAACGCATGGTATCGACAAAGTTGGGAATGACGTGGATGTCTTTTTCTATTTTAAACCAGCGGTAGGTTTCCTCTTTAAGATTGTCTGAAACGGCCGTTATGGCAGCAGATTCATTCATAGAGAAAGTGACAACCGGCATATACTTAGGGTCACGACCAACAAGGGTAATGTCTGTACCATGTAGGGTAGTGATAAATGGAATATCTTTACCCTGCTTCTTTAATATTTGCATTGCAAAATAAGCAGCAGACGCATGTGGTATAGCATAGTGTACATGCAAAATGTCCAAATTATTATTGCTGATTACATCTACCAAAGTGCCGGTAAGCACTGTTTCGTAAGGTGGAAAATCAAATAAAGGGTAAGTTGGGACACTTACCTCGTGGTAATAAACATTAGGATGAAAATGAAGCCTTACAGGTTGTTGATAAGTAATGAAGTGTACTTCATGTCCTTTCTCAGAAAGTGCCATACCTAGTTCGGTAGCTAATACACCACTACCTCCAAATGTTGGATAACAAACGATACCAATTTTCATAGGAAGCAAAAGTAGTGGATAAGCCTAAATTTTATCTTTTTATTTCAATATTACCGTATAGCTTTGTTCTATAAAATGAAACGTTTTGTAGTATCCATATTAGCTATTCTATACCTATTTGCAGGTAGTGGCTTCCTGATGTACCAGCACTACTGTATGGGCAAATTGGTGGATGAGCGCGTTTCTTATACTTACGAAGATGATGACCATGCCTGCCATAAATGTGGTATGGAAAAGAAAACAAACAATGGCTGTTGCGAAAGCAAAACCAAAATCGTTAAAAAAGCATACGACGAACAAGTCCTGCATAATAACAAATTGGTTCTTCCTTTATTAGAAGCTGCATTACTGCCCTCTATATGCAAGTCTGAAGAGCCGCAAATTTTTTCGAACAGCACATCCTTTGTTGTTCGCTTTTTACAAAAGCCACCCCCTCAGGAATTTCCGCTTTTTCTCAAATACCGGAATTTAAGAATTTGATACACATTGTTTTATTGACATCGTAGCTGCAATCATCCAGTTTGGTAATGTTGCGCGCGATATATTCAACAATTATAAAATCAATTACGCATCCGTGTAATTATTATTTCAAATTCTTAAATCAACAAAAAATGAAAAGGATAATCATAGTTATAGCACTTATCATGACTAGTGCAGCTTCTTATGCACAAATAAAATCAGCATCACTTACAGCTTCTGGACTCACTTGTAGTATGTGTAGCAAATCTATTTATAAGGCGTTAGTTAAATTGCCTGCGGTACAAAGTGTCCAAGAGGACATCGAGCATTCCAGCTTTGAAATAGTATTTAAGCCAGGTTCAATAGTTGCACCGGACGATATTAAAAAAGCTGTTACAGGTGCCGGATTTGCAATTGCATCACTTAAAATGACTGCAAATTTTGCCAATACAAATGTCGAAAATGATGCTCATGTTATTATTGAAGGCAATACTTACCATTTTCTTAATGTAAGCAAACAAACACTTTCCGGTGATAAAGCATTCAAATTGGTGGACAAAAATTTTGTATCACAGGCGGAAAATCGCAAATACAAGAAATACACAAATATGAAATGCTTTGAAACAGGTATGAGCGAAAATTGTTGCCATAGTGACAACAAAAAGGGTAATCGTATTTATCATGTCACCCTTTAATCGGACTATTTATGAAGCATTATCTTATTGTTACAAGTGCCATCCTATTGGCACTTGTAACAACTACATCAAGAGCACAAGAGCTTTTTGTGTATAGTGAACCTGCTAGTAATATGCCAGCCAAGTCATTGGGCATTAGACTAAGTAATACGATCCTTGATGAATCACATTTAAATAAAACAACAGATCAGTTTATTCCCGAATTAATGTGGGGGGTAAACAAAAATCTGATGATACATGCAGAAGGGTTTTTCAACAATAGCACGGCTACATTTGAATATCTAGGTGCAGCAGCGTATGCTAAATATCGATTTTATAGCCATGACGATGTACATAAACATTTTCGCTTGGCGGCCTTTGCCAGAGTGGCTTACAACAATGGGCATGTACATTATGAAGAGTTGCAAACTAATGGAATGAATACAGGTTATACATTCGGATTGGTTGGCACACAATTATTACACAAACAAGCTATTGCTGCCTCATTGAGCTATGAACAAATTACGGACAATGGTGGTGATAATAGGATACATGACGGAAGAGCTTATCAGGGAATTAATTACACAGTATCAACTGGTCGTTTGATATTTCCTAAAAAATACGCATCCTATCGGCAGACCAATTTGAATGTGATGTTAGAATTATTGGGACAACAATTACCACAAAATGGATTGTACTATCTGGATATTGCACCGTCGCTACAAATAATATTGAATAGCCAAACACGTATTGATTTGGGTTATAGAAAAGAGCTTTGGGGCAATATGGAAAGGATGACTACTAGTAGTGTCTTAATACGTGTAGAGCATTTATTATTCAATGTGCTATAAAAATCATGACCATTACAGCGTTATATAATCGCTGTAATGGTTTTATATGCTCTTGTAAAAATCCATCATCTTCTTTGTGGCCACTATGCTTGTAAAATTTTGATGTGCATATATTAAACCACTTTCCTTCATATTGTTTACCGTATTAGTATCGGTCAAAACTTTCTCAATAGCATCAGCTAGGTTCGCCGCATTATTGGGGTCGATATAGATCGAATGATGACCTCCAGCCTCAGTCAAAGAAGAGGTAAGTGCCGTAATAACAGGTGTTTTACTCAATAATGCTTCTGCAACGGGTAAACCAAAACCTTCGTAAAAGGATGGGTAAATCAATGCGCGCGCACACTGGTAGATGGATTGTACATGCTGATTGTCGTCCAGCTTATCCAGCCAGATCACTAAATGGTTCAGGTCTTTTTCTGCAATCATTGCTTCAACCTCCTGTTTGTATTTACCACCTCTGCCAATCACTACAATAGGTATTTGTAGTTGAGGGGATAAATGTTCATAAGATTCAATAATTATCTTCAGATTTTTACGCGCTTCCACACTACCCACATACAACAGATAATCTTTTGGTAATTGATATTGCTGTATTACCTGTTCATTTTCTTCGTCCGTTCTCAGTGTGTAAAAAAGTGGATTACAAGCTTGATAAATAACTTCTATTTTTTCAGGATCAATTTCATAAAAATGTACGATATCATTCTTGGTACTTTCGCTAATAGCAACGATTTTATCGGCATGTTGGCAACTGTATTTGAATTTCAGGTCGTAAATAACCTGTTCAGAAAGGCTAAAAGTTTTAGGATATATTTTAAAAATAAGATCGTGTATTGTTACCACACTTTTAATACCCGACTTATTGATCTTGAGAGGTATTTCATTGCTTAGTCCATGAAACAAATCTATCCCGTCACGCTTCAAATCTGCCACTACTGAATAGCTGCGCCAAAGCGACTTGAATGCAGTACCAGCTGCATGATTTTGAAAGTGTGGATTATTAATAAAAGATGCAGTAACAGCTGAATTCCTGATTTCAGGTGTATAAAGATGATATGCATTCTCCGGGTAGTAATTAGCCAAGTCATTCACTAACGTCCGACTATAATTCCCCAAACCAGTGAAATTGCAGAATAATCTTTTAGCATCAAATCCTATGTTCATAATAGCTATAGACTGCGAAAATAGTGAATCTGATTTAATACAGCTTTAATAATTGAACTGAGTACTATTGAAAATTATTTGTTGCCCTTAAAATTCTATCGTAATATTGCAATATATAAATATAGAAATGGGTACAACGAAAACGGATCATTTTACGGACGAACAAAATGAGATAGCCATTTTACTAAAAGCATTGGCACATCCGGCTAGGGTGGCTATTATTGATTACCTACTCAAGGTAGATACCTGCATTTGTGGTGACATTGTCAATGAATTGCCATTAGCGCAACCCACCGTTTCGCAACATTTGAAAGAATTAAAAAATGCAGGACTTATTAAAGGAAATATCGAAGGAAATGCTATTTGCTATTGTATTGACGAAAAAGCTTTTCAAAAAATACAACACTATTGCACAGGAATAAGCAAAGGATTAAATAAAAAGAACAACAGGTGTTGTTAGTGAATATTAATAAAAAAAATGAACTCATGAAATTATCTGAATTTAAACAACGTTTGACAGAATTAAACAGCTTGAATTTTATTCAAGTCAATGGAATGCCCGTTCCTGTACACTTTCATATTACAGAAGTAGGGCTGACAACTAAACATTTTATTGACTGTGGCGGCGATATACACAGCGACCGATTTGCCAATTTCCAACTATGGGTAGCTGAAGATATAGCGCATCGGCTTAAACCAAGTTCGTTGCTACACATTATTGATCTTTCAGAAAAAGTGCTGGCAGGTGAAGACTTGGAAATTGAAGTAGAATATCAGACAGAGACAATAGGTCGATATGGTTTAACTATTTCTGGTGACAACTTTGTATTGGTGGCTAAAGAAACAGACTGTTTGGCTAAGGTTAAATGTGGCATTCCTGTTCCTAAACAAAAAATAAAATTAGTGGATTTAACCAACGGTAATAATGATACCTCTTGCTGCACGCCGGGTGGCGGATGTTGCTAAAAATAGGACAATAACTAAAATCAAATCATGTCTGCAAATAATTGTGCTCCGGCAAACGAAAGAAAAAAATTAAGCTTTCTCGATCGGTATCTTACGCTTTGGATATTTTTAGCCATGGCAGTTGGCATCCTGTTGGGTTATTTTATACCTGATACCGCTACATTGATCAATTCCTTTTCCAGCGGCACCACCAATATTCCCTTAGCAATAGGTTTAATATTGATGATGTATCCTCCATTGGCTAAAGTGCGCTATGAAAAAATGGGCGAGGTGTTTAAAAATACCAGAGTGCTTGGCACATCACTATTACTCAATTGGATTATAGGCCCGATTTTGATGTTCTTTTTAGCCATTATATTTTTAAAAGGCTATCCTGAATATATGGTCGGGTTAATACTCATTGGTCTCGCACGTTGTATCGCAATGGTAGTGGTATGGAATGAACTGGCTGAAGGCAACAGAGAATATGCAGCCGGCCTCATTGCGCTGAACAGTATATTTCAAGTATTGTTGTACAGCATCTATGCCTACCTATTCATTACCGTTTTGCCACCTTATTTTGGCATCAAAGGTCTGGATATAAATATTACAATTGCAGCAATAGCCAAAAGTGTGGGTATCTATTTAGGCATTCCTTTTGCAGCAGGTATCATTAGCCGGTATGTACTTATCCGGCTTAAGTCAGAAGAATGGTTTCAAAACAAATTTGTACCCATCATATCACCGATCACATTAATTGCCCTGCTGTTTACCATTGTTGTTATGTTTAGCCTCAAAGGAGGATTGGTATTGCAATTGCCATTAGATGTTGTGCGCATAGCCATCCCATTGCTCATCTACTTTGTAGTTATGTTTATCGTGAGCTTTTGGCTCGGTAAAAAGATGGGAGCAGATTATTCCAAAAGTGCGGCAATAGCCTTCACTGCTGCCGGCAACAACTTTGAATTAGCCATAGCTGTTGCCATCGGTGTATTCGGCATCAACAGTGGTCAGGCATTTGTTGGTGTTATAGGGCCATTGGTAGAAGTTCCGGCACTCATTAGCTTAGTTAATATAGCATTTTGGTTGAGGCGAAAATATTATAAAATAGGGTAGAGATGAAAAAGAAATTATTGTTTGTTTGCGTCGAAAACAGCAATCGCTCACAGATGAGTCAAGCATTTGCCCGTATATTAGGAGGCGAAGGTATAGAGGCCTATAGTGCAGGGAGCAAGCCTAGCGGCATTGTAAATGTCAAAGCCATTGCAGCAATGAAAGAACTAGGCTACGACCTGAGTACACACGACAGTAAAAGTCTGGACGATGTTAGGGCTTATGCACCATTTGATGTAGTCGTCACTATGGGCTGTGGTGATGCTTGTCCTTGGATGCCCGCTAAAAAATTTGTTGACTGGCAGATCCCGGATCCCAAATACATGGAACCAGCAGAATTCAATAAAGTGCGTGACTTTATCAAACAAAAAGTAGCTGAGCTGTTGGAAGAAATTAATTAAGCTTCAACCATTATCTTTGATCCAAACTTTTGGCTCAGATGAACTATAGATATATTACATGCTTGATTCTATTTTTAGTTTTATCACTTCACATAAATGCTCAAAAGAAAAAAGTTCAAATAACTGCCATTGCCTTTTATAATTTAGAGAATTTCTTCGACCCGGAAGATGATCCCAATAAGGCCGATGAAGATTTTACACCCGATGGTTCACACCAATATACCGAGGCTGTTTTCCAACAAAAAGCACATAATCTAGCGACCGTTTTAGAACAACTGGGAACAGAATATGCAGCTAACGGAGCCTCACTCATCGGAGTAGCAGAGGTAGAAGACGATCGTGCATTAAAGCTTTTAGTAAGTCAACCTGAAATCAAAAAAAGGCATTATCGTTTTGTTCGTTTTGATGGTCCGGACAATAGAGGTATTAATGTGGCATTATTATACAATCCTGCGCATTTCAAAATACTGCAAGCACAACCACTAGCCGTGAATTTACAATTTGCAGGAGCCGGGCATACACGTGATGTGCTGCTAGTACATGGCATATTATTAGGCGATAGTGTATATGTATTGGTCAATCATTGGCCATCGCGCAGCGGTGGTGAAGCCGCATCTGCACCTAAGCGAGCGGCAGCTGCAGAAGTCAATAAACAAGCTACAGAACAAATATTGAGCAACAATCCCAAGGCTAAAATAGTGATTATGGGCGACCTCAACGACGATCCCGTAAGCCCCAGCGTGGCAAAGGTATTGGGTACAACCGGTAATGTTCAGAAAGCAAAATCAGGTGGGCTGTACAATCCCTGGCTCAAATATTATCAAAAAGGTTTGGGTACACTATGCTACGATGATAAATGGAATTTGTTTGACCAAATTATTATATCAGGGGCTTGGTTGAGTGCTCAAAATGGCCATTGGCAGTATTATACATCTTCAATTTTTGATAAAGATTTTCTCAAAACAACTTTTGGCAAATACAGAGGCTATCCACACCGAAGCTATAGCGGCAATAAATGGATCAATGGCTACAGTGATCATTTCCCTACAGTTATTTATTTGATCAAAGACGCAGTACAACAACCTGAAACCGAGTATTAAATCCATCATTTTTATTTAAAAAGCATCATTAAATTTGCAGATGCTTCAATCGTGTTCCATGAAAAAACTATTCGTCCTATTGGCACTGTTCAGTGTCCCACAATTGGCCTTCGCACAAGACATGCGTTATATCAAACACAATATTGTAACGCTGAGCAGCAGTACCATGGAAGGTAGAGGCTATGTAAAAAACGGAAGGGGAAAAGCTGCGCGGTTTATTCAGAAAACATTTACAGAATTGAATTTAAAATCTTTTGATGAAGCCGGTAAATACGATCAGGATTATACATTTTCAGTCAATACATTTCCTAAAGATGTTGATTTGAAAATAGGTAAAACAAACCTTCGTCCTGGTGTTGATTTTTTGGTGAATGCAGCTAGTCCCGCATTTCATAGTACAGGTACACAAAAAAATATTCAGATTAATCTGGCTAAAATCAAAACGGCCGAAGACTGGGCAAAAACTAAAGCTAAGTTCAATAGCATGGATATTTATGAACTCCATCATGTCGATACACTATGCAGCAGACTTAAAATTTCACCCAGAGCATTTGCTGCCGAATTACCCAAGTCTTGTTATATTATTCCCCAACACAATAAATTGATATGGACTGTTGCTACCGATACTATTGCTGCAACAATTTTATATGTTGCGGACACTTCTATGCCACGTCATCATTTTTGGCAAAGCAATAAAGCTGCTGTAAATGTGCAAAACAAGTATGAACCGAATGCACTCAGCAAAAATATAGTAGGCTATATACCGGGCACAGGAGCTCCGGATAGTTTTATCGTCTTTACAGCGCATTACGACCATCTAGGGCAAATGGGCAAGTATGCCACTTTCCCGGGAGCCAATGACAATGCAAGTGGCACCAGTTTTATGCTAGGTTTGGCGCGCTATTATGCGGCAAAACCACAGCGTTATTCCATCGTTTTTATGGCTTTCAGCGGTGAAGAAGCTGGCCTGTTAGGTTCAAAATATTATGTGGCACATCCTTTATTCCCTTTAGAAAAAATAAATCTGTTAATCAACATTGACTTAATGGGCGATGCTACAGACGGTATTACAATAGTCAATGCAGTAAAGCAACAAACGACTTTTGACGCACTGACTCGGATAAATAATGAAAAGAAATATTTACCTAAAATCTTGAGTCGCGATAACGCTTCTAATAGCGATCACTATCCATTCACCCAAGTGGATGTACCTGCTGTATTTATTTATGCCAATGGCGGTAAAGGATATTATCATGATGTATTTGATAAGGCTCAGGAATTGTCATTAAACAATGTGGACAATGTGGCTAAATTGTTGTTTGATTTTATAGCCTTAAAATGTAAAAGTCATTAGTAGAGGTACCATGTCCAAACAAAAAATCATTGTACTTACAGGTGCAGGTATTAGTGCAGAAAGCGGACTCAAAACCTTTCGCGATGGTGATGGCCTTTGGGAAAATCACCGGATAGAAGACGTGGCGACACCCGATGCCTGGCGCCGAAATCCTGAAATGGTGCTACGGTTTTACAATATGCGCAGGCAAGATTGTCTGGCAGCACAGCCCAATGCAGCTCACTTAGGCTTGGCACAGCTCGAACAATATTATGATGTAACAATCGTCACCCAAAACATAGACGACCTACACGAACGTGCCGGCTCCGGCAATGTGCTACACCTGCATGGCGAAATATTGAAAATGCGCAGTGAGCGAGATGAGTATAGACTTTATGACATCCGAAAGGATATAGCATTGGGCGAAAAAGCACTTGATGGCGGACAATTCCGGCCACATGTAGTATGGTTTCACGAACCAGTACCTATGATAGAACCCGCATTGGAACTGATGCAGGCGGCCGATATTTTTATACTCGTAGGTACATCACTGGCTGTATATCCTGCTGCGGGGTTGATTGACTATGTACCAGACTCGGTACCGAAATATATTATGGACAAAAACATACCACGTATCAACCACTTACATAATATCATCCCTATTGAAAAAAATGCCACGCAAGGTATTGAAGTACTATTGAACGCATTGATCAAATAATATACATTAAGGTTCGGGCTGTACGGGTATATTATCTTTAAGTCTGGCAGCACTACCATGTATCCTGCCCAGTAGTATGCTTACATTCAAATCATAACCCAACATCATAATTTGTGTATTGAGTGATAGCCAGGCAAAGAAGGCTATTAGCGTACCTATAGAACCATACACCTTGTTGTAGTTAATAAAATTATTGACCAGATAAAAGAATATAACGGAGGACAACACACACATCAGTGTAGCAAAAACGGCACCGGGCGACACGAATTTGAATCGATGTGATAAGGATGGTCCATAAATATAAATCCAGGAAATAGCGCAAAAAATCAGCACCAGTATTAAAATCATACTGAATATCTTCACCACTATTACCGCACCGAATATATCCATCAGCAATGCGTTGACGGTTTCACTCTGAATAATAATAGCCACAATAGACACCAGTACCACAGCCATGAGCATAATGGTTAATTTTACTGCAGCCCAACGACGCTGAAAAGCATTACGCTTGACATATACCTTCAGGTCTCTATCGAAATACCGCATTAATCCCATCATCCCGTTGGACGAATAAAAGAGGGTTAATAATAAGCTTATAGATAACAAAGAGCGTTGCTCTTTGTTCAGAAAATCAACAATGACTTTACTGATACTATCGTAAGTAGCCTGATTGGGAGCTAGATAACTGAGCATTTCTAAAATCGTCTTTTGTACATCGTGCAAAGGCAGGTAGGGTACCAGTGTAAACAAAAACAATAGAGTAGGTGCCAGAGCTGTAAGGAAGTTGAATGTAACAGCAGCTGAGCTATCGGTAAAATTGATATTACCCATGTTCTCTATAAAAAAACGTCCTGCATCATAAATCGATACACCGTCGAAACCTGGCAGCACTATACGTTTGCTCCAAGCAACTATAGCACGCAGTACAGGTAATTTGTATAAGAGGTCTTTTATTTTAGACATAGAAACTGGATTGGTTTCTGTTACAGCTACGAAAATAGCCGAAAGCAACTAGCCGCGCAAAACTAATTGTTTTCGTTTAGGAGTCTTTGATTTATTACCAGCGATAACCAATTGCAAAAGACAATTGACCTAAAAAAGAATTCGTGTGGGACAATGTGGATTTATTGTAATTATTATCTGCACCTAAACCAAAATCCGTTTCGAGTGTTGCACGAATATGACGTGAAAATTGAAAGTTGATGGCATTGGCAAAAAGAAATCCAAAAATAAAACGTGTTTGTAAACCTGCGTGGTTAGAATATGTTTCTGCACTTGCACCCTTACCAACCCCTATCATCATATTAGCACCTAAACAATAGCGGGCAACACCCTTGGTTTTTGCAGGATAATATCGAAAGCCTGGTTCAATAAAAAACAATTCACCCTGAAGCTCCTCTGGCCCGCTTGTACCTCCATGACCACTATAAGTACTTGTAATAGTTGAAAAACAAACCCCGGCTGGCAGGATAAATGTTGTTTTTTTGTCAATCAAACATTCGTATTGTAAGCCAAAACCAATACCTCCATTGTTCACTACTGCAGATGCAGACATTATATTATTACCATAAATCTTTCTAGGTGCAGATTCCTGAGCATTTACTTGCACAGCAAAAAGAACAAACGCGATAAAAACAAAATACCTCATAAAATAGTTGAGCATTAACGATCAAACATACAATTTAATAAATGAAATTTCTACATCTAATTGACAAGCGGTATTAAAAAGTTTATAAGCGGTAGGAACAACTAAACTTTACCGGGTATCCATTATCTATTCAGCCTTTCAATACCGTAACCGGGTTGAGTCAAATAGAGCATTTAAACACCTCCAGTAGCCTGTAGCATTCAAAAAGCTAGGCATACCTGCCTAAAGGTAAAGCATACCTGTCTGCGAGATAGGTATGCTTATCAAAAAGGTAAGGCATACCTGACCAACTTACAGGTATGCCTTACAATAAGGTAAACCATACCTATCAACAAGAAAGCCTGCTTTACCTATATGATGGGTATGGTTTCATTCAGGTAAATACAGTTTAAGTAATAGAGGAGTCGTCTTTGACGCTGTATTGCCCGAGCGTTGTAATCGTCAATTTTAGTGGTAGAACAGATTGTGTAAACAGAGTTGAGTTACACCATTTGAAAAATTCGCAACTTCAAAACGACACCTATTAAATAAATTACTTTTGGATACTGTTCGATTTTAGTGCAGTCTCATAGCATGACCGATAACGAGCAGGGCTTGGCGTTCGGGCGGGTTAAGGAGCTCAAAGTTTCAATTTAGTACTAAAGTTCATTAGAAGCACAAAGCTCCAAGTTTGCACGTCAGCCCGCCTGACGCAAAACCCGTGTTATGTGGCGTTTTTTATTTCAATCTTGTTCGTTTCACTGTTATATATCATTGTCAAATGTCTGTCCCAATTTAAAAATTCGTCACAGGTAAATTCAAGTTTTTCATTGTCCCACTTTTTGAATTCAATTATGTCCATTTGAATTGGGCTTTCAATTGGTTCTTTATCTTTTATACTTGTCGTAACTTTTTCAAAGTTGTAATAGTCAGCGAGAATAAAATCTCCATTTGGTGCAACTGTTAAGTTTTGATATTGAGGTTGGTCTTCAATGTCAATCAAGTTTTCGGTTTCAATGTCAAGCTGAAATAAATAGTCAGAAGTCAAAACCAAAACAATTTTATTCTTTGTCGAGATAGCAATTTGTCTTGGAAACCCACGAAATTGTCCGCACCATTCTGAATAGTCGGCATTTGTAAACTTTATAAAAGTCCAACTTTGAGAATTCCACGCACTTTCGTTGTCGTAAATTCTTTCGGTGTATTCTCCTGAATATGGTTGACTTATTATTTCTGCTTCAATTATCATTCGTGGTGTCGGTCTTTAAAATGCCACATAACGGGCAGGGCTTTGTGCAGGCAGGGATCCCGCCCGAACCAAAGTACAGCAATGCAAATAGCCGAAGTTTGAACGTTCAGCCCTACTTGCACAAAATCCCATGTTAGCGGCATACCCTTTTTGTCGGGGCGATTGGCTATCTTTTATGCACCCGAAATTTTATCCCATTTTTCAGATGAATTCAAATGGTCGTTTATTGTTTTTTTTATTTCTTTTGTTGTTGCTTTTGCGGTAGTTGGTAAGTTTAGTAGTGATGCAACTTTTACAAGTTGTTTTTTAGTCAACGTTTTTAATTTCTCATCCGATTGAGAAGGATTGCTTTTGAGTTCAGCAATAAAAGCCTCGTCTATCAAAAGTTTATTGTCTTGTTCTTTCCTATCAGTAAATGGTGCTGTAACAGAAATCTGAATTCTGCCTCCAAATTTTGAGAGCTTTTCAAAATCATTTTCAGAAAAGTATTCTTGCAATATAGTTTGCAATTTCTTTGGTAAGTCGTCACCTGGGTTTATAAAAAAATCAAATTTTGGCATATTCGGAAATTCTTTTTTCAATTCGTGATACGAATGTCATCATTATTTCGGAAACTGAACGCTGTTCACTTGCGGATTTTTTTAAATCAAACCAAGCTATCTTTTCAGAGCCTTGACTTAAAAACCTTGAAACGACATCTAAACGGGGAATACGGGCAATTATTGGGTGTTCTCCAATAATTGCTTTTTCATTTACATCTAAATCTTTACTCACGGCTTTCAGCAAATCAGTTATTGCAGTTTGTTGGTTTATAGTACCAAATTCATTTCCTCCTGCACGGTTTACTGCATTAAGTACCACGCCTAACATTCTCGGTTTTTCGTTCTTTGGTATTTCTCTTACCCAACGTAAAAGTCTGGGCATACCATAAACTGAAATTTTATCTGGAATTGTAACAGTCAAAAAATAACTACAGGCACGAAGCATTGCTTGTGTCAAATACATTTTGTTTGGTGGGCAATCAACAAGAATGTAATCAAAGTCCTTAAAGCTGTTAAGCATGTTTCTACAGTAACCAAAAAGCATATCGGCTGTTCTATCATTTTCTACAATTGCCTTTGTTATCTCAATGTCCAACTCGTCAACATTAAATGCTCCTTTGATAATTTTTAAAGTTTTTGGTGCAAACTTATCTGGCACATCATCAATATACTCCTGAAATTTTACTTTTTTGATATTGTGCCATTTGTTTGGTGTAACTAAATGATAAATTGTAAAATCAGTTTTGTCAACCTTTGCAGGCTCAAATCCAACTGCTAATGACAAACTACATTGAGGGTCTATGTCAAACAGTAAAACTCTGTTTCCTTTATTAGCAAGATAATAACCTAATAAAGTAGTAATCGTAGTTTTGCCAACTCCTCCTTTGTAGTTTGAAATACAAATTGATTTTGGATGCTTGTCAATTGTCAATGCGTCAAATTGTTTTTTCAGAGTTTCTGGTATGTCCATAATTATTTTTTTGTCTGTTAGTTGGGGGTATGTCTTATAATTGTGCTTACGGTTTCGGGCTTTACGTTAGTGGGCTTTGGGAACACTCATCTGCCTGCCAGCACCAATGTTTATTAATTGCTCAAATTTTTCTATTCGTACTATCCGCCATTAACGCAAAACCCTTGGTGGCTGGGCTTTTCTGCTTGGTCTGTCTATTATGTCAAGGTTACACCCAAAATTCTGCACACAACTTCAATCGCTTTTTCTTGATTGTCTCTTTCAAGATATTCTTTAATCCAATTTCCATTATTTCGTAATGTTTCAATTTTTTTAGCTTGATAGTCTGGCAAGTTATAAGTCGGCAGTTTGTCAATTGCATAAAGAAAACCTGTTTGATAATTGTCATTAGTGAAATTCATATCTGCAATTATTTGTTCAAGTTCAAATGTCGCGTACGGATAGCCATTAAAAGCATTCCAACACTTCATTAGTCTAACAATTGGTTTAACAATTGAAGCATACTTATTATTTGATGCTGTTAGTTTTTCACTAAATCCTTTTGGGTCTGTGTCCATCCAAGACCCATTTTTATTTGGTATTTGATAAGTTGTCGACCAAAAGCTATTTGATTGTCTGCAAGGAACAAGGTCAAATTTGATATTACTCATTTCAAGTACAACGGATGGATGGTCTTTTAAAACTGTTGTTGTTGGATACTTTGCTGCTGCAAATCGTTTTAATTGATTTCTGTATGTTTCTGGTGTAAATTCGTTTTGGGCTTGGTTGAAAACAATTAAGACGTCAATGTCAGAACTTTCATCAAATTTTCTTGGTAAAATTGTATCTCTTTTGAATGAACCAAAAACAAGAATTTCACTGACGCCTGCACCAAAGTAAGCTTTGATGTTAGATTTAAAATTGACTATTTTTAGTTCAATGTATTCTCTTTCCTTTGAACCGTATTTAATAAAAAGGTCTTCGGATATTTTTTGCAGTCTGTAATTAATTGTCGCCATTCCTAAGAAATGTTATATTTTATTTTTAGTTGTTCCCAAGCGGTAGTCAATGGTTGGTTGTTTTTTTTGAAAACATTTTCTGAAATACCTGCGTTAATTTTACTGTGTAAAGTTTCATACTGAAGCCAATACCTGAAAACAAATGCTTGATATTTCATAGTGTCTATCTTGAACTCTGCATTTTGAAATAGCGTTATCCAAGTGTCTTGAATTTGTGAAAGTCTATTCAATAAAATGAAGTGTTTAATTAATGTCCCCAAAATATTTGCTGAAAAAAGTGCTTGTAAAACTGACAAAGCAAAAGGGACTTCCTTAAAACCATAAAATGCCAAAACTATCATCGTCAAAAACATTAAAATTGGAATTATGATTTTAGAAATAGTAGTAGCCTTAACTAATGAATATGTAAAAAAACAATTTTCAAACAGATTAACAGATGCTTTGTAAAGTCCCTTATTTAAATGGTCATTGTCGTAATAACCTACAGAATTTTTAGTTGCGAATGCAGACCCAAATGAGTTGTCGATGAAGTCATCTCTCCGTTTATTGTCTGCTTGAGGGATTAAAATGAACTCGTTAATAATTTCTATGCAAAAGAATAAACTAATGCCAATGATGTTAAGAATATTTATCGTGTCAATTATGTGTCCCTGTTCACAATATGTCTTAAAAATAACAGGTGCAATTGAGAAAACTAAAATTACCCAAAATATAAATCGTCCAACCGCTTCAAGTCTATTGATGATTTTGAATAAGTCATATTGGGGTGCATAGTCTGCCATAAATTATTTTTATCTGTGAAGTCTTTTGGGTGTCACGTAGCCTTGCCTCTATTGGGGCTTTGCGAAGAAGCGGATTTAGAAGCACAAAGGTTCGTTTTAATACAAATGTTTATTAGAATTCCAAATGTTCAATTTAGCACCGAACCCGCTTTTTTGCAGAACCCCTGTTAGCAGTAGGTTTTATTCATTTCAATTTTCCAAATTCCTGCTGCGTGTGTTTTTACGTTTTCAAGTCCACCTGATGTAATGGCAATACACTTTGTTTTAATTTTAATTGTGTCCGTGTAAGTATTTTTTTGGGTGTCTCTTATGTGATAACTCTCTTGAAAAGGCTTTAACCCAAAAATTTCGTTGTCAGTTTTATTAAATTCTATTACTTTTTCTTCGCCTGTCTTGAAACCGAACCAATCCTTGTAAATACCGTCTGGCTTCCATTCTGTTGCTTGCAAATCATTAGAACTTGTCAGTTGTGTTGTGGATTGTTGTTTGGTTTGCACTGTGTTTTTGTTGCCATTCATTGTTGTTGGCTTATTTTGCTGTCCTACAAAATAGGTTTTAAAATCTTCGTATTTACCACACATTAAAAAATAGCAGTCTTTACTGCCCCAAAAATTATAATAGGCAAGTCTAACAACATCGTCAAAAACGCGTTGATGTTCGTCACTATGTTCTTCGTTCGTTCTGCTTTTTGCAAGTTTAAATTCAAAAACTTCTTTCAATTTTGTGTCGTCTTTTTCGATTTCAGTTTTTGAACTGTTTTCTTCAAAGATTACTAAGTCTATTTTTTTACTTTTAAAAATCGGATGAAGTTGTTCAAGGACAATTCTGTCAATACAAACGCCTTTTGAAGTAATTGTGTCGGCAATAGGATACCTTAAACTCGCTTCGTGTATGAGTTGGTCTCTGCCAATTTTAAATTGATATCCTAACCAATAACAAACCGCTTCCACTATAGCGTTGCTATAGTCGTTATTTTCTGCTACTGTGTTCGTCATTATGATTTATTTGATGATTTTAGTCTGTCGGTATTGGGGTCAAATTGCCTTTGTTCCATACTGTTGATGTTGTTAAGAATTACACGCATCCAAGGGTTGTCTAAATTTGCGTCTATAAGTTCGTGATAGCCATTATTCTCAACATAAATATGAACGGCATAGTCTAATACCTTTTTGGGGTCTGCACTGCCTGTATAAATTAAAACAGCAATTTTACCTTTTTGACTATTTGGCAAGTCATATTCGGCTTCGTTAATCGAAAGCCCTATAATTTTTTCCAATTCTTTATTTTGTTCCATTGTCTATGATTTGTCTTTTTTAAACTTACCGCCAACTCATAAATAGACGCAATCGTCCATTTATACCACATAAGGCAAATTGGTGATAATTATTTATGATTAATCAATTGTATATTTTATGATATAGAACAAACCTACACATACCTATCTTACAAAAGTGAGGAAATTTCCACGACTTTTTAGATTTTTTTGTTAATGTGGAAATGTTTAATATTATAAGCAGCAGTTGCCATAGTGTTGCCCTCTGTTTGGGGTGTAATTAACCTGTGTACTATAATATGCAGCTATTGCTTAACCTCCATATCGTTCATTGAGCGCATCAAATAGAATGTCGATGCCTTGTTCTGTATCTGCTGTCTGTGCATTGGTAAAGAAAATAAACGCTCTGTCGAGGTCTTTGCAGATATAGACTTCGGTAAAGAAGGTACCGGGGTTGCCTTTGTGAAATGAATATTTAAAATGATTATCCTCATCGACATACCAATTCCAGCCAAAAGAAAAGTCCGGTAAGCCATAATGCATATTATTGAATGCAGCTGCGCTCAGCAATTTAGATTGCCCTGAAAGTCCTTGCAATTGCAACTGAACAAATTTGATATAATCGGGTAGGCTCACATTGAGGTTACCGGCTGATGACAGCCAATTGAGTTTATAATTTTGACTCGGAGCCTCGGGTTGGAGCGCTTCATTGTGTCCCCAGGTTTGATTCGTGTCTTTGCAGTTGGGTTGGCCAAATTCAAAGTGGATAGCCAATTGCTTGCCCAATTCCTGTATGAATGTTTTATAATCTTTTCCTGTAGCTTTTTCGAGCATCAGGCCGGCAGCTACATAGCTGGGGTTAGACCAATAAATTGTTTTGGTTTCGGCAACAGGTGCTTGTTTCAATACCCAGGCTACAAAAGCATAACGTTGTTGTTGCTCGTTGCCTTTTATTTCTTGCGCCAGAGGTTCATTATTGGTATAAGTCCAGCTCATCAATGGCACACGAAAAGTCAACAAATCTTGTAACGTCATTGCATAATATGCCGGATTGCTTGTGGCTTTTAATTCCGGATACAGGTCAAAAAATTTAGTGTCCCATTTGAGCTTTCCTTGTTGTACCAAGAGGGTAGCGATATAGCTCGTTACAGTCTTGGTATTAGAGCCGATTCTAAAACGATCGCTTAATTGTGCTTTTAAGTGGGTATTGATTTTTTTATAACCAAGCGCATGTAGTTCCAATATTTTATGTGCAGACACTACTGCATAATTGAGCTCAGGAATATGATAAGCCCTCCTGATACTATCGGCAAAAGAAGCCATAGACTGGCATTGGGCAGATGATGCGCCTAAAAGACAAATAATAAATAGGGTAGTAACTTTACGGTGCATAGTGTTTGATTTGTACACAAGACGGGTTGCGTACTTTAATGGTTTTACCCGTTTTTTTTAATAATCCTGTTTGAGCATTTCGTTTAAACACTATTACATTGCCACTAATCTGATTGGCTACAATCAGAAATTGGCCACTCGCATCAATAGCAAAAATGCGTGGATGACGACCATAAGTGCTTTGATAAGCAATAGGCATCAATGTTCCATTGGTAGCAATCGAAAAGATGGCAATATTATTTTCATCACCCCTGTTGGATGCGTAAAGAAAATGCCCATCGGGCGAAATATGAATATCGGCACTCTCAAAACCAGACTGAAGCTCGGGTGTATGTGTAGCTATTCTTTGAATACTATCAAGATGCCCATGTTCATAATGATAAACAGAAACCATACCTGCAAGCTCTTCAATACAATAAGCAAAATGCCCATTGAGATGAAAGGTGAAATGTCTTGGACCACTGCCTAAAGAAGTAGATATAAATGAAGGCTGAGTTTCGCTCAATGGCGCTGTAGCTGAAGCATCAAAGCGATAGCACCTGATTTTATCTGCACCCAAATCGGGCAAAAATAGATAATCGTCGTTCGGCGAAAAAACAGCTGCATGTATATGCGAACGGTCCTGGCGTTCGGTATTGATGCTCCCTTCAGTATAAGCAAAATGTTGTACCGGTGGGTTGATGCTTCCGTCTGCTGCTATGGGGTATACAGAAAGACTACCTTCGGTATAGTTGCCATTGACGAGCCATCGCCCGTTTTGATGAACACTGAGGTACACCGGATTTTCGCCACCGCTTTTCTGGCTGTTTAAGTAGGTCAGTGTTTTATGCCGCGCATCAAATTCAAAGCTGCTTACAGCGCCGGCTCCGGGCGTTTTGCTTTCTGTACAGGCATATACATATCTGCCATTGGGCGATAATGTGAGATACGATGGATTAAGAATATTTCGGGAACTGATGACCTTTTTTAAATGACCAGTTGTGGTATCTAATTCATAAACTGAAATACCTTCTTTAGTCTTATCCCAATTGTAAGAGCCTATAAACACAAAATCCTGTTGCGCATATAATCGGGCGCAAGCAAGCAGAAGGGCTATGAGCATAGCCAATACTTTAGTCAACTGTGGCAATAACTAGGCGTTAATTATACAGGTCAGGAATACATCACAAACACTTTTGTTACTTTTCCCTGTTCGTTAAAAAACATATTTTCAACAGACTTTCTTCCGGTAGCAGTATTCAAATAATAAATGGACAAACTGTCGATACCGGTTAATACATCTATTATTTTAAACTCAAGGTCGGGAATCAATTGCAGCCCCATGGTCCAATAGATACGTATGGCTGCTTTCCCTTTCAATATACCTTGACTCTCCGGTTGTATTTTGAGCGCCATTGGTGTTTCTATAGAGAAGTCATCCGTATAATGATTCAATACACGATCCAAATCGTGGGAGTTCCACGACGCAACCCATTCCTCTGCAAAATGTTGTGCAAATTCCGATGTCATATTTCAATATTTGAGGGTACGCTGTACTTACTTTTTGACCAGTTTTTTCAAAGCCATAATAGTACCCATGTGCAGACCTTCGTGGAAGGGCAAAAACTCAATAGCATCGTCGATATGCTTAAACTCAATGCCATAGCGGGTAATCACCGAAGTATAAGTAACAAACAACTTGTTATTTAAGTCCCGCTCAAACTGATCTAAACTGTCGATCAACAACTGTTTGATTTGGTCTATTTCATCAGGGCTGAAAGCGCGTTCCGGTTTGGAACCACCTTTGAAATTATTGAAATATTCTTCTGATACCACCATAGGCACATTGGAGCGGAAATAACAAATGCCTTGTTGTGCAGCTACCAAATGTCCCAGATTCCACACAATGTTGTTGTTGAACCCTGTAGGTACTTCATTTAATTGTTCCGTACTCAATTCGCTGATGAGCTCCAGCAAAAAACGTCTGATATTTTTTATAGTTTCTATTTTAGGATTCATATTCCTTCTTGTTTTATTGATTGTTAGATAATGCGGAACAAATGTCCAAAAATAAACCGACGAAATATAAAATTCCGTCGGTTTTATTCTTACTATTATTACACTTCTTTATTCTACTGGAGTATTGTCATTAGTTGTTTCCGGAGCAATAGCATCACTGTCAGCAGCACCATCTTCAGTAGTTGCTGCTATACCTTCTTCGCTCAGGTCTTCCAACTCTTCTTGCTCGTCGATACTGGCCAATGCTGCTATTTCATCGCCACCGTCGAGGTTAATCAATTTTACTCCTTGTGTAGCACGACCAGCTTCGCGGATATTGGCCACTTTCATACGAATAGTGATGCCCGATTTGCAGGTTATCATCAAATCGTCTTTCTCTTCTACTGCTAGCAAACCAACCAAAGAACCTGTTTTTTCGGTGATATTGATTGTTTTCACACCCTTACCACCACGGTTGGTAATACGGTAAGCCAGTTGATAAGGCTCTTCTACACCTTCTTCATTTTTGATATTGACGATGTTGGACAGTTCATCCGTATTTTCTCCTTCAATCATTTTTTCAAAGAAAGGAGTACGTTTACCCAAGCCTTTTTCCGATACAACCAATACTTGTTTGCTCGTATCATTTTTGCTCACGCAAATCATTCCTATTACAGCATCTTTGCCTTGTACCATATCTATACCATACACTCCAATAGCTCCTCTGCCTGTAGCACGTACTTTACCTTCGGGGAAACAAATAGCTCTTCCGCTACTTACCGCCATCATGATATAACTTGTGCCATCTGTAAGCGAAACGTCCAACAACTGATCGTCTTCGCGGATGGTAATAGCGTTTACACCATTAGTACGTGGGCGACTGAAGTCTTCAAGATCAGTTTTTTTGATAATACCATTCTTGGTACACAGCACTACATATTGTTGTTCTTCTTTTACCTCATCAAGTTTTGCAACACTGATGATCGTACGGATTTTATCGTCTTGTGGTAATTGTATCAGATTTTGGATAGCACGTCCTTTCGCATTTTTATCTGTTTCGGGGATCTTATATACACGCAACCAGAAGCATCTTCCCTTTTCAGTAAAAATGAGTAGGGTATGGTGGGTAGAGGCTACAAACAGATGTTCGATATAATCTTCGTCACGTGTTTTGCCACCCATAGAGCCGCGTCCGCCACGGCGTTGAGCTCTGTAATCGGCTTGAGAAGTACGTTTGATATAGCCCAAATGAGATATAGTAATAACCACATCTTCATCAGCAATCATATCCAGCATATCCATTTCGCTTGCGCTATAATCAATTTCTGATTTGCGCTCGTCGCCAAATTTCTTTTTTACTTCAAGCAATTCGTCTTTGATAATTTGGAAACGAATATCCTCATTGTTCAAAATTTCGTTCAGATGTGCAATCGTTTTCATGATTTCTGCATGCTCTTCACGAACTTTTTCAATCTGCATACCGGTAAGGCTTTGCAGACGCATTTCCAATACCGCTTTGGCTTGTATTTCGCTCATGCCAAAGTTTTCCATCAAGCCGTTTTTGGCTATTTCTGGTGTATTGGAGTCGCGGATCAGTTGAATTACGGCATCCAAATTGTTGAGTGCAATAATGTAACCCTCTAATATATGTGCTCTTTTTTCAGCTTCACGCAATTCGTATTTGGTACGACGCACCACTACTTCATGACGGAACTTAACAAACTCACTAATAAGGTCTTTTAGATTCATCGTCTTCGGACGACCACCCACTAGTGCTACATTGTTGATACCATAAGACGTTTGCAACTCACTATGCTTATACAGCATATTGATCACTACCTGCGATACGGCATCTCTGCGCAACTCCACTACTAGGCGTGTTCCGTCTTTGTTCGATTCATTGGCAACGTGTGTTACGCCATCAATTATTTTATTATTGACCAGGTAACCGATCTTTTCTGCCAAAGCATCACGGTTTACCTGATAGGGTACTTCTGTAATAACGATTTGCTCTTTACCCGATTTGGTATTTTCTACATTCACTTTACCACGCAATACTACACGACCACGTCCGGTGTGCATACCCGCTTTGATACCATCGATACCATATATAATACCACCGGTTGGAAAATCAGGTGCTTTTACATACTTCATCAAGTCGTCGATACTGATTTCTTTATCTTCGATATAGGCAATACAGCCATCAATAACTTCACTTAAGTTATGCGGCATCATATTGGTGGCCATACCTACGGCAATACCTGATGAGCCGTTGACCAACAACTGAGGAATACGCGTAGGCAATACTGTTGGCTCTTCAAGCGAATCGTCAAAATTGAGTGAAAAATCAACCGTATCTTTTTCCAAATCGACCAACATGCTTTCTGCCAGCTTTTGCAAGCGCGACTCTGTATAACGCATGGCAGCCGGTCCATCTCCATCTTGCGACCCAAAGTTACCCTGGCCATCCACCATCATGTAGCGCATGCTCCAAGGCTGTGCCATACGTACCATTGCGTCATATACCGAAGTATCGCCATGCGGGTGATACTTACCCAATACCTCACCCACAATACGGGCAGATTTCTTATAAGGTTTGTTGCTGCTGTTACCCAATTCGTGCATCGCAAAAAGCACACGACGATGAACGGGTTTTAATCCGTCGCGAGCGTCGGGTAGTGCCCGGCCTACAATTACCGACATAGAATAGTCGATATAGGCCGTCTTCATTTGCTCTTCAATATTTACGGGTAAAATTCGAGCTCTTTCTGGTTGTTCTTGTTGCTCGTTGTCTTGTGTAATTTCTGACATATTATGTATTAGGGAAAATTCAAAAATTTATATGCGCAAATGTACTCAAAATAAGGGATAAAACCTACCCATTTTATCCCTATTTGTGGATAAAAAATTACATATAAGCAGGGTAGTAATCATCAGCCTGATTTGGGTGTTGGTGTTACCAAAATCTTGGTTCTTAATTTCATAAAAGGTCGTTCAATAATCCTGTTCAACACTAAAGCTGCCGCTATACAGCTTACTGTACAAAAGAGCAACATCCAATTACTATCAATTGGTATATTTTGTTTACTTAATACTGCTTGCGTGATATGGATAATGCCTTTGTGCGTGAGGTAAATAGAATATGAAAGGCCGGCTATAAAAGTAGTTATTGTTGAATTTGACCGATACAAGATACTTTTGGGACTAATGGCTCCTGCTACAGCACAGGCATAGCCGAGCGCCACCAGCGAAAACCCAAATACCGATGCGACAAAGGAGTGCTCGTTGTAACACACAAAATAAGCACCCGTGAGTATCAGCACACTCAACACCAACAGCCAGTTACCCAATTGAGCCACTTTTTCCCAAATATGAGGTAAAAAATGATATAAGGCCGCTAGAGCAACACCCATTACCAAACCGTCCAACCTATTGTAAGTTGGGTAGTAAATATATCTGTACCAGAGCAATACGCCATTGTCATCGACCATACTGGGCTCATAGTAAGTGTGCCAGCTATAGGCTCTGATAATGAAGCCAAACAGAAACACTACGATCATTACCCAATAGGCTTGCCGGGCAGCATTGAGCATGCGCAGTAAAATGAGGACAAGGGGCAAAAGCAAATAAAAATGCTCTTCGACACACAGCGACCAAGCGTGCGAAAATGTGATCTGGCTACTTAGGTCGAGCCCAAAATTCTGCGTAAAAGTCAAAAACTTCCATAAAGGCGGCAGCGCATCGCGTTCGCGAAAAAACGGAATGCAAAAGTAAATAGCCACCACAGCCCAATATGCAGGGATAATTCTAAAAAAGCGTTTCAGAAAGAAGTCTTTGAAATCTAATCTGTTATGTAGTTTTACTTGAACAAAGAGTTGCGATGCAATTAAGAATCCGCTCAGTACAAAAAAAAGATCTACGCCCGTCCAGCCAAACTTAGCCACATCGACCAGCCAATCCGGATGCCCAAATGTGGGGAGCTGGTAGTGAAATAAAAAGACAAAGCATATTGCCAATGCACGGAGATGATCGAGTCCGTATAGTTTACCTCTGGAGTTCATTGTTGTATAATAGAGCAGTAGCTTGCAAAACTATATTAAAGTAGTTGTATTCATTCTGTTGATTTCTATTTAACATAATGTAAATTATAGAACAAAAGAGTTCGAAGATAATCCGTCATATATCTTCAAACCGTTGTTCTTTGGCTATGGTTATGATGAGCTTACCGGCTTCGCAGGTAATATCTATTACTTGCCCGCTTTTGAAACCATGGGCTTTGAGCCATTTGCCACTGAGGTTGATGATGGGAAAATATACATAACGACCGCGTTGGCGTGCATAGCCTTTGTTGCAAATTGTTATTTGTCGTGTGCCGGCTTTGGTAGCCGCTCCATGTGGTATAGCCATAGCTTTCTGTATTTTTTGAAGCAAAGCACCGCCATGTGCCGGCTGTATCCAACATGCCGGGCTTGTATTTTAAACAACAACACATGTAAGATACCTGTACATTATCGAAAAAAAATGTAATTTACACGGGTCAAAAAAATTACATTTGCCTTATGACACATACTAGCACGCCAAACCACAAAATACACGAAGGCCGCAACGTAAAACGATTTCGCGAAATGTTGGGCATAAAACAAGATGCACTGGCTGCCGACCTGGGCGACGACTGGAACCAGCAAAAGATATCGCTACTGGAGCAAAAAGAAACCATAGACGCTCCCCTGCTGGCGCAAATATCGGCTGTGCTCAAAATACCTGTAGAAGCTATTCAGAATTTTGATGAAGAGCAAGCTGTGAATATTATAGCGAATACAATCAATAATAACGATAATGCAAGTGGTAATTCTTTATTTAGTTATTACCCCACAGTAAATCCAATCGAAAAAATAATTCAGCTACACGAAGAAAAGATTGCTTTATACGAACGTATGCTGAAAGAAAAGGATGAAATGATGGGAAGGTTGGAAAGATTGATTGAGAAGAAGTAAGCTATTGATTGAAGGTTTAATCTTGTAGCTTTATCACAATAAAAGCATATTTTGTAAGCGTCTTATAGATAGAAGGGAATCCAAATGAACAGAATAAAAATTAAAAATTTCGGTCCTATTAAAGAAGGGAATATGCAAAATGATGGCTGGATAGACATCAGTAAAGTCACCGTATTTATAGGCAATCAGGGGTCTGGTAAAAGCACCATCGCAAAGCTTATTTCCAGTTTTACATGGATGGAAAAGGCGTTGGTACGTGGTGTTGGGGACTATAATAAAAAATGGTTTGAGAGAAAAAACCGGTTACGAAATTTCTTTTTGGACTATCATAATATTAATAGTTACTTAAAGACAGATGGCGATAGCCAATCTGTTATTGAATATGAAGGAGAGGCTTATGTTATTAAATACGAAAATGAATTTTTAACAGTTATCTCTAAAGAAAGTAATAATTACCCTCTTCCACAAATCATGTATGTACCAGCAGAGAGGAATTTTATTGCTTATGTAAAAACACCCAAAGAGCTAAGGTTATCGTCACCTTCTTTACAAGAATTTATTACTGAATTTGAAAAAGCTAAAGCTGATATAAAAGGTTTGCTGCCATTACCTATTAACAATGCCGAGTTGGAATATGACCGCTTAAATGATACACTCAACTTGAAAGGCCGTGATTACAAAATAAGGCTAAGTGAAGCTTCAAGCGGATTTCAATCGTTGGTTCCATTGTATTTAGTATCAGATTATCTAGCGCGTTCTGTAAAAAAACGTAGTACACAAGATGAACCTGTAACCAGTGAATCGATGAGTAGTGAGGAAAGAAAACGCTTTAGCGAAGAAGTACAGGAAATCTTATCCAGTAATTCATTCACAAACGAACAAAGGAGGCTGGCACTTTCAGCACTTTCATCAAAATTCAATAAAACGGTTTTTATCAATATAGTGGAAGAACCAGAGCAAAACCTTTTTCCATCATCCCAATGGCAAATGCTAAAGAACCTGTTACAATTCAATAATATGAATGCAGGAAACAAGTTAATCATGACTTCTCATAGTCCGTATTTAATTAACTATCTGACCTTGGCTGTTAAGGCCGAAATAATAAAATCAAATTTAAAAACAGAAGCTTCAAAGAAAAATCTGGCTGATATTGTTCCACTTGAATCCACTGTTAAAGGTGATGATTTAGTAATCTATGAGATGGATGAAGAAAGTGGTACAATCAAAAAATTAGAAGATTATAAAGGTTTACCGTCAGATGAAAATGAGCTAAATAGTGAACTCGAAGAAACCAATGAATTATTTGCACAGTTACAAGAAATAGAAAAAGGATGGCGATAGATTTTTTTCAAGCAAAATGCCAAAGCGCAACTAATGAAAGAGTTTTTGGAATTCATGATACACCACCCGCTACTCTTGTATTTGAAAATTCTGATGATTGGCATGTATGGATTGACAATCCATACATGAAGGAAATTACCCATACAGCAATTGATGCCTGTTTAGGTATTCCTCATGCGGAAGGAGAAAGATGCGAGAGTATGATTACTTATGAAGACGTTTTGATGTTTGTTGAACTTAAAGACAGAGGCGGTGGCAGATGGGCTGGCAAAGCAAGAGATCAACTTATCAATACAATTGCGCTTTTTAAAAGGAACGCAAATATTGTTCCTTACGTCAAACGATATGGGCATATAGCTAATAAGCAACGTCCTCACTTCAAAGCTGGGGGAATGAAATTTCGCCAGGAATTTGAAGATAAAACTGGATTCATACTTCGAGTAAGTGATGTAATAAAAATCGACTAACTTGGAAATGAAGATGGGAAACATGGGCTGCTCCACCGCCCAGAACCCATACACTTTCTTTCCGCTATATCACATTTTCTATAATCAACGCATATTTCTGCTCAACTACCCTTCTTTTCTTCAAATAAACATATCTGTATATGTTGTATATTTAATAATGACTATACGTTAGAGACCTAATTTTCTACTTTCCTTTACCCTTTCTTTTATTGCCTGGCCCGGCGCCTACATTGAAGCCCCATATATCTGGGTTGACCAACATGCCAAAAACCACCGCCGTGTTTTTAAAATCATTTGGAATATTGTCATTATCGCTTAACTTTCTATTGAGGGCATATTTGAAATTGGCGAAAAACTCAAGCGCAGAAATCGATAACTTAAAATTTAATCCGAGCGTATGTATGGTTGGCGGCATGCCCTTGTCGCTGAGCGAATAAAAAGCTGAAGACGGCTTGCCCAACAGCGACATATCCATGCCATTCCAATCTTTGGGCTCAACATAGATAAAACTGTAATTAGGGATAATTTGAAACCCGAAAGGCAAACCGAGTTCGCTATTTTGGTAAGTAAGTTTTAATCCGGCTACTAAGTTGTACGTACGGAAATTATTAACTCCTGTATCGTAATGACTTGTCGAAAATTCGGCAAAGCTGCTAAAGGTCAATGGCCTGATGATATTATTAGTAGCATCAAGGCCACCCCTGCCCGAAAAAGGGAAAACTCGTTCGTATCCGACTACGAAATCTCTTTTGCCAATATCGGGAAAAAGAAACGTTTTCGGCTTGCTGGCGCTATCATTGCTCACTATACTTACCGGATTAAACAGCATGTAAAAGTTGTTTCTTTGGTAGAGCCTATAGGATTGATCTAGAGCTTTATGCCCACCCCATGCTACCGAAATACCAATAGAAACAGCACCGGAGGCTTTTTTAAGTTGATCGACAGAAGCCGCACTGGCCATCCCTATAAACTGAATTTTAACGCTATCCTTGTTCTGAATATCGTCATTATCATCGCTCTCCGGCGTTTCGCTCTTCATAATTTTTTCACGATTTTGCAGGATATTCGGCTCATTTGTTGGCACCCGATAATTTCTGCTATTGGGGTTTCTGGATACTTGTGCAGAGGCAGTTGTTGCTGCTATTAATAGTACCGCGGCTAAGTAAATTTTGGCGCTCATAATATTTGTATTTTGATGGTTAATAAATAGTAGAATAGCTATTATTAAAACAATAATTAAACTACCACAAGACAAACGTAATATCCCGAATAGTAGAAAAGCGAGGAAATTTCCACGACTATTTATATTTTTTGTTAATGTAGAAATATTTAATGTTAGCTGACAGATTTGCACGCTCTGCCCTACTACCTTCTTTTCTTTACTACGGCTCTTGCTCCACACACAAAAAAAGTGGAAAAAATTTGTGTAGTTAAATAACTACTCTTACATTTGTAGTCAAATAACTACACAATGAATTTAAGAAGAGATGTGTTTCAGGCCATAGCCGACCCCACGCGCAGGGCTATACTGCTGCTGCTGGCTACCCAATCAATGACAGCCGGCGCCATAGCCGCCAACTTCGACACCGCAAGACCCACCGTATCGAAGCATTTGCAAATACTGACCACATGCGAGCTGCTAAAGCAGGAGCAGCAAGGCAGAGCCATATATTACCACCTCAACCCCGAAAAGATGAAAGAAGTGGCCGAGTTTATAGAGCCGTTCCGCAAAATGTGGGATGAGCGATTCAACAAACTGGAAGAAATAATGAAAAACTACCCCTCAAATAAATAACCGTTATGGAACAAAAAACGAAAGTGAATGCCGAAGACGACAAACAGGATTTAGTGATTACCAGAGTGTTTGATTTGCCTCTGGAACTGTTGTTTAAAGCCTATATAGAGCCCGACCTAGTGGAGCAATGGATGGGCACCAAAGTGCTGAAGCTGGAAAGCAAAAAGCATGGCTGCTACCAGTTCGAAACCACAGACGCTAAAGGAAACAAACACGGATTTAATGGAGCGATCCACGAGCTGATACCTAACCGTAAGATCATCCGGACATTTGAAATGGAGCATACACCATTTGGCGTGCAGCTGGAGATATATGAGTTTGCACAGCTCACCGAGCACAGCAGCCAACTTACTATGCACGTCATATACGAGTCGGTAGCACACCGCGACCAAGTACTCAAATTGCCCTTTGCACAGGGTATCAATATGGCGCACAACCGCATACAGGATATTGTAAGTAAACTAAAAAACACACCATGAGCAAGCGCAACAAAATCATTTATTGGATAGCCACCGGCTGGCTGGCATTGGGTATGGTATCGACCGGGGCGGTACAATTGTTGAAAATGAAAACAGGTGCCGGAGGCGCAGATAGCATCACACACTTGGGCTACCCTGTATATTTTATGAGCATATTGGGTGTTTGGAAAATTTTGGGTGTGGTAGCAGTGCTAATCCCTAAATTTGCTTTACTGAAGGAATGGGCTTACGCAGGTTTTTTCTTTATGATGTCCGGCGCTATATGCTCGCACATAATAATGGGCGATGCTGTAGTGGAAATATTGCCTGCATTGCTGCTGCTAATACTTACTGTAGTGTCGTGGTATTGCAGACCGGCAGATAGATTGCTTCGTTCCTCGCAATGACGTCATTGCGAGAAAGGAGGAACGACTGACGAAGCAATCTTACCGGGGACAATACAACGCGTAGATTGATTCGTTCCTCGCAATGACGTCATTGCGAGAAAGGAGAAACGACCGACGTATGCAATCTTACCGGGGACAATACAACGTGTAGATCGCTTCTTTCCTCACAATGACGTCATTGCGAGAAAGGAGGAACGACTGACGAAGCAATCTTACTGGGGACAATACAACGCGTAGATTGCTTCGTTCCTCGCAATGACGCTGTAATAATATTGAAAAGATGATGGCAGAAAATAAATTGATGCAGACCAATCTACTTCAAAACGATTGGAAAGTAGTGAAAGAATTGGTGTATGACCCCTGTGGTTTTGCTATAACAGAGCTAAAGCCGAATGCCGAAAGTGCTGCATACGGAGCTTGTTCATTCAGTATCGATGGCAAGACTATTCAGTATAGAGTGTCCAAAATTACACCCACAAAAACAGGGCAATTTGTGGCCATTTGGAAGCGAAACAGTATGGGAATAACAGAACCCTTTGACCTATCGGACTATATAGACTTTATCATTATCACTGCACGGAGTGGCAGCAACTTCGGGCAGTTTGTTTTCCCAACATCTGTTTTGGCAGACAAAGGAATAATAACACAAAATGGAAAGAAAGGGAAACTGGGCATAAGAGTGTACCCTCCCTGGGATGTGGTAACGAATAAACAAGCGGTGCAAACACAACACTGGCAAACCAAATATTTCCTAACCATTAAAAATGACAATACTACAAACCTTGATGTAGCAAATGAACTGTACCAAACCACTAACGACCAATAGCGGCATTACGCTACCAGTGGCTTTAGTGGCTCACTAAGGATCTAAAAAAACAATAACTTACTATGACAAAATATAGCACCAACGCCGCCGTTGATTTTTATTTTACGAAAGACACAAAGTGGCTGCGGGAGTATAAAGAATTGAGAAAGATAGTGGCAGACTGCGGGCTCACAGAAGAACTGAAGTGGGGCTGCCCTTGCTATACTTTTAAAGGAAAAAACATTGTACTGATACATGGCTTCAAAGATTATTGCGCACTTCTGTTTATGAAAGGAGCCCTGCTGCACAATACCGATGGCCTGCTGATCCAGCAAACGAAGAATGTGCAGGCAGCACGCCAAATCAGGTTTACCAACCTCAAGGAAATAGTGAAGCTGGCACCTACCCTCAAAGCCTATATCTACGAAGCTATAGAAGTGGAAAGAGCAGGCCTGAGCATAAGCCTCAAAGAAACAGCCGCATTTGAAATGGTAGAGGAGTTTCAAACAAAACTGGATGAGCTACCTGCCTTGCAAAAGGCTTTTGAAGCACTGACCCCAGGACGACAAAGAGCCTACATGCTGCACTTTTCGGCTGCCAAACAAGCCAAAACCCGGGAGTCGAGGATTGAAAAATGGATACCATCCATACTGAAGGGCAAGGGATTGAATGATCTTTAGGAGTTATATTGAAGGAGGAGCATAGCGCCTATATAGCATTCTTTATATATTTTCTATAACTTCGCCGTCCTTTACAATAACTCATAAAAAAACCAATAAAAATATGAAAAAACTATTGTTGCTGGTATGCTCCGCATTTGTGTTGCAGACGGCACAGGCCGATGAAGGCATGTGGATTCCTTCGCTCATAGGCAAAAACTATGAAGAAATGCAACGGCTAGGGCTAAAGCTTACTAAAGACGATTTGTACAATATTAACCACAGCAGCCTCAAAGATGCAGTTGTTCAGTTTGGCGGTGGCTGCACGGGCGAAATTATTTCCTCAAACGGCTTATTGCTTACCAATCACCACTGCGGCTACGGCGCCATTGCATCGTTGAGCAGTGTGGACAAAAACTACCTCGACAACGGCTATTGGGCACATAGCTATGCCGAAGAGTTGCCGGCAGAAGGTATTACCGCACTTTTTTTGGAAAATATACAGGATGTAACCAGCGAAATAAATGCAGCCGTAGGCAAGAGCAAAGGCGATAAAGCAGCCAAAAAATTGGACGAAGCTATAAAAGCAATGGAAAAAGCCGCTGCTAAAGATGGTAAATTGGTAGCTAATGTAAAAGAATACTTCAACGGCAATCAATACCTATTACTTACTTACAAGAAATATACAGACGTTCGTTTTGTAGCCGCTCCGCCTAAGTCATTGGGCAAGTTTGGTGGCGACACCGACAACTGGATGTGGCCAAGACATACTTCCGACTTCTCCATGTTCCGCGTGTATGCCAACAAAGACAACGAACCCGCAGCATACTCGGCCAACAATATCCCTTTCCAACCCAAAAAGTTTTTACCCATCTCTGCAAAAGGAGAAAAAGAGCAAGATTATGCCATGATATTTGGCTACCCGGGTCGTACCAACCGTTATGAAGTATCGTATGGTGTTGATTTGGCTTTGCAAGAAGTAAACCCCTCTATTGTAAGCATACGTGACGCTCGCCTATCTATTATGCGCCGTCACATGAATGCAGATAAAGCGGTGTACCTCAAAATGACTTCTAAATATGCAGGTATAGCTAACTATTGGAAATATTATATTGGTCAAAGCGAGCAATTGAACAGGCTGAACGTGGTTGATCAGAAAAAACAACAAGAACGTGTGTTTACCAAATGGTCGAAAAAAAATGACGAAGGTTATGATTATCTGATGTCGGACTTTGCCGCCATGTATGCCGACTATAAGCCTTATGCCAAGCACACTACTTATTACAATGAAGCATTTAAAGCAGCTACTTTATCCCGTTTGGCTGCTGTATGCGCACCATTGGAAAAAGTGTTGATAGAACATCCGGAAAAGGATTCGATCGATAAGTATATAAAAGTGCTCAAAATGGTTCGTACACCGAGCATGAAAGAATATGACGAGGCTACAGACAAGGAGCTTTTTGCAGAAATGACTAAGATGTATTTCAGAGATGTAGCTAAGAGCCAGCATCCGGACATTTTTCAAGCAGTTATTTTCAAAAAGTATGGTGACGACAACTGGGATAAAACGTTCAAAAATTATACCGACTATGTGTATAAAAACACATTCCTAATGGACGATGCCAAATTCGAAGCATTCTGTAAAAATCCGACTTTGGAACAAATGAATGCCGATCCTGCTATCCAATATGCACTCAGCTTTGTGCACAATTTTGAAACGTACTATCAACCCAAATTGGATGAGTTTGCAAAAGAGAAAAAGAAATTGAGCAAACAATATGTGCGTGGCCTGATGGATATGAACCAAGGGCAAAAATTCTATCCAGATGCCAATTCTACCATGCGTATATCTTACGGTAAAGTATTGGCCTACGAACCTCAAGATGCAGTTTCCTATAAATATTTTACCACTATCGACGGGTTGATGGCAAAATACAAACCAGGTAATGACGAATTTGACCTGCCTCAGGATTTGATAAAACTCTACAAAAACAAAGATTTTGGCAACTGGCTTGATGCCGACGGTAGCCTGCATACTTGCTTTATTACCAACAATGATATTACCGGCGGCAACTCCGGTAGCCCTGTGATCAATGCCAACGGAGAACTGATAGGCACCGCATTTGACGGAAACTGGGAAGCTATGAGTGGTGACATCGCGTTCGACAAAAAATACAAACGTACCATAGTGGTAGATATTCGTTTTGTACTCTTTTTGATCGACAAAATGGGTGGTGCCAACAACCTGATTGAAGAAATGGACATCAGAAGATAACTGTAACGAAACAGTACTTCTTATAAATAATCCTACATTTGCAAAAATTATATTTTATGACTTGGAATCCAACTATATTAATGGAGGAAATGAACTCCACCATAGAAAAATTGGCTAAAGGATACGAAACGCTGCAATCTATTGAAGAAGTGGATGTAGCTACTACACCTAAAGAATTAGTTTGGCAACGTGATAAAGTGAAAATGTATCATTACAAGCGTGCTACCCCTGCTACTTGTAAAATTCCGGTATTGGTATCTTTTGCAATGCTCAATCGTCAGGATGTGCTTGACTTACAACAAGATCGCAGCTTAATGAAAAAATTGCTGGAGCAAGGGCTGGATATATACATAATGGACTGGGGCTACCCTACCAAATCCGATCGCTACATCACCATGGAAGATTATATCGACGGATATATGAATGATGCTGTGGACTTTGTACGCAAAAGCAATAAGGTAAAGAAGATACACAAAATGGCTATTTGTCAGGCAGGTACCTTCTCTATGATATACGCATCCCTATATCCCGAAAAACTACAAACATTGACTACGTATGTAGCACCATTTGATTTTGAGACCAATAAATGTATGCTCTTCAAATGGACTAAGTATATTGATATTGACACTATGGTGGATACGCTTGGTGTGATTCCGGGTGAAATGATCGATCAGGCCTTTGGCTTAATGAAACCCAGCATGAACATTAGTAAATACTTGGGTGTAATGGGTTCATTGGAAGATAAGGATAAGATGCTCAATTTCTTACGTATGGAACATTGGAAAGCAGATTTGCCAGCCATCACCGGTGAAATGTATCGTAAATACATTAAGGATTTGTTCCGAGACAATAAGTTGATCAAAGGCGAATTGGAATTGGGTGGACGGATCGTTAATTTAAAGAACATGACTGTGCCTTACCTCAATGTGTATGCTACAGAAGATACGATTATCCCTAACGAAAGCAGTTTGGCTGTGATGAGCAAAATTGGGTCGAAAGACAAAACGGAATATGCTTTCCCTGGTGGCCATATTGGAGTTTTTGTGGGTGCAAAATCTCAAAAAGAACTAGCTCCGGCAGTTGCTAAATGGGTAATTCAAAGAAGCTAAACAATTAAGTTTATAAAATTAATCCATAATGATAAAGGGAGCGAATGTACATTCGCTCCCTTTATCATTTAATAATGCAATGCGGTTTATATTGTTTCTTTAAAAAACTTCTCCGATTTTTTAGTAAGCATTGCTTTCTTTTCTATGAAACCGTCAATTTTATCTTTGGGTATTCTAAAGCCATATTCCTTTTCGGGATACAAATCAAGAATAAACAATTCATAATCGGGATTCCAACGTTCTAAAATATGCTTATCAATTGTCAATTCCTGAGCCAATATATCTAAACTCAAAGGTTCTTTTAAGGAGATAATAGCCATATTCTTAAGCTCGTCATCTGTAAAAAGTACTTTGGGTGGCTTGTTTTTTTTGGTATCAGTATTACCTTTTGCCATTTCCGGATGGATAATAAAATCATCAGGAATTTTACCAAACGCGATAAACTTTTTAAGGTTTTCAAAAATGGAAGCAGTGGCTATAAAAGCGAGTACATGCCCTTGTGTTTCGCGCGGCAAATATTTTTTTATATCCCAAAAATTTCTACTTCCGGTTAGTTCTATAGCACGTTGTACAGGAGTTGGCCCACTATTGTATGCTGCAATTACCAGCAACCAATCATTCATTTGTTCGTACAAATAATTGAGATATTTGGCTGCTGCTGCGGTTGATTTATACCAGTCCGTACGATCGTCTCTTTTGCCATTGACGGTAAGCCCCATTAACCGAGCCGTAGATTCCATAAATTGCCAAGGTCCAACAGCCCCAACTGGTGATGTGGCCGTATTGTTGAGCGCAGATTCAATGACAGCAAGATATTTGAGTTGGTTAGGAAGGTTGTTTTTTTTCAAAACATTATCCATAAGGGAAAACTTCGTTTTCGCTCTGTCATTAACTACTGCCAATGTTTTGCTATGAGCACCAAGATATTCCTTTACAAAGTCGATAACATACTCATTCATTGGGCCAAAATAACTTTTTTGGCCTGCTAAAGGTACCATTGCTTTATTTCTTGAACTCCTGCTAGCTGCCCATTCTATTGCTTTTGAGCTACGTATATCTTCTTCTTTACAAAATATTTCACGTGCAACAGCGGCTTCTGCCCTTTCATTGGCTTTTATTATTTCTTTTTGCTTAGCCGTCAATGCAACTGGAGCCTTGGGCACTTTGGGAAGTTGCCCCCGGACAACGTATTGAGCCACAGAAGACGATGGTCTAATGCACACAAAAAGTCCTAGTAAAAGAATGATTTTATATTGCATGGTTTTATCGTTTTTTTAAACAAAGCGGTGAAACAATGCAACCCAAAAATGGGAAGCTAATGATTTTCTTGATGAGGATAAAAATGCTAGCAATCGCTTATAATAAAGCTTTTGCTAGCATTTGGGGGGATTGTAAAAAGCTTTAATTATTTTTTGTCGGCCTCTTTAGTGCTATTAGCACCAGTTTCTATTTCATTTTTGATACCTTCTTTTGCGTCATTAAATTCGCGGATACCTTTACCTAAACCACGCGCCAATTCAGGTATTTTCTTACCTCCAAACAATACTACTACTACCAATAAGATAGTAATCCACTCGCCACCGCTAGGCATGGATAATAATAACTGAGGAGTGATGGTTGCAATTGCCATTTTTATTTATTTTAATTGATTATTCTTACAAGCAAATATAGCTATTAAACGGAAGAAATTGAGTTTTAATGCTGCTTTAACTGTTAAAAAACACTAGCCACATTAAGAAATTAATACATTTCAACTCTCATTCCTTTGATTTTTTCATCAACCAAGTAATCGTCAAAGTCCATTTCGCGGTCAATTAACCCTTTGGGCGTTATCTCTAAAATACGATTGGCCACTGTTTGAGCCAATTCATGATCTCGTGTTGTGAATAGAATGGTTCCTTTAAAATCTTTCATCCCATTATTCAATGCTGTGATTGATTCAAGATCTAAGTGATTGGTTGGTTCATCAAGGCAAAGCACGTTTCCTTTCAGCATCATCATACGACTAAGCATACAACGCATTTTTTCGCCTCCGCTTAGTACCGTACAGTTTTTCAACGTCTCTTCGCCACTAAACAACATTCTTCCTAAAAATCCGCGGATGAATGTTTCGTCTTTTTCCTCAGAGAATTGGCGTAACCAATCAATCAGGTTCTCATCTTTACCAGCAAAATATTCCGTATTGTCGTTGGGCAAATAAGTTGGTGTTACAGTTACGCCCCATTTGAATGTACCTTCAAAATCTTTGTCTTCGCCCATCAGTATTTTATAAAAAGCTGTGGTAGCCAAGCTGTTTTCTGATACTACGGCAATTTTTTGTCCTCTTTTGAGGTCAAATTTTATATTTTTGAAGAGCACTTCACCATTTACTGTTTTGCCCAATCCATCGACTTCCAATATCTGATCTCCGGCTTCGCGCACCTGATTATTGAATAAGATAGCTGGATATTTTCTGTTGGACGGCTGCATGTCTTCCAGTTTAATTTTATCTAAAGCCTTTTTACGACTGGTCGCTTGTTTGGACTTAGATGCATTGGCGGAGAAACGGGCAATGAAGTCCTTTAGCTCTGCAATTTTATCTTCAGCTTTTTTATTCTGATCGCCACGTTGTTTAAGCAATAATTGGCTCGATTCGTACCAGAAAGAATAGTTACCGGTGAAGACGTTTATTTTACCAAAATCAATATCTGCAACGTGTGTACAAACTGTATCTAAAAAGTGACGGTCATGCGATACAACCAATACAATTTTATCATAGTCGGCCAAGAAATTTTCCAACCAGGCAATAGCTTGCAGATCCAAGTCATTGGTAGGTTCATCGAGTAATAGAATATCCGGATTGCCAAACAAAGCTTGTGCCAAAAGAACACGTACTTTTTGGTTACCATCCAACTCTTTCAGGAATTTATAGTGCAATTCTTCTTTAATACCTAAGCTACTCAATAATGTTGCTGCATCGCTTTCTGCATTCCAGCCATCCATCTCCGCAAACAAACCTTCCAACTCACCGGCTTTCAACCCATCTTCTTCTGTAAAATCTTCTTTGGCGTAAATAGCGTCTTTGGCCGACATTATTTCGTATAACTTACTATTGCCACGCATTACAGTTTCCAAAACCGAAAGTTCATCAAACTCATAGTGGTTTTGCTTAAGTACACTCATGCGCTGGTCTTTCGAAATTTCTACCCTACCGGTTGTCGGATCTATTTCTCCCGACAATATCTTCATAAAAGTAGATTTTCCGGCACCATTAGCACCAATAATACCATAGCAATTACCTTCAGTAAATTTGATATTTACGTCTTCAAACAATACACGCTTGCCATAGCGCAACGATAGATTTTGAACTGAAATCATTAGTATTCTTAATTATTATGTTGTTTTGAGATGAGCGTAATATTATACATGGATATAATAGACGCTACTTTTGGGGCTGCAAAGGTAGGAATATTTAACTAGGTATTCGCCTAAAGATTATTGGAAAATTTTGACACAAACCGATGGCTTTACTTCATCGTCAACTTATATAAACAACCATTGTCACCACCCGTGATCAATCTGCCATCGGGTGCTATTGCTATAAATTTTAAATCACTATTTGTAAAATGATCAAACTCCATCCAATGTTTGCCTGCATCGTTGGTATAGCTTACCAATCCTCCCTCTCCTACTGCATACCCATGTAAATCGTCTGTAAAAAGCAGGTCTAAAAAATGATAGTGAGGTATAGTAATATCATTTCCATTGCGTAAGCGCGTCCAGTTTGCCCCTGCATCTGTAGTTTTATAAACACTACCATTGTATCCACAGATCCAAGCTTTATAAGATCCCATCATACAAATATTGTTGAAGTTATCGCCAGCAATATTTTGAGTTTGCCAGCTAACACCGCCATCTGTAGTTTGCATTACAGCACCATTACCTATTACATATCCGGTTTGGTGATCCAACATTTTTATTTCATTGATGCCAAATGTGCAAGATTTATAATTAATGGTGTTACCTAAAGTATCTATAGTTAAAATGGCTCCTACATCCCGATCAATATTGGTAACAGCAAAACCTACATTGGTTTTAGGAAAAGCAATGGATAATGTAGTTTCATAAAGGCCTGTAATTCTCGATTTTTTAAATGTATTGCCCGTATCTTCACTGATAACAATATTGCAATATTCTCCACAGAAATACAGTTTGTTATCAGGTGTTTGCGTCATACCCAACATACCTACCCCTAAATCGGGTATGCTATGTGCTACCCAGTTGTCCGCATTGTGTTCGGATGTCAATATAAGTGCTTCTTCAAATTTTCCACCGGCACAGATAATGCTTTTTCCACTAGCTAAGAATAGTATTTTGTTGAGACGTTCAGTAGTATTTGTTTCTATTTTCTCTACATTTTGCCAATGCAATAAATCTTTACGACAGGCCGTAACAGACAATAAAAACGACATTAGTAATAGGTTGAAACTATATTTCCTCATCAAAAATTTAATTGGAACGAAGATAGTGGCAAAACAGAAAGCTGCAAAGTGATTTTTACAAAAGAAAAAAGCACGCTAATGATTAGCGTGCTTTCCAAATGATAATGATATTAAGATTAGATAACTTTTACGTTAACTGCATTTAAACCTTTTTGACCATTTTGAACTTCGTAAGTTACTTTGTCATTTTCGCGAATTTCGTCGAATAGACCAGAAACGTGAACAAAGATGTCTTGACCTCCAGCAGCTGGAGTAATGAAACCAAATCCTTTAGTTTCGTTGAAAAATTTTACTGTACCTTCTTGCATTGTAAATTAAATAAAAAATTAATAAAGCACAAAGCTAAGGAAAAAGATTTTAAAAAATAAAATAATTTTTGAACGTTAACAAAATATAGGCTTTATACCCTGCCTCATTAAATACTATAGGTGGTAATGAATCGCCAAATCATATATAAAGCAATTTGTGCAGCGGTTTCTTTATTTTGAATACGATCGTAGTGTAGTCGATACTGTTTGCTCATTACCTTGTCTTTATTGGCAACAGCTATAAAAACAGTACCCACCGGCGATGCATCTTCATAAGGGCTATTACTCAATATTCCTGTGACACCAAAGCCTATATCAGTGTTCATTATTGTCCGCGATGATTGAGCCATAGCTATAGCAATGGCTTCACTCACGACCCCATGTTGTTTGATTAAATCAGCATCAATATTCAATATTTTGACTTTTGCTTCGGTAGCATAGCTCACCACAGCGGCTTTTAAATATTGTGACGCACCGTCATTCTGAGTTAATTTATGTGTAATATATCCCCCGGTACAGCTTTCTGCAAGGCAAATCGTTAATTTATTCTTTTTCAGTAAGTTGCCTACAATTTCTTCAAGTGATCGATCATCAAAACTAACAACATGGTCTGCGACTCTTGCGGCAAGTGCATCACGAAAATTTTCTGTTTCGGTTATCAATGCCTGTTCATCTTTGCCATGAGCTGTAAGTCTTAAACGGACTGCATAGGGAGCCGGTAAATAGGCTAGTTTAATATATTCCGGTAAACTGGATTCAATGTCTTTTATTTTTTCTGCTAAAAAACTCTCGCCTTCACCAAATGTAAGAATATTGCGATGGATGATGGAGTTGCTTTGTTGAAAACGTTTTGCGAACATCGGTAATAAAACAGCGGTCATCATGCCCTTCATTTCGAAAGGAACACCAGGCATAGAGACTATTATTTTGCCACCTTGTTCAAACAACATACCTGGTGCTGTACCTAGTTTGTTGGGTATAACAGTACATACGTCCGGTACTTCAGCTTGTTTCAGATTCCGCTCCAGCATTGGCCGATTCCTACGCGTAAAAATATCTTTAACGTGTGTAAGAACGGCTTCATCAACAACTAATTTGCCACCAAAATACGCACATAAGACGGGTTTGGTAATATCATCCGCAGTAGGTCCAAGTCCTCCGGTAAGGAGTATAATATCTGCGTGTTTTGATTCTTCGTCGAGTGCCGAAACAATAGATTCCTTACTGTCGCCAATGGCTACACGCCGAAGTATATCTATGCCCAGAACATTGAGTTGTTGGGCAATCCAAGCTGAATTGGTATCGATTACCTGACCGATGAGTAACTCATCGCCAATGGTAATAATAACTGCTTTTGTGTTGTTCATTTATTCAAAATATGGGGCTAAGCGCTCACGTAAGGCTTCCGGAATGGCAACTTTTTTTCGTTCTTTAATGTCGTAAAAAACTAGAGTTGTCAATCCTTTATTGAGCAATTTGTTGTGTTGGTTATACAATTCGCTGTGGAACTGAATAACGGATGACTGCGGCATTTCTTTGATAATTGTCTTCACCGTTATCAGATCGTCGTAAAAAGCCGGGCGCAAATATTGCAGATTGCATTCAGCAACGGGTAATGCAACTCCAGACTCTTCAAGTGCTTTGTAAGTAAGACCGAGCTGACGTATGGCATCAGTACGCCCTACTTCATAATAAAGTGGATAATTGCCATAATACAGATAACCCATTTGGTCGGTTTCGCCATAGCGAACTCTTATTTCTATTGTAGATTCGTACATGGTAAAATGAGGGGTCAAAGTTAAGGGAAAAGTATTATCAAGTACAAGTATGCCTTCTTCTGGAATATATTTTACTACATTAGCAAAACTTTCTATTCTCAATACTTTTGTGTATGCGCCATATCTTCTGTTTACTGTTGTTATGTTGTGCAATACCGCAAGCCTATGCTCAATATGATTATGACACACTCGATGTTTATTTTCCCATAAATAACATTAGACTCGATGCACCAGCAATGGTACGTTTAGATTCTTTAACCAATACTATTGGTAATAGAAATTTGTTGATTTACGGCTATGCCGATTATCTCGGAAATGAGCCTGCAAATGAAGTGCTCGCCAATGGAAGAGCCGAAAATGTGCGCAAATATTTAATGGATAAAAAAATATCCGACAAACAAATACTGATTTGTGCCGGTATAGGCGAAGTAAACCGCACAAATAGAAATGGGAAAGAGGGTTATCCTAAAGATAGACGTGTGTCCATATTTATTAAAAGAGATCGGAAGATTGCTCCAACAATAACCTCAATCCACCCCGTTTCCGGTATGCAAAAATTAACGCCAGCGAAATCTTCTTTGCCTGTTATACCAAAAACATTACCAACAAAAATTTCTGTACCCAGTCGTTTTGATGAACTTACAGAGCTTAAGCCCAATCAGGTATTGCGTATAGAAAATATCCATTTTCAACCGGGGAGGCATTTTGTTACCAAAGAAAGTGAGCCCATTCTCAATGAATTGTTTGAAACATTAAAAAATAATGAAAACTTGGTAATACGTATAGAAGGTCATGTATGTTGTATGCAAGGCGATGGCGATGCCCTAGATCAGGATACTCAGTTGTTTGAATTGTCACAGAACCGGGCTAAGTATATTTGCCTATACCTTATAACAAAAGGAATCAAAAAAGAACGCTTATCTTTTGCTGGTTTTGGTAAAAGCCACCCGATTGTTGCTGTAGAATTATCGGAAGATGATGCTAAACAAAACAGACGTGTAGAAATACGGGTATTGCGCAATTAAAAATATCTTTGCACCGCAATGAACAAAGAGCAACAATATGCAAGCATTAGTGGTCATACGAGCGCACTTTTTAAAGACAGAGGCAGTAAATTCATTGCTTATGCCTACCCTATTCTTTCAATTAATGATGTAAAAGAAAAGTTGCAACATCTTAAAAAGGAACATCCTAAAGCTGTCCATCATTGCTATGCTTACAGAATAGGAACTACCAATAATGAATTTAGAGCCAATGATGACGGAGAACCGAGTGGAAGTGCAGGGAGACCTATACTTGGTCAGATTGATAGTGCAGAACTAACTAATGTATTAATAGTTGTTGTCCGATATTTTGGCGGGACGTTATTAGGTGTACCTGGTTTGATTAATGCTTATAAAACCGCAGCAGCAGCAGCTTTAGGTTCTGCCACAATAATTACAAAATGGGTGGAACATCGAGTTGAAATAACTTTTGATTATAGTGCCATGAGTGAAGTGTTGTATTTACTCAAACAGTGTGAAGCGAGTATTTATAAACAGGACTTACAGTTATTTTGTGTGATCAATGCAGGTATTCCAATCGTATATACTGAAGAATATTTAGATAAATTGGGAAAGATAAGAGGATTAGAAATAAAAATCATTCGATAAAGATTGTTACAAAAAACACGACATACCTTATTAATAAAAGACGAAGCAGCAAGGCTTGGTTTTACCAATTGCGCCATAGCTGAAGCGTTGGAATTGACGGACGATGCCAAGCGGCTGGAGCAATGGCTGAATAAAGGTTATCAGGGGGAAATGGCTTATATGGAAAATCATTTTGAGCTACGTATTGACCCACGAAAAATAGTACCCGGAGCAAAAACAGTTATTACCTTATTGCTCAATTATTTTCCTGAAGAGCAGCAAAAAGAAGATGCTGTGAAAATTGCAAAATATGCCTGGGGATTGGATTATCATTATGTAATTCGTGAAAAGCTGAATCAGCTTTTGACCTTTATAAAAACAAATGTTGGTGATATAGATGGCAGGGGCTTTGTAGATAGTGCTCCTGTACTTGAGCGTTCATGGGCTCAGCGTAGCGGGCTGGGCTGGATGGGCAAAAATGCGCATCTGATCAGTAAATCCAACGGATCTTTTTTCTTTATTGCTACGCTTATCAGCGACTTAGATTTAGATATTGATTCCCCTTTTAAAACGGATCATTGCGGTACTTGTACTCGTTGTATTGACGCCTGCCCTACTGATGCGATTGTAGCACCACAACTAATTGATGGAAGTAAGTGTATTTCTTATCTTACTATCGAATTAAAAGATGCATTAATACCCGATGAACTGCAACCCAGTATGGAAGGTTGGGCATTTGGGTGCGATATTTGTCAGGATGTATGTCCATGGAATAGATTCTCGAAACCCAATACAGAAACACATTTTAAAGCACTACCGCAAATACTGAATCTTTCTTTAGCAGAATGGGAATCAATGAGTGAAGAATCATTTAAGCAATTTTTTAAACAATCGCCATTAAGCAGAAGTAAATGGAAAGGGCTACAACGTAATATTAAAGCAATAAAACTTAGCGGTAACTAGCTAAGACTTGCTCATTCTATACAATACGAATCTATCCTCGTATAACACATACAATACATCACGACATAATAGTGCATTGATAATAGTCTTATTGTTGACATTCGGAATTTCTAATGAAGTTTCATTAAGCTGTTGCATATCGTACGAGTAGAGTTTGTTGGCTTTTCTATAAATTAATTGTGCACCAATTATTTGAAATTGCGTAATGCCCAAAATACTCAATGTATTAATATAAGATCCATACTGATCAAATACCAAAATGCCTTGTGTGGTATCGCTCATATATACTTTTCGCTCTCGCTCACAAAGTAATACTGGTGTTGGTATGACTGTCAGTTGTTGGCGCAGATCATTCCCATGAATGATGTAGTTAAGCTGCATATCAATCTTATTCAATGTTGCATTGAACTGGTCATATACCCATAGATTTGCATCAGCACTTGTTGCAATTACATTACTGTTGATTACATTTTGGGTACGCAAATTCAATTCATTTTTCAAGGAAAGCATCTTGTCGAGCAAAACTAGTTTTCCGAAATTGGGGTAATACAATAATATACGGAGCGGATTAGTTACATCAATATAAGTAAGGTCGCCATTTGAGATACTTTTGAAATTTGTACTACTGTCTCCCGTTTCCGAATAGCGGACCAGCGTATTGTCATTACGTACAATATATGCATTACCCAACTCATCCACTTGTAGCATACGCGCTCCAATGGTTATTGATTTTATGATTTGCAGGGTATCATTAGCAAAAACATTATGAATTATCCCTGCAAATATTAATAATGTAAATAGGGCACATCTCATAAGCCTAAAGTTAAGCCGTCTTATCTGCTTTCAAACCAACCTTATGTCCGGCCCACGCAAAATACAGAATGAATAAATAACAAGGAAGCATTAATGAATATGCCATTTGACGAGAGCCAATTAATTCTGAAAGCTTACCATATAGAGGAGGCAATACAGCTCCACCTACAATACCCATAATCAATAATGCAGAACCTGATTTGGTAAATCTTCCAAGATGATTGATGGCTAATGGCCATATAGCTGGCCAAACAACAGAGTTGGTAAATCCTAAAAATGCGAAACAATAAACTGCAGTATTACCTTTTGTAAACATCGCAATCAACACAAATAGCAGGCTAAAAAAAGTAAGAATACTCAACGCTTTTTGTTGAGATATAAAACGTGGAATTGCTATTATACCCAACACATAGCCCACCAATAAACCATAACCAGTATATGTTGCAAAGGTTTTTGCTGTTGCTAACGGGTAACCTAAATATTCTCCAAATCCAGTAAATGTATCATAACTAATTACCTCTACCCCAACATAAAAAAAGATAGCAAAGGCACCTAATAGAAGATGTGGAAATTGAAAAATACTGGTCTTGTTCTTCGAATGTTCATTATCGCCTGCTTGTTGCTCTTCTTCATTTATTTCAGGCAAATGAACAAAGAATATAATAAGTGCAAGTACTGCCAAAGACGCAGCAATAATAATATAGGGGACAATTACCCTACTTGCTAAGGCATCTAGTTCTGCTGCTTTTTCTACCGGGTTTAAGGTCAGTAATTTAGCTTTGATTGCATCCGCATTACTCAATGTAATGCTGCCCAATACAAACACAGCTATAATACCGGCAATTTTGTTACAAATTCCCATTATGCTAATACGCTGTGCTGCACTCTCTATTGGGCCAAGTACAGTAGCATAGGGGTTAGCTGCTGTTTGTAATAAGGCTAATCCACTACCAATAACGAAAAGACCTGTGAGAAATAAATTAAAATTACGGGTTTGAGCAGCGGGAACAAATATCAATGCGCCAACAGCCATAACTAATAAGCCTAATGACATGCCTTTCTTAAAACCGGTTTTGCGCAATACAACTGAAGAAGGAATAGCCATTACAAAATAGGCTGCAAAAAAAGCTGTTGCAACAAGGTATGATTGCGTATCACTAAGCTGACATGCTATCTTAAGATAAGGAATCAGCTGGCTATTGCTCCAGGTAATAAAACCAAAAACAAAAAATAAACATCCAATGACCATTAATGCAGGCAAGTGCTGCTTATTCTTGTTTTGCTCCATAGTTGTTATCAAAATATTTTAATAATTAATCCTTACGCGCTAATTTCAAATCTGATGGTGGTTGAATAATCAACGGGAATTTTTCCAAAGTGACATCCGAAGGATCGAGACCAAATCCCTTTTCTTCAGACAAACTATATTTTTTCAAGAAAAAATAACCACGCATAATTAAACGTTCAATAAGTGGTAGCTCGTTTTCCAGAGAAAGGAATTTTTCTAAAACAACAAAACGAAAATCCCCACGAACATTATTTTTACTTAAAGATTCGTATCGACTTACGATATTCACTTCTTTATTCTTCACCATGTCCTCTACCACTTTTCGGAACATCATCTGGATACGTTGATCCACCCTAAATCCTAATCTGAATTCGATACGTATAATTTCATTAGGTATAATGGTATGTACAGAATATTCCATTGTGTATGGATCGTCCATTACATTGACATGCACAAACCAATAAATGTCAGCGCGTTTAGGTTTTCGAATGAGTATGGAGTAGATGATCTTATGTTCAATTTCATTGGGGTTATTGGCACTTGTAAGGTAAACTAAATGTGTAGCATATTTAGGAATTGATTTGTCATTACTCAACTCTTGTAAAATGGAGACATAATCATCCATACGTACAAATTCGACATAGCGGTTTCTGATTTTGCGCGAACGAAACCAAATGTACATACACATAAATAGCGCTCCGGCTACAATTAATGTTACATAACCACCATGAGGAAATTTTTTAAGATTAGCGATAAGAAACGATGTTTCAATCGTTAAAAAAATCATCAGATAACCGACAATACCAATCACTTTCACCCGATGGATATACATGTAGTAGGCAAATAAGCAGGAGGTCATAATCATGCAAACGGTAATTGCCAAACCGTAAGCGGCTTCCATATTGGACGATTTTTCAAAGTACCAAACCATTACTACACACCCAACAAACAAAAGCTTATTAATACCGGGGATATAAGATTGTCCTCGCTCTACTGTCGGATAAATTATTTTCATCTTAGGCCATAAGTTCATTTTTACAGCTTCACTAATCAACGTAAAGGATCCCGATATTAACGCCTGACTAGCAATAATTGCTGCCAATGTGGCTATCGTAATACCAAATGGTAAAAACCATGAAGGCATTATGGAGTAAAATGGATTGAACAATGCAGAACTCCAGCGTTCGCCGGAATGTGTGAGCAAAAATGCACCTTGACCAAGGTAGTTTAATAACAGACTTATTTTTACAAATATCCAAGAAACTCGAATATTATTACGACCACAATGTCCAAGGTCGGAGTATAATGCTTCTGCCCCAGTAGTACAAAGGAATACAGCACCTAACAGCCAAAAGCCTTTGGGGTATTTGGTCAATAATTCAAAAGCATAATAAGGATTAAATGCCTTCATAATGCTCCAATCCATGTGGATATGAGAAACACCCATTACAGCCAACATGAAAAACCATAAAAACATTACCGGTCCAAACATTTTGCCAATGGATGCTGTACCAAACTGTTGAAAAATAAACAGCGCGATAAGAATGAAAAGCACGATTTCTATTATCAATCCATCAGGGATTAATTGAAGTCCTGGAATGTTACGTAACCCTTCAACTGCAGAAGTTATAGAAATGGGGGGGGTAATCATGCCATCTGCTAATAAAGAAGCACCACCGATCATGGCCAAATAGACAGCCCACTTGCCATGCCTTCGAACTAAGGCAAATAAAGAAAAAATACCACCTTCACCATTATTGTCTGCTTTTAGTGTAAGCATTACATATTTAATAGTAGTTTGTAATGTTAATGTCCAAATGACACAAGAGAGACTACCTAGAATTAATAATTCTGATATAATTTTCCCATCACAAATAGCATTGAAAACATAAAGAGGGGAAGTTCCGATATCGCCATATATAATACCTAGCGCTATCAATAAGCCGGCCGCAGAGACCTTGTTTGAAATTTTGCTCACGATTTGATTATTCTGTTTATAAAAACAACGGCACAAACATACATGAAAAACAACTATTTCACACAAAATTATAATACAGCCACCCTTATTAATGTTAAAACAAACGTGTATAAATCTTTTAAACTCAATTTTTTGGTGTTGTTTTGGTTATTTTGCTCATAAAATACTAGGAATGTAAACTCCAAATTCGGTCAAGCTAATAATTTCATTATTTTTGTAACCACACTAAATTAATCACACCGGAATGCGGCATTTCAGCATCATCATAACAATTATCTTATTTTTTTCAATTGAGCTAAATGCTCAGCAACCCATTTCGCGCAATGAATTAGAAAAACGCAGACAGGCAATTGTTGAATCGCTTAAAGAAACTCAGGATCAATTGGAGGCAACTAAAAAAGACCATAAAGCGACAATGAGTCAATTGCAAGCCTTGCAGGCCAAGCTTAATGCCCGCGAAAAATTGATTAGTAATATCAATCAGGAAATGGGACACTTGGACAATGATATTAAATCATCTTCGAATGATGTAATAACGCTTCGCAGTAATCTTTCCATTTTACAAGAGCGCTATGCGCAATCTGTAAGGTATGCTTACAGCAACCGTAGTTCTTATAATACCTTGGCTTTTATTTTTTCATCTGGCGACTTTAATGATGCCTTGCGCAGAATGAAATACATGAAAAAATACCGAGACTACAGAAAAAATCAAGTTGAGGATATCAAACTAACACAAAATAAAATAGAAAATAAAATAAATGTCCTCAATTCTGTAAAAACACAAAAGGGCGTACTATTAACTGCAGAAGAACAACAAAAACTAGCAATTCAGGAAGAACGGAACCAAACAACTGTAGTAGTAAATGAACTAAAAGGGCGCGAACAAGAATTGGTAAAAGACCTTGATAATAAAAGAAAAAGTGCTAAGAGATTGGATAATGCTATTAGCGAAGCCATTCGTAAAGAAATCGAAATAGCTCGAAAAAAAGCGGAAGATGATGAGCGCCGCCGTAAAGCCGACGAAATGAGAAAAGCGGCAGAACTCGCTGCTGCACAAAAGGCTGCAGTCAACCAACCAAACGTTTATGGCAGTGGTAATTCAAAAGTAATATTGGGAAGTGGAGCAAGATACGATGTACCTACACCTTCCACCACTACGAATACTAAACCAGCAGTTAACAAACCCAACAATACCCACGAAGGGAATAAGCCCAATTACGCCACGGCAAATACAAGTTCAAATTATGCTCCTGTGGCTACAGCGGTTAACAGAACATCAACAGGTAAGGCTCGACCACACTATACAGCAGCAGCCACTCCGGAAAGTTCTGAGCTTTCTAAAAGTTTTGAAAGTAACAGAGGACGATTACCATGGCCTGTAGAGCGAGGTGTCGTTACAGATCCGTTTGGGAAACATAAACATGCTATTGCTACTAAAGTGGAAATCGATAATTATGGCATTGACATTCAAACCAGCCAAGGAGCCAAAGCCAGAGCCGTGTATGAAGGAGTTGTTACCAGTATAATGCCTGATATGGGATTGGGACAAACCGTATTAGTGAAGCACGGCAACTACTGGACTGTTTATTCAAGGCTTAGTAATGTTAATGTAAAAGTAGGTCAATCACTCGCTTCCAAAGATATTATTGGAACTGTGGCTAATAATGAAGACGGTGTAGCCGTAATGAATTTTCAGGTATGGAAAGGCGGTGTAAAACTTAACCCGTCATCGTGGGTAACACCAATGTAATACCAGACCCAGACCTTTTTTATTATCTTTGCTTTTTAGTTCATAATCATATACATGTCCGACCAAAATCGTTACAATCAGCGGGGTGTTTCCGCTCAAAAAGAAGATGTGCATCGCGCTATTGCCAAACTCGACAAGGGGCTTTTCCCCAATGCGTTTTGCAAAATATATCCTGATTATTGGGGCAATGACCCAGATTACTGCAATTTAATGCATGCTGATGGTGCAGGTACCAAATCTGTTTTGGCTTATATGTATTGGAAGGAAACCGGAGACCTGAGTGTATGGAAGGGAATTGCAATAGACTCCATAGTAATGAATATTGATGATATGCTTTGTGTAGGTGCTGTAGGACCATTTACCTATTCTTCTACTATTGGTCGAAATAAAAACGTAATTCCAGGAGAGGTAATTTCAGAAATCATCAACGGAACGCAATCATACTTCGATAGACTTAAAAACTATGGTATTGACTTACACCTTATGGGCGGAGAAACTGCAGATGTTGGTGATGTGGTCAGAACTGTAATTGTAGATGGTACAATGAGTGTTCGTATGCGTCGCGATCAACTGGTTACCACTGAAAAAATGGAAGCAGGCGATGTAATTGTATCTCTGGCAAGCTATGGTCAAGCTACTTATGAAGATACCTATAATAGCGGCATGGGAAGTAATGGTCTTACCAGTGCCCGCCATGAGTTATTGAAAAAAGAATATGCGATTAAATACCCTGAAAGTGTAGATCCTGCATTGCCAAATGAAGTTGTCTATAATGGCTCTTATTCGCTTACTGATGCAACGGAAACTCCACTCAATGTGGGACAAATGATACTTTCCCCTACGCGCACTTATGCTCCTGTTATTTTACAAATATTGCACAAACATTTTGATAAAATACATGGAATTATACATTGTAGCGGTGGTGGACAAAGTAAATGTCTTCATTATGTGCCCAAACCATTACGTATTGTAAAAAACAATCTATTACCTGTTCCTCCATTATTTCGAATGATACAGGAAGCCGCAGGCACAAGCTGGCAAGAGATGTATCAGGTGTTTAACATGGGGCAACGATTGGAAATATTTACGGATCAAGCGACTGCAGAAAGCATTATTGCTATATCAAAATCTTTCAATATTGATGCTCAAATTTCAGGCTATGTAGAAACAGCTGATAAAAAAGAGGTAATTATTGAATCAGAATTTGGTCATTTTGTGTATCAGTAATATACTAGCATTATTAGCTTAGCTCCCTATGAATATTAATAATATAGATAATCCGATCAGAGTCGTTTTAATCGATGATGAAGAAGCTGCATGTATTAATCTAAAAAATATTTTAAATGATTATATAAATAACCGTATTGATATAGTTGGCGTTGCACACAATACAACAATTGCAGAGCAGCTCATTCATGAATTGCAGCCGGATGCTGTATTTCTTGACATTGAAATGCCGGGAGAAAATGCCTTCCAATTTTTAGAAAGAATCTATCCTTTTAGTTTTGAAGTTATTTTTGTTACTGCTTATGATGAGTATGCAATAAAAGCGTTTAAGCTCAATGCATTGGACTATATTCTAAAACCAATAAGTATTGAAGAGCTAAAACTTGCTGTGAAAAAACTTGTTGAGAAATTAAAAAACAACCGGCTACTGCAAGAATTTAGTCTTTATAAGAATTTTTCAGAGCAATTAAGTGATAAAAAGGAAATCAATTGCCTCACCATTCGTACATCTACAGGTGTTGAAATTGTTGATTTTTCTAAGCTCATTTATATTGAAGCACAAGGCAGCTACTGTAATCTGATTTACCTATCAGATGCAGGAGAGAAAAGTGTTGTTTTGAGTCACTCTGTTGCGGACTATGAAGAAATTTTACCAACGGAAATATTCTTCCGTACACACCGATCTTATATCGTAAATATAGCTCATATAGCAAGTATAAAGCAAGAAGATGGCGCCTTCGCTGTACTCAATAATAAATTTAATATACCTGTTAGCAGACGCCGATACAATGATTTAATTACAGCTTTAAATCATAGAGAACTCAATAAAAAGAAGTATTTTTAGTCTTGCAAACAGGTGATTTAATGAAGTTCTAAAACTCAACAATCAACTTTACATTCAATAAACGTGAAGTAAGCCTATTGGGTACTGCATAAACCTTACCACTCGATTGATCCTGTATCCAATTGTAGGAAAGTGTATTCTGAATATCCAGTAAATTGAACACTTCAAGACTCGCCCAGATCGATTTCATGCTCCTGAAAAAACTATGAGATGGTCTGTTTTTTTTGGTACCATCAAGTAATAGTGCCGAAAATCCAATATCCACACGTTTGTAAGAAGGCATCCTAAGCGTATCGTCTAATCTACTATTATTAGGTTGCCCAAATGGTAATCCAGTACCATACATCAGATTGATATGAACCCTGAAATTTTTATTGTGGCGAAGATAATCCTGAAAATACATCGCTATCATCAAGCGCTGATCGGTAGGGCGTGGAATATATGCGGAATAGCTTGTACTATCGCCTCCTGCTGCATTCGTATTGTGCAATAATATCTTTTCTTCCGTCTTCATCATCCCAATGCTGATCCAGGATGTTGCATCCTTTACTAAATCAGCATAAAGGCGCAGTTCTCCACCATAAGCATACCCCTTTGCGTCATTATTGCCATAGTATCTGATTTTGATACCATCATATTCGTAAGGCACCAGATCCCACAAGTTTTTATAATAAAACTCTGAAGTAAATCGGAACGGACTATTGCTTACTTTAAAATTATACTCCGATCCAAGCAACACATGAAAAGACTTTTGCGCCAAGATATTGGTATTGGTATTACCTTGTAAATCGCGCATTTCCCGATACAAAGGAGGTTGTGCATACCAACCACTTGCAAAACGGAACGTAACATCCTTCTCCCATTTGGGTTTGAAACCTAGCTGCAAACGAGGGCTAATCAAAGACTCTTTATTAATCGAAGTATAATTGTAACGAACGCCCAATGATCCGGTAAATTTCACAGAATCCTGAAAGCGGAAATTATCTTGTATATATCCACTCAAACGATAATAATTAAAATCATTACTGGTAACATATAACTTACTCATGGTAAGCGAATTCGGATCATTAGGTTGTGTAAAACCGGAAGAATCGCGGCGCTGCCATTGGTGCAATTGGTCGTGAATACCAATTGATGTGGCATCTAAGCCCCATTGTATAAAATTATTGTGCAATGCATAAGACCCTCTATGCGCTGCTGTGGCTACATCTACACTCAAATAATTTCGTGCAAAATCCTGTATTACTCCAGTGCCTAAGTAGGTTTTTACTTGTCCAAAATTATCTTTTCCAAGGTCTGTTTCCAATTCTCCCAAAAGATACTCACCCGATATGTCGTACGTTTCTTGTTCATTGGTATGAAATGCTGAAGCTAAAAATTTCAGTTTCAGTCTATCATTCGGTCTGTAAGTAGTAGAAATACCGCCAAACTTAGAATCAAATTGATCTATTTCAGCACCAGTATAAAAGACGCGCAATTGATAGGCTTTATTGAGTACACCAAAACTGGTGGTCTGGCTTTCAGGATAGTAGGAAAATCGATTGCGTGCATAGTTAGCAATCGCTTCTATTTCCCATTTATCATTAAACTTATAATTTACCAATCCTTGAAAATCCGTGAACGATGGATTATATACGCCCTTAGTAGGTTGTGATTTAAGCAATATCTGATTACTTTTTTGACGAAGTCCCAGCAGATAAGTAAGTTTTTTGTTTTTTGTTGCGCCTTCTAAATGCAAGCTACCTCCCAACAAACTTAACATCACAGAACCAGAAAATTCAGTGGGGTGTTTATACGTAACATCAAGTACGCTTGACATTTTGTCGCCATACTTAGATTGAAAACCACCAATAGAAAAATTAACACCGCTTGCCAAATCAGAATTCACAAAACTCAATCCTTCCTGTTGACCACTACGTACTAAAAACGGCCTGTAGATCTCAAAATCATTGACATAAACCAAATTCTCGTCATAGTTGCCACCACGAACACTATATTGGGAAGTAAGCTCATTAGTACTACCTACCAGTGTTTTGATAATACCTTCAATACCACCAATTGTGCTGGGCATTTGTGCTGCTTTTCTCGCATCAATAGTCACTCCTCCGGCCTCATATTTATGGCGCTCATCCTTTTTAATGACTTCGTTTATATTATGCACAGATGATTTCAACCGAGCATTTACTGTTTTTGATTGTCCCGCTTTTAAAGATATTTTTTTCTTTACAGGTTCTGTACCAACAAAAGAAAATACAATAGTCAAATCATTACCACTGGCTATTTCAAGTGTATATTTTCCTGTGCTATCTGTACTAGTACCTGATGAGGTACCTGCTACAGTAACATTTACATCGGCAACAGGTTGGCCATTTTCATCGATTACTCCACCAGACAATTTACCTGTTTTGCCTTGAGCAAATAGAAGATTCGCAAAAGCGAATGTTGCAATTATAAAAAAAAGCAGAGTTTTTCGAAACATATAAACAGATAAACGCCTAAAGAATGATTTTTATTTTCCCAATGCACGAAGTGCTGCAATTGTAGCCGTAGGATCGCTAGACGAAAATACGGTATTGCCGGCAACTAACACATCGGCACCGGCTGCTAATATGCTACCCGCATTGTCTAATGTCACTCCACCATCTATTTCTATCAATGTTGTTGCACCTTTTTCAACAATCATTTGTTTCAATGCCTTAATCTTATTCAACGTATTCGGGATAAAAGATTGACCACCGAAGCCAGGATTGACACTCATCATACATACCACATCAGTATCGTTAATCACGTCTGCCAATAATGACACCGGCGTATGCGGATTAATAGCAATACCGGCCTTCATACCCAATGCTTTTATGGCTTGCAGACTACGGTGCAAGTGTGTGGAGGCTTCGTAATGAATGGATAAAATATCAGCCCCCGCATTTTTAAAATCTTCGAAATATCGTTCCGGTTCTACGATCATCAAGTGCACATCAAGAGGTTTGCTTGCTTGTTTTTTGATCGCTTTTATAATAGGCATACCAAAGCTAATGTTAGGCACAAAACGTCCATCCATTACATCTACGTGAAACCATCCGGCAGCACTATTATTAATCATTTCTACGTCGCGACCCAAATTCAAAAAATCGGCAGACAATACGGAAGGAGCTATTATTACAGACACTTTTAGGAATTTATGTTTAAAAAAATGAGGTTTTGTTTTTGTTCAATCAGTAAATACTACAGCTTTTCACCCAGGCGTTTCAGCCCATCTTTTGGCTCTTGATAATCTTTGTCGAAAGTAATGGCCTGCTTGTAATCGTTAATGGCTTCCGTTTTTTTCTTCAGAATTTCATTACACAGCCCTTTATTGTAGTAAGCTTCCGGATTATTGGGTTCTATTTGTGTGACATGATCAAACTGACGCAACGCTTTTTCAATTGAATCTTGCTGCATTAATATCCAACCGGTATTGAAGTAAGCATCGCCATATTGAGGATTGTACAGAATACACTTTTTGTACATCTCCTTGGCCAGTTCATTTTGTTTGGCATCCTGATAATACATGCCTTTTGCATAAATGGATAACACGTCGGTAGTATCTAATACAAAAGCATTATCTAAATACTTAAGCGCAACAGGGTCTTTCTTTTCGCTAAACAGCAACCCCAACTGTACAAACGACTCTCTGAAAGTAGGATCAACTTGTATCGATGTTTGAAAACTGGAAATAGCCTTAGCAGTATCTTTAGAATCCTTATAAATCACTCCTTTCAAAAAGTAAGCTTCCGGATTGTAGGGATCCTGACGCAGCACTGTGTTGATTTCTTCAAATGCTTCCTTATACTTTGACGTAAACACCAACATTTTCGCAAATTTAAGGTGCGAAACCGGGTCTTTAGGATTAAGCTTTATGGCATTTTTAAACCAGATAACGGAGCCTGCAATATCTTTATGATTAAACAATACATCACCAATAACACTGTAATATTCGCTCTTCGTAGAGTCCAATGCAATCGCTTTTTTATAATCATTAATAGCCAGCGAATCAGCTTCCAATTTGCGCAAAGCATTACCCCGTTTGAAATACAGATTGGCATCATTGGGTTGTTTGTTGATCTGTGCTGTGATACTGGCTACTGAAGGATGGTTTAATACATCTGTTGTATTAGCTACTTCACTGGTATTATTAGTTGAGTTATTCGCTGCTTTTTTCTCTTTGCAGGACAAAAGCAAAATAATAGCCAACAAAGGCAATAGGAAAAATAATTTCTTCATTTGAATCAATGGGTACAACTTTTTTGCTGCGCAAAGTTAATCCAAAGGAAGAGAAATAAGGCATCCATTTGTAGCTATTGAAATAAAAACAAAACAAATAGTGCATAATGTCATTTATCAATTTTATCTTTAGCACAGCCTATATCCAAACCCATACACTCATGAAAAAAATCAATCTTACTATTGTTGTTATACTCGCCAGTTTGCTTTTGTGCAGTACGCAAAGTTGCAACAAACATACAGATACCATACCTTCTTGTATAAAGGATCGACTTGCAGTATGGAGCCAAGCGGATCCTTCTTGTACGGTCATCTATGAATACTATTTTCAACAGAAGATTGTATATGTCTGTTTTTACGGTTGTGGCCCAGACTTTCTATCGCCGGTATTAGATGAAAATTGTAATCAAATCGGCTTTTTAGGAGGAGAAATCGGTAATGAATTTGTAAATGGTGTCGAGTTTTATGAAAACGCCGTTCTTATAAATACAATCCGGAGCAACTAAGGTTATTGATTCAATTCATTAGGCATTTTAAAGAGATACACTGCACCAATCCATACCAGCGAGAAAATAAAAATCAAAATGAGCGTACCTATATTCAACCAATAAGTGAATAGCCCATAAGGTTTGGCTTGTAATGGTTTATCACTTGGAAAATAAACCATTACACTATCCCCTACTTTGTATGTATTTTCAAATTCAACACCGGCTTTATACTTGGGGTCAAACTCTGCCGTTTTATAAATCGCCCCCTTGTAATTAAAACAAAAGACAGGGTGATCTTTCATTTCACCATAATTTTTATAACCGATACCCATACGATCACGAGTATAAGCCTTCTGCGCATATATTTCCTTTACTACGGCTTTCACTTTTACCTTGTTGTAAAGTACATAATACTTATAACTCATGATGGTCGTTATAAAAAAAAGTATGCCCAGTAAGGTTTTCATAATACAATTGAATCCAAGTATTTTTTTAAATAACTTACCTATTACAATGGAATATTACCATGTTTGCGTTTAGGGGTCAATACCACCTTATTTTGCAGCATCCTAAATGCATTGATCAGCTTTGCCCTTGTCGTGTTCGGCAAAATAACTTCGTCTATAAAACCACGTGCAGCAGCACCATAAGGGTTGGCAAACTTATCGGTATATTCCAATTCCTTTTCTTTCCATTTAGCATCATGATCTTCGGCAGCAGCTATTTCACTTTTAAAAATGATTTCGGCAGCACCCTTAGCGCCCATAACAGCTATTTCAGCAGTAGGCCATGCATAGTTAAGATCAGCACCAATATGTTTTGAATTCATCACATCATAAGCACCACCATAAGCTTTGCGAGTAATCACCGTAATCTTTGGAACTGTAGCTTCACTCAATGCGTACAATAATTTTGCACCATTGGTGATAATGCCATTCCATTCCTGATCCGTTCCTGGCAAAAATCCGGGTACATCTACCAACACCAATAATGGAATATTGAATGCATCACAAAAACGCACAAAACGTGCTGCTTTTTTACTGGAATTAATATCCAATACACCCGCCATACTCGCCGGCTGATTGGCAACTATACCAATACTTCTGCCACCAATACGTGCAAAACCGACAACAATATTTTCGGCATAGTGTTGGTGTACTTCCAGAAATGACTCCGTGTCCACCACTTCTTCGATCACCTCCTTCATGTCGTAAGGCGTGTTCGGATGCTCCGGAATAATATGGTTGAGCTTTTCGCGAATTTCGTTACCCGCTTCGTAAGGATAAATCGGTGCATCATCCTCACAATTCTGAGGCATATAACTCAATAATTGTTTCAAATGATTAATACACTCTACCTCATTGGCACTTGTAAAATGGGTCACACCTGATTTGGATGCATGTGTATGGGCACCACCTAATTCTTCGCTCGTCACATTTTCGTGCGTTACGGTTTTCACCACATTCGGCCCTGTAACAAACATGTATGACGTATTTTCCACCATCGAAATAAAATCGGTAATAGCAGGCGAATACACGGCACCACCGGCGCAAGGCCCCATGATCGCTGAAAGCTGAGGTATAACACCCGAAGCCTTTACATTCCTGTGAAAAATATCGGCATAGCCACCCAAAGAAACTACCCCTTCCTGGATACGTGCGCCACCACTATCGTTGAGGCCGATAACAGGAGCTCCGTTCTGTATCGCCAAATCCATAATCTTACATATCTTCTCTGCATGTGTCTCTGAAAGACTACCGCCAAATACCGTAAAATCCTGAGAGAATACATATACCAGGCGACCATTGATATGGCCATAGCCCGTCACTACCCCATCACCTAGATACACCTCATTTTCCATCCCAAAATCTCGGCAACGGTGTGCTACCAACATACCAATTTCTTCAAAAGTACCCTCATCCATCAACAGCTGAATACGTTCGCGGGCGGTCAATTTACCTTTTTTGTGTTGGCTTTCTATACGCTTTACACCACCACCCAATATTGCTTCGTCTTGTTTCTGTTGTAGAATATCTAGTTTGTTCATTGAGTTATTATTCTTGTTTTGATGCCGCAAAGCTATTAGATAATTGGACAAAAGTACCAGCGACCTTATATTTAATTTGGTAAATAAATATGCCTAGAAACCAAAACGCCAATACAAATTTCATGTATTGGCGTTTTGAATTTTAATCTATTAACTATTTAAAAGCATTGATACCCGTGATATCCATACCTGTAATCAACAAGTGAATATCGTGTGTGCCTTCATAAGTCACTACCGACTCTAAATTCATCATGTGGCGCATAATACTGTACTCGCCGGTAATACCCATACCACCCAATATTTGTCTGGATTCGCGGGCTACTTTCAGTGCTATATCGCAGCTATTGCGTTTGGCCATAGATATTTGAGCAGGTGTAGCACGGTCGTCGTTGCGCAATACACCCAAACGCCAGTTCAGCAATTGGCTCTTCGTAATTTCGGTAATCATTTCGGCCAATTTCTTTTGGGTCAATTGGAAGCCGGCTATTGGTCGGTCAAACTGGATACGTTGTTGTGCATAACGCAATGCGGTATCGTAGCAATCCATAGCACACCCCAAAGCGCCCCAGGCAATACCAAAGCGAGCGCTCGACAAACAGGTCAAAGGACCTTTTAATCCGGAAACATTAGGTAATATATTTTCTTTAGGCACCTTCACATTATCAAATACCAACTCGCCGGTAGCCGATGCACGCAAAGACCATTTGCCATGTGTTTCGGGAGTGGTAAAACCTTCCATACCACGTTCCACTATCATACCATGTATTACACCAGCCTCATCTTTGGCCCATACCACAGCTATATCAGCAAAAGGTGCATTGGATATCCACATTTTAGAACCATTCAATACAACATGGTCGCCGGCATCTTTAAAATTGCTCAACATACCCGACGGGTCAGAACCATGGTTAGGCTCCGTCAATCCAAAACAGCCCATCAACTCGCCGGTAGCCAGTTTGGGTAGATATTTCATCTTTTGTTCTTCACTACCAAACTTGTAGATCGGAAACATTACCAAAGAACCTTGTACCGATGCAGTAGAACGCACACCTGAATCGCCGCGCTCCAACTCTTGCATCATAATGCCGTAACTGATGTAATCCAACCCTGCACCACCATATTTTTGGGGTACAAACGGACCAAAACAACCCAAATCGCCTAAGCCTTTAATGATTTGCTTGGGGAAAGTAGCACTTTGAGCATGTTCTTCAATGATTGGAGATATCTCTTTTTTAACATAAGCCTGCACCGTTTCACGGATCAATTTATGTTCGTCAGTCAATAATTCGTCTAAAAGATAGTAATCTGGGTGCTGATATAAGTCTTTCTGCATAATGATTGTTAAAGTTGAAATATTAATCGCCGCAAAGGTAGCATTTTTGAGATTCACAATATAATTTTACACCCTGATAAATAAGCCGAAGTTTTTTACCTTTTTTCATCTAACCAGAAATCATTTAATGCCTCTATAGCCAAGTGCTTAGCGAATTTTCAGATTCAATATTGTTAACAAGATGTAAAAGAAGCATAAAAAACCAACCTAGGCACCATTTTTGTCGTATATATAAGTATTAGGAAGCAGTGACAAATTGACTCCTTAAAACAAAAAATTCTATGAGACAGTTAAAAATCGCAACCCAGATTACCAACCGCGACTCGCAAGCGGTAGAAAAGTACCTTCAGGAAATCAGTAAAATATCCATGATTACACCGGAAGAGGAAACTACTCTGGCGCAAAAAATCCGCATGAACGATCAGTGGGCTTTGGAAAAATTAGTGAAATCGAATTTACGTTTTGTGGTTTCTGTAGCGAAACAATACCAACACCAAGGTTTATCTTTAAGTGATTTGATCAACGAAGGAAACCTCGGCCTGATCAAAGCAGCACAACGCTTTGACGAAACAAAAGGATTCAAATTTATCTCTTATGCCGTATGGTGGATTCGTCAATCAATCCTTCAGGCATTGGCAGAACAAGGCCGTTTGGTTCGTTTGCCACAAAACAAAATCGGAACTTACAACAAAGCCAACAAAGCATTTATCGCATTCGAACAAGAGCATGAGCGTGAACCTTCAACAGAAGAGTTGGCCAACATCCTCGAAATGAGCGAAACAGAAGTAACCAATATATTTACCAGCAACACACGTCACACCTCATTGGATGCTCCGGTACACGAAGCTGAAGATGTAGCCATGGGCGACTTGCTCGAAGGTGCCAGCGATACAGACGACGATGTAATGAAAGACTCATTACGTGCCGAAATCAAACGTATCCTCAAATCATTGAGCGTTCGTGAAGCTGAAATACTAGCTGCTTACTTTGGATTGGATGGCGACAGCGGTCCTTCTATCGAAGAAATTGGCGAAAAATACGACCTAACAAAAGAGCGTATCCGTCAAATTAAAGAACGTGCAATCAAACGTTTACAAAAAGCACGTTACAGCAATGCACTTAAAGTTTATTTAGGTTAATTGTTCCTATTTTCTAAAATCGTAAAAAGCCGCAAACAAAATTGTTTGCGGCTTTTTATTTGTCGGATACTCTATTTGTTATAGCTGGTTCTATCGTATCTGCTTTTGCCATCCCGACCTTCCATTTTTGTTATTCCGAGGGCACAACATGGGTGTCATCCCGACGGAGGAGGGAACTATTTATAAACAATAAAACATTCCGTTCTGTATCTTTCCCTATTTGTTATAGCTGATTCTATCGTATCTGCTTTTGTTATCCCGACCTTCCATTTTTGTTATTCCGAGGTAGCGAAGAGATTCCTCCTTCGTCGGAAGGACAGCGTGGGATGTTATCCCTATGGTCGCTGTGAGGAAATACATATAAAGAAAAAACCCCCGAAGCGACGATGAAGTACTCCGAGGATTTTTGGACCTAACACTACTAACCACACATTACTAGCATCTTATTGAACGGATATCGATACCGTTTTAGGCTCTTCTTTTTCTTTCTTAGGTAAAGTAACTACCAGTACACCATTGTCGTACTGAGCACTGATACCCGCAGCATCAATCTTGTCGTTGAGTGAAAAATTGCGTTTGAAAGAACTCATTTTATACTCCTGACGCAACCATTTTTCGCTGCTTTCTTTTGTTTCTTCTTGCTTGTCGTAAGACAGGCTCAATGTATTTTTTTCTACACTGATTTTAAAATCTTCTTTTTGCAAACCCGGAGCAGCTAAGTGCAACTCGTATTTGTCTGCATCTTCCTTAATGTTTACCGAAGCAATGTGGCGTTGTTTAGCTTCGAAACTAAAGTCTCTGTTCATTAAACCTTCCAATACTTGTCCAAAATGAACGGGGCTGTAATTTGATCTGTTGTGCATAATTTGATGTTTTTAATTGTTTTAGAAATTGTGTTTGTTTGACTCATGTAATACAAACTACGTTCCATTTCAAAATAAATGACATTTTGTCATTTCTAAAGAATAAATACTGTCATTATTTCCGATCAAGGTGTTTTATGTCCTGACCCAATACTGCCACAAGTCAAAACAGCGGATCATATTGTCTGTAGAAATTAGCAACAGATGACCCATAGCTGCTACATTTTGCTTAATTTGCGCCCTCATACTAATCATTAAATATTTTACCTATGTCTGCATGTGCCCAATTCAACTTCAACCAACACCAAGCACTTATCCGTGTCGATTTCAATGTACCCATCAAAGATGGCATTATAGGCGATGATACACGTATCCGGGCAGCATTGCCTACTATCCGCAAAGTATTGGCCGATGGCGGCAGCGTAGTTTTGATGAGCCATTGGGGTCGCCCGATCAAAGACATGGAGAAAAAACCGGAACTCACCAAAGCCGATTTTTCCCTAAGCCGTATTATAGCGCACCTTTCGAGCCTATTGGGTCTGGAAGTATTGTTTGCTGCCGACTGTATGGGCGAGGATGCACAAAACAAAGCTGCCAACCTGCAACCGGGTCAGGTATTGCTTTTGGAAAACCTCCGTTATTATAAAGAAGAAGAAAAAGGCGATCCGGAATTTGCTCAAAAATTGGCCAAATATGGCGATGTTTATATCAACGATGCCTTTGGTACTGCACACCGTGCACATGCCTCTACAGCCATTATTGCTCAATACTTCAGTGCTGCACACCGTATGTTTGGTATGCTCATGGAAAGCGAAGTGAGTGCGGCCGAAAAGGTATTGCTCCAATCCGAAAAACCATTCACCGCCATAGTAGGTGGTGCCAAAGTATCGGATAAGATAATGATTATTGAAAATCTGCTCGACAAGGCTACCGACATCATTATAGGTGGAGGTATGGCTTATACCTTCTTCAAAGCAGAAGGTGGCCACATTGGCAATTCTCTTTGCGAAAACGACCGTTTGGATCTGGCACTGGACTTGTTGAAAAAAGCAGCCGACAAGGGTGTAAACATCCATTTGCCAGCTGATAGCATTATAGCCGACCGGTTTGCCGCCGATGCCAATACTTCTACTTCACTCAATACTACTATACCCGATGGCTGGATGGGTCTTGACATTGGTACTATGGCTTGCGACACGTTCCACCATGTGATCAAGAAGAGCAAAACCATTCTTTGGAATGGCCCGATGGGTGTATTTGAGATGGAAAAATTCCAACACGGTACCAAAACGATTGCACAGGCAGTGGTGGAAGCTACGGAGCATGGTGCATTCTCATTAGTAGGTGGCGGCGACAGTGTAGCCGCAGTCAACAAATTTGGGATGGCCGACAAAGTGAGCTATGTATCTACCGGTGGTGGTGCTATGCTCGAGTTTTTCGAAGGCAAGGTATTGCCCGGCATCGCTGCTATTAAAGGATAATAGAGCCATTGTCTTTCTTTTAAAACCGACAAGCTCCAATTTAAAGTACACCATGCCCGATAGCTAACGCCCGGCTTGGATGCAATACACACTAAACAATTTTGTTTAAAAGATACCCCGGCAGATAAACACTCGTTTATCTGCTTTTTTTGTGCCTCCCCCACCCGCTCAGCTCAATACCATAGCCCAACCTAGTAAAAGGATAGCTCGACCTAGCAAAATGATAGCTCATTCTAGTAAAATGGTATGATGAGCTAGTAAAAGGATAGCTCCTCCTAACAAAATCATAGCCCAACCTAGTAAAAGGATAGCGCGACCTAGTAAAAGAATAGGACGACCTAGCAAATTGATAGCCCGACCTAGTAAATCGATAGCTCCTCCTAGTAAATTGATAGGACAAGCTGCCTGCGCCACACTGTTAGCAATTCATTAACCAAGTATTTTTAAAAAGCAGGGAAATTTCCCCGCTTTGGTAAATTTTCGGGGAGTATGTTTGGCGGGATAATAAAATAATCTAGCTTAATTAGCCTAAGTAATGAATTAGGGCCATTTATGAGTTATAGCCAATTTTAGAATGACAACAATGACACCGAGACACTGGACATTAAACTTAAAAAGCTCTATCAGGGCAATTCCTAATCATCAAATCATTGAGACGGTTTTTTCATCTATTCTTGACGTGACTTTAAGTAATGACTGGAAAGGCGCTTGTCACGAAAGTTGTGGCGCAATTCATATTCTTTTAAATGAGTTTGGAGTACAAAACACTTGGTGCATAGGAGAAGCAAAAGTTGGACAAGCGTTTTTTGACCATTCTTGGATAGAAATCAATTCAGAGATTTATGACATTTCAATTTGCACCCCCCTTCAACTTACATTTCGAAGTGGACCTATTATTAAAGGAATTGACATAGACACGAATCAACAGACAACAGCTTTGCACGGTGTTGTTTCCGGACAACCAAACGACCCAATAACAGTTGCTGTAAAGAGCTATAATCTGACTACCTATTTAACTAATTCACCAATACACCCGAAACTAGGAACTTGGGTATTAATTGACCAAGTTGCGAAACACAAGTTGAGAACTATATTGAACTTGCCTCAACTTATGATAAAATACAAAGGGCAGTTTTTTACACAAAAACCATAAATATTATTGACCGAACATTAATTGATAAAACACAAAATAATGTATAAAAAGTAATTTATGTATCTCACAAAATGAAAGGTATCTTAGATTACGACTACATATTACATAAAGACAAAACTGTATGTATTTTTATGACAAGCATACATATCCTAGTAGACAAAACATAGAAGAAACCTTAACTGTTGACGACCTATTACTTAAAATCAAACAAGGACTTCATGAAGCAAAAAAAGATGAAAATATGGAACTAGTCCAAACTATTAAAGTTGAATTAGATGAGAAAAACTGGCAATAATAGGAGGTAATTACAAAGACAAGCAGAACCCATGATAATTAACAATAGAAGAGACGCAGGTTACACAATAATATCAAGATTTGAAGAGAATTTCAGAGAAGTATTAGAAAATATACTTTCTTCGAAATATGACAAAATTTATGAAAACATTCCATCTGGTATTTATGAAAAAGCAGTTTCACGAAACAACAATCTAGCTTTTGAAAATCAATCTGACTTTTTTGAAAATATTGACTTTCCAGACTTAAAAGAAATTACAATTTACAAAGATCATTTTGTTTTGCTAATAAAAAATTCATTACCTAAAAATGAATTTAATGATGCAATGACAGAATTATATTCTTTACGATGCAAGATTGCCCACATAAAAGGATATTTTACTAGTATAGACTTAGACAAATTGATTTCATTGACAAGCTTAGTTTCAGATGCGTTAAGCTTACAAGAATTTAAAATATTGCTTGATAAAATAAAAATTGACCCAAGCTCAATTATTATAAAAATTCCTTCAGATTTTATTGAGGATTTTCTCGATAGAAATGGAATACTAAACAATATACCTATCCCTGATTATGAATATGAAGGAGGATTTGTTGGAAGAGAAGACGATAGAAAAAAAATAATTCAATATTTAAATAGTGAAAAATTTCCTGTAATTACCATAACGGGGTCTGGTGGAGTTGGAAAAACATCTTTGGCGTTGAAAGTAATACAGGATATGACAGAAAAGCCAGACAATAAAATTTTTGAGGCTATTATTTGGTTAAGTGCGAAAGAAAATAAGTTATCGGATTTAGGCATTGAAGACATAGAGCCTTCTTTGAAAAACTACGATGAATTACTAGATACAATTATAGAACTTTTTGGGTTTACGAATGAAATTCATTCTAATATTATCGAAGAAAAGGAAAAATTAGTTAATAGTATTATAGACTTAACAAGTAAAATGTTAATTGTCATTGACAATTTAGAAACAATTACTGACCAAAGAATTATAAATTTCATACTTGATGCTTCTGTAAAAATTAAATTCTTAATAACATCTAGAAAAGGTCTTGGACAATTAGAGAGAAGACATGAGCTAAGGGAACTAAAAGCGAAAGAAGCAGTTTATCTTTTCAGGCAGCTATCAAAGGATAAGCAACTCACAAGTCTTATTTCATTGCCAGAGGAAACAATAAAAAATTATGTATCAAAAGTTTCATTTTATCCATTAGCAATTAAATGGGTTGTTGGTCAAGTTGCTAGGGGTAAAGACATTAACAAAATAATCAATTCTATCCATTCGAATGAAAGTGACATATCTAAATTTTGTTACGAACAAATATTTAGCACGTTAAACCCAGCTTCCCAAAAAATAATGTACACTTTGAGCTTAACTGATGACACTCCGACTGCTAGTATTTTACAATATGTTGTTGAGTTGGAGGAACATCAATTTGAAGATGCGATTGAAGAACTTATTTTAGTTTCTCTTGTAATTCCAGAACAATATCAAAATGAAAAAAAAGAAATTTCAACTAAGTATACTTTATTACCCCTTACTAAAGGATATACAAGAATACAATTAAGTAAAAATATCAATCTTAGAGAAGAGCTCAAAAATAGAATAAACCAAGTCGAAAACACTATTACAACAACGGAAAGAGCAAAAAAAGAATACAAGCATAGTCTATATAATTTTGGCGCAAAGTCTGATGAAGAGAAAGTGGCAACTATTATTGCTCAAACAGCATTTCAGAAATACCAATCAGGAAATTATGAATTAGCAGTAGAAGAATATAAAAGAGCAATAAAGGTTGCCCCTAATTTTGCTCCAATATATAGAAATTGGGCTATAATGGAGGCCTACGAGAATCATTTAGGTGAAGCTGATAGCTTAATGGAAAAAGCTTCGAAACTTGACCCAAATGACCCACAAATATTTTTAATTTGGGGTAATGTTTATAGAAAAAGTTCAAAGCATACTGAAGCACATAAGAAATATGCTATCGCATATTCCTTAACTCCAGACGACCCAATTATTTTAAATGCTTTTGGTCAGGCAAAATGTTGGCTTGGATATTATGATGAAGCAGAAAAATTGCTACTTAGTGCATTACATTCAAATTTCGATTCTGTCAAGCATGAAGTTATTTGCAGAACCAGTTTAGCTGAAAATTACATAAATTGGGGGGATTCACTTTACAAAGACAGGAATTATAAAGAAGCGGAATCTAAATACAATCTTGCAACACGCCAATGTATTGATGCATTAGAGAAAAATGCTAAAGACGCAAAAATTTTCAACGCATTATCTAAAGCAAATTTAAGAAAGGGAATTTTATTCTTTAGAACAAGACAAGAAAGAAAAGCTTTAGACGCCCTTAAAGCAGTTTGTAACTCAAGTTCACTAAGCTTCAAACAAGGATTATATAAATTAGAGGCTTTTGTAGTTTTAGGGGAATATTACCTTTCGGTACAAAATACAAATGAAATAAAAAGAATCTTACGAAGTATTGAAATGGAATTTAAGTCTTCTCCTATATTAAGAAAAAATAATTTAACAGACAGAATTACTGATCTTACAGAATATATTTCACCTGAAAAATTTAAGACTGGGAAAATAATTACAATTAATATCGATAGGGGATTTGTAATTATTGAAGAATCGAATAGTGCTGATACATTTTTAGGACACAAATTTAAATTTATACCGCAAATAGACACACTGAGCAATAAGCTAACTGATTCGATAGTCTCATTTGTACCATCAATTGAAATTGTAAATGGTGAAGAGAAAAAACAAGCTAAAAACATTAGAATAACTACTGCCAACACCAACTTGCCAAAAGCGGGGCGATAGTGCTAATATGAACATTAAAGCAATTAGGCACTTTGGTAGCTGTTTAACCACCCAAACCTACAATTCCTAATAATCACATTACCCTCAAGAAAAAAGATTTGACCTAAACTGGGAACCTAAATAACCAAAAACTCGATTGGAAATTTACCTATAAGCTCTTTCGGTACATCCCAAATCTTACTTTCCTGTGGACACCAGCAACTCCCGAATATCTACTTGCAGAAATTTGGCGATTTCGTAAAGCGTTTCAATAGAAGGTTGCACCTCATTGGTGCACCAGCGGGAAACCGTTGACTCGGTTTTGCCCAAATGGCTGGCTAAATCCTTGCTGCTTTTGTTCTTTTCAGCCAGTACAGACTTGATTCTATTTAAGTTTAGTTTCGACACCATGCAAATTTATTGATTGCTATTGCAAATATCGCAAATTTCTAAAGACTTGAAAATCATAGCCAAACGACAATAAATTATATTTTCATGCGCTATTATTTGCACAATAATATTATTTATTGTATTTTTGTGGCAAGAAATTATTGTCGTGGCGCAAGAAGAAAAATACCAACAATCCGGAAAAAGACAACTGAAAGTGTACGAAAAGTACATTTCAAGGTCATATCATCGGCATGTTGTCTTCCCTGAAATCCGACTTTGCGGCAAGTGGCTTCAGGATATGGGCTTTGACTGCGGACAATTAGTAACCGTTCGACACGAGAAAAACAGAATCATCATCACAGTAGATAATGCAACAGATGTGGACGAATAAGCTACGGCTGCTCTGATGCCACAATGTTTTCAATGCCACGAGTCCCCTTCGGGAGACTATATGGCGAACAGACACGCAAACAGAAATATTTTGAATTGGAAAGATGATAATTTGCAAAAAGCAATACCGTTAATATGAACTGTTTTGTGCAAGCAGGGCTGGACGTTACAACTTCAGCTGTTTGCATCGCTATACTTTGGTTCGGGCTGACGAATATAGGCTCCGCTTTTCTAATTCTATTTATCTTTGGTGAACGCATTGGGTTAATAAGCCCTGATGACCGCTACAACGCCAATGCTTGAGCATCGTGTGCCATTTTGTGAAACACCCTACTAACCATGACAGAACTTGAAAAATACATAAAAACGTACTTCGGTGTTGACCAGGACGACCTGACTAAGATTAGTTCATTTTTCAAACCAACGACTTTAAAAAAGGGCGACTATTTTCTAAAAACAGGCAGATACAGCGATAGACTTGGTTTTGTTCAAACAGGTATAATCAGAGAGTTTGTGTTTGTTGACGGCAAGGAAATAACAAAATGGATTTCTACAAAGGGATATTTTGTAGTGGACTTGTCAAGTTTTGTATTTCAACAAACTGCTCGTTGGAATATTCAGGCATTGACAGACTGCGAACTTTATATTATCGACCACAACGACTATCAAAAAATTGGACAAATAATACCAAGTTGGGCTGCCTTAGAGAAGCTTTTTATTGCAAAATGCTTTACCGTTTTAGAAGACAGGATTGTACAACATCTTTCCATGTCAGCCGAAGAACGCTACAATCAACTGTTCAACTTTAATAAAGAATTGTTTAACCAAGTTCCATTGCAATATTTGGCTTCTATGCTTGGTATGACTCCTGAAACATTGAGCAGGTTGAGAAAAAAAGCCAGTTTGGAAAGTTCTTGATTTATATCAAGTGGAGGCTTTCATTTTGTAGAGACATTTGTACGGTTAAACAAAACAATTTACAAATGAAAAACACCAACCACAACGCACCTGTAAAGTGCAGTAAGACGATTGCTATCCATGCAGATAGCAAAAGAGTTTGGGAAGTAATGACTAATATTGATAATTGGCCAACTTGGCAGACCGACATTAGCAACCCCAAATTGAATGGGGCATTAAAGCCAAATTCCACTTTTGTCTGGAAGACAGGCGGGGCAAAAATTCATTCTACGCTTCATACCGTTGAACCATTTAAATACTTCGGTTGGACCGGAAAATCTTTTGGAATGTTTGCTATTCACAATTGGACAATTGTTGAGAAAAATGGACAGACTATTGTTTCCGTTGATGAGAGTATGGAGGGATTTTTAGCAAGTTTATTGAAGAAACCGTTCAACGCAAATCTTGAAAAAGGTATGCAGCATTGGCTTGACTTACTTAAAACAGCATGTGAAAAATAGGTGGTAAAAAAGCCAGCAGGCAACATTGCATTGGCATTATAGGGGCTGATGAACATAGGCTCAACTTTGTGATTCAATTTATATCTTTGGTGCCGGTATAGGACTAATAAACCATAGACAATAATAAAAAATAGCACTGTATGAGAAAAATAATTTCATTTATGCATATCTCGCTCGACGGTTTTGTAGCAGGACCAAAAGGAGAGATGGACTGGATTAAAGTTGATGAAGAAATTTTTGACCATGTCGGTAAGGGGATAAGCGAAGGCGACACCGCATTGTATGGACGTGTAACTTATGATATGATGGAAAATTACTGGCCTACCGCAGCTGATAAGCCAAATGCCTCCAAGCATGATATAGAACATTCAGAATGGTATAAAAATGTCCACAAAATTGTACTCTCCAAAACAATGAAAGGCGAGCATTTGACCAACACCACAATTATTAGTGACAACCTTTCGGACCGTATAAATGCTATAAAACAACAGCCAGGTAATGACATCTTGCTTTTTGGTAGCCCCACAGCTACACATGCACTGATGCAACTGAACTTAATAGACGGCTACTGGCTATTTGTCAATCCCATTATTATTGGACAAGGCATTCCTTTGTTTGTGGACATCAAAGACAAAATAAAACTAAAGCTATTGACCACGCAACAATTTACTAGCGGGGTAACTGCACTGAATTATATAGCAGACGGACAATAACAACGATCCGCCGGCATTGGTATTGCGGCAAGTGGGCTGAACATCGAATGTCCAACAAGTTTTCGTCGCTGTACTTTTATTCCAACGGGCAAATTTGTATTTGGCATTTTGTTGTTAACTTCAACTTTATATTTTCAATTAACGGCGGTTGTTGGCGAACGGAATGCTCATTCCTTACTTCGTCAGTTTGCCTTAACCGTTAGCGGCAATTGTAAAACAGTATTGAATATATGGACTTATTGATTAGAGCGGCAAAGGTTGAAGATGTTGAAAGTATTACCAGGCTTTCAAATCAATTGGGCTATACCACATCACCTAAAAAAACTAAAGAAAGACTAGTTGAAATTATAGCTAGTAAGCACAATTGTGCATTTGTGATAGCAAACCATGGAAATGTAATCGGATGGATTCACGGATTTTACACCCTACGAATCGAATCAGATCCATTTGTTGAAATTGGTGGATTGGTAATTGATGAACAGTATAGACAAAAAGGAATTGGAAGAATATTGGTTCAGAAAGTTACCGATTGGGCAAAGCTTAAAAAAGTTGGCGCAATTAGAGTCAGGTGTAATGCTATTCGCAAAGAAGCTCATCAATTTTATAATCGCATCGGCTTTAAAGAAGTGAAAGAGCAGAAAATTTTCTATCGGCCATTATAATACTATAGAACCTTTCAATAAAACAGGATGACAACAATAGCAAAAGAAGCCAATTACCTGACGCTGATCAATGTGTTTACGGTTGACCCAATTAATCAACAAAAGCTTGTTGACCTGTTGACATGGGCAACCGAAAGTAGTGTACGAAAAATAAAAGGCTTTATCTCCTCCAGTCTGCACCGCAGTATAGACGGCACAAAGGTGACGATGTATGCACAATGGAAAAGCATAGAAGATTATCAAAATATGCGCAACAATGCTATCGCTTCGCCCTATTTAACTGAAGCGCTTAAAATAGCTACGTTTGACCCGGGCATGTATGAAGTCGTGGCAACCTTTTTGCCGGCAGAATAATTAAATCCATCACAGTACCGAAAACAGCTCCATCGCTTCATAAAGCCGTTATAAGTAACTTCACGGACTTTGTGCATAATGATACCAATCCATGTTTGACCAGTATAAAAACAGGTTTCCGATTGATGAAAAACAATGGAATGACTATATCAGTTGTTTCCAACGGATTGAAGTACCGGCCAAAACCACTCTTTTAAAAGAAGGTGAAATATCGAAAAAATTATTGCTAATAGAAAAAGGCTGTATTCGTGTATGGTTTAACAACAACGGAAAGGATGTAACCTTTCAATTCTTTTTTGAAAACAATACAGTAGCCTCAATAGAAAGTTTTATAAAAAAATTTCCCAGCCCTGTTTTTATCGAAACCATTGAACCCTCCGTTTTGTGGCGGATGCATAAAAAGGACGTGGACCGGATAATGGCAGAAATAAAAGAGATTCCTGTATTGCGTGACCTATTGATCAATAGTGTGTTTGACCGTACTTTCGACTATATGAAACACTTCTTGTCGTTTATCAAAGATACCCCTACACAACGCTATCTTAATTTACTACAAGAAAAGCCACAAATAATTCGACGCATTCCACAGCATTATATCGCTTCTTATTTAGGCATTACCACTGTTCACCTTAGCCGAATAAAGAGTAAGTTGGCAAAAGAAAAAAAATAGGCTGCATTTAATAACAAATGTTATCGCCAGACGATCAGCTGCTCAATAGCTTTGCATCAAAAGCAATAAACAATGAAAGCAGCAGTAATTGATCAAAGAGGCGAAATGCCACAATACAGAGATTTTCCAGATCCAGTTGTACATAATGAAAACGAGCTTTTAATTACCATGAAAGCAGCGGCAATCAAACATTTTGACAAAGGCAGAGCAAGCGGTAAACACTATTCAACCGAAAACGATAAGCAAAATGCTACTGTAATTGGTGGTGATGGCGTTGGTGTACTTGCTGATGGCACAAGAGTTTTTGCGTTGGGGGTAAGCGGAATGATGGCAGAAAAAGCAGTAATTGATAAAAGAAAAATGGTAAGACTACCCGATGGAATCGATGATGCTGCTGCTGCCGCATTACCAAATGCAGTTGCAGGTTCAGCAATGGCACTGCGTTTCAGAGCAAATATGCAATCAGGTGAAACCGTTTTAATCAATGGCGCAACGGGTTTTACCGGAAAGATTGCGGTTCAGATTGCCCAACATTTTGGAGCAAAAAAAATAATTGTAACTGGTAGAAACCCGAAAACACTGAAATCATTGTTAGACCTGGGTGCAACCGAAATAATTTCAACAGCGCAAGATGATGAAACTTTCATAAAGCAATTAAAGGATATTCATAGCCATACCCCAATCGATATTATTATTGATTATTTGTGGGGACACACCGCAGAACTGATTCTTGCATCTTTAAAAGGAAATGGCTCTTATACACATAAGACGAGGTTTGTTTCTATTGGTTCAGTAACGGGCGACAAAATTGAATTGTCGGCAGAGCATTTGCGCAGTGTGGATCTGCAACTTTCTGGTTCAGGTTTGGGCAGTTGGACAAATGATGAGGTAAGACTTTTATTATCTGAAATACTTCCGGAAATGTTTCAACTTGTGGTGGACAATAAACTCAAGGTGGAGACAATAAAAGTAAGTTTATCGGACATTGGAAATTTGTGGAAAATGGAAGTAACAGACGGAAAGAGATTAGTTGTAACAATCTGACCAAACGGTTACCAACATTGCATTGGTTGGGTAAAAGTGTGGCTTTTGTACTAAATTTGGATTTGGGAATTCTAATCCACGTTTACCCAACAAAAAGCCATTAGCGGTAAGGCTATAAAACAACACAACAAATATTTTACTACAAAAGAAAAAGCAATATGTCCATAACAAATGAGTCGGAACTACTCGGCATGAAAAAGGCAAGTGAAGCTGTAGCCTACACATTGAAGGAAATGAGCAACTTTGCCCAACCGGGTATGAGCACAAAGGAATTAGACAACTATGGCGGACAAATCCTGAATGATTTAGGCGCAAAATCGGCACCCTATTTGACTTATGGTTTTCCGGGTTGGACTTGCATCAGTGTAAACAATGAATTTTGCCATGGTATCCCATCCGGCAAAAGAATACTGGCTGAAGGTGATTTAATTAATATTGATGTTTCAGCAGAATTGGATGGCTTTTGGTCGGACAACGGAAACTCATTTGTGCTCGGATCTGATATACACCAACACCAAAAACTAGTTGAGGCTTCTAAACAAATTTTACACAAAGCAATCTACAATATTAAAGGTGGGGTGCGCATATCCGACATCGGACATCTTATAGAAACAGAAGCAAAAAAACGAGGCTACAAAGTGATCAAAAATCTGACTGGCCACGGAATAGGCAAAAGCCTCCACGAAGCACCAAGCGAAATTGCAAATTACAGAGATAGATTTAATATGACCCGGTTTAAGAAAAATTCAGTCGTTGCTATTGAAACATTTATTTCAACGACTTCCACTTATGCAGAAACGCTGCAAGATGGTTGGACAATGGTAGGCAATAAGGGCGGTTTTATGGCACAACACGAACATACCATTGTTGTTACAGACGGAAGACCTATTGTATTGACTGAAATGAATAAAATATGGAATTAAGACAACGGCAGATATTTATGTTTCGTGCCACTAGACAACAGGAAAAAGTGTGTTGGCTTAATAAAAAACGATAGCTTTGAGTATCATTTAAAAAACTAATTGTATGTCTCATACTATGTATCCTTGCTTGTGGTTCGAGGGACAAGCCAAAGCTGCCGCAACGTATTACTGCTCTATTTTTAAAAACGCAACCATTGTTGATGAGAATCCGATGGTGGTCATTTTTGAATTGAACGGAAGTAAATTCATGGCGCTGAACGGCGGACCTCAATTCAATTTTACAGAGGCCATTTCTTTTGTTATCCCTTGCGATACTCAAGTGGAAATTGATCACTATTGGAACAGCCTAACGGCAGATGGCGGACAGGAAAGCAGGTGTGGCTGGCTTAAAGATAAGTTTGGTGTTTCGTGGCAGATCGTTCCTGCGCATTTGGGCAAATTGATGGCTGACACCGAAAAAGGTGCGCGGGTGATGCAAGCGCTGATGAAAATGGACAAACTGGATATTGCCACGCTGGAAAATGCTTAATTCCTTCGCAAACTTTTATTATAGATATGATTAATGCCGGCTTAAGCCGGCATTAATCATTATAGCACAGGAGCATAGTAAACAATAATCCAAACAAACAAATAAATAAAGATACTATTTCAACAAATTGTATGTATTTTTGAATGACCTAATCACTCTTTCAAAACCATCATTATGAAAAAGAAAATTTTAAGTGTTCTGCTTTTAAGTATTGCATTTTGCGCTTGTAAGAAAAACAACAATACAACATGCAACTCCAATTTAGCAGAAGACAGCGGCTGTATGGTACGTGTAGTAACACCTGTAAACAGCCACCTTATTGATAGCGCAGACATTCCCATTGTCAATGCGCTGTTTGCCAATAACCATATAGACTGCAGCAGGTATAGATATATCGCCTACTTACATGATTCTGCTGCACCAACTTATTATCCTCCATACGCTACTTATGATGATAAAGTAGTTAAAACTATAGAATACATCAACAATTTGGCAATTTTTAACGGACAGATAAATTTTGAATTTTTGAATGGTATTTTTGAATTTAAAGCGGGAACAGCAACACATGGTACACCTTTAGACACAATACCTCATCTAACCTTGGGACAGTTACGAAAATTATTTATTAACGATGTTAAAAGATATATTCATAATGGAGTTGATTATAATGACAGTTGCTTGAAAGCGGAATTCGGCTATTTCAACTTGAATGCTAGCGTTTCTAATGCACCTGAACAACTAGTCAAAGCATGGAAAGTGACACTGAAAAACAGTTTATACCCGGAGGCTCTGGCTGCTTATTATCAAGATTGCGAGGGTCAATTAGTTGGTTTTGCAGGTGAACAAATAAATTAACCAGTGTATTTTATAGCGGTACGCTGAAACCTTCCTATAATGACACAACCACTATTAATCAGGAAGCAAAGGCTGCCCTTGATTGTTGTATGGCAGGCAAGTTTTGTACGGCCCAGTCCGATAAAGTATGGATATGCGGTACCAACGATTTACCTAATGCAGTGATCTCATACTCTACCCTGGGTGGTACTTCCGGATAAATAGTCCGTTTAACCAAACCATCGGCTTCCAAAGTGCGTAAGGTAACAGTGAGCATTTTTTGGGATATATCCGTAATTTCTTTGTTCAGTTCGTTAAAGCGCATTTTTTCCTTTTCGCCCAAAACCAGCATCACCAACATTGACCATTTGTCGCCAAAGCGGTCTAATACCGATCTGACAGGACAATTATTGAAGCCCTTACTCAGTTTTTCTAAAATACTTTCTGACATAACTATTTGATTTTCAATATTACTTACTTCAATGTTTGTACCCGACTAAAAAGTGCCCTCTTGTTTGAACCAACAAACTATTTCACCTTTGCTCTACAAAAGTAACTAAGTCACTTTTGTAGAGCAAACATAGGTTATTCATTTAAAAAAACAAAACATGAACAGGATTTTAGTAACAGGCGCAACAGGGCATTATGGAACAGCCACCATTGATTTTCTTTTGAAAAAAGGAATACCGGCAACCCATATTTCGGCACTGGTAAGGGATGAGGCTAAAGCAGCGGATTTAAAAACAAAAAGCATCAACATAAAAGTTGGTGACTATAATGATTATGAGTCCCTAACTACAGCATTTCAAGGAATAGATAAATTGCTGCTGGTATCGGGCAATGAAATGGTGAACCGCGACAAGATACAGGCAAATGCGGTGAACGCCGCCAAAGAAGCAGGGATACAACATATTGTGTACACGAGCTTCGAACGTAAAAACGAAACAGCAACATCACCAATCAATTTTGTGGCGGCCTCGCACCTCAGCACCGAACAGCACATCGAAAAATCGGGCGTTCCTTATACCTTTTTGAGAAACAATTTGTACATCGATGTCCTACCGATGTTTATGGGCGAGCAGGTACTTGAAACGGGTGTATTTTTCCCCACCGGTGAAGGAAGAACTGCGTTTGCAGCACGCAACGATATGGCAGAAGCCACTGCGCATGTGCTCAGCAGTGAAGGGCATGAAAACAGAGCTTATTCGTTCTCTAATACTGAAAAGGTTTCATTTCAGGAGATAGCAGATATGTTAAGTAATATCTCCGGTAAGGTAGTACCCTATATCGATCCTATGGCTGCTGTTTATACAGACACACTTACCAAAACAGGTGTGCCAGCGGAATATATAGGCCTGTTTGCTGGATTTGCCGAAGCTATAAAACAAGGTGAGTTCGACCATACATCTACTGACCTAGAACATTTGCTGGGCAGAAAGCCAGTTACAGTCAAAGATTTTTTAACAGCTTTCTACTCCGGCAAATAAACAGCACGGCTTAGTGAAGGAAAGGACAAAAGTTGTAGTCACAGCTTTTGTCCTTTTTGTATATTTGTAAACGAGCATAGAATTGAATCCATATACTGTGTAGCTTTGTTTTCTGAAATGAACAGTAGTAAGATACAGACCAATGAATATACCGAAAAAGATATTAGCCAGACAATACGAAATAACGGAAGATTATTTAAAAGCTTTGGATGAACATTTGTCGGATATAGTGGAAGGTAGGGTAGCAGAAATGTATGAAATCAGGGACCTAGCCAACGTATTACATATACACCCTACACACTTAAGCAATACCGTTAAACTCACCACCGGTTTTCATGCCTGCTTCTTCTATGAAGAAAAGATAATGAACATTGCAAAAGCAATGCTGGCAAAAAATGATCAGTCAATCAATGCTATTGCCTCACTACTGACTTACGATCCTTCTAATTTTACCAAGTTTTTCAAACGCTTCGAAAACAAAACACCTAAACAATATCGTGAAGATATGCTAGAGCAACAAAGAACAGAAAAAACTTAAATGAACACCATTTAAACTTAAACTATCACCACAATAAAACAGCGCCTTAAGTACAATTTTGCATCGTACAATTTAAACGATACAAAATGGATGTAACAAATAATACCATATTGATAACAGGTGGTACCAGCGGTATAGGGCTTGAGCTTACAAAACAATTGCTCATTTTAGGCAATACAGTCATTATAACGGGAAGAAACCAGGAGCGGCTTGATCAGGTGCAACAATTATTTCCCAAAGCACATACGTTTCAGAGTGATGTCAGTGATCCCGAAGCTATTACAGCACTTTATAGGGATGTCATCTCACAATTTCCTGATCTTAATATGCTAATCAATAATGCAGGGGAAATGCGCAAAATAAATCTACAGGATATTTCTATTGACCTAGAAAATATCAACCGGGAAATTGAAATCAATCTATCAGGCCCAATTCGTATGGTTCAGCAATTTTTACCACATTTAAAAACTCAAAAACAGGCTGCCATTCTGAATGTAACATCCGGGCTCGCACTTATCCCATATCCAATTGCGCCAATTTATGGTGCTACAAAATCAGGGCTTCGTTCTTACACCAAATCTTTACGGATCCAGCTAAAACATACAAGTATTCAGGTGTTTGAATTAATTGCTCCTGCAGCCAATACACCATTGAATGATAAGTTCGGTTCAGATGTAGACATTAAATCATTGATGCAAGCAGATAAACTGGTGACCGCAACTATTAAAGCATTAAAAAAGGATAAGCCTGAAATCTATCCCGGTCTTGCAGCAATAATAAAAATAATGAGCAAAATTGCACCTGGCTTTTTATTAAAACAGTTCAGTAAACCTGTCGATAAAATGCTTGCCGCCTCAAATCAATAATACGCAAAAAATGAACCACAACTAAACACAAGTTCTATAAAGCAAGAGCATTCAACGGGTCGGTTGAATGCTCTTGCTTTATTATTATGCTGTAACTTAAAAACCATAACTACGTTTCCAACGACTAACTATTTCAGATGTAGTGGTATCATATTCCTGAGCAATGCCTCCGGAAATCATATCGACTGGTGTACGTAATGGACGAGTACCTTTTTCCATATTCACCAAACGTAATGCTGCATCGGCAATCTCTTGTGGATTGGGTGATTTTCCCATCATAGTTTTGTACAAAGTTTCACCAAATACCTGATGTTGTTTCGCACTCTCATCACCATAAGCCAATACAACATCAGCCCTGTCTGCATCTACACCGGCTTTACCAAACAACTCTGTGGGATAAGCACCCGGTTCAATAACAACTGTTTCAATACCATGTCCCAACAATTCGGTATAACCACCTTCAGTAATGGCTTCCACAACAAATTTGGTAGCACTGTAAGGTACACTGTAAGAAAACGCATAACGACCAATACTACTTGAAATATTAATAACTAAGCCTGCTTTCTGAGCACGCATTACCGGCAATACCTCGGCATACAAACGCAAAATTCCATATACATTTACATCCATCAGTTTTTGAAATTGAGCGATACTATACCCTTCCAGCAAACCTCCACCATAAAGACCCGCATTGTTGATCAATACATCTATCCTTTGGTGTTTGGCTACGACTGCAGCTACTGCCGATTGAACCGAGCTTTCTTTGGTCACATCTAATTCCAATACCTCTACATTGGGCAATACAGCCAATGCATTTGCAGCCTCTATATTTTTACCGGTTGTGCCACGCATAGTAGCGATAACGGTATGCCCTTCCTGAGCAAATGATTTAACCATCAATGCGCCAAATCCACTACTTGTTCCTGTTATTAGAATTACTTTTTTCATTTTTTAATGTTCTTTAAGATTAATTATTTACTTTTGTTTCGCAAAGAAACTAAAGGATATTTAATTAGTTTCGAAATGACACTAAAATAGTAGTTACATTGTTGTAACAAAAACAAAATAGTAGTTACCTAATGGTAACAGTAGGTATATAATAATTAAAATGATTAATATATGAGCAGGAGAATTTATGACAATCCGAATAATTGCCCGGTAACAAAAGCAGTAGAATTTATTGGTGGAAAATGGAAGCCCATCATCCTGTTTTTACTGATGGATGGACCTATACGCTTTGGCAAACTGACACTTTTCTTACCATCGATATCCAGAAAAATATTAGCTCAACAACTCAAAGAGTTGGAAGAAGATGGGCTCATCATCAGACATAGTTTTAGCGAAAAACCACCTCGTGTAGAATATGAGTTGAGCCCCAAGGGCGCTACAGCAATTCCTATCCTAAAAGCCATGTGTGCTTGGGGACAACAGGTTGTTGAGGAAAAATTGCTCTTGAGCAGCATGTGTTAAATACAAATGCAGGGGATTTAGTTGGAGGATATTTCTTGGCAAATCATAAGTAATGAAAAACAATAATAAATACTTGAATTTTAAAGTTTTAAATGGTATGTTTGTTAATACCTTATTCAAAAAAACAGAACATGAAATACTTTTCAAGTATTCAACTAATAGGTCTATTAACTATTTCGCTCAATAGTTTGGGACAAACATCAGACAATAAAAACAATATTTCCATAGGAGGTGGTAAGGAAAGCTATAATGGGGATCTGGGCAATGCATGGTTTAAATTGGATGAAGAGTGGTACGGTTTTGTAAGCATACATTACAATCGCTACTTCAATAAATCGTTTGATTTTAATGCCTCACTCATGGCAATTATGGACATTGCCGAGAAGACGATGAAAGTGCATATCGATCTGATGGTACTGTTGTTCTGAACATGCTTTCCCGATTGACAACTTTGGTTGTGTCAGTTAAATACAAATTTACCAATGGCTATTTACTTAAAGAAAATGCCCGATTAGCACCTTATGTATATGCAGGTGCAGGAATAAATAATGTTTCGAACTACTGGTGGAAAAATAAAGATCGGGTAAACCCGGGCAATTATATCTCCCTCAATACAGGCATAGGATTACGCTACAGCTTTAATAAAAAGTTTAACCTCAGTTATAATTTAGGCTTAGGTTATTTTACATCAGACGATCTTGATTTTAGAACAAGTAATGATATGTACTTACAAAATACTTTACTCTTAGGGATGAACTTTAGCAACCTTAAGAAGCAAAAAACGAAAAACGAACTTTGATAAAATCAAGCTTATCCAATAAATCACACGCCAGGAAGCATATTCCTGGCGTTATTATTATAGCCCAATACAAGTATTTCGAACGCAACAAGACATATGAATTTCGAAGATTCCAAGCATGAATCATTATAAATTAGATAACACTACTGAAGCACCTGCTCGCATTATCTTTGGACAGTAAAACAATGGCGGGAAAAACAACTTCATCGTTACATGAAACTCAATCATATCAACTTAGTCGTTTCGGATGTTGCAGCTGCAATTCATCTTTTTGAAACATATTTCAACTTCTATTGTATCGAAATAAAAGGCGGCAATAGCATTGCTATTTTAGAAGGATCTGATGGTTTTATACTTGTAGTGATGAACAATAAAGGCGCTGATCACATCTATCCTACCCCTTTTCATATTGGCTTTATGCATGATAGTACAGATGAAGTAATAGCAGTGTATGAACAATTAAAAAATGGAGGAATTGCCATAGGGCTAGCACCTCAAAACATAAGAGATAGTTTCGGATTCTATTTTAACTTCGACAATATCATGATAGAAGTGGGACATTATTATCCAGCATAAAACCATTATAAGTCCAATTATTCAACTCAGCTAAAACCTACCAATAAGATGAAAGCAGCAGTATTAAATCAATTAGGAATGGCACCTATTTACAAAGAATTTCCTGATCCTGTTCCACGACATGATGATGAACTCTTAATCAATATCAAAGCTGCATCTGTCAAAAATCTGGATAAGCTACGCGCCAGTGGCACGCATTATGCCAGCTATACGGAGCTACCTGTGGTGGTAGGTATTGATGGTGTAGGTATTTTGGAAAACGGTACCAGAGTATATGCACAGGGTATTACTGGAATGATCGCAGAAAAAGGTATTATCTCTAAAGGCCGTTATACCGTTTTACCTGACAATCTTGACAATATTGCTGCTGCGGCTCTGCCCAATGCAGTTATTGGCGCTACTATGGCATTGCTTTCGCGTGGCCAATTGAGCAAAGGCCAAACTGTACTGATTAATGGGGCTACTGGTGTAACAGGACAATTGGCTGTTCAGGTAGCAAAGCATTACGGAGCTGCCCGGGTAATAGCTACCGGTAGAAACGCAGCTTCTTTAGAAAAACTAAAAGCATTGGGAGCCGACACCATCATTTCGCTTCGCGAAGATGACGACACCATTATTCAACATTTAAAAGAGTTGCATCGTCAAACCCCCATCGACCTTGTAATTGATTATCTATGGGCTCATCCTGTCGAACTCATCATCAAAGCCCTCAAAGGCGGCGGGCTCAATACCTTTACACACAAAGTAAAAATTGTAACAGTTGGCAGTATGGCTGGCGAAAACCTCACTATAGCATCGAGTACATTACGCAGTTCTGCTATAGAGCTACTTGGCTCAGGATTGGGCAGTCTTAGCTTACAGGACTTGAAAAAATTTGATACCGAAATACTTCCTGAAATGTTTCAACTGGCAGCTGATGGCAAATTGATAATCAATACACATACTGCACCACTGGAACAAATTGAAACGGTTTGGGACATGGAGGTCGCAGCAGGAAAAAGACTTGTGATCAATATTGATTAAATTTGCTTAAATTTGGAATGTAATGTGTGCCTACTAGGCGCACATCAAACATTGATGGCTATACGACAGAAACTTATCATTACAATTTTAATTGGCTTATGCTTTTGTGGTACAAACGCAAGAGGGCAACAAATAATTTCATCTGATTCGTATAAGACTGATACCTCGTCCTATTACCACCTTCAAGTTTTCAGACAAGTATTTTGGGATAGTTTACCCAAACCAACTCGCTGGGTCAATGATTATGAAAACTTATTTACAGAAGCACAACAATCCAGTCTGGACAGTATCATAGACGATTTTAAAAATAAAACATCTGTGGAAATATGTATTGTAACACTGGACACATTCGTTACTACGCAAGAAAAATTTGACAATTTAGCATTACATATTGCAAATACTTGGGGGATTGGTGATAAGGACAAAAACAATGGTGTGACCATTTGCATTTCAAAAGGGTACAGAAGAATCAGGGTTTGTAATGGTTATGGCATAGAGGCATATCTAAGCAACAAAGAAACCCAAACAATTGTAGATCACAATTTCATTCCTTCTTTTAAAAATGGCAATTATTATGAAGGAACAATTAATGGGCTAATGACTATTATAGCACTACTCAATCATAAAATGAAATAACCGGTTTTATTCTTCATGCTATTTACAACTGTTTTAAAAATACCAGCTCATTGAATTTTACAATTTAATTCTTAGCAATACTACACTTTTTTATCACCGATACAAATTGTTGCTTTTACACCCAGTACCTTGCCTGCTCCATCTTTCATTTCCTGAATATCAAATAAAAAGACCCTCCCGTGCATTTCTGACAAATGCGCTAAACGCTTTCGGATGTTGAATAATGCTGTGGACTGATGATTGGAATCGCGACCTTCTTCCGATACAAAACCTCGCCCATTGTCTGCTATGTCAATACAAATCCAGTCCGGTTTATTGTAAATATCTATCTGTATATGGCCATTATCGGGTTCTGTGGGCCACAAGCCATGGATAATGGCATTCTCCACCAAGGGTTGTATCATCAACGGAGGTACCATTATTTCTTCCAAGTCTATATCTTCAGTATTGTTGATGGTATAGCTCAGCCAGGGAAAGCGCAGCTGTTCTAATCGAAGATAGTTGGTGACTAGGGTAATTTCATTTTCTAATGTGATCAGGTCGCGGGACACATTGTGCATATTCTGACGAATCAGATCGGCAACGGTACGGATGTGTTCACTGGCTTCTTGTTTGTTGTCTCGGTTGATGAGCGACTGAACGCTGTTCAATGTATTGAAGATAAAGTGTGGATTCATCAATGCATTCAACGCTGTAAATTCAGATTTCATGAATTTCATCTCGCTTTCTTTTTTGATTGCAACCCTTTTGACATAATAACGAACAATAATATAGCCTATAATAGTAAGGAATAACACACATAGGGATAAAAACCACCAGCTGAACCAGAATGGTTTGCCGATGGATAACACAAAGGATTGAACCCGACTATAGGTACCACCAAAAGTCTTGGCTCTGATACAAATGGTATAGGTTCCTGAACCTATTTTAAATAGGTTGATGTTCTCTCCATTCGATTTCTGCCACTCCCCTACACTATTTCTACTGCTGATGCTGTATTCGTAGCTGATAGCTGTTGTATTGAAGGAAAAAGTGGTGAAGTTGATGTTGATATCACGTGATTCGTTGTACGACAAATGAACGAAGGAATCTATCTTATAGCTGCTGTCCATGGCTTTAATCGTCGTAAACAACAAGCGTGGTGCCGACGGCGTTTGCAGTAAATCGTTTACTGGTATTTGGGTAATCGATTGGTCTTTGAAAAAGTAACAAGTCTTGTTATCGGAGTAGATGTATTCTGCCAATTGGGGTACAAAGGGATTTTCTACTATGCGGATACTGTATTGGGGTTTACCTGGAGATGGATGAGTAGTGATGAGCCTGTAATAATCATTACTCGTAACTAAAATAATACTGTCATTGATTCGATAAAATTTATCCCAGATACAGTCATTGTTGGCTGTAGAGTCTATGTAGATATGCTTGTCTGTATATTGGTTACAAACCAGCAGTTTATTGTCCATGGTAGTACCTATCAGGTAGCCTTTGTTGAAGGTCATAGCCTTAAAGACAATATTGCCAAACTGTGATTGTACTAAAGGAACGGTATCTGCTATTTTATATACTTTATTACTGGTCGAAAACCAAAGAGTCGAATCAGGAGATTGAGTAATGCCATAGATGCGGTCTGATGAAAAACGATCGGTATTGGGGAAGATTTTAAAACTGCCTATAGTCTGATTATTGACCAATGGTAAATCATGGAGCGAAATAAATTGTATCATGGAACTAGAACTAAAATACATATAATTTCGCCCAAAAAATACATCATGGATAATGGGATATTTATAGGATTCAAACTTCAAATCCTGACTTTGTTGACATACAACTAATCTCAAAATCCGAGGACTATTCGTCTCTATGCCATTTATACAAAAATATCCGGGCTCACGATCAATTTCTCCCATATTCCAATAGCGGTTGCCTTGTAATACCTGTGCATTAAAGTGAATAGCAGGCGACTTTTGTCGAACCTCTTTTCTAAAATCCAACAAACAGTGAGTACTGTCTCCACTTAATTGGTAAGTATTCCGATCGGCTGTTGTAAACAAAAGGCTATTGCCAATTTTTGCTACATGTTGCACCTTTACAGGGTAAGCATGTTCCATAAAATTGGATAACGAAAAGTATCTGCTCATTTTATAAATACCATCATCCAAGGTACTGATCCAATAATTACCTTCTCGGTCTTTCCGTATTGTAGAGATACTATGTTTTTGTAAAATACAGGTATTGTCTATCCACAAGCCATGATCGGTAGCAATAAAAAAATGCAGCTGTTCTGCATGAACTCTGTTGATATGATGTTGTTGTATAAAATCTTTGGGCAATAATTGATACAAACTAAAACCATTGGTATAGATATTACCACCGGCAATATAAAATTTTTGATTCAATTCTCTAGTTACTAATGTTAATAGCTCACTATAATAATAATTGTTTGAAATTTTGCAATTAGTATCAATCGTCAGTTTGTTGTGGGGGTAATACAGATCGAAGGAATTAGTACTTGTCTTCTGAATATCATATAGACGAACATTACCAAAATACTCGTTAATTGTTTGAAGGCTGTAAGAGCTGACTTTATTGTGCAGAATAGAAATAATTGCAGACCTATTCTTAAAAAACAGGGTAATACTACTGTCCTTTTCTATTTGTATGTCAGCGGTAAGACCGTCTTTGATGGATAATTGTAAAAAAGGTGTGTTTTTTGCAGTATGAAAAACACCATCCTTGTAATACATCAGCGTACCATTGTAGGTGCCTATCCATAGCCTACCCTCATAGTCTTTTCGGAAGAAGAAACACTCATTGTCCGACAAGCCATCATTGGTGGTATAACGCTGAAATTTCAACCCATTATATTTAACAACACCTTTGTCAGTAGCAAACCACATATAGCCATCATCATCCTGATAGATATCATACACCATATTGCTCGGCAAACCATCCTTTTGTCCGTAATGGACCATCGGATAGTCTTTGCCTACAGATGTAATGCTATAAACACAAAATAAAAATAGAATACAGATATGCCGCACTGGCTTTGTGTTTTTAATGGATTCTCATTGCTTTAAGATGCTGCAAAATAAGCAAATAATCCTTAGTTTATCTATCCATACACAACAATACCAATACCATTACGCAGGTGCGATTAAATGCAAATAGAAAACACAGTATTCCGCCGCGGAACATCAGCACTATATCTTCCAACTCAAAGCTTCAGCTTTTTCCATACTTGGCGCGTCTTGTTATTGATGTACAAACAATCCCGTTTCAAATCAATAAATATAGTATCGATACCTGGAGCCAAAGGATTTAAAGAATGATGTACGGGATCATATAAAAGAGTGCTGGAATAATGCTCCTCCCTATACTCACCATATTTGTTAGTGACCCAGAGTTTTTTCTCGGCAAAATAGCCATCCACATTATGTTCAATAAATAATGTATCCAGAAATGTAGTGTCCGCCTTTACCTCCCCAATTGATTGGCGGGTATAAATACCGCTAATTTTATAGGTAGGCTGAGCATGGCAACCGAGCAAAATCAACCCGGAAAATAAACTCAAAATTCGGTATGTTTTCATGATAACCTAATAGCAGTTTGGAAACCAAAAATAGACGATCGAATTAATTCTATATCACAAAGAATTTATAATTTTTCAAAGCTATACAAAGTAATTATTTTACTATCTAAAATACACTTATTAATTTGAAAAACAATTAATTATACACTGCTATCGAATGTATAAATCAATACTCGAATAATCAGGCGAAACATCAAATCTGACCCATTCTATCTGTATCTATACTAATATACGTTTTTGAGGAATCAACTATGGGGAAGTCTCGAAAATGTGTGAATCATGTAACTTTTTTGCAGAATAGAACAACGATATTTTCGAAAATCGGTTGCACCTTTGTAGCACAGGAATTACCCATATTGCTATACAACTTATATCCTATGCGTTTATTTCAGCGATCATTTCTTTACTTTATTGCGCTACTGGCTATGCTTATTGTCATTCTATGTTGGATCAATACACAATGATTTTTGGGTAAAGAAACGATAAAACAGAGGTGCTAAAAATTAAAACGTTTTTCATTTTCCAACCATTAAAAACCATAGTATGAAAAAACTACTCCTCCTTCTGCTGGCAACTGCAAGCCTCACCGCACAAGCGCAACATGCTGATTACAAAAAAACAACTCGAAAAGCAAGAAAGACCCATATTCAAAAAGTTACACTCAAAAAATACCATTCCAGAAATGGCTCAATCAAAGCCCATGAAATGAGTAGAAATGAAGTCATTGATGCCAATCAAAAAAAAGAAATCAATGCACCACATGTCAACAGCAACTACAACGAAAGCGTGCCCGCCCTTAGCCCCAGCAATGGCAGTGGCAACAAATAAAAACATATTGTCACCGATACCGGACTTTAGCAAAACGGGCGTGTAGCATCTATATTTTTTTCATCAAAAACAAGCCACAGCATTATGGACAATTCAGAACAGGACGAAAACAAGAACAAGCCCGAAGAAACAGTACCGAGCCTCAAAGAGCGCATCGAAATCCTTAAAGAAGAAAATGAGTTTGTAAAAGACCCGATGAAAGAAAATATAGAAAAACCAGAAGAGGTAAAAAAACCGGAACAGTAGCGGTAAATACATGAAATCTATCTCTTCGCCACACATAGTAGAGTCTATTCTATAACACGATTATAAGTCCACTTATGTAAAAATAAATGGACTTAGTTTTTGTATAGTAGATACCGAATCCGGCAACGACACAACCAACACAATAGTCAAATTAGTAAACCATCGACCAAATTATTTTTCAAAAGCAGGGAAATTTCCCCGCTTAGGTACAATTTGAAGAAGTATATTTATGAGCTAATTGAAACTCTTCAATGCAATAACCGATCGCCGAAGCATACTGCTGCATTCAGATCAATACAATTAAATATTTATGAAAGTACTTTTACTATTATTAATAGGGAGTCTTGGCCTACTGGGCTGCAACAACAAACCGACAGCGTCATTGAATAAAACCGTTACAACAACCGACAATACTATCAAACTGCGTCCATTAGAAAAATTGTCGCTGGACGGAGACTTTGATGGAGATGGCAAGAAAGATACCTTGTTTGAACATATTTATTCAAACAAGACAATGAATGCAATAGATAGTGCGGCAGACCCTTTTCAAAATGACTGGGCTACTGTTACAAAATGGTTTTATGACAAAGAAACGGATGTGTATTTGACCATTAATAAAAAAAATAGCGACACTTTACATCTGGGTACAGCGCAAGGGCTTTATTGCCTCATCAATATAGGCGACAACAATAAGGATGGCAAAGACGAAATTGCTTTTGTGGTGGACCGACTGGATGACAGCCGCACAAACACTTGCGCTATTTATACTCTGTGCAACAACAAATGGACCTTATTAAAAGAATTGAGCGTAAATGAAGCTGCATTTAATTTTAGCACTGAGCAGGCTCCCGTTTTTACTGAAATCAAAAACTATTTGGAAAAGCGAAACGGCAAATGGGTTTATAAAGCCGATACACAAGACGACTATGATCTGAAACAAGATGCAGGGAAAATGAAAATACTGCAACTCGATCAATGTAAATAATAACTAGGAGCTATGGCCCCCATACCTCCACCCCATCCAATGAACCGCTTTTAACCTTGCATTTGATCAAATTGGGCAATTAGGCCGATTTGATCAAATTGTTACGTCTGGAATTGCTCCATAACAGAAGAAAACAAAATCTCGTATATTGTGTACTTACACTATGTCGTTGGTTGAACACAAATAGTGTAACAGACAAGACAAATTCAGACAAAATGAAAAAAACGACATTAACCATATTAGCCGTTGCACTATCATTCTGCTTCGGTTTTGCTTTCAAATCAATTATAACTAACAATTCAAAAGACAAGAAAAAAATGAAAAAAGTAACAGGTATAGGAGGCATTTTCTTCAAATGCAAAGACCCCAAAGCAATTAACGAATGGTATAAAACACACCTCGGCTTCGACACTACCCCTTATGGTACAAGCTTTGAATGGCGTGAGGCTGACGATAGTACTAAAAAGGGACTTACCCAGTGGAATCCTTTTGCAGAAAACACGAAATATTTCGAACCTTCAGCAAAGGACTTTATGATCAACTATAGAGTCGATAATTTAGAAGCATTGGTGGAAGAATTAAGAAAGGAAAACGTAACGATTGTGGATAAAATCGAAACTTACGATTACGGAAAATTCGTTCATATTTTAGACCTCGAAGGCAATAAAATTCAACTATGGGAACCTAAAGATTAGTCAAAAAACAAAAGAATGAGCAAGTTTAAAGCATTAATATTTTTTTTAGCAACCACCATCTTTTCTGCAAAAACATTTGCTTGCACTATCGTTTACTATATTGACAGTAAAACGGGTAACATATATTTTGTCAACAATGAAGATTACTGGTATGACGTAAAACCTTACATCCAAATAATCCCGAGCGATAAAAATGAATTAGGAAGGATTTGGTACGGATGGAAAAATTTGGGACAAGGAGGTGTTAATGAGAAAGGATTGGTTATAGATGGCGCTGTAACACCAGAACAAAAAATTCCTATAGGTTATAAATCCAATCCAAAAGGTAATATTACCGACGAAATACTGGCAAAATGTAATACAGTGGATGAGGCGATCCAATATTTAGAAGAAAAAAAGATAGCTCTAAAAAATGCACACATTTTACTGGGTGATAAAAATGGTAAGGCAGTAATAGTAGAATGGATAAATGGTGCTAAACAGATTGTGCCAATCAAAAACAATCGACTCGTAGCAACAAATTTCAGCCTTTCAAATACAAACCAAGCTGAGATAACTTGCTGGAGATACCCCATAATTCAGAAAGGCTTAGATGAGTTGGATGCAAGAAATATAAAGGATACCATTGACCTAAAAGCCGTTGGAAATGTAATTGCTAAAGCAGTACAACCGCCACAAACAGACGCTACCGGCCAACTTGGCGGGACTCTTTATTCTACATTCATAGACTTGACAGCAATGAAATTAATTTTAGTTTACAAACTCGACAATTCAAAAATTTACAAACTCGACATACTTACCGAATTGCATACAGGAACGAATAGAACAATTCAATTAGAATAAAAGACTGCATCAACAACAATGGACCAGACTTTACATTGCCAACTCATCAAGCCCCACCCATCACTTGTTGATTATGTATATTGTTTTTCGTCGTTGCAAAACCTCACTAACAACAACGATGCTGTAGTTATTCCTAATGGAAAAATTGACTTGATGTTTTCCCAAACGGCAGACCATCAGCTGCACATTTCCTTATTAGGATTAGAAACTAAGCCTAAATATGCAAAGCCAAATGTGTCCGGTTTTTTTTCTGTAAGCTTTAATCCGCTTGCGGTAGAATACCTGTTCAACATTTCAATTGCCGACCTCCTCAACAGTGGAAAAATCTTACCAAATGACTTTTGGAATTTTGGCATAGCCGATTTAAACGACTTTGAAACATTTTGCGAAAAGGCTTCCCAAAAAATTCGTTCACGCTTGCCAAATGAAATTGATGAACGGAAACGCAAATTATTTGAATTAATCTTTGCAGTACACGGCGAAATATCCATAAAAGAACTTTCTGAAAAGATCTTTTGGAGCGAACGACAAATCAACCGTTACTTCAGTCAGCAATTCGGACTTTCGCTAAAAGCATACTGCAACATTCTTCGATTCCAGGCTTCATTGTCACACATCAAAGATGGTCAGCTCTATCCACAACTCAACTTCACCGACCAATCGCACTTCATCAAAGAAATCAAAAAACTCTCCGGTGTTTCGCCCAAAGAATTATTCAAAAATGAAAATGACCGATTTCTACAATTCTTAGTCTATAAGGAGCAATAGTTTTGCACCATAAAATTCGAACCTATGTTGTTGCAAAATAAAAAAATCGCCATAGTAGGCGGTGGTCCTGGCGGGCTCACCTTGGCAAAACTATTACAAATCCAGGGAGCAGATGTAACCGTCTATGAAAGAGACATCAATAAAAACACCCGTGTGCAAGGTTCGCCGCTCGATCTGCACGAACAATCGGGCTTAGCCGCATTACGCAAAGCAAACTTACTCGACGAGTTTAAAAAGAACTTTATGATAGGTGCAGACAAAATGGTCATCGTCAATGAACATGCAGCAATATTGTACAGCGACCACGAAAACAAAGCCGATGAAAATTTTGGCCATGCACACTTCCGTCCTGAAATAGACCGCGGAGCATTAAGAAAAATACTATTGGAATCCTTACCCGCCGATACAATAGTATGGGACAGTCACTTCATTTCAATGGAACAACAAAACGAAGGCTGGTGCTTGCATTTCAAAAATGAAATAAATGCTTATGCCGACTTAGTCATTGCGGCCGATGGTGCCAACTCCAAAATCCGTCCTTACATTACCGATAGCCAACCATTTTATACAGGCATCACCATGCTCGAAGGCAACATCTATGAAGCCGAAAAACATGTTCCGCACATTTTCGCCCTACTGCGTGGCGGAAAAATAATGGCATTTGGCAATCAAAAAAACATACTGATGGGGCAAAAAGCCAATGGTGAAATTGGCTTTTATGCCAGTTTCAAAGCAGCAGAGCATTGGGCAGCCAACAGTGGCTTAAACTTTTCGGATAAAACACAAGTCTTCGCGTGGTTCAAAACAACCTATGCTGAATGGAGCCCGATATGGAATGAACTCTTTGAACATGTAGTACTGCCTTTTATACCACGCCCTATATACTGTATGCCGTTTGATCAAACCTGGCCGGCATTACCCAACCTGACCATGCTGGGCGACGCAGCCCATGTAATGCCACCCTTTGCAGGCGAAGGCGTAAATATGGCCATGCTCGATGCATTGGAATTGAGCGACTGCCTGACATCCGGGCAATACAATACCATGCAGGAAGCCATCTCTTTTTACGAAATCAACATGCGCAAAAGAGCTGCAATAATGGCTCAGGAATCATTGGAAAACGGCGAACGTATGCACAGCGAACATGCATTGACCAACATGCTGGAATTCTTTAGCCAACACTAAAAAAACAACCCCACATGGCTTGGGTAAATAGTGGAACAGAAATGCTAAATTTGACCATATTGATAAACAAAAAGCGAACTACTTAATACACCCAACCATGATTATTGGAGTTGCAGGCCCCTATTCGGCAGACACAGCAGAACAAAGACAGCTCAACTTAGACAAAATGAATAAAGCTGCTGCAAGACTTTTAGAGCTGGGACACACGCCATTAATTGGACTGAACGCAGCAATTCCCGTGCTGGAACAAGCCATCATTACAGACAAGTATAAAAGCACTATGGACATTTCACTTGCCGTTATTGGCGCTTGCGATGCCCTGCTATTGCTGGCCGAAAGCCCCGGAGCCAATATGGAAAGAGACTTAATACAAGCAAAAGGGCGACCGGTGTATCATTCTATTGATGAAATAATTGGCTTGAAATAAAAACAGATAACTGAGCAACTGCATTATGAACAAATTGCTACAACAAATAAGAAATTGTAAAGAATGCGAGCAACACCTTAAAGACGGCGTTAACCCCATTATTGCAGCAACTTCAAAGAGCAGACTAGTTATTATTGGACAAGCACCCGGACGGATCGTGCACAATACAGGTATTCCTTGGAACGACAAAAGTGGCGACAACTTGCGCAATTGGTTAGGCATCGACAAACAAACATTTTATGATGCAGACAAAATTGCTTTAATGCCCATGGGATTTTGTTATCCGGGTACCGGCAAAACAGGTGACTTGCCGCCACGACCTGAATGTGCTCCATTGTGGCACAACAGATTATTGGCCCAAATACCTGATGTACAACTTGTTTTGCTCATCGGACAATATGCACAAAATTATTACTTGGGTGCCCAATCAAAAAACACGCTAACAGAAACGGTTCATCATTTCAAAACATACTTACCTAAATACTTTACATTACCCCACCCTTCACCACGAAATAATATCTGGCAAGCAAAAAATGAATGGTTTGGACAAGAAGTTTTACCGGAATTGAAAACACAAGTTCACCACATTTTAAATATACAAGTGGGACAATAAGAACAATTAATTAAGCCAAAATATACAACAGTGGGAAAAACAACCTCTAGTTGTCAAAAAACAACTGAAAGTAGTGTAGCTACAACCATAAGTAGCCGGTTTTATTTGCACAACGGCAATGCGGCAAAATACCTTTGTGGTAACACAAAAACAGTATAATACAATGCAAAACTCAAAATCAATTGGCAATAAAATTGCCCTGGCCAGAAAGAAAATCAACCTTTCGCAAGCCGACCTCGCACAGCAAGTATCCATCAGTGCACAAGCAGTAGGCAAATGGGAACGAGGTGAATCAATGCCCGATATCACCACTCTCAACCGCTTGGCCGACATCCTGGGTGTCGATCTCAACTACTTTTCGGAGCGTCATCAACCCGCAGAAACAGATGATACAAACACCGCAACTTTGGATCAACCATCTGTTGAAGCACCAATTGAGCAGCCGCAAAAGAAAAACCTGAGTTGGAACATGTCGGAAAGCAACTGGGTGGATGTTGACTTTTCTGGTTTAAAAAACCTGCAAGAAAAATTCAGCTCTTCCAATATGAAGAACTGCAAATTCATCGATTCCGACCTATCTGGATTGCTGCTCAAAAGCAACAACTTTGACGGTTGCGACTTTTCAGGTTCCGATATCAGCAACAGCCACATTCAAAAATGTTATTTCGCCAACAATTCATTTAAAAACTGCTCGCTCAAAGCAACTGAATGTTCAGGAAGCTATATTTCAGGCTGCGATTTAACCGAAGCCGACCTAACAGAACTGGCGATTAAATCCGGAGGCTTCGAAAAAAACACCCTGACCAACGCCTTGTGGAACCGCAGCTCATTTATCGAAACAAAAATTGCAAACGTGGTTTTCGATGGCCAAATAACCGACTGCTTCTTCGAAAAATGTTCCTTCACTAAAGTAACCTTCCAAAATGCACAACTCGTCAATACCTTCTTTAAGTACAACGACTTAAAAAACATCAAGTTCGTGGACTGCCAAGCCGATCGTATGACTTATGAGCTATTGCGACACGGAAAAGCAGATTTGACCGGTCTAACCCTATTGCCGTAGCAACAAGGGCAATAAGACCAACACACCAAACAATTTTGTTTAAAATATACTCCGGCAGATAAACACCCGTTTATCTGCCTTTTTTTGTGCCTACCCCACCCGCTCAGCACACACTGCCATAGCCCGACCTAGTAAAAGGTCAGCTCGACCTAGTAAAACCATAGGTCGACCTAGTAAATTGATAGCTCCTCCTAGTAAAATAATAGGACGACCTAATAAAATGATAGCCCGACCTAGTAAGTTGGTAGCTCCACCTAGTAAAATGATAGGGCGACCTAGTAAAACGGTAGCTCCACCTAGCCAAAACATAGTACACTATTAATATATTTGTTATTGTTTTGTTTTAACAAAAATAAATACATTGTGTATTTTCTTATTTTGTATTCAAATACCTATTTTTGAAATAAACACTATTGTTTACAAAATTAAATTTGAATTTATGTTCACTAAAAACAACTGTATTAAAATCATTGGTGGCCTTTTTATGGCTACAGCACTATTAGCTTCGTCTTGCAAGAAAGACACTACTTCAAGTGCAAACACAACAAATTCAAAAAATGGAAAAAATTACACTTCCTTTTTAAGACCTGGAGGTCGTAATCCCTATGACGGAGGTCGTCCGCTCGGGGGATGCGTCAAAGAAGAAAATGATGCACAATATGCAAGTCTAGCTCCGAATAATGGCCTAACACCACTGGGAGGAAATAATGAAATGTATTTGTTTAGAGATAGCTTTTTGAGTAAAACCGAAAAGGGCATTGACTATATCTATTATTATTATGACCTTTCCGAATATGCGATTCAAAACAATTTGCTTACTGCCCAAACATTTAGGCAATGGTATCAATTATTGAAATATGGCCTCCAAATTTGTAATACGATTCAAAATGGTCAAAATACAGATACCGTTATTACAAGTGAGATTTACAACTTTTGCAAAAATCAAACATTAATCACAACACAGTCAATTAACTACAACCAAGTAAGCTTGACATTTCAAGTCTTAAATACTGATCTAGAAAATTTGAAAGGAAAAACAAAAAGTCAGTTTATCAGCTATTTCCAATAACCAAATTAAAAGAACACAATAGTACCACATGAGCAAGTTAGTTTCATTCTTTTTCCTTTTTCTTTTCCTTACACCTATTGGTTGTTTATTGCACGAAATGGGACACTGCCTTGCAGCAGAATACTATGGTGTAAAACCGATTTTGCATTTTGATCGTACAACAACTTTTGTAAAAGACATTGCACCAAAAATCGACTTACTAATTATAGTTTGGGGTATTTTAAGTACCCTACTTATTGGTACATTTGGATTTATAATGGCAATTTTGAAACGGACAAGCAGCAACCTCATCATTTTATGGGTGTCATTAGCTTTCTTTTGGTCGAGAGAACTATTCAATTTATTTGTTTCGCTTTTTCTAACCAGAGGTAATTATACCGACGAAGTAATGCTTGCTCAAGCATTACAAATTCCTAAACTAACCATTGCAACAACATTAGGTGTAATTGGTTTCTTTATAATTACTTATTGCGTTTTCATTATTATACCTCAAAAAACAAGATATCAATTCATCGTCGGTGGCATATTGGGAAGTGTATTCGGTTGGATATTTTGGTTTCATTGGTTAGGTCCATTGCTTTTGCCATAATTATTATAAATAGTCAACAACACAATAACCCTCATCGAAAAATTGAAAAAAGAAAAGCAATAATGTACAATAGCGGTATGCATAATTACATACCGCTATTTTTATTCAACTGCTCAACCCTTCACTATTAGCCCCATTAACCCAACTATTTTTTAAAACCGTGGAAATTTCCCCGCTCTTATACAATTTGGAGCCGTATGTTGGGCTCAAATTGTATAAGGACGATGCAGCTACAACCCGACGAACAAACCATATTATCAACCAACGACGATATAGTGGTACTCACCACACGGCGTATCAGTGGCACATTCAAAGACTGGGGACATGCACACACCACATTTATATATCTGGAGGACATCAGCTCTATTCAAACCATTTATAGAAGCAACATTATTTTAGTTGGCCTATCGGTTCTATGTGGCGTGTTTGCGCTGTTTTCATTATCCAAAACAGGCGCTATCGAAGGCTCTTTTGTTGCCTCATTGGCCATTGGCATTATTCTATTAATATACTGGTGGTTTACCCAGCGACGAATGATCATTGTTTACCCCAATGGCGGCAAACCACTGGAGATAGCCGTAAACGACATGAATGAGGCACAAATAAATGATTTCTTAGAAAAGCTGCAACTAGCCAAAACACAAAGAATACATGAATTGTATAAATGATTTGGTGTAGATTTGTTTCATATATAAAAACATACAATTAATTAATCATAAATAATTTCAATTTGCCTTATAACGTATAAATGGACGATTGCGGCAATTTATGAGTTATAGGCAATTTTAGACCAACCATATGCCAAATAGAATTACTACAATTACCCGACGAAACATTTTTGATTTTATACAAGTTGAAAAATTTTGGTGGGCAGGAAGACTTGAAGAAAGTGATTTTCTTTCCCGAATGTTTGACCTTGAAAAAATGCCTTCATCCGATAGTCGATTTGAAAATGCTGCAGGAGATATTTGGCAACACCGAGTTAATAACCCTTATGACTGGGACGAAAATTGGATTTTTACAGATAAACGATTTGATTTACTAAATTGTGATGATTCAGTTTTTCTGAATTTTTTATGTGAGATGCTACATCCAATTGTTAGAACAGAATCTGCTGAAATATATAAACTTCTACAAATTTTCAATGAAAACCTTAAAGAAGATAACTTTGAATTAGTTGAAAAATCTCGAATTTCAGGAAAGCCAATCTTCGTTGGCAGACAAAAACTTATTGGAAAAGAGACAATAGAAAAGAAAGGTGGAGAATTAAAGCAAATATTGAACGCAGAATATGTGTCACAACAGATAAACTTAATGGAATCTTCTATTGAAAATTCACCACATATTTCCATTGGATTAGCAAAAGAGCTCATCGAAACTTGCTGTAAATCCATCTTTGAAGACAGAATGGAAACTTACGATAAGAATTGGGACTTGACGAAACTGATGAAAGAAACAACAAAACTCTTGAAACTAACTCCAGAAGATATTCACAATGAAGCAAAAGCATCTTCTTCAATTAAACAAATTTTAGGTAGTTTATCATCAGTTGTTCAAGGAATTGGTGAAATAAGAAATGAGTATGGAAGCGGACACGGAAAAGACGGAAAATTTAAGGGTTTACAACCAAGACACGCAAAACTTGCTGTAGGATCCGCATCTACTCTTGCAATATACTTATTGGAAACTCACAAACTACGAAAATAAAAAAATGCTTATAACAAGTTTTTTTGGTAGCGATGAGTGTGTGCTTCGCAGACACTTTGGTGCAAGGAGGGAGTTCAGTTCTCAGAATGAAGTTTTACCCTAATACAACAGCCATCGCCCCTCGAAACGCAGTGTGTCATGCTTAAGTAGCAGTCTTAAATTCAACCGACATAGACATGAAAGTAAAAATAAAACTAATAATTCTTGGGCATTTTTCTCATTCGCTTAATATTGACAAAGTCAAAAAGTGGCAATCAGAACTTTTTGAAATAACTGAAGTTGATAGACACAATATTGTAGGGGACTCTGATGGGCTCAATTGGGAGTTTCTTGACGAAAATATAGAGAACCAACTTCCAATACGAGGGAATGCAGATATATTAGTTGCGGTTACAAATGTTCCAATTCAAGCTAACTATTTTGCAAGACGATTTACTGATAATAGAGTTTGTGTGTCGTATAATAGCATAGCAGAAATTCTCAGCTACAATGATATTCCACTTGAAAATTTACTTTTAAGAGTTTTGTATTCTGTTTCATTTGTATTTAGACGTTATGGAAATAGAATGCCGCTTATGAATGAACAAACAAATTTTTCACACGATGAAACAAGAGGCTGCATATTTGACATGGACGGGCTAAAAACAGACATTATTTACTCAACTTATAAGCCACAACTTTGTAGTTCTTGTATTCATTCATTGACCAATAATCCCATTGCAAACAACCGGATAGCCAACAATTTAATAGGTAAAGTTCAACTAGAGTTAAAAAAAATTGATAAAGGATTGTATTATCAAATTGCAGACTGGATAAAGAATAATCCAATATCGGCAATTATAATTTCATCTCTAACTGCTATTGTGTTGGGGACAATTGGTTCTGTCGTGGCATCTTTCATTTATGAAAAAATACAATAACTGAAACAGCAATAGCAAGACGCACAACAAACGGTTTTAAGCAATAGGGCATGACTAATAAATCTCAACTATTTACAAATCCTTGTGTTACTGAATAACGCAAAGGAATTGAATGTACAATGGACATTTTATTATAAGTTTGTAATATATCTTCTTTGTAACAAGAAATTATTATAAACAATCATTACGAAAGCAATTGACATTTCATGGAAGAAAAATATCCTCTACTCGGCGACAGAATTCAAGCTACATTTATTGACACTCTTTTAATTATTGTTCTAATGTGCGTCTTTACAGTCATTTTAGACAAATTTGACAACGTGCCAGACTGGGTAAGAATGGTAATGTTTGTTGGAATTTTCTTTGTCTATGAGCCATTATGTATGACATTTGGCTGTACATTGGGCAATTATCTAAAGAAAATCAGGGTTAGGAAAAAATCAGATTCAACAAAACGCATCAATATATTTCAAGCAATTATAAGATACCCTATCAAAGTGTCTTTAGGATGGATTTCATTTTTGACAATTAGTGGCAATCCCAAAAAACGAGCAATTCATGACTTCGCTTCAGGTAGTGTAATGATAAAATTACCATTTTCTACACCCAATAGTCAACCATTGCACAGCGAAAACTAAAAGCTATATTTGTATTAAGGTCAAATCGTTCAAAAAAAAAAAATGACAATTTTAAAAACAAACAATGAATAGACTTTTATTTTCGACATTTTTCTTTATGTCGTTGCAATCATTCGGACAAGCCAACATTCCTTTATTTCAACAATCTTCGAATAAGAAAAGTAACAAATTAAATAGTGTAACTGAGTTTCAATTACAAAGCACTGGAAATTGGACAAAAACATCATTTCAACAATTCAATACACAAGGACAACCAACTACAATCATACAGTATAATGAGCAAGGGCTCGAAGCAGAAAAAAAAGAGTTTATTTATAACCACCAAGGGCAAATACTTAAAACAGATACTTATAAAGGAGTTAATCATTATGGTTCAACAGAATTTGAAATCGATACTTCGACGCAAATCATTTCATTTTCCGACTATGTTTATAGTTCACTGAACAAAGAAAAAATATTTCTCTGGAAGACTTTTCTTGAATACAATCTAAATAAAACAATAAAGAAAACGATCAAAATTGAAGGATATAAGAAGGATACAAGTCAAATTAATTTTTACGATACTTTGGGTCTGCCAACAAAATCACTTTTTCATGAAATGGCGTTGAGAACAACAAAAACTGAATTTGTATGGAATAAAGACAGAACAGAAATGAATGAAATTCAATATGAAAATGACACAACTGTTTACTCCACCATTATTCATAGATACAAAGACAATAAAGAAATTGAAAGGATAGATACTTCTTCTCAACCTCTTTATTGGAAATATGATAATAAGGGTAGACTTGTAGAAACAAATGAAGCACTCTTTTACGTATTGTATTTGACTTACGATGAACAAGACCAAGTAGTAAACAAGACCATAAATGTTCTTTTCTCGGATTCCGATGAAAAAGATTTGCCAAAGAAATTTCAATTTAAATACGAATACGAATACAGAAATTAGCAGGTAAAATATTACGAATGCAACCTAATTTTATTCGACAAAATAGTTAACTGCAATATGCACCCTATACTTAAAAACATACTGGCCTTTATAGCCGGAGCCCTGCTCGGAGCAGCGGTGAATATGGGCATTATTATGATCAGTGGATCTATTATCCCGCCACCGGCCGGAGCAGATGTAACCACTATGGAAGGCCTAAAAGCATCGATGCACTTGTTTGAACCCAAACACTTTCTGATGCCCTGGCTGGCACATGCCTTGGGTACCTTTGTAGGCGCATGGCTGGCTGCACGGTTGGCCACCAATCACAAAATGAAATTTGCATGGGGTATTGGTGTCTTTTTCCTGATTGGTGGCATCACCGACATTGTATTGCTACCCTCGCCTACCTGGTTTACTATTGCAGATGCTGTGGGCGCATATCTACCGATGGCTTACCTTGCCGGCAAACTGGCCACCAGGAAATAGTACTCCGGTTATTTAAAATGATCTGTTATTCTTTTCCTGTCTTCAACTTCCTGATCGTTCTTATGATACAATTCAATGAAAGTAATTTTTTGCTCATCAGGGAAATAAGCATAGATCAATCGCAATCCTGAATTTACACCTCTTCCTTTCAACGCCTTACAGGCCATTTTTTTAACCTTAATAACACACGTCTCTATGCCCAAATGATCAATATGAAAGCTAAACGGAGGTCGCTCATCGGGTATAACTGCCAACACCCGTTTTACCACATCTAAATCATCATGGAGCGTTCTGTACTTTTTTAAAAGGCTTTTCAAGTCCTTTTTAAATTCGGCTAACTCATCAAATGTCATTGTTGTTCCATTTCATCGCCATAGTTCCTTACAGAGAAAGGAGCATCTCTATAAAAAGCCAATTCATAATTGATCTCTTCTCCTTCTTTTGAAGCCAGCCAAGGCATATCCTTATGAGAATAATTGCTGATAGCAGCAGCAGACCAATCACTCATTTGCTCAATCACCTTATCAATAACTTCCTTTTCGCTTGCCTTTAATGCAGTTAAGTCGGCCTTCTCTAAAGGCAAATAGCGAGTTTGGGGATAACCATGATAATCTGTTTTCACCCTTTGTAACTGCCCATTATCCATCATAAGGCTGATGATGGAATCTAACTTTTGTGGTACAGGACCATAAGGCAATTTACGATACTGAGCACCGGTTAAATGCTCCTCATACAATTCATAATAATTAAAATCAGAAAAATAGAGCAACTTATAAAGAACCGTTTCTCCTACATTTGGTTTACCGGCACAGCGTTCAAGCATATACAACAATACATTTTTAAACTTATTGATTTGCAGCGTTGGCACAGCAATACGCTCAGCTTCTTTCTTTGCTATCTTTTCTTCTTTGCCTTCAAGCGTTTGCCTTCCAGGAAAATCCTTAGACATAAAACTGTCCAACGAAAACGCCAATACCAAAGAAAATTGTTGCAGTTCAAGAATATCAACAGATCTGTTGCCCAACTCTATTTGCGCCAATGACGATCGGGAAAGATGGACACTTTTAGCCAAATCTTCCTGCGACAAACCTTTCATTTTACGAAGTTCTGTTATCCGCTGACCAATTTGCTTTTGTGACAACTGTATGTTCCTATCCATTTGTTTATTTCAATTTCAACACAACAAAGATACGCATTGTTTCAAAATAACACAATATTTTGTTCTAAAATAGCACAAATAATTTTCGACAGAACGATTACCTAAGCAATAAAAAGAAGGAGCAAATAGTGTACCGGAGAATAGAGCAAGATTCGGGTTGTACGGCTAGCGCGGTGTAACGATATTTGCACAATAAAGGTACACGATGAACGAACAACAACAGATGGACTACCAGCGCATAGCAGCAGCCATCGACTATATACAAACCCACTACCAACAACAGCCCGGACTCGATGAAGTAGCGGCGCACATACACCTCAGCCCATTTCATTTTCAGCGGCTGTTTAGCCAATGGGCAGGTACCAGCCCCAAGAAATTTCTGCAATACATCAGCGTGGCACATGCCAAAAAAATGCTGCAAGAGCAGCAAACAACTTTGTTTGAAACAGCCTGCGCAACAGGCTTATCCGGCACCGGCCGCCTGCACGATCTCTTTATCACTATAGAAGGTATGACACCCGCCGAATATAAAAACGGTGCGCAAAATTTGACCATCAACTACAGCTTTGCCAATAGCCCCTTTGGCCCTTTGCTGGTAGCCAGCACCACCAAAGGCCTGTGCTATATGGCTTTTTACGAAGCTGAAACAGCAGCATTGGCGGCACTGTATGAGCAATTTCCTCATGCTGTGTTCCTCCGGCAACGCGATCGGATACAGGAAGATGCTTTATTTATTTTTCAAAACAATGGGAACGAACTCCCCCAAATAAAGCTACACCTGAAGGGTACTGACTTTCAGCTAAAGGTGTGGGAAGCCCTGCTGAAGATACCGATGGGGCAATTAGCTACTTATGGCCGTATAGCGCAGCAAATAGACAGCCCCAAAGCGTCGCGAGCAGTAGGCACAGCTATTGGTAGCAATCCCATAGCCTACCTCATACCTTGCCACCGGGTGATACAGGCTACAGGGCATTTTGGTGGCTATATGTGGGGCACTACCCGAAAAACAGCGCTTATAGGCTGGGAAAGCGCACAAACAGACAGCAGTATTTAATGAATGATGCTGCCATAAGAGCGAAAATCAGGCGAAAGGAAATCAATTGGGCCGGTAACGGGCAACTCAAAATATATGGCACGCTGCATTGCAAGTCGGGCAAACGAATGAAACGGGCAAACAGGGTTTTCTTTGCATCGGAAGAGGAAGCTTTAGCAGCGGGTTTCAGACCTTGTGGTCATTGCTGCTGGCAAGCATACCAAATATGGAAATATGGATTTATTCAGTAAAGATATAGACGCAACACTCAACTTATTGCCACTGGATGGTACAGTCAATTATTATGGAGCACTGATGCCGCAGGCTGCTGCCGATCATTACCTGGCGTGTATGCTGCACCATATAGACTGGAAGCACGACGAAGCAATTATATTTGGCAGGCACATAGTGACCAAAAGGAAGGTAGCCTGGTATGGCGATCATTCCTTCAAATATTCCTATTCCAATATTACAAAAGAGGCGTTGCCCTGGACTCAGGAGCTGCTGGAGTTAAAGGCAATGACGGAAGAAAGAACAGGTGAACGGTTTAACTCCTGCTTGCTGAATCTCTACCATAGCGGCGACGAAGGTATGGCCTGGCATAGCGATGGCGAAAAGGATTTGAAAAAGAATGGTGCTATTGCTTCGCTGAGCTTTGGTGCTGCACGCAAGTTTGCATTCCGACACAAAGCAACTAAAGAGACGGTATCGTTAGTACTGGAACATGGCAGCCTGCTGGTGATGAAGGACACCACACAAACACATTGGCTGCACCGGCTGCCACCTACTAAGCGGGTGACACTACCAAGGGTGAATCTGACGTTTAGAACGATTGCTTGGGATGCCGACAACAGATAGTTGCAGAGCTCAATTATCCGCCTCTTTTACCACTTTGTCCGGGAAGATTTTTCTTTACGGGCATTTTTTTAACTGCTATTGGCGCATTTTTTTGCGGTACGGCTTTAGCTTTTCCGGTTGTTGTCGCGGATTTTTTATTGAGTAAGGACATGCTTTGATTTTTTATTGGCTTTGAAATGAGGCTGGTACATTAGCCTTGTTTTGCTAAGGTAACCTTTTGTAGGGTAAGGCCGACCGCATTTTTTTAATGAACCAGTTTTTAACGATGCCAGTCACGCAGCACTTCCTGCATATGTTCCTGATTGCCGGTAAGCTCCGACAGGCGTAGAATAACCCTTTCTACCAGCGCATCGGGGCAAGAAGCACCTGAGGTCAACAAGATGCTCAAAGGTTTGTTTTGAGGCAAATACTGTGGCGTACTGACCTCCTGATGGTTGTGCCAATCGTAATGATGCACCAGATTGGCAGACTCGAGGCAAGCCTCATCTTTGATAAAATAGGTGGGTAATTTTTGTTCGCACAATTCTACCAGATGCGATGTATTGGAACTGTTATATCCACCTATTACAATCGCTAAATCGGCAGGCACATCCAGCAATCCCTGAGCTGCACTTTGATTGTCGTTGGTTGCATAGCAAAGCGTATCGCGGGTTTCGGCAAATCGGGTTGTTTCTGCACCGGGTTCTGTTTGATAATGTTGGAGCATTACCTGTTTTAAATAATCTGCAATACCCTGGGTTTCGCTGGCCAGCATTGTTGTTTGATTCACCACACCTATTCGTTGCATATCTTTGGTCACATCAAAGCCTTCAGAGTATTGCCCTTTGAAACGGGTATAGAAATCATCGGGATTTTGAGCGCCTGTAATATAAGCGGCCAGCTCCTGAGCTTCTGCCATATCCCGTACCACTACAGTTGGTGTATGCACCATACTGTGCGAAAATGTAGCACGTGTTTCTTCATGTTTAGGCTTGCCATGCACAACAATTGTATAACCGTCCTTACCAATTTTTTCTGCCCTGTTCCATACTTTTTCAACAAAGGGGCAAGTGGTTTCGTAAGCGGTTGGCTCTATACCCTTTTTGCGGAGTAATTGTTCCATTTCCAATGTTGTACCAAATGCAGGGATGATCACAATGTCGTCAGAGTTTAATTCCTCCCAATTCATCAGCATATTGCCCGATGTATCCATTATGAAACGCACACCTCTTGCTATCAGATCTGCATTGACACCCGGGTTATGGATCATTTCACTGAGTAGAAATACGCGTTTATCCTTGTTTTCATCAAGCGCCCGAAAGGCAATTTCAATAGCATTCTCTACCCCATAACAAAAGCCAAAATGCCGCGCCAAAACTATTTGCAAAGAGCCGATAGAAAGTATAGTAGGCGAAAAATCCTTTTTCATTTTGTCCGCTTCCTTTCGCTTTTGTTTGATAGCCGATACTAAAGGGCTGCGGTATTGTTCGGGAACATTAAATGATTTCATGAAGGTAATATTATCGAAGAAAGACGGTATTTACAATAGAAGGAACGAAGGTACAAACTTGACCAGTATAATATGAAATTGGCCCGGTAATGAATGGCGGTTGTTCAGGAACAAGAAAAGACATTTCAACCCAAAAGTCGAAATGTCTTTTCTTTATTGTGTCTGCCCAAGCAGTTATTATTAAAATCTTTCCAATCCGCTAAAGAAGAATGCACCTTCGATCAAAGCATTCTCATCGCTATCAGAACCATGAACTGCATTTTCGCCAATAGAAGTTGCATATTTTTTGCGAATTGTTCCTTCTTCTGCTTGTGCAGGGTTAGTAGCACCAATCAAAGTACGGAAGTCAGCCACTGCATTTTCTTTTTCCAAGATAGCAGCAACGATAGAACCACTACTCATGAACTCAGTTAATTCGCCATAGAAAGGGCGTTCTTTATGTACTTCATAAAATTTACCGGCTTGGTCGAGGCTCAAGCGCGTATATTTCATAGCTACAATGCGAAAACCTGCATTGTTGATCATTTGAAGAATGTTGCCAATGTTGCCGTTGCGTACTGCATCAGGCTTAATCATTGTGAATGTTAAATTAGACATGATATATGCTTTTATTTTTTGTTTTATGCGCCGCAAAGATAGGGATCAAGCACCTATTTCAGCTACTTTAATTAAATTTTATGATAGTATCGAACTGTGTGGCTAGTTTTTGAATATCGGCTATTACAGGCGCTAATAACGGGATACCACTCTTCCTGCGCTCTGCTTCCATAGCTCGTTCGGGATCACCGGGAATGAGTACACTTTCATTGCCGGGCGTGGTTTTTGCATTTCTAAAACGAGTGATCCACTGATCCATGTGCTGTTTAAAATCCGCAGCCGGGCGAAAGGCATCAATACGCATGGCACCAAAAAAATGCCCAATGCCTTTACCCGGCAAATTGTCGGCAACAGGCAGGAAGCTTACAAATGGCGGTACCCAAGGTCCGTAATTGGCTCCACTCAACACCGCAGAAAATATATCTACTATGGAGCCCAGTGCATATCCTTTGTGACTGCCGTGCTCCCGATCGCCACCCAGTGGCAACAATGCACCTCCATTTTTTACTTCATGCTGATTGGTGGACATATTGCCGTCTTTGTCTTGTATCCAGCCTGTAGGAGCTTCCTGATTTTTGCGCTGTAGTATTTCCAATTTACCATTGGCCGCCGTAGTAGTAGCCATATCTGCTACAAAAGGAGTTTCGTGCCCGGCAGGTATCGCTACTGCAATAGGATTGGTACCTAATAGTCTTTCTATAGAAAATGTAGGTGCCACTAACGGGCTTGCATTGGTCATGGCGATACCGATCATATCGTGTTCCAAAGCCATCATGGCATGTATGCCCGCAATGCCAAAATGGTTGCTGTTTTGCACACTCACCCAGCCAGTACCTGCAATTTTTGCTTTGTCTATGGCTACTTGCATAGCATAAGGAGCCACTACTAAACCTAGTCCTGCATCGCCATCTACTACCGCAGTGGATGGCGTCTCGTGCAATATCTGCATGTTGGGTGCAGCATTGACCCTCCCCGCTTCCCATAAGCGAATGTACCCACTCAACCGTGCAATACCATGTGAGTCCACACCACGCAAATCGGCAGAAAGCAATACTTGGGCAGCTCGTTCAGCGGCTTCGGTATTGCACCCTATTTTAAGAAAAATGTCTTTAGAAAAATCAAATAACTGTTGATAAGAAAATGACTGTTGTTCCATTGTTGTGTTCAATATTTGGGCAAATTACTACAGAATAAATAAACCATCTTTGATGGATAAAAGAAATCGGGTACACTGCAAGCAGTGTACCCGATTTCTTTATTATAGACGCGCAAAACTATTTTTTGCGTGTAGTTGCTTTTTTAGCTACAGGAGCTACTTCTTCTTCAGTTGTTGTTGTTTCTTCTTCTGAATCAATTTCCATCATTTTTTCCAACTGACGAACTTGTTTTTTCAAATCATAAATTGTTTTGTACAATTCATCTAATTCGCTGCGTGTAGCAACCGGAATACCAGATAGAGATTGTTCCATTTGCAATTCAATGTCTTTGCGCAATTTCATTTGCAAAGAAGCAGTATCAGCCATTATTTTAGCATATTCATCGCTTTCAAACAAGGTAACAAATTCTTTGTCACTCATGTTCAAATATTCTTGATAAAGCGCCATCATGCTGGTGATTTCTTCACCATTTTCGATTTTGTTGATAATTGTTTGAGCAACATTATCCATTACCTTAGTGCCTTTTTCATAAATCATGTATTGCATTTCGGCATTCTTGATGTTGTACTCTACCATTTTATCAGCGATTTCGTTCCAATCTGCTAATTTCTTAGTGTATTGGTTTGGTGTAACCATTTTTGCCATTGGAGCAAATACACTGTTCATGGTGTTTTTAAACTCATTGCGACCGTTCAACATTTGCTCAAACATAGCAGTTGGGTTGAAGCCAGGCATCATATTACCCATTGCATCACGCATTTGAGTTTGGTTAGCCATACCAAATTGGCGAGCTTGAGCCATACCATCTTGTATCATTTTGCTCAAGTTTTGGAAATATTGGTTGGTATGCTCCGGCATAAAACCAAACATTTTATCCATTACCTCTTTGTACATAGCAGGTTCAGCCATTTGCTTGAACATATCCATGTTGAATGTTTTGTTTTGGATAGATTTCCACATTGGCGCCCACATGTCGTGGAAGCGAACGAAACCTTCATTTACATTCATCATATTGCGGAATGCATCTTGTGTAGTTCCGCCCTGCATTGTTTTTTGCAAGTTAGCAAATGTATAATTCAACATTTCGTTGTATTGGTTAAACAGGCTGGTAGCATTGTCAGTTGCGCTTTTCATACCATCCATGCTAAACGGGTTATTTTGCGTAAAACCGTTCATCCAATTTTGTGTCATTGGGTTTTGCATCCAATTATTTTGATGAGGTTGAAAAGCACTCATCATATTAGTCATTTGGTTGCCCCAGTTGCTGAACTGATCCATTGGGTTTGTGTGTCCCATTGTACCGGCTTGTTGCATAGTTGCTTTCGACCAGTTTTGGTTCATTTCCCAAAGTTGTTTTGCGAAATTATTTTGTGTATTCTGCCAGTTTTGGAAGAAGTCATTCATTTTATTTGTATTTTCTTGTACGGTACCACTCATTTCCTGAGCTTTAGCCGTAGTAGTGCTTGCCACATTTTTTTGGTTGTCTAACCAATTTTTGTACCACTCACTGCCTTTGTTAATGGTTTCGTTTACTAAATTATTGCCATTAGCAATTTTTTTAGTGCTTTCTACCATTTTGTCCACTATGCTTTTTTGAGTTTCAAGCATACTTTCCATTAAGTTGCTTCCGTTAAGGTTAGCCATTGTTTTAAAATTTAAAATTTAATAAAAAAGGTTAGTTAATGTAGTTTTTGATGTGCTATATGTGACGTTACGCTTCAATTCAGGCTTTAAATACTCTATAATATAATAATCTTCTTATGTACGTTTTAGCGCCGCAAAGGTAGTGTCTTTAGATTACGAATAAATTAAATCAACACAAAAAAAAACTAATCTAACAATTATTTAACCTTTAGCAATTTTCATATTCTTTCGTAAAGTGTAGCATTTCAATAGTTTATAAAAAATCATCTACAAACTGCGGTATCATATCTAAAATCTACTATTTTCGCTAAAACAAAAAACACATGATACAATTAGGAGATGAATTCCGCCATAAATTTAGTTACACGCAGGATGATGTAAATACCTATGCACGCGTAAGTGGTGATACTAATCCGTTGCATATCGACGAGCAAGCCGGCAAGGAAAGCATGTTTGGTAGAAATATTATTCACGGTTTTTTGGGTGCCAGCGTATTTACTAAAATATTTGGCGCGCTGTGGTACGCAGACGGACACGTATATTTGAGTCAAAATATTAAATGGATGAAGCCAATGTTTACTGATATCATCTATGAAGCTGTAGTAACAGTAAAGGAAATTTTTCCGGAAAAAAATCGAATACTTTATGATTGCGCAGTGTATGATGTGGCTACAGGTGATAAAACTATTGCCGGAGAAGCCATGTTGCTGAATAAAAAACAATATGTGTGGTAGCTACACTCTTACTCATTTGAAGACGAAAGGCAGTTTCAATAATTGAAACTGCCTTTCGTCTTCAAGCTTTTATAAAACTATTTCTTCATCTCTTTAGCAAATGAATCTTTCAGACCTACAGTCTGATTGAATACAATTTTATTTTCAGTGCTATCTGTGTCCACACAAAAATATCCTTTACGCATAAATTGAAAATGTGCACCGATAGCCGCCTTTGATAAAGATGGTTCAATCATCACACGAGGTAAAACATGCATGGATGCTGCATTGATATGGTCTTTAAAATCACCTTCAGCATTTGCCGGATCTTCAACCGTAAATAATCGATCGTAAATACGCACTTCTGCCTGGTGTGCATGTATAGCACTTACCCAATGGATAACGCCTTTAACATGTATTCCGCTCGTATCACTTCCACTTTTGCTGTCGGGCATATAAGTACAGTGTATTTCTGTAATAGTTCCATTTTCATCCTTTTCAAAACTATCACACTTGATGATGTACGCATGTTTTAGACGAACTGAAAGACCCGGACCTAGTCTAAAGAATTTTTTCGCGGGCTCTTCCATAAAGTCATCGCGTTCGATCCATAGTTCTTTTCCAAAAGGTAATAAACGTGTTCCTGCGTGTTCGTCTTCTGTATTATTATCTGCAATTAATTGTTCCGTCTGTCCATCAGGGTAATTTGTAATAATAACTTTTACCGGATCTAAAACCGCCATTACACGGTTCGCTGTTTTATTTAATTGCTCTCTGACACAAAATTCTAAGACACCGATATCAACAAGATTTTCTCGCTTGGCAACTCCTATTGTATCGCAAAATTGACGGATAGCAACAGCAGGATAGCCACGGCGACGCATACCGCTAATGGTAGGCATACGCGGATCATCCCATCCTGTAACATGTTTTTCATTAACGAGTTGTAGTAATTTTCTTTTACTCGTAATCATATAGCTCACACTACGTCGTGCAAACTCATATTGGTGAGAAGGGAAAATTTCCAATTGTTGAATAAACCAATCGTATAATGGACGATGATGTATGAACTCAAGTGTACAAATAGAATGGGTAATCTCTTCGATACTGTCGCTCTGGCCATGTGCAAAATCATACATCGGGTAGATACACCATTTGTTGCCGGTACGGTGATGTGCAACATGTTTGATCCGGTATATAATCGGATCGCGAAGTAATAAATTAGGATGCGTCATATCTATTTTGGCACGCAATACTTTTGCTCCATCAGGATATTTGCCTGCACGCATGTCGGCAAAAAGCAATAAATTTTCTGCTATGCTTCGTTCACGAAAAATACTGTTGATTCCAGGTTTGCCGATGTCTCCTTTTTGTGCCGCCATTTCTTCCGCAGAAGAATCATCGACATAAGCAACGCCTTTTTGTATCAGTTTTACAGCAAAGTTGTATAGTTGTTCAAAATAATCGGAAGCATATAATTCATTAGCCCACTCGAAACCTAACCAGCGCACATCAGCTTTAATACTATCGACATACTCTGTTTCTTCAGTAGATGGATTGGTATCGTCAAATCTTAGGTTGCATAACCCATTGTATTTTTTTGCGAGCCCAAAATTGAGGCATATCGAAGATGCATGACCTATATGTAAATAGCCGTTGGGCTCGGGAGGGAAACGTGTATGTATTCTGCCGTTGTTAATACCGGCAGCAATGTCATTTTCTATAATTTCTTCTAAAAAATTTAATGATTTTTCTTCGCTCATAACTTCGTATTGTAACAGGGCAAATATAGTACTAGTTGCCTGTTCGTTTTTATTGATTATTTCACCCTCAGTTTTTGACCGATTTTAATACCATCGAAATCAAGGTTATTCCATGCTCTCAATTGAGTCATTTTAATATTATATTTCTGAGCAATACTATAACCTGTATCTCCTTTTTGCACTGTATGGTACTGAGGATTATCGTTTTTCTCTTCCTGTCCCGCTACAGTTGGTTGCGCCTCTTTGTTTTGTGCAACTGCAATGCCATCGCTACTGATTTTTACATTAGACTTTGGTGCTACATTGGCATAAACAGCTTTATCCAATTTAGCTTTTAGCTTAACCAATTCATCTTGTGGCTCTTCCGGTTTTACAGCCTCTATCGGTTTCGCAACTGCTTTTTGTTCTTCTATTTTATTTACCTGCGATTGTTGCGCTTGGTCAATTTCTTTCTTTATTGGTACTTCTTCAGGCGGTGGTGCTTCCGCTCCATAACCAATAGCGACTTCGTTTTCTTTTGTAATCTTTTGTGTAGGAATAAACTCTTCTTTGGCTATTGTCGTATTGTTAGCATTATTATTTTTACGCCGCTCTTGAGTAGTGCCGACTGCTGATGTGGTGATTAATGTTGTAGGTTTTTCACTAATCTGATCCTGCAAATGCAAAGCGGTACCAACAATAGGTTGCTCGTTTTGAGCCAACAAATTGAATGCCCTCAAATGGCGCGTGTTCATACCTTCATCCTGCGCTATTTGCTCCACAGTTTCTCCCGGCATTACTACATGCGTGTATCGTGCTCCTCTTGGATTTTTTTTCTCCAGATAAATAACCATACTACGCTTCAACGGTTCATCTGCCAATTCATTTATTTCAAGCAATTTGGCATATCTGATATCATATTTAACTGCTTTATCCAGTAGCATTTCGCCTTTGCGGCAGTATATTGTATTAAGTCCATTTACTTGCTGTATTCCGGAAGCTTGGTTACCCATTACTTTTTGCTCTGCCTGCCCCGCTATATCACTGATGCTTTTGGGTTGTTGGTCTGCTTCATTCGATATTTTTGCAGTTCTATCTGGAACAATTTCATCCACTCTTTTTTGTTGCGCTGCCAAAGTGTATTGTTGTAGTTCAAAATCTTCAATTACTTTTATCAACTTCTGCGCATATTGTGGATTAGTGGCATAACCACAACGTTTCAGCCCCTTTGCCCATGCGCTATAATTTGTTTGATCTAAGTCAAAAAGCATGGCATAACGCTGAGCTTTTTTAAGATAATCAGAGTGATCGGTATAAGATTCTTTTGCTGAGTTATATTTCCGAAAGCATTCATTAGGCGCATCATCAGTATGCGCAAAAGTAGCACCAGTCCACTCTTTTTTGCACTTAATACCAAAATGATTATTTGCCTGAGTAGCTAATTCGCTTTCCCCAGCATTAGTTTCATAAATGCCTTGTGCAAGCGTAATGGCAGCAGGAATACCTGTACGCTGTTGCTCTTCAATAGCCCAATCTTTGTATTGTTGGACATATACATGAGCACGTTGTTCATAAGCACTATTTTGAGCAAACGAAACAGATGCTATCAATAGTAAGCAAAGTGTGGCTAATTTTCTTTTCATAATCGCATTTTTTATGCTACAGCTATCTTTCTCATAATGGTCAATCCATCTCTAAGCGGCAGAAGTACTTTTTCAACTCTTTTGTCTTTTTTTATTTTCAAATTAAATGCGTGCATCGCTTTTGAATTTTTACATTGCTCGTTTTCGGGCAACATTACTGCACCTTCAAATAAAACATTATCAGCTATTATATACCCGCCTATAGGAATACTGTCAAATAGCATATCGTAATAAGTACTATAATTAGGTTTGTCAGCATCCAAAAATACTAAATCAAACGTTTCATTTAATTGAGGTATGATGTCCATGGCCTTACCAAAGTGCATCGTCACCCGATCCTGTATCCCAGCTTTTTCAAAATATTGATGACAAATATCTTCGAGTTCCTCATCAATATCTATAGTGTGCAAATGTCCCCCATCCTGTAATCCTTGCGCTAAACAAATAGCAGAATAACCGGTAAACGTGCCCAATTCCAGAATTCGTTTTGGGCGGATCATACAACTCAGCATTTGCAATAAATTACCTTGCAAATGTCCGGAAAGCATGACGGGCTGGCTCATCTTCAAATAGGTTTCTCTATTGAGCTCAGCCAACACAGGTAACTCGGGTGAGCTAAATGCATGTGCGTAATTATTCAATGCCACATCTACTAATATCTTTGTCATCTTTACTAGAAATTGGGCTGAAGTTTATGGTGGGTATAAAATTCACGAACGTAGTTTACAATATCATCCGGATCATCAGATATTTTTATCATTTCCAAATCGCCGGGGCTAATATTATTTTCTTCCATGAGCATTGTTTCTCGCATCCAGTCAAACAATCCTTTCCAATATGCGCTACCGACACAAATCATAGGTGTTTGTGTGAATTTCCGTGTCTGTATCAGGGTCGCCACTTCAAAAAATTCGTCCATTGTCCCCCAACCTCCAGGCATCATAATAAAGCATTGAGAATATTTGGTAAACATTACCTTGCGTACAAAAAAGTAGTCGAAATTCAGATTTTTGTCTTTATCAATATACTCGTTAGATGTTTGCTCAAATGGCAAATCAATATTCAAACCAACAGAACGACCACCGGCCAATGCTGCACCTTTATTAGCTGCTTCCATTATACCAGGGCCACCACCTGAAATAACCCCAAAACCTTCTTGCGTAAGTTTTTGCGATATGTCAACCGCCAATTTGTAATATTTATTATCCGGATGGGTACGAGCTGAGCCAAATATAGAAACGCATGGACCAATTTTAGCAAGGTCTTCAAATCCTTGTACAAACTCTGCCATTATTTTAAAAATCTGCCAGCTGGAATGGGCTTTTGTTTCTGTCCAATCGCGCGATTTCAATCCGTGTGTAGGGTTAATCATTTATAGTTTATTATTAAAAAATTAAGGCAAAATATTCGCTTCTTTTTTCATTTTGAAGGAACACAAAAATAAAAGACCAAACGTCAATGCTGCGTTAATAATCAGTAATTCGATACCAATTCTATAACCATGGAAGATTTGATCCGAAAACTGTAATATAGATTTAGTCATTTCAGGAGCCAATTTTATGGTTTTAAAATACCATTCTGCATTATTGACAAAATCAATCACTAGGGTAATCAGTAATGCAGCTAGGCATATAAAAAGTGGTAATTTCTCCGACACGTTTCGTTTCGTAAAAATACCGAATGAAAACAAACCCAATAATGGACCATAAGTAAAACCTGCTACTTTTAGCAAAATATCGATTAAGGAACCATTGTCTATAGAACGAAAAAAGAATATACACAACAGAAAAAGAACTGCAAATGAAATATGTACCATATGCCGCACTTGTGCACGTTTCTGTTCTTTCCATTCAATTCTTCTTTTGAGCCCTAGAATATCAATACAAAAAGATGATGTAAGGGCTGTTAATGCTCCGTCGGCACTAGGGAATAACGCGGAGATAAGCCCAATTAAAAATATGACCGTAATAAAAAAGGGTAAACCAGTGTTGACTGCAATGCTTGGAAATAGATTGTCGCCCTGAACATTCAATCCTTTAGCAGCAGCATATAGTGTGAGTAATGCACCTAATAGCAAGAAAATAAATACAACTACCATTTGTACGAAACCAAAAAGCAGCATGTTTTTTTGTGCATCTTTAAGATTGCTAACACTGATATTTTTTTGCATCATTTCCTGATCCAGTCCTGTCATAGCAATAGTAATAAATGCCCCACCAACTAATTGTTTCAAAAAGAAATTAGGCTTCATGGCGTCTGTTGCAAATACTCGTGTGTAGTTTTGTGCAGCCATGTGCTGCCATGCAGCTGATATATTAAAGTTCAATTCACGCATCATATATCCTACACATATTACCAGAGCCAGCAACATAAATGTAGTTTGTAAAGTATCTGTCCAAACGATTGTTTTTACACCTCCTCTAAATGTATAGAGTAATATCAATACCAGTATCAGTATTGAGGTTACTTCAAAGGAAATACCCATGCCTTCAAGCACGAATTTTTCCAACACTTTAATGACTAAGTAAAGCCTCAATGTGGCGCCAAGTGTACGGGAAAGTATAAAAAATAAAGAACCTGTTTTATAGGCTGTAAAACCTAAACGTTTTTCTAAATAGGTATAAATAGAGGTTAATTGCATCTTATAATACAAAGGCAATAAGATATACGCTACCACAAAATAGCCCAGCCAATAACCAATAGCTACCTGGAAATATTCAAAGCCTTTAGTAGCAACCGTACCGGGAACAGAAATGAAAGTCATTCCTGAGAGCGAAGTCCCTATCATGCCAAATGACACCAGCATCCAGTTGGATTTGCGATTGCCAATAAAAAATGAGTCGTTATTGGAATGTCGGGAGGTATAAAAAGCAATACCAAGCAATAATGCGAAATAAGCTAAAATAATGGCGATGAGCATGAATCAATATTTAGGAATGTTTAGAACACAGCGCTAGCTGCTAAAACCCAAAGTGCAATATTCGGAAATAAAAAGTAAAATGGCTTTGCTCTTTTGAAAGAGAACAAAGCCAGCTCATTATTTTTTGTTCTTTTATTTTTTTAAAAACCTACCAATACGCCGAAACGAACATCAATCTGATTGCCATAGATGCTGTATTTATCTTGCAATGCGTCATATACTATTGTCGCCACAAAAGAAGTACGGTCACTAATAGGTTGCTTAAAGCCTACACCTAACAACAAGCTGGGGCCTGCAACAGATTTTTTTATATATTGACCTGTGTTAGGGTCGCCCTCATAATAATCGTAACTATTAATCTCCGGTTCTAATTGGACAAAAATATTTTGCCATACAAAATACCGAGCCCAAATACTAGCCGTATAAACATTTTGAGTAAAAACATTCGATACCCCTAATGGTAAATAAGAGGGGTCAATTTCTTCTCTTTTAAAAGTGTAACCGATTTTTACACCGGCAGAAAAATGATCTGTAAAACGATAACCAAGTATTGGCGCAATACCAACATTTAAATAAGTACCCAAATTTAATCGTATATCACCGCCCAAAATAAGTTTATCTCTATCAAAACCTGTTTTTTTCATTTGTTTTCTAGGTTTGATCCTTCCACTACTATTATACACTTCCTGTGCTTGAGCAGATCCAGCCGCTAGGCATATTAAAATTGCAATTACAAGCCTTTTCATTACTTAAAAAGTTTTGATTAAATTTTATTCCTTACGAAGTTATAGGAAAATCGTAAAAACAGCGCAGCAATAACGAATAACTAACTGTTTTAACAGTTCTCTTTATTTTCCAAATTTCTTTTTTAATGCACTCAAAGCATCATTAATACTCACTTCCTTTTCCGGCTGAGGTTTTGAAAAATCTTTCCTCGAGGGTTGCTGTTGAGTTTTGGCCTTTCTCGGTCCTGCTTCCTGTGTTTCTTTAATAGACAGCGCAATTCTTTTTCGGGCAATATCCACTTCTGTGACTTTTACCATCACCGGCTGATTGAGTTTCAACACCTCATTGGGATCCGTGATATAAGTATGGGATATTTCCGATATGTGCACGAGTCCATCCTGTTTGACTCCAATATCTACAAAAGCACCAAAGCGGGTAATGTTGGTGACAATACCAGGCACTACCATACCCGCCGATACATCTTCAATACTATATATAGCTGCAAATTCAAAAGCCTGTACTTCACTACGAGGATCGAGTCCCGGTTTCTTCAATTCCTTTATAATATCTTGTATCGAATGTGCGCCAATAGTTTCGCTTACGTATTGATTCGCAACAATATTTTTGAGCAAAGTCTCATTACCGATCAATGATTTTACATCTGTATTCAAATCTTTAGCCATTTGTTCAATAACGGCATAAGATTCAGGATGCACGGCACTTTCATCTAGTGGATTGTCTCCTTCTTTGATGCGTAAAAATCCGGCACATTGCTCATAAGCTTTATTGCCCAAGCGTGGCACTTTCAACAATTGTTTTCTATTTTTAAAGCGGCCAATTTCATTGCGATAGGTCACAATATTTTCCGCAATAGAAGGTCCAATACCACTTACATAGCTCAACAAGTGCTTGCTTGCAGTGTTCAAATTTACACCTACTAAATTCACACAACTTTCTACAGTCTGATCCAATCTATCTTTAAGCCTCACCTGATTTACATCATGTTGGTACTGCCCCACCCCTATACTTTTAGGATCGATTTTCACCAATTCTGCCAAAGGATCCATCAATCGTCGTCCGATACTTACCGAACCTCTAACTGTAATGTCTTGTTCCGGAAATTCATCACGAGCAATTTCAGATGCACTATAAATAGATGCACCGTCTTCATTGACTAAAAAAACCGGTAAGTTTAATTTTAAACCTTTAATAAATTGTTCCGTTTCGCGGCCTGCTGTACCATCGCCAATAGCAAATGCCTGAATATTATATTCCTGAACTAAAGTGCGAATTTTATGCTCTGCATCGGCAAGTTTAAAATTCTTTTCATGGATATAAATAAGTTCCGTCTTTTTCAGTTCACCCTTCTCATCCAAGCAAACAACTTTACAACCGGTACGGTAACCTGGGTCGATGGCCAATATACGCTTACTACCTAATGGCGATGAAAGCAACAACTGGCGTAAGTTTTCAGAAAATACATTGATGGCTTCTTCATCAGCTTTTGTCTTGAGTGACATTCTGAATTCACTTTCCAGACTTGGCTGCAACATTCTGCGATAAGCATCTTTAACAGCTTTCTTTACATGTTCGGAAGCTTCATTGCTGGCTTTTACGTATAAAGGTTCTATTTTCTCCAACGCGACTTCTTCTACCGGAGCTATTTCCATCCGTAACATCCCTTCCATAAATCCACGCATAATAGCCAACATCCGATGTGATGGAATTTTGGATACCGGTTCAGAAAATTCGAAATAATCTTTGTATTTCACCCCTTCCATTTCCTTATCTGCAAGAACTTTGCTCTGCACTGTTGCTGTATGCTCAAACAAATAGCGCATTTTAGCGCGCACTTCTGCATCTTCATTGACCAGCTCAGCAATAATATCGCGCGCACCTTGCAATGCATCTTCAGGTGATTTGATAATATCTGTTACATAAGACTTTGCTTCTTCGATCGGGCTCGCATTATTTTGTTCCAAAAGGAATAAGGCTAATGGTTCCAACCCGTTTTCACGAGCTGTTTGTGCTTTTGTTTTACGTTTAGGCTTATAAGGTAAATAAATATCTTCGAGTTGATGAAGCGTCGTAGCAGTATCAATTTTTGCCTGCAGCGCGTCCGTCATTTTACCTTGTTCTGTAATTGTCTTTTCGATAAAAGTCTTTCGTTCCGAAAATTCTTTTTGAAATTTTGCTTCTTCCTGAATATTTTGGATTTGTACCTCATCCAACGCACCTGTCTTATCTTTACGATAACGGGCAATAAAAGGAATGGTAGCGCCTTCTGCCAGAAGTTCTAAAACAGAAGCTACATCCTGTTGTCTGAGATTAAGTTTTGCGGAAACACTTGGTGCAAATTCGAGCATGAAAAATTCTTATTTCTATTGATTGTAAGGATTGCGAAAGTAGGGAAATTTGAAGTCTTTTCAGGTAGATTTTCTATTAAAAAAATGATTAAAAACTGCAACTTTGTTGCCATAAATGATACTACGGGAAGAAATAATAAAAGAACATTCCAAGGCGCAGGCCTTGCAAATAGCTGAATGGATTGGTCATGATCAAAAACGTCTAAATGAACTTATTGCGCTCTTTTTGACGGATGAATACCGGGTGGTACAGCGTGCAGCATGGATAATCAGTATGGTTGCCCAAAAATACCCACAACTGATTGTTGTACACTTACCTATAATGTTGACTCGTTGTGAAGAATCTGGCTTACCTGTGGCTGTAAAACGAAATGTAATACGTATTTTACAGCACATTGAAATTCCTGAAAGTGTACAAGGTACTGCAATGAATTTATGTTTTCAATTACTGAGTGATCCTAAAGAAACTGTTGCCGTTCGTTGTTTTTCCATGAGTGTTCTGGCTGAATTATCGCTACATTACCCCGAAATAAAGCAAGAATTGAGTTGCATTATTAAAGACGCATTACAATACGAACAAGTTAGTGCCGGATTCAAAGCAAGGGCTAAAAAAGTTTTGCATCAAATAAGTGTCAAACAGAAATAATAAATGCCGACCCTTAAGAGCCGGCATTTATTATTTAAAAAAATACTGTTTACATAGAACAAGCTGATGAAATAGCATTCAATTTCCCTTTAGGAACTCTTCCTGCACCTGCAAAATATTTTTGCCAGTAGCTGTCTTTTAAATTACTGATCATCACCCCATTGCTGCAAGATGAGTGTACAAAAAAGTTATTTACCAGATAGATACCTACATGAGAGATACGCTTTGTCTTGATATGAAAGAAAACTAAATCACCTTCCTGCAAGTCGTCTTTATTCCAAATAGCATTACAAAGGCTAAACTGTTCAGCAGCGGTACGGAAAATGCTCATATTAAATACGCGTTCGTATAAACGTTGTACAAATGCACTACAGTCAATACCATTTTTACTATTACCACCTAAGCGATAACGAGTGCCGTACCATTCGTCTATAAAACCATACAACAAATCATTTGTAAGCACCTGAGGCAATACACCCAACATGTTGGCATATTTGAAGTTCAAGAAGTTATTAAGCGATGACATGAAATTTCTCGCGTTTCCTCCTGCCTTGTTACTTGAAGTAGCATTAAATCCACTTTTTTGAATGCCATCTAGCGCCATTTTATTCATAAACTTAGGCTGATTGCAAGCTACCATTTGTGGCTCCATTAGTTCATGTGCTGAGTTGCAACTAGTAAAAGCCAATCCTATTGTCAAGATGCTGACCAAAGCGGTATTAAGTAGTTTTTTCTTCATCATTTTTCATTACCCTTTTACATGAAACTATCTTAATGTCGAGGAGACATTCTTTTTTAACGATGGCGAAGGTAATTATTGGAGTGCTAAAAAGCAAACCTTAGGTATGACATTTAACAATTTGACCACACAGCACATGAAATTTATCCTACTGTATAAATGAATGCTTGAATGATCAAAATGAGAATAAATATATTTATTCCATTTTTTGCGATACTTGATTGCGAAAAAATATTAGATATAGTACAAAACACTTTTTAACGATTCAGCAACACTTAAACTAAAGAGGTCTAAAACAATAGTTATTAGCACCAAAAAGGAGGATACAATAACGATAATAGTAGCGCCCACTATAGCTTTTGACAAGAAAAATGGCACAAATGCTTATTTTTTGATTACTTTTGCACGCAATAACAACAACAATTAATTAAAAAATAGTAGTCAAGTAATATGGATTTATTTGCCAAATTTGAGCGACTCGGCCCTATCGGTGATTATGCAGAGCAAGCACCAGGTTATTTTGCCTTTCCTAAATTAGAGGGAGAAATTGGAAACAGAATGATGTTTCGCGGAAAAGAAAAAATCGTTTGGAGTCTCAATAATTATTTGGGACTAGCCAATCACCCAGAAATACGCCAAGCAGATGCAGAAGCCGCAGCAATGTACGGAATGGCTACACCAATGGGAGCTCGAATGATGAGTGGTAACTCCAATAATCATGAACAATTAGAGCGTGAATTAGCAGAATTTATTGGTAAAGAAGATGCCATGTTGGTAAACTTTGGTTATCAAGGAATGGTATCTGCAATCGATGCATTGTGCAACCGTCGTGATGTGATTGTTTATGATGCAGAATCTCATGCATGTATTATAGATGGATTACGTTTGCATCCGGGTCAGCGTTATGTATATAAACACAATGATGTTGAAGATTGCGAAAAGCAGCTACAACGTGCAACTGAAATGGCAACCAAAACTGGTGGTGGTATTTTAGTCATCACTGAAGGTGTTTTTGGAATGAGTGGTAACCAAGGTAAGGTTAAAGAGATTGCAGACTTAAAATCAAAATATGAATTTAGGTTACTTGTGGACGATGCTCATGGATTTGGATCTATTGGCAAACGCGGTGCTGGAATTGGAGATGAACAAGATTGTATAGATCAAATTGATGTTTACTTCTCTACTTTCGCAAAATCAATGGCCAGCATTGGTGCATTTTTTGCCGCAGACAAAAACATACTAAAATTCTTACGTTACAATATGCGTTCTCAAATCTATGCCAAATCTATGCCTATGCCCATAGTTGTTGGTAATTTGAAGCGACTAGATATGTTGCGCTCACGCCCAGAACTACGTGAAAAGCTATGGCACAATGTCAACAAAATACAAAGTGGCTTGCGTGAACGTGGATTTGAAATTGGCACGACCAACTCACCTGTTACACCAGTAGTGATGAAAGGAGGCCTTTTTGATGCTACACAGTTGATACTTGATATGCGCGAAAACTACAATATCTTCTGTTCGGTGGTTGTATATCCGGTTATACCAAAAGGATTAATTATTTTACGTATTATTCCTACCGCTGCTCATACTGACGAAGATATTGAATTGACGTTAAATGCCTTCAGTGCATTGCGTGACAAAATCACCAACAAGGAATATCCACAAGAAATGCCTGTAATAGAAACAGTTTAGGTTGTTCTATATTTTTTAAAAAGCACAAGCGATCTCAATCAAGATCGCTTGTGCTTTTTAATATATAACCAAGGTATCTAAAACACACAAAACAAGATGTAATCCTTTATCTACAATTGCATAACCAATCAAGGCAACATACTCCAATCATTGTTTAACCTTTATATACTGACTACGTTTTTCGATACATAAAGCTCAATTTTTATGGAAGCGTTATTTGTATCCATGTCCACTCGATGAACTATTTTATCCACTCGATAGTCTGTAAAATTATCATTATTACCATAAGCTATTATTTCCCCCAGCTTAGGAATAAGTAGAAAATTTATATTCTGAATATGTAGTTGTTCAGAATCAAAATGAACCGCAGTAATAAACATAAAATTCAGTTTTGGTTAAGATGAAGTTCATTAATTATTCTTTATTGCTCTTTGGTTTACTGTTAAAAAAGAAGCAATTTTCAGAAATTTTATCAGAATCTTATCTTTTATTGTTTATTTTATATGCTTTATAAAATAAATAATAAATATTATATTCTAATTAAATTTTTAAACAAATTTAATTAGAATATACGACTCTAGTAAACAATTCGATTTATGAAATAAGAATTTTTATATATTAAATATGAAAAATTAAGCATAAAATAGTCCAACACCGCTATGGTGTTGGACTATTTTATATCTTTATTTCCGAATTAGAATAAAGTAGTTTGTATTGAAATGCCAATCTATGCAGCCTTTTTAGCCGGAACATGTTGCGAACATAGTTTACGCGTCATCTGTACTGATGTAGCACCACATGATGGGCATTTACCAGGTTTTGAACCTGTTGATTTATTACAAGCGGCACAATAATAAGTACCTAATTGTACTTTAGCTACTTGACAATGCTCACAATTTCCGGCACCTTTTGATATATTAAAGCATTTGGGACATGCATAAGCGGCAGGATTTTGCACTTGCTTCGGATGCTCAATTTTTGCCTTGTTATTTTGCGGTGGCACAGGCGTTGTTTGCTGAGCAAAAACGAATGCACAGAACAGCATCATTAATGACGTAAAAATTAGCTTTTTCATAATTGTTATATTATTTGTTCCCTACGAAATTAATCAATTGTGTCATCATGCAACAATATTTTTCATTCTACCTATGTCATTTCCCGGTCGATTATAACACTAAGGCCATTCGATATTTCAATTAAAATGCAGGCAGGCCATTTTATACCAAATATGTTTTCGTGTAAGCAGATACAAAAGGAGATAATAATTTGCAGAAAATATTCTTTGTACAAATGTGTAAACTTTGCAGGGAAGTAATTTATACCACCTTCGTATCGAAGAGCTGGACGGCACACATTCTTATAGCACTACAAGAATGATACAAATGAATGAAACAACTTCAGATATTGTTATTTACCCAAATTCTGAACAACAGGAAATAAATGTTGTTTTACAGGATGTGAGTAATACAAATGTTGATGCATTAGGCAGAATTATTCAGAAAGGTAAAATTTATTGGAAAACACGAACAATAAAGCGGTGTATGTTTTGAAAATAAGAAGAGATCAAAACCTGACGATGAGACAAATTCAGAAACCTCACACGTTAATAAGCTGATTAAATAAACAACAATGCCTCATTCTACTAATCAGAATGAGGCATTGTTGTTTATTATCAAATCAAAACTACTACTTAATGTTCTTTTGAATTTTAGTAAAAGATAAGTATGTGCTCTTTTACTCCTCCACATAATTGAGGTCTTTATTAAAACTTTCTTTTAATTGACTAATGGAAAAAATGGCGATTACTGTTAGAATAGCCATCATAACATAAGCTGCAGTTATAATATCAAACCGATGAACAAAAAATTCAAAAAGTAAGGTAGTTGGAATTAAGGCTCCTCGCACAAAATTTGGTGCAGTAGTAGTCACGGTTGCCCGTAGATTAGTACCGAACTGTTCTGATGCTACTGTTACAAACGAGGCCCAATAGCCAACGGAGAGTCCTAGAAAAAATGCCATATAGGAGAACCTTTCAGGCGTGATACCTTTACTGTTTAAATAAACAAATACGACGATGACAGACAATATATGAAAAACTAGAATAGCCAAACGACGTGATTTTGTCATTTGAGCTATAAACCCTGCAATAACTTCGCCAATTGATAAACCTATATAAGCAAGCATAATGCCTTTACCTGCGCTCAGTGGTTCAGTTGCTCCTAATGCTTTACCAAATTCAGGAGCTTGTGTAATAAGAATACCCACCACAAACCAAAGCGGCAATCCAATGCAAAGACAATATATATAACGAAGGAATCGTTCTCTAGTGGCAAAAATCATAGAAAATTTTCCTCTAACTACATCAGTACTGGAAGCAGTTGTAAACATTCCCGACTCAAATATTCCAACCCGCATAAGTAACAACAAAAGCCCCATGCCGCCTCCTACGAAGTATGCATTACGCCAATCAAAATGTTTTGACACAAAAAATGCTGCTGCTGCTCCCAATACACCTATACCTGCAACTATCATTGTGCCGTAACCTCGTTTTTCCTTACTCATGCTTTCACTAACCAAAGTAATACCTGCACCCAGCTCTCCTGCCAAGCCTATACCGGCAATGAATCGAATAATTGCGTAAGCATGAATATCATGTACAAAACCATTTGCAATATTGCCGAGGGAATATAGTAGTATAGATCCAAACAATACTTTTAAACGACCATATTTATCGCCAATAATACCCCATATAAAACCACCTATCAATAATCCCGCCATTTGCATATTAATGACATATTCTCCATCTGTTCTCATTGCAGCTTCCTGAATACCAATATCCTTAAAACTAGGTACACGTACAATAGAGAATATGACCAAATCGTATATATCAACGAAGTAACCTAATGATGCTACAAGAATAATGAGCCATAAATTTTTTTTAGTGCCAGTTTGTGTCATAAATGTATTGTTAGTTTTATTGTTAGAAAAATAAAAGCGTAATACCTCAATTTACTCGTTAAATAATTATTGCTTGTTATACTTCAACTTTTGAAATTAATTGTACTTAAAAAATTCAACCATTCAAATATTTAGAATTAAATCGACTTTACGAAAACATCGTATATACCAATGCTAATGGTATATATTTAACTGATTATCTTCATTTAATTTATCCTTAATTTATGACCTACAAGTATCATTCAATAAGTGTAGTTCTGCGTTTTATATTACTATATCAATTTAGCATAAATATACCAAATTAGCAATCTTAAAATAACACATGAGCATTCGAGAATAGTGCTCATGTTATAAAAGTCGTTTGGCAAGTACAACAGCTTTTATTCAATGTATTTAACAAACATTGCAAGCACTACAAAACCCGCTATGATAGCGGGTTTTGTATATGTATTTCACTTATACCGTCTATTCAGATACAATTAATAGACACAATTTAAACTTATAATGTAGCCATATCTATGACAAAGCGATAACGAACATCTCCTTTGAGCATACGTTCATAAGCTTCATTTATTTGTGACATTTTTATCACTTCTACATCAGAAACGATGTTGTGCTCAGCACAATAATCCAGCATTTCCTGAGTCTCCGGCAAACCACCGATAAGCGAACCTGCTAAGCTACGACGGCCGCCAATCAGGCTAAATGCCATAATTTCAGAAGGTGTTGGAGGAGCACCTACACATACCATCACGCCATCGGTATTGAGCATTTGTAGGTAATCGTTATAATTATGTTGCGCAGATACAGTATCGATAATAAAATCAAATTTGCCCATCAATGATTTTAATTGCTCAGGGTCTTTAGTAAGTGCAAAATGATGAGCACCCAAGTGTTTTGCATCCAACTCCTTACTTGGCGAAGTACTGAGCATGGTTACTTCAGCACCGAAAGAGGCCGCGAATTTAATAGCCATGTGACCAAGACCTCCAAGACCAACAACAGCAACTTTATGTCCTTTGCCCACTTTCCAATGGCGCAATGGTGAATATGTGGTAATACCAGCACATAGTAAAGGTGCTACTGCTTCCAATGGCAATGTTTCAGCTACTTTGAGCACAAAACTTTCATCTACGACAATCTCGCTTGAATAACCGCCATAAGTAACTCCTCCTGTATGTTTATCCTTTGAGTTGTATGTGCCGGTAGAACCATTACGACAAAATTGCTCTAGTCCTTTCTTACAATTATCACATTCGCGACAAGAATCAACAAGACAACCCACACCTGCAAGGTCGCCTGTTTTAAATTTTTCGACATGTGACCCCACCTCTAGTACACGGCCCACTATTTCATGACCTGGTACCATTGGATACACACTCCCACCCCACTCGTTACGCACCTGGTGTAAATCTGAGTGGCAAACACCACAATACAATATTTGAAATTTCACATCGTGTGGACCAACTGCTCTTCTTTCGAATGTGAATGGTGCGAGATCATCTGTTGCATTTTGTGCAGCATAGCTTTTAGTTATTGTCATAAATTTTGTGTTTAGTTTTGAATGAATGTATTAAGCGCTAATGTTATAGTTAATTCTCCTTTTTAATTCAAATGCACCTGTTGACCATGTGAAAGTCCATTGAAGTTCCAGACATATCTTTTCCATTGTGCAATGTCAAATCAAAACTAGAAAAGGAATGTTGCTAAAATGTTAGTTTCAGCAACATTTACAGACTACCACAACTACCATCATGCATTGTCTATATTGCGGTTGACGTTTAAAAGAATTATCTACCCACCAGTTTCTGCAGATTTTCGGAATAGCGACTGCCATGCACTTCAATTGCTGATGCAGCGACATCAATTTCATTTAAGTCTGCTGTGGTCAATTCAATATTTACAGCACCGATATTTTCTTCCAAACGATGCTGCTTTGTGGTACCTGGTATTGGAATTATCCAAGGTTTTTGAGCCAATAGCCAAGCCAATGCTATCTGTGCCGGAGTAGCATTTTTGTGTTTAGCTATGTTTTCCAATAATTCAACCATCGCCTGATTGGCTTTACGCGCCTCCGGGGTAAAACGAGGAACAGTGTTACGGAAATCGTTGGCATCAAACGTGGTATTTTCGTCGATTTTACCAGTAAGAAATCCTCTACCCAATGGACTAAAGGGAACGAAACCAATACCTAGTTCTTCTAGAGTTGGAATGATTTCTTTTTCGGGTTCTCTCCACCACAATGAGTATTCGCTCTGTAATGCAGTAACTGGTTGAATGGCATGTGCTTTTCGGATGGTTTGCACACCCGCTTCGGAAAGTCCAAAATATTTTACTTTACCTTCTTTAATTAAATCCTGCACAGTACCTGCAACTTCTTCAATAGGAATATTGGGATCTACACGATGCTGATAAAACAGATCAATCACATCTGTTTTTAATCTTTTGAGGGAGGCTTCAGCCACTGCTCTGATATGTTCAGGACGGCTATCCAATTCGCTCCACCTACCACTACCATCGGCATTAGCTTTAAAGCCAAATTTAGTTGCAATCACTACTTTACTACGAAACGGAGCCAATGCTTCTCCTAAGAGTGTTTCATTAGTGAATGGACCATAAACTTCAGCAGTATCAAAGAAAGTAATCCCCATTTCAATCGCCGAATGCAGCAACGCAATCATTTCTTTTTTATCGGCAGCAGGTCCATAGGCAAAGCTCATCCCCATACAACCAAGACCTAAAGCAGAAACTTCTAAACCATTATTACCTAATATTCGTTTTTGCATGCTCATATCTACAAATTTTAATTGGTTATTATAAATACAAAATTACAGCTACGTTATATGGCAGCCTAACAAAAAAGAAACAATACCTTACAAAAATCAAACATTTCTAAATTTGAGCGGACTTTGCTGAACATGTTTCTTAAAGAAGTTATTAAAATGAGGAACTTCATTAAAGCCTAATGCATAAGCAATTTCAGATACAGTCCAAGGTGTTTGTTTCAATAGAATTTTTGCCTCTTGCAAAATTCGCTCGGCAATGATTTGAGTGGTGGTTTTATCTGTAGTTTTTTTTATCGCTCTGTTTAAATGATTGACATGTACATTTAGCCGTTCTGCATAATCGGAAGCAGCTCGAAGAACAAGTGTTTGATGGATATCATCGATGGGAAATTGGCGTTCCAGCAGTTCTAAAAACAGCGCACAAATTCGCTGTGCTGCATTAAGAGGATGTTTAGTCAGATTATCTGAAGGTTGCATTTTCAATGCAAAATGAACAATTTCATACACAATTGTCCTTAGTACATCATACTTATGTATATAGTCGGAATTAATCTCCTCTAACATACGTTCATACATCTTACATAAGTAATGAACTTGCTCGTCGGCAAGCTCAAATACATGATTGCCATCAGGCTGAAAAAGGGAATACTGAGCGAGGTTGCCGTACTGATAAAAAAAAGCCTGATCAAAAATACAAAAGTATCCATGGTGAATGCTATCAGTATGTTCCCATCGGTATGGGATTTGCGGATTGGAAAACACTAATGCCTGCTTTTGTAGCTGAATTGCTTTATCGGCGTATTCGATAGTACTTTCACCAACCAATAATGTTATTTTGAAATAATCTCGTTTTCTATACGATACAGGTTTGATGTTATTCCCTTCAAAAGGGTCTAATTTAAACACATTGAAATGCCCCATTGTTTTACGCAACGCATCAGGCATAAAGTTGTACTTCCTTGTGTAAAAGTCCTGTATTGTTTCTGGCTTGCCCATAATACGAAGTTACGAATTTCAAACTTTTGGGGTTTTCGTTTCTAAATAGTTACTTCCCGAAGTATCACATTCACTACTGACAATACTTTCAGCATTTCGGGGGGTAAATAATGCAACAAAAATGAGAAAGTATAGACAGGAACATATTAACCGAATAAATTATCGTGTCTTGCTTCTATCTGTACAATATAATCATCCTGCATTGTCTTGCTCAAAAAACTTTGTTTCATAAATGTTCTCCAAACAGGTAAAATACCTTCAAATCTTGTATAGATATGCTCTACTGATTTAGGATTAATATCCATAGTATTAGCTAATTTATCAAAGTCACTCCTCTTTAACTTACGTTTCTTGCCATTAATATTTAGTGCTGATTCGTCTTTATCATCAGTTATCACTAAAGTCGTACTTAGTAAATCATATGCAGGTGATAATTCATATTCACCCAAAGCATTTTCGAGTAGCGCAAAATTCTTCAGGTGCATATCTGCATTACCTGTCAGATAACAAAACAATACAAGTTCGAACAAGCGTATCAATTCTATACCCTTGTTGGTGGTATATTGTTTGGCTGTTTTTGCAATATTTTCAATAGACCCTCTGTATTTATGTTCCGTCAGGTTTTCAGTTAATTGACAAAAATCCTCCAGGGCTACTTTGCCATGCTTGTTTCTATCAAAACGTTTGGTGATGTAGGCCAGTTCACCCGAAGCTAATCTGATTAAGCAATGTTGAGCGGTTTTTATTTTTGCTAAACTTGCTAAGTGCATGGTCAGATCTTCATTCTGTGGTAATTCATGATATTCTACAGATGGTGGTTTTAAGATATAATCCCCATGCAAACCAACAATCGTCAATCTTGGTATTTCATTTTTATGTTGCTCTAAATGCAGCGACAATTTAGGTTGAACACCAGTTACAGCAACGCTTTTAATAACAATCTGCTTCGCCAATTCATCTAATTGCTTTAGATCAAAATCAATAACAGGAGGTGTGGCTGTACCAAACATTTTTTTAGCACAAGCAGTATGAAAATTTTGCTCGTTTTCATCAAGTGCTTCATAACAATACAAACAATTTATTTTCTTTTTCATGCTTCAATGGGTTGAATGGATACACAGCCGATACAGTCTTTGCACAAAGTAAGTAGCAGACCCAATCTATCTCTTGCATTAATTTTCCAGTTAGCTACAGCAATATTCAATAACCAGCCTTCAGGGATTAATCCATCAAAAAAGGGAAATAAAATTTTGTTCTGATAAGCTTCTTGTTGAAGCGGCAAAGTAAGGCTGACAGGTTTAGCATTTTCGCTGTGCAGATAGGTTTCATCATACTCAAATGTAAATCCCTCTTCATTTTCGGCAATAACGCCTGCTATTATATTGTTGTAATATACCCTACCCTGTCTCATAAGTCAGTAGTTTTGATTACACCGATAGCAGCTCCAAATAACGCTAATACCTGATTTACTTTATCTAACCTAACTGTTTCTTTACCTTGCTCCAATTCACGCAAGAAACGTAAACCAACACCTGCCTTCTCTGCTAATTCAGGCTGTGTCAATTTCAATTGCTTTCGCTTCTCCTTGATGAATTGATTTATTGAATAATTCATTTTATACCTTTTAGGGTACAAATATAAGCACTATATCTTAAATTATACCTTTTAGGGTATAAAATAAAAATCCAAAAATATAATATACCCGATAAGGTATAATATTCAATGTCGATAAATTCCAACTTCTAATTTTCTTACTCTAAAAGTTATTTGGATAGCTAAATAGTGACTATCCTCAAAGGTAGAAAAGAACTACTATTGAGAAGCCTACATCTATACCCTTTAGGGTATAATTACAAAGATGTCTATTTTAGAATAGATAGGTAACGCTCCAAAGATTTTTTTACAACATCTGCAATTAGGCTAATGAACTCAGATTTATCTTCATTAACCTGTGCTTTTTCTAATGCAGAATAATATTTCATTCGAGATTCATAGTCACCTTGAATATTAGCTATGGGGTAACCATGTTGTAATAAAATGAAGTTCATAATAAGCCTTGACGTACGGCCATTACCATCTATAAAAGGATGAATTGTCACTAAACGCTCATGCATTTCAGCAGCAAGAACAACTGGATGAAGTTTGGTCTTATTCTCTTGGTAAAAATGGAAATAATCTTCCATTAACTTATTGAGCAGATAGGGTTGCGGCGGCAAAAATGTGCTACCAGAAATCATAACAGGTACCGTTCTGTACACACCGGCATTTGCTTTATCAATACTTTTGAGAACTATGCTATGAATCTGCTTTAAGGTTGATTCTGTTAGCTCAGATTCATTTTTTACTATGTCTTTAATGAAGTCTATTGCTTCTTTATGATTTATCGCTTCCAGATGCTCATTAAGCGACTTACCACTAATGGTAAGTCCTTTCTCAATCACCATTTGAGTTTCTTGAAGTGTAAGTGTATTGCCCTCTATTCGGTTACTTTCATAGGTGTACTCAATGTCTAATGCATCCTGAATTTTAGCATTATCCATTGGGCGAAGTTGGTCTAATTCCGCTTTAAGCCGAGAAAGGTTATTGAGATTAGCGCTAAAGGAATCCATAATTAAGTTGTGACAAATGCTAAACTACGATTTAATAGAGTTATTTATCTTTTTTATCACCTAGGAACATTATACTAATACCTCGTCAATAATTTGTCTGATTTTTTTGTTGTTCAATTGCGTTTTAAATTCCACTTTATAGCCATCAATGCTCAGTTGCTCAAAGAATACTTTCGCACAATCAATTTTAGCATGTTCAATTCCGCGAAGCGATGTTTGATTTTCCACATCCTTAGTTTCAACAATTACATTCAATATTTTTTCTCCATTGTCTTTCTTTATCACGTACATAAAATCAGGGCTATAGGATTGTCCGGTAATTGTCGGGATGGAAATACTGCTTTTGGGAATCTTACCATAAACTATAATTTCCCGAATACCATCTACTATCAAATTCTCTTTTTCAAGTGGAGAGTCGAATGCATAGACATCATATAGATATTTTTCTGTGGGTGTACCATCTATAAATTTAGTACCAATAACACCTTGTGTAATTTCACTCTTAGGTGTACCGTCAGCATAAGTGAGTGCGGTGGCTTTTATCGGAAGGTTGGCTTTCGAATAACTAAAACGGCCACCTAACTTTTCAATTTTCCAGTCCTGAAATTTCCTTACAAAATTGGAAATGCTATGTTCATTAATCCTTTCAGCTGTCAGCTTACTTGTTTTAGCATATTCCAATAATACGGAGTGCAATAAGTGGATAGGTAGATTTGTCTGGCGGCTGATGCGTTTTAAAAAATCATTGTAAGCAATAGCCTTGTTTATTTTGAATTGCACACCTGTATCTTCCTTAATTGTTGCCTCAGCGCCGGTTGTATTTAATTCCGCTCGCCTGCTGGTAATGTAGGTATCGGCAAATACACCGGCATTAAACAAAGCAAACACTTCATTAAACAGAAAATTGTCTTGTTCTATTTTTTCGTAGTGCAATATGTACTTGCTGTTTATTTCTGCCCAAAGGGTTTTCAATTCATCAAATACAGCTGGTCGAATTTTTATTTTTTTGTCTTTCTTTTTGTTGCGATCTGCTACTTTTCCTTGGTGAAGACCAACCGCAAAATCAGGGTATTCATCAAAAAATTTACTGCTGTTTTCTCCTTTAATATTTTTATTCCGGTCAATATATTTCTTACTCATCAGCTCCACAAACAGGTCATCAGCATCCATTTTTAATTTTCCGGCCACTGTCGCAATTTGTGCATCTGTAATAGTAAACCCTTGGGGCAAATCTGCATTAATCTCATTGACTAATTTTTCTGCAAAGTCGGCCTCTGTAAAATCGATAATATAATTGAGCTTGAATTCTTCGTTAGAAATACGATTACCAAACTCATCTACAGGCAAGCGCAAGCCTCTACCTACTTCTTGTATCTTGCTGTTTTCGCTGCCGCTGCTGCGCAGCTTCGCAATGGTAAATACATTGGGGTTATCCCAACCTTCCTTCAAGGTCCATTTAGAAAACAAGAACCTGCGGGTACCAAATTTTCCTTGCTCGTCTTTTATCGCCAAAAGCTTCTTTTTCTCAAACAGTATTTCCTGTATTTCCTGCCCTATAGCCTCATCGGAGCTGCTGTTGTCTTGCGAAAAGTAACCTGCATGCGTTGCGTTAATATCAGCTTTCGATGCCAGTAGGTATTCTTTATAATCGTTTTCCTGCTCCGTGAGCTGCGGCACTACTTCATCTATTTTTTCAGCAAGCAATCTTTCAAAAGTTTCTTTTAAATAAGGTTGCTTATCCTGACTTTCATTGACGCGGTAAGAATAAATATCGTCTATAAAAAACAGTGCTAAAGTTTTTATTTTATTGTTTCGGCTAAAATTAATACGCTCCGTTTCGAAGTGGCGCTGCAAAGCAAGTCTTATCATACTTTCCTGATAAGATGTAGAATAAATATCGGTGCTAAACTCTTCGCCGGTCGATTTTTCCTGTCCGTTGGAAAGTAGGACTGTACTATTTGTAATGGCATCTATAACAATACCTTCCAGCTCGGGTGCTATAATGCCCAGGCTGTCGCCTTTCTTCAATTCAAACGATTTTACCGGGCTGTCTTTTTGTATCAGGTTAAACTTCGCAGCTGTTTTGCTTTGCACCGACATTATTTTCACCTTATCCTGTTTCAGGCTGGCAGGCTCAAAGTGTTCTTTAGCAATGCCTTTAATCAGGTTTTGGTTGAAAGCTTCAAACGAGTTGAGGTCGTACAAAAGGTTGTGATAATCCTTGCGTTTTACTTTGCTTTTGCCTTTACCTATCTCTATTTCGGGGAAAGTAGCACCAAAGCGGATAATGGCCTGCGGACAGATTTGTTGCTCTATAAATTCAAATGCCTTTTGTGTTTTGCTAAACCGGTGCGGCTCGTCAATGATTACAAATGGTTTAGTGGCTTTAATACCTTGTATGGGTTTGTAAAATCCTTCCACACCATAGTCGTAAGTATCGGTCAGTAGCTTGGAAGTGCCCCCCAGTAAGCTCATATTGGTGAGCAGCACATAAATTTTGTTGGTATTTTGGCTACTGCCTGCTACAAATTCGCGCACCACACTTGGGAAGAAGTTCTTTCCTTTTTTCTTTTTACTCGCTTCCAATACCAGCAAATCCAGCTCAGCACCATAACCGCATTGGTCCTTAAAATGACGCTTGGTATAGCCATCCTGCATAAATTGCGTGGCACCAGCCTTAATGGCAAGTGTAGGTACTACAACAATGAACTTATTGATGCCATAGCGTTTGTGCAGCTCAAACATTGCAGCGGTATAAACGTAAGTTTTACCTGTGCCTGTTTCCATCTTTACATCCAGATTCAGGTAACTGCCTATTTCATTGTGCGCACGGTAGGCCGACGGCACGCCCATCTCTTGTTGCACTTTGCCTATATTGGCAATAAGTATGTGACGATCCAGCTCCAGTGTTGGGTTTTGGTAGTACAAGGTATTCTTCCGTACCAGATCTTCCTGCAATACATTGGCTATGGCGGTAAACCCTTTTACCTGATGCGGCAGGTTGTTCTTTAATATCAGTTCCATAGCTTAGTACCTTACTGCAAAGTTTATTTTCAGATTCTTTTCGCTGTCGTTGAGCACGCGCAGGTTTTTCTCTATCATTTCGTTGATGCTCCAGTCGGGGAAAGAATAGCCGAAGAGCACCAGATTTTCGGGGTTGAAATGTCCTGTTGCATCATACTTGCCCAATAAAGCCTTCATACTTTCAAGGTTAAAGCCAGCATCTATCAGGTACAAATTCTTTTGGAAATAATAAGCCGTGTAGCCCGCCAGGTCTATTTCTTCGGCTGTAGCGGTAAGGCCGTAGCCATCGGCATTGAGCCAGGTCGCTAGTATGGTGGGCTTGCCAAAATCTTCCATTATGGTTGTATCAGCCAATAAGGCAGAACCATCAAAGCTTTCCAGCTTGTCCAGCGTGTTTTGGTTGGGCTCTACGAGGGTATAATGTTTAAAACCCAGGTCCAGTTCTTTATCGGGATGTTCCTGTTTTATTTTGGCTGCGGCGCGCTTAATGCGTTCTATGCCTATGTAATCTAATGTGGTGGGAAGGTTGTTTTCTTTAAGGAAATCGTAGGCTGCTTTTTGGGATGTATTTTCAGGATTTAAAACTTCAGGTAATTGGACTGCTATGAACTTTCGGTTGCCGCCATCTTCTGCATTGAGCTGTACTACTGCGTGAGCAGTTGTCGCGGAGCCTGAAAAGAAGTCAAGAGCTATATCTTCTTTATTAGTTAAAACAAATGAAATAAACTGATTTACAAATTTTACGGGTTTAGGGTTTGTAAATAAAGTTTTAGAGTTCGGAAATAAATCTTTCAGATCGTAAGATCCAATTCTGCCGTCAAAATCTATAATACTGCTAAGCTTCGCAGAATATTCTTTAGCATATAGTTTTAACTCAATAATCTTTGTGTGGTCTTCTCCGAATAAAATTTTCCCGTTTTCTAATAGTTCATCCATAGTTGATTTGGGGAATCTGTATCCCATCAAAGGCTGTTTAGACGGTATTTTCGTAACAGGATGAATTACGTCATAGCGATACCCTTCTTTGCCTGGATTATGTACACTTTGGCTACCTGTATATATGCCGCCAGAATCAATGTATTTGTAACGATCAAGAGGCCAAAGCTCACTTTTATGGCTCTTGTACCAAGAGTTGTATTCTGCTTTTAAAGTTGTTATGTTTTTATATTTCTCAGCGAGTTCATCGCCTTTTTTAACCAGCAACTGTTTTATTTCCGACACTTTACTTTTCCATTCACTTTCTAATAAACTCTTAGATCTGGTATATGTAATTACATATTCATGTTCTACTGCAATTTGTGTTGGATTATTATCAGTAGCATTCTTCCATATTATTGTGCCAACCCAATTCTCCTCCCCAAACACATCATCACAAAGCAACTTTAAATTCGCTTGTTCATTATCGTCAATAGAAATGAAAATCACGCCATCATCCGTGAGCAAGTCCCTGGCCAGTAGCAGGCGGCTGTACATAAACATCAGCCAGGCGCTGTGTGAGGCCGAGCCGCGTTTGGTAAGCTCCAGTATGCGTTCAGCTTCATCTTCGCTGATGCTGAGTTTTTCCTGCAGGCTGTCTTTGGTGTAGTTAAAATTGTCCTGATAGACAAAGCCATCACTACCGGTGTTGTAAGGCGGATCTATATAAATGCACTTAATGCTTTTGCTGTAGGCTTTCAGTAAATGCTTCAGTCCATCCAGATTATCGCCGCTGATGTAGATATTTTCGCTATTGGCATTTTCGGGCAGGCTGTTGTGCGCTTCGTCGGGCTGTATTACCGTTGTGGTATCAGTACTGGCTAATAGTTTGGCATAGCTTTTACCCAAAAATTTCAGTTCGTATCCTTCTTGTACTACATTGGTTTTATCGGCAATGGCAGCTTTGAAACGCTCCAAGTCAAAAGAACCATCCTGCTTAAAGCAAGCCGGGAAATGTTCCTTCAGCGCTGCTAACTGCTTATCGTTGGGTACCAAGTCTTCGTTTTGCTGTAAGGTATCTTTTATCATTGTTTTTATTGAGCGGAAATATTTCTAAAGAAATTCAGGTACGTTCTTAAAAAAACTTAAAGGACAAAGGAAACACATTTTACTTTCCGATACAGAACTTTAAACTTATTCATTATCATTATTTTACAAAAACTAGGGGACAAACTAGGGACAAATATAACCTTAATATCAACAAGTAAATATAAGAAACCTGCAAAAAACATTTTAACAATCAAATGACCAAATTACCGGCTAGTTTGACAAAAAAAAGACAATTTATTAAAAAAATAGCGCCTGAGGCTAAAAATCACAGGCGCTAAAGTTGATAAAATTATTATGATGAAAACCTAGACTTCTTTTTAAAAAACTGATCCGCTTTTTCTTGAATCTCAGAATTAGTTGAGTTTTTGCCACTTCTAACCCAATTTAAAAGTTCGTCCTTTATAAAATATAATTTCTTTCCTTTCTTATTTACAGGAATTTCCATTCGTGAAACCTTCCCATAAATTGTTGATTCTGCCAAATTTAAGAGTGTTGCTGCTTGCGAAATATTTAGTAATTCACAAGAAGGATCTTTTGATATAAGTAAGCTCTGAAGTGAAATTTCTATTTTGTTTATCTTATCAAGGATCTCCCCCATAGTATTAGGCAAATTATCGAATGTTATTTTCTCCATTATTTGGTATTTTAGATTGACACAGTACTTTTTTCCCATCTATTATTAGTTTGTGAATATTGGATATACCCAAATTCTGCCAGTTGCCTAATAGCCCTATAATAAGTTGTCCGACTGCATATTTTTGAAGAAATCATTAGTTCAATTGGATTAATTATTATTAATCTTGAATGGCATTCCAAAGATATTTTCAAAATAGCAGCAAATAATGAAATATGCACAGGGCTAATGCGGCAATCCATTTCTGTTTTTTTTAGGAAAAGACAGAACGTATCTATCCATTCAATAACTAATTCCTCATCCATCGTTATATTTTTCATATTACTACCTTACTATTTGATGCAAAACTTTAATTGACACCTCATTACTCATTGATTTTCTTTAAACTACCCATAGTACTAATGTGAAAGTCCTTTATTTTTCTTTGTTTCCTTTCCCTCACGCACTTTTTGAGGATTTAGCTCAATCATTTTCGTAGAAGTGACTTTAGGTTTTAATACCTGATCTATACTTGTTTTTCTATGCTGATCATCATAAATATTAATAGAACGTTGAATTGGATTAGCTTCCATAAAAAAGCTTTGCTTGGCGCCGTTTTTACCGATAGATAGGTTAAGTAGGTCACCTTGCTTTAACAGCTGAACTGCTTTTTCAAACTCCATACCTATTTGGATTTCCGATATGCCTGCCTTTTTGAGCATAGACTGCAAATCGAAGGACTCACCAGGCTTCACAACTCTTATTCTGTGATTTCCATCCGCGTCTTTATCATTCAAATCCAACTGTACCCAGCGCTCACTTTTCCAAGGCACATCAGGTTCTTGCTTTAATATTGGTCTTCCTGCTAGTAAATTGGCTATTTCGTGTTGATTTAACCCTAATCCCTGGTTCACAGCAAATGAATGTGTCCTCAGTTCTTTGGAGGAACCATCGGTTAACGTGGCTTTGTAGTTAGTAAACTCGTACGCACCCGATTCATTCCTTTTGAAATTCAAATTGAAATCAACCCGTTCCTTTTCACTCGGGTAATAAGAAACAGGGATAGAAAAGGATTCCTTTCCCTGTTTCATTTGCTGCACCATTTGGCTATTAGCTTCCCCAAAGCCACTACGGATTAGCTTGGCTGAAAGCTCTGCAACATTGTTTGCCTCAGACCGTTCCTGTGTTTTGATTTGTTGCTGCTGTCTGAATGGTGTGATTAAATCCCGTAATAACCTTAAAACCCGATTTGGATAAATCGCCTGTTTTAAAGCTTGCTTCTCTTTTTGAATTACCCTGCTCATCAATCTTTCGTCTATACTCATGGAACCGGCATAGCGAACTTGAAGATGCTCCAGGAACACCAGCTTCTCCTTCATAAAATGCTTATTGTTTTTTATGGTGCCGGGAATGAGTTGTTCAAAACGTTGTTCCCGTTCCTGCCATGATTTTATTGCTGCCTCTATTCGGTTATGCTGTTCCATTTTGGATAATTAAAGAATCAACTAATGCTGTTAAAGAATATCAGGATACGCCCTGCCCTTTTTTCTTCTTTGGCTTTTTCCCTTCCTTCGCCGCATCATCGGGCGTTTCTGTATCCTGTTTTTGAGATTGAGATTGCTTCTGGTCTTTACTTTCTGATTGCGCAGGGGTAATATTCTTTGCTTGTTTTGGATCTTGTATAAGCTGCATTTTGGAATCATAAACATTAATACTTCTGGCACGTGGGTTAGCTTCAACATATCGGTTCTCCGTTTTTCCAGCTTGCTCAAAGGTTACAGATTGTATATTCCCCTTTTTTAAGGAGTTCAACAGATCAGTTTTGTCATCTGCATTTTGTAATTGTTTGATGGGTAATTCAGCAACCTTCTTTTCGAGATCAAAACCCCACTTTTCACCAAAGGATTTCATTTTGAAATTCCCTTTTTCGTCGGCATCATTGAAATCTATTTTCAGCCATTGATTGTAGGTCGAGTCCTTAATGGGCTTATATATATTTTCACTGATTTTTTCCTGGTGATTGTATTTTTTCTCAACAGACCTGCCTTCCAATAAATTATAGGCTTCTTTTGCCGTTACCCTTTGGTTGGCATAAAAGGTATTGGATAGATCATCCTTACCTGCTATTTTTAGCGTGGCCTCGAAACTATTGAAAAAGTAATTATCCTGTGTAGTGGACTTTTTAAAATTCAGGGTATAGTTCATTTCCTTTTCCCCATGCTTTACCTGGTGCTGCAATTGAAATTCAGGTTCCAGTTTTTGCATATTTTCCTTCAATTGGCTTTCCAATTTTTCGCCAAAACCTGTCATCTTTACCTGATCTTTGAGGTAATCAAAATTATCGTTGTTCATGACCGTATTTTTTTTAATGATTAATGAATTGATTTCTTAATTTTTGTTCTTTCGATTATTTGCTTTTATTGCACCCGCCAGGCCTTAAAGATTTCCTTATTGCGGATTTCGAGTTGCAGATTCCGACCACCATTCTGTTCCTGCATCTGCACGATAAACACCTTCTTGTCCGGTATGGTAAATTTGGGAACAGCTACTACGACCACCTGCTCAGAATTACTTCGAATCACATCTGTATTGCCTAAGATGTAGATGGGGTTAATCTCTATCTCCTGGGAAGCGGTGCGCTTTGATTTCTTTTTATCCTTAATGAAGAAGCGGAACAACTTGATGTTGTAATTCAAGGCAGAGTAATTCTGTAAAGCGAACTGGAAATACAATACATCATCCTGCACGTAAAGCCCCTTAATTGCAATAGATGTACCATTGGCAACATCATTAGGGCCATTGGCACTTTTCCTTTTTAACGAGATCTTTTCCGCACTACGTTGAATCAGGTCATTGGTCGCATCTTTGGTAAACACTGCCACAGATTCCGGTTTGAGCTGTGCATTCTGCACCTTTATATTGATGCCGGTAGGTTTATCCGCATAATTCAATACATAAGAAAATAAGCTGCCGTCGGCAGTGACCACCGTTAAATTGGTTTCCGCGAAATTCGGTTTTGCTGCTTTTACCTGAAGCACATTTTCGACACCGATTGCTTTCTGCACTAAAATATCCCTGCTACCTTTGTCAATGCTCTTGATCGCATAAGGAAAGATCAGATTGGTCGTTTTGCTGAATGTCAACGCCAGGCGGTAAGGTTCAATGAGTGCTGTTTTCGCATCCTGGGCGAACGATTTAAAATTAATGAAGGCAAGAAAAATTCCTAATACCCATACTGCACGTATCCTTTTCATAATTGGAAATTTTAAAATTGAATTGATTGTTATTAATAGTTGTTTTAAATTGAATTAGGGTAATGCTTTAATTCTCCTGTTTTTGCTTTTCATCCCGTAAGAGCACCTGGTAGCCGGCTTTTACCGTAACCCTAATGAGTTTTACCTTCTTGCTGAGAAAACTCTTCGCCGCTTCTACACCCATACTTGCCGCCTGCATTCCAATCGAAGGATCAAGACTATTGAAGCCCAAATTCTGTAAACCCCTGTCGGTGGACTCTTTTGCCACATCACGGCTAATTGCTCCGGGAATGTAGATGCCGGCAAGCCCATCTAAATCGAATACAGCTAATTCCACAGGGAACAGGTTATTGTTGTACCGCACACCGGCGATCTTGATTTCTAAACGTTCCCCCGCCAAAGCAGCAGTGCCATAAATGAAATTGTCTTTTGGGATGAGCTGTCCATTGATAAAGATGTCACTGGTCAATCGCAGTTTCACCGTTGCACCATTCACTATGGTTTGTGTTTCATGCACTACAGCTTCTATCGCATTTTGTGTAGCATTTCCAGCAGGCATATTGTCAAAGGAGAAAAAACCGTTTTGTTGATTGGATAATTTCAAAGCGGTGTCTTCAAAACTAAATTTGCCGGATTCTTTATCGAGCGAAGAAACTGGATCAACCTTTTTACCCGTTGTGACCGCATACACCCTTCCCTTCCGCAGTTCAGAGGTCTGCCTTAATTTCTCCTGTGCAATACCCGGATTCTGGATCTCCTGTATTTTTTCGAGCATACCCGTTAGTTGCGTCATTTCAGGATCAGCTCCACTTCCTTGCTGCATCGTCTGCATCATTTTTTCCAATCGATCTACATCGGAACTATTAACCCCTGCATTCCTATTGCCGTTAAAATTTGGGTTATTGCTATTTCCATAGGACGAGGCTTGTGGATCGGTACTTTGTGCCAGTGCATTATTGAGTTGATTCAATTTCTGATACACCTTTTGCTCATTGGGATCATTATAGCCCAGGCCTTTGTAGGCGGAATTGCCTACAGCCCCCTGGTTCATGTACGGAGCGCCATTAAAACCCAGTCGCTGCTCATCCACACTCATTCCCTTGCCGGTATCTTGCACTGCTTTGTAATAAGGGTCATTCTTTTTAAGCTCCTTTAATTTAGCGGAATCTATGGCCGCCTGGTTATAATAGCTCATCTTATCCAGTGGCTGATCTTCTTTCAGGTGTACACCCGGCAACTCTTTGTTCAATCCCACAGTGGCCTGCGCCTCTGCTTTAGTTACCTTACCGCCACCGAGTGCCCAAAACATCAGGGTCAAAAAGGGCAATACCAATAAAGGCATAATGGTCAGGAATTTCCGTTGCCTTAAAAATTTAGGGCTGTGTTTTGTTTGTTCCATTTTTTCTATTGTTTAAATTGTGATTGATATAATCTTTCTACCGTACGGATACTGTCCATGAGTCCGGGATGATCCTGCCGAAACTCCTCATATTCTTTACTACCGGTAGGCGAACGAGCAAGCGAGTCCATGTAAAATTTGAAGCGATGAATCTTTTCGTAGTCGGATTTGCTGATGCCTGAACTTTCATTGGAATAATGCTTTAGCTGTACCGCTGTTTTGATGTGGGCGACACTAAAGCTCAACTGTGCATCGGACCAGATACTTGTTATAATCAGGTAGGTGCTGACAGCTACAGTGAAAGCACAAAACAGGAACAGTGTGAACCATTTGCCCTTAATTGAGAGCCGTTCGCTTTTTCGCTGCATCCAGTCTGCCCATTTTCGTTGTGCTTTCCCAATGAATCCGGCGATCCCTTTTGCAATACGTTCTTTCCCAGGATCTGCGGTTTCTACAGTCCGCTTCTTTTTGTTGAATAGAAATTTCATGATTACCTGTTTTCAATTTTTAAATCCTTGTTTTCTATGGTACTCCAGCGTTCGATTAAAAACCCATGGGGATTATTATCGCTTCTGGATACATTCCTTAAAACCCCTTCTGTGATGAGGCTCCGTGATACGGTGCTGGTGGTACGGATAATGTTCTGGGTGGCATAACAGCGAAAAGCATAAGGATAGCTTTCCATATTCAGTTGCACGCTATCCACCTTAATCGTTTGACTGATATTACCCGCTATGATATTGGAGAAATAACCTTGCTCTTTGAGGTTATCATATTCCCTTTTTGCAGAACCATCAGCCAGGTAAAATGCCCTGGTCACATTAGAAATGATGACTTTCTCATCGGGGTCCAGCGTAAAGAAGTACTGGTGGAAAGCCCTGATATGGTCCCTTGCCTCAACAGGTACATTTTCTTTCCGGTCTGAAGCAAATGCTTCGATTGCTTTACCATTCGCCAGGATATACACCTTCTCCTGCATCTGTGCCACGAGCTGAAAACTCTTGTAGAGCGCAAAGCAGCAGAGCACAATACTTCCGGTTATGAGGAGCATCGTAAAGCTCCTGACGTGGCGAAACGCCGTATCGATATTCTTCGTTTGTTTGAACATGATGTGATTTTTTGAATGACTTATTTTGAACCGGAAAGCTTATCAGCCATATAAGCACCGGTATTGCCAATTCCCCTGCCTACTGAACCGGAAATTCCCGAACCGCTATGAGTACCACTATAGCCCTCATTAAAATGTCCGGCTGCATTTTTTATTGCAGCCCCCGTATCGCCTGCCTTTGAAACGACATTGGTAGCAGAGTTGCCCATCATGCTCGTTACTTTCTGCCCTAAAGCACCGCCACCACCTGCATTGACGATGAAATTGGCTACGGATGGAACTGTCAGGTAACCAACAATACCAATGATCATAAAAACGAGGTAGGCAATATCCGTTGAACTGAATACCGTATCGCCGGATGTGTTGATCTGACTGAGGTCCAGTTTGATCATTTGCTCCTGCACTTTCCCGATAATGGCTCCGAATATATTGGCGACAGGCAACCACAGATAAATATTAAGGTACCTTGCTATCCATGACGTGAGCGTATGTTGGAACCCGTCGAATACGGCAATGCCAAATGCGAGTGGCCCAATAATAGCCAGGACGACCAATTGAAAAGTGCGCAGCGTGTCGATACATAAAGAGGCTGCCTCAAACAGCACCCGGAGTATTTCGCTCATCCACTGTTTGACAGAATTATTAAAATTGTAGAATGCTTTAGACATTGCGAACCGTACATCATTGCCGATACCGTCGATCAGCCCTGGTTTTTCATCCGGCTTATGTGTGTACTTATACCATTTATCCTTATCCCCTTCATTCTTCTCACCGACATACATTTGCCACTGGTCTGTTTTTTTGATCGCGTCTTCTTTTTGTTTCAAGAGTAACGCAATAGCATTGTCAGAGCCTTTTACCATTTCAGCGGTAGCAGAAACAGTAGGCTTCATCACCCCATTGATCATCGCCAGCACTGATGGAAATACCATCACACAAAAGCCAACGACAAAAGGCCGGAACAAGGGGTAAAAATCGATTGGTTCCGCATTAGCAAGGTGCCGCCAAACGCGGGAAGAAATATACCAGAGTGCTGCAAAACCTGCCAATCCCTGCCCTACGCCTATAAGCTTGCTGCATAAGGGTATCATTTCGTCATAAAGTTGTTCCAGGACTCCATGCAGCCCTTTCATGGAGTCCGCAACGCCCTGAGCTTTGCTAAAAAAAGGCAATACCATCCCCACTACCACGCCGAGCGTGATCCTCTTCCACTGTGCCATATTGTTTTTGTTTTATTGGTTTATACCATGAATACTTCTCATTGCATTGACATCGTTTTGCTCTTTTGCACGTTGTGCCGCCAGTACCGATGTATTGTTATTGAAGCTGTGCAGGAAATCCAGTTTGTCCCGCATATCCGCATCTATCTTGTCAATAGCTTCTAAACGCTCATCATCCGACATCCGTAGTTTATTGGCGGTGATCACCATCGTTAAGTCATCCAGGTTATTCAGGCTCTTTTTAAGCAGGTTATCATACACACCGCTGATATAGCCCATTTCATCGTCGTTAAAGAACCCATTGCTTTTGAACCTGCTATAAGCGGATTTGTATTCCTGAATGATAGACTTTTGGTAGCCGATGATGTCGGCGATCTTCTTGTAATTCCGAACCGTAGGGCTTACCGCCATTAACCCGTCCAGAAAATCTTTATGCAGATTGAAGTTTCCCTGTGAAATATTCTTGATCGTGTTATAACCACCATTCAATATCTGGTAGCCTTTCTTGAGGTCAGAAAGTATCCGCTTGAACTGCATCAACTTTTCTACATTCAAGGTCAATTGCTCAATCTCGTCCTTTTGTGCATACAACTTTACGGGAGCCGATACGATCACCGTAAGCAGGAGCAGTAATAAAAATATCTTTTTCATGTCGTTTAATTTTTAATGCCATTTAATGTCCGGCTGGTAGTCACGTCATTGGATTCTTGGCTACGGGCGGTGGATAAGAGTTTCGCTTCATTACCAAAGCCCTGAACAAACGTGTAATTGTCCTGCATCTGCTCGTACAATTGGTCAATGCGCTTAACCCGTTCATCATCTTTCATTTCCAATTTATCAGCAGTGGTAACGGTAATCAGCTCATCGATCAGACCGCTGCAATTATCCAATAGCCGTTCAAATACACCATTGATATACTCCAGTTCATCATCCCGCATCATTCCTCCTTTTCGGATCTGCGCTTTGGTTTGCTTGCAGCTGTTCAGGATGTCCACTTGCAAGCCTATCAGTTCTGCCACCTTGAAATAATGGCTCACTTCGGGGTTGATGCTTTTAAGTGAATTGAAGTAATCCTTATGCAGGTTAAACTCACCGTTTTTCATGTCACCGATAAAGTTTAATCCCTGCTTGGCGATCTTATAACCTTTCCTCGCATACCCGATATACACTTGTAGAGCGGCGATCTGTTTGAGCAGGTATTCTTTCTGTGTTTTCTTTTGCTGGAACCATTCGCCAAAGGTTTGGGCATGTGCCATCTGGCAAAATAACAGCGTAAGCAAAACCAACATTGTCTTTTTCCTTTTCATATTGTTGTTATTGAAGGCCATATAATTTCCGCACTACATCCACATCATTTTGCACCTTAGCCCGTTGCAGGCTGAGCTTCATGCTTTGCTGATTAAAGGACGTCAGGTCATCATAATTTTCGTCCACTTTATCCGCTGCCGCATTGATCAGTTCCAGCCTTTTTGCATCCGTCATTTTTGTACTGAAGGAATTAATCACCATCGTGATCTGATCCATATTCTTACCGCTCTGTTCCAGTATCCCCGAATACACCTGCTGCATATAATCCAGTTCCTTTGCGGTAAAATGCTTATCGCTTTGAAAGAGGTTCCAGGCCCTTTTATATTCCTCCATGAGCTTTAACTGCTTCTGGGTAATGTCCTTGATCCGCTGGTAATAGGCGATGATGGATTTTACCTTAGCCAGTTCCTCATAATAATCTTTATACAAATTCTTTTGCTTTTCAACCCAGTTGCCAATTTCATCGAGTTTCATTTTGGACATCGTGTTCTCCAATGTTTTCTGCGCATTTTGCAACCAGATGGTTTTGTTCTGCAAACGCTGTACTTGCAGGTCCAGAGCCTTAATCACTTTTTTTATGGCAGCTTTGATCACTTGCACAATGGGCAATACGGCATGTGCCTGTTTTACAGGTGCTATTGTTCCTATCATCACAAAGGCCAGCACCATTAATAGCTTTTTCATGTTCATCTTGTTTTTTGTTATACACTATTCCAATTAATTATGCATGTCCGCTGCCATTGCCGCAATACCTTTTTCCATTGAACCATGCAACTGCGCCGCTTCCATGACTTTTACACGTTCTTTCCCTTCAGTTGTAAAGGCCAGGTATTCCTCTGTACATAGTTCATTCCGGTACACCTTTTGGATTTGCCCCCCGATGTCAATAAAAATTTCCCGGTCATCTTTGTTGACCGATAACAGGATTGTTTTTCCTTTTTCAGAAAGGCCGAGGGTCTCTTGCAGTTTATCAAACTTGTTGATGAACTTTTTCATGTCCATCAGTATCTTGATATCGGCGTTGTTGATGATCGCATCCTTGACAATAGGTGAGCTGATCAAATCATCCAATTCTTGTGTAATCACAATCGGTACACCGTTAAACTTTCGGATCGTTTTAAAAGCGTATTTGAGAAATTCCGCCATTCCCGATTTGGCAATGGCCTTCCAACATTCGTCTATGGTGAGCACTTTGCGGATTCCTTTTAGTTTCCGCATTTTAGAAATGAAGAGTTCAATTAAAATCAGCGTTACAACCGGAAATAAAATTGGATGATCCTTAATATTATCGAGCTCTATGACTATGAATGGCTGATTCAGCAAATCGAGATTCTCTGTCGCGTTCAATAAATAATCAAATTCACCATCTCTGTAAAACGGCCTAAGTACATAAAGAAAGTTGTCGAGATCAAAGTCTTTATCCTTCACTTTATGGGAACGGAGTACCGCTACATAAGTACCTTCCAGGTATTCGTAAAAACTATTGAAACACGGAAAAATGCTGACATCGGCTTTCAACAAATCGTAATAACCCTGCAGGGCATTGGACAATGCGACATATTCTGAGCGGTTGAAATTTTCATTTTCCTGTTTCCATAAACTGACCAGCAGTGATTTCAGGCTTTCCTTTTTTTCGGTATCCAAAACCTGTCCTTCCGGCAGGTAAAAGGGATTGAAACGAATGGGATTGCTTTCCTCATAAGTAAAATAGTAACCACCTACCAACTCACATAGCCCTTTATAGCTTCCTCCAATATCAACAGTCAAACAATGTGCGCCCTGCTCATACAATGAGTTTAGGATATGGTTTACCGTCATCGATTTTCCCCCACCACTGGTCCCGCAGACCAGCATTCCCATATTGGATGAAATTCCAGCCTCACGTGGCGCATCCAGCATATCCACATATAGGGGGCGCGAAGAAAGCCGGTCACAGAAGCGGATACCTTCACTGGGCTTGACACTTCTTGGTGCGCCTTCGAGATTTAAAAAACAGGTGGCCTGTTCCAAAAATGTATCGAAAGTATCGTTGTAGGGAAAGTCCGCTTCATTGCCCGGTATGCCAGCCCAGAAGATTTGTGCTGCGCCTACCGTTTCTTCTTTGGCCACAGCATCCATTTGCGCTAAAGCCGAACTGACCGAATTTTTGATGCCCTTTAAATTTTCCTTGTCTTCATCCCAAACCAGTACATTGAAATGAGCTTTCACCGGTAAACGTTGCTGGCTGATGGTTTCATTCAAAAAGTCATTGACCGAATCCCTGGCTATACTGTTCTCCCTGCTGTAAGCGGATAAAGATTGTAAGCGTAGCTTTTTGCTCTCCAGTTTTTTAATCGTTGCCCTTTCGTCTTCGATGAAGACATATTGATTGTAGATATGGTTAAAGGGCAATAGCTGTCCGAGGGAACTGGCAAAGCCCATGCTGAACTTGGTCCGGTCCGTGCTAAACTTATCATAGGTAATACGGCTTCCACAAAGTGCTGGAAGATCAGTCACATCAGCCAGCGTATATAACTGGCAATGCTTGTTGCCGACTTTGATACCATCCCCAAATGCAATATCCTCGATCAACAGTGAATCCGAATTGTTAGATAAGCGGCAATATTGTTCGATGATACCGGCTTTCTTTCGCTCACTGGTCAATTCTATATCACTCAGGCGTTGAAGGTTCACAAAGCCCGTATCTTCCATGATCTTTTTGAACTGCCCACAGGAATCTAAAAACCTTTGCAGCAGTTCTGCTTTTATCGTTTGATCCGGTACAATAGATTTACGCAATAGGTTCGAAAACAGCGAACTGCTTTGTTTCCGTCCTGCCGGCTTTTGGGTAAGGAAAATATAACAGCTATGGTCTATGTAAGCCCTGCCATCAAAGTGGCGGTCTGCCGAACGACCCAAGAAACTCCTGTCTGCTGATTGTTCCGGCTTATAAGTTGCGTCCGTGAACCAATCCTGTTTATGAAAGACCGAGAACTTAGGTAATAATTTTATGGCTTTCACCCAGGCCTGGTGAAAGGCTTCATAATCCTGATCACTCAGCGTAAAAATTTCCGGCAGCTCTGCCTTAAAGGCAATCGTTATATCCCCTTGTTTACTCAGGATACAATCATGCTCCACGCCCATGATGGGTAATATATCGTTCATCCACTTTTCCATTGCACTCCTCCTTTACGATAATTATTGATCTTTGTCTAACTCCTTACATCCTCCTGCCACGCCGAGCCTTCTTTTCCGGTCTTTTCTTAATTAAGTCGGGTTCCGGTTTCTTTTGCAGATTAAGCCGGATGATTTCCGGAAGCCGTGTGTCCATCCAGTTTATTTTTTGGGCCACAAAATGAGATTGTATCGGTGTCGCCCTGAGACATTCCCTTTGATCGAGCCCATATTTTCGGGCATAGCCTACCGGATCTAATATTTGCTCATGAGGGATTTCTACCACGATGATTTCTGTAGGGATAGCAATAATGTTTTCGTAATCCAATTGTTCAAATTCATGTGTTTTGGGATTATAGGGAATGAGGTACCTGTCCCCGTATTCGTGTAAATAATCTTCTATCTCGGTAAAGTTGATGCCCAGCGTAGAAAAATCATCTTTAGGCCGTAAACAATCCATCGGTATATCCACATAAAACAAATGATCTGCTATATCAATCGTGGTTAACCGTCCTTGCAACCTCGCAGCAAGCACTTCCTGATCTACCATAAGGTCAAAATCTGTTTTGCCTTCTAATTCGAATACTGTCTTCCCGTATTTTTCTGCCATCCCAACAGGATCAAGATGGATTAATTGAGGTAGCTCTATAGTGACGATATCCGCATCACGATTGAATAATCCGGGCAGGTTTATCAGCATCCGGTCATACTCGAATGCGTAATGTGTTCCCATATCCCGCATATCTAAAATCGAAATTGTATTTTCAGGATTTGCTGCTTCCCTAAGTTCTTTAAGTGATACATCGACAAAGAATGTTGTTCCTTCAATTTCTGTTGTTGGTAATTGCCGTTCCATATTGTTCTGTTTATTTTTTTGGTTAAAGTCTATTCCTTCTTTTTTGAGGGGGAAGCCCCTTGCTTTGCCGATCAGTCCATTGGTAGAGTTCGGGTAATTTATTCTTCTCGCTCACCTGTTTTACTTCGGCTATATGAGTGGCTAATGGTGGAAACTTCCAAACGAAGTAGAGTTCATTCAATTGGTTTAATTTGGCCATACCAATAGGGTCAATATGAGCCAATGGCGGTATCTTCAGCAGCGAGACTTTATCCGGAAGCATATTCCGGTTTTCATCGATTGGGAATGTGCTTCCTGACTTTGGTTCATAGAGGCACATCAAACTTTGCCGGTCTGCCGATAGCTTAAATGTGCTGGTTCTAATGATAGGTACATCATGATCATACTCCGCTTTTAATTGTCCTTTAACTACATCAAGAGCGTAAGGCTTATTGTTGATCTCAACCAAAGGCGGCTTGCCTTTTAAGCGTGCTACAATTATTTGTTCGTGCAACTGGAGTGTAACCCGCCATTGGTCCTTCAGTTCATCGGGATGGACGCGATACTTTTCTGCCATACCTTCCGGATCAAGTTCTATCATGGTGGGAACCTTCACCCTGATTACACCTGTTGCCTCATCAAATGGAGCATGGATGTTCTTGTAAGCAGGATCAAAATCGAATTCGTAATGGGTCAGCTTAAAATCCATGTGCGTAAAGCGGATTTTATTATAAGCATCGTCCACTTGCACCAGCCATTCGTTTTTAACGTCAACATTAAATGTTGTCCCATGTATGTTCCATTTTGGTAATTCCCGTTTCATCATTCCCTCCCTTATTTTTTGATCTTAAATACTTCCCTGCTGTTGTTTTTGACCACTTTCGGGACGCTCCTTTTGGCGATTGCTTTCATCATCCCATATTCCCCGTAAGTATTGCTCATAGCATAGACCTTAATGACCAGTACTGTTCCCGCGATCAGAATTACTCCGATACAGATAAAAGAGTTGACACCAATGATGTACATAGCAGAAAACAAGACCAATAAACTAACTATACCACCACCCAAATACCAGATGTACTGTCCCTTGAGGCCGCGGAACTCAATACTTTTATTGATGCCTTTGTTGATTTGATAGACGCTGTTAGCCATTTTGTTTTACATTTTAAATTTTCTGGAACGCTTTGCAACAGGTTCCTTTAATGATATTGCAGTCTTCAAGTTGTAATTTCCGGAACCCCGTACCTGCTCCGGAAACATTTTTATAATGGGCATGATGAGTACTGAATCATGTACAGGGATTTTTTCTACTTCATTTGGCACCTCATTTGGCACCTCTATTGGCACCTCATTTGCTTTCAGCTGATTTTCCAGTATTTTTAAAGAGATTTCCCGTCCCAGATACTCAACCTGTATTTTCATTTCCTTTAACTCAACTTCCTTTTCAAATGGCTTTTCAATAATCCTTTTGAGCAGTGGTATATTCGTTTCTATTTCTTTGAGTTCTTTCTTATGGCTTTCCATTAACTGGTCCACATGGTCTATCGCATTCAGGAATATTCTTGCGGCCAGTTTTGGATTATCGGTATTGGGGTAACCATTGTTGTAGCTGTAATTGATCCCCTCAGTTTCCCTTTGCGCAGAAAAGGTATTGGTATAATACACGGCCATCTTCGTGCTATCATAATCCACATTCCCTTGCTCATCTTCCGGGTATCGAGTGCGTTTAAATGGATGGATCAGTAATTTATATCCGTAGAGTGACCCTATTTCAACGTTAGTACCTCCGGTCCATTCATTTGTATGGAGCTGAATGAGGTAATTACCAATGTCCACCGGGTTCGTACTTTTACAGCCATCCAACTGAAGGGGATTTACTTTTGTGCCATCCTTTTCAAATCGCAATTGACTATGGTAAAAGCTGCTGTCATCATGGAGCATTTTTACGATTCCCCTCACCCTTTCCTGTTTCGATTCGAGTTCCTCCAGCTTGTATTTACTATGGGTTGTTTCACTGAAATGTGCTTTTTTAAGATTTTCCAATACTGCGATTTTCTTTTCCAGTTTTGTCTTTTCCAGTAAGCTGGTATCACCTGATAGGATCGCGATATACTCCGCGAAATTCATCCCGCTTTTTTCATCAATAGAACCTTCGTCAATACTGCGTACACTGAGTTCGTTATTTTTCATCTGTGAGATGAACAGCTGCTTATTTTTTAACAGGTTGAACTTGTAGTTATCCAATGATTGCTCCACTGCATATATGAATACCCGTACTTTGTTGCCAAAATGTGCTTTGGCTAACCAGTTTCCTTGTCGCCCGCCACGACCATTACGCTGTTCCAGCTCAGAAGGCTTCCAGGGAATATCCATATGGTGCATAGCAACAATCCTTTCCTGTACATTCAGCCCTGTTCCTGCCTTATCGGTGCTGCCTAATAATATCCGAATCTGGCCCTTATTCATTTTACGGAACAGTTCCGGTTTCCTTTTCTCTGTCCAATTATGGATAAAAGTGATTTCTTCGGCAGGTATCTGAAAATCCCTTACCAGCTTTTCTTTCAGCGCATCATAAATATTAAAAGCATCCGGCTTGGGCGTACCTATATCCGAGAAGATGACCTGTGTTCCTTTGTGGGCACTACTTTCTCTGTATATCGCTGCCACGTTACGGGCGCAAACATTGACCTTGTTATCCGGGTGGTCCGCGTAGCCTTCATTGATCAGGCGCATATCCACTGCCATCTTTTTTGCATAATTGGTGGCGATCAGCATTTTTGCCTTACGCTCCGATTCACTGAGTTCTGCTCTTCCTATAAATGTGGCATTACCCGTACTGGCAAAAGCCATTAAGTTCTTGATGAATTGCTGCTGGTCAGGTGTTGGCTTGATATTGATGAGTTGCTCATCGAGTTCCGGTTTATCCAGTTGTATATGTGCCGCTGTTTTATAATCCGTGATCTCATTATAGAACAAAGCCAGTTCGGGGACTTTTATAAAATTGCGGAAACGTTCTTTAGCTATAATTTCATTGGTAACAGAAAACTCGAAGTCCGTTGTTTTTTTGGCAAACACAGCCGCCCAGCCATCAAAATTCTGGACACCTTGGCGCTCCATTTCTTTTGGCCGCAGGTATTTAAAAATGAGGTACAATTCAGTAAGGCTATTGGAGATAGGCGTACCTGATAAAAATGTACTGCATAAGTCTGCATCAAATTTATTTTGCAGAGTGCGCAGTGCAAATAACAGGTTAAGCGCTTTCTGGCTGCCTTCCATATTGCCCAATCCTGCAACACGATTGTGCCTGGTGGTAAAAGTGAGGTTCTTGTACTTATGGCTTTCATCAATAAAGAGATGGTCGATACCCATCGTTTTAAAATCAATGCCCTGGTCTTTTTTGTCCTCAATTCTTTGCTCCAGACTCGACAGATTGTAGGAGAGATTCCGTTTCCTGATCTCTAGTCCCTTGAGCATACTTTTAGAAATCGAACCACCAATAGCTTTAACCGTATCTAAATCCCGTTCTACATTGTCGAGTTCCTCCTGGAATATGCTGCGTTGCATTTCAGGTGACTGGGGGATCTTGCTGAACTGGTCATGGGTGATGATGATACAATCCCAATTGTTGTTTTTGATCTCATGGAATATCCGTAGCCTGTTCTTTGGTGAATAATCATCTTCATTAGGCGCAAGTATCCTTGCTTTGGGATAAGCTTTTTTATAGGTGTCCCTGATCTGGTCCACATTGGCTTTTAAGGCCAGAATCATCGGTTTATGGGCAATGCCCAACCTTTTCATTTCATGGGCAGCAACAATCATGGTCAGGGTTTTGCCCAAGCCCACTTCATGGTCAATTAATGCACCCCTGTTCTGAACGGTACGCCATACAGAATTTTTCTGCGAACTGTAGAGGTCACTGATGCCCAAAGCTTGCTTATCCAGCCCAGGAAAAGAAAGGTGACTGCCATCATATGCTGCCAGGCGATAACAGTTGAAGATGTCGTTGTATAAAGTCTCCAGTGATTTCTTTTCTTCTTCGGGCAGCAATTGCAGCCAATCAATAAATCCGTTACGGAGATTTTCTATTTTCTGATGTGCCAGTTGTGTAGCATCATTATCGGGGTATCGTACTGTCTTGTCGCCTACTGCAACCTCATAAGTAAAGAAGGGCGTCGTATTTTCAAGTGCATGTTCCAGTAATGAGGCGCCATACATATTTTGACCGCTCTTGGGACGTATTGCATATTCTTGGTCAATCTTCGCATTGCTCCCTTTTACAGCTACCTTAAAAGTATCCACAGAACCGAAGTATTGTACCTGGGCATCCAGTTCAAAAATATGGCTCGCATAGCGGCTGTAATAGTCAGTAGGTATCCAGCGTTCCCCCAAATTAAAGTCCAGCAGCTCAAACAGGATCTTTTCGGGTTGTACTTTTTCAATGGCTCCAAGGCTACGGGCATATTCCGTATTTTCAGGGTCTTCCTTTACAAGGGATTGAGCATCCTTTAGTTTTTGGACTACATTACCACTCAGGTACCTATCCGCAGTTTCCCAAACGCTTAAGAATGGATTTAAATAAATGCGGTTCCCTAATGCACTGATCAACTCCGGCTCATTTAATCCGGTAACTTCTTGCAAATAGTTTAAATCAATCCGCCCAAAATCGTTCAGGCAACGGGCTAATGCTTCGTCCGTATTGTCTGTTCTGAACAGTTCTTCACTCTTTTGCAGGGATTGCAACAGAATATCTGCCTTCACGAACCGTTCCCCGTCTTTGCGTTCCAGTGATGCCAATAGTTGCAATCCGAATGCACTGTCTTCAATGATCAGCTTTTTATTACCCGGAAGATTTAATGTACCAAAAGCATCTGTGAATGCATCATAAGCTTTATTCAAAGATTCCCTTTGCAATTCATTCAACGGCGTTTCTATATCATGGGTAAGCATCAGGTATTGATCCCGAAGCGGTACATAATGAAGGTAAAAAGGCCGATTGTTTTGGGAACTGAGGGCAGAAAAGATTGCGGCACTATTTTCAGGATCTACATTGGAGAGTACACCCACCTGATCATTAAAGCAAACCAATGTGCCACTTTTGTAAAATGGTTTAAGTCCGGTAAAAAGGTTTGTTCCCTTCTTTACCAATCCAAAAGGTTCTTTTAAACTCTCATCCCCCGAATAGATATAATCGTATCCAAATTGTGGTAAGGCGTGAGCCACATTTTCCAATTCCTTCTGGAGTCCTGCTGCCGTCATCCATGTGGCCGGAAACGTAATCTCTGCTACATTGGAATAGAGCTTATACAAGTAGTTGGCGGGTTTGATGCCCTTAGCAGTAATCAACACGATACTTTCGTGTTCGGGTTGCGCAGTTGTTTTAACGGTACTGATCAGCCTTGCCGTCTGCTTTTGCACCAACTTTACATCTGACTCATTAATATAAGCCATCGCACGATTGATGTTTTCAGCAGGAGCAATATCAAACAAACCCAGTTGGATATGGACAGCTTCATGTTTGCTTTCAGGAAGAGGTAAAAAGGTAAATCTTTTATGCTCCATCCTGGTTTCAAAAAAGAAACTCAGTGCCGTGTTGCGAAAAGCCTCCCTGTTGAAATTTAGTTGCAGGTCTTGGTTGATTTGTGCTGTAATCTTTCCGGAAATATTATTGATATCCCCATCTTGCCAAATAGCTTGTGTTGCCTTCCCATATTGATTGGTGCCTGCTCCTATTTTATTTCCGGCAATGATTTCAGGATGGTTATTGATGTATAAATTTTGATAAAATGAGCCGTATTCATTGTTCAATTCTATGGTTTGCAGTAATTGTTTTTCTGCTTCAGACAACGCTTGCTTACTACTGTTCTTTTGAACCAAAAGCAAATGGCTTGGAGCTTCCGTACCACCGGTATCCAGCATCAGGTTATCGGGCATTACGCTGAGTGATAAAAAATCAGCCTTTTCAAAAACGTATTCCCGTACTGTAAAGTTGGCCATTGAATTGAGGAACCCATCAGTCGTGACATAGGCCATAATTCCGCCATCCGCAAGCTTTTCTAAGCCTTTGGCGAAGAAATAATTATGTACCCTATTAGTAAGTAATGGGATTTGAAGGTTACTAATAGCTTCATCATAGATTTTGAAATTCCCGAAAGGGATATTGCTTACTACAAGATCATATTTACCGTTTTCCTTTTCAGATGTTTCCTCCAGTCCACATATATGTATCTGTGTTGGCACAATGGAATTACTGTATAATGCCTGTAAAACCTTACCGGTTAAAATATCTTTTTCAACCGCTGTGATCTGTTGTAGTTCCGGAAATGCTTTTACTGCTTCGGATATAAATATGCCGGCACCTGCTGAAGGTTCATACATCCTTTGCGGCATAATGCCATTTTCCGCTAATACCTGAAAAAGTGTTTGAGGTATAACTTGCGGGGTATAAAAAGCAGTCAGTACACTTTCCTTTATAGAAGAAACGACCTCTTTATATTGTTGCTCATTAAAATGCGCTTTTAATAATTGATGCAGACTGGTAATCCCTTCATGTAAACGGAGATCAGCCTCAGTAGCACCTAACGCTATCCACTCCTGTTGGTCCGCATCAGGTAACAGTATGGCTTTGATGCCACCGAAACCGGCATATTTTCTTAATGCAGTTTGGTCTGCATCGCTCAACACATCCCCTTGCTGATATGCAAGGGCAATGCGGATTGCCGCTATATTGTCGTTAAGTTTATATTGTAGATTGTAAGCCATACTGCACCGTTTTCATCCCCTCGAAATCTTTGTTAATTGAAATAGTCATGTACTGCGGCGATCACCGCGTAACGCAAGAACCTGTTATCTTCTGTTTCTTCAGAAAAAGCAAAATTGTCAAAAGCTTCTTTGCAATGCCCGATTAGGTTGATCGTTTCGTAAGTGAGCACTCCTACCTTGACCAGACGATCATAGTCTGCTGTAAACTCTTCTTCAATAATTCCTTTGATGTAGTTGAACCTGGAAGGGCGCAAATCTGCCGTCATTGCTTGCAGGCATAATTCCTCAATGATGTAAACAGGTTTATCTTCTTTAAGCAGACTTTCTACCATAGGCATTACCGTCAAGACCTTATCTTCGAGATATTGGGTTACTGAATAATCAGCCTGTAGCTGCACTGCCAGATCAGGGTTATTGATCAGCACATAAGCCCTTAATTTTTCTGTGAGAACACTTTGCATAACTGTAATTTTTAAACGCCGAAGAAGGATTTGATTACTGTAGCCACTACCACCAGAAACACACAACTGCCGAACCACGCGGCAGCAACTTTACTCGTGTCAGGATCACCGGCATTCCATTTCTGATAGACTTTAACGGCACCGATCAGCCCAAGCAATGCGCCAACGGCGTACATCAGGTTGGTACCAGAGGCAAAGTAGCTGCGTACTTTACTGTTGGCTTCATTGATCCCTGCATTACCATCTTGCGCCTGAGCTTGAAGTTCTATACCCAGCAAGACAAGGGTTGCCATTGCTGCTTTCATTTTTCGGGATAACTTTTTTAATCCCCATTTCACATTTTCCATCTTCACTGATTTAAAAGTCCACCTAATATTTCTTAATTAAAATACCGGAGCACGCTACTCCTATCCCACTCATCCTTGCTCCTTCACGCGCTCCTGGTATTTGTCTTTTTTCTTTCCCGAAGGCTACCCCTCATTCAAGAGAGATAGCCGCGGAATTTGCCGGCACCGCATCACCACCAAAACCATCAACCCCTGGTGCCGGGCAATAATTAGCGGGGCAGCGTCTTCCACGCCGCATCTAATTCCCCCTCACTGAAGGCCACCCCGCATATCTCTTGTGCATGTTGCATGATATAATGATTTACAGCTACCCGGTAGGCAGGTTGACGTAACCCGTCATAGTTGGCCAGTCTTTGTTTCAGTTGCAAGAGCAACTGTTCTTTCGTGGCTGATGTACCTGCCTGTTCCAGGACGCTGCGTTTCAGATCGACTACAACTGCTTCCAACTCGTCAAAGTCCGCTTCCTCTAGCTCTCCCGGAGCAGTGTAGCCGTCTGATATTTTTTGTTTGAATTTTAATTTCCCCGACAGGATGCCGGTCATTTCTTTCCTGTAATAGCGAATGGCTATAATCAGATAATAAGCCCCTCCAAGTATGGCTACTACTGCCACATAATCGCTCCATGTAAATTTGCTTAACATACCTTTGCTTTTTAGTTTTAAAATTTCCGGGCTGATTTGTTGTCCCGATTACGATAGCAAAGGTGCGCGGACTGAAGAGCCTTTTTTGACAAGGACAAGGGTAGTCCTCGAAATTTATTTTAGCTTATTTTTCGTTAAATATTTGTGCAGTTTGGAGTACTGATAGGTATGCCGGATTGGTCCAATACCTGTACAACACCTATTCTAAAGGGTTTTGGGCATTTGACATGTCCATTTCAATACTAAATTTTGTGCTACTTTTTTGGTAGATCTTGGTAGTTCCAGAAATATTTTTCAGGCTGCTATTTTCATAAAAAATTGCAAAAACAAAAAGCCAGCTCTCGAAAAGAACTGGCTCTTATGATATTATTGGACTGATGAAATGCTTACTATTTAACTTTTTTCCAGCCCCCTGTCCGGTTTCTGTCAGAACACAATAAACCTTTATTGAAATCTAAATAAAGTGGATTAGCCATTAATGGATTTGTTGGGTTTAAAGATTGGTCTGTTTTATCGTAACTAACGGTATAAGTAGGTGATGGATGGTCTTCCGCGTGCTCCAGATTGCGCCAACCCTCCTGGTCATAGTCGTTTTTCAGCCACCTGGTATTGTCAACCTGATAACCATCTTTCTTCTTGCTAATGAAAATAGTGTCCCGGATAGTACCGTTGCCCAAAACTTTCATTGTAGCCGGATTTTTATCTTCAAAGGTAATTTCCCTGGCATACGAACCCACGATCTTATCCACGGGTTCTGAATTGCAGGAAGACAAAAGCGCAGCAATGCTGATCACCATAATTCTTGTGTATTTCATAGTATTCATTTTTTATAGATGGTTAAAAAAATTAAAAGGCAGGACGCCTAATGGTATCCTGCCTTTGCCGGAACATGGATTACTTCACATACCTGTTGTAGAGCACGTTTACAAAGTATTGCTCCTTTTTGTTGTCATACCCTGTAATCTCGTGTTTGTACCACTTGAACTTTTTCTTCGCCTCTGCTGTAAAGGATGGGTTTTTGACTGCATCTATTACGTTTTGCGTTTCCAGTTCCATCACTTTACCGTTCATACCCTTGCTGAAATAATAAGTATCCTTAGCAACGTCTTCCACATTATAGGTATTTAATGGAAAACCATAAGGGAATAATTTGCCAATCGGTATAGGTACCCAGGTAAAATGGTTGACCACATCCGTCTCAATTGCTGTCTTGACATAAATGATCAACCCTGTAGTATCTTCTACCTGGTAGTAGGTGTTCCCAATAAGGCGGAATAGCTTACCACCACGCCACATTCCCCAAACAATATTACCTAATTCTGCCGGGGCATTGGGCATCGACATATTTCCTGCGATGACGGTATCATTTGCCTTAATGAACCTATCATTACGATAGTCGTCATAACTGCGATAAATCTTCACGGCACTATCTTCGGTACTATTCTCTTTAGCCATACCTTTTTCGGCAATCAGGCAAAGTGAAAGTAGAGGCAATAATCTGAGCATCTGCATAATAATTGGTTTTTATGATTATAAAAGAATGTTCCTGATGGATGATAAAATATTACAAATTCTTAGTTGCAGCTCCGGAAGCACCTCCTGCAACCACAGAAGCACCCGCAACCGCACCTGCCGGTCCGAGTAAAGAGCCTGCAAGTGCACCCAATGCACCACCAACAAGGTCACATGCTACAACAAGGCAAACTTTTTTAAACCATCCTTTGGCCAATGACATAGGAGCAGGATCGTCTTGTACTACCGGATGCCATGGATCATTGACATCCTCATGCGCGTTTACCCAAAAGTTTTTGCTGGCTATACTGATATTCGCAGCGCCAACGCAAAGGGACTTTTCATCCGCAGTTAAAGCTGTACTTGATTCAACGGCCGCGATGTAGGAGTTAATATCACTATCAAAATTATCAAAATCCGTTCTGGCATTGACCAGATTATTAAGGTTTAACAATTGCTGTTTTAATGCCGCACTTAAATGATATTCGGTATCCAGCATAACGATAATTTCACCAGCCAGTACGCCTGCTGCCATGGCCGTATAATATGGGGCTATTGCGGTACTGTAGTTGGGGCTTGGAAAAGGAGTTGTGCCAGGGTTGAGGGTATCGTTCAGCGCAGACACCCCACTGTTATAAGCTTCTTCTAAAGTAAAGCCAGGGAAGGAAGCGAGTTGGCCAATGTGTTTTAAAGTTAAATTGTGTATCACTGCCGGTAATACATTTGGTGAAGTTAAATTGATCATGGTTTAAAGTTCTAGTAAGATAAAGTTGGACTGGGTGAAGTACCTGTTCTTAGGTTTCCGATAGGAACAACAACGAAAAACAGGATGTTATTTTAAGGTGTTACTAACAGCTTAGTGGTGGCGCATGAATAAGCATAGATTTTTAAATTAAGGTTTATGATGGGGTTAATTATCCGGGATTGGGGGATATGAAAAGTGGCCGGCTTGAATGGAAATTGCGCTAAACGATAACCCAAAGGTAGGATCCCCCCCAGCCCTCACGAACCAAATGATCTGTAGTACCCATTGGGGTCTCCAGATACTGGCCAAAAGATTGAATATAGTTGGAGCTGACATTTTGATGAGATACATAGTCAATGATCCTGTTACGGACAGACTTATAGAGATAAGAGGATAACCCTTCATTGATTTGAAGGGTGGCTCTTTTTGCCCATAAATTGGCAAACAGGTCATGTATTAAATCTTTTGCAGTTTCGCGGTCCCTTAGTTTATTATAGGTGTGTAAATAAAGTTGACTGTAAAACCTTTCATAGAGGTTCGTGAAAGCCAATTTATCCCCTACAGCAAGTTGTTGCAGCAATTCCTTTTCATCGTATGGTTGGGCTTTCACGGTTATTTAGTTGGTAATCAAATATAATTAATTACTATACAATAAACAATGCCGCTAATTTGATACTGATATTAGATGCTAACATGGATATTTCCAATCGTAGAATAATTACAATATACAATAATGCCAATTTAACTATTGTTTAGCTATATCAGCTGTTGAAAATACATTCTGGATGGGTCTTTTGCTTAATTTTGAAAAAGCTTCAAAAGCCGCCAATAAATGAGCAATACAGCATTTAAGCAGCATTACTCTTATTTAATAGAGCTTAGCTTCTTGACTGCTGGCATTGCAAACAAATAATTTGTCTAAGAATTTCTATTTTTAATTGTAAAATGCTGGATATGTCTATATCCGGCTACTTTATTAATAAACAAGTTCAAAGACCAATTGACCAGTAACAACAAAACCGCTTGCTTGCGAATAAGCACCATTCATAAAGTCTTTTGTTCTAACTATCTTACTCATACTTGGCGGAGGCAGTGGAGTTGGCGCATCTAAGACAATAGGAACTCTATTCTCTACAGCGAAACCAGTCCTGCAGGATGCGAGTTGAATAAACTGGCTGCTCATACCATTAAGATAGGTTTGTTGTGCAGCAGTCATAATGAAATTGGTAATCAGCCATGCTTTTAGATCATTGCGAATGGCATTTGCCTCTACGAGAAGTGCATTATTAGATAAGGCGTACAAGTCAACTTGCTTCTGTTGTACGCCTGCCGGTGTGAAAGGTTGTTGTGGCATAAGAAGGGTTTTTCAGTGTAGTTGTAATCATTTTAATTAATACCTAATTTAGGAATACAGTTTTGATTACACAAGGCACTACTATTATCGTATTTTTTTAACCTATTTAAAATGTTCGTTCGCTATAAAAATTTTTGGTTTAGGGTAATCGCTTCCTTACTGGCAGCACACTTTATTGTGTTATTTGGAGTAGTTGAGACCTTCTTTCAATTGCTATGCGACCCCGTTTATTATATAGCTTTGGCTGGTAGTTTCTTGATTGCCCTTCTTTTGGTGAACTATATTCATTTTATCACCATTAGACTGGATAAGCATTACGATTGGCAGGTTAAACCCATAGAACGAACAGCCCTGCAATTTTTTTTCGGTTTTGTTTTAACGGGCATTCTGGCATTTTTATTAGCCTTAGCCTATTTTTCAACACAGGGGGTACAAATATTGAAGACCCCCTACCTGCGTTTTGACTATCCTATTATCCTGGTTCTATTGTTCTTTACCAATCTCTATTATCTTGGACACTACATCTACCTGCAATGGCGCATGGAAAAAAACGCTGTCGTAAACACCCCGATCATCGAAGCCACAACGTCACAGGAACCGGAAGGAAAAAAATCATTCATGGTCAATCAGGGCGCAAAAAACATCCCAATACCATTAGACCAGATCGCCTATTTTTATAGAGATGAGGCCACATTCCTGCGCACCTTCAATGAAGAAGATTACGTAATCCCACAACCACTTGACGAAGTACAACAATACCTCAACGAAAAAGACTTCTTTAGAGCCAACCGACAAATGCTCGTCAACCGCAATGCCTGCAAACACTTTGAATCATTGCCGCACAACAAACTGGAGCTGTTTACACAACCAAAATATAAACAGCAAATCGTAATCAGTCAACTACGCAATCGAAATTTTAAAGACTGGATGGAGGGATAGAAAGAAGACGCTAAAATTAAATAATTACACATTGGTCAACCCTTGACTATCTAACTAAAAATATAAGTATTGCTTGTAAAAGGTATTTACATCATTGACTAAAGAAATATTAATACCTTTCCATCCTTTATTTATTCTAATTTCCTTTATCAATTTATGAGTTCATTTGCTATCCAAGCCGCATTAACGATCACATCATTGAATTTAAGTAACAGTATCCTGGAAAAGATTGAACAAAATGATGAATTTACAACTGTAGTCGACGGTGCTTCTGGTGACATATATCCTTTAGCATTAAGCCTGTTATCAATTAATCCTTATTTTTCTGGAGATGATATATTAATAACCCATATTGGGATATTGAAAAAAGGACAACGCGTAGCTACCGGACAGATCAGAATCAAAGGCTACGAGATCATTGATCTGCCACAGACTCCTTTAAATGATATTATTTCAAAATTACCTGCAAAGCAGAAAGCAATCGCAGGTAGATATTTTGGCTACGGGTATAGTAAGCTACCTGAAAAAACAGGTCAAGAACTTTTGAATATCATTCTAGATATGTTTCCGGATCAGGTTGCTGACATTGAAAGAATTGCCGGCAAATTAAACAGAGAACCTATACCTAAAACCAACAGAAACGAAGATGCGGCTGTGGAAAAGGACATCGTTGGTCTTTGTCTGGACATTTTTGGAGAAGATCGTTCCAAAATATTACAAAGCTGGAAGAGCTCTACGGGAGAAAAATCTGTTGGCAAATCATTTCTAACTGGGCTTCCTGAATATAGTGCTTATGAAGACGACTTAATCAATCATGATCTCAGCAACTTGCCAGGTTGGGAAGTCGTACAAAAAGATATAACTGGTGTTGTAGAATTTGAAAATGCGGAAAACGAGCGTCTCGTAATTATCAATGCTAACCGTAAACCAATGGAGAAAGCTCTAGGCGTAGATTTGATTTATTTCCATCGAAAATATGAAGCATTTACATTTGTTCAATATAAAATGATGGATCAAAAGGTAGAGCAAGGCGATCGATCTTATTATAACCCCAATCAAAGATCACAGGAAGACGAGCAGGAACGAATGCAACGGCTGTATGATTTACTGTTAAATGAAAAGGAAAGTAAAAGTCTCAACGATTATAGGATTGGCAACTGCCCCATCTTTTTTAAGGTTTGTAGAAAACTTCAATTAAAATATGAAGATACCTCAATAGCTCCCGGAGCTTATATCCCCTTAAACCAATGGAAAATCCTATTGAATGACGAATCAACGAAAGGACCCAAAGGAGGATGTCAAATTGGTTTTCACACGTTGAAAAACAGGTATATTAGCACGACAATGTTTGTTGAACTCATGCAGCGTGGTTTTCTGGGTACACAATCCATAGCATCAAAAAAGATTGGTTTATTTATTCAGGCTGCAATAGAACAGGGACATTCCGTTATGTACGCCATTGATGAAAGAGGGTTCACGGGGAATTCGGAAAATAGTACATCATAATAACATACAACACTTATTTAAGATTAAGTCACTAACTTATCTCATTGATCAAAAATTATGAATATTACAGTTGATTATATCGATTCAAAAGGAACCCACTCAATCAAAGCATACGAGATGTCAAGGCTCGCCTTTGCAAAGCATTTGGGCATGGCAGGGCAACGCTATGCTCCGGCTGCTGAAAAAGTATTACGGTCAATCTCGATGTTCTTCCACTACAGTTATTATCTACGAAAAGATGATTTTTATAAAAACAGATTTTCTTCGCCACCAATTGCATTGTCTGACCCTACTGAAAAAGGCCAGTTCTCCAATTTAGCAGGAAAAGCTATTGCTGATTTCTTATCAAAACAAATAGACCAAAGCTTATATACTGTAAACTACGAGGCTGCAATGCGTTTGAAAAGTATGCCAATAACAGGTAATCGTCCTGATCTTATTGCTTATTCAAATAAGGCAGTTTTTGCCATTGAAGCAAAAGGTTTTGCTGATGGTCCTGGGAAAATGGCGATTCATAAAAAGCAAGCAAAAACCGGAGGTATTCCAGTAAATTTTGAAGTTGCTTGTGTTTCATATAATATGTACAAAGAAATAAAATGTAATTATCACGACCCTTTCAATGATAACATCCCATATGACCAAGAGCTATTAAACTCCCTTACCCGGAATTATTATACAGGTTTATCAGAATTTTTAGACCCACGTTATTTTAATTACAATGAGATTACTGTTAATGGCGAAAAATTTTACGAAATCCGTTTATCTCGCAGGACTTTAGAAAAACTATTCCCTTTAGATCTTTCGTTTTTGCTTTTTCTATTTAAATTACCTTTCGAGGTGAATTTGATTCTACCGGCTAATATTATGGAGCTTGCCGATAATGGGTTAAATAGAGAATCAACCCCCTTTTTATTTAAAAACCAGGAACAATATAATATTTATATTGATAACGATAGAGTTGGTTTATCAATAAGATGATAATTCCGACAATAAGTCCATACACAATGGTTGAAAATATATACACTGAAGAAAATAAATTCTATAAAGATCCTTTATTTACGACACTTTCGTTAGCAGGAATAACTCCTCACGACCAGAGAACCGTCGTTTACAAGTATGTATCCATTCAAACCGCAAAAATCATTCTGGAAAATTGCAGTTTAAGATTTTCATCTCCCTTGATATTCAATGATCCGTTTGAAATGAATCCTGGATTTATAGATTATGGGGTATCGAGAGAGGAATTAATGAATCGCCTCAAACAAGTATTAAAGGATAAAAACGAGAACCTAACATTTAAACAGGCCTCTAGACTGGAAACTAAATCAGATCAGGATTTGATCGCTCACTATCTAAAGGCATTTGAAATACAGAGACAACGCATTTTATTATTGTGTATGTCGAGAACATATATCTCAACGCTCATGTGGAGCCATTATGCAGATAATCACAAGGGGGTTTGTATCGGATTTATTATACCAACGATAGACCCTGAACTTCATTTGTTTACAATGAATGTAAATTACGTTTCTGAGATAAGTCCATTGAAAGTACTCTCAGGAAATGAACAGGAAAGATCAGCAGCACTTTATTCCTGGATAAATACAAAATCAAAAGTCTGGGAATATGAACAGGAGGTCCGATGTTGTATCCCAAACCTTTTGCAAATGGAAACACCTGAAAATTTGTTCTCTGATATAAAAATAAGCACCAATACGATTGTCGAAGTTTACTTTGGTGCAGGCATAGAAAGAAAAAATCAGCTGGAAATTATGGACATAATTAAAGCAAAAAAATATCCTGTTAACAAAGCAGGCAACATGACTATAAGTAGCTCTACATTTGACCTGCATTGCACATTACTGAACTTGTAATGCGAAATAACCTCTGACAAAAGAAGCCGGAACTGAGACTGTAAACTGAACTGTCAGTTAAGAAATTAGAATATGATTTTTTAACTCTTGAAAAATGCTTAAAAACGTAGCTGACAGTTCAATTTACACTCCCCTGGAACTTCAAAGACTGGATGGAAGGGGTAGAAGAAAACTCTAGTTTACATTTTATTTGTGCTTCCCAATGATTGGCTTTAGATCTTTAGCAAATGCATATTCTACAATTGGAATGATATCTTCCATCTTGCTATCAAATTCAATGGTGCGAAACTTGATCTTTAAAGCCAAGGGTTTACTCCAATGGAACAATTGAAGCCCTTGCGTTTCCCTGTTCTTATGAAATCCCAGATGTTGAATTACACGGCCATAAAAGGATCGCTTTACTTTGCCGACATATAATATTCTGGAGCCAGTTTCCTGATAATTATTTATTGCCGGTGTTGGCCTTTTCTTTTCTTCTTTGTATGATTTATGGGTATCATATACACTTCTGCTGCTTGTATCAGAAATGATCTCAATCCAATAAAGAGTCGGCCCTTTAATGAGCCTTAATTCTTCAAATCTGTTTTTTTCAGCAGACGCATCACCTAAAATGTCTACCAAAGTATAATCAGCTAAGTCAGCACAATCAAAAATAAATTCCTTAATTAATATTTCACTAGATGCAACATGCTCCAAATACTTCGCAGTACAGGACAAGAGATCTTTTAGGCTATCAATATGGTTCAATTTCGATAATTTTATTGGTAAAAAATGGAATACATACGTTAGTAAACGTAGCATAGAAACATTGAAACGGCAATCAAATCATTAAAACTAACAATGCCCTAAATAAAACTTGTATTTGGCAGCAATTATTTCTATCTTAGTGCAGAGAGCGTTAATTTGATTCGGGAGTACTTCATCTTGGTTGTACTCCCGTTTCTATATTACATTAATTTCAAGTTAATTTTCGAGCATAACAATTTGTTTATACATTGCGTTACGTCTATCCTCTCAATGTCCTCTCTCCATGATCACGCCCCCTCTTACAAAACTTCGTGTACTAAAATGCCAAAATAAACAATAAACTAAAGACCCAATTCAAAATGAAAACTAATAATAGTTGAATCAAATTTAGGTAACAGTGAATCCCTTCCTAATTTGAAACATATGCTATTAAACTTAAGCAACAAATTATTTTTTCTTGAATTTTTCAAATTCACTTAAATCTATCCTGCCAATAATTTTGGGTCCATCAAGTCTCATCTTACTGCTAAAAATTATTGGTTCATCAATCACCTTGTCTGTTATAGATTCATGGATTATATTTTGATCTTCTAAATTTTCATCTTCCATAATTGGCTTTTCATCATAGTCTTCGATTTCATGATCTACTACTTCTTTTGGTTGAAAAATTATTCCCGATTTTCGTTTAACCTCCCAAGCAATTAATTGATCCTGTCTAAAACCAATAAAAAAAATCACTTCTGTTGTTTCATCAAAATCCTTTGAGAAACCACCATTAGATGGGACAAAGAATGCGTCTAATCCACATTTTAATCTTATCCGCCCCTTTTGCCTATCAACAATAGAAATCACGGTACCTTCCACGCGACCAAGTAAAGAAATATTGTCAAAAAATCTGGTAGTTGCATTCATTTTACCTAAACGAGAATGATTAAGCAAATGCTTAATGCCTTCACCATTTCCATACCATTCGAAACTAAACTTATCATTAGCCTTCCTTTCTTTACATTCTCTTATATAATTTTTGGCTTCATTTATGGTAAAGTCACTAACACTTTCTCCCTCAGAGATTGCTTTACATGCATAAAGTACATATAAATAATATGTTGCCTCCAAATGCGCTATTTCAAATTTACCACTGTTTTCGTACCAAAGTTTTACTGTACTAATACATTCATCAAGACTTACAAATTTCTTAGAATAACGCATTGCTTGTAACCACAATTTTATGTGATTTGATTTTTCCGGTTCTTCACTTATATTATTTTCGATAGCTTTTTTCAAACTTTCAAATTCATGAGAACTTAGTTTTTGCCATGCTTCCGAGATTTGATTAAACTGATTATCAACTTTGCTTGCAAGAGTTGAGTAAACAAACATTCTTCTATAATATGGCCTCATATTACGATCTGCACTTTCGGACAATAGCTTAAATCTATCAACTGATTTAGAGTAATCGCCTGTTAAACGATAAAATTTACCCTCACATTCTTTAATCATTTTTTTTGATTTCTCAATGACTATAGATTGGTCCAAATCTCTTGCTAATTCAATAATATAACGAGCTTCATCAATCAAGTTTAAAATATTTGAAAGTTCGTTATCATACCATTGATATTCTATTTTTGTTAAAAAATCATCATTGCTTTTTACTTTTGAAATTTTTCTTCCGAAGTCGATCACCTGAATAAGCACTTGTATTTGTGCCGTGTGACTATGAAGATTATAGGCATTGATAGATCTACTTTTCTCAAAATCCTCATTTGCGACTTCTGTTAGCTCTTGTATTATTTGCTCTAATTCAAAAAGCTCTTCGGAACTGTAGTTAGATGTATCGGATCGAATAATAAATTCGATTTTCCTTCTATTGCACATCCCTTTAATATGCCACATATTATAGTCATTCTCACCTAATTCAATGGCAAGGTTGATTTCTTCATAGGCTTTTTCGAAATCAGAGACTTCAGTCGCTTTTTCATATAAGAATCGTCCCAAATGACCATGCAAATGGGATTGATCAGGATAACAGTCTACCAAGGTTTGAAAAACACTTAATTGCTGTTCCTTATTTGCAATGTGTCTTATAATTGTTGAGAATTTCTTATTGGATACAGATTCTGTTTCATAATTTTCATCTATACCCAGAACATCTTCATTATCCCTATTTAAAAATAAACTCTTGAACAAATCTCTTAAATCATCAGACAATATTGAATGATTAAGGCGACAAGCCTTAATTAATTCAATTGACCATTTTGCTAAGTGATCTTTCCAATTGCCCTTGTTTTCTATGTTTATTCCACAAAATGTTAATCTTAACATTTCAGACGCAAACAATTGAAATCGAGGTCTCCATGAATTGGTTTCTTGGAATTCTTCATCAAGTTCATTGATAAATAATTTCAGAATATATTTTTCATCTTCACCAAGTTTTAAATAATCATCTTTAAGGCTGCCCTCTCTAAAAAAGCTCCCAAACCATAGATCTACAGTGCTAATTTGGGTGTAATAATAGATCATAGATGCAAACCCAATAAACTTGATATGACTCTGAGGTAATTTATTTAAATAATTAGATATATACTCTTCAAGTTTTTTTGGAGAATATTCATCTTGATATGCCGTTAGTGCAAAATCAATGACTTCACAGGATTGAGGGTTTTTATCTTTGAGTTTCTTTAATTGTAACTGGGCTTCTGGTTTGGCGAGAGGATAATATTTTGAGTAAAACCGATCTCTCTCAATCAGATCGACTGTTTTGTCTTCAAGAATATGTGTTTTGTTCTTATCACTTCCAGCATAACCATTTTTAACTGAGCGAATTACATATAAAACTACGATATGCTTCTTGTCTTCATTGATTTTCCTTATTAAAGCATTCAATTCATTTCGAGTGACCAAGAAAGCCTCAACAATAGCAAGAATAGGCATTTTAGAAGCTTCAGAGAGCTCAAATAGGGCTTGATTTGTTTTATCCCTGGTATAATTATGAATAATTACTGTTGGATATTTTTGATAGAAATTAAATGCAATTCTTCTTGCTAGAGTTGTACCGCCTGATCCAGGTTTATGACGCAGTTCGATAACATAACCACCTTTGTTTGAATCCAACCATTTTTTTGTCGAATTTGTTAGATCTGTAATTATACTCCTTTGTACATCCAAATCAATAGCTAATTCTTTCCAATGAATAATGTTGCCCTTATAAAATTGATTCTCTCCGATACTATCACTTTCTTGGGCAATGGATTGGTGTAATACCTCAACCCCCTTACCTAGTAATGAGAAATATTTATTAGAAATATCAACAAAACAATCATTCTCATTTTCATTATTTCCCCGCGCTGGTATCTGTTTAAGTTTGTTTTCCAAAATTTGATTATTGGGAATACTTTTTTCTATCCCAGCAATTATAACACTAATAGGAATGTTATGGAATATAACTTCGTAATCCTTGAATTCTTCTTCTAAACGAGCTAATTTTTCGCTATTATGATAAACAATAATATGTTTCGCCAACCTCGAATTTGGGATATTCTCATCTACAGATCTAATAATAGCTTGTAAATAGTCTTTATCATCACAAAGATAAATATAGATCGTACTTTGAATCTTTTCAACTAAAAATTCTTTAACCAATCGGCCAATAAAAGAAGTGTATTTTAATGTGCTTCTCCATTCTCTAATAGAAGTACTAACAGTTCCCGGCAAGGTTGATAGCCCATTAGCAAATACATAGTTCAATGCAAAATGCGAGGTATTGACTAGTCTTTCTTTTTTATCCTTCTCCTCAATTGTAATTGCTCGAATTTGTTGGTTATTCTGATTTTCCGATAATATCTTATATAAACCGGTTTCTTTGGATGATGGATTAAAATCAAAAATCATACTCCATTTAATCCTTGATAGTAAATTTAATTGGTTTTCAGTAACTCCCTCATAGGATGGAGGAGCAACTAGGACGAAACGCTGATAATTAGAAAAATGATTACAGTCATTGTAAAAATTAGTCCACGACAGATTATTATTAGCATCGAAATTTGATACCTTTTGAAAATTGTGAATATCTACCGGAATTGCTATTTCAAGAAATTTTTTGAAGAACCAATTTATAATATGTTTATATTGGTTTACGCATAATTCTACGTCATCTTCCTTAATCTCCTTATTCTCCCGGATAGTATCATGGGAGGCATTATTACCTCCCCATCTTATATCTTCCAGTCTATAGTATATGACTTTGGTAATCCAATTTTTAGAATCAATGATCTTTATTAATTCGGCAAGTAAAGGTTGCCGCACATTAGCTTTTGGATGGCCATTCTTATCAACTTCACCTAGAATAATTTGCTCTCCAACAATAGGTCCCATTCTATTTAGAATAATTGCTCTGCATATTGCCTCACAAACTTTACGGAGATTATTCAATGTATTGTCTCTATTTCCTTGATTATAGTCCTTAATAGCCATTTCAGCATATTTTGTTATATTTTCAAGTTTGTAATCAAAGGAATTAAGCATAATATTAAAATATAAATAAGTTAGAAGTAGTGTTTAAGATCTAATAAGAAAATCTTTACTAAAAAAAGATTTGTAAAGGGTATAAGGATGCAAAATAGGATAAGATTACGTAATTTATGTTTATCTCTTATGATATTTTACAACAGCACAACTATACATATCCTTAATGCTTGGAAATCAAATAATTGATTTCCAAGTACTCTGATTTATTCCTCGCTTTCTGTTTATTGAATGTACATCAAATCGCATATAATGTAAAAAATCATATCTGAATACTAGTCAAATTTTTGATTATAATAGGTGGATCGCGATTATCATTAACAAGTCAAAGGGAATATAGGGCAATGTTTTTCAACTAGCAGAGTAACTTCAACAATTGTTAAGCTAGGGCGATTTAATTTTAAGTATTCTTCGATATGTTTTTTTTGATCCTCAACATTAAATTGCTTTTCAAGTAACAGGCATTGACATTTATAACGTTGCTTTTCTATCGTTAAATATATCTCATCAGATATTTCATGATTAATTGCGGCTGCAATTTTTTTTAAGTTCCGATTTTCTTGATATAAATACAAAATAGAGCCGATTAATATTAACTGGATGCAAAAATTGCTCCAGTTAAAATTTTCAAATAATCGTGAGATTGTTACTACATTTTCTTTAGTAAAAAGCCCAGAAAAAGTGGTTCTTGTATTAGCAGTAAATGTTAGCACAAGTGTCATTGTAGCAAAAATGCTTACAAATATTTTTTGGATATTCGATTTCATAAGTTTTTTATGCTAAAATAAACCATTAGTTTAATTCAATACCTGATTTCATTTTTCTGATTGCTATTGTATAACCTCTTTTAGGCCGTTTCCCTGCAGGATCGGGGCTTTCCGCTAAATCTTTCTTTGAAAGGATGCCGTTTCAATCCCACTAACGGATTATTATTGATTCCCTTAATTGTCTCTTACTTACATCAATCCTTCCTGATTCCATTCATTCTTTATGAAGTTTGTTTTTCTACAGAAGACGAATTAATTAAGCCTGCCCTAACACAGCAGGCTTTCTTTTTTTAGGACTTTAAAAACAATACAATCCTTAGTCCTTTCGATATTGCTAACAGACGATGATAACCATCTTTTATTTCTGTCTGATTGCTGCAATACTCGAGCTGTCCATCATCCTTAATGGCTGACTGAGTTAAAGATGATTATACCCATATACCTTTTTCCAAATGACGGGTGTAAAAGAGTCGCAAAGGTATTGACCGCCGCTACCTGCGAGCGCATAATGGTTTTGCTCGTACCTCACAAACCCACCCTTCGGGACTTATAGCTCTCCGGTCTCTTTCCGGTCAATATTTCCATTGCTGTCTTTTTCACCTCCGTCCATTTGAAAAAAAGCTTTTTGGGCTAAAAAACATGAAAGGAAAAAAGAACGACCAAGTACACAATTTATTCACTTTTTAAAAACAAATGTTATGGAAATCACAGCAAGGTTAACAGCAGATGCACAGGTAACCACCTTAAAGGACGAGCGCACAGTGGTCAATTTCACCGTAGCGCATAATGAGTACTACAAGCCAAAGGGTAGTACAGAAAGTAAACAAGTAACCGAATTTATCCGCTGTTCCTATTGGCTTAGCGCTGGAATTGCCGAGTACCTCACCAAAGGTGCATTAGTGGAAATATCAGGACGCATCGGCGTAAACGCTTACACCACCTCCGAAGGTGAAGCAAAGGCAAACCTTACTTGCCATGTCAATAAAATCAAACTGCATGGGGGTAGCAAAAAGCAGAACGGAAGCACAGAGGATACCACCGTTGCAACACCACCAAATGCAACCACAGCAACCCCAAGCGATGATTTACCCTTTTAAACTTTTTTCAAAATCAATCCAACCCATTTCTCAAACATCAAAATTTAAATATCATGGCACATAATCTAAATTTCAACGAGCAAACAGGCAAACACAGTTTTTTTTCTTTTCAGCAAAAAGCATGGCACAATTTAGGGCAAATCATTAGCGATTACCCAACAAGTGAAGAAGCGATTAAACACGCAGGGTTAGACTATGAAGTAGTTAAGAGTCCTTTGTTTACACATGGCAGCGGTATCAGCATCGCAGCAGAAGGTGAAATAATAGCTTCTGAAACCCAAATACACGTTCCCAATTTTTACGCTACCATGCGCACAGACAATAACAGCGTATTAGGTGTAGTCGGTAAAGATTACGAAATCGTACAAAACAGGGATGCTTTTAGTTTCTTCGATAGTATCGTTGGCGGTGACGGCATCTTTTACGAAACCGCAGGGGCTTTAGGCAATGGCGAACGCATTTTTATAACCGCTAAATTACCCGATTACATTCGGGTAGGCAATGACGATTTAATCGAAAAATATTTATTCCTCACCACCTCGCACGATGGTAGCGGAAGCATTACCGCAGCCTTTACCCCTATTCGTATCGTATGCGCCAACACCTTAAACGCAGCAATGGGCTGCAAAACCAATACCGTCCGCATACGCCACACTGCCAATGCCAAGCAGCGTTTAGAGCAAGCGCACAAGGTTATGGGTATTTCCAACCGTTTGAGCAATGAATTAGAACAAGTGTTTAACCACTGGTCAAAAATCCGCATCACTGATAAACAAGTGTTGCAACTTATACAAGCCGCATTAATCCCCAACAAAGAAGCCTTACAGAAAATCAGGGAAGGCAAGGACGAAAAGTTATCTGCCTACTTTACCAATATGGTTGACAATGCCTTTGAATACGCCATGAGCAACCCCACCCAATTAATGGATACCACACAGGGTACTGTGTTCGGTGCATACAACGCAGTTACAGGCTACTACCAAAATGTACGCAAATACAAAGACGATGAAGCCAAATTAAAATCCCTGCTCATGGGTGGTAACGGACAGGCTCGTACACAAGCAGCATTCAATTTATGCGAAGCATTCGCCACTAGTGGCGCAGATGCTTTGATGAACTAAAAAAATGGCGCAGGGGGCAACCCTCCCCCTGCCTCATTCTTTGACACGCACAAAATTGTCAAAACAAAACTACCCCAAATTAAAATACGAACCATTAAATACGAACCAAAATGAAACCATTAGATAAATGCACCAATACCGAAAAAGCAAGATTACTGCACCAACTATTCCCCAATGAGATACCCGAACTATTGCAGTTTGTGCAGGGTGTTTGCAAAACCATCCAAGAAGACGAGCAGAGCAACCGTACAGCATGGAAAAACGGATTATTCACTTTAGATTTTTGGTTTTCATTGGTCAATGAGATTGATGCCAAAATAAAACAGTTCGGTAAACAATTACACCGCAGCAGCTATGTATTCGCAGACCAATTATTTGACAGCTACCTAGCATATTATATGGTGCATTGCCTGTTACTGTTTACTACTGTGCAACAACACCCCAATAGGGCATTTACCAAAGCAGTCGATTTATTATTTAACGTTTAAAATAATCAACTCAACAAGATGCAGATAACAGACTTAAACGGTTATCCGATAACCGTAACCAATTTAACCCTTGCCATTAAGCAAGCTGCCCAATTTATGGAGTACCGCCATACAGACAATTCATTCAGGCAAATGGATGAGCGGTTAAAAGTCTATTGGACAGACTTACATACTAAACTGGTACAGCTAAAAGACAACATTAAACAACCTTAAAAACATACAGCCATGAACACCTTATTTCACCACACAGACCCCAAATTTTACGGTATCCTTTTTTTACTCATCGGCTTACTGATACGCTACAGCATAGGCAGAAGGAAATTTAACCGCAGGGGAATTGGTGGGCTACAACAATTCAGCAATTACGAAAAAGCAGTAACCATCACTCTTTTAGAGTGGATATTCAAGTGGGTTGCCAATATCATCATCCTTTGTGCCATCTTCCTTTTAGCCTTTGGCACAAACCACAGCAAGCCCACCGTACAGCAGGGTAAACCTGATGTATCATCCATCCACACAATTAAAACCCCATAACCCTATGAGTAACCTAGCAGATAAAACAGAAGAAAAAGCCATAGCCTTATGCGCAAAGTGCGTAGTCAGTTTTGAACAACTGCATTGCTTAAACATGACCTCCGAAGATGCCTTTGCAGCAAGGGAAGCAGAAAACCTTTTACGCTCCATTATTGAAACCAATGGTTATCAAATCGTGTACAGATCGAAAAGTGGTAAGCCGTATAAACGGCTTGACAAATGAACAATAGTATTTTTTAAACACTTAAAATTTAATCTTATGGAATCGACATTTTTTCAATCCCTTTCTGCCTTACAAATTACTGGCGAATGGAAAATAATCATACAACAAACAGCAGCTAATTATTTTGTAGTATCTGCACTACTCTGCAATGAACAATGCGGCGATGATGCCCGTAAACTCATACCGCCACTCATCCTAAAAGGTACAGCGCAGGAATTAGACGAAGGTTTTTTTAATGCGGTAGAAGCCCCTGTGAAAGTAACAGCACAACTGTTCAGCAATATGGAAAGCTACCTCAAACAACAGGAACAGGCGCAATTACAATCCAAAATGGAAAAGGATAAAGCAACCAAAGAAGCAAGCACCAAAACCGACAAAGAGAAAAAATATGATGCGGCTATGAAAAAAGTAGATGAACTCGAAGCCGAAGGCAAGTATAAAGAAGCGTGGATGAAAGTCCCCGAACCAACGGAATACCCCGAACACGCCGATACCTTACGCAAACGCAGGGAATCTATTTCACCAAAATTTACAGCCCCAAGCCTTTTTTAATTATTGATTCATTCCCTAAAACAATAAGTCATGTTAGTAACAGCCACATTAGAACGGGTCTTCCTGATGGAAGACAAGCAGCAGACCATTACATTGTCTGACCCCGAAAGCACATTTAGCCCCGAAGCAGTATTGAATTTTTACGCCAACACTTACCCTATTCTGACCACAGCCACGATAAAAGGTCCACAGATTGCGGACGATACGATACAATACACCTTTGTTTCTACAATGGGTACTAAAGGTTAAACAATAATAGGACATGAAAAAAGCAACCACTAACGGCAAAATCACTTTGCCTAAAAACAAACAGCTATGCAGACTATATCAGCACTTAACAGCCTTGTCCGAAGCAATGGACAGATTACCCGATGCCGCAGACCTGCCCAAACTAAAACCGCAGTCCATACCCCTGCACCAACTACCGATGGTTTTTTAAGACATCAGTTTTTGCCCCTATGGGAGCAGTCCGCAGCAGCGTTACCCGAAAAGAATAAAACGGAAAGGGAATTTTTTGATTCCCTTTCCATCCTCTCGGACAAACATCAATTTCAGCCAATGGATATAAGCGATAAGCCCTACCCTTATAATATCCTGTTAGCATATTGGCAAGCGGAACAGTATTTAGTCAGGCAAGATCAAGAAACCGAATTAATCATTATGCAGACATACAAGAACAATGTAGTCCTGGTCAATAAGGAGGTATATAATACCAACAACACTTTGTATTATATTCCTGTACTACCTCTTTATAAGTTATTAAAGGATAAGCTGCAAAAAGCATGTGCAGAACTGCTATTGTCTGTATTCGCTTACCTCTACCATATAGCGGACATTCCCTATTATCGCAGTGAGGATAGTTACCTGTGTTATATGTATCAGATGATAAAGGACTGGCTCATGGACGACCCCGAATACAGCGAAGACGAGTACAATTTGCACAAGCAATCTGAACTGAACAAAGTTGCTCATATCGGTGATGTTATGGTAAGGAAAATCTACAACACAATCCATTTAGAACAATTCGCTAAAAGAATCCAAAATTTCAGACCCAAGGATGAATTTCAATCAGATTGCTTAAAGGTTGCCCAAACGGCTCATAACATTATGGCGCAATATCCGAACAGTTCCATATACAGCCACATGGCACAAATCGAAGATGAAGACGTGGACGAAACCATAAGTGCAGGACAGTATATCTCTTTTATAGCGGACAATGATGGCAGCCTTTATGATGAAATGACCAGCATGATTGACGGAGAATTTGGGGAAAGGATAGCCATACAAGAGCCTACCGCCTACACCATATATTCGGCAAAAGAAACTCCCCAAGTTCTTGATATGGAGCAGCAATTATTCCCATTAATAAATGATTTATGCAGCCTTTTAAATAAGATATAATGAAAGACATCACCCAAACATTCGGCACATTATACCATCCAGTAAAAGCCTTTGTGGTCTATCAGGAAAAAACAAGAGAAAACGCACAGGGAAAGAACAATTATGTGGAAGCCTACGACATGGATGCCAACGGATACCCGATTAATGCGCACCCCTTAGCGATAGCAGAAAGCATCGCTTTAGCTAAAGCACTGGACGTTTCCGCAGAATTGAAACGCAGTTTTTTAAAGCCTAAAGGTCTATTGCCCGAAAATGTCCTCTATATCAACCCTGACCATAACGGTTATGTCATTTGGCATACCCCTATGATGCAAGCAGAACTATATTTTGTCGATAGTTTAGGCATAGCAAACGGAAAGGCGACAATACCCCCGCTACTTTGGAAAGCAGGAAAAGGGTCGTTAAATATCTATGCCCTAAATAGCGATACAAAACCGACAGCAGACACGAGCCTTTACCATGCCCCTTTTTTTAACCTTTATGAAGACGGTAATGTTTGTCTGGGAACGGTAGCCACAAATATCACAGCAGACTGTATGCTCGAAGACTTTATGGAGCAGTGGGAGCAATATTTTTTCAATAGCTATTTCAGCCATTTAATCCACAAAAAACCCGTAAAGGGCAACATCGTCCAGTTATGGCAAAGCCTTGTGGGCAGCCGTAAAAAGTTCCCGATAAAAAACCTTATCAAAACGAAATCGACTATCAAAAACTTACTCAGATGAACACACAAGCCATGCACTTTGCTGCCAACTACTTAATAGACCCGACCAATCCCATCACCTTAAATTTAATTGGTGCAGGGGGTACAGGTTCACAGATGCTTACCGCATTAGCAAGGATGAACCATTCCCTGCTTGCCTTAGGACATACAGGTTTACAGCTACAATTGTTCGATGACGACCGAATAACCGAAGCCAATTTAGGAAGGCAACTTTTTGCCCAGTCAGAATTGGGTTTATATAAATCCGTTGCGCTAATTAACCGTATCAATCGTTTCTTTGGCACAAACTGGAAAGCCGTACCTGAAAGATTCACAAGCGACACCATTAATCGTTTGCCCGATAACGGGCGAGCCAATATTTTTGTTTCCTGCGTGGATACGGTACAGGCAAGATTTGATATTGCAACAGCTATTAAGCACATGGCGAAACAAAACAACTACAACAGGAATAAGTTGTTATACTGGATGGACACAGGCAATGCACAGCATACAGGACAGGCGTTGTTATCCACCCTTAGCCCTATCCATCAACCCAATTCAAAACTATACAGGACTGTGGCAGAACTGCCCCTGATTACCGAAGAATTTAAAACCTTACTGGAAGCACAGACCGACAACAACGAGCCGAGCTGCTCCCTTGCCGAGGCACTGGACAAACAGGATTTGTTCATCAATTCCACCATTGCCGGCATGGGCGCTTCCCTGCTATGGAACCTGTTCCGCAATGGCATGACCGAAAACAGGGGGTTCTTTATCAATCTGCATGATTTTCGTACACAACCCTTAAAAGTGGGCTGAAAATCGGGCGAAAAAATCGCTCACGACGGCTCTGCCGCCGCTCGAAAATCGGTGCAGCGATTACCCGAAAATGAATTTTCTGCGCTCCATACCTTCGGTATTTTCGGGGCAATCGCAGCAGCGTTATTGGAATGGTATTTTTAAACTGAAAGTAATTTTGAGTTTGCAGTTTATTCAGGGACACCCCACAAAATATATCCAGGCATTATCCCCAGCTCTATAATTTGCGGGGCGGAATCGGCACAGCTACCTGCTGCAAAAAAATCCCTACCACAAACCTTACCATTTTATTGCCGCAGGAAACTGTGGCGTTTTTTTTAGTAGGATTTCAGATTGGCTTTATTTAAAGAAGAAGACTCAATAACAGACTTCGCCAATTCAAATTGGCCTCTCCCTTCTAAGCATGAAAAATAAATTGTAAAACGTAACTAATTCAGGGATTCAGGCCGATTGCTATGCTTCTGAAATTGCTTAGTGAATACAGCCTGCTCCATCAATGCAGATAGTTCGTCTAATATATCACTGGTACAATCCCTCGTCTTAAAATGAAAATGGTTGTCCAGTTGCAATATTCTTTTCAGCCAAGGTGAACATTCTCGAAGCAATGCAGGCTGTCCTTCAAGAGGTTGAAAGTAAAAATCCACAAATGAATGCCGCACTTGTACGTAAGCAAAAATAGTCCCGGATTCCCCACTTATTTCTGTAGGGTAATCTAAGCAATAGGTATCATTTTGATTCACGATAATTTTCTTGCCTTTACTGTATTTTCGAAGCAACTCTTTTAAATAATAAAAAGTCTTTCTAAAGCCAAACATGGAAAAATTCATCCGGCAAAAGTAATGCAGACTATTGATTCTTTGTGTTTAGAAAACAAAAAAACGGGCAATATTTATTGCCCGTTCCCATTTAATCGCCATCAACGAATGCTTAAATTCCTGCTGACCTTACTTGCCATGAAAAGCAGATAAATTACCGCTTAATTCGGTCAGCCCTGCTTTCTCCAGACAGTCTTGTGAGAGCTTCTTCAGCTCCTGGATTTCCTCTTTGGACACCGCATCAATCATCCCGTAATGACCATCCTCTCCCTTTACGGATAGCCCCCGATCAATTACCTGGCTCAGTAATAAAACTGCCCTTCGGTTGATCTTCAAATCGACCTTCACCTGCTCACTCATGCCTGGGCTACTGAGCAATGCCCCATACACTTTACTTAACTCATTCTGGTTCATACCACACGTTTTTAATTGTTCAACTTCACAACACAAAAGTATCTGTTGCGCCATTATTTTACCGCATTAGAATTTAATCAGGTAAACTTTTTACCAATCCTGCTCCCTACTTTCGTATCACAGAACTGAAAAGTGAACTAGATAATTGTGTGTATGGATTTCAGGAAAAACGGGCTATCCTGTCAGGAAGCCAAAGAGCAGGATATGGTTGCGTACCTATCCTCGTTAGGCCATGAACCGGCAAAGATCAGGGGTAATGATTTTTGGTATTTATCCCCCTTAAGGAACGAGCAAACTGCCTCGTTCAAAGTGAACAGAAAATTGAATCTCTGGTATGATCATGGTATCGGCAAAGGGGGCAACCTTATCGACTTCGCCATCCTATACCATGATTGTACGGTAGGCGATTTTTTAAGGATGCTGAGCGGTGACTTTTCCGTTCAACAGCAAAAGCCTTTTGAGCCTTATCAAAACTCAAAAATTACCGAACCGAAAATCAGCATAACAAAGGAGCATACCCTATCCTCGGTTGAACTATTCAACTACCTGCGGGAGCGTCAGATTGCTCAGGATATTGCAGACACGTATTGTAAAGAAGTCAGCTATATTTTCGAGGGTAGAACCTACTATGCCATTGGCTTCAAAAATGATGCAGGAGGCTATGAGCTGCGCAACCGTTATTTCAAAGGCAGTAGTTCCCCGAAAGATATGACCCACCTAAAAAGTGGGGCGAAAACACTCCTTGTTTTCGAGGGCTTTTTTGACTTCCTCTCCTACCAGTCCATTATCCAAAAGATGGACACTCCATTACAGGATTATTTAATCCTCAATAGCCTGTCTTTTATGGAAAGAGCCATCTCTATCATGCAAGACTATGAACTTAGCCGTTTGTTTCTGGACAATGATACCGCAGGACAAAATTGCAGCCTGTATGCCTGCTCATTGGATGAACGCTTTAAAGACGAAAGCGGCCTGTATCAAAACTACAAAGACCTCAATGATTTCCTCTGCCGAAAGCAGAGACAGGCTTGATGATTTTTATCCTGTTTTAAGGAATACCCCAAGACAAGCTAAAAATATAGACTAGCCAAATAACCAAACAGCAATCATCCAAAACTTACACCAATCTTAAAGATGGAAGACAGTTTCCCTGTTGCACTGGAAACGGCAAGATGTACTGTTGTATCACAACAGATCTTGCCACCCTCACTCGGAACTCGTTGGCGGATGACTGCAAATGTATTTTAGATTGATAAACGTGCAAAAGATAAGTGATGAAAGAACAGAACAATCGAACCAAATGGCTGCACCTTCGCCTTACCCAAGACGAGCAAAACAAACTCAATAAACTATTTAAAGCCTCCTGTTGCCCCAAAATAAGTGATTATGCCAGGGCTGTTTTACTTGGTAAACCTATTATCGCCAGCTATAGAAACACGTCTATGGATGACTTTATGACAGAGATGATCCGGCTACGGACAGAGCTGAACAGCATAGGCAATAACTTCAATCAGCTTGTCAAGAGAGCCAACACCTACAAGGATGACAAGACCATTTCAGGGCTGCTGGTGGGCTATGAACTGGACAGAAGACAGCTCTTGCGGCATATTGAAACCATTAAGCTATTCATTGAAAAAAATGCAGCCTCATGGTAGCCCGCATCAAGATCGGCAGCTCCCTGAACAGGGCCTTTTTCTACAACGAAAACAAGCAGAAAGAAGGTGTTGCCGAGTGCATTATGGCGCAGAATTATCCCGCAGACCTGGAGCGACTAAGCGAACACCAGCGTCTGAATGTGCTGCAAAAAGTAGCCTCTTTAAACCCAAACATAAAGGTCAATAGCGTCCATATCTCCCTGAATTTTGACCCATCGGAACAACCTTCAGTGGAGCAGTTGAAGGAGATTGCCAGCATTTATATGGATCAGATTGGCTTTGGGCAACAGCCTTATTTGGTCTACCAGCACCATGATGCGGGACATCCGCACATCCATCTGCTGACCACAAAAGTAGGTCTGGACGGCAAGGGAATCAATACCCATAACATTGGAAAGACCCGCTCTGAAACAGTACGAAAAGCCATCGAAATACAGTTCGGTTTGGTCAAAGCGGAGGATATGAAACCCAAAGATTATAGCCTTAAACCAGCATACGTGCAGCAGGTACACTATGGCAAAACAGAAAGCCGTAAAGCAATCGCAACGGTACTGAACGAAGTACTGAAAAATTATAAATACACTTCGCTCCCAGAATTAAATGTAGTGCTTCACCAATACAACGTACATGCCGACAGAGGTACAGAACAATCGCGAACCTTTAAAAACAATGGGCTGTTTTACAGGATACAGGACGATAAAGGCCTACCCGTTGGCGTACCGATCAAAGCCAGTTCATTCGCAGAAAAGCCCACTTTAAAATACCTTGAAGAGCATTTTAAAATCAATGAAACGACCCGCTTGCCCTTCAAAGGCAAACTGAAAAATGCGATTGACCTGTTCTTCCTTAGATCAGCCAAACCCAGCATTCCGGCATTGATAAAAGCTTTGGACAAAGAAGGTATCCATACCGTTTTAAGGCAGAGTGAAAGCGGCCAGCTCTATGGTATTACCTATGTCGATCACCGCAATAAATGTGTATTCAACGGTAGCGCACTGGGCAAAGAATACAGCGCAAAAGCTATTCAGGAGCAATGCAATGTAGCTCCAATTTCCACGCTGAATATCCCATCAAAATCCATCCAAAACCAAAGCGGGTCTGGTACTGACACTACTGGAAACAAGGAACAAAGTAATCCCATCTCGGAACAGCCGCGCCAACCATCCGACAGCCTGCTCGATATACTCATGCAGACAGAATACGGTGTGAACTACGTCCCCTACCAGCTGAGTGGAAAGAAGAAAAAAAGAAAGAGAAAAGGCAAATCCCAATAACCAATTTATAAAAATTAAACATCATGAGTACAGGAGAAAACGAACAAGCGCTGAGGAAGATACTCGACATGACAAGATTGATCGCAATTACCATTTTAGCCATACACTTTTATTATTTCTGCTATGCTGCTTTTAAGCAGTGGCAACTTATATCCAGCTTTACAGATCGTCTGTTGGGCAATATTGCCAGCACCGGCTTGTTCAGCAATTTCATTAAATCCAAACTGATCGCTTTGGGATTCCTGTGTATCAGCCTTATTGGCGTTACAGGAAAGAAGGACGAAAAGCAAACCTATAAAACAGCCTTCGCCTATATCATTACCGGGCTGATCCTGTTCTTGATTAGTTACCTTTTTTTGTACATCACCAAAGAAATGCAGTTAGCAGCAGCACTGTATATCAGCATCACTTCCATTGGATTCATGCTGATACTGACAGGTGGCACACTGCTCTCCCGTATCATCAAGCAACAACTAAACGGCAAGGACATATTCAATAAGGAGAACGAAACATTTCCGCAGGAAGAACGATTACTGGAGAACGAATATTCCATTAACCTCCCTGCAAAATACCACCTGAAGAATAAAGTAAGGGACAGTTGGATCAATATCATTAACCCATTTCGGGGACTACTGGTATCCGGTACACCGGGTTCCGGTAAGTCGTATTTCGTCATCCGTCATGTCATCACCCAACATATTAAAAAGGGTTTTGCCCTATTCACTTATGACTTCAAATTCGACGACCTCTCCATTATTGTATATAATACATGGCTCAAATACAAGCACCTGTACAAAGTCGTTCCCGAATTTTTTGTCATCAACTTTGACGATCTCACAAGAAGCCACAGGTGTAACCCACTAGACCCGTCTGGAATGCTGGACATTACCGATGCTTCAGAATCCGCAAGGACAATATTAATGGGGCTGAACAGGGAATGGATCAAAAAACAAGGTGATTTTTTCGTGGAATCCCCGATTAATTTCCTTTCTGCCATCATCTGGTTTTTGCGAAGGTATCAGGATGGAGAATACTGCACACTGCCCCATGTGATCGAATTAATGCAGCTCGAATACAATGATCTGTTTACCATTTTAAGGCTGGAAAAAGAGATCGAAGTCCTGATCAATCCATTCATCAATGCTTATTTGAATGACGCAATGGAGCAATTAGAAGGGCAGATCGCATCAGCTAAGATTGCAATGGCGCGCTTATCTTCTCCTCAATTGTATTATGTGCTTTCGGGTAATGATTTCACCTTAGACATCAATAATTCCGACAAGCCGAAACTCGTTTGTATGGGTAATAATCCGCAGAAAATACAGATATACGGAGCGGTGCTATCACTTTATGTAAACCGCCTGGTCAAGCTGGTCAACAAGAAAGGGAAACTCAAAAGCAGTTTGGTCTTTGATGAATTTCCAACCATCTATCTGAATAACATGGATGGGCTGATCGCAACCGCAAGAAGCAATAAAGTGGCTACTACATTGGGCATACAGGACTTCTCTCAGCTCCGGAAAGATTATGGCAGGGAACAAGCGGATGTGATCATCAATATCATTGGAAATATTGTTTCAGGTCAGGTTACAGGAGATACTGCCAAACAATTAAGCGAACGATTTGGCAAGATCATGCAGGACAGGGAAAGTCTATCCATCAACAGGAACGACACTTCTATTAGCCGTTCAAAGCAACTGGAAGCCGCCATCCCTCCTTCCAAGATCTCATCCTTGTCCAGTGGTGAATTTGTAGGTATGGTAGCGGATGATCCTGATTGTAAGATCGAATTAAAGACCTTTTATTGCGAGATTCAGAACGATCACACCGCATTGAACAAAGAAATGGGGGGCTACAAACCGATACCAGTAATCCGTACAATCAACAACGAAATGGTACAACGGAATTACCTCCAGATCAAACAGGACGTGCAGGACATTTTGGAAGCAGAAATGGGCCGGATAGTAAACGATCCACAATTGAAGCACCTCGTGATTAAGAAATAAAAGTGTAGGATAGACATTTAGTAAAACATAAACAGTCCAATATTATCGAAAATATTGGACTGTTTTATTTATCTGAGAAGCGAGAAAATTCAGTTACTATTCAGATATGTTAGTCGACAATGTTGTTGTGCTAGTGTCACCAGTCGAGTTGGTTGTCTTCATCAAAACACTTGAACATACCATACTTACTTTACCACTAGTTACTTTTACCGCTACGGTTTTGCTATCTGTACCTGTAGCATAAGCTTCCAATAATGGACTAGGAGTTAATGTTTGTATTATTACATCATTAGCTCCTTGTGTCTTTGCTGGATCTATTATATTATAAGAACCATCGGTAGTTGGGTACGCTTTGAAATAAAAGGCAAGTGAATTCCCAGCGGCATCTGCAAATGCAATCGAGTTGGCATTTCGTGTACTTGTAATGGACGTATGGCTGGCACCTAACAGTGTCCAGGTATTGCTTGGTGTGCTAGTACTTCCACTATCACTCTTTTTACAAGAGCTTGAAAATAATACGCCTAATGTACATACACTTAATAATACTTTCTTCATACTTATTTTGTTGTTTTGGTTTGGTTTAAAAAAATCGTTCTTAATTATTTACTCCCTTTATGTAAGTGACTTTGTTTTTTAATTGCTAACACATGCAATAACCGTGTACCAACTATATTGAGACATTACAGTGCGTGGCTGTATATCTGGTGTCTCTTTTTATATTTTTTTGCTTCGGTTTGAAGGTTAGCAAATATAAAAAGGACACGTGATGCCAGTCATGGTCGGAAGAAATTCCGAACATGACTGCACGTGATGCCGCTTATTTTTCAATCTTAGTTTTCAAAACCTACAGATCTGAAACACGACCTCTGGCCTATTACCTTTACAGCTTTATTTTTGTTCTGTATAATTTCTTATCTATCTCTGGCAAGTAGCGCATAAAAGTGTCTTTTACGTATTTAACAACCAAGTCATTAAAGGTATAAGTACTAACGTTGCTTCTTAGTCTAAACTCACCTTTGTTCTTTAAATAGACAAATAAATAAGATACTGTTTCACCAGGCATAAAATTATCCCAAACATTATTACTCCAATAACCAACTTGTTCCATTTTTTTAATAAGTGTGTCCAGCTGTTCCATTCTATGTTCTTGATAGGTAACAGAGTAAAAAAATGAATCTTTACCCAAAATAATATCTCTTGGAGGAAATTTAATTGATACGATATTGTCTAAATACTTAGTATAGGAATACAAAACGGACTCCTTAAGCATCAATGAATAAAAGGAACTAACTTGCCACGCGCCACCTCTAACGTACAATAAGTAAAAATCATAGTCTGCATATCTTTTTATTTCCGTTTCTCCAACAGACCTTCTCATGGCTTCTAAGTCCTTATCGTATGATTTGGAATCATGATGATTCGTTTCATCATATCGAGTATTTACTTGATGAGGATTGCAACTACAGAGTCCTAGAAATAATAAGATTAATAGTCGTCTATTTTTTAAACCAATCATTGTATTTGCGTGTTTGTTGAGTCTCATTAAGAGCATCATGATTATAAATAGTAATACCAATAGGAGTTGCAATAAACATCGGTTGATCCCTTCCTAAAATTGGTCTGACATAGTCAATAGGAACTTTGCCATATGTATTCCCTGTAAATTTATCAAATTTCAAGTAATCAGTTGGAGTACCAAAAATTTGCATCAAGGAACTCTGAGAATTTATTTTAGCCATACTTTCAAAATCTTGGACATGCGTATGACCAATTCCTAAAACAGAGCTTCGCCAGCTTGCAGGCATTGCATTTACAGCGGCATCCATTGGAAATGTATTTTGATTGGATGATGAACCAGCAGGTGCTGCTAATTCATTAAACATTATCTGTTTGTCTCGTCCTATCGAAGTATAAAACCCGACCTCTTTATTTGACTTTAATGATTTTTTTACAATATTTCTCAAACTACCCATCGATTTTTCTCCAATAAATGCAAATGATAACATACTACGAGTATATTTAGCTGCGCCATTTCTTTCACCAACTGACATCTTATTTATTTTATCAATAAGAGCCGATGCTTGACCAACCTTTTCGGGTTCTATATCGACAAAATGAATTTCATTTTTTAGATTATCATTTATAGTTCCTACAAGCTTTCCCTCTGCTGTATGAATAACCGTTGTATCTCCTAATGGGTCTGCAAACATTATTGGATTGCCACTAAACGTTGCATAAGGACTAACTGAAGGATTTGGTTTCGGATCTCTATTAGGTCTGGTTCCAGTACGTGTCGGGTATTCCCAATATTGGGCAGTGTTCCAGTTACCTGTACCAGCGACTTCGTTCATTTTCATCTGTCCGTTAAAGCCCATCTCGTAAGGATCTTTTCCCTTGTTGCACAAAGTTACGAGAACATTTTGAGGAGTGTACGTGACTTTTTCGTAGCCCGCATAGCCCATGGTAAAGAGCCCACCCGGAGGTGCAGTAATATAGCTGGACATGATATTGGCCTGTATGGTGATGGTGCTTCCTGTAGGTACAACACTGCTGAACACCATAGACATAGGCGTATAAACGGTACGGCTGCTGAACATGTAGGCTTTGCCGGCACGTACTTCTGATACCGCAATAGTAACCGGAGAACCATATATGTAGCTGATGGTAGCTGATACATCAATCGGTACACCAGAGGTAACCGGGATGCTGATGTTCAAGCCTCCTGTAGCCCCATACACCGTAGTACCTCCCCCAAAGCCGCCTGAGCCAAGGGTAGCACCAAAAACCGGTGTGGCCGTGCTGAGTACAGCAGTTGTGGTTTTGACCGGTACTAGCTGCGTAACAGTGGTGGTGACACAGTGAGTGGCTGTATCGTTGGTGAACCTACCCGGCATAAGCATACCGTAAGGGTAATAGTCGTAAGCGGCTACTATGGCTGCATTGAAGTAGTCGCGTACACCACCGCTTGTTGTTTTGACATAGCGTTTGTCGCTGATGGTACTTTGTACGTTACCGAGCTGGTTGGTCAACTCATATTGTTTTTGACCCAAGAGGTGCTGCGCTACTGTAGCATGAACGAGGCTGTTGTAACCTCCCCCTGCTCCAAGAGAGGGGAGAAAGTGTGGTTCGGTGGAGCCGGTGTCGATGATATCGTTGTAACTATAGCTGTACCATGGTGTAGGTAATCCGAGGGTAAGGGTGTCGATGACACCACTGCGGAAGTCCCAACTGCTGCGGTATTGCGTAGGCCAGTAGTTGTCGATACCGATACGACTGCTGCCATACATGTGGTGGTTGCCGAGGCTGATCTGCTGCTGTTTGAGCGCAGGTGCCCCACCGGCAGAAAGCCCGGCAGTGCCTACACCAAGCAAGGTAGCGATGTGCACTACATCCACGCTTGGCACCAGGCTCAGGGCGGTATCCATAGCCGCATAATCTGTGAGGCCGGAAACATAACTTACCGGATCGCTGTAATAAGATACCGTAGCTAGTGTGGTGCCACTGGCTATTGTACTTAGTACAGTACTGCCGGAAGGCCACCAATCCGCAAAGCCATAAAGCCCCTCGGTGCTTTTGTCGGTACCATGCAGGATAGCATTGCTGTTGGCTGCTATATCCCCGTATTGAAAGAGCGCGTCCTGCAGGAGATTGACATATCCGTTTTGCTGATACCAGGGATCAGTTACATAGTTCGTATCCGTGCTCACGGTATTGAGCCAGTTGTCCAGACTAGCGGGGTTCTGGTTGTAATAGTTGAAGAGCTGGTTGCCAAAGTAAGCCGGATTACTGTTGGTCAGGTTGAACATGGCATTGAACAATAATGTAGAGTCCATAGTCGTAGTCAGCGTGATCTGGTTGTCTTGCGCGATCTGGCTGTAGAGATCGGGCAGATCCTGAGCTACCTGCACCAACGCACGTTGCCGCATCATGATATCCGGGTTGGTAAAGATGGTATTACTCATGTTCATGAGCGTGGTCATCGGGTTGGTCTGCATCAGTTCTGTACGCAGGGCATCGGCCACAGGGTACGCGCTTTCAGATACACTGTAGTCGCACATAGCACGCAAGACACCAAAACCACCAGTGATAAATTGCTGCGTGAGCGAAGGGTCGTTGGCCAGGTAGTACCCAACCGGGAAGCTGGAGGTAGGCCCTACAACACTAGTAATGTAGGTGGCGAATGCAGGATCGGTAAGGTAACCCAATGTTGACAATGTGCTGACCCAGGTCCTTTTGACATCAGTGCCCGTAATGGCACCACGTATGCGTGGGAATGTTTGTATCACACCACCTTTGTCATATTCGCGCATGGCGTTGTATTCTGCGAGTATGTTGCCGGAAGCTTCACGTACATAGAAGGTGCTGTTTTCGAGAGAGCCGGTGTCGGTAGTGGTGACTTGTTTTTTGTAGGTACGGTGCCCCAGCCCGTCGTAGCCAAAGTAGAGGCTGAGGGCTTTGGTCTTATTGGTCAATGTTGTGGCTTTGCCATAGATGTTCCAGAGCATGGTGTCGGTATTGCTGGTCAGGTCTTTGATCACATTACCATCGGCATCATAGAGCAAACGGGATACCCCGCCTGTTGTATAGGTCTTGATGTCTTCGATACCTGCTGTACTGAAGCTTGCATAGTCCATGACGTTGGCGAGCTTGTTGTTGTGTGTAGGATCGGGGTAGTAATAGCTCATGCTGTCCATGGTAACACCGGTGCCTTCTTTGCGTACGAGTGCTTTGATGTTGCCATCCATATCGTATTTATAGGAGCTGGCATACCAGTTGTTGAATGCAAGTACGCTGTCTTTTTTCGTTTTGGCGTAGTTGGCATTGCGTATGCGGTTCATCTGATCGTAAGTGTATGCAGTGGTGAGTCCACCGAATGGCGCCACATCAGTGCTTTGGCGCGCGATGTTGCCATTGTACAAGCTTTTGTTGGCCACTACCAAATGGCTGAGCGCAGTGTTGCCAATAGGTTTGTAGTCGCCGGTGAAATAGTCGAGGGTGCTGGCATAGGCATCTTTGGGCACAATGGTGCTGCGTTTGCCATCGCCGCCGATGTCGGTAAGGGTATCGGTCAAATCAGCATTGATGGATTTGAGCCAGCCTTGCAGTGTATAGGCATAGTCGATGCCTTGCACGCGCTGGTCGCCGATGCTGACGCGGGCGAGTGGGCCGTGTTGGTAGTAAGTGTATTCGGCATCGCGTTTCCAGATAAATCCGTCGCGGCTGGTTTCCGCTTTGGTGAGCCTGTTGTCGGCATCGTAGCTGTAGCGTTGGAAGAACTGGTCGGCATAGCCCCTGTTGTAGCTGATCATGTCGATTTTGCCACTGAGCAGGTCGTATTCATAGTCGATGCGTTTGTAGCGTTGGTTCATACCATCGAGCTGCGGGAAGTCTTGCGCGAGTGTTTTGACATTGCCTTCAGCATCGTAGCTGTAGTGGGTCGCATGGTCGTAGTTGAGGCCGGGCATACCGGGCGGGCAGCTTTGGTAGTACATGTTGGCAGCGATGCGGCTGTGCAGGTTGTCTTGCACACTCATGCCCAGTTTGGTACTGAGGTCAATAAATGCAGAGTCGTAAATGGTGGCTACAACTTGTGTACGGGGCAATGCACGTACCTGTACATTGAATGCAGAGTCGTTGTAGAAGTTGGCCGTAATGGGCTGGCAATATTCCCAGGTACTGTCGAGCAGGTTTTGACAAGCACAGTTGCTGGGAGCATAATTTTTGACCATGGTTCCGCTACCCGAATCGTAATGATAAAGGGGCACAGGGTCGAAGTAAGGGCAGCCACCACCCCATTGCACTTCACCGGTTTCGTTGAGGCGGTTTTGTCCATCGTAGAGGAAGTAGGTATAGTTGCCGTACAAGCGTTGTTTTTCGCTTTGGCTCATGAGCACATTTCCTTTGGCATCGTAATACATGGTTTTGATACCTGCATCCGGTGTATTTTCCTTAACGGGTTTGTTGGCGGTGTTGTATTCGTAGCTGGTTGTTCTTTGGTGCTGTGGTATGGCTGCCGAAATTTTGATGTTGTTGGCACGCAGGGAGTCCACCATTTTGGCTGTGGTGGTGTCTATTTTCTTAACGCCTTCGGGTGGTACCGTTTGTATGAGGTTGCTCGCACGGTCGTAGCTGTAGAGCGTAGTACCAAAGCGCATGTCCACATATTGTATCCAAAGTTTTTCACCGATCTGGCTCATGACGTGTGCCCTGAATGCAGCTAGCAGGTCGGATTTGTATTTGGTGATGTAGTTGAGGTAGTTGATTTTCCCTTCGTAGATGTTGTTGCTCAACAGGTTTTGTTCGCAATTGGGTACTGCGCCCATTTCACCGCTTGCCGGAGCATCCGATTTGCCGCCATAATTCTTCTCATTACCCAATAATACATCTTTGAGTTTGAGCGTCCAGGCAATATTGAAGTCTGTGCTACCATCGGCATAGATGGTGTCTGCTGCCCCCGGCAATTTCAACAGTACTGTAAATCTACGACTGTCGGTATCGCCAGTAGCCGGTATCATGCCGATGATGTTGAGGTTAGGATGCTGTGCACCATATACAAATAGTGGCACGCGGATAAATACATTGAATAGTTGGCTCCCGTTTCCGAAATAGCGATACCAATACAGGCCATCGCCACAGCGGTACATATTGAGGTTGATACCTGAACCGGTACCACCCATAACAGTTACTTTGTTGCTGCCGGTGGGTATAAATATTTTGCTGCCACCGAGTACGGCGTTCGCATAAGCGAGTACATGTTTGACCGTATCATAAGCCGGGTAACGGCTGAGGCTGTCCGTATAGTAGAGGTCGGTGAATCGGTCGGGGTTAGTTGGGTTGGCATAGCTAACACTGGTGCCGCTAAATGCACTGATGTTGCTGTGCACAAAATAATCCTGCAAGGTATCCAATACTTTGGATGGCGCTAGTGCTTGCATACCATAAGTATATTGCAATAGCTGTTGTTTGTTGGTTTTGTAATAATCGTCATTGACTGTGGCATAGTTGACCGGTAGCCAATAGCCCTGTACACCGAGGTTATAGAGGTTCTGTGCAATCTTGTCCGAACCTGCGGAAAGCTGGCTGAACGTGGGTGCAGTAGCCAATACATTGTATTGGGTATAGGCCGTGAGGTCCGGAAGATAAGGGCTCATGCGCACTTGCACGGTAGTACCTGACGACAAGCTAAAGACGGTGCTGGCTGTAACGCCTGAAGTGGTGGTACCTGATGGCAACCATAGTGTACCTACCACTCCTGAAGGGGTAGCTTTTAAGGTTCCGCCAGCGGTAGTCAATTTGTCGTTGAAGAGCCTGATCTTTTTAAATGGTATCGAAGTATAATCTATAATGGTTGTTTCTGTACTGCCGTTTTGATAGTCGATGATGGAAGCAAGGTCTATAGTGTCACTGGCAGATAATGCCGCTGTAAAGGCATCGAAGCTCGAGTAGCCGGTAGCCGGGAAGTTGATCCGTCCATAACCGCCATACATCGGTATTTTCATAGAGTCGGCCAAAGCACAGCTTTTCAGGAAGCGGTTGTACTGATCCTGGCTGTACACTTTCTTCAGGTTGTAGTTCATGAAGTTGCGCATAGACAGGTAGAATAATGGATGATCCTGTGCATAGCCGCCGTATAATACCATGGAGTCTGCAAATGCGATAAACTGGGTTTTGAATTGTGTAGCCGGGATACTGGAAGCCAATTCATTGGCAGCTACATCATTCATATATACTTTGGCATTGTTCCAGCCGAGGAAAGCACCGGTTGTACGGAGGGTATCCGTGCCTGTAATGTCCAGGCGCTGGATGGTTGCACGGAACAGGAATCTGCCGATATGGCCTTCTGCATTTGCCGTAGGGTCTTCATAAAAGCAGGCTACATTCTGGAAGATAATGGCTCCTGAGCCGGGCAGGCTAAAGTAAGGATAAGTAACTGTTCCTATTTTAAGGTCTTTAGGGCTGCGTAAAGAGATTTTAACGGTGTCCGATCCTGTTTTGAAGAAGCTGAGCAGGTACACTTTGTCGGTTGCATTGTATTGGGTGCCGAGTTGGATGCTGCCGGAACCTCCTGTAATGGCTGCTGCAATTTTAGTGGCAAAGATATTGGAGCCGGGCCATGATGGTGTGCTGGCAGCAAATGTGGTGGTACTGGTTTTGATGGCCGTGTTGATACTGGCTGTGTTGAAGAAGTCTGTTGTTGCATTATAGAATGTAGCAGATGCGCAGTTTCCTTTTCCGCTTCCTTCATCATAGTAATCGTAGTTGATGAGGTAGGGATGGCAAAGGTCATTGAGGCTCAGGCCTGCTCCTATAATGGCTGCCCTTACCTGCTCGGGTAAGAATACGCCATTGTGCACTTCTCCCCTGCTGACCATAGCGAGCAAGGAGTCTTTTAAACGGACATTGCTTCCTGTACTGCTGAAGCAGTTGCTTAACCGGGCAACAATGCTATCGACAGCTACATGGCTCAGGATGCTGTCGCCCCTGTTGACGGTAGCGGTAGCACTATCCCGGAGGATTCTGATTTTAGCCGTATCAGCGGGAGCGGCAGTAGCACTACCCAGGCTCATAAATGCGGTGATGGAGCTTAAGCTGCTATCGCTAAAGAGGGCTAAGAAGCCATCGGATCCGGTACTGAATGAGCCATCGGGGCTATAGACTACGGGCACCAATGGTGGCGGTATTAGTTTCATCCTGGCTGTACTGTCGCAAGGCAGGCAGCTGTGACCAGCACCTGTTTTGGCCATGGTCACGTATTTTTTCCTGTTGGACAAATACATTACTCTAAGCTTATCAAAGTAATTATCTCTGACTAAGCTGTTGGGGAAGTTAAGGTTGATGATGTCGTTGTGGAAATAGTCTTTGGCATCGCCAAATACTTTTGCATCGTCATTGAGGCAGAAGGCCAGTTGTGCCGCAAAAGTGTCCATGCGTACGGTGCCTTTCTGCATCAGTTTTAATGAATCGGAGATATGCGCCATGTTGAATGGCGCAACCAGCATTTTAGCGCGGAGTTCTGTATCTCTGGCTACAATACTGTCTAAAGTAAAGAGGTTGTATTTGATGGCAGTAGCCGCATCAGGCATTGCATTAAGTCTTGTTTCAAGAGTGTCGTCGAAACAGGCGAGCAACTGGCAATATTCCGGATGCAGGGGCAAGAGTGCTGCTGCGATGGTGTATTGGTCGGCACCTGTATAGACGATGTCTTTGAAGGTCAATACGTCCATGTCGCCCAGGTTGGTGTAAGTTACCCCACCTTTGACAATGGTCAACGCATTTAGGGCAGTATATACACAGTCATTTTTGTACCGGTGTTTTGGGGTGGCTCCGCCGGGTATGTATTGGGGAATGTCATAAATAGAGTTGATGTTGGGGTCGTCGCTTCCGCCTCTTACAGGGTTGGTACCGCCGCTGCTTGGGCGCCATTTACCGTATTTGGCATTGGTGAAGAGTTCTTCCATCATTTTCTTTTTGAGCGCACCACAAGGATCTTCGGCCAAACATGGGTATGTCGTTCTTTCCACAGCTTCGCGGATGAAGTCATTTTCTGTTTTGACGCAGTTGGGCGTATGGACAAAGAAGGAGTCCACTGCTGCTGATACGTCTGCATCGGCGATGGTGAGTTTTTTGTCGAGGGTGTGTTTTCCTTTTTCCAAAGAGACCATGTCGCTGCTAACCGCAGGTGGTGGCGTGGCTGTGGTGGATACACCTGTAGTGCCTAATACACCATATTTGTGCAGTTTTTCTACACCACAAGCATCGTGCAGGCTATAGTCGTAGTTGCATTGTACACTTAAGCCCAGGTATGGGGATGTGCAGACGGTATAGGGTTTGAAGGCATATTCATATTGCACATTGATGAGTGAGGCAAAGTCCATGTAAAAGCTGCCATTGTATATTTTGTCGGAACCGACGGTGACGTTAGCCCCTGGGGTAGCGAGTTTGTTTTCTTTGAACATCGATGCCAGAGGCACTTCGTCGTTGAACATTATGGCGATGCGGGAGGTATCGACAGATGCCCCAATGAGGGAGGTCAATACTTGTTTGCCTTTATAGTCTTTGACCAACATGGAGTATTGGTTGTTGGGATCTTTGCTGACTGTTTTGGTGTAGAAGCTGCTTACACCCGTGTTAATACCAAAGAGGTTGTTGAGGTCGGGCTGGTCGGCGCCGAGGTATTCGTTGGTGGTCTCATGGCCTTTATTGACTTGTAAGACAGTACCGGCTCCGCCCATTTTGTCCACCCGATCCGAAAATCCGGTAGATAGTTGTGTATGTACAAAGGGGTATCCTTCTGCCTGGGGTACATATTTCTGCACACCGGCAGTATCAGTATTCAAGGTAGAGTAATATTTATTGGCTAATGCGGTAGTCGCAAAAGGTGGTATAACCGTGGCATCAGGGCATAGTGCAGGCTTGAGGTCAAAGTCATAAGGCGAATAGGGCAAGCCGGTGACACTGCTGGTGCTAACACCCGGCTGGTAGCGGAAGTTAGTGGTGTTGATGACGGTTGGCAGTGTGGTAATTTCGGGCCTTCCTTCAAAGTCATAGATGTTTTCAGTGGCTAATATCTGACTGGGGTTGCTGTTGAAACGGGTAATGGTTTGCCTGTTTTTGAGCATACCGTCGAAGTAGCCCAGGACGTGTTTGTATTTACCACCTTCGGCAAAGTGTATGGTGTAATTCCAGTTGAGCGAGTCGCCACTATGAGGTGCTGCAATCTGGTAGTATTGGGAGGAAGATATGGAACTGATGGTGCCACTCGGATTGGATAGCGACCAGATACCGTATATCGGATATTGGTATTTTACAGAGTCCACACGGAGCATCCTTACGCGATAGACGATATAGCCTTTGGGGTAAACAATGGGGATGCCATAGGTCAAGGAATCGGTAATGACCCTTGTTGCATTGTTTTTGAAGTTGTAGTTGACAGCGGATGCAGCTAGTGCAGTGCCATCTGCTGCATAGTTGTCGGAGTAGGTCCACTCCAGTTCGTATTGTGCCGGTGTTACTATGCCTAGGAAAGCCGGTGTTGTAACCGGTGCCCAGTTTACATTGAGTATTTGCTTCGTGGCATCGTAGGAGGAGCTTGCAGTCAAACCCATGTCTCCGGGGAGGTATTGTGTTTTGAGGAAGGGCTGGTATTGCATGGTCAGCTCCACAAAAAAGTTTTTATTGGTGGGTGGCATGGATAGTGAAACGGGCGTACCACTGGTAATGTCGTAAAATGCGGTAATGGTCACTTTGGCCTGATATAGTTTGGGATATACTTTGATTTGCATGTCCTGGTAGGCTGTCAATGAATCGGGGTTGTATGCGACAACGAGTGTGTCGTTAGCCACGAAGGAATAAATACTGTCCGTCATGGATGGGCAGCCTTCGATTTTGTAGGCCATTTTATAGATATAGGATGCAGCTGGCACCGTAGTTGCTGCATGGTCTATGGACAGTTTGACAATGGTGTAGTTGGCTTTGTATTTGACGGTGCTGCCAAAAGTACTTGGGGAGCCGAGCATGTTGGATCGCTGGTCATTGGAGACCCGGAGTATATTGCCCGAACTGGCCAGGCTACTGCCATAGAGTTTGTTACTCATTTCCCGCATGGGAAAGGTAACGCCTTGCGCCATAGCTGTAGCTATACTTCCTATCTGGAGCAATAGCACGAATAAGGATAGTAGTGTAAATTTTCTCGACAACATTGTTCTCTTATTGTTCATAAAAGCGGTTTTATTTTTTTATGGGAATGCTATATTTTTTGCAAAGTATAGCCGGCATATTTTTGTTGTAAATAAGGGTATAGGTTTTTTGTTGCAGCAATTAATGAGCGAACTTCTTCCGGCATTCCATGCTGGTAATGATCGATGGTGAGTTGCTGCCTGACCCAGATTCCTTTAGTGTTTGCGTTTAAAGGACGGTCGATGGTATAACTCACGGTTTCCGGAATAGCATCCGACAAACGCAACACGATATTGAATGCTTTGACCGTCGATTGTTCCGGGTATTTCAGCCGATAGCTCACATTCTTTTTAGTCTCTTTTTTTTGCAGGATGACCGCATCAGCCAAAAAAAGACTATCCAACACGTTTTGGAACTGGCCTGTGTATTGCTGTTTTGCCGAAGCCAGCAGGGAGTCATTGTCAAAGAGCCGGTAATAAACCGATTTCTTAGCATAGTCCACTTTAAACTGTCCTCTTTCAGAAAGGAACAACAAACCATTATCCGAGTTGGAATACATAACAAATGCATCTTTGGACTGATAGTTATTCATGGTTACCGTAACTGCTTTTTGGGTATCCTCCACTAACGAGGAGCGTTGTGTAATATGAAAAGCATAGCCATCTATTTTGGTTAAGCCTGCAAAGATCCCGACCAATTGCTTATCGTCTTTTGCCTTTGGCCCATGCTGCGCCGACACTGTAAACACAGTACTCCACACAGCTATCATGATTAATAAATATCTCATAAGGCGGCTAGTTGGATTTATGGTGTGTGCTTCTGGATTCGGTGATGGTCAGGATGCCCTTTTCTGTTTCCTTTTTGGTCCGCACCAGGTTTCCTTCTGCATCGTATTCGTAAAAAGTGGCATAGTTGTTTTCGTCCAGCGTAGCCATGAGCTTGCGCGTGATAGGGTCATAAACAAATCCTTTGCTGTTGGAACCGAATGGATATAAACGGATATCGTCGTAGTAGTAACCACCGATTAATTGCAACTGGAAGTTTTTATAACCCGGAGGCGCATCGAAGGTTACCTCAAATTGCTGCCAGCCATCTATGATGTTGGATTTGGCTACAAAGGAGATAAATTTGAATGCGGCACCTCCTGCTCCTGGCCCTCCTGCTGCTGCGGTATCCATAGTGACATATAGCCCACTTGGCGTGTAACCGGAACGTGCATCGGTGATGGCGGTAGTTGATTTTAACCATAACGATGCAACATATTTACGTGGTGCAAACATTTTAAAGGAATAACCTGCGGCCATCCCTGTATCGGTTGCATTTAATGATGCAACGAGTGCGCTACTTACTTTAAGGGAGTAAGTGCCGGTATGGGCATCTTCTTTGGTAATGTTGGCACCTAAAGAACTTGGTGTTGCTGCCAATGTACCTACCTGGTAGGATGAATCTAAAACAGTTGTCGCTTTAAAGAAAGGCTCGAACGGTGAATACATTAACGGCATGTAACTTTTATTCTTGTCGGGGCGCGCTTTGAGCAAAGCATAGTCTTCAAAGCTTTCGTAGAGAACATCCGAATGGCGCGCATTTTTAGCCACACATATCGGCAATTGCTGGTTGTAGCCATATATGGCTGCATTGTAGCCTATGCCCTCTTCTTTGTTTTCCAGCTCTTGACCAAACCAATTGTATTTGGTGACCTGCTGCGTTTTTACCCAGTTTTCCAAATCTGTTCCGTCGTAATGCCCCACGTTACCCAATAGGATTTTTTTGCGGATTCTATAGGGAGTAATAACCGATAAACTGGACAGGAAAGTATAAGAAGGACTACTTACATATGTATTGGTAACTACCGGGTAGTTGTAATAAACATTCTGAATACCAAAGTTGGCTCCATTGAATGTTATGTAGAAATCAGAATAGCAACAACCATTATTGTAGAGTATGTGAAAATTAACAGGATTAGCAAAAATATTATAACCGGCAGGTACACCTACCAGGTTGGCACTGTGTAGCACAAATGAGCCGGGGCTATTGTTACTGAATGCATAAGTAGCTGTAAGCGTAACATAAGGTGAGGCAGATACCGGTGCCGGAAATGTAAAATAAAAATTGGGGCTATGACAGTTGTCCGAAAGATGCGGTGTAAAATTCACACGCATAGAGTCCCCTCCCAAATAAGTCAGCTTTAATGTATCTATTGCATTGGGGCAATAGTAAGGGCATTCACTGATACACACTACTGAATCCGGGCAATAAGCATAAAACTTATCCTGTTCCGTTTGCCAATAAGAAGCACTTCCAAATAAACCTGCATTACGTGTGGTACCGCCCGTATAGCTCCTTTTCTTAAGGTTGAGTATTTGCTGTTCGGGCCTGTAGATACCGACTTTACCTGTGGTAAATGGGTTCAATGAATCGGATACCTGATTGGCTGCATATACCTGGTTGAGGTTATGCTTGTAGGTTTGCGCATTCAAGGAGATCAAGTTGGTCAGGTTATTTTTCAGGTACGGAAATATATTGCTGCTGTCAGCTGTACTGTAGGATTGTATGGTTTCTCCCAAACGGTTTTTGTTGCCCGAACGGGTAACGCGGTAAGCCACTTTGGAATAGCTGCTGCCCAGGCTCCAGAAGGAACCGGTTTTATAGGGCTCCCTGGTTGCCAGTATCAAATAACAATGCAGGCTGTCTGATGTATAACCCATCGTCCATGTTTTGATGGGTACTGACGAGGCCGTACTGGACAGGAGCATTTCATCACCCAATTTGAATTTGGGCATTTCCTCATCGATCTGAATACGCGCCACCGGCATATTGGAAGGCAACAGGTATTGTGTACTGAATGATGGGTTGTAATTCACAAATCTTTTAGCGTACACGCCAAATGTATCTATAAGTACATTGTTGGTGAAGGTATCCCTAAGGTCAAAGTTCTCATATGCAGGACCTAATTCTTTATATGCCCAATAAGCAGGATAAGACACGTTGTATTCGCGGTCATTAAATTCATTGTTGACAGAAGTGACAAGCGCATTACCGGTATTTTGGTCAAAGACTTCATTATGCACTTCCGTAACTGCACCTTCATTGTTGCTGATCACTTTGCTGAGGATACCATATTGCTGGGTTACCTTCGTTGTGGTCGCGCACCTGAAGTACACATTATTGTCATAGGTAAATGGATAACCCATCAATATTGGAATGAAGAAAGGGCCTACAAAGAAGGAATTGAAGTTCAAACTCACGCTGCTTGTACTTGTATTCTCAGTCCGGATACGGCTATCTGTAGTGAGGTCTGTTTCAATACCCATGGTGTGGGTCGCAACGGACAATTTTCCTGCACTCGCATTGCGGTCAAATACAGGCACCGTATTGCTAAGCTGGCCTGCACTGGTCAGGTATTCATATTTCTGCATGTTGAGCAGTTCTTTACCCCTGATAGTATCCGCAGGTTTGATGAGCCAATGTTCTGTATTGCGGGGCTTGCCATGCATGTCATTGAACACCATGGAAAAGCCCTGGGTCGTTTCCTGCTCAATCGTAATATCAGTAATCGAGAAGTCCCTTTTAGGAGCAGGAGAGTTAATAGCTGAAGCAGAAGCTTGGATCGGAAAATCTTTTGCCGTATAAAACCCACTGATATCCTGTGTCTGCGCTGATCTGCCCACATCGGAATTTATGCTGGAAACAACAACATTGCTATAACCCACTACTCCTCCGGGGTAAAAACTTTCGCCAATTGGTAGTTCCTGGTAAAGATCCACCGGGTCATTGGGAGGGAAGTTATTACCGCGTTGTGCGGTATAACCTACCGGCACACGCTGGGGCAATTCATCACCACCAATTATGGGTTCATAGCTGGCTACGCCGCTGCTAATCACGCCTTTGCCATCATCTCTTTTGAGTGTATAAGCATATTTTTTACCATAAACGGCCGGGTTTCCCCCTGCCATGGCATCCCAGGAATCATAAAAACGAATGGTCTTTACCCGTTGTCCCCCACCCTTTTTCATTAGTCCGGGACTGGTGAGCCTTACTAATGCTTTTGTGTTGTCGGCATATTTTGCTTTAGATGCATTGATCATATTCGCTAATGGATTAGAGGCCATCTCGAACATTTCCTTAATGGAGTTTTTAAGGCCCGCAACGATATTGTCCATATCTGTAGCATCCGGGTCTGATCCCGGGAATAGTATTTGGGGTAAATTGTAGCGGCCTACATTCAGTGCTGCAAAAGTTACAGGGTTGGCAGAGGTACTGCTCCCTTGGATAGAACGGGCTGCTACTTTTACATAGCCGTAATCGCTGTTGGCATCATTGTTACAATAACCGACTGCCGCCACTTCTGCATAACCTTTGATGGGCTCAAATTTATTACCGGTCAATGCCACCGGGATATTGTAGTACAATAGGTTGGTTCCTTTCAGGTAATTGTCTGCAAAGCTCAGCTGGCTATTCTCCGCATCTTTACGGCGTTTAAAATAAAAGTAGAGGTTGGGCTGGCTCGGTGACATATAGAGCATATTCCCATTTCCAAAGGTGGTCGTATTGCCGAAACCTGCTATTTTAAACATTTCCATAGCCTCTTTGTTCTGCACATAAGCATAGTCATCCGACTCGTATTCGGGTTTGATGACACCTCCTGAGGGCAGGTCAATTTCCGTTAATGACCAGGCGTTAGCATTGTCATTGGTGGTTGAAGCTTGCACTGTAAATGGAAATTCATAGTTGTTGAACTGGGTGTTATTGGGTTTGTACATACCCCAGCGGTCTTTGGCCGCATCGTCGTAATCGGGATTAACTGTGCTGTATTTAAAGGCATAAGCAGCAGACATATTGAGGTTGGATTTACCGTAGCGCACCTGTATTTTTTTCAAGGTCAATTTACCTGAACCGCTAACCGCATTGGGTACATTTTTACAAAGGCTGTAATCATAAGTAAAGAGTACCGTTTTGATCGGTTGTGCGGTAGCAGGGTTAGTAAAACGGTCGTGCTTATTGTATAAAACAATAGAATCCAATTTATAGGATTTACTTGCATTTACGTTGCCGGCTGCATTGTAAGGAGAGTCGTTATAAGAAGATGCTAAGCCGCCATTAATGATCCGATCCAAGACACCCTGGGCATCCTGCCGTACCGACACATAGAATTCTGCTACATAGTTTTTGGTTTCAATGGAATGGAGCATCCATTGCTCGCGAGACCCAATGATATAGGATGCTTTGTCGTCTTTTTTGTCGGTTTTATAACCGGGCATGTATTGTGCTTTGCCGGATTGTATGGGTGAACGCCAGCGGTAATCGGCACTTTTGCGGCTGTAATTGAATTTGGTATAAGTACCCAAATCATCATCTGAGATGCCATTACCTGTTACATCGACATAATCTGTAGAGAGTACCGAAGTGAGTAAATGGGCTGTGGTATAGGTAGGCGTAACGGTGGAAGAATAAAAATGGTCTAATCCCTTACCGTTGTTCTTGCTGTCATCCACTCCTGCATTATAGCCAACCAGGTATTTACCCATGTCCACAGGGTTGTCGGAGCTGGTGGTATCCACTGCAAACGTAGCTTCCCGCTGCACATTATTGACTACAGGCAAGCCATAAACATATCGTCTGCCATCTTTTTGGTTTTGGACTATCTCCGTAACCTGGTTGGTTTTTCTTTTTAATCGTTGCCCCGCTTTTTTTGTAACACGGGCAATGGTATCTTTATGGACAAGGGGGTAATTTTTGAAGCCGGTTGTATCTTTATAAGAATACAGTTGTTTGCCATCCAATAAAACAGCAGTGTCATCGTCAGAACCGGATATGGTATAAATATGGTTTGAACGGACAATCCTGGTATTGGCACCTGTTTTGCTGAGCGGGAGGCTGGCAACATCTTCCGGTTTTACAACCGTACTGTTGGCATAAGCATTTAGATAGGTTTCGTTGTTTTGAGTCAGTTCCCCTGCTTCTTTAAAATAAATATCCTCATTGTACCCTGTTACCGGCCTTTTTTGAAATTTACGGTAGTAGTTGGAATTCTCCCAGGGACCGGACTCTGATTTAGTATTTGATATAGTTACTTCCCCCCCTATTTCAAAAGCATTGCCTAAGCCTGCCTCTATTGCACCTTCTTTAGAATTTTGTGAACCCTTGGTAACCGGGTCATACACACTACCTATATCGTTGCGGAATGGGCGAAAAGAGCCACCTGTACCCTGGCCACTGACATTATAGACGTCATAGGTAAGGTTCGACTGGGGCAGGAGCTGCATGGTGGTATTGTACATACCGTCTTTTTCCCTGGAAAAATCCAGCAGGTCATTATCCGTTGCATTGGCCAGGTTAAAATAACCATAACCTTGTCTGGAACCATCTAAGTCATATTTGATGGTATTGATAGAGCCTGCAATTTTTCCATTAAAATATAAACCAAAAACTTCTCCCCCCAATTTTAATTGCCCACCTACTGTGTTCATATAAGAAGGGTTGGTAATGGCAGCCGTATAGTTTTGTGTGCCAATGGGTACTGATGTTCCTGTGGACATAGACACACTGTTATTGGTGCCGTTTTGCCTGAGCGATACGCCAGCACTAAATCCTGCGCTACGTCTTAAACTCGTACGTGGACTATAGGTTCCTCCATAGTTAAGGTTGAAGCTACCACTTGCGGCCATGTCTTTGCTCACGGTTTGTGATGCGCCAACGCCAATTGTTGTATTATAGTCTATGGATGCTCCCGCCTGAGAGCCTACGGAAGCCCCAACATTGAGCCCCGCCGATATCATCAATAATTTGGTATTCACCCCTGCCGATGCCGTAAAGTCAACACTTACGCCCCGGTAATTACTGATGTTCAGGTAACCACCGAGTGATGCACCAATGCTGATATTGGGATCACCCACCCCACCTAATTCTATGCCACCTTCCAATCCTATTTTCTTATTGATCTCCGGTTTGATGTTCATTTCCTTTTCAATGGTATCCCCATTGAACTCATCAGGCAGTCCCCGTACGGTTCTGTTGATTGCACCTGGGTTTATGTTCCAGCCCAAGCCGACCCAACTCGCTTCCTGATCCATGGTAACTCCTCCATGATAGGAGATGTTGATGGGATAGCCTTCCACATCCATCAACGGGATGTTATAGACAAAGTCGCCGGTAAACAGATCAACCATGTCGGTAGTGCCCACCGGCTCAAAGCTGGAGATTTCGGGCTGTACAGGGCCCGATGAAAGGGCAGATGCCAGTGTTGGGGTGATGAGTTCCAATAGCATGATGCTGAGCAGCATCCAGGATATTCTTTTTTGTTGTCTTTTTTCTAATAAAATACGTATCATAATCAGGTTATTTTATTTTAAGCTTGAAGTCAGGTTGAAGGTTATGGTGTCTTTGGAGAAGACCCGATCCACAAATACCAGTTTGGGTTCGCTATGGTCTTTCTTTTTATGGATCAATTTGTAACCGACATTGATGGTTTCAAAAGGAAAGGCGTTGTAGTTGTTTTCGAAGGCATAATAAACCGGGTAGTTGATGTCGGTTCCTGTTTGGAGATAGATTTCATTTTTCGCTCCGTTTAATAGGTACTCGTTGTATATGTTGTATTGATCGATGTCGGAACAGAGTTTCCTTAAGGGACTGAAGTTGTCTTTCATGTTGATGACCATGATGCTTAGTTTGATGTTTTTATCTGCCCTGTTTCTGTGTTTTTTACTACCCGCCGTGTCTTGTGGCAGGAGGTATATTTTATATTTCAGCCAATCAACCGAGTATTCCGCAATTTGCTTTTTGGTGTTGTTGGTAGTAACGTGTTTGTTACTGCCACATGCAGCAGCAATGAGCAACCAGCAAAGGGTTAGGTAGCTCCAATGTTTCGACGATATTTTGTTGTTGAATGGGTTCATTTTTTATTTGATCAGTTCCGGATTGATGTATCGGATAGGTAGTTTGAAGGTTTCCCCTTTGCTGTTGACTATTTCGAGTTCATATTTATTCATGTGTTTCAATTGGTCTTTCAGATCGATCTCTAACCTATTGTCACCCAAAACTGCTTTGAGCTCTTTGTCTTTTATTTTAATCACTTTGCCTTTGTCACTTCTTAGTGTGAGTGATAAGGTTTCTTCATTTTTTTCATCGAGCACATATTTGATTTTGATAACACCCACTGCATTGTAGATGGTTTGGCTGCGCTCGTTGCGTATGTCCACAAAGAAGCTTTCGTGTGGCAGGGCTTTGAGTTCGGAGTCTTCGATGATGGTAAATTTCCATACTTCGGAGCCACCGAGCAGGATGCCTTTGTAGTAGGCATCAACGGTCCATACATAGGGCTGAAATTTAACCAAGGGTCTTGCCGTTACCGGATAAACCGTACCTGTTGCCATGACGTGGTTGTCCTGATACATGGGGTTGTTGCGGGTTATGGCGTTTTGTGGGTTTTGTCCTTGTTTTTGTTCTGCTACTCGGATACGGTAGGTCAGTTCACTGGCGAAGGGATAGTTGACTACCCAGGAGAGCATGGGGTTGTAGTCATAGATCTTAGCATCGTTTTCAGGGTCAACGAGGTTGATGAGGAAGATGTCATTGACGGTTTGATAGACACAGGCATCGGGGTCTCCCGCGGGTAGGGTTTCTCCTGTGTTTTTGAGTGCTACGCTCACACAGTATTCGTAGGTGCCTTGCGGTAGTTTGCCGTAGTTAAAGAAGAGTTCTTTGAGTGCATTGTCCGAAAAGGTCCATGCCGGTGCGGGTATGGTGGTGCGGCTAATGGTGGTGATGCCGGGTTGCAGACTGGTGGTGTATTTATAGGTGAACATCATTGCCGAGCGCCTGTATTGCAGGTGCCCTGTTATTTCGGCTTGCACGGTTTTGCCTTTCTGGTTGTTGATCCGGTAGTTGAAGGCGTTGTCTGCATTGAGCTCGATGCCATCTACCATGGATAGGTCAACGGTGATGCCGCTGAACTGGGCATGGGCTGGATGTGCTGTGATGAGTAGCAGCAGTAGTAGCGGTAATAGCCGAAGGGCTTTAGGCCAATGGTGGTGGTGTGCTGTCATTTTTTTGGTTTTACGATTCGTTTATTTTTTTGTTCGATAGGCGATGCCTATGGTTGTATTTCTTTGTTTCGACGGGCGGTGCCCATCGCTATGGTATTAAGCCCTTTCAGGGCTTGTGTTATGTGTGTTGGTGTTGTGTGGTACATTGTTTTTCATCTTATGTTTTTGATCTTGTGTTTTTGATCTTGTGTCTTTCATCTTGTGTCTTTCATCTATTTGTCTTTGGTGTTACTGCTTTTAAATTGCCAGTTGATGCCGAGTTGTCCGGCATAGAGTTCTGTGGTCGGGTCTGTTTGTTTGGTTTTATAGGTAGCATAGCGCAGCAGGATGCGTATGGCTAATGGTTTGTGTTGAAATTTATAGGCTACACCTAGGGTGCTGGATATGCGTTGTATGCCCCAGCTGCAAAAGCTGAGGTCCGGGTTGTAGGATAGGTGAACGGTGGGTGTTATTTGTTTGCCTACTCCTGCACTGATCACATAGCTGCTGATCATGCCTGTGCCGTCGGCATAGTTGACGGGGAGTTCTATTCTGCCAACGCTGCCGTTGACGGATATGGCTGGACAGGTGTAACTGTAGCTAACTTGGGCTGTCGAAGAAATATAATGCAGGGTGTCGGAGCTGCTGCTGTTTTTGTTGAAGAGTATGGTGAAGCGATGGATTTGTTTGTTGCGTTTGAGTTGGTAGCTGCCTCTGCCGATCCATACTTCGCCGAGCATGGGGCGTTGCGGGATGTTGAAGGTGTCGGTATAGGACCGGAAGGTCGAGTAGGGTTTGTAGGAAAAGCTGAGGTTCGGGTATCTTTTGGAGTGTGTTTTGGCATCGATGCCCCATTTCTGGCTGATGCCTGTGCTGGAGAAGTTTTGCTGGATAAGGTAGTTGTAGTCCACGTTTATACTGAGGAAGGATCGGAAGAGTTCTATGCCTGTGCCTAGGGTGTAGCGTTCTGTGGCTGTTTTGACATAGGGCAGTACGTTGTTTTCAAAGGATTTGCCGAGGTGTTCCCAGGCGGCTTTAAGGTCGAGGGCTATTTGGGGTATATGGTAGTCCAAGGTGGCATTGATGGCATCATGATCGAGATCCAGGTAGTTGTTTTGGCCTGCTTTGTAGGAGCTGGCGAGTTCTGTGTGGATGAGGAGTGTTTTGTTGATGAGGCCTTCATATACTAAGGAGCCTATATGGGTAGGTGATGTAAAACTAGGATAGGCTACACCGGCATTACCTATAAAACTCTGGTCTTTGAGCATCGTCCGGCTGGGGGTGTTGCCATTGTAGAGGAGGCTTATTTTGTGGTTCTTGAGGTTTTTGCTGTCTAAGCGAAGGAGCATGGTGCTGTAGCGGTCGATACTGCCATCGCGGGAGGCGTATTCTGCACTGCCGGCCGATACGCCAACTTTGGCGATGCCGATGTCATAGCCAAGGCTGAGGCCTTTGAGGGTTTGACCGGCCATGGTGTAGTCCGATTCGTATTTGTTGATGATGCCCAGGTCAAAGTTGGTGAGACCGGTTACAAAGCCTTTGACCTGACCTTCGGGCAGGAGGGCTGCCGCGGCTTTGCTCATGTCTTTATAGCTGGGGTCTTTCTGGTCTAGTTTGGCGAGTTTGCTGTAGTTGGTCGCGGAGTCCAGGGTGTTTTGGTTGTTGTATTTGGCTAATAGGGTTCGGTATTTTTCTATTTTTTGTTCTAAGGCAAGGATTTTGGCGTATTTTTCTGCTATGTCTTTGCGGTTTTTGTCGAGCTTGGCTTTTTTCTCTCTGAGGGCTTTGGCGGCGGTAGTGGTATCGGCTGTATGCTCCAATTGATTGGTCGCGGATTTGATTAATCCTGCGGTGTCTTTTATACTAGGTAAACCGGCTATTAGTTTGTTGACATCTCCGTTGCTTGCTGTCAGGGCTTGGGGATCTAGGTTGTATTCTTTACTGAGACCTTGGAGCATGGCCGTTTTTTGTTGTTCCAGTTGGTTGGCATAGTTGCCATAGACTTGATCGAGGCCTTG
>DBTQ01000008.1 GCA_002307135.1 Bacteroidetes bacterium UBA1312
CATCTGTAAAAGTTTATCCTAATCCGAGCCAAGGTAAAGTGATAATAGAAAGCCCGGTTAATGTGGCCATAATTGTTACAGATATGACAGGACGAGTGTTGTTGCAAAAAAATCATGTAAAAGAAATAGATTTAAGTGATTTTGCTGACGGGATGTATTTCTTCAGAATCAGCGATGATAATGGTGCATTGTTAAAGCTTGAAAAAATAAATAAAATAACAGCACAATAGAATACATCAAGTATAAAGTTATATAATAAAACGGCAACCATTTTGGTTGCCCTTTTATTATATAATAACCGAATGTCTTATTTAATGTTGTGCTAGACGTACAACAACATACCCAACAAGTACGAGTAATAATATGACTATTACGGCTATCCAAGCCCAATAGTCTTCTTTAAGTGCATTTTTACGTTTTGGTTTTTTTCGCAATAAATTGGTGTGTAGTATCTTGTTCAGCTCATCAACAGTTCGTTTTGTTTCTGTAGTATTTAATGAATAGAGACCTTCTAAGGCATCAGATTCAGGTCCTTCTTCGGATAGCCACTCTTCCACTGCACGTTGTTGGTCCGGCACTAATTCCCCTTCCATATAAGCCAATAGCATTTCGTCAGTCAGTTTTTTAGGCTGTCCGTCGTCGAATAATTCTGTATGCTTTTGGTTGTTGTTCATCGTTTTGTTTGGTTCAGTTTCAATAACGCGATTTTTAAGTTTCGTTTGCCATTTTGGATAAAACTTTTCACCTGTTCAAATGTAAAGTTAGTATGTTCCATTATTTCTTTGTAGCTACGTTGCTCTAAATAAAAGAGCTTCAGGCTCAATTGTTGTTCAGGTGGTAGTGTATCCAAAGCTTCGTTCATCTGTTGGCGCATTCGTTCATCACTCATCCACTCATCTTTACTTTTGCTTTCAGGTGCGGCTATATTGGCCAATACATCATCGTTGGTATTGTAAGTAGTGCTACGCAATACACCAAAGCAATAATTGCGCATGATGATGTAAAGCCAGCCCTTGAAATTTCTAATGTCTTCGGCGGGGAATTGCGATAATACTTTTACAAATACTTGTTGTACTGCATCTTGTGCCTGCGTTTTGTCTTTAAGGTATTTCATAGCAATACCTAGTAACAGCATCGTGTAGCGTTCAAGCAAACAACCGAGCCACATATTGTCGCCCGATAATTGGAACTGCTGTATCAGTTCCTCATCGCTCATATTAAGATACTTGCTACTCACTAAGAAAAAATTGCTTTGTCAAATGTAAGATACCAGAGTATTGTTATTCCATAAAAACTGATTCGAAAGTAATTATTTGTGTTTGTAAAAATACTTCTTATTAATAATCTTGTATCTTGTATTTCAATTCAATATTTTATAAGGTGAAGCTTGGGATGTTAATATTATTGCTAAGTATTTCTGTGTGTACATCAGTATATTTGTTCCATACAAAATATCAAAAGCAAAATACAGAGATAGATAATATAAGAAATGGTCTGTCTGGGATGCTGCCTTTTGTATCGAATGGTTCAGCATTTAATTTTGTTGGTGGAACACCCAAAGTTCAATTATTATTATGGAGTCGTTATGCACTATTCCCAATTCAATTGGATCGTATTGAGGATAAAAAAAGAGATACAGCTTTGGTATTGTTTCCAATTGCAGATACGGTTGCTTCAATTCTTGATTCAAAAAAAATTATATGGTCAAACAAAGACGCATATTATCAATATTACTTGATTTGTAGACCTTAATTTTTTAACGTGAATAGAAATAGTGTCTTTATTATTGGTATTGCAATCTTCCTTGTAGGTATAAGTGTTGTATATTTTTTTTCTTTGCCTTTTGGTGTTCCATTAAGTATAACAGCATTATTTATATTGTTATTTGGATTCTTTTTCTTCAAGTATATATTCAATATCACTAAATTTGAAGTGCAAAATAATGACAGACCAATTTATAATATTCTGTCTTATTTCGTTCTTTGTTTTGCTTTATTTCTATTGACTAAAAATACGAACAACGTAGCAGAAAAATATGGAGGCTGGGATGCCTGGTGGTTTTGGAATTATCGTGCAAAATATTTTACTGACAATAGTTTATGGAATATAAAGACTTTGGAGACTTATGATAAAGATTTACTAGTTCAAAGGGTAGCGCACGCAGATTATCCTCCAGGATTATCTTCATTAGTTGCTTTTTTTTGGCGGCTCTTTAATACTCAGAGTACAAGTGTTCCATTTTGCATTAGTTTCTTATTTGCTGCATTCATTCCCGTGCTTCTATTTATTGAACTGCATAAAAAAAATTTATTAATTGCTTCAATTATAATCTTATGGTTGGTTACTAATGAAAATTATATTTTGGAAGGAACTTTAATGTTATCTGATATTTGGATTTCATTCTTTTTATTGGCAACAATAATAGGAATTGAGCACTATCGAGCATCTTCTAACCCAAATTTTCTCATACTTTCAGGAGCAAGCCTTGGTTGTTCATTGTGGACAAAAAATGAAGCACTATTATTATTATTTATGATTATCGTATTTTATGGTGTCAATTTATTACAGAAAAACGTTTTTAGATATTTTATCATCGGGTTGATAGTTCCAATGTGCGCACTATTTATTTTTAAAATATTTTATGCTACTCCAGGAGATCTTTTTGTATCCAATTGGCACGAAACAATTCATAAACTTACAGATATTAAAAGGTATGAAACAATTTGGAGTTACTTCATTAAAGAGATAAATATTCATTATAATAGTCTTAAAAAAGTGTTTTTAGCATACCTAATTATATGTTTCTTGCTAAGAAAATTACCTTCTGTTGGAGTATTGTTTATTATTTCGTGTATTACCAGTTACTTTATGGTTTATAGCATCACACCACACAATCTTGATTGGCATGTCTCTACTTCAATAGATAGGCTTGTTTTGCATTTAGCACCAGCATTGGTATATGTTTTGTTCATCGGATTTTCAAAATTATTACACCGCAAACAAATTATTGCTTAGCTATTTTACACAAAAATATTGCTGAGTAAATACAACTAATGCTTATACGAGATCGACTTACTTTACAATTGGAGTCCTATATAATATAGTTTTATTTTGGGCTTCTCCCAGCTAATGTATAAATGTTGGTTTTATTTGCTAGCAGTATCTCTAAGTAGAAACACACTTTCATTGGGGTATGTAAGTACAGTGTCTTTGCCAATTATGTTTTTCCTCCTTGGTGTATATCCTACTTTTTCTAATGAATCACCCAGATAAATATAATAGTCTGCATTAGGCTCAAAATCCCACATGTCTTTTTGATGATTTTCAATAAATGGATACTCTTTTTCTGCGAGGTAATATTTTACAGAGCATTGAAAAGGCCACGAAAAATCGAGGGATTTTTTCACGCCCTTTTTTCTGCCTTCTTCATTTATTAGGTTTAATATGTTTTTTGTATGTGCATCATAATACCATACAGCTGTTTTGTAAAAATTGGCCTTATTAAAAAAGTTAATCCCAAAACATAGTACCATAAAGTAAAGTACAATTTGCCCGTAAAATAATAAAGGAAATTCACGAACGGAGTAACATAAAACAAGTATGATAAGCGGATAAAAAAATAATGCCGTTCTGTCTATCAAATATAAAGTACCAATAAAATAATGTTGGACAATGGTAGCAAAAATAGCGCTTAGCAAAATGAGTAATAAAATATTTTTGTCAGACAAAAGTGCATGTTGAAAATAACAGGATACACCAACCAATACTAAAAAGATAATGATAAATAGATTGAGTAAACAATAGGTAATAGAAGATACATGCGGTGTATAGCATGTATATTTTGTCAAAGAGACTAAGGTATCACTATAGAACCCATTATTACCCCCGTAAAAGAGGTTTTTATGCTCACTTAGTTTGCGGATGGGTTCATAAAGTATTGCGGCCAATACTGCTGTGCAAACAATCCCGGATATTAATATTTTTTTGAAGTTGAAACCATTGTGGGCGAGGCTTACTAAAAAAATAATCCATAAAATGGACACCCAAAAATTGAGCAGTGCAAGATTACTCAATACAGCAAAAGCACCAGCTATAAGAGCGATGAGTACATAACGAGTTTGTTTTGTTCTTATAAAACGTATGAGGTAATAGATAGATCCCATTTCAAAAGCTAAGGCAATACCATAGCCCCTTGCCAGTCCAAAAAAATCGAGTAAAAATGGATTGAGTAATAAAAGTAAGAATGTGGCGAACCCAATAGTACCTGTGATAAACCGATTAGCAATGAGGTAGCTGAAATACAGATAAAAGATAAAGGCAAGTACATTAGGTAGGCGGGCAACATAAATTGAATGATTGCCCAATGAAAAAAGTAACTTAATCAGCAATGTATTGACAATATGGTTGTTGGCATCGCAAGGGGTAAAATTAATAATATGCAGTACGCTTTGGTTAACAAAATCATTCATCGTCCAGCATTCATCATAAGTAACACCAACATTTAATGTTCGGATAATTATGTACAACATTGCTGCAATACTTACCAAAAGATAAAGAATATGGAGATTTTTTGCCTTCATAATTGATGTTTCAAAAATAGGTCTATTTTGATACAATGGTAACAGTTTGGTAATGGAAGTCCAGCTAAATAAACAGTCCTCAGAAAGTTTTCTGAGGACTGTTTAATATCAAAACTATTAAGCTCTTATTGACTAACCACTACTTTCCTTATTTGTTGATTTTTAGGTCCAGTGCTGCTGACAACTACCGCGGTATAAACGCCCGGTACCAGCCCATCTATATGGACTACCTCAGAGCGGCGACTATAAACATGTGTCCGGAATACTTCTACACCCACAGGACTAAGTAGAGAGATATCGTAACTGCCTATTTGATTGAATGCAAAGACGAAATGCCCATTATTAGGGTTTGGATACACATTGAAATCAGTATTTTGTTGCGTAGTGTCACCTGTTTTTGCTATTCGGAAGTTTGAAGTACCGGTACTTGCTGCTTTGGCAGCAGAATCACATGCAGGAAAGGATGCATAAGGCAGGATATTTTTTTCCATATAGTCTATTTGTTCTGAATCGCCAGATGCATAGACAGCTGCTACCAATGAATCGAAATAAGCATGTTCTTCGTCGCAAGTAGGGGTGATAAAAACATCTGATGTGTCGTGATTGCTAATAGTGCTATCAATGGTATAAGGTACACCACCAGGAGGAAAATCAAGTACGACAGTACTGTCGTTTTGAGTTCCTTGTAGCGGAACTATTGGTTGATAGGGAGGGGGATTCCAACTAGAAATATTGAATTCTGCATAATGATAACTTTCGCCCGGGGTATTATAATGGTGCCCGTTTTCATCATCATGCTCGTAGTCTCCACAATTAATAGAATAATCTTGAATATAAGCTAAAAAGCTACTTCTACCCTTGGTTTCGAAGCCAGGCAATAGGTCAATAGCTTTACCGCATCTAAGTGTTAAGTTACCATCATCGTTTATTTTGCTAACGATAGATACATATTCTAGAAAATTTAGCTTTAGTTTATAATAAGAATTTCCATAGGTTGCCGGATATAGTCCATAATCAGTATGAGGGTAGTCTTCGTTAAAATATTCTTTATAATAAGAATTGAAATAATATTTGGTATAGTCGTAAGGATGATCGAATTGAAGGTTAAGTAAATTGAATAAAACCATATAATCCAAACCATTGAAATCGCGATACTCACTTGATGGAGCACTTTGTCCTCTACCGTCAGGGCTACAACCATCTACAGAACCAAGCCAACTATCGCGATGGTAATATTCGTGAATCAGATCGGGGCCCGACCAGTTCCAAGATTTGTATGAGTTATGCTCAAAAGCTCCGGTAGTAGGGTTGAAATAATTGGAATAATTACCTTTATAATTGTGAATACCACAACCGGGTGCGGCATCCAACAGCCCTATCGTTTCGCCTATATGGTAGGGTTCGTCATATTTACCACCCATTACCCGATATAGATAGGGTAAATGAGGGCAGCTTCCGCTATGTGCCTCAGAAAACTGCTTTATTCTCAGCCATGTATCATTTACTAGACCTACAGTAAAAGGACCTATATGTACGCTCGCAAACCAGCTATTGGACAATGCGGCATAAGTACCCCAAAAATTAAGATCTTTATGACATGTATTGGTTTGTTGTAAATCCCATAGAAACTTATTTCTGTATGCGCCTGCCATTAACCCGGTTGCTCTACCTCCGGGGACTCCCCATCTTTGGCAAGTTTTAGCTGCACCCCAACTTAACTCTGAAAAATAAGCACCTCCAGAGAAACAACCTTTGTCGGGATTAATTCCGTAAACGCAATTGCCTGATACAGGGTTTTTAATTGTCCATGCCACCGTACGGTCTATATAGTCTATCATTCTTTCAAGATGGTGCTCTCCTTCCCCCTCCGAGATGAATACCAGCATAATAAACATTATTAGCAAGTTTGGCAGCCAAGGAAAAGCCCATTGCAAGTTGTACGGTTTGGTCTGCCGATTCTTCTGTAGGCATTCTTGTGTCTGAGTATGGCCATGATATAGAAGGAGCTCTAGGTATATTTGTTCTACCACTAAATGAACCATTTACATATGGATCCCTTTGTGCTAAAGGTGTATTTATTATGCCTGGCCGATTAAAATGGGATGTGGGTAAAGGGGTACCCCAAGGAATACTTGGAGGGGAAGGTGTGTTCTCGGCAAATGTGGTATAAGGCACATCGTCACGGATAAAAAAACCATTCAAATCATCTTCTTGAGGGTTTGCTTTACATGGGTAAGTTCCATCTATATCTCTGCAATAACTTTCAGCATTCTGATCCAACCGCTTGTAGGCATTCAATGCGTAATAAAGTTCCATATCTGTACGTCTTAAATCATAATATTGACGAAGACCGGAAGAGTAGGTTTTTAGTATCCACATTATTCGATAACATTCGATGTTCAGTAGCCAACATGCTGATATAATTGCCTAAATCAATAGTTGCATCTCCCCATTCAATTCTCGATAATGCATTTGGAGGGTATGCATTTCTATCTTGTGCTGGAATACTTTCGCCACAGTTCTCCCCAATTTTCATAAAATCATTAACTAATCGGTAACGATAAAACCAATATTTTTCTAGGTTAATATAAGCACTATTGGGTACACCTTGTGCTATTGAGGGGCTATTCAATAGTACAAAAGACATGAGCAATAAGAAATATTTTTTCATCTGTTTGTCATTTAAAATTATTTAATAATGTGCCAGCGTTGGAGTTCCAGTACTTTTATTTGTTTATTCCCGGCTATATCTTCATAAGGTGTTCGTATTTTGATAAGCCCTACACTGTCATTTATATAACAACAATTGTTATAGTATAAATTGGGCTGACTGGCTTGCAATAACTGGGTTACGTTGTCGTAATTATTACCCGCTAATAAATAAGGCGTTGGTATATTGGTGATTATAATTGAATCGCCTAACGTGCTACGGTAACTTATATTTTTGAAGGGATAAGTTAAATAAGGGAATCCCAAACCTTGATTTAATAGATTTGCTATACTAACTTTAAAGCTAAAGCTAGAACTAGAGCCTTCAGTGGCGCTAATTAAGAAAAGCGAGCTAACTGAATCTGGTTTGGAATCACATTCTCTAATGTCACATCTTAGTCCCTCGGTTCTAATGTTATTATTAGAGGGGCTACTTATCTCTAAAGTAGTTGATATTACTACCATGCTATCTTCCACACCTGTCAAGGAGTCTTTATATATCCAATAACTACCTTTTTGGAAGTTGTATTTTTGTTTCAAGGTAGCATTGAGGTAAACAATAGTTGGGTCACTATGTGAACAAGCTGCCATAGTGCAAATTATGAGCAAGAGTATCAAGAGTATAAGGGGACTTTTTTTCATCTGTTTGTCATTTAAAATTATTTAATAATGTGCCAGCGTTGGAGTTCCAGTACTTTTATTTGTTTATTGCCAGCTATATCTTCATAAGGTGTTCGTATTTTGATAAGCCCTACAGTATCACTCCAATAACAAGAGCTATAATATGTTAGGGTAGCTTTCTCCATTAGCGTAAAGCAGGTAACATTTCTAAAACTATTGGATCCCAGAATAATGGGTGTGCTAAAAACGAATTGCGTTACAGCGTTTGTCGGATCTCGTGTAAAACCATTTTTACAGGAAGCATCAAACCAAAATTGTGCTTGGTTTTGGCTAACGTTGTTTATTATAAATGTAAATTGGTTGTATGGATGAAATGTTTGAAATTTGAAATCAATTGCACTCGAATCAGGTTTATTATACCCTAATTGCTTTATCCCTAAGTTCAAATATTCGTATTTTTCACCGTGTATGTCTGCGCTGCTGGCATCAATACCCAATTCGGAGGACACAAGTACAAAACTGTCTAATTCGCTGGTTATTGAGTCTTTGTAAATCCAATAACTTCCAACTTTGTCGTTATAGATTTGCTTTATGGTATTGTCAATAAAAATTGTGGGGTAATCATTTTGGTGCGTACAAGCTGCTAATGAGCAAACTACGAGGTATAATAAAAATTGCTTGGTTTTCATACAATTGTATATTAAACGATTAAAAAAACGGAAGCGGTGCACTAGTGTTTGTTTTTCTTCTTTAGCTCATCAATCTCTTTCTGTTGCGCAATAACATATTGGGTGAGTTCTTCTACTTTTTGCAATAATTTTGCTTGCATTTGTCCAACATCCACACCTTCATTCATTACTTGTGAGGTGGTAGGTATTTCTGGTAAATGTTTCTCTGTGGCTATGTAATTTTCCAAATCTTTCAATGGCATAAGTTTATAGTCTTTATCAAACACATAATCTGCCCACTCTACCGAACCTTTTACAGCTATTCGTACACGCTCAGTAAGGATGCCCTTTTCTACAAACAATTTATAGTTATTGGAGCTATAATCGATGCTACCCGGCAGGCTACCAGAGCCCCATCCGCCTATTACATGGTCACCAATTACCACTTTGCCATTTCCTGTTACCATCATTTTGCCATTTTGCATCACATCTACATCTAATAACGAACCCGTGCTTGCACCGGTATTGGGTTTTACCGAAAAAATAAGATTGCCTTCCAGGTCTCCGTAAATTATATCCCCACCATTACGTACACCATCACTGGTATATGGCCATTGCGTACCAGTAACCACATTGTCTTTTGACAAGTTAAATCCAAGATAACCTGTACCGGACAAACCCGCGCCCCCATAAGCCGCTCCTATGGTAGCAGAAACATTCTGACCGGATCGGGCGCTTATATCTCCATTGAGCGTTTCAAACACACCCGATTTATTCATGCGGAATTTTATATTGTTATTCACTGCCGCGTCGGTAATAGTGCCGGAGCTGGTACCTTTTGATGGTTTTAATGAAAAAGACAGAGACCCGGAAGTATTAACCATGACAATGCCATCGTTGCCTGCTCCACAACTAAGATATGCCCACAATCCTGTATTTTCCCTTCTCAGATTGATGCCCACATAGCCGCTTCCGTACAGCGGAGCCGGACCTCCTGCGTCTCCTAACGTTACTCTGGAGCATTGACCATCGTTTGCCGTGGCATTGACGTTAGTAGTTGTTGTCCATGATCCGGAAGTCCATGTTTGAGCGGGTTGCGGTTTCTATAAGCGCTGTTGATAGTATGCAGATTGCAGATGCCTTTACGCAAAGGCGGGTTAGTAATTTTTTCATTGTAGTTTGTTTTTAAGTTTTAAATAAAATTGGTTGAAAGCTTTATAAATAACAATAGAGTTGAATAATGGAATCAGCCAAAATACTCTTGAATTAAATCGACTGTTGATTGAAGATAAAAGAGCTGTTACGTACGAGTTTAAAAAAATACAAGTACAAAAAATGATCAAAATGATAACGATTTCTTTTTTGTTTTCTCCACAAAAGGAAAACAAAAACAAAGCCATAATGCTACTAAGTATAAGGATAATGTAAAAAAGGTTGTTGAGGAAGGGGATATTGAAGGTTTTATCGTTCATCCGAGAAGCGAATAATTGATTGAGTTCGTGTGGGAAGTATTGTTTTACTGCTTCATAGGGTGCTGTGCCTGCGTCAAACTTTGCCCAAGGCAGGGAGTAGCTGCCATCTATTTCATACAGAGCCAATTGCCGTGCGGTGCCTTCTATACTTTTATAGGCTATGAGCGGATAATATTTGGGGCGGGAAAAAATATCAGCTATAATGGTATTGTATTCTGTTTTGTTGGCCGCCCAGCCCCCTGTTTTTTGTAGTGGGCTATTGGCATCCCAATGAAAATTAAAAGCTACAGGAGGTAAGCTGTCTTTGTAGGGGCAAATTTTATAGTTGTGTAGGGGGCAGGCCTTTTCCAAATATATTTTGAGTATGCCGCTTTCTACCAGTTTCCCCATTACAAATACGTGGGTAGAGGTACTACCGGTAAAGCCATTGCCCCCTATCCAATTGCTTGTGCACAAAGATAGCCAGGCAGAGCCGCCAATGCCAACTAATACGATTGCTTTTCGTACAAAAGGTTTGACCACTTTTACAAATAAGGAAAGCAGTAGTACCGCAAGGGCGAAGAGCGTGAGCACAACATAGTTGGAGTTGTGCACCAGCACAGAAATAAACAATATAACCACCAATATAGCTTGTTCTTTTTTACTATTGGGGAAAAGTAAAAAACAACAGAGCCCCAGTATCATAATGGCTACAAAAATATCGGGCATCAATTGACTACTAAACCAACCGCCGAGCGTAAGGAAAGAAACAAAAAGTACAAAGGCGAGTATATGTTTATTCGTAGCTGCGGGCAACATTTTCCGTAACAATTGTGTAAGCGTGTAGGATAGTATCAGGCATTGAGCAAATACAGTAAGCCATAATGATGCGCACCCAACGAAGTGAATCGGATAAACAGACCATAAAAAATAGGCCGATCTTGGGGTGCATGTAAGGTAAACCCGCTACTGATATAAGTACCCGAATCGGAGGTAACAATAGGAAAATTGTCGGATAGCGCAAAGAACATTAACACGAATGCACTCAGAAATAATGCTACAATTTGTTTTGTTTTTTGTTTCATAATATAGTGAAAGACAATTTCAATGATTAATTTTTGTATAATAATGGAGTTTGAATGCCGCCATAAAAGTATAATAAACTATCTCTTTCCCCTAAAAAAGTTTACAGGCGGTCGAGAAAAGCCCATGAACGGTAAAAATTGGGTTATTTTCTGCTAAAATGGAATACATGTATACACTGCCCTTGGATTTTCTTATACCGTAATCTGCCCAAAGCAGACTAAAAAAATTCTAATCTAATTTTGTATTTTTAATTATAAGTACTACCTTTGCAGTCCGAATTTAAAAAATCAACAAACATCGCTGCATAAGCTGTGTAAATAATAAAGCAATATGAAACGTACGTATCAACCAAGCCGCAAAAGCCGCAAAACTGTTCATGGGTTCCGTAAACGCATGGAGTCTGCCAACGGTCGTAAAGTATTAGCATCTCGTCGTGCGAAAGGACGTCATAAATTGACTGTTTCTGACGAAAGACGTTTGAAATAATTATTAAAAACTAGAAGCCATCCGTCATACCTTCAAAGTACAGGAACGGCTAAAACGTGAGCAGCATATTAAAACGCTTTTCCATAATGGGAAAGCGTTTTCGTCATTTCCGCTTAAATGTATTTGGCTGCCAGTGACCCGCGACAACGAAATATCGCCGGTGCGATTTGCTGTATCTGTACCTAAAAAGAAAACACCTTTATCTGTTCATCGTCAGCGGATCAAACGTTTGATTAGGGAGGCCTGGAGGCTCAATAAACATTTGCTGTACAATGTATTGCCGGCAGAAATACAGTTGCATGTGTTCTTTATGTTTACGAATAAAGGTTTGCCGGATTACTCCGAAATTGAAGCATCAATGCTCCATATCATTAATCAATTAATGCTGCAGGTACAATCGGATACAGATGCGTAAATTGTTGTCGTTTCTTTTTATTGGTATTATTCGTTTCTACCAAAATACTATTTCACCATTTTTAGGTGCCAATTGTCGCTATACACCTACTTGCAGTGCTTATGGTGTAGCCGCCATTCAAAAATATGGACCATGGAAAGGTGGGAGAATGGCTATCAAACGAATTTTATCTTGTCATCCTTGGGGTAAAAGCGGCTATGATCCTGTTCCCTGAATCATTAGTAAGATTTAAAAATATTGTACTAAAAAGCCAAACTTATTAATGATAAGTTTGGCTTTTTAGTAAAGCGTATATCTTATTGTTTATTGATTTCTTCTCTAATATCTGCGATTATTTTATTTGCGATATTATTTGCAGTTGTTTCACTGCTGCTTTCCGCATAGATACGTATGATCGGTTCAGTATTGGATGTACGTAAATGCACCCAATCTTTTTCGAATTCGATTTTCAAACCATCTTCGGTATTGATAGGTTGCGCAGCATATTTTTGCTGAATTGCCGCAAAAATTTTAGATACATCTAAACCTTCGGGTAATTCAATTTTATTTTTAGAAATAATATAGTGAGGGTAAGTATTACGTAATGCGGAGCTACTTTTTCCGCTTTTTGCCAAATGGGTTAAGAATAAAGCAATACCTGCTAATGCATCACGACCATAATGTAGCTCGGGGCAAATAACACCGCCATTGCCTTCCCCTCCGATAACTGCATTGTGTGCTTTCATTTTTGTTACCACATTGACCTCTCCAACAGCACTTGGAAAATATTGTCCGCCGTGTTTTTCAGTTACATCACGCAGCGCACGTGTCGATGACATATTGGAAACAGTATTTCCCCTATTGTGGTAGCTCAGTACATAATCTGCAATAGCTACTAGAGTATATTCTTCACCAAAGAGGCTGCCATCTTCATTGACAAAGCAAAGTCTATCTACATCAGGGTCAACAGCTATACCTAAATGCGCATTTTCTTTTTTTACTTTTGAGCAAAGTTCAATAAGATTTTCGGGTAATGGCTCAGGGTTGTGTGCGAAGTTTCCTGTAATCTCTTCGTTGATTACAATAATATTCTCGACACCCAATGCTCGCAATAATGCAGGTACGAATGTGGCACCAGTGGAATTAATTGCATCTACAACCACTTTGAAATTCTTTGCCTGAATGGCTTTTATGTCTACTAGAGGATGTTCCAGCAGTACGTCAATATGTTTTTGCATATAGGCATCACTAATAGTTACTTTCCCCAGTTTATTAATTTCAGCAAACGACGGTGCTCCTTCTTCAGCAAAGTTAAGAACCCATGCTCCATCGGCTGCGCTGAGGAATTCTCCGTCTTCATTGAGCAATTTAAGTGCGTTCCATTCTTTAGAATTGTGGCTGGCTGTAAGAATAATACCACCTGCCGCCCCTTCCATTTTTACTGCCATTTCTACAGTAGGGGTAGTGCTCAGTCCTAAGTCAATTACATCAAAACCACAATTTTGTAAAGTAGGCACTACTAAATTACGAACCATTTCACCAGATATGCGGCCATCTCTACCTAAGACTATTTTCTTGTTTTTATCATTTCGCTGTAGTAGCCAATTGGCGTAAGCTGTTGTGAATTTTACTAGATCAATTGGCGTAAGACCTTCACCAGGCTTACCTCCTATTGTTCCCCTAATACCTGAAATCGATTTAATAAGTGCCATATTTTATGCTCGAAGATTGACTGTTGATAATTAAGAAAGCGAAGGTAAGTTTTATGTATAGGAAAGCTCCAATGCACCACGTGAAAATTATTTTTTCAAAAAAACAGTACTATGTATTGCATAATACTAAGTAATGACTACCTTTGTGTTTCAAATTTGAATAATGAAAGCTAATTTTTTATTTTTTAAACAAGCTATAGTGTCATTTTAACACGATTCAATTATTAAATATGAATATCGATAACACACAAAGCCAAATGAAAAAAGGAGTTTTGGAATTTTGTATTTTGTCTATTATCAAACAGGGTGAAGCGTATCCGTCAGACATAATAGAAAAGATGAAGGCTGCCAATTTCCAACTTTTTGAGGGTACACTTTATCCGTTACTTACCCGGCTCAAAAATGCCGAATTGCTTTCCTATCGTTGGGTAGAAAGTAGTTCTGGCCCGCCCCGGAAATATTTTACACTCACAGAAAAAGGGCATACTTTTTATAAAGAGCTGGAGAATACCTGGACAGAGTTAACTAATGCTGTACATGCAGTAATACAACACTAAACATTCTTTTCAATACTAAATTTTACATAATGAAAAAGGTCATCAATATAAATTTTCAAGGACGCATTATTCCTATAGAAGAGAATGCTTTTGAATTATTGAAACAATACATTGAAAGTCTTCGTCGTTATTTTTCATCTGAGGACGGTCGTGATGAAATAATCAATGATATAGAGAATCGTATTGCCGAATTATTTAGCGAACGACTGGCGCATGGCACGCATTGTATTACCGATGAAGATACGCTTGCCGTAATAAAGACAATTGGCAGGCCTGAAGATTTTGAAGAATCTGCATCTAATACAAATCCGCAAGAACAGAATAGTGCTGCTTTTTCTGAGCCCAATAACCAACATCGTGGTAAGTTTTACAGAAATGCAGATGACAAATTGTTGGGAGGAGTATGTAGCGGACTTGCTAATTATCTAAAGGTGGACCCTGTGCTTGTTCGTATTGCATTTGTATTGTTGATAGCGGCATTATTTTGGGTATATATTTTATTGTGGTTAATTGTACCATCCAAATCTTTGGCTACAAACATCACCAAACGTTTTTATCGTAATCCGGATGCTAAAATTATTGGCGGTGTTTGTGGTGGGTTGGCGGCCTACTTTGATGTAGAGATATGGATACCTCGTTTAATTTTTGCATTGCCATTTTTCTCGGCTATAATATCAAGTTCATTCAATAGTATTTTTTGGCAATGGCACTCCAATAGTTTTCATTTTATATCGGGCTCATTAGGCGGCACCCTGTTTCTCAGTTATATTATTTTATGGATAGCGGTACCAATGGCTAAATCGGCTTCTGATTTGTTGGAGATGAAGGGTGAGAAGATTGATATTAATTCAATCCGTGATACGGTAAAGGATAACTTCACTCAATTTCAATCGAAGGCAGAAGATTTTGGCGCAGAAGTACGAGCATCGGCAAACCGAATGGTAACTAGCAAAGATAGTGGTTTCGTGCAATTTTTGAAATTTGGATTTAAGGGGATCTTCTTTTTTGTTGCCGGTATTGTTGCATTGAGTTTACTCGCAGTTTTTATTGCCTTTGCTTTTGGTGGAATGGCTGTTTTCCCTTTAAAAAATCTATTACTGAATGGTGCTTTGCAAAATGCGTTGGCCTGGAGTACGCTTATCCTATTTATTGGGGTTCCAATTATTGCTATTATTACTTGGCTTATTCGTCGTATCGCTGGTATTCGCACCAACAAACATTATCTGGCTTCCGTATTTGGTTTCCTGTTTTTTGCTGGTTTCATTAGTGCATTATGGCTATTTGCATTGTTGCGTAATGATTTTAAAAGAGTATATGAAAAAGAAGAACTTGTAACAATTACACAACCGATATCCGGTAAATTGAAAATAACGGTTGGTGATGCATTGCTTCACGCACACATGTCTGGTCATTTTTGGAATAGAGGTACCAATGATGAATCGTGGATTTATAATATTGATGGTGATACGATAAAGATGGAAAACGTAAAGGTGGAAGTTGAGCAAAGCCCGGACTCATTGTATCATATATATACCGTGAAAAGCAGTAGGGGCGTATCTGACAATCAGGCACAACAATTAGTAGCACATATCAACTTTGATGTGACGCAACAAGGAGACCAAATTATATTACCTAAAGGGTTGTCCGTTAGTAAAGACGATCATTATCGTAATCAACAGGTACTTGTAGTGGTAGGGGTACCCTTGGGGAAGCAAATTGAATTCGACAAAGGGTTAGAGCGCTTTACTTGGGTAGATTTTAGAATTATGGGATCCGGAATAAATTTCAGGCAAGATGATTTCGATGAGTGGGAGTTTAATACGGCATATAAAATGACTCCTGAAGGATTAGAAGATAAGGATGGTAATAAAAATAACGAGGTTACAAATGCAGGTAAAAGAAGTCTTAATATATTCTCACAGATTGTTTCAGATGCATCTGTAAAAGTTATATTACACGCTAGTACTACTAATTATGTGGTTGTAAATGCATCATTGGATGTTGCTCGGCTAATAGAAACGTCGGTACATAATGGTATATTGACCATTGACGAAGAGGGTGATTACTCAATTGATAAACCAGTTATTGTGGATGTTTATAGTCCTCGCTATGAATCGATTGAATTAAGTGGGTCTGGTGATATTATAACTAACGAAACGCTGCCCATGTCAAATAATGTTGTTGTCAATTTGAACGGTTCGGGAAACATCACACTATTGGGTAAATGCGAAGATTTAAAAGTAAACCTAGGTGGTTCCGGTAATATTGATTTGAAAAAAATAGCTTGTGCCAGAGCCAATATCGAACTTTCGGGTTCTGGTAATATTGATCTTAATGTCAAGGAAAAATTGCAAGGCGATTTAAGTGGCAGTGGTAATATCAGTAATTCCGGTAAAGCAAAATCTGAGCTTAATGTTTCGGGGTCAGGTCGTATTATCCAGTTATAAATGGTCGGTTTCAAAACATAAAAATGTCGCTAGAAATGCATTTCTAGCGACATTTTTATGTTTTGAATTATTAAGAACCGATAGCAGGCGAGCTTTGGGCAGTTTCATAAACTACTTGTAGTAATGTTTGTCCTACAGCTTCTAGCGTTGCTTTATCTATGATATCCATGTTGTCCTGATGTGTATGCCAATGCGGTTTGAAACCTGTTTGGGTATTGTTACTGATATTGATAATATCGATTGTCGGGATATGAATAATTTCGTTTACAAATTTATGATCGTCGGTAACGCCACCACCTTGTATGAATGGGAAGTAGGAAGAGTAACCTGCTCTTGCTGCTGCATGATATACATTTTGTTGTATATCAGGTGCATATTGAGCAGAACTCATTTCTAAAGGGAAACTGGCGGATTTTGCACCTACCATATCCAGTAAAATACCAAAGTCAGCATGATATCCGGTAATGTGTGGATGGTTTGCCCAATATTGTGTTCCTAAGCAATAGCTATTATCACCCCATTCTGTTTTGCCATAATCTTCAACGTCAGTAAAGAGAATGTCAATGCCTAAATTTTCGCTTATTTTTTGTGTTTGAATCTGCCTTGCCAGTTCCAGCAATACTGCAACACCACTACCGGCATCATCTGCGGCTAATATTGGTTTGTCCTTGTCTTTTGTATCTTGATCGGCCCAAGCTCTGCTATCCCAATGGGTCAATAGTAAAATTCGTTTTGTGGCTTTTGGGTTGATGGAGCCAATCAAATTAATACATGGTAGCATTTTACCATCGCCTGCTTTTACCGTTGTTTGTTGTCGGTAAACAGTATCACAAAATGATTTTAGTTTTTGTTGCATCCAGTCTGCACATTGCTTTTGAGCTTTTGAACCAGGGTTGCGTGGCCCCATTGACACCTGGTGTGCAACAAAGTTGTATGCAGAGTCTGCATCAAAATTAGGGACAGTAATTTTTTTTGTAACAACAGTTTTATTACTCGTATCTGCAGTGTTTGTATTATTTGATTGATCTCTACTCCCGCAACTTTGCGTGACTAATGCATAAACAAAAATTGAAGTATAAATAATGGAATGCTTCTTCATCTTTAGAGAAATATTTAATTAAAAAACGCCTCGTTCATTTTATAGAACAAGGCATTTGTTAGATTGTGTTTTTAATAATCATTATTTTAGGCTCACTTCAGCAGCTTGAGCTATTTCTTTATCTCCTGATTCATTATTCGCTACATAAGCAACGATAGCGCAATTTTCAAGCTTCCATGAGGCACTAGGTACAAATGTATAAGTATATTGATATACAAGTCCGGGTTGTTTAGTGCTTACACTATCCAATATTGGAGTCCCATAATATTGGGAAGTCAGGCATTTTCTGAAAATATGATTGTGTACATAATTGAGTGCTACGGAATCGGGGTATTCTTGCGCATCAATAATGCCACTTTCTAGCACTCCAATTGATAGTAATTGTTTTTTGTTTACGGCTTGAGTATATGATACTTTAACCACAACAGTCACCTGATTGTTGCTGGCACTGTATTTTGAACTTAAGCTAAGATTGACTGGGGTAGTAACAGGTAGGCGGTTGTTTACTTGAGAAGGCCAAAAATTCCGATCAATTCTCATATCACCACTTAGAGGTACTCGGTCAATACCTGCAATAGGAATTGAGCCGATACTTCCGTAAATATTTGTACCAATGTCGGTAGCCGCCGTGTCGCGGAAATCATAAATGCTTTTGTCTTTTACTGGTTTAAATACGGAACCTCCATTAAATGTGTGATACGCAATCGCTACAATTCTACCCGGATTAGAAGAGATGATACTATTCACTACTTCGTGTCCGGCTGGACAATTGGTACATGACGCTCCTGTAAACTCTTCAATTAATACTTCGCGTACTTGAGGCGTTTCAACAGCTGCGGTATAGGACGAATCTGTTGCACCAATAGTACCAAAATCTATTTTTACTCCCTTTTCTTCGCAAGACTGGAGCGTTATCATAGCAATTGCAGCAGCGCTCAACACTAATTTTTTCATTGTTTTTATTGGAATTGACAAATACGAAAGTACGAATTAATAAAACACAAAACGCTGTATGCTTATTTGCCAATTATAAAACTGCAAATGGAACTTATTAATGTTTCATCCAAGGGTAAAGTCGGGTTGTTGTAAGTTGCCATATTTTCTTCATGGTCTAATGTTGTGTGTTTGAGGACATGATTCATATTTTCAATCAGAATCATTTTTGTATTGGGATTTGCTTTTTGTAATTTTTCGGCATCAGCGACAGACACTTGAAGGTCTGTTGTCCCCTGCAAAATCAAGGTAGGTATTTTTAGCTTTTTAATTTCGGTTTGAGGATCATATTTAAACCATGAGATCAAATATGGTTGAACACTTGAACGAAAAAGCATGTCTAATTCAGGTGTCGCATTTTTAGTGACTTTGCCATTTTTTAAGCTAAGTAATAGCGGTTCAGCTTTTTTTGCGATATATTCCGATTGTGCATTTAATTGGCGCTTTAAAATAAGATCGGCAGACTCACCGGCTCCAGCAATAGAAATAAAACCATCAACAGCTTCTTCGTTGGCGGCTATCATACCTACTAGAGAACCTTCACTATGACCTATTATATAGATTTTAGAAAAACGACCATCGGATTTTAGTTTTTTGATATAAGTAACAGCATCTGTGACCATATCTTCAAAACGTATTTCTGATTCTGACTTTATTGCACCAGCACTGGCGCCAGCACCACGTTTGTCGTAGCGCAAACTTGCAATACCCTTTACCGATAGGGCATCCGAAAGCATTTGATATGCATTGGTATGTAAGCCCGGTTGATTACAGTTACGGTCGGTTGGTCCGGAACCGGCTATAATCAATACTACAGGTATTTTCCCTTTGATATTTTCGGGAACATTTAGTGTGCCAAATATATCTGCCCCTGCACTTGTTTTGATATTGAAGTTGGATACCAGTTTTGCAGTATCACTTGCAGCTTCTTGTTTTACGGGCTGAATGAACAAGCCGCTCAACTCATTTTTTTCATTTAAGGGGAAAACAATATACAATTCCGTTTTTTCAAAAACACCTTTATAAATAGTATTTGCGGCAGACTCTTTTACGATAGAAGTACTTTTTAAAGCACCGTATTGATTATGCCAACCTTTGAAAAAATCCTTTGTTTTTTCAATTGGTAATGCAGCTTTCATTTGCACGGAATACATTGCATACAGGCTATCGGCATTTTGTTCATTATAAAATTTTTGAAATTTTGCAATTGCAACTACATAATTGATTTTCGGTAGTTGTGCGAAAGCAGATGCTGCCTGTAATAAAATTCCTAGAAAGAGTATTGTTTTTTTCATAAAATTATTTGAAGAGGGTTAAGCATTTAAATGGATGTGACGTGCAATCTGAATTATGATAAGCTTAGAGATTATTTCGGCAAATACGATGGCTGCTATAAATGATACTATCGCCTTATTCCCTTTTATATTGCAGGAAATGCTGTAAGCATTATACATAAGCGTTATCATCCAAATAGTAAAGATTAAAATACCAAAGCCTAACACAATAATTGATGGGCTAATATTATGAATGTCCTGTGGTTGGGGTATAGGTGCAAATGCAAGTAATGCGACAAATATCATTGGCCAGCGAGCTAGTGCTATGGTGCCGGCAATATCAATGAAGCGAATATTTGATGTTGAACAAATAAGACCGGCCGTATAGAATGACAATAGCAATATTGCCCAATCGATTAATGATTCAGTAGGATAAAACCACATAGGAGTGATTGCACCAATATGTGCATCAATGGCACCATCGAAATGACAACGACTGTAATAAGCAATAACAGAGCTGCACAGTAATAGTGTCAAGCCTATCAATAAAGCTTTAGTTCCTGCGATGCGTAAAAACGGATTGAATAATGTGTTTTTCATTTTTTTTCTGGTGTTTGTAATGTGTTGAGTTGTGTAATTATATCGTCGAGCCTGTTACGCACGGAAGGGTAGCTGAGTTTTAGTTTTTCCGCCATCAGCTTAAGGCTTCCGCTACTTTTTACAAAATCGAGAATAAATAATTGTTCGTCATCACTTAACCGTGATAAAACAGGTAATGAAAAAGTACCTGAAACAACAGTATCGCAGCTTGTACAGGCAAGACTTTGAACTTGTAGCGTTGCAGAACAGCTTGGGCAAATAAAAGGTAGTTTCTTTTGCATTTATGGTGTAAAATCGAAACAAAATTAAACAACTATTCAATATTATTAAGTTTTTGTTCAAATAAATTTATAAAACAAGCTTGGCATACCATCGAAAAAGCCTCATCAACTGATGAGGCTTTTAATAAAATAGTGTTGAATGGATAAAAAGGTATGATTATAATTCTTCCTGATGTTTTAGCACTTTAGCTTCCATAAAGAAGATGATCTCCTCCGCTATATTTTTTACCTGGTCACCTACACGTTCCATTTTACGGATGATGGATAACACATATAGTGCTTCGTTCATGCTTTCCATATTCTCGTGAATGCATGAAGCAATATTGCTATTGGCAGCTAGATTTATTTCGTCTAGTTTTTCATCTTTTTTGAAAACACTTCGAGCCAATATTGTATCTTCATTTTCGAAAGCAGCACGTGTATCTGCAAGCATATTAATGGCTTCATCATACATGACGAGCAGTTGTGTTTTGTCCAGAATATGTTTGTCAAACGGGCTGCCAAATTCGAGTATATATTTAGCGATGCCTTCAGCAATATCACCAATGCGCTCCATGTTGGAGTTAATTTTTATGGCTGCAAGGAGGAATCGGAGATCGTTGGCAACGGGAGAAAAAAGTGCAAAAATATTTTCGCAATCACGGTCTATTTTTAACTCGTAAGCATTTACTCTTTTTTCTTTGAGTAATACTTCGCGTGCCAAATCCTGATCGAACTGAAGCATCGCTTTTTTTGCTTTTGTCAGCTGCATTTGTACGAGGCTCCACATATTAATCACCTCAGACTTGACTGCTTGTAATTCTTTTTCTAATTGTGTCATGACAATGAATTTTTTCGCTTAGCTAAAGCGACCTGTGATATAATTTTGAGTACGTGTATCTGTAGGATTAGTAAACATTTGCTTAGTGTCGTCATATTCTATTAGTTCGCCCATATAGAAGAATGCTGTTTTATCGCTAACACGTGCTGCTTGTTGCATGTTGTGCGTAACAATAATAAGCGTGTAATTAGATTTTAATTCATGAAATAACTCTTCTACAGTAGAAGTAGAAATTGGATCAAGCGCAGATGTTGGTTCATCAAATAACAATACCTCTGGTTCCATTGCTACAGCTCGTGCTATACAAAGTCGCTGCTGTTGACCTCCTGATAGGAAAGAACCTTTTTTAGTAAGAGAATCTTTTACTTCATTCCACAAAGCTACTCTAGTAAGAGAATGTTCAACGATTCTATCTTTTTCTGCTTTACTTATTTTGATTCCATTGAGTTTATAGCCTGCTATTACATTATCGTAGATACTCAAGTTTGGAAATGGGTTTGGACGTTGAAACACCATGCCTATTTTTAATCTTACGAAGATGGGGTGCATTTCCAAAACATCTTCATTATTCAAAAGAATTTGACCTTTGGCTGTTGCGCCAGGTATCAATTCGTGCATACGATTGATGCCACGAAGAAATGTTGTTTTGCCACAGCCCGATGGACCCATTACAGCAATTACATTGTTTTTTGGGATTTCAATATTTACATTTTTGACCACGTGGTTTGTGCCAAAATATGCATTGTAGTCAACCGATTTTATAATTGTACTTTCCATTTTCTTGTTATCAGCTTTGTGAAAATATTTAGTAGTAAAACCCAAACTAATAATATCATAGATGCACCCCAAGCGAGGTCATGCCAATCATTGTAAGGGCTGGTGGCGTAGTTAAAAATGAGTAATGGTAAACTTTGCATTGGTTTGCGCATGTCTGTACTAAGATATGGGTTACCAAATGCTGTAAATAAAAGTGGTGCTGTCTCTCCGGCTATTCTTGCCACAGAAAGCATGACTCCAGAGAGAATACCACTGACACCGCAGGGTACAATTACTTTTAATATTACTCTGTGAAAAGGTAGTCCCAATGCGTATCCTGCTTCGCGTAATGAATCAGGAAGGAGTTTTAATGTTTCTTCTGTAGAACGTATAACAATGGGTAACATCATTATTGCCAATGCAATACTACCGGAAATAGCAGAAAAACCACCAAAAGGTTTTACTAACCAGAAGTAGGCTACTATACCAATGACAATAGAAGGAATACCCTGAAGTACATCAACACATAGGCGACTCCAATAAGCAAGTTTACTCTTTTTATTTTCACTTAAAAATATGCCACAGAGTATGCCTATAGGTATTGCAATTATTGACGCTAATAGTATAATAAGCATACTGCCTAACAATGCATTGGCAATACCTCCTCCGGATTCGCCAACTGGTTTAGGTACATTTGTAAGGAAGTGCCAGTTTATTTTGGTCGCTCCTGCTTTGATGATATAAAGCAAAATAGCTATTAATGGAATAACACAAGCAAATGCAAATGCAATGGTAAGCCCCTGAAATACTCCACTTTTACCGATTCTATATTTAATCTTTGTGCTCATAAATTATTCGTTTGTATAACGTTGAATCACTTTTTTACCAATAAGATTTATTACGAAGGTCACCAGAAATAGTACAAGACCTAATTCTATGAGTGCAGATAAATAGACTGGGTGATCTGCCTCCGTAAATTCATTGGCTATTACGCTCGCCATAGTGTTACCCGGTGCAAATATATTCTTGGGAATTAAACTAGTGTTACCAATAACCATTGTTACAGCCATTGTTTCACCAAGTGCGCGGCCAAGAGATAACAATACCCCTGCAAATAAGCCGGATTTTACATAAGGTAATGAAACGCTACGGATAACCTCCCATCTTGTCGCTCCTAAAGAATATGCGGCCTCTTTTAAGTTGGATGGAACCATCTGTATCATGGATCTGCCAAGTGATGCTGCGTAAGGAATAATCATTACTGCAAGAATCAATGATGACGTAAATATGCCAATACCAGCAGGTTCTATTCCTATTTTATTTTCAAAGCTTCTCACTATAGGTACCAGTACGGCAAGCCCCCAAAATCCATAAATAACTGATGGTACTGCAGCAATCAATTCTACAGTATTTTTTAATAAATTAGGAAGCCATCCTGTTGGGTAATATTCGCCTAAGAAGATAGCGACGGCAAATGAAAATGGTATGGAAATAAAGAGCGCTAAAAAAGAAGTTAATAATGTACCGATAAGAAAAGGATAAGCGCCATAAATGTCGCGAACGGGATCCCAAGTTTTACCCCAGAGATAGCCAATGCCCAACGACTTAATAGATGGTATAGATTCGATTATAAGCGTTATGAAAATACCCAACACGAGGGCGATCATAGCCGCTCCAATGGCCGTGAGCGTGCGTCTGAAATTGCGCTCTGAACCAATCTGACGATAGGTATGTTTTTCTCGCTTTGTTGCTTTGGGTACTGCTGCGGCTTCCGTTAAACTAATTACCCGCAAAGCATCTTCGTTGCGGGTAATTAGTGTATTGTCTAATGATGATGTATTCATTATTAAAAATGGATTGCGAAAATGATATTATTGCAATATTGGCTTACCATCGTAAGTGATTGATTTCAAAATCGTTTCGCCAGCAGTTACAGCAGCAGGAGATAATGGTGCATAATTCAATGCAGCACTAAATTGTTGTCCTTCGTGTGTCATCCACCAAACTAATTTTACGATTTTGGTTGTTTTATCCAAGGTACGGTTATTGTATTTTTGTTCTTTGTACAACAATACCCATGAAAGGCCTGAGATAGGGTAGCCATCAGCTGCTTCAGTATTCGTCAATGATACTTTGGTATCCGCTGGTATTGTAATATTAGCAGCAGCAGTTACACTAGCAATGCTTGGTGTAATAAAATTGCCTGCTTTGTTTTGCATTTTTGCATAAGCCATATTATTTTGAATAGCATAAGCTAACTCAACATAACCAATAGCACCAGGTGTTTGTTTGATACTGCCTGCAACACCTTCATTACCTTTACCACCCAATCCAACTGGCCAGTTTACAGAAGATCCTTTACCTACTTTTGTATTCCACTCTTCGTTTACTTTACCAAGGTATGTAGTGAAGATATTAGTTGTACCACTACCGTCTGAACGGTGCGCAACAATGATACCAGTAGCAGGAAGTTTAATGCCGGCATTTGCTTTTGCTATTTTAGCATCATTCCATTTAGTTATTTTACCTAAGAATATTTCTGCTAAAATTTCTGGAGTTAATTTCAACGTGTCTTTAACTTCCGGTAAGTTGTAGCTGATTACTACGGCTCCGGCTGTTACAGGAATATGTACCGCAGGTGCAGTCATTCCTGAGTCTTGTTTGCCATTCAATGGTGCATCAGATGCGCCAAAATCAACGGTTTTGTTGGTTAATTGAAGGATACCGCCGCCAGAACCAATAGACTGATAGTTTACTTTTAATCCGTTCAATTTGTTATACTCAGAAAACATTTTTGAGAACAATGGATTGTCGAAAGTGCTTCCGGCACCCATTACTGTATTTTCGTCACCATTAGAAGTGCTATCTGCTTTCCCAGTACCAGTACCACTGCCACCAGAGTTACAGCTCAATAATGTGACGCTTCCTAAGATAGCCACTGCTATACTTGCTGTCAATAGACTTTTGAATTTTCTTGTGTACATAAAATTTTCTTGTGTTTGAATATTATTTTGAAAGAGATAAATTATTTTCCGTAAACGTAATAGAAGGTGATACGATACACTAAATCATAACTGTTATTGTTGCTGCCATAATCTTTAGGACCTGCATTTTTGTATGCATTGTACCAAACGTTAGGCATGATATGTACATTCTTAACTGGTGTAAAATCAATACCTGCAGTTACAAATTGTTCTTTGGTATTGGGATTGTATTGACTGGTAATAGGGCTATAAGCAGAATATTTTGAATTGTCAATATTACCGCTTGGATTTTCGTTATCATAACGAGCAAAGAATCCTAGTTTATCTTTGTATAATTTACCGCGAACAAAGAGAGAAATACCGCTGGCTTTAGTTGTGATTGTATCTTTACCGCCTGCTATTTTGGTTGCAACATCATCTCCAGTTAAGTTATTGATAAAGGCTTCAACACCTACAGTAAATTTTGGTTCCGTATAAGCTATAAATATTTTTGCCGTGCTGCGTTCGTGATGCCAGCCCTCTACTAAATTAATTCTATTATAATCGGCATAGAAATCGAAGATTAATTTCTTGTTCAGGAATTTGGCGTAAATATCGCCGGAGAACCATTTGAACGCATCCGTTTCTGGTTTGGCGCCTGTACCGTCACTTACCAATACTGAGTAACCAAAATTGTCATTCTTAGGTAAATGACCTTGTAAACTAATACCCAAATCGTAAGAAGAAGTACGACGGACGTCCATGATAGTTCGTTCGACAGATCTGTAACCCCAAATTGGTTCTGAAGTAGTAGCGAAAGAAGAGGTAGGTTGTAATCCAAACACAAGATCAGATCCTGGGAAAATACCTTTCCAGCGTACATTTGCTAATTTTACATAAGGAGCCAATTTTCCATTACCTAACAAATCTCCATTCGCAAAATCATCTTCAGCTGCTAACAAAAACTCAGCAGAAAATTTCTTACTGATATCATAGTTATAACCAAGATAAACCCGACGAAGTTGGAACAGACTTTGATTTTGGGCTACTCCTGTGTATTGGTTAGATCCTCCACGACCATTGCCACCTACTGTATCGCCGTGTGCCTTAAAGGAATAATCACCGAATGCATAACCCCATACTTTTCCTGAGGGTTTGAATTGCGTAGAATCCTGAGCCTTTGCTGTAGCATTCAAAAGCAGGAAAGAAGAGCATAAAATGCCAAAGAGTAATTTTTTTTGAGCCATCGTTAAATGAGTTTTGTTAAAATAAAATGTGTTTTGTTGGTGCAAAGGAACTCTTCGAGCATTACTCCTATGTTACCAGTATATTACGCTAATGTTAACAATCATATTTATATTTATTATTTGATTGTGTGTCGATATATGATAAAAGCCTTGAAAACTAAATATGGATTCAATTAGTAATACTATTAGCAACAACCTGTAGGTGACTGATTTAATATTCGAACGGCATTCACTAAAGTTTAAGATTTTTAATGTGCAATTCTCTATGAGTTCCCTTTTCTTTGCACCGATGCGTCCAGTGATTGCTATAATGTTTTTATTGATACTTTCCTTTCAGGTATTACCTATTAAGGCAGTTGCTAAACTATTGTCTAATCCACAGGCTACAGAGGAAGTTCATAATGAAGGAGGCTTTGAGGATACGGATAGTTTTATAAAGTTGTTTACTCTTCATTCAAATACAAGTCACAACTATTATAGACAAATAGAATTTCTATCTGTTACTACTGGTATATACATTCACTTTGCAGCATCTATACCTGATGCACATATAACCGAAGTATTTACACCTCCTCCTAATTGTTGATATAATTTACTTGACCAAAATCATTCCTTGTATTTTGGTTGAGTGTATCTGCCATGTTCGAACACTGTTTGGTTTGGCAATTAACCCTATATCTTTAACAATCACGAAATCCATAATTGGTTCTTTGTGTGTTTATTTTCTATTTTATGAATGTTCAAAAAAAATCTATTTTATCTAATTTCAAAAGTGATGCTGTTTCGGGACTAATCGTTTTTCTTATTGCATTACCACTTTGCTTAGGTATTGCACAAGCTGCACATGCACCATTATTTTCTGGCGTTGTGGCGGGAGTTGTAGGTGGTATTATTGTTGGGATTTTAAGCAAATCACAATTGAGTGTAAGCGGGCCAGCAGCGGGTTTGGTCGCTATTATTATCGGAGCTATGCAACAATTAGGTGCTTTTGATATTTTTCTTTGTGCTGTTATTATTGCAGGAGCTATACAGCTCATTTTCGGATTTTTGCGTTCCGGTTCTATCGCCAATTATTTTCCCACAAGTGTTATTGAAGGAATGCTTGCAGGTATTGGTTTGACCATTATTTTTAAGCAATTACCAGATGCCGTGGGATTTTTGCAAATACATCCTTCAGCAGGTGTAGAAGATGCAGAAGTTGGTGTTGGGTTGTCGTTTGTAACACATATCCTCGATCATATTGAGATTGGAGCTGTAATTATTACACTTATTGGTATTGTAATTCTGACGTTATGGCAAACCAAACGTTTTAAAAAAATATCTGTTGTGCCGGCTGGTTTATTAGTTGTTGTAATTGGAACATTACTTAATCAATTGTATGGTTCTTCTTCACTATTCTTAAATAATGAGTACTTAGTGCAATTACCGGTACCAAATAATGTTCATGATTTTTTCGGACAATTTACATTCCCTAATTTAAATGGATTTTCTAATCCACATGTATGGCAGATTGGTATTGTCATTGCTGTCGTTGCGTCTATTGAAACATTACTATGTATTGAGGCTACTGATAAACTGGATCCTTACAAACGCTATACTTCTGGTGATGCAGAACTAAAGGCACAAGGTATCGGTAATATAATGAGTGGATTGATTGGCGGTTTGCCGATCACTTCTGTCATTGTTCGTTCGAGCGCAAATATTAATGCTGGAGCACGCAGTAAACTTTCTGCTATAATACATGGCGCATTGCTTTTGGTTTGTGTGGCTACTATTCCCTTTATCCTCAATATGATTCCTAAAGCCGCACTGGCTGCGATCCTTATATTTACTGGTTACAGATTATGTCGTCCCTCAATGTTCAAGCACATGTGGCATTCTGGTTTTACACAATTCATCCCTTTTGTTGTAACGGCTATTTTGGTTGTCTTACCAATGTTTGGTTTGTTGAAAGGAGTTGCGATAGGTATGGTTATTAGCATCATTTTTATGCTTCGTGAAAATATGAGCATTCCATATTATTATCACCGTAGCCGTTATTCCAATAATGATTTGATTAAAATAACTTTGGCGCAAGAAGTTTCCTTCCTCAATAAAGCAAGTATTAAAAAGACACTGCAAGCAATTCCTGATAACGCGAATATTATTATCGATGCGAGCAAAACAGAATATATTGACTTTGATGTACTTGATATTATTCGTGATTTTCAGGTATCTCAGGCACCTTCAAAAGGAATTAAAATTTCGCTGGAAGGATTTAAAAATATTTATAAAATACCCTCATCTATTTCACAAGATGAGATTATAACGGAGTTGATGGAAATCGAAGAAGTACCGGAACGCTCCGCAGGAAGTCATCGAAAATTAATAAAACAACTTCAACGGAAATAATAACTTCAACTAACAATCCCTAATAATTGATACAAAATATGCCTTATTCTTCTAATAAAATAGTCCATGATTTAGCACCGCAGCTTGCATTACAGCGACTTAAGGAAGGGAACTTTAGATTTCTCAATAACTTGAACAAGAATCATGATTTACTTGAAATGGTCAATGAGACTAAAGATGGTCAATGGCCCTTTGCCGCCATTCTGAGTTGTATGGACTCCCGTACTGCTGTAGAGCTCGTGTTTGACCAAGGATTGGGAGATGTTTTTAGTGTTCGGGTAGCAGGTAATGTAATCGGCATTAATATTTTAGGCAGCCTGGAATATGCTACTGCCTTTGCGGATTCCAAGCTAATTGTAGTACTTGGCCATACCGGATGTGGTGCGATTAAAGGTGCTTGTGACAATGTAAAGGCTGGAAACTTGACCAGTTTACTGAGTAATATCCTACCTGCAGTTGAGCAAGTACAACATATAAAAGGTGAGCGAAACAGCCAAAATAAAGAATTCATAGAAGCAGTTGCAGTAGAAAATGTGAAACAATCGGTAAGACAAATATTGGAACAAAGCAGTATTATCCGCACCTTGGTAGAACAAGGTAAAGTTGGCATTGCTCCAGCGATTTATGATGTAGCCAATGGAAAGGTTACTTTCTTAGAGTCTGATGCAGTAATAAAGTAGTTATTCTTTATTTTATACCATAATATTATGAGTCGCTTCTTTATTGACATCAATACAAATTGATGTCAATAAAGAAGCTTTTATATTCTGTGACTGAAGGCCAGAAGGATATTTTAATAAGTTAATAATACGGTGAATCAGGTATAAAAAAATAATCTGTTTAACAACGCGTTAATTTCAAAAAGAGAAAAATCATCAAGCGATGAATTAGTTTTGCGAAATCAAGTTGAACAATGTCGCTAATTCCGTTAAGGGATTAACTTACTTTGTCGAGATCCTATTCGGGGTGATTTTTACATAAAAATATGAGCATTAAGAAATTAAAAATAACGGTGATTCTATCAAAGATTCCTTTGTTGTTTTTGTACATTTCTTTTTTCTCTGTACAGCTTTTTAATTATGGGGACTCTAATCAAAAAGATAGTTTAGTACCTATCCCATCTTATCGAATCCAATTAAAACAACAGCAGTTAAGTTCAAATAAATTAAATACCGAAAAGCATAAGTGTGCAAAGGTTAGACTAAACAAACGTTTCCAGCCGGAGACTTTATTTTTAAATAATACCTATTTTGTTAGTATAATCAATGCTGAATATTTAATTGCATGCAACACGATTTTCTGTTTTGAGGAAATCATTCCCATTACTTTTTTGCAAACGCATTTGATGCGTGGTCCGCCTGTTGTTGCCTGATTTTTGCTCAATAACATCTTTCATTTTAAATATATAGCATGGCATCTTTCTTTAAAAGAAAGTGTTGCTGCACATTAGGCATTTTATTGCTTGTGTCGCCACTTTCTGTATGGGCACAAAAAAAATATAATTTATCAAGTCTGGTAGATAGCGCAAATAACCATTTCCCTATTTTGATGCAGAAAAGGGCGTTAATCGGTGCTGCTCATGCTACAATTACGGACGTTAGACATTCCTTTTTACCTCAGTTCAAATTGAGTGATCAACTGAACCTAGGTACAGATAATTCTATAGCAGGAAGTTATTTGCCGTTAGGTATCACGCCTTCGTCTTCGGCAGGTGTACGTTCAGATAATAATTATCAATTGGCTACTGGCAATATTGCAGTATTGTATGGAGAGTACGAATTGGTCAATTTTGGGTTAAGAAATGCACAATTGAATAATGCTAAGGCTTATGCGGTTCTTCAGGAATCGGATTTACAAAAAGAACAGTATCTCTTGGAGTTGAATGTAGCGAGGTTGTACTTTACAATTTTGAAAAATCAATCCCGACTTAATGCAGATCAGCAAAATATAGAACGTTATCAAAACATCTTTAATGTAATACATGCACTTGCGGCAAGTGGTATAAAACCAGGCTCAGACTCTTCATTGGCAAAGGCAGAATTGTCTAAAACACGTATCAGTTATAATCAAACTGTAGGTGCCATAAATCAGCTGAAACAGCAACTCGCTTATTTCACAGGTATTGCAGCTAGCGATTTGAATATCGATACATTAATTAATAGCTCTATTTACTCAATGCCCGTTTCCGGCGATCATTCAATAGATAGCTTATCAAATCCATTGCTGACTTATTATATGAAAAAGAAGGAAACTTTTTTGACCAATAAAAAAGTGATCAGTAAAAGTTATCTACCTAAGATATTATTGGCAGGTAGTACTTGGGCAAGAGGGTCAAGTATCCAGTATAATGATAATTACCAACCATTGACAGATGGATTTGGTTATCAACGCTTCAATTATGCTGTAGGTTTAGCAATCACTTACAATTTATTTAATGGTATCTATAAGAGAGATAAGCTAGCGATTAACCGTTTCCAATTACAAGCTAGTGATTATGAGCTGCAACAGCAAACCCAAGCGCTGAACTCTTCTTTTTTACAGGCAGAAAATGCATTGCAAACCGCTGGGGCTAATTTGTTGGAGATCCCAATACAGCTTCAATCCGCAGAAGACACCTACAATCAGAAAATGGCACAGTATAAAGCAGGCATTATTTCATTAATAGACCTTACCAATGCTTCTTTTGTGCTCTATCGATCGCAGTCCGATTTTATTGAAACACGGAATGATTGGTATTTGGCACAGATAGATAAAGCTGCAGCAAAAGGCAATCTTATTCAATTTATTCAAACACTAAAATAATTATATGGTACGCAGCGCATTGCAAAGACCCATCACTATTTTGGTGTTGTTCATGGGTTTATTATTGTTTTCGGTGATGGCCTTAAGAACCATACCGATAGATATTTTTCCGAAATTAAATTCACCTACCATTTACGTAATAGAACAATACGGTGGTATGAGTGCTAAACAGATGGAGGGTTTTTTTAGTACCCGTATGCAAGATCAATTTCTGTATGTAAATGGTATTAAAAATATTGAAAGTAAAAACATACAAGGACTCTCTTTGGTGAAGTTGAGTTTTTACGAAAATGTAGATATGGCAGAAGCTACTGCACAAGTGGCATTGCAATCGAATCGAATGTTGGCCTTTTTCCCACCGGGTTCTTTACCTCCCACAGTTATTCGATTCGATGCTTCGTCATTACCCGTCGGAGAACTTGTTTTTAGTAGTCAAACAAAATCATTAAAGGATATGTTTGATCTTGCCCTTACTCGTGTAAGGCCGCTTTTTGCAACTGTTCCGGGTCTTTCTGCCGCTCCGGCATTTGGCTCCAACGCACGGACTGTTGTTATCAATGTAGATCCTCAAAAATTAAGCACCTACAATGTAAGTGCTGATGAGGTAGTCGATGCAATTGCAAAAAATAATGCAATTACACCATCCGGAAATTTGCGTGTAGATAGTACCATGTACATTACCTCTGTCAATTCATTGGAAGAGCAGGTCGGTCAATTTGAAAAAATAGCTATCAAAAGTAATGGAACAACAACAGTAAATGTAAGCGATGTAGCAAAGGTTGAAGACGCAGCTGATATTACAGTTGATTATGCTTTGGTAAATGGTAAACGCTCCGTGTATATTCCCGTTGTAAAAACGGCTGATGCGTCAACGTGGGACGTTGTACAAAACCTACGTGCCAAATTACCTGAAATGCAAAGTCTTTTGCCGGATGATGTAAAGATCAGCTATGAATTTGATCAAAGTATTTTTGTTATTAACTCAGCAAAAAGCTTAATGACGGAAGGTATATTGGGTGCTATTCTTACCGGACTTATGGTGTTGTTGTTTTTAAGGGACTGGCGAAGCAGCTTGGTGGTCATAATTACTATTCCAGTAGCGATTTTAAGCGCCGTCTTCTTTTTAAAGCTGGCAGGGCAAACGATTAATATGATGACCTTAAGTGGCCTTGCTTTAGCTATTGGAATCTTAGTAGATCAGGCTACCGTAACGATTGAAAATATTCACCAACATTTAGAAATGGGCAAGAACAAACAACAAGCCATTTTAGATGCTTGTCAAGAAATTTCTTTCCCTTTGTTATTAATACTTCTTTGTATCCTCGCTGTATTTGCACCGGCATTTGTAATGACTGGTGTACCTAAGGCAATGTTCTTACCATTGTCATTGTCTATTGCTTTTGCTATGATTGTCTCATTTGTGGCTGCACAAACCTTGGTTCCTGTAATTGCCAATTGGCTGCTTAAGGCAGAAATGTATCAATACCACCACGATAAGCCTCATGCCCACGCTGGATTGGCATTAGATGACATAGAAGTTGCTGAGATTGATACGCATAATAAAGAGGACCGAAAGCATGCTGAAGAAAATGGGTTCTTTCAAAAATTGAAAATAGCGTTGCATAATGTATTAGAGCGTTGGATGCCTAAAAGGAAATTGATAGTCCTTCTTTATTTATTATTTGCTTTTGGCACAGCAGCAATATGCTTTATTTTTATTGGTAAAGACCTTTTACCTAAAACCAATAATGGGCAACTACAATTACGGATTCGGGAACCCGATGGTACACGATTAGAGGTTACAGAACGAACTACTAAATCAGTTTTGAATATTATCGATTCAACGGTTCATCATCAGGTGGCCATTACGTCTGCATATGTAGGCTTGGTTCCCAGTAATTTTGGTACAAGTAACTTATACATTTTCAACAGTGGTACCCATGAGTCAATTATTCAAGTGAATTTGAACGAAGATTATAAAGTGAAAATGGAAGATTTAAAAGAGGAATTGCGCAAGAATATTGTTCGTCAATTCCCTAGTATTAAAATATCTTTTGAACCTATTGAACTGACCGAAAAGATAATGGCACAAGGAGCTTCAACACCCATAGAAGTTCGGGTATCTGGTAAGAGCATGAGTGATATAAAATCCTATTCGACACAATTATTAAACAAAATGAAGAAGATTGAGTTTTTACGCGATGTGCAAATTGCCCAGCCTTTAAATTTTCCAACCATTAGTATTAATATTGATAGGCAGAAACTTTCCTTGTTAGGGTTATCTTTAGACAATGTCTCCAGAAGTATTACGGCAAGTACATCTTCTAGCCGCTATACGAGTAAAAACTTTTGGTTGGACAGTAAAACGTCCTACACCTATCAAACACAAGTTCAGGTACCGGAATATTTGATGAATTCAATAGAAGAATTGCAAGCGACGCCATTGGTAAAAGGCCAAGCGAGACCTATTTTGTCTGATGTTGCCAGCTTTTCTGTAGATTCATTACCCGGAGAGTATGATAGAAGTGGTCCTCGCCGATTTGTAACCATTAGTGCTAATATTTATAAAAAGGATCTGGGAACAGCTACTGATGCCGTGCAAAAAACAATTGATGAAATAGGTAAACCTCCGTTGGGTTTAGTTGCCGAAATAAAAGGAATGTCGTCCTTACTTACCGAAACATTGGGTTCCTTACAAACAGGTTTACTGGCAGCTATTATAGTTATTCTATTATTGCTGGCTGCCAACTATCAGTCCTTCGGTGTTGCAATAGCGGTACTGTCAACAGTGCCGGCAGTATTATTAGGAGCAATGCTGCTCTTATTAGCAACAGGTGCCACCCTTAATCTACAATCATATATGGGTATCATTATGGCTGTGGGTGTATCAGTTGCCAATGCCATATTAATTGTTACTAATGCAGAAACATTAAGGCTCGAATATAAAGACCCATTTAAAGCAGCAACGGTAGCAGCAAGTATTCGTTTACGACCAATTCTTATGACCAGCTTGGCTATGATAGCCGGTATGATACCTATGGCAAGTGGTATGGGTGAAGCCGGTGATCAATCCGCACCACTAGGTCGCGCTGTTATTGGAGGTCTTGCGGCATCAACATTTGCAGCCTTGTTTATAGTGCCATTGGTATATGGTTGGGTACAACAAAAGGCATCTTTCAAATCGGTATCCTTATTGCCGGAAAATCTTAACGACTAAATTTTAAAAAAATGAAATTTCATATTGTTCTTATAGCATCTATTGTTTTACTAGGTTCTTGTTCAAATAAAAGGAAAGAAGAGCAAACATCAAATAAACAAACCGCAATCATAAACTACCCCTTAGCCACTGTTGAACAAGGAGGAGTTGCTACTACAATTAAATTACCGGCACAATTAGTGGCTTATCAGGAAGTCAGTGTTTTCCCAAAAGTAAACGCTTATGTAAAAACCGTTCTGGTTGACATTGGCTCAAAAGTGGCACAAGGCACTCTGTTAATGATATTGGAAGCGCCTGAACTGCAACAAGAAGCACTGCAAGCGAAAGAAAAATATGCTAGAGCACAAGCAGATTATTCTATTGATAAGGAACATTACCAGCGTTTGTTGGAAGCGTCTAAAACGCCAGGAGCTATTGCTACATTAGATTTGTCCACCATTAAATCTAAAATGGATGCCGATAACGCAGTTTGTAATGCTGAAAAGGCCAATTGGCAAGCACAGCAAACGATGCTTGGCTATTTAAGGGTTACGGCACCATTTGCAGGTGTTATTACGGAACGTAATGTACATCCGGGAGCGTTGGTTAGCGCATCTGTAAAAGACAAACCTATGCTTGAACTGAAACAAGTGGAACATCTAAGATTACAAGTAGATATTCCCGAAGCCTTTGCCGGAACATTAAAAAATAAAGATACAGTATCCTTTTTTGTAAGTGCGTATCCGGGCAAAAAAATGACTGGTTTTATTAGTCGCAAATCAGATAATGTAAATACTCAGTACCGCAGTGAACGAATGGAAATAGACGTTCTGAACAAAGACGGATTATTGAGTCCCGGTATGTTTACAGAAGTCGTTTTATACTCAAAAGGAAACGTGGAAGGCTTGTCAGTTCCTAAGTCTGCAGTAGTTACCTCTACTGAAAGAAAATATGTGCTGTTGGTAAAAGATGGTAAAACTACAAAAGTGGATGTCAGTACCGGTAATGAAACACCTGGCCGAATAGAGGTTTATGGCAATTTGCATGTGGGCGATAAAGTTATTGCATCTGCTAATGACGAAATACCTGCCGGCTAAAGTGTATTTGCTATTAAGTACAACTCCAAAAAAACAGCCTAAACAGTTAATTAACTGTTTAGGCTGTTTTAAAATTACAATGATTGAGCGTCAACAAATTTTATCAGTGCCTGCTATTATTTATACTTATTCATTTTATAGTGCATGTCGAACCCTACGCTAAAGAGCAAGAGGTTTACTTTTTTATAATCCGCATAAGGGTAACTAGTAACACCTGGAGCAAGGCTTTCGCTAAAATCCCGATTCAAGAAACTATTGGGGTAGTACTGTACTTTCACAGAAATACCATGGTCAAACGAATATCCTGCAAATACATAAGGCATTAGTAAGGGTGTGCGGCTGCTGAACCATTCATTGAGTTTCGTTTTATCTGATCTTTTCTTGTAAATTTTCTCTTTATAATTAACAGCAAGATCCAGACCTGCGCCTAAGTAAAAATAATTACGCTTTTTCATGTTGCCAAAACGAAGACCTACAGGTACGCCAACTGTATAAACCCTACGTTTAGTGGTATAGCCTGCTTCTTTTTCAATAAACCCAATGTTTTTCAAATCCACGCCGGTATAAAATCCGGAGTATTTATTGAAGTCATAGTTGAGTGTATAACCTAAATGCAAAAACATACTGAAACGTAAAGGGGTAGTCTGCCTGCTTGCTCCATCTTTGGTTACAAATGAAGTAGAGAAGATGCCTGCATCTAAAGAATTACCCATGTAAAATTTACGTACAGGAATTTTTTGAGGTGTAAGCGTTATTGTATTCGCGGCTGTTTCAACTTTTTTCTGTTCTGATTGAGCCTCTGTAGAGAATGGCGCTAAGGCAAGGGCACACAATATGGTTGTTTTATTTAAATAGTTCATTGTTTAAGCAATTATTGCACAAATATAACGTAGTGGACTGCTAAATTTTCAGTTTTTTGGCTTTGGCATGAGTATTGACCTTAGTTTTAGACTAGCAATACGACATTAGTCAGTGTATTTATTGTCAATTTGTCTATATTTTTTACATTCTGAAATATTTTTGATGAAATCAATGATTGATATGATGTTCCAACAAAACGAACAAGAAATGGAATTTATGCCGATTGTGCCTTTGGGGGAAGAGGAGCTGAATGATGAAGAAAAGGGAAATCTACCTACTGACATACCTATAATTGCCTTACGTAATACGGTGCTGTTTCCTAATGTAGTATTACCGATTACTGTTTCTCGCGAAAAATCGCTGAAAGCTATAGAATTTGCCAATCAACATGGCAAATGGATAGGGGTTTTAGCCCAAAAGGAAATAAATAATGAAGATCCTACAGGAGATGATATTTTCTTGACCGGAACACTAGCCAAAATAGTGAAGCAGATAAAAATGCCTGATGGTAATACCACCCTCTTCATTATGGGGCGAATGCGCTTTAGCATTGATATATTGACACAGTCCGACCCTTTTTTCAAGGCTGAGGTGAAACTGCTCGATGACGAATTCCCCAAGAATGATTCGGAATTTGAAGCCATCATGTCATCTGTGCGCGATTATTCTGAAAAAATACTTACACAATCTCCTAATCTACCCAGTGAAGCCGGTATTGTCTTACGCAATATTGAACAGGAATCTTTTTTACTACACTTTATAGCCTCCAATATCAATGCTAAATTATTGGATAAGCAAAATTTGTTGGAAGAGAATGATGTTAAAAAGCGTGGTGAAAAATTATTGCAACTCCTGCAATCCGAATTGCAGTTGGTCGAATTGAAAAATGAAATTACCAACAAAACGCGTGGGGAGTTGGATAAACAGCAGCGAGAATACTTTCTGCAACAACAATTGAAATCAATCAAAGACGAACTCGGCGGTGACCCAAATGAGCGCGAGGTTCGTGATCTTCAAAAACGTGCTGAAGGAATGAAATGGCCCGACACAGCGAGAGATTTATTTCAAAAAAATATACAGAAGCTGGAAAGGATGCACCCAAGTACGCCCGACTACTCGGTTATTTACAATCATCTCGACCTTATGTTGGACTTGCCTTGGGAAACATACACCCCGGACAATTATGACCTTAAGAATGCACAGGCCGTCTTGGATAATGACCACTATGGTATGGAAAAAATAAAAGAGCGCATTATTGAATATTTGGCTGTCCTTAAATTGAAAGGTGATATGAAGTCGCCAATTCTTTGTTTTGTTGGCCCTCCAGGTATTGGTAAAACGTCACTAGGGCGTAGTATTGCTAATGCAATTAATAGAAAATATGTTCGCCTGAGTTTGGGTGGTTTGCACGACGAAAGCGAAATTCGTGGACATCGCAAAACATACATTGGTGCAATGCCAGGGCGTATTGTTCAGTCTCTACGTAAAGTGAAATCTGCGAATCCTGTTTTTATACTCGACGAAATTGATAAGATTGGCCGTGATCAACGTGGCGATCCAAGCTCTGCATTACTTGAAGTGCTCGACCCGGAGCAGAATAGTTCTTTCTATGATAATTATCTGGAGATGGAATTTGATTTGTCGAAAGTGTTATTTGTTGCTACAGCTAATAGTCTTGCGGATATACAGCCTGCATTACGGGACAGACTGGAGATTATACAATTGAGCGGTTATAGCATCGAAGAAAAAACTGAAATTGCTAAAAGACATTTAATTCCTAAACAAAAAGAATTACATGGTTTAGTTAAAACGCCGCTTAAGTTCAATGACAAAGTGCTGCAACAAATTATACAAGATTATACAAGAGAAAGTGGAGTCCGCGAATTGGACAGATTGCTGGCCTCGATAATGCGCAATACAGCGAAAGATGTGGCTATGGAGCATGAAGTCGCTCCAAACATTACGCAGGAAAAAGTTATTGATATTTTGGGCAAATCACGATTTAGTAATGATGTTTATCAGAAAGGTTTACCGGCGGGAGTAGCTGTAGGTTTGGCTTGGACATCTGTAGGCGGCGAGATACTTTTTATTGAAACAAATATTAGCAAAGGCAAAGGCGGTTTTACCATTACTGGTAACTTGGGAAATGTGATGAAAGAAAGTGCCAGCACAGCACTGTCTTTTTTGAAAGCTCATGCCAGCGAATACAACATTCCTTATGAGTTATTTGATGAATCAAATATACATATACATGTGCCTGAAGGTGCTGTGCCGAAAGACGGACCTAGTGCGGGTATTACCATGCTTACCGCGCTTACATCTGTTTTTACAAAACGAAAAGTAAAGCCCTATTTAGCTATGACAGGGGAAATAACTTTGCGTGGACAAGTATTGCCTGTAGGTGGAATAAAAGAGAAAATATTAGCTGCAAAACGGGCGGGAGTTAAGGAAATCATCCTTTGTCAGCAAAACGAAAAAGATATTGAGGAGATCAATCCTGCATTTATCAGAGGTATCAAATTTAATTATGTAACAGAAATGAGCGAGGTGTTGGAATTGGCATTAATGAAGCGATAGCCTCATCTGTATTTACATTTAAAAGCACAAAAAACGATTCGTTTTTTGTGCTTTTTTGTTATCGATAAGCGGTAAATGTGAGTAGTGTTTTGTATCGATATTTTTACCGATGCTATATTTATTGCTTGCAAAGGCATATATTTTTACTGCCAATCCAAAGTATCTTCATCTACGTATATTTATAAACAAAACCTGCATTTGTCAATTATTTGTGAAAAAAAGCTTGAAAATTGTTATTCTCATGATACTGTATCCCGTACTACATGATTGTTTTGAAAGTAAATATAGTGTACAGAAATAAAGATTTGTTTATAATTTGTTCTTTTATAATTTTTTTTAAATACATTTGAGTAGGTATTTGTTACATTCAGACAAATTATCTACGTTTCAATTTTTATAAAAATCAGGTTAAAATTTAAGTAGTCAAAATAAATTTTTTTTAGTTTTCAAAACAATTATTATGAATCACTTCTCTACAAACAAAAGTATATCACCGATAGCATCGATGATATCAGGCTGTAATAAAGTGCCCTCTGCAATACGATGGTTACTCATGTCAGCACTTGTATTTGTTGCGATACCGAATGTGTCCGCGCAGATATTAATGAGTACAGGTAGCTCTACGACCTGCTCCGACAATTTTTATGATAGTGGAGGACCAACTAGTAATTATTCAAATAATGAAAATTATACGCGTACTATTTATCCATCTACTGCTGGAGCTCCTGTAAAAGTGGTGTTTTCCTCTTATTATTCGGAATCAGGTTGGGATTATATGTACGTTTACAATGGTAATAGTACAGCTGCTCCGTTAATCGGTACTTATACCGGTAGTTTAGCATCTCCTCCTACATTCACCTCTACAGCTGCTGATGGTAGTCTTACATTTAAGTTTACCTCAGATGCTTCAGTGAACTATGCGGGTTGGGCAGCTACAGTTAGTTGTGTTACTCCTTGTAGTGGTACACCAACAGCAGGTACTGCGATTGCTTCTACCACTACTGCATGTCCTGGTGTGCCTATTTTATTTAGCCTTTCTGGTGCTACTGTTGCGGCCTCACTTACTTACGAGTGGGATACTTCTTCTACCGGCACTGGTGGATGGGTTGCTGTTACAGGAGCTACTTCAGCTACAATGACATTTACTCCTCCTACTGGTCGAACACTCTATTATAGATGTATTGTTAAGTGTACACCATCTGGTCTTTCAGCTACATCTACTACCGTTTCGGTTACCTGCGGTACAGCCTTGACCCCTCCTTATAGTGAAACATTTGAATCTACAGCTGCTGGCTCTAACGTAGCTTGTGCTGCAGCTTTTTACAATAATACTACTTCCGGAGCTTTTGAAGCTACAACCAACTATTATGGTTATTACTGGCGGATGAATGCCACGGTTTCTTCCGGCTATAGCGGAACCAATCATACTCCTGGTGGGGCTAACTTCCTGACTGCAGGTTATTACGTTGGTAGTTATGCCGGTTATCCTGCGGGTTATTGGTTTACACCTGGTATTAATTTGACTTCAGGAAAAACTTATCGTTTTTCTTATTGGTATCGCGTAGGTGATTATATGGCTACCTATTATGCATCTACCGGTTGTGATTTTGGTATGTATTATAATACTGCTCAATCTGTAACAGGTTTAACAGCGATAGCTCCGGATCTTATTGGAAAAGCGAGTGCTACTTATGCTCAAAATTCCGGTGATTTTTCGGTACCTACAACGGGTACTTATTACATAGCGCTAAAAGCCAATAATAAGGGTTACAGTTATTATGGTGGTGGTGTATTTGACGATTTGAGCTTAGTAGAATTACCGGCTTGTAATACAGCCACTACTTCCACCGCTTTGGGTTCGGGTCCTAGCGGAGGTGGTCATACTACCTCTTCGCCAAGTGTGGCATGTAGTGTGCCCAGTACCGTAACGTTAAATGTCTCTAGTACTCCTGCATTTTCAGGTCTTGCTTTTTCTTGGGAAGTTAACGGCCCGACAACCGGAGGTGCTTGGGTAAAAGCGGGCATTTCGACAGCATCGGGTACCTATAGTATTCCAAGTGGTGGTACCTGGTACTTCCGTTGTAAAGATTCCTGTACTACGAGCGGTTTATTTATCTATTCTGATACGGTAACGGTATTAACTACACCTATTACACCTCCTTATGTAGAAACTTTTGAAACGGGTACAAGAGGGGTTAATATGCCTTGTGCAGCTAATACTTATAGCTGGGGTTCTGGTGCATATTGGTATTTACAAACTTCCCCATATGCCTCTTATGCACCGGGTATTGTTAATCATACTCCAGGAGGCAGTAAATATTTGCATGCTGGTTACTATTTAGGTTATGCCAGTGGTTCTGACGAATATTGGTTTACACCAGGTTTGGCGCTTACTGCTGCTAAAGCCTATAATGTTTCTTTTTGGTTTAGTAATAGTGGTTACTCTACCAGTTATGCGAGCTATGGTACCACTTTAGGTATTCGTGCAGGTACTGCACAAACTAAAGCGGCAATGACCATTATAGCAGGTTCTGATACTACGGCATATATCAATGCTACAACAACAGCTACCTACAATCAATTTCAACGCAGCTTTATCGCACCGACTACCGGTACTTACTATGTAGGTATTAAAGTCAACCATTCTTATTATAACTATTATGGAATGGCTATAGATGATATTGGTATTACACAATTACCATCTTGTAATGCAAAACCGGTTGCTGGAACTACAGTTGCATCTCCAAGCTTGTTGTGCTCTTCAACAGCAACGTCTACTGTTTCCTTAATAGGAACAAGTGCTGCATCAGATTTGGCTTTCCAATGGCAAAGCTCTACTTCAGGTGCTACCGGTACTTGGACAAATATTTCAGGCGCGACTTTACCCGCTTATACAACAACAACACCTGCAACAGCAATGTATTACCGTTGCTATGTTATTTGCCCGCTCATATCAGCACCTAATGCGGATACATCTGCAGGTGTTTTTGTAGGAACAACACCAATTACTTTGCCTTATGTAGAGACCTTTGAAACAGGAACAGCAGGAACTAATATGCCTTGTGCAGGTTATACTTACTCATGGGGTTCTGCAGGTACTTATTGGAATCTTTTAGCTGCACCATTCAGTACCTCTTATCCTGCTATTACTAACCATACCCCAGGTGGCAGTAAATATTTATCAGCGGGTTATTATATAGGTAGTTATGGCTCAGGCGCTACCCAATACTGGTTTACACCGGGATTAGCCCTATATGCAAATAAAGCCTATAAAGT
>DBTQ01000029.1 GCA_002307135.1 Bacteroidetes bacterium UBA1312
ACCGTTTTGCCGGTAGCCGATTCATCGTGCACAATACCACGAATCTTTCGTTTGTACATGGGAGAAACAGGAATAACCAACCGACCATCGCGCATACTGGGTGCTGCATCTTTTTCGACCAAACCATCCGCTTGAGCCTGCTTCATAATTTGTTGCAAACGACGCGACAGCCCGTTCATTGTGCTGGCCATTTCGCGACGAATTCGGCTCAACTCAGGAGATGCATGATCTACAATCTTTCCAAATTTTGAAAGAATCGCATCCATGTTCTTCAAGACTTTCGGAAAAACAGCCGTTTGTGCAGCCAAGGTAGATAGGCGAGGGTAGGGGCTGTTTTCCCCTTCTTCTGTCTCAAAGAAATGAACCATTTGAAAGATACTGTCCAATGAACGACGCAAGTCAAATAACTCCGCTTCATCCAGCCAGGTCCCTTCAACACGTAATTTTCGCAGTGCCGGTCGTACATCGAGAAAAAAACATTCCGGAAAGTGTTCTTCGGAATGGAGCAGTCTGTAGAACTCTTCACTATGACATAATTGTTCCTCCATTTCCTCGTAATGAGTCAGAAAAGTCATTTCATCTACTTTCTCCTCACCCAAAGAACTTGAACAACCTTTTTTGAGTAGTCGTCTAATTTGGTCAAAGCCTATTTTTTGTTCGAAATTTTCTGGATAGATCATACGTTGTTTAAAAAATATCCATCACATAGCCCACGCTACGAACTGTTTTAATTTTTATACTGATATCTTCGGATAAATATTTTCGGATATTGTGAATAAAGACATCCAAACTTTGAGCATTCATGTATTTAGTCCCTCCCCAAACTCCTTCTGCAATTACCTCTTTTGTAACCAAATTGCCAATGTTTTTGACCAATAAATCCAGCAGTAAGGATTCCGTAACAGAAAGCTCCCATATCTTTTTATCCGATTGTAACAATTGTTGTTTGGCATTAAACTGGTAACAGCCAAATTGAACAACGTCTTCTGCCGTCTTTTGCACTTTTGCTTTTTTTTCTGTTTTTGGAATATTGGATGTATTATTGTTTACACGGCGCAATAATCCCTGAATATAGGCATCCAATTCAGCAGGTAAGAACGGTTTCTTGATGTAATTATCAATGCCTATGCTGTAAGCTTCCATGATAATTTTACTGGATGAAATGCCTGTTTCCAGTATAATAGGTACGTTCGAATCTTTTTCGCGTATCAATTTAACCAATTCCAACCCTGTCATTCCGGGCATCTCAATATCTGATACAACCACATCCGGTTGAAAGGCCTCAAAAGCCAATAACCCATCTTGGGGATCACTGCTCCAATAAACATCATAATCACCAATGATTTCCATTCCTTCTTTAATGATGAACCCAAGGATGTCATCATCTTCTACCAATAGAACCTTTGTCATACCAAGACTTTTTTATGTCCTTTACACCTTAATTATATACACCACATCAAAAAGGCAGTAAAATTTGAAAAACGCTACCAAGACCTTCTTGACTCTGCACCCTAATTGTTCCTTTGTGTGCCCGAATTACTTTTTGAACATAATTTAGCCCAATACCAAAGCCATCAATACCTTTACCCTGTATCCTGTTTCCTCGTTCAAAATTATCGAAGATATGTTTTACCTCGTTTCTATCAATACCAAACCCTGTGTCTTTAACCTGTATTTCCAGTTTATTTTCTGCTTGAGCAGCATGAATAGAAATGCTCACCTGTTGGTTGGAGTATTTCATCGCATTATCGATCAAATTGTTCAGCACATTTTCAATGAGGAAAGGATCGATATTAGCCTTTAGGCTTTCCGGTTCACAAACCGTTGTCAATTCAACCTCTTTTCTCCGGAAGTTATTCTGGCTATGTGTTTTCGCAATTTTCTCAATAAATGGTTTGATTTCCGTCTCCACCGGACTTGTGGTAATACGGGAATGCTCTGCTTTGGCAACCAGCAAAATACGATCGACCGTACTTAATAACTTGGAACTGGATTCTCTGCACATAGCATAATACCGCTTTCTGACTTCTGGTTTTTCCTCAAAGATTCCGGATTCCAGTTGAGAAGATGCCATATAAATACCACTAATAGGCGTTTTCAGTTCATGTGTCAGCGCATGAGTGTAATCCTTAATGAAACTTACAAACCTATTTTCGCGTAAGGTACTTCTCAATAAATAGAGTAAAACAATACCTATTATTATAACGAGTAAAATGGACACCATCACAATCATCTGGGCTTGCTGCAAAATAGAACCCAACGGATTGACCAAAACCACTTCCGCATATTGCTCGTCTGTTATTTTCGCATAAAGGTTGAATTTGGAGTGCTTCCCTTTTTCTCTATCTTTGGCGCTGACAATTTTGATGGTATGGGCGGGAGTAAAGCTGATTGCTTCAGCGATGGAAGAGCTAAAAAGGCTGTCAACTGTTTTTATATTACAGGGTTTGCCCATGGAGTTTGTGAAGTGTTGAAGAGCCTTCTTTATATCATTTGTTTGATTGATTTTATAATCAGAAACCACCGTTTCGTTTTTATTCTTTTTATAATCTCCAGAGTTATCTATTATTTTTAAGCTATTAGAAAAAGTAGATAATCTCCAAAATAATTCCTCTTCAACAGATTTCAGGAGAATTTTCTCACTTTTATCTAAGACATCATGCTCCATCAATACATATGAATTCTGGAACCATAGATATTGAAGCATCAGAAGCATTAGAAGACCAAAAATAGAAAAAATACGTATGAACTTTCCTGCTTTCATGAAAACGTTTTAGATATTAGGCAAAGATATAAGAATCCGTTAAGATTATACAAGATTTTGTTAAGGGATTGATTGCCCTTCCAATCTTATTTTTGTAAAAAAAATAAGATTAGCCATCTTTCTACTCCGTTCTACTCAAAATTTATAAAATTATGAAAACCAACTTTTTTGCAAAGAACAACGGAATCAATAATTCTGAAAGTATTGAATTAAACAGTGAAGAAATGAAATCTGTTGAAGGCGGTACTTCTTTTTTAGTCATTAAGAATGCTGATGGAACATATAAATTTGTTATTATTGCCAGGAGCTAAAATATAAAAAAATATGTCAAATTTGATCCTCAGCGACAAAGATATGTTTCGTGCAGAAAGGCTATTTTCAGAACGTATCAGTAGTCCGATCAATTGTCGTTCTTTTGTCCATACAGAAGGTGATTTCAATAAAGCTATTTCTAGGCTAATTATAGAAGCAAAGAAGTACCGGGTGGTGCATTTATGAATAAATACTTTCATCTGTTTTCTTGCTGTGTACCAGTAAAAGGCTACAAAAAAGCTGTCATATGCGATTTGCAACGCAACATCATACAGCCTATACCAGTACCTTTATACGATCTTTTATCAGAGAAGGACACATCAGAAATCAGGACAGTAGAAGAAATCACCCAAATTTATGGGCTGAAAGACAAACAGCTGATAGAAGAATACTTGACGTTTCTGTATCACAACCAATTTGGTTATACAACAGACAGTCCGCTCCCTTCTATTCAGATTGATTTAAATGAATACGATGAAACAATAAGTATTACAAATGCTATTATCGATTTTGATTCGTATTCACAACATTCGCTAAAACAAATTATTCCGCAATTAAGTGAGCTTAATTGTGTTGCTATTGAAATACGATATTATTACCAGATTTCACGTAAACGATTGGTAGACGATTTATATGCGGTTAGCCATTCTACAATACGTTCTGCTGAAATTCTGGTAGAGTACAGCTCCGACTTTTCTTTAGAAAACGTTCTGGAAGTAAAAGAAACTAATCCGATTTTGAGAAAAATCACCATTAGTAATTCCTTTGAAAACACGGTCTATCACCGTGGTGAGTTGATTATTATCTATACCCAAGACATTATTCGCGATGAACAGTGTTGTGGGGTTATCAACGAGTTTTATTGTATAGCTGAGACACAACTATTTATTGAATCTGTACATTTCAACAGCTGTCTGAAGAAGAAGATCGCGGTTGATAAGAAAGGTTTCATCCGAAATTGCCCGTCCATGAGAAATCATTACGGGCATATTTCGGTGAAATCGTT
>DBTQ01000032.1:0-10950 GCA_002307135.1 Bacteroidetes bacterium UBA1312
GCGACAGCATCTGCATTAACCGCCACAGGCACAAGTTTACTGTGGTACACTTCCTCAACTGGAGGTGTAGGTAGTTCAACCGCACCTACCCCAACTACAACATCGGCGGGTAGTACTACCTATTATGTCAGTCAAACATCGGGCACATGTGAAAGTCCTCGTGCATCGATTGCTGTTAATGTAAATGCGTTGCCATCTGCACCAATAGTTACTACACCAATTGTATATTGTCAGGGAGTAACTGCCCTACCATTGACTGCAACTGCAACTACTACTGGAGATACGCTTTATTGGTACACTATAGCTACTGGAGGAATTGGAAGCGTAACTGCACCCACACCAAGTACTGCTACGTCTGCTATACTTACTTATTATGTAAGTGAAAAGAGCGTCTATGGTTGCGAAAGTAATCGCACGTTGATTACTGTCAATATTAATGCTGCTCCTGCATCACCTACCGTTACGTCTCCTGTTACTTATTGTCAAGATGCTACTACGTCTGCACTTGCTACACCAAGTGGATCTGGTATAAAATGGTACACGGCAACTACCGGAGGTACTGCAAGTACAACAGCACCTACTCCAAGTTCCACGACACCGGGAATTATAACTTACTATGTGACACAAACTAATGGTTTCGGGTGCGAAAATATTCCACGAGCAATAATAAATGTTGTCATCAATCCAAAGCCGGCATCAGTAACTGCTACAGCGTTGACTGCAACTTCTTTTTGTATTGGTGATTCGGTTATATTAAACGGCAATGCCTCTGTCTTTACTAATTTTGGTAATACACAATTTCTCCGAGGTACTGCAGGAAGTGGTACTATAAGTACTTGTGATTGTCCTAATGGAAGTGTAGCGGTTGGATATGAAGGAAGAACGGGTGCTTGGATTGATCAGTTTAATTTGATTTGCAAACCAATTAATCGATTTGGTGTTATTGGATCTACAACAACAGCAACAAGTACTAGCGGAATAAGTGTCGGCCCCACTTACTTTGGACCTTATGTATTATCAAGTACTAATTTGCTTGTTGGTATGAAGGTCAGGGATGAATCTTATACACCAAGTAATTTTCTTGGAGAGGTTACCGGATATGGTCAGTCAATGAGTTATATCACGGCATTAGGTGATAATACTTCAGGAGCAACAGCTCTTTCCACGCTTGGTGGTTGGTCTGCATCGTCAGTTCTGGGTACTGTATGGGCTCCCAATGGAACTGTTTTTATGGGTATGTATAGCTATTCTACATATTATGCCTCGGGTGTGTCATTACGTTATACACCTATTGGTGCTTACAAGTATTCATACACTTGGTCAACTGCAGATACTAATCAAAATATAACGGTAAAATCTTCTGGAAGTTATACACTGACTGTAACAAATAGTTTAGGCTGTTCTGCAACTTCTGCTGCTGTTAATGTAAATGTTAGTCCTTATCCTACAGCCCCGACTGTTACCACACCGGTTGTTTATTGTCAAGGGGTCACAGCAATTCCTTTAACTGCAACTAAAGCCACTTCTACAGATACATTGTATTGGTACACTGCTGCAACAGGAGGAACAGGAAGTGCTATTGCCCCCACTCCAAGTACTGCTACACCAGCAACATTGACCTATTATGTAAGTGCCAAAAACATTACGAAATGTGAGGGACCTCGTTCTTTGATTACTGTAAATATTAACCCAACTTCTACAGCACCAAGTGTTGCAACACCTATTGCATATTGTCAAGGCGCTACTGCGTTACCATTGGTAGCAACTAAGTCCACTCCTACTGATACACTGTATTGGTACACGACGGCTACTGGAGGAACAGGAACTACTACTGCTCCTACTCCTAGTACTGCAACATCTGGTACAACACTTTATTATGTAGGTTCTAGAAATACCTCTAATTGTGAAAGTCCACGTTCTACTGTAACGGTAAATATTAATCCTACACCTACAGCACCAGTAGTTACTACGCCTGTTATTTATTGTCAAGGAACAGCCTCTTCACCACTTAGTGCCACAAAACTTGCTACGTCCGACACGCTGCTATGGTACGCTGCTGCAACTGGAGGAACACCAAGTCTCTTTACTGTTACTCCGGCTACAACAATGGCTGCAACAACCTTGTATTATGTAAGTCTTAAAACGATGTTTGGTTGTGAAGGGCCTCGTTCCTCTATTTCAGTTACTGTTAATCCAACACCCACTGCCCCCACGGTTACTACCCCTGTTAAGTATTGTCAAGGTGTTGCAGCAATTCCTTTAACTGCAACTAAAGCTCTTGCTACTGATACACTTAATTGGTACAGTGTAGCAATAGGCGGAACGGGTAGTATTACTGCTCCTACTCCTACAACAACCTCTGTGGGCTCTACCACTTTTTATGTGAGCGAAAAAACACCTTTAAATTGTGAAGGCCCTCGTTCTGCAATAACAGTAAACGTTAATCCAACACCGATAGCTCCGGTGGTGACAAGTGCAGTGGCTTATTGTCAAGGCGCCACGGCAGTTCCTTTGACCGCGACAAAAGCTTCAACTACAGATACATTATATTGGTACACTGTTGCTACTGGAGGTACTGGTAGCATTACCGCTCCTACACCAAGTACTGCAACAGCAGCTACACTTACCTATTATGTAAGTGCTAAAAATACCTCGAGCTGCGAAGGATCGCGTTCGCTCATAACTGTTACCATTAATTCTTTACCTGCTGCACCAACTGTAACCACACCAGTTAACTTTTGTTTGGGTGGTGGTTCATCTGCATTAACAGCAACAGGTACTAGTTTGCTGTGGTACACTGCTGCGACAGGTGGTATCGGTACAGGAACGGCTCCAATACCAAACACTAGTGTTTTGGGTACAACAGTTTATTATGTGAGTCAGACGAGTGGAACAACGACTTGTGAAAGTCCTCGCTCTGCTATTAGTGCAGTGGTGAATGCATTGCCAAGTGCGCCAGTGGTTACAAGCCCCGTGACTTATTGCCAGGGTACAACAGTTGTCCCACTCACAGCCACCAAAAGTGTGGCAACAGATACACTTTATTGGTACACTGTTGCTACTGGAGGAACTGGAAGTGTGACAGCGCCAACCCCAAGTACTGTCTCTGTGGGTACTACATCTTACTATGTGAGTATCAAATCAATTTTTGGTTGTGAGGGGCCTCGTTCTTTAATCGCAGTTACAGTTAATGCAACGCCTTCAGTTCCGGTAGTTACAAGCCCGGTAGTATATTGTCAAAATGCGGTAGCTTCACCACTTTCAGCTACAAAGTCCACTTCTACAGATACCCTTAGATGGTACACTGTTGCTACTGGTGGTACTGCAAGCACAACAACACCTACGCCAAGTACGGCTGTTTCAGGAACCTTCTTCTCTTACGTTAGCCTTAAAAATAATTTAGGTTGCGAAGGTCTAAGATCGACAATCACTATTACCATTAATCCAGCGCCAGCCGTACCTACAGTCACTACGCCGGTTAATCTTTGTGTGGGAGGTTCTTCGGCTGCATTGACAGCTACAGGAACGTCTTTGTTGTGGTACACTAGTGCAACTGGTGGTATAGGCAGCTTTACTGCACCTACACCAAGTACTTCTGCCACTGGTACAACATTGTTTTATGTAACACAAACGGAGTCTGTTAATCTCTGTGAAAGCCCAAGGGCGATTATCAGTGTAGTTGTTAATCCTTTACCGGCAGCACCTACAGTAGTCTCACCACTTAATTTATGTATAGGCTCCGTCGGAGTTCCATTAACGGCCACAGGCACGAATCTTAAATGGTATAGTACTGCTACAAGTTTGGTGCCAACAGGTACACCAACCCCAAATACAACTTCAGTTGGCAGTACGAATTATTTTGTCAGCCAAACATCTACTGTCGGTTGCGAAGGCCCAAGAGCCACACTCACCGTCACAATACAGCCTTTACCTGTCGTATCAGTTGCAGCTGTTGGAGTGCCCGGCTTCTTCTTCTGTGCGGGTAAAAAAGTCATGCTAAAAGCTACATCAGCAACAGCTATTAGCTACCAATGGTTTAGTGGTACAACAGCTATTACCGGTGCAACTTTCGATACATTTTCTACAGGCACTACCGGATATTATAAAGTACAGGTAGCTAATTCGTATGGTTGTATTGGAGAGCAGATAGTATATGCTCAAAAAGATACAACAGCATTCCCAGCACTTGCACCTACCATTGCAACTATTTGCGAAGAAGGTGCCACGCTTTTATATTGTCATCCAGGCTATGTGGGTTTTGTATTTGACTGGATAAAAGATGGTATATCAATGACTCCGGCTACACCATCTTCTAATACGAGGTCTGTAAACTTAGCAGGTACATATAAGGTGACCGTAACTAATCTGTATAACTGTGTCAATACTACTAATACAGGCGTTGTGACGATATATCCTAAACCGGTTAAACCAACTATTATTCGTGTTGACCCTTTACTGACCTTAACAACAACTGGCTACAGCTATTATCAATGGTATAGAAATGGAACAAAAATTATAGGCGCAAATGCAGATAATTATACGTTTACAACTAATGGTTATTATTATGCAGAAGTGACTGATGGTAATGGTTGTCTCAATTATTCAGACACAGTTAACGTAAATGGATTGAATATTGGATTCGTTCAAAATAATGGAACAAAAGTCAAGGTTTATCCTAATCCAACAAGAGATGTAGTTTACATTGATGCACCAATAAAAGTAAATGTACGGGTAACGGATATTGTGGGTAAAGTGGTTTTTGAACAAAAAAATGCAACCTCAGTGAGTCTTGAACACTTTACGGACGGTAGCTATTTCTTCCGGATTAGTGATGAAAATGATCAGTTGATTTCGATTGAAAAAATTACCAAAATGAGTACCGAACGTTAGTAATAAATTCGAGTCAATGCAATAAATTTTATTGGTCATATACTACTTGACCTGTATTTTAAATTCAATAAGAAGTCCCTGTGTGCCAACCAGTATGCAGGGGCTTCATTTCTTTGTTGGGGCGTAAGTGGCGTTTATGGACTTTCTACTGGTTTCTTGGAGTTAACAAAAATCAAAGTCTGCTGCAACAATCCAAAAATAGGATTGCTCCTATAAACAATAATGCCGCAGAGCATATTTTCTGCGGCATTATTATTTGCTTCTCAAAGAAATTTTTACTTTTTGAACATTCTAAAAACGTCTAGTCCATTAGCATAAAGCATCAGTCCCAATAGTAGTACTAATCCAATAGTAGTAGCATATTCCATGACTTTATCATTCACTTTTCTGCGCGTTATTATTTCCCAAAGCAGGAAGATTACATAGCCACCATCAAGACCCGGAATAGGTAAAAGATTCATAAATGCAAGTATCACCGATATGAATGCAGTGAACATCCAGAATGCCTGCCAATCAAATGTTCCAGGAAAATTTTTGGCAAAGCTGGCGATACCGCCTACACTTTCTGATGCTTTTACTTCTGGCGACGTGAAAATCAATTTCAATTGATATCTATAATCTACAAATTGCTCTATAGTAAAATTCCAACCTCTAACAATTGCACTCCCAATACTATGATCGATTACCGTATATTTCAATATTTTGTCAGGGCTTCTGTATTTAAAACCAAGCATCTGATCTTTAGGCAAAACACCATTTAGTCGTATTGAATCTTTCCCATTTCTTAATACCAACAATTCAATTGGCTTCTCTGCTAATGCTATTTTTTTATCATTAAAATCGTTTAAAAAATAAATCGGTTCACTGTTAATTGATAAAATACTATCCTTCTCTCTAAGTCCGATTTTATAAGCATAAGAATTAACCGGTACAGAGTCAACAATAAGTGGGATAAGCGGTTCAGCAAAAGCACCTTTTGATTTGATCATTCCTCGAATTGTTCCTGTGGGAATAGCCACATCCACAAGTGTTCCTGCGCGTTCAACTTGTATTACTTTTGCACCTTTCAATAAAATTCCACGACTCAGATCTCGCATTTTGTATAGCGGTTGACCATCTAATGCAACAATTTTATCACCGTTACGCAATCCCGCTTTATAACCTACAGAATCAACACTAATACCATAGCGCATTTCGCTTAATGGTAAGAATTTTTCACCCCAATATTTAAAAATACCAATGTATATAATAATGGCAACAATTATATTGACAATAATACCACCTAGCATAATAAGCAAACGTTGCCAAGGCTTTTTAGATCGGTATTCCCAAGGTTGGGGTGGTAAAGCCATTTGTTCTTTATCCATGCTTTCGTCCACCATACCCGCTATTTTTACATAACCACCAAGCGGAAACCAACCAATGCCATATTCAGTGTCGCCTTTTTTCTTTTTGAAAAAAGAAAAATTAAGCAGATTGCCAAATGGGAATAAGAAATCAAAAAACAGATAGAATTTTTCAACCCTGGTCTTAAATAATTTTGCGAAAAAGAAATGTCCAAACTCATGCAAAACGATCAGTAGAGAAAGAGCCATAAACAGTTGCAAGCCTTTCACTTGCCATTCTGCCATCAATAATATTGTGTTTAGTTGCATTGGGTGTATTAATATTTATTAGTGTGTTGCCAAAGGGCTTTTCTTTACCAATTCCTGAGCATAGAGTCTTGCTTCCTTGTCGCTTTGTTCATAGTCTTCCATAGTAGGACTAACGATAGGTACAACCTTTGCCATTGTTTTTTCGATAATATCACTCATCTCTAAAAAATCTACCTTATTTTGTAAAAAAGCCTGAACGGTTATTTCGTTTGCAGCATTAAGCACACAAGGTGCATTACCTCCTATGTTCATGGCTTCCTTTGCTAACGCAAGATTACGGAAAGTTTTGTAATCCGGTTCTTCAAATGTGAGTTGCCCAAAATCTTTGAAATCAAATCGTTTAAAGCTGTTGCGAATACGTCTAGGGTATGCAATAGCATATTGTATAGGTAACTTCATGTCAGGAATACCCACCTGAGCTTTAAGCGATCCGTCAATAAATTGTACGAAAGAGTGTATCGCAGATTGTTGGTGAACAATAACATCTATTTGTTCATTTTTTAGACCAAACAGCCACTTCGCCTCAATCATCTCCAGCCCCTTATTCATTAGCGTAGCACTATCTATAGTTATTTTGGCACCCATATTCCAATTGGGATGCTGTAAGGCATGCGATGCTTTTACATTCACCAAAAAATTAGGTTTTTTACCTCTGAAAGGCCCGCCACTAGCAGTCAATATTACTTTTTCAACGTTTTCAATATACTCACCTACAAGACATTGAAAGATGGCAGAATGTTCACTGTCAACAGGAATAATTCGAGCGCCGGTTTCTGCAGCACGCTTCATTACAAGGTCGCCAGCAACTACTAATGTTTCCTTATTGGCTAATGCAATTGTTTTACCGGCATCTACAGCAGCGTATATCGATTTGAGCCCGGCAAAGCCTACAATAGCACCTAACACCATGTCAACGGTATCCCATCGTACAACTTCTATAAGCGCTTCTTCTCCTCCAAATACCTTTATTGTGGTCGATTCTAGTGCTTTTTTAACCAGTTCGTATTTGCTGACATCTGTAATAACAACAGCATTGGGCTTGAATTTTATAGCTTGTGCAATAAGTGTTTCGGCATTGCTATGAGCAGTCAATATTTCTATTTCAAAAAGGTCGGGATGGCTTTCTACTACTTCCAAGGCTTGAGTGCCTATCGAGCCGGTAGAGCCAAGTATGGCTAATCGTTTCATTCGGAATTGTCTAAAATGTCGCTTTTTATATTAATTAAGCGAGGGCAAAGATAGCTGAATTAAATATGGTTTATGAATGCCTGATCTTCTATAATTTCATAAGGAAAGGATAAAAAGCCCCCTATTTTCAATCAGATTCAACCATCATTGCGTTAAATTAATCTACAAACCACATTGTGCTTGGAATGGAACTATCAACATGCAGTGCCTGATTGATTTCTGTGGAAATAAGTAATTGTTTCCTTTGGAGTATTAGATCGCCTTTTTAACGTTCACGGCATTGAGACCTTTAGGTCCTTTCTCTACTTCGAATGTTACCTTATCATTTTCTTTGATCTGCCCAACCATGCCATTGATATGTACAAAAATACTTTCTTGCGATTGTAAATCTTTTATAAACCCATAGCCTTTTCCCTCATTGAAAAATGAAACAACACCATTTCTGATCACATCAACCGGTACAATATCTTCTTGTTTTTGTACACCAACTATTATGTCTTCGCTATTGATGACTTTCTTTTTGTTAGGGTCTGGTGGGCTTGCGACAATATTCCCATTTTCATCAATATAGGCCATCATGTCTTCAAGAGCCTTGCCTTTACTGGAATTGGCTTGGCGCTCTTCCTTTTTTTCTTCCTTGTCTTTTCTCTTTTTTAATCTTTTCTTTTCTAATTCTTTTTTGCCAAAAGTTTCTTGCGATCGACCCATAATTTTCTTTCAATGTTTTTTTGAATCCGCTTCTGTCCATGAATAGAAAAATATTTTGACAAGAAAACGGATAATGATATATGAGCGAAGGTACGAATAATAAAGCGGTTAACCCGTATTTGATTCGATAGGAGTATAGGATTAATCCATATTAGCGTTAATTTCCTCTTCCCGAAATTCTTATCTTTTATTACCTTTGTGCGACCTTATTAGTTTGGCTGCAATAATCAGTTCCATTCACCGGTCGGCAACAGCGCTAAATTTCACGACATTATGACTAAATATATATTTGTAACCGGTGGCGTTACATCATCCTTGGGCAAGGGCATTATTGCCGCTTCATTAGCCAAGCTCCTGCAAGCGCGCGGTTATACGGCAACTATTCAAAAATTTGATCCATACATTAATGTTGATCCTGGTACACTCAACCCTTATGAACATGGCGAATGTTATGTTACAGAAGATGGTGCAGAAACCGATCTCGACTTGGGTCATTACGAACGCTTTCTCAATACCTACACATCGCAGGCGAATAACGTAACTACGGGGCGTATTTATCAGCATGTTATTAATAAAGAACGTGAGGGTGCTTATTTGGGTAAAACTGTTCAGGTTATTCCACATATTACTGATGAGATAAAGCGTAGAATGACTTTGTTGGGCAAAGACAACAAATTTAATTTTGTGATTACAGAGCTTGGTGGTACAGTTGGCGATATTGAATCATTGCCTTACATCGAAGCAGTTCGCCAGCTAAAATGGGACTTGGGCGAGAAAAATGCGATTGTAGTTCATCTCACTCTTATACCATATTTAAAAGCAGCAAAAGAGCTCAAAACAAAACCTACACAGCACTCGGTAAAAGTGATGAGCGAAAATGGTATTCATCCCGATGTACTCGTTTGTCGTACAGAAGAGCCATTGTATAAGGATTTGAAACGCAAAATCGCGCAGTTTTGTAACGTTACAGAAGATGCCGTTATCGAGGCTATGGATGCAGATACCATTTATGGCGTACCACTTGAAATGATGCGTGAAAAATTGGACGTTATTTGTTTGCAAAAATTAGGGATGCCACTTGGCGATGAACCTCAATTGATTCGTTGGAAGGAATTTTTAAATAAACTCCGTTATCCAAAATCGAAAATAGTAATTGGTCTGATTGGCAAATATGTAGAGCTGCAAGATGCTTACAAATCTATATTAGAGGCGCTTATACATGCCGGGGCTATTAATGAATGCAAGGTTGAAGTGCGTAATATCCATTCAGAATACCTGACACCAGAAAATGTATTGGAAAAACTAAAAAACATTGACGCCATATTAGTCGCACCGGGTTTTGGTAATAGGGGTATTGAAGGTAAAATTGATGCTATTCGATATGCGCGAGAAAGTAAAATACCATTTTTTGGAATTTGCTTGGGGATGCAAATGGCCTGTGTTGAGTTTGCACGCAATGTATTGGGATTGAAAGACGCGCATTCAACAGAAATGAACCTTGGAACAGGAAATCCTGTGATCAGTATGATGGAAGATCAGAAAAAAGTGGTGAATATGGGTGGTACTATGCGATTGGGTTCTTATGAATGTGTACTCAGAAGCGATAGTGTTTCGGCAACTGCTTATGGACAAACGCATATTACAGAAAGACACAGGCACCGTTATGAATTCAATAATGATTATCTCGAAACATTTGATAAAAATGGTATGACACCGGTGGGCATTAACCCTACTTCGGGTTTGGTAGAAATTATGGAAATTGCCCAGCACCCGTTTTATGTAGCGACTCAGTTTCATCCGGAGTATAAGAGTACGGTCGAAAACCCGCACCCCCTATTTGTAGCATTTGTAAAAGCAGCTAAAGAAGCACAAGAGTTGAAAATCAATATTGCCAGAGACTTAGAATTTGAAAATAATACTGTGAATTAAAACTAAATATCAACAGATTGATCATTTCTTTTGTATTTTTGGCACGCAATTTGATAAACTATTTAAAAACAAAAAAACAACACGATTATGACTACATTACGCAAAGTAGCGCTGAGCGCTTTATTGACCGTTTCAGCTTTTTCTGCTGTGACATTTACAAGCTGTAACAAAAGTGATTCAGCATGCGCTACAGGTTACACTGGAAGCAAATGTGATAGCACGTTTTCCGATAAATATGTTGCTGCTAACTACAATGTTTCAGAAACTAAAGACGGCGTTGCTTTCCCTCCAACTTTTACATGCTCCGTTACAAAAGCCTCAACTAATCCTGCAACTACTGTAACTATTACTAATTTTGGTAATTCTGGTGTTGCTATTAATGCAACTGTTGATAATATCGGTAATATCACTATTCCAACAGGAACAGCTATTGGCACTCATACCATTACTGGTAGTGGTGTGTTGACAAGTAATAATATTACTTTCACCTATACATTAAGCGGTGGTACATCAATTTATGTTGATGCTATGACGCGTTTGTAATTTATAGAGATTATAGAGGACATTAAAAAAGCCAGAA
>DBTQ01000032.1:11216-126537 GCA_002307135.1 Bacteroidetes bacterium UBA1312
TTCTGGCTTTTTTAATGTCCTCTATTTAATTAATCCCACTTTGATTTAGAATTAGTTTTGTCGTCTGTCTTTTTTGATTTGTCGGTAGGGGTTGGTTTGTCATCCCATTTTGATTTAGAATCTTGAGGGGGAGGAGTTGGTGTTACCGTTTTTGTAACTTTTTTTACTGTCTTCTTTGTGCTGGTTGTTGCTTTTTCAGTAGTATGCTTTGCTGCTGCAGCAATTGAGTCTGCTGTGTTTTTTGCTGTAGCTGCTGTGGCGGCCGTCAGCGAATCGGCTTTGGCTTTAGCCATAGCATTAATGACAGAATCATTTTGAGCTTTCATTTGATCTGTAGCACTGTTTACTTTCGCATTGATAGAAGAGTCAATCTTTGCTTGCGAGTCATCAGTTTTTGTTTCGTTGCCGCCGCAAGATGCAAGTGTCAATAGACCACCCGCAGCAAATAAAAGGATGTGTTTTTTCATATTGTTTAATTTTGGTGTAAAAATAAATGACTTATCACAGAAAATGGCAAAGTCGATGCCATAAATTAATATTTTCTGCTACATCTTTGTTAAATTAAAAGAGATATTATATTGGGAATTTACCAACATTCATTAATACGCACCAATATTAAACGGAATGGTCCAAGGAATATCATCGAGGTTATTGCTCGGAGTCAGATTGGTACCTGCTCTTAATGCTGGGGAGCCATCGGCCAAATGGTAATCCCATTTTGTATAATCCTTAAATTTAGGATCGGTATTAAAAATACAGGCTGTGTTGAATGTGCCCACAGTAAAGGTAGAGCTTGCTTTAATCAGGCAGTTATTGAATGACACATTGTATGCCCAAGTGCTTGCTCCTTTTCGTAGGCAAATAAGTTCATCATTAAGTGTGCCGTAGATAATACAATTGTTGAGTGTCGCATTGAGGTTGGCAGGAATAAAACCAACCTGACTGGTGTCCAAGTAATTGAGCAGAGACATTACCGGATATTGCGAATGAGCTACATACGCAGTGCCATAGCACACGAAGGTACAATTGTCGAAAGCATAGTTGCCTCCCTGAAAAACGCCCACTGTTTGTGAGCCACAGGTATTGACCAAGCTATTGCGCATAGTAATACCTCCTCCAAAAGAAAGGATACCATAGCCGATTGAATTTTCGATAATACAGTTATTTATTTTCAATTGGGTGGCATCGGGTACTAAGGGGTTATTGTCCACCTGTATGGCTGCGGGTTGTACAAATTGACCATTGAGTGCAGTAGAGTTGCCGCAGTTTTTTATTACGGTCCAGTTAAGCTGGCTGTTTTTACTACTGCTGGTAAAATAAAGTCCGCCCCATTCGCCGGGTAAGTCGAGGTAAGAGAAATAACTACGATCTATCCGGTCACTTTGGAAAATAACGCTATCTGTTTTAGTCCCGTTAATCTGTAAATTGCCTGCCACAAAAAGCCTTGAATTGGCATGTACATATACACGGCACCCCTTATTAATAGTCAATATTGCACCGGTATCCACAAGGGCATTATTAATAATCACATAGGGTAATTTACTTGTCCAGGTTTGGGTTTCGAGCGTACTGTCAAAAATGTAATTTGCATTTTGTCCATAGGCAATTACAGGTACTGAATAGTCAGTGCCATTGAGTGTAGCAATAAGTTTATCCTCTACAACAAAAGGAGAGGTACTGCTATTGGGGTCAATAGTAACAATGCCAAACACATACATGCTATCGTGTGCTGCCATTTCCTGATTTGTAACATTATTTCCGGAGATCCCATTTACATTGAGCTTGAAAGGAGAGTTGGTACCTTTTTCTAACCGGACACTGCTCACAATTACTTTCTGATTTTGAGGGTTGTAGATTTTTATTTTATAGGTGGCACTTCCTAAGGAGGTAAAAACAGTATCAAATAATAAGGTATCTGCCGAAAACCGTAATTCGCCGCCGGAAGTCAGCAATTGGTTTTTTTTGCAAGATGTGAGCGATGCAAAAAGTACAGCAATAATAGAACAAAGGATACCAAACCGAAACAAGCGCATAAGTGAGTGTTGATAAATAAGAATGTAAAAATAGTAAGATTTAATTTGTGGAATAAGCATTAAACGACATTCCTTACCTTTTTGTTGTGATAAAATATAAAACCATATAATATTTTATTACTATCTTTGAGTACACAAAAGGATATTCAGTATGAAAAGGCTCGTATTATTTTCAAGTATGTCTCTGCTTTTAGCTTGTTGCATTTTTAGCATTTCTTCTTGCAACAAATTGGAGGATTTGGCTCAAATAAATTTCAACCTCAGCAATGCGGAGGCTCAATTTACGATACCTGTTATATCTGCTATAGGTACAGCCGATTTGGGTACAGCAACTATTTATATCAATTTGGATAGTATTATTAAAGCGCAAAATAGTTCATTGAGTGTGAGTAATGTGAAGCAAGTACATATTACTTCTTGCGAGCTTACTTTGCTGAATGGTGATGCAAGTAATAATTTTTCTGCATTAGAATCTTGTAGTCTTCAAATGGCATCCAACAACCAACCTACATTTGTTACTGTTGGATCAATAACTGCTAACCCAGACACAGAAGCCGAAACCTTGACGATGCCATTGAATAGTACCCTTGAGCTTAAAGACTATTTCTTGAATGCCAATACATTTAGCTACAAGCTATCGGGTACAGCACGCAAAACAACTGCTAAAGAACTGACTTGTAAAGCTGTATTAAAATACAGTTTGGTAGTAGGTTTATAGTCTCCAATTAAAATATTATTTTCTTTAAAAAATCCTTCGAGTTATTATTCGGAGGATTTTTTATTTGTATTATTGAGTATGGCTACAATACCTTCTTTTACTAATATTTTATAACCAATTCTATCGTCTGAAATCCCCGGTTTTAATTGGTAGCTAAATTCATAATTGCCATCGTGACCCAATGATGTGGTGAAGCAATAAAAGCTAAGTCCTGTATGATGCTCAAAATGATGTGCTACTTCGTGTAGATGAGTTGATAGTACCATAATATGATTAGGATGCAATAGCAGGCCTTCTACAATTGCTTTGGTACATTCATAAGCATCATGCACATTAGTTCCTTTGAATAATTCGTCCATCAGTACCAGATGTGGTTCATCACTTGCTATTGCCTCGGCAGTGTGTTTTATGCTTTTAACTTCTGCAAAGAAGAAGCTTTCTCCTTTAATTAAATCATCTTCAACATGCATATTTGTAATTAATCCTTGCAAAAAACTAATGCGCATACTTGTTGCAGGAACACCCATGCCTAAGTGTGCCAATAGTGCTGAAATACCCATAGCGCGCATCATGGTCGTTTTGCCGGACATGTTTGCTCCGGTTAGAATCATGAAACTTTTTCCGGCTGAAAAATTTAAATCGTAGTTAACTGCCTGAGTCAATAAAGGATGATAGAGTTCTTTAGCATCGAAGCATATTTTGTCTTGTGGTAATAGTTCTGGGAAATGCCAATGGTGCTCTAGGGTAGCTTGGGCAAGGGAGTGCCAGGTGTCGAGCTGTGCATAACAATCCGTTAGTTTTTGCACATTTGCTTTCATCTCCCTGCGGGCATGAAAACTGAGACGAGCCAAATCTCGGAATGAAGTTTCTTTATTAATGGCTATAAGCTCAGGCACAAGGCGATGATCTAATGCTATTTCCATTTCCTCAAATACGGTTTTAAGCTTGTTGGGCAATGCTGTTGGATAGTGCAGTAAAGTTGTAAAGTTTTTACAACCCGTTAGAAAATCGGATAAATGTGAGAGTGAAAATTGTGTAAAAAAATATTCATTTCTATTAAAGATTTTTTGAAAAACTTTACCCGAAAAAATTCCAATTCCTCCGGGGTGGCTGGAGTAATTGTCTGCAGATTCATAAAATTTTTCGAGCATTACCAATGTACCATTGGTAATAGTATCCGACCAATGTGATGTGTTCCGAGCCCAATATTTTATTACCTCCTGCTGTTCGCAAAGCAGTTCGAAGCTTTTTGGCGAGTTATAAATTTGACGAATAAGCATAGCTCTGCCGGCAAAAGTATTGCAACGATCGATCAAATTTAGGACGGTGCCATGGGCGTCGTTACCCATAAATGACAGGTCTTTGAGTGTTCGTTTATCGCTTTGCATAAAAAATAAAATGATGCTTTGTTGCAAAGATGTAATATACGTGTGTATTCCACAAAAGTTTTGAATTGATTAAGGCAGCTCTTAGTTTGAAATTGACTTATTGAGTATCTTGCAGGCATGGAAAATCCAAATCTGCGTGCTGGGGATAGCAATAATCCCGCTGATAAAGAATACGAAAATAGTATTCGTCCGCAATCGATTGAAGATTTTGCAGGGCAGCCACAGCTGATTACCAATCTCAAAATATTTGTAAAAGCGGCTAATCTTAGAGGCGAGGCTTTAGATCATATACTTTTTCATGGCCCTCCTGGTTTGGGTAAAACGACACTTTCCCGGATCGTGGCCAATGAGCTTGGTGCTAATATCAAAGAAACGAGTGGACCTGTAATTGAAAAACCTGGCGATCTGGCAGGGCTGCTTATAGCACTTGAGCCGCGTGATGTTCTTTTTATAGATGAAATACATAGGTTGAGTACAGTAGTTGAGGAGTATTTGTATGCAGCAATGGAAGATTTTAGAATAGATATTATGATAGATAGTGGGCCTGCGGCGCGCTCAGTACAGATCAATTTGAATCCGTTTACACTTGTTGGTGCTACTACACGTTCCGGTTTACTTACTGCTCCATTATTATCACGCTTTGGTATTAAGTCGCGACTGGATTACTATACGGTAGATGTTTTGCAGGGGATTATTTTACGTTCTGCGGGATTGTTGCAGGTGAAAACGACTTCGGATGCTGCAATGGAAATAGCACGTCGGAGTAGGGGGACACCACGGATAGCTAATGGTTTGTTGCGTCGGATGCGTGATTTCGCGCAGGTGCTGGGCAATGGTGTTATTGATATGGATATTTCGGAACATGGTTTGCGTGCACTCAATGTAGATGCTAATGGACTTGATGAAATGGATAATAGAATATTAACGGCATTGATCGATAAATTTAAAGGTGGGCCAACGGGTATTAGTAATATTGCTACTACTGTGGGTGAAGAATCGGGTACGATAGAAGAGGTATATGAACCATTTTTAATCCAAGAAGGGTACATTATGCGCACGCCCCGAGGAAGAGAAGCCACGGAAAAGGCATATAAACATTTGAACCGAAGTGGTTGGCGTGGGGATGCAAATACCTTGTTTTAATAGCAAGCATGTTTTGTATAATGTCCAAAAGTGGTAGGCATTTTGACTTCCGTTTGAAATCAAAATGTTAAACAAGTCTTTTTTTGCCCTCAAAAAACTGCACTCTACCCCAAATAAAAATATTTGTGATGTTCACTCCATAACTTCACAAATATTTTTTACGTTCATAGATATGAAATCATTTTTTTCGATAAAACACCCCGCTTTATTTAGTAGATTACTAAAGCAGTCTTTCCTGTTGTTACTTTTATTGGTTGGGTTTTTCAATAGTCACGCCAACCATATTATTGGAGGAGATCTTTCCTATACTTATACAGGTACAGGTAATATTTATACCATTAATCTGAATATTTATGGTGATTGTGCTGGTTCTACATTCGGCACGCTAGCTGGTAGTACGCATACGATTAATATATACCATGGTACTACACTTTATACATCCGTTACCACAACTGCGTTCGGTAGCGGCACAGAGGTTACTCCGGTTTGCCCGTCCTTATCCGGCTCTACCAGGTGTAGCAGCGCGAGTAGCACTATACCTGGGATTAAAATATTTAACGCTACAACCACAATTGCTTTAGCGCCATCATCCGATTGGCGTATAGTGTTCAATGGTGATTATGGGACAGGTAGCTCAACGGTACTGGGCAGATCTACTGCTATTGGGAATATATCGTCCGGTACAACCTCAATTATTCATCTTGAGGCTACTTTAGATAATAGTAGTGGTCAAAATTCATCGCCTGTATTTACTAATACTACACCACCTTATTATTGTATATCTTCAACAATATATAATCCAGCAGCGACAGATGCTGATAGAGACTCCCTTAGTTTGGCTTTAGTACCTGTAATAGATGCAACTACAGGATCGGCGGTTACATATAATAGTGGCTATTCTGCCACAGTCCCAATACACAGCAGTACCGGCTGTACCCTGAATAGCAGCACAGGTCAGCTTTCGTTTACACCTGATCTTGTACAAATATCTTGTGTGGATTATAAAATATCGGAAATCAGATCCGGTAAAGTAGTGGGGACAAGTATGCGGGAGATGAATTTTGTCATATTACCCTGTAGTAATAACCCGCCATCTGCTACACCAAGTACTATAGTCGGAGGTAAGAGCACAGGTACATATACATTGTCAAGTTGTACGGGTACTACATTTTCATTCAACCTTGCTCCTACGGATCCGGAAGGAGATAAAATAACAATGAGTGCGAGCGGATTGCCATCTGGTGCTAGTTTTTCTGTTACTGGTAACGGAGGTAGTAGTCCATTGGCTAGTTTCAGTTGGAACACTACAGGTGTTATACCAGGTACCTATATTTTCTACATCAATTATAAAGATGATGCATGCCCGTTGAGCTATTCGCAAACAATAGCCTATAGCATTACTATCAATGCAAGCCCTATTGCACCAACAGTAGTTACTCCTGTATATTATTGCAATGGAGCAGTGGCAACGGCGCTTACCGCAACGGGTACTAATTTACAATGGTACACATCTGCTACGGGTGGAACTGCCAGCACTACTGCACCCATACCCGGCACCAGCACTTCTTCTGTATATTATGTAACTCAAACCTCAGCTCCTTTAGCCGGTACTTGTGAGAGTCCGAGAGCCAGTATAGCTGTTAATATAAATCCTATACCGTCAGGGCCGACAGCAGCATCTCCAATCTCTTACTGTAAAGGAGCTATCGCTACTGCACTGACTGCAACAGGTACGAATTTACAATGGTATGCATCATCAACTGGTGGTGTTGGTACATTGGTTGCCCCAACGCCTGCTACAACCAATGTGGGTACAACACAGTACTATGTGAGTCAAATTGCAACGTTGCCAGGTAGCTGTGAAAGTAATCGCACCGCTATTAATGTTATAGTGGACACTATACCATTGGCTCCTATTGTTGTTTCTCCAGTCTATCTTTGTCTTGGTGCTCCGGCAGCTACGCCGCTAGCAGCCACCATCTCTACAACTGGATCTAGTTTACTTTGGTACACCGTAGCTACAGGAGGTGTTGGTAGTTCTATTGCGCCAATTCCTAGCTCTGCTACTGTTGGTAGTACTACTTACTATGTTAGTCAAACCTGTCCAAGTATTGGATTTGATGGACCAAGGGCTGCAATTAATGCCACAGTGCAACCCTTGCCTGTGGTTAGTTTAAACCCCCTCGGATTAACGGGTTTTGCACTTTGCCGTCACGATAGTACAACACTCAATACAGTTGCACCAACAGCTGTTAATTATCAGTGGAGTCGAAATTTGATACCCATATCAGGAGCAACAGCTGCTACACTTAAAGTAGGAGCTACGGGCACTTATAGTGTAACTGTGCAGGACATTTATGGTTGTACCAACAATCAGTCCGTGACTATGTTCAATGATACATTAGCGTTGCCCACATTGTCTCCTATAGATATTAAGATATGTGATGGAGTGACCATAATGTTGTATTGTAGCCCTGCTATAACAGGCTATAAATATGAATGGTTTCAAAACAATGTTGCTGTTGCTTCAGCAGCGACTACTGCCTCAGCAATACCTGTTAATGTAGCTGCTGCATACAAAGTAAGGGTTACAGATATTTACGGTTGTATAGATACGACTAATGAGTCTGATGTAAGTACCTACCCGACAATTCTTAAACCGACTATTTTACGATTTGATCCTGTTTTGAAATTAAATAATACTTACAGTTATTATCAATGGTACAGAAATAATAAAGCAATAAGCGGAGCTAATTCCATGATTTATACAATGCTGTATGATGGACTTTATTATGCAGAAGTTACGGATGTGAATGGCTGTTCTAAATATTCTGATACAGTAACAATTGTCAATTTGAGCGTAGCTAATGTTCAGGGTCAACAAAGTGATCTTCGTATTTATCCAAACCCTAGTATGGGTATAGTAAATATAGAAAGCGCCATAAGTGTAAATGTATCGGTTACAGATTTAGTCGGTCGGGTGGTATTACAGCAGGCTAAAGCAAATGAAGTAGATCTGAGCAATTTTGCCGATGGTATGTATTTGTTTAGAATTACTGATGAGGCCGGAACAGTAATAAAAATGGAAAAGATAAATAAACAAAGTAGTCAACGATAACCTGTGAAATTAGCATTTGCAAATGACCTATAAAGAAATTTTCTTTATAGGTCATTTGTTATTTGACAACTGTGAGCATTTTGTCAATAAAGGTATTCCAGCTGTATTTCTTTTTTTCGGTTTGAATATTTTCGAGTAGGTCGGGAAGTGAATTGGGTTGATAAAACTTAATGATTGCATCGGCAATAGATGTTGCGTTAGCTTCAGCAACAAAGCCTACCTTACCATCAGGCACATTTTCTGCAAGCCCACCAACATTTGTTACTATCATAGGTTTTTCAAAGTGATAAGCAATTTGTGTAATGCCACTTTGTGTTGCGGTACGATAGGGTTGCACGACAAGGTCTGCTGCACTAAAATAATAACTTACTTCGTCGTTAGGGATAAATTCTGTAAAGAGCTTTACTGATGTTTTTAAATTTAGTTGTTCAATAAGCTCTGTGTAAAATTGCTCATCGCCATAATATTCGCCTGCTATAATTAATTTGATGTTCAAAGCCTTTATCCTTGTGTCATTCATGGCTTCAAGCAAAAGGTCTAATCCTTTGTATTTTCGGATAAAGCCAAAGAACAAAATATGTTTTTCGTTGGGTACAAGTTGTAGCTTTTCTATCGCCTTTTCTTTAGGAATCGAAGCACCATAATTGTCGTACAATGGGTGGGGTGTATAAACAGCAGGTTTGTTGCTAAAGGTCTTCAAGTCATTTAATACCTCTTTGCTCATAGCAACAAAAGCATCTACTGGTTTTAGAAAATATTTAGTAAATGCTATGTCGCCGGGTCTTTTTTCATGCGGGATTACATTGTCTAAAATACTGACAACGCGGGTGTGTTTGTTCCCTTTTGCAATACGCAAAATACTCCCAAAACATGGCCCCATAAATGGCAACCAGAATTTCACGATAATTAAATCAGGTTTTTCTTTTTTTAAAATTCGCCCTGTTTTCCACCAGCTCAATGGGTTGATTGAATTGATGACCGTTTTAATTTTTAAATGTTTAGGTGCCGGTTCATCTGTGAATTGAGATTTGCCGGGGAATAAAAAAGAAGGGTATTGGAGTGAAAATGAATAAATGGTTACATCGTGCCCTTGTTCTTGTAAAAGAGTAGAAAGGCGCTCATTGAATGTAGCTAATCCACCACGTAATGGATGAGCAGAACCTATATAAGCAATTTTCATTTTTCAGGTTATTAATTCAGAGAATGGTTAGACTATAACTCAGTTGTTCAAAAAATCGATTTGCGCTTGTGTGTAATCTTCTGGGATACCAATGTCAATAAAATAAGCATCAGATGCATAGCCAAAAAAGGATTGATTATTTACATAAGCCTCTAAATAATCTTTTTCGAAAGAAAACTTCCCCGGCATTTTCATTGCTTCGAAAGACGCCTTATTGATCATATATGTGCCGCCATTTATCCACCCTTTAGCACAGTATTGTTTTTCTTCAAAAGAAGTAATTAATTGTGCTGCATTTGTTTTTACAATACCATACCGCTCGAACTCAAGCATTTCTTTCAGAGCCACGCTTGTTGCCGCATTTTTATTTGTATGGAATTGCATCATGTCATTTAAGTTTACACGGAACATTGTGTCACCATTGATGACAATAATGTCTTTAGATTGTGTTGCTTTCATCGCTAAAGCAATGCCTCCTCCCGTACCTAATTGCTCTTGTTCCACCACGTAGCTTATTTCAAATGGCCAATGTGTTGAAACCAACCATTCGGTAACCGCTTCGTGACGAAATCCTAAAGATAATATTACACGACTGCATTTCTGTTCAGTTAAATAAGTGAACAAATGAAACAAAAAAGGTTCCCCTGCAACAATGGCCATACATTTTGGTTGACTGCCTATTACACCTTGTAGTCGTGTACCTAATCCTCCTGCTAATACGATAACTTCCAAATGAATAAAAAATAAAAGTGAATGGATAAATTAGGTGACAACTATATGGTCCAGGATGAAAGCCCACGCTCAGTAAACTGGTAGGATCGGAAATCTCCACCAAAATTTGCCAAAGCTTCTTTTACATTATAACGCAAATTGTTGGGGCAATAGAACATCATAAAGCCACCTCCACCTGCTCCGGAAATTTTTCCGCCTGTTGCGCCTGCTTTCAAAGCCGTCTCATAAAGTTCATCCATTTTACTATTCGAGATGCCCTTAGCCATTTGTTTTTTGAATTTGAACCCATAGTCGAGTATCGCACCGATTTCATGTACTTTGCCCTTAAGCAAAGCTTCTTTCATCATTCGTGCCTGCTCTTTTAAATGGTGCATGGCATCTATAGACTGCTGATTTTTGTCCACCACATTTTTACTTTGTGCTTCAATAATGTCGGAAGACAAGCGGCTTGTAGCAGTGAAATAAAGCAACAGGTTATTTTCTAACTCATAAAGATATTGAGGTTTGATCCGCAATGGATTTACAATAACCGTATTCCCTTCATAGAACTCCATAAAATTAACACCACCAAAGGTTGCGGCGTATTGGTCTTGCTTACCGCCTGCCATTTTTAATTCTTCACGCTCTATTACATAAGCTGTGTGTGCTATATCATATTCTCCAAGAGGTAGTCTCAGCCACTCCACAAATACACCTAATATGGCTACCATCAATGTTGAAGACGTTCCTAGGCCTGAACCTGCTGGTGCATCTACAAATGTGGTCAGTCGAAAACCTGAAGGAAGTGGTCCGTATTCACGAACAATGTGATTGTATATCCCTTTTGCAAGATCTAATTGTCCATCTATAGGTAAAGTATCTGTTAGGGGATGAGTGGTTTTTTCGTTTCTGTCAACAGCTTCAATGATGATAACAGGTTCTTTTAAAAGTTCAATAGTGGCATAAGCAAAAAGTGAAATAGTGGCGTTAAGAATTGCTCCGCCATATTGGTCGCAATAGGGACTCACATCTGTGCCTCCCCCAGCCAAACCTATTCTTAATGGTGCTTTGCTACGATATATCATGAGATGATTGAAAATGGTTTTAAGAAAAATAATGCTCAATTTGTTTCATACACTTTTCGGCAGCTGATTGTTGCCTATTTGCATACCATTCTGCGGTCCAGCGTATTGCTGTTGCTGCATTTAGTTTGGGTTGCCAACCCAATATATTTTTCGCTTTACTGCTATCCAACATCAGTAAATTGGCCTCGTGTACGCCATTGTTTTTTGTTTGCGTTGTATAGGCTTCAGGCTTGTCGAACACAGATAAAAATATTTGTGTTAGCTCTTCTACCGTTTTTTCGTCAGATATTTCAGGCCCAAAGTTATATGCACTACTGTATTTCAATGGGTCATCTTGCATTTTTGAGGCGAGTAGCAAATAGGCACCTAATGGTTCCAATACATGCTGCCATGGACGTACCGATTGAGGGTTGCGCAGGGTTACTTTTTCGTCGAACTCCAAGGCTCTGACAATGTCTGGAACAATACGATCGGCAGAACGATCTCCGCCTCCAATCACATTCCCAGCACGTACAGATGCTATAGCCTTCTGATGTGAGGCATAGTCTTCAGGATTGAAGAATGATTTTATATAGGACGATATTACAATTTCGGCTGCTGCTTTACTTGCAGAATAAGGGTCGTGCCCGCCCAGCTTATCATCCTCTTTAAATGCCGTTCCTCGTTCCGGATTTTCATATACCTTATCTGTAGTTATCATCAATGCAACGCATGGTGATTTCAAAGACCGAACAGCTTCTAAAACATGTGCTGTTCCTAATGTATTGATCGAAAAAGTATCAACCGGATATTCGTAGCTAGGGCGTACCAAAGCTTGCGCTGCCAAATGAAAAACAAAATGTGGCTCGAAACGAACCAGTTCTCCTTGTAGCGTATGAAGATCCCGTATGTCTGCAATTACAGAAGAGTAACATAATTTATCTCCATCTATTTCATTGTAGAGATCAATTGTCTGCTCTGGGGCTAGAGCATATCCTTTTACATCCGCTCCAAGCCAATTTAATATTTGCAATAGCCAAGCACCTTTAAAGCCTGTATGGCCTGTAAGAAAGACTCTTTTTCCTTTAAATGTATTTCTAAGCTGCTCTATCATTTAAATTTCAATTTCTTTTCCCGAAATTAATTGCTTTAGTAAACATACCCATATTACCAATTTTTCCAAGCAGGAGTGTTTTCCCACATCTGCTCCAATTCTTCTTTGTCTCGGAGTGTATCCATACACTTCCAAAAATCATGATGGCGGTATGCTGCAATCTGTCCATCACGTGCTAAGTCATTCATGGGTTGGCGTTCCCACATCATATCATCAGCATCATTATGTAGGTATTGCGCGATAGACGGTTCTATCACAAAAAAACCGCCATTAATCCAGGTGCCGCTATCAGCAGGTTTTTCTTCAAAGCTTTTAATATTGCCACTCTCTTCCATGTCTATTACACCAAAGCGACTAGTGGCTTGTATGGCAGTCATAGTACATGTCTTGCCTGTTTTTTTGTGAAACGCCAGTAGTTGATTGATGTCCACATTACTGACCCCATCTCCATAGGTAAGCATAAATGTTTCGTTGCCTACATAAGGCAATACACGTTTCAATCTTCCTGCAGTCATGGTGTCTAGCCCAGTGTCTATCAATGATATTTTGAAAGGTTCTGCGAAATTGTTGTGTACCTCTAATGAATTGTTGGATAAATCAACAGTTACATCAGCATTATGCATAAAATAATTGACGAAATATTCCTTAATCATCCAGCCCTTATAACCTAGACAAATAACAAATTCGTTGTGCCCAAAAGCAGCGTAGGTTTTCATGATATGCCATAATATTGGTTTTCCACCTATTTCTATCATAGGCTTTGGGCGCAAGGAAGATTCTTCCGATATACGCGTACCACGCCCGCCAGCAAAAAGAACAACTTTCATGTTTATATTTTTCTATGATTTATTGTTGAGGGAAGGATGCTTTTACTGATTAATTAAAGCCTAAGTCGTATTCGAGAGATTTGGGTAACGAGGGGAGACTGTGTTTGGGCAATAGAAAAGAGGTCAACTCAGCAACTTCTTTAAATACATAATGGCTATCGGCTGCTGCTTTCAAATATTCAACGCCACTACTACCACCTGTTCCTACGCGCTTACCTATAGTACGTTGTACCATGTGTATATGTCGATGGCGCCACATACTCATCAGCTCATCAATTTCCAGTAAACTGCTTATTAGCATATACGGTAAGTGGAGCATCGGATGATCGCGGTAAAGCATAATAAACAATGCGCTTCTATTTGCTTCGCGGCTAAAGCTTCTGTCAGTCGGATATTCACCTTTATTGGTAAATAACTTTTCGAATGTTACTAAGTTGCTCATTTCCGGTTCTGAAAGACTATTCTTGTAGGCATCCATGTAAATGTCCCAAAATGATTCGATGCCCGATTCTTGCCAATATTTTTTATTTTGCGTAAAGGGCATGCGCTCCAGCCATCTGTTGATTAATACTAAAAGAGACTCTTCTGATTCTGATTTTTTTACCCGATCAATATCTGAAGGATTGAGTTGCGATAAGTAATAACTTTTACCGTGCCTGCTTTCATAAGCTAAACCTAATGTAGCTTCAATTATTTTGAATTGAATACTTTGAAAGCCTGATGCAGGACGCAATAAATCTCTAAAATCAAGGAAATCAAGCGGTGTCATTGTTTCAATAACACTCATTTGGTTGACGCAAACTTCTAATATTTCGCATACTCGTTTTATTCGGTGTACGCTATTATATATGTCGGGCGAATTGTTGGGGATACTATCTTGTTTGAATATGGAACGCACTATGTCCAATTCATGCAATATTAACTTAAACCAAAGTTCGTAGCTCTGATGAATAATAATAAACAGCATTTCGTCATCTGCACGAATACCTTCCTTGCTACTTTCGGGTAGCTGGGCATTGAGTATTTTGTCCAATTGCAAATATTCGCTGTAATAAACGGGTTGGCGTTGTTTAAAATCCATAATCTGAAAACTATTTTCTTTGAAACTTTAGTTATTGGCAAATGTATGCCTACTAAACCAAATTTTAAAATGCTACGTACTTATAACATTTCAAACAATTTGATCGCTTCCATTGCCTCTTTTACATCATGTACTCTTAATATTGATGCGCCTTGCTGTAAGCACACCATGTGTAATGCAGTTGTTCCGTTTAGAGCAGCATCTGCATCAGTTTCTATTGCTTTATAAATCATTGATTTTCTTGAAATGCCTGCCAATATTGGTTTTTCGAGTGTACGCAGCACGCTCATGTTATTGAGCAGTTCATAATTTTGTTTAATTGTTTTACCAAAGCCGAAACCGGGATCAATAAGTAGGTCAGTGATGCCTGCATTTTGACACTCAGAGCTCACTTTTTGTAAGTAGTCCAGAATATTTAAGCTGATATTATCATATAACGGATTTTGTTGCATGTTGTCGGGTGTTCCCTGCATGTGCATCGCTATATATGGCACGCCAAGCCCGGCAACAGTTTTTAGCATATTAGCGTCTAACGAACCGGCACTAATATCGTTCACGATCTTTGCTCCTGCATTAATAGCAGCAGCTGCTACTACAGCGTGATAGGTATCTATTGATAGCCAGCAATCAGGAAATTGCCGGTGGATAGATGCTATAACGGGTATTACTCTGTCTAATTCTTCGTGTACAGATACTATTGCCGCGCCGGGTCTGCTGGAGGCACCACCAATATCTAAAATGCGGGCACCCGATGCAATCATTTCTGTAGCCTGTGTCAACATGCCATCTACAGAATTATATCTTCCTTGTGTATAAAAGCTGTCTGGTGTCACATTGAGTATGCCCATTACCACAGGTTTGCTTAGGTCTAATAACTTTCCTTTACTCTGGATATGACATTGAACTGGTAAAAGTGTATTTTTGAAGCTCATAATGAAAGGTAAATGGCTGAAATGCAAATTAGCCACAAATAGAACTAAAAATGGGGAATCCTACAACAATACAACAATATAAAAATGTTGTCACTCGCTGCAAAGATCTTTATATAAAAAAAGTAGCTGATTATGGCACATCCTGGCGTGTACTCCGCCCCATCTCCATTGTGGATCAAATATATATTAAAGCATGGCGTATTCGGCAAATACAGGAAAATAAAACACAACTGATTGACGATTCGATAGAAAGTGAATTTATAGGTATCGTTAATTATGCCATTATTGCACTCATACAACAATCATTGCCCGCCAATACACCTATCGAATTGGATGTGGCATTAGCAGAACAATCTTATACTCAAAATGCAGCTGAGGTAGAAGCATTGATGTTGAAAAAAAATCATGATTACGGAGAAGCTTGGCGCAATCTATCCCAAGCGTCTTTTGTAGATTTGATATTGGTAAAACTATTGCGTATCCGGCAGATTATAGCCAACGATGGTGCAACACAAGTGTCTGAAGGAGCCGATGCCAATTTTGCCGATATTATCAATTATGGCATTTTTGCATTGATCATGATGGAAGAAGCGTCAGAAGGAAAATAAATGTACTGTTTGTTATGAAAGATTTTTTCAAAGAACTGTTTGAATACAGTCATCATTTTAATCAGATGATACTGCAATCTTTTGCGGAGCAGCCGGAAAAAATACCGGAACGACCTTTTAAGTTGATCAGTCATATCATTAACGCGCAGCATGTCTGGAATTGCAGGATATTACGAAATCAGCAACAATTGGGCATTTGGGATGTTCATTCTTTGGATGCATTAAAAGTGGTGGATATAGCAAACCATGCTGCATCTAATCATATCGTTGATCAATATGAGCTGAACGACTTGTTGCATTACACCAACTCTAAAGGAGAACCTTTTAGTAATTCGATCAGAGATATTTTGTTTCATGTCGTTAACCATTCTACTTACCACCGGGCACAAATAGCCTCAGATATGAAACAAGCCGGTATGGAGTCATTAATTACGGATTATATCTTCTATAAGAGATAACTCCAGTTTTAAAAACAATATCAGTTCTTACAATAAGCGATAATATTCGTGTATTTAAAAGCCTCCGATCAATATTGATCGGAGGCTTTTAAATTTGGTATGTTTAGTGAATTTATTGTACGATTAATTTTTGAGTAACTGTTTGTTGGCTCAAAGTAAGTGTAACAATGTACATGCCTGCATTGGCAAATGTGCTGCGGGCAATATTCTCTTGTATAAAGGTATTAGTGGGGTATTGTGCATTATGCTCAAATACTACTTTCCCTGTAATGTCTCTGATTGTATAAGATACATTAGCATCCGTACCTGTAGTGAAGCAAAGTTGTGTGCCACCGGTTGTTGGGTTTGGTGACAATTTTACAAGATTGGGATTGTCTTTCAACTCTGCAATTTCAGTAGTCCATGGCGATACTGCAAATTTGTCGAAAAAGAAATCATTGCTTTTGTCCGTAGGCCAGTAACGGAAACGGAAAAAAGATTTGTCTGTTCTGTATGTTGCTGGAATGCTGATTGTTTGACCAAGCCATTCTGAAGTTGAAGTCGGTGTGTACTCCGCAGACCTTGATCCATTATTGATCAGCTGCGTACCGCTCAACGTAGCTATTCTTACCCAAGTATTGCCACAGTCGATGCTGGTGAATATTTGCATAGAATCGCCAGGGGTAGATGTGCTTCTTGTACTTCCGGAAGTGTAGAAGCCTAGATTAAGTGTAGAACTTGTGTAGCTCGATAAATCCAGCGCAGGAGTATAAATGTCGTCATAGTCACCAATAGGAGTTCCCGATTTGGCATCGTTGCCGGTTCTGTAGTCATATCCTCTGTAACGAACACATCCGTCATTATTAGGATATCCGGCGGTGCCGAAGTATTCCCATTTAAAATTGTTATTGTAATAATTGAACATAGGCCATTTAGCAAAATCTGCTGTAGATGAGAAATATTGCGCATAGCCTGCTGCTTCAGGAGTTGTAGATGCTACATATATTGGTTGTCTGGATATCGTAGTACTTCCTGAATTGTTTCCAGTTGCTTGTAATGTTACTGTTACCCATCCCGGAGTAGTGAATGAGTTGGTAACATTACCACCTATATCGGTCGATGTTGGGTTAGTTGCACCATTGGAGAAAGTCCAAGCTACATCAGTAATAGTGTCGTTCCAGCTACGGTTTCTGAAAACAAAATTTGTTGTGCTGTTTTGGCAAATGAAAAAAGATCTTTCAGCTAATCTTCCACCCCAGCTATACATACCTTTTTCTACAGAAAAATCGGGTATTGGAGCCAAGTCGGGTCTTGCTTGAAGCGCACCGGTAGCTACAAGGTTGCTGGTAGAATAAAGATTATTTCTTGAAGCTACAGTTGCAATCAATGCGGCGCGCATTCTGTCTGCTTGCCCGATCGTGAACATTTTTGAACAATAAGAGTAGTCCATAATGTTTTGAGTATTGGCAGTGTCGGGGCAAATTGCAGGTGTATGTGGTGCACATCTTGTATCATACAGATCTGCTACCAAACAAGAAGTATGCCCATAAGTAGGAGGAGTGTCTGATACTAAGTCATCACCACATACAACCCCTGGGTTGTTGTTGTCGCCCCAAGTATGCTGTAGGTTCAGAACGTGGCCAATTTCATGTGGTATAGCCTTGTCAGTACTCATATAGCTGTATATACCAATTACACCATCGTAGTATGGCATGGTCGCTCCGCTGGATGGATAATAGGCATAAGCAGCAGCACCAGTATGTGCAGCGCTAAATTTATTGATGAACCAAATGTTGATATATTTAGTATTGTCCCAGTCATCCATTTTGGCTTGATCGCCACCATTAACGGTAAGATAGGATTGGCGGTGGGTAATTCCTTTGGTAGGATTGCCACTTGGGTCAATAGTAGCTAAGTGCAAGTGGATTTGAGGGTTGCCTATATATTTTTTGAACGGCGTGATGACATCAGCAGTGTCTGCATTCTGTTTGTTGTAAACAGTGTCCCAGTATTTTGCTGCTTGAAAAATGTCATTATCCAATAAGTATTCATTGCCATAATCGTGCACTACATGCACCACAATAGGCACATCGTAAGTGGTAGCAGTAGTTTTGGCAAATTTTGAAATGTCTGTTTTGCTGAGTGCATCTTTAATAGCTGCATTCAGTTCAGCCTCATATATACCTATTTGAGGGTTATCCTTTTTTTGTTGTTGATAAACTTGGTCTGTACCACACTGTAGTTGCGCTTTCACTTGCCCAGAAGTAAGTGCTGCTGCGGCAAGAAGGCAAAATACTTTTTTCATATAAAAAAATTATAAAATTGAGCTCCGAAGTTAAGGAATAAATGCTAGAAAGAGTGCTTGCCAGTACCCAATCATATACTTACGTAAAATCACATGGCAGAGATTGCTAAAATAAAAAGGATTGTTTTAAAGGTACTTGCCTATTAATGGCATCTTTTTAAGCTCTTCCTTTTCTTTTGTTAAAATAAGAGTTAGAAAAACAAGCATCAGGGCTGTACCTGATATCAGATGTAGTACGAATGAGCCCGGTAGATAGTAGTTGACCGTTTGTTGCAGACCAAAAAGGAGCAACATCATACCAATATACATTACTATTTTACGGACAGGGTAGGGGACAGGGAAATGCCGCTTCCCCCAGAAATAAGACAGTACCATCATCGTAAAGTAGCAGATACAGGTAGCCCAGGCACAAGCCATCATACCATATTCGGGTATAAACGCAAAATTGAGCACTAAGGTAATGACTGCACCAATAAGTGTGATATACATGCCTTTGCGCATATTGTCTGTGATTTTATACCATACCGACAAGTTGTAGTAAATACCCAGACAGATATTGGCAAACAAAAGAATGGGTACTACTGCCAATCCACTTCTGTAACTTTTAGGTACCATATATTGCCAGATGTCGAGATATAGGCTGGTAAACAAAAAGGCAATACATAATGTGATGGTGAACCATTTCATGATACGTGCATAGGTGGCGGGTGCATTTTTGTCGTTCGATTGGTTGAAGAAGAAAGGTTCGGCAGCCATCTTAAATGCCTGAATAAATAGCGTGATGAAAATAGCAATCTTATAATTGGCCGAATAAATACCTACTGCTACTTTGGCGATTTCGATGCTGCCCGTATGCAGTCGTTCCAGCATCACCCTATCCATTGTTTCATTGATCATACCACCTAAGCCTACTATTATCATCGGTGAGCCATAGCGCCATAGCTTTAGCCAAAGCGTTTTGTCATATTCAAAACGGAAATCTTTCCATTCGGCAAACAATAATAGAAAGGTAAGTATGGAACCAGCCATATTGGGTAAAATCAGTAGCCCCCCTTTGCTGTGGCTCAAAAACCAGTGTGCGTAAGCCGTATCCGGGTTATGATTTACATATTGTTGGCTGAAATAGAGGAAGAAAACTGTCAATATAAGATTGAGGACAATACCCGATATCCGTACAAAGGCATACTTACGTGGCCGGCCTTCTTGCCGGAGCCGGGCAAAGGGGATGGTAGAAAGTGTGTCGAATGCAATGACAATGACCGACCAGGTAATATACTCGGGGTGTGTACTTAGGTCAATAGCATTGGCCAGTGGCTGACGAAATAAAATGAATACAATGCTGAGTAAAAATGTGCTGACCAACAAGGAGCTAAACGCGGTCTGAAACAATTGTTGTTTGTCTTCGCCCTTGGATGCATAACGGAAAAAGGCTGTTTCCATCCCGTATGTAAACAGGATATTGGCCAGTGAAATACCGGCATACAATACGCTGAACTCGCCATAAGCGGCTTGTCCGGCTCTGTCTTGGAGCAAATAAGTAATAATGGGGGTTTGCAAATAACCGATGAAGCGTGCTGCAATGCTGCTCAGCCCATACCAAAGGGTTTGCCCTGCAAGATTTTTTAATGAAGCCAATGTCTATAAAATAAAATCAAAAATAGACAAAAGTTGCTAGTAAAGCCTTTTGATCCCCGTTAATGAAAAAACAAATGAAGTCAAATTTATTTAGGTGGAACTGTTGCCATTGGTGATGGAATAGATTCCGTTTAACCGATTTGATATAATTTAAAACAACCGCAACGAAAATATTAGTCGCTGCGGTTGTTGTATGTACAATAGCAATCGCTATTTCTTTAGCATCTTGCTGCGCATAAAGAGTTCATCCAATTGATAGCTAACCATATAGATGCCGGGAGCTATACCATCAAGGGCTATGTTTGTTTTGGATAGAGACGGAATACTTATCAGCACCTTGCCAGTCATATCAATAATACTGAGCTGACCACCCATTTGAGCTGCCGACAGCGATAACTGTAGCTCCTTGCCAACAGGGTTGGATAGTATAGGTAGATTTTCTACCGGAGCTACTTCCACTATGCCAGTAGGTTGTGTACTGCTACATACTGAATCTATTTCTGCTATATTCAATGCTCTATTGTAGACGCGCACTTCGTCCATAATTCCGTGGAACCAAAATGGGTAGCCTATATTCCCTGCGTGGTATCCTAAAAAAACATCATCAGAGTTAGCTCCTATAAGAGAGCTGCTTGTTTGTTGATGCCGTAAAACACCATTGACATACATTTTTTGAATTGTTCCATCATAGGTATATATTAAACAATCCCATTGGTTTTCTACAATGTATGGAGCATTATCTATAATAGATAGAGCCGGTCCTTGGTTATAAAAACCACCATAATAATTTTGATGAGTCGTATCTTGAAAATAACAATCCCCATGACCCGGAGCATTTGAATTGGAAAATCGGAGTATATAACTACCATTTGAGTTATCTGTCCCTTTATCAACAATTGCATTACCATGGCACGTACCATCATAAAAACCCTTTACATTCACCCTTGCACAGAGCGTAATTTGACTATTGGGTTGCAGCGTTACATTATTGAGTATCTGCATATAGCTACTTATCCCATTAAAGTAATAAGCGCTATTAGCATTGCCCCACTGGTCCTTAGTAAGTGTAGCGCCATAATTTGTTGCATCGTTGTGATTAGGGCTAGCATCTAGCGTATTGCCGCTAAAAGGCAGATAAAGCATTAAGCCTTTTTTTAAATCGACTTGTGCTGATGCAACAATTGTAATTGTTGTAAAAAATGTAAGTAAAAATACTTTCCTCATAATGTGTTTTTTTATGCGTGTAATTTAATATAGCCGGACAAGGAAGCCAAAACTATTTGACGAACGGTCGAAAAAGTTTATAAACGGTAATTTTTATCGAATATTGACTACAGTTTTTCTTTCGGTAAGATAAAAATTGAAATATACTCATCTACATGTTCCCTGTCCAAAAAACAAATGAAGCAATTACCTTTGGTACAAATTGTTCACTTTGTCTCAACCTATTGGCATATTCGATTCTGGTTATGGCGGGCTTACTGTATTTAAAGCCATAGTAGAAAAATTACCCAACTACGATTATATCTACCTTGGCGATAATGGCCGTGCCCCTTATGGCAATCGTTCTTTTGAAACGGTACATCAATACACGTTGGAATGCGTGCGCTGGTTTTTCGACAAAGGTTGCCCATTGGTGATACTGGCTTGCAATACCGCATCGGCGAAAGCGCTACGTACCATACAACAAAACGATTTGTCCCGTTTAGCACCCGATAATAGGGTATTAGGGGTTATTCGCCCTACAGCCGAAATAATAGGTACTTATACCAAAACCAATTCAGTAGGTGTATTGGGTACACAAGGCACTGTGTTGTCTGAGTCTTATCCGATTGAAATCAAACATTTTTACCCGCATCTGAATGTGTACCAACAAGCCTGCCCTATATGGGTACCCCTCATTGAGTACTACGAATACCAAAATGCGGGTGCCGATTTTTTTGTGCAAAAATACCTGGATCAGATACTGGCACAGAGTGCCGACATTGATACACTTTTGCTCGCTTGTACTCATTATCCATTGCTTATGGATAGTATTCGTCGGTTTTTGCCGGAGCACATTCAAGTGTTGAGCCAGGGTGGGATAGTGGCCGATAGCTTGGCTACTTATTTGCAACGACATCCGGAAATGAACGCGCGTTTATCGCAAAATGGAAAGACTTCTTTTTTTACCACCGACGATACGAACAATTTCGATAAGCATGGTTCTGTGTTCTTTGGGAGGGAAATACAATCGCAGTTTGCGCATGTCATTTAGTACATTGCTCAGCTTTTTATATTTATCATCGCAATTTCACCCGCTGTCCTCCCAATTAATCCCCTTGTTGTCATCCTGAGGTAGGAGGGATCTCAATCAATAGTATAGATCCTTCGCTCCACTGTGTTCCGCTCTGGATGACAGTAGCGTTTTTATGTTTGTGCTCCCCTGCGCAGTGGATGACAGCGGCGGCTATTTAACTGGAGCGTACAATAACAGTGCCCGGGCGTATCAGTATCTCGTGTTCGGTTTTCTTCAGTTCTAGAAACTGGCGCATCAGATCCATCAATTTTTGCTCATCTTTCTCGTTGCTCAGCGTCTTGCGGACTTCAGCCTGCATCAGCTTGATTTTTTTGAGTTCAAAATAGCCCATCGAGCTCTCCACGTCGTGTATATAATTATCATCACCATGCAGACTGCCGATACCAAATTTTTCCTGCCAGTTGTGGCTGATATCGTTTCGGTATTGCAACAACTCTGCCGAACGCGCTTGTACCTTTTCGTCTGTATGGTTGGTGAAATAACTCATCACAGGCAAATGCTGGTGCTCCGTGACGTAGTCGAAATATAGTTTGTAGAAATGCCCTGCTTCAGGCAGTTCTATCATTTCCGGGTCTATCCGTTGGTAGATCAGTTCTGCAATATTTGAATAGCCTTCAGCAGCTTTATTGCCATGCTCTATCAACACACGTATTAGTTGCCACTCCTGCGATGCATCGGTATTGCTAATAATATTTTGATTGATGTCTGCTGGCGGTTCAGTACCATTGATAACAGGTGCTACCGACTGTCGTTCATTAGTTTCGTGCCGGCGATCGGCATCTATCCGGTCGCGGATATACTTGTTCACCAAGTTTACAAACCCCGTTTCGTCCACATGCAGCATTTGCGATGCCTGACGGATATAATGATCCTGCAATGCAAAATCTTCGGCCTTGTTGATGCGCGAAATGCTTTCCGCAATTTCGTTTACCAGCTTCGATTTTTTGACCGGATCGTCGGCCGTTTCTTTCATGCCCACTTCCATGCGGAAGCCAATAATATCCTTTTTGTGCTTCGATATGTATTCGTGGAAACCGCTAGCCCCTACACTTTGTATATAGCTATCCGGATCTTCCCCCTCGGGTAATAATGCGAGTTGTACATTGAAACTTTGCGACAGTGCCATATCCATACCCCGCATAGCGGCTTTGATACCAGCCGAGTCGCCATCGTACAGTATGGTCAGGTTTTTAGTAGCCCTGCCTATTACTCTTAGCTGATCTTCGGTAAGCGATGTGCCACTGCTCGACACTACATTTTCCACGCCACCCTGGTGCAGCGATATAACGTCGGTATAACCCTCTACCAGATAGCACTCGTTGAGTTTGGTGATGGCTTGCCTCGATTGGTACAAACCATACAGCACACGGCTTTTGACATACAATTCATTTTCCGGAGAGTTGATGTACTTAGGTGACTTGTCGTTGGTTTTCAATATCCGTGCACCAAAGCCCAGTACCCTTCCGGTCATACTTTCTATGGGGAAGATTACCCGGCCCCTGTAGGTGTCGTAGTACTGACCATTGCGGTTTTTGACCAATCCCGATTTTTCCATCAGATCCTTTTGGTATCCTTTGGTGTTGGCTTCGTTGAAAAAGGAATGACCATCTTCCGGGCAATAGCCGAGTCGGAATTTGTCGATAATATCCTGCCTGAAATTACGCTGTTTGAAGTAGGACAGCCCTATAGCCGTGCCTTCATCGGTATGAAGCAAGGTATTGTTGAACCACTGTGCGGCAAATTCATTGAGTACCCGCAGACTTTCTTCGGCAAGCTGTAGTTGCACCTGCTCGTTGCTCCGCTCGGTTTCTTCCAGTTCTATTTTATAAAAAGCAGCCAGCCAGCGAATGGCTTCGGGGTAAGTAATCTTTTCGTGCTCCTGTACAAAGTTTACCACATTGCCACCCTTGCCGCAACCAAAGCATTTAAAAATGCCTTTGCTGGGCGATACCGAAAAGGAGGGTGACTTTTCGTTGTGAAAAGGACAGTTGGCTATATAGTTGGCTCCGCGTTTTTTCAAACGCACAAACTGCTCTACGATCTCTACGATATCGGCGCGGTTTTGTACTTCTTGTATGGAGCTTTGTGCTATCAAGTTTGGGGCTTTCTGAACGGACAAAAATAGCTCAATTTTCTTAGCTGTTCGGCATTTGTTTTGGGCTATCTGATGGTCTGTGCCATTTAACGGACTCTGGCGACTATTCAATATGCTTTTAGCTCCCCCAACCTGAGGGAGATACGTTACAACCCTAATGATTCTTCCCGAAATTTACCGTTCGTAAACAAAATACTACCGTTCGTAAACTTGTTTTGGAATAGTTCTTGATATGTATGTATGTTTGGTTATTAATTGATTATAAAGGCCGCTGGCTTCAATACCCCGAATAAAAGAGCATGAGTACACATTTTAATGGCTATGGTATATTTACTATTTTATTGACCACTATTAGCTGTTGTTTTGCTTTTCGATGTTACAATAAAGGCAAGGAATCTTTTACATTATTCTTCCTACTGATCAGTGGTCTGTGCTTGCGGATTTACACCGCCTCCGATCAATTTATACATTTGTGGGACGAGCGCTATCATGCGCTTGTAGCTAAACATTTAATCAATAATCCATTAACGCCTACTTTATACAAAAATCCTATACTACCCTACGATTCGCATAACTGGACCTGTAACAAAATATGGTTGCACAAACAACCTTTACCTTTGTGGGTAATAGCTGGAAGTTTAAAGATTTTTGGAATAAATGAATTTGCCCTAAGAATACCGTCCGTACTACTATCCAGTGCAGGCATTTTATTGACTTATAGTATCTGTAAGTATGTTTTTAATAACAATAGAACTGCTTTTATTGCCGCGTTTTTTTATACTATTAATGGCCTGATCATCGAACTTAGTGGTGGCAGAGATGCTACGGATCATCCTGATGTCTTTTTCATGTTTTTTATCCAACTGGCCATTTACTTAACTATTGTTTTTATCCAAACGAAAAACACGGCTTACAATATATTGGCAGGTATTAGTTTGGCGGCTGCTTTGTTGTGTAAATGGTTGCCGGCATTGATTGTTTTGCCCATTTGGTTGCTTTTTGTCTTGGACTCAAAACAGTTTTCAAAGAAGCAGATTTTATTTCGATTTACGGAAATATGTATAGTTGTTATGCTGTTTTTCTTGCCTTGGCAATTTTATATACACCAACATTTTCCGTTAGAGGCATCTTGGGAAAACAACTTCAATATAAAGCATTTTTTTGAAGTGTTGGATGGTCAAGGTGGGGCATGGTATTATTTCTTAAACAGGATAAGGATGGACTATGGCGAATTGGTTTACTTACCCATTTGTTGGGTAATGTATTCTTATTTAAGACAAAAAAATAACCTGAGACTATTAGGAGTCATTATTTGGTTTGTTGTTCCAATTGCTTTCTTCTCTTTTGCTGCAACAAAAATGCAAGGCTATATACTCTTTACTGCGCCTGCATTATTCATCATTACCGCGGCATTTTATACGCAAATATATCAGTACGACGCACCACAAAAATTACGATGGACCAAGCAACTCATGCTCCTATTGCTTTTAGCCTTACCCATTAGATATTGTATAGAGCGTGTCAAGCCTTTTGAAGCGCAAGATACAAGTCATCAATGGGTGAAGGATTTGAAAAACTGGCACGAGAAGAACGATTCTAACGCCATATTGCTCGGTTATAAAGCGCCAATAGAAGCTATGTTTTATACTGAAGCAACGGTATATGAACAGATCCCTGAGCCCAATATTATTGATAGCTTATTACGCAGGCATTATGCCGTGTTTGTCAACGATAGTAAAGAATTGAGTGCGGCTATACGTAATGTAAAAGGTGTCCAAATTGTGCATTTGACTCAACCCAACTAGAATATTCCCAATCGTTTACATTCTCCCATCATCTATCGAGGATACGTTACCCAACGTAACTACCGACCGAACAGATCCCAGACCTCTTAATACTGCTTCTACACATCGAAGCCTAAATTCATAATCATATTTTCTCCTTGTTCCCATAAAAAAGCCCCCAATAAGTGTCTAACTTTTTGGGGGCAGTGCATCTGCTGTGGCCTTTAAATATTATGAAACGCAAAGCATGATTAATAATCCTTTAATTCGCTCGGCAATTGAGCCAAAGCTGCTGCCAACTGCGCATCACTAGGCGCTATGCCATGCCATTCGTGTGTACCTTCCATAAAATCAACCCCTTGTCCCATACATGTTTCCATCAATATACAAGTAGGCTTTCCTTGACCGGAAGCTGCTTTGGCTGCTGCCAATACTTTCAACACATCTGCCATATCGTTGCCCTTCATATTCAATACCTGCCAGCCGAACGCTTCAAATTTTTCTCTTAAAGGAGCTATATTCATTACATCCTTGGTAGCACCATCTATTTGCTGGCCATTTACATCTATTGTAGCTATAAGATTATCCAGTTTGTGATGGGCTGCAAACATAAGTGCTTCCCAGTTTTGTCCTTCTTCCAATTCGCCATCGCCCAAAAGCACATAAACAAAAGTGTTTGTTTCTTTGTTCATTTTTTTGCCCAATGCAGCACCCGATGCTACACTTAACCCTTGGCCCAATGATCCACTGGCAATACGGATGCCCGGCAAATGCTCGTGTGTAGTAGGATGTCCTTGCAAACGACTATTCAGCTTGCGGAAAGTGGCCAGCTCGCTAACGGGGAAATAGCCGGAACGTGCTAATACACTGTAAAATACGGGAGAAATATGACCATTGGAAAGGAAGAAAATATCTTCGTTGGTACCATCCATATTGAATGGAGTAGGGTTGTGCTTCATTACCTCAAAGTACAATGCCGTCATAAAATCGGTACAACCCAATGAGCCGCCCGGATGGCCGCTCTGTACGGCATGTACCATTCTTACTATATCGCGGCGTACCTGAGTCGCCATCTGTTGGAGTTGTTGCAAGTCCATTGGTCCTGATGAAAATTTGGGCAAAAATAGGTTTTAAACCGCAAATTCTCGAAGGGAAATAAAGAATACTTATCGGTTAAGTATAATACGGAATGTAGTACCCTTTTTCAGTTCGGAGCTTTTGACCAAAAGGCTACCATGGTGGTATTTTTCGATAATACGTTTAGACAGCGAAAGCCCTAGCCCCCAGCCCCTTTTTTTAGTGGTGAATCCGGGTGCAAATACCTTTTTGATCTGATGCTTGGGAATTCCTTTGCCGGTATCGCTAATGTCAATAATAACTTGTGCGTCCCGGTCAATAATATTGACATTGATATTTCCTCTGCCTTCCATGGCATCGAGTGCATTGCGGATAAGATTTTCGATGACCCAGTCAAACAAAGAACGGCTAATATCCACGCTGATATCTTCTTCTTTGCTATTAAATGAAATCAATATTTTACCCGATGCCCTTTTTTGCATATAGCTCACCATCTCTTGCAATATGGGTACGAGATTTTCCTGCTGTAGCTGTGGTACACTACCTACTTTGCTGAATCGGTCGGCCACCAGCTTTAAGCGATCGACATCCTTTTGCATCTCTACCACAGCATCATTTTCAGGAATCGTTTCGCGCAATAGCTCCATCCATCCTTCAATAGAGCTGATGGGTGTGCCCAGCTGATGCGCAGTTTCTTTAGAGAGTCCTACCCATACCTGATTCTGAATAGAACGATTGGCTGCACTCAAGGCTATTAATACAACTAGTAAGAATAAAGAAATAATGCCCAGTTGCACGTAAGGGAAATAACGAAGTCTGCTCAGTAAATAAGATTCGCCATAGTAGATGTAAACACTACCAAAGCCATAATCTACAATAATGGGGTTGTGTAATTTTTTAAATTCATTTATTTTCTGCTGTAAGTAGGGCTTAAGGTCTTTGACTCCAGCAGTATCAATGACATTGAAATTTTGAATATTCCCTTTTTCGTCAGTAATAATACGTGGGATACTATTGTCCTGAGTGACAATGTTAGTGGCGAAGCTTATTTCTGCATTACTTTTGGCAGTAGCAATTGTTTTGATCCCTTCTGCTAATACCGCTACATTTTTTCGTTCCTGAGTGGCCAGTTTTGCCGCCAGTTGGTTCGTATATACCAAAGATGCAATGACGATGCAAAGTGCTGTTAGTACAAGATATGTTCTCCAATTTAAGTATTGTCGCATAATGATTACAATGCCAATTAACGAAATAGTTGGAAAACTATTGTTGTTTTGGCCTATTAAATTTAACTTTGTGCCTGCAAATTAAAGACCGTAATGGATACGCTACAAAATTATAAAGAAATAGAAGTAGAAAACACGAATGATATTGAGCTAAGTAAACCTTCTAAATCGAGGTTTTTATTCGTATTATTTTTCTTAGGTTTCTTCATTTTTGCTTGGTCTGGATGTTATAAACTCTATGAGAATAAATTCCAGAAGAATGACGACGTAAAAGTACCTGAAAGTACACTTTACGAACCGAAATACAAGTAATCCGCTCCTCATCTAATGATTGTTACTGCCCAGGATACTGCCGTTGTTATATTAAGTTACAATGGCAAAAAATGGCATGAGCTGTTTCTTCCATTGATTATTGCAGAAGCCCCTTCGGGCTACACTGTAGTAGTGGTAGATAATGCATCTACCGACGATACGTTCGATTATATTCAGGCAAATTTCCCAGAAGTTCAAATTTTACGCATAGCTGTCAACAGAGGTTTTTCGAATGGGTATTACGAAGCACTGAAACAAATTGAAGCTAAGTATTATGTACTACTCAGTGCCGACTTTGAGGTGAGTGCCAACTGGTTTCCTCCATTGCATCAGGCTATGGAAAATGTGGAGGGACTTGCTGCCTGCCAGCCTAAAATTCGCTATTGGCGTGAGCGGGAGAAATTTGAGTACGCAGGTGCTGCCGGCGGTTTTAAAGACAGTTATGGCTACTTGTTTTGCAGAGGTAGAATATTCAACGATTTAGAAGTGGATGAAGGCCAATATGACGACAATGTAGAAGTTTTCTGGGCTTCGGGTGGATGTTTGATGGTGCGAGCCGATTTGTACCATAAGGTTGGTGGGCTCGATGCTGATTTGTATGCGCACATGGAAGAAGTAGATCTGTGCTGGCGATTGAAGAATGCAGGTTACAGGATTGGATATATTGGCAATTCCACCGTGTTTCATGTAGGCGGCAGTGTGATTAGCTATGGTAGTCCTCAAAAATTGTTTTATAATTTTAGGAATAGTCTGATATTGTTGTTGAAAAATGAATCAGCATCTAAATTATTATGGCTATTGCCTTATCGTTTATTATTAGACGGTGTTGCCGGTGTTCAAATGTTGGCCGCCGGAAAGTTTACAGAGTGCCTGACGGTAATCAAAGCTCATTTTAGCTTTTATCGCGGATTTTTTAAATGGCTGCGCCATCGCAAAGATGCCCAACAAACTGTAAGTGCTACGCCCAACAATGAAGGGTCGTTCAACGGAAGTATCGTATGGCAGTATTTTGCTAATAAAAAGAAATTATTCCCTTCGCTGAAGTGGTCCCCCAAGCCATTGGCATGATAATTGCTTAGCTAAACATTAATAGCCTGTCTTCAATTGTAAATGAAGACTGATAATATGGCTACCTTTGAACTGAACAGGAATTATTTAAGATTATGTTTTCTTTTTTTAAGAAAAAAAATGCACCGGCGTCCATTACTGCATCAATTACAGACTTCTCTTTTTTGGGCTGTGATATGCACAGCCACATGGTGCCCGGTATAGACGATGGTTCGCAATCGTTGGAAGATAGTATTCGCTTTGTTACAAAGTTGAGTGAGCTCGGATTTAAGAAGTTGATTACCACACCACACATACATGGCGAAATGTATGATAATGATACAATTAAAGTCCAATCGTATTTTAAAAAGCTTCAGGAATATGTACAGGAACATATTCCTGATCTGTCTATCGGTGTTTCGGCTGAGTACTTTTTGGATAATTATTTTCAGGATGAGGTGTTGCCCAAAGGATTGATGCCATTTGCCAACAACAACGTTTTGGTAGAGGTGTCTATGGCTGGTTGGCCACGAAACTTCAAAGATCTGATTTTTAATGTGCAAGCGAATGGCTACCGACCTATTTTAGCGCATCCTGAAAGGTATCTTTATGAAACAGATACAAAAATCTACGAAGATTTGAAAGCGAAGGGTATTTTATTACAAATGAATCTATTGTCTATTACGGGTTATTATGGAAAGACTGTGCAAGACAATGCCACCAAAATGATGGAACGAAATTTGTATGATCTGTGCGGTACGGATTTGCACCACGAGCGTCATTTGGCAAAAATAGAATCTATGCCTGCGCAATACCCTGAAATAATGTGCAAATTGAACGAATACGGGTTTAAAAACAAGGAATTATATTAGGCATCAGCTTTGCCCTTATTATTAATTAAATTAACTTTGCACATCAAAATTATAAACATAATGATTATGTATCGTAGCTTTTTAGGAATTACATTATTACTGTTTTTTGCTTCATGCTCTTCTCCTAAACGTGCCATTTATTTCAATAGCGATAAAAAAGGCGATACAACTACCAAAGTTTCATCATTGACCCCGAGGCCGGATTTAATTATTAATGAAGATGATATATTAGCTATAAACATTAGTAGTGTTGATGCATTTACCCAAAAGGATCCTGTTGCTATATTCAATGAAGGAGGCGTGCCTTATGCTATTTCTGCACAGGGTAGTACCGGAGGCCAATCCGTAAAGGGCTATTTAGTGGGTCCTGATGGTAATATTGATTTTCCGGTTGTTGGAAGAATTAAACTTGCAGGGCTTACGCCAACACAGGCAAAAGATATGTTGTCTTCAAAATTGAAGGATTATATTAAGTCGCCAGTAGTTGAGGTGAGAATTATCAATTATAAGATTAACATGCTTGGCGAAGTTGCCAGAGTCGGCCCCGTTTTAGCACCTAATCACAAAATGAATATTTTGGAAGCTATAGCTGCTGCAGGAGACATTCCATTGACCGGAAGAAAGGATAATGTTTTGATCATCAGAGAAAAAAATGGCAAGCAAGAATTTGGTCATATTAACCTAAACAGTAAAGATGTTTTTACGAGTCCTTATTATTATTTGCAACAAAACGACATTGTCTATGTTGAGCCTAATAGAATTAAGCGTCAGGAAACGAATGAATTCTTAAGGTTTTATTTACCAACATTTGCAACAATACTTACCTCTATATTGTCAGTTTACGGTATAGTACAGCTCACCAAAACTAAATAACTACAAAATTTTATTAATTCATAGGCCTGATTGAGCGCAGAGGTCGTGATTTGTATTAATAAAATTCGAAAGAGGGACATACATTTACATATTAAATATGGAACAAAACATTAACCAGACTACCGGTAAGATCAAAGATCAACTCAATCAAAATTTTGACATTAGACGTTTGGTTGCGTCTATTGTGAGCAATTGGTATTGGGTATTATTGTGTGTTGTAGTAGCATTAGGTATATCATTTCTTTATCTTCGCTACACTACACCACTCTATCTTGTAAAGAGCTCCCTATTGTTGGAAGGTGGTGATACTAAAGGGGGAGGTGGTTCTACCAATGGTTCTGTGCTTAAAAAAATCGGCATTCAGGATGAGGGGGTCAATATGTATAATGAAATCATGTTGCTGCGCTCGCAGGATGTTGTAGCTGAGGTAATTGACTCTCTTGACTTAAATATTCAATATTGGGTAAAAGGAGTAGTGAAAGAAACTGAAGTTTATGAAGAATCACCAATAAGGGTAGTATTTGATACCGTCGGGTATTTAGGTAATGTCGATGAATTTTTTGTAAAGCAAAGTGCGGAAGGTCAATTTGATGTCACGTACAATAAAGCTGTGATGCCAGTTGCATTCAATTCCTGGACAAAGATGCCATTTGGTCGTATGAAAATTGAGTATTCGGATAGAAAAGGTGCCAATAAAGGCTACTTGAAAATACCGATAAGAGTAAATGTATCATCTGTTAATTTGTCTATTGCTCGTTTCTTAAATGTACTTCAGGTTTTTCCAACAGATGGAAGAACGAGTATGCTTGAGATCTCAGTTACGGATAATCTCCCGCTAAGAGGTGTTGATTTCATTAATTACCTTATTTACAGATACCACGTTAATGAGCTTCAAAACACGCGCTTGGCTGCAGAAAAAACACGCACATTTATTGCTACTCGTCAAAAAGTGCTTGAACAAGATCTTAATGCCGTTGACTCCAAAGTAGTAAGTATTAAAACTAGTCATACCATGATAGATGTAGAGGCACAAGGCGGTGCTTATATATCTGGGAAAGAAGAGTCTCAACAAAAAATAAATGAATTGTTGCTTCAGAAGCAACAATTAAATAATATCAAGTCCACTATTGCTACTATCTCCGACGATAAGTATCCCCTTATTGCGGGTGTTAAAATAGAGGATCCGACTTTAAATGGTATGATCTCAAAATACAATCCTATTGTTCAAAAATTGGAAGTAGAAGATCAGCCAGGGAAGAGTTTGGTTAAATTGAAAGATAAGACGGAATTAGCAAGTTTAAGAAAAGGAATATTAGATGTAGTTGATAAAAATATGTTGTCGGTGGACATCGCATTGCAGAATGCATCGCGTAACTCTGCAGAATATGGAAGCCTGATCAGATCTATACCCGGGTTGGATCAATCAATAAACGATGTAAAACGCAAATACGATGTTTTGCAGACGATGTATTTGGCTCTTTTTCAAAAAGGTTTGGAAAATGAAATCGCATTGAATGCGGCATCTTATAAATCGAAAATTGTAGTTAATCCATATAGTACGGGAGTACCTGTAAAACCGATTTCTAAAAACATATACATACTGGCGTTTGTCGCCGGGTTGTTAGTACCATGTTCTTTATTCGCAGCTAAGGAGTTGTTGAATAACAAGGTGATGAATGAATCGGATATTGAGAGTATAACTGAAATTCCTATCCTTGGTTCAATTAATAAAGCTAAAGAAGGTGAAGAGGTAGTAATAGGACCGAGTATCAGAACCGGTATTGCAGAGCAGTTTAGGTTGCTAAGAACGAATCTGGAATTTATGGCGGTTAGTGATCATAAAAAAGTAATCCTTGTTACTTCAAGTATTAGCGGAGAAGGTAAAACTTTTATATCAATAAATTTAGGACTCACTTTGGCATTGACACATAAGAAAGTGTTGGTAATGGAGTTTGATCTTCGTAAACCTAAAATTAGTGAGCGTCTCAATTTAAGTAGAGAGGGTGGTATTAGTTCTTATTTGGCAGGTGTTATAAATGACCTAGACAAAGTGGTAAAACCTTCCGGTTTGCACGAAAATTTATTTATTGCTAACTGTGGTGCCATACCACCTAATCCCGGTGAATTAATAATACTTCAGCGGACTAAAGAAATGATTGAAGATTTAAGCCAAATATTTGATGTCATTATTATTGATACAGCACCAGTTGGTATGGTATCTGATGCAACTATTTTGGCTAAATGCTCTGGTGTAAACATCTTTGTTACCCGTCAGGGTCATACCATAAAAGGGCAAATAAGTATGCTTAATATGCTTTATAAAGACCGTAAGATTAATAATCCTGCTATTATATTTAATGGTGTTGAAAGGAGTAAAAAGTATGGTTATGGATATGGTTATGGCTACGGATATGGTTATGGGTATGGTTATGGAAGTGAAGGCGGCGGCGGGTATTATGAGGACGATGAACCACAAAATAAAGGTATAGCAAGTTTCTTCCGTAAAAAGAAGTAAGCAGTATATAACATAATAAAAGGAGCGTTTTAAGTATTTACTTAAAACGCTCCTTTTATTATGTTTAAGGAAAAAAATCTTCATTGAGCTCTGCATTACGAGCTTCTATCTCGTACTTATTGTTGTGGTAACCATGTTTAATACTTTCGTATAAATATTTGCATACGAAGCAAATATATCCGTGTGATTTGAATTGCTGGATATGAGTGAGTTCGTGACGGAACCAGGATTTATTGTCCAAAAAAGCCTTTTTAGATACATTGTGCAAATGAATGGTATTACCAATGACAATTGCCATTTGCGTACTCCGCAAGTTCCATGCGGCTATACGTGCGATGAATGATTGTTCGTTAATTTTATATTTCATGTTACAAAATGGTATCCCACGATAAAAATAGTAGTTAGTTTTACAACTTAGAAATAATTTTGTGATTTAACTTATGGAGGAATCAAGCATTATATACGGGGCATATATGATTACTTCTGTCAAAAGTAATATGGATATTGAGACGATACATCAATGGCTTGCTCGTGAATCCTATTGGGCAAAAAATATACCTTTTGAAATAGTCAGAACTGCATTGAACATTCATATACGGTAGGTGTATTGTTGGAAAATAAGCAAGTCGGTTACGCCCGTTTAATTACAGACTATGCCACCTTTGCCTATCTTGCGGACGTTTTTGTTGTAGCTGAGCATCGTGGAAAAGGGTTAAGTAAAGCAATGATGGAATTTATGTTTGCTCAAAATTGGGTTGCACCATTACGAAGGATATTACTCGCTACTTTAGATGCTCATGCGTTGTATGCGCAGTTTGGCTTTTCAGCTATCGCGTTGCCTGAGCGTATGATGGAGCGAAAAGGGATTACTAGTTATTAACCTACATTTTTTTATGATACCATACTTAAAAAGTGCTCAAAGACAATTTGAATATTATAAACAACTAGGTGAGCAATCCATGTTGCAATTGCCTGATGAAATGTTGTTTTGGAAAGCAAACGAAGAAATGAATAGTATTGCTATTATTGTCAAACATCTTTGGGGCAATATGCTCAGTCGTTGGACTGACTTCCGAACAACTGATGGTGAAAAGCCTTGGCGGACAAGAGATGCCGAGTTTGAACAAGATGTAAGCAGTAGGGTAGATGTGATGAAGCAATGGGATCAGGGATGGACATGTTTGTTTGATGCACTTGCCAGTATTGATGACAATAACTTAGAGGAGGTTATTTATATTCGCAATGAAGCGCATACAATACTAGATGCTATCAATAGGCAAATTGCACATTATAGTTACCATGTAGGTCAAATAGTTTTTGTTGCGAAAATGCTGCAAAATGACCAATGGAAATCGCTTTCTATTCCTCGCAATGAATCAGATCGTTTTAATGCTAAGAAATTTGAACAGAAGCAATAAATTTATTTGTTGTGGTATAAACAGCTAAGCCGGATGTAATGAATATCACGTCCGGCTTAGCTTGTTTGAAACTATTTTTTACTAGTTGCATTATTGTAAGATTGATACCCCTTTTGGATTAAGGACTTTGGATAGTGAGTCCTTAATTTTAGTAGTGTCAACCGCTAATAATTTCATAGGTTTAACGACATAAAAGGTCAAAGAATCTTTAGTAATTATTGTTACTTTATGTCCATATCCGGTTAATTGTTTTTCGCGTTTTTGAGCTGCAATAAAAGTTTTATAACTACTGATAATAAAGTTATACTCCGGAGTATCTGTTACTATTGGTTTTTTCGCAGCGGTGTCCACTGCAGCCGTTTTGATAAGGGTGTCTTTTACAATAGCCGGAGCAATAGCAACAGGAGTACTGACTTGCTCTACATCTTTTGGCTTGTTAGTGAAATATTTAATGCTAAAGATGGATGCCAATAAAATCACTATTAGTATAACTGCCCACATTGTTATCAATCCCCAGTTGATGTTATTGCCATTGCGTGGTTCTCTTTCACGATGGGTATTATTAGCTGTTTCCGGTGTCGGATTGTTTATTACTACTGGAATTGCAATCGGCTTGTTTGGCAGGCTAAATGCGGGGTCTAATTCGAAGTGTGGCCTGTTGTTTTTCATTAGGTACTTGCCAATAGACGGAATGATGACTTCATTGCCAGCGGCGAGTTCTCTTTTGGCATAGGCAATAAATTCACTTATTTCATTCGATGCTTTGGCAATACTCACAAATTCGTTGGTGGCAATAAAGTTTGCAAGGGCATCATCAATTGATCCTGTAATCGTCAGCACGGCTTCGTATGAGGATCCATTAATTGCTGCACCATCAATGCTCGCAGGTTTTCGTTTTATATCTAAATTACCAAGACCTTGCAGGCAACAATATTTATTTTTTAATAAAAATAGCCCAATGTATTTAGCGATATCCATGTAATTCAATTTTGATTTAATTAGGTAGATGTACCTAGTTTATTCGGTGAAATTAAAATTTGAATCTTAAACCACCATAAATATTTATCCCATAAGCCTGATAAGCATACCAGCGTTGGTATTTATTATTCAACAGGTTATTGATATTGATAAATAAGGAGAGTTTATGCATTATTTGATATTCTGCAGATAGACCTAAATCTAAATAACTATTTAGTTTGATCTCTGTATTTGTGTGGTCAATCGCATAAATTTGATCCACAAAAGAGGCATAAGCAGTTAATGTCAGCGCTTGAACAGGATTGACGCTAAGATCTGCATTAAAACGAAGTCCGGGCTCTTGCCAAACTCTACTGTAAGTCTTTTTGTAATAATTGAAAACAACAGTACTGGCTCCTACTGAGATGGTATTTCCTATTTGATAACGTAATCCGGCTTGTAATGAAAGTGCATTTACTTTCGGATCGTAAATGACATTTATTTTTTCAGGCGTAAATGTATTGTTTACGTACATCGGTAAATTATTGTACTGCCACCAGCTTCCCTTTACCCAAAAAGTGACGTGGTTGCCAAATCCTTTTTGAAAATTGACATACAATTCGTTACTATGTGTTTGTACAGAATGCATGCCAATTGTGTATGGATTGTGTAGGAACAATTGCTCGTACGTGTTTTGTATAAGAGCACCTTTTAGCCCTATTCCTATTATCGTGTGCCAATCAGTTACTTTGTATTTTGCAACAATGTCGGGCAGCAAATAACCCGTTTCATTTTGCCCAACACTTGGATTTAAAAATGCTTTGAAGCTAAAATTGTTTTTCCCATAAAGCATACCTAATGACAATTGAATAATATTATTCGATACACTGTAGTTTGTTGCATTCAGGTTTGTAATGATGCCGTTCAGTCCTGCACTTATTTTTAACGTTGAGTCGATTGTTTTGGTAATCGGGGCATTGAAGCCAACACTTGTTTCGTTCGAAATATTACTGCCTGTAAAATAAGAAGCGTTTATTGAAGGACTAAAATCAATGCCATTCGTATTGTTTTTATTCGGTTGCATTTCTAATGACAAGCGTCCACCTGATAGTGATTGTTTATGCGCTTCAGCTGTGGGATATAAATTGTGGTCATACCCGTACTGGTAAAAGTTGTTGTGTAATATAGTCACGTTGGCAAGCCAGTCGTGCTTGGATGTGTGGTATATAGCATCAGCGTTAATAGCGCCTACAAATTGTTGTTGATATTGAATCGGACCTTTTTGCGATAGCAATCCGAGATGGATTGCGGATTCGAAATTTTTGCCTTTGATAGAATTAATTCCGGCATCTAAATAAATGGTCGAAAGATTTCCTAGTCCGGCTTTTATGTAATTGTTGAAAGGCTTGGTTACGGAGTCTTTGCCCAGAGCTAATGGGTGAAGTGGTAATGACTTGTAGCTATAATACAATGATTGTTGTGGTACAGTGTAATCAAAGCTAGATTTTGTATTATCTGTAGGCGGTAATTCAGGCGTATAATCTTTCTTGGGAGATTGTTTTACTTCCGGCTTATACACTTGACTTATTTCAATGGTAGAGGCCTTAATAACAGTATCATTAACAGTTCCATTTTGTTGCGCTATAGCTGCGCCGCAAAATAGTAAGGGTAGTATTGCTGATATGATGAAGACTTTCTTGCTCATGTATTATCCCTCCGACAGTTTACTTTTGCCTTTTTCCAATTGTTTTACTTCTTCTAATTTTTGAGTCGCATCCTTCTTTAATGCGTCAATCTTTAGATTTTTTATAATGCTTTGCAAGGTTGCCTTTGCATTGAAATAATCTTTTTGCTTTACAAAAATATCGGCCATAAGCAGATATGATTTTACATTCCAATAATCACTTCCAGTAGTTTTTTGTATGGCAATATTAGTAGCTATTTCGGCCTCTTTAATTTTGTTCTGTTGTAATAATATGTTTGCTTTTTGATAAGTTGCTTCAGCAGCAATTTCTATGTTTTTAGATTGTCCTGCCTGTTCAAAAAGAGTAGTTGCCGCATCGTAGTTTTTATTGTCAAGACTGGCATTGCCTTTTAATAATATAGCCTCGTCGTGTGTGTTGTCATCAACTTCGGGCAAAGTAAGCAGTGTGTCTGCATAGTTGCTACTCAACATTAGTTTGTTTTGTTTGAATGCAGCTAACATTAACCCATGATAAGCGGTCTTTAAATTGTCTTTTCCGACAGCGTTATTCCGAAGTATGCTATAATAGTTCTCGGCTGAGGGATAGGTATTGGTGTTGTATGCAATAGTGGCGGCATGTAGTGCCGCGGGTTCAGTAAAATCGCTCCATGCGTTTTTTAGTACATAATCATATTCTTTGAGCGCTTCGGTATTTTGCTTCTGTTGTTCTTGGCTTGCTGCTTTGTAGAAATGCGCTTTAGCTGCAAACACTCCATTGGGGTATTGTTGTAAATAACTCGCCATTGCATCAATAGCTTTGTCATATTTTTGTGCGGCAAATTGGGTTTCTGCAGCAGCATAGAATACGGAATCCAGCCCATTTTTATCTGGTGATGCGATATTGTTATCTTTCAATAATTGTACATACGCGGCAGGCTGGTTGTTATTTACATAGAGGTTTTTTAAAGCATCCAGTGCCCCTGTTCTTTGATCGGATGATGGATAGTCGCTCACCACTTTTTTGTAAGCTATAATTGCGTTTTCATTTTTATTTGCTTCCTGATAGGAGAAACCTATTTTCATCCAAGCTTTTGCTGCCAAATGTTTGGCGTTACTATTGGTTGTCAGGTACTGGTATTGCCTGATCGCTTCTTCGTATTTGTCTTCATCAAGATATAAATCACCTAAGGAGTACCGTGCTTCATTTATATATTTTGATTCGGGATTTTGTGCAATGATGGATTTTAAAAGTGATTCCTTCTCTCCATTTTTTGATTGTAGTCCGAGTAATATGCTTTTTTGATAACGAGCATAGTCCGCGTCTCCGTTTTCTGCTGCTATTGTTTTGTTATACAACGACATCGCTTTTACAAAATCTTTTTTCATAAAAGCGGCATCAGCTTCGCGCAGAGATGCGTCAGCGGCACTTTGAACTGAATATCCAATTGTATTTTTTGATTGTTGTGATTGACTAAAATATTCCTGTGCGTTGTCGTAATCTTCGACGGCCATAGCAGCATATCCCATTGTGAGGTATGCATGTTGACGAGTTGTAGCAGGACTGATTTTAGCAGTTATTGCGTCATTCGTGTTTTTATTTAGGAATGCTGCATCGTTGCTCAATGCAGCCTTGAAATCTTTAGTTCTATAAGCAATCTCCGCTTTCCAAAAATAGGCAGCAGATTCATAATTGACATTTTCAGAAACATTGATTGATTCTGTTAGTAGTTGGTCCGATTCGTTTAAATTGTTGTGTTGTAATTGTTGCAATGCATAGCCGTATGCTGCTTTTTGCAACAGCTGGTTATATTTCCTATTTTTAAAATCTACTTCCGATAGTGTTTGGTATGCTTCAGCATAATTATCTGCTTTAAGAAGCTGTTCCGATAGAATTGTTTTAGCCTCGTTTTTATAGATTGATTCCGGGAAATTTTGCAATAGTTTTTTGATTTTGCCACTTCCTTCTGCGCTGTATCCCGCTTCAAAAGCTAGTTTGCCAGCCAGTAATAAAGAAGCTTCTTGTTGGGCTGCATTAAATGGCATATCTGCACAAATGCTGAATGCATTTTTGGCACTTTTTTTATCATTTGATTTGAGGTAGCAATCGCCCAATAGGTACATTGCTGTTTGTCCGAGAGAATCCTGTGAATTACTCAATTCTTTGAATGGTATTTCTGCTTTACTCCAATTTTGTGTTTGATAATAGCAATAACCCATTTTATAAATGTCTTGCTTTCTCACTTTATCGCTATTGTTATAATAGTGTTCGAAATATGGAATTGCTTCTGAGAAATTGTTGTCTTCAAACAGACATTGAGCTGCCAATAAATACAGCTCGTTGTCGTAATACAATTTGTCGGAGCGCTTAATTAACTGCTTGGATAAGCTTAACGCTTTTGTTCTATCACCTTTAAAATAATATAGCTCAGCTATATAGTAAGGAACGATATCTCTGTATTGTTTTTGTTCGCTGATGCGTTCAAAACTTTTTAATGCGTTGTCATAGTCCGATTTGTTATAAGCCAATAGACCATAGTAATAGTTGCCGGCATTATAATATTTACCATCAATTTCTTTAATTGCAAGAAATAGTTCTTCCGCCTTATCGAATTGAAGATTGTTGAAATAGCAATAGGCTAATTCAAATTTTGAATCCGCTATTTCTGTATTACTTAGATTGCTAATGTTGGCATGCTCATAATAAATAATAGCTTCAGGCCAATCCCCAACCTTAAAATAATATTGTGCTAGCGCATACGAAGTTCGCTGCTGGTAAACGCTATTGGTTGTACTTTCAATATATTTTTTTGCAGAATCAGCAGCATGTTTTGAACTTACTTTTAAGCTTGAACCCCGGGCATAAAATATTGCTTTATCTGCTTGTTGTATTGGGTTGTCGTTTAAATACAATGGAGCTTTTGCACCTAAATAATTATGTGCGGATTGTGCCGAAGAGGAATAAATGCCTTGCTTGTATTGTTCTTCAGTTAGTCCGAGCCAATGATTGTCGGACATGAACGGAGTATGCAATTGAGCAGAAGCGTTTGCACTTGTCAATATCGTCAAAGATATTGTTGCCAAAGTGCGGATATATTTATTTTTCTTCTCGTAAAATGCCATTCCGATTTATCTTAAAAATGCCATGAAAGATTCAGGCTTGGAAATACAGGTAATTGGTAGTACACCTTGTTGTCGGTACGATTGACATAAAAGATATTATTTCTGTCATACACATTCGTAACGCTAAAGGTAGATTCAATATTTGAATGAGGGCCAAGTACAAATTTCTTTTTAACAGAAATGTCTAAACGATGATAGTCGGTAAGTCGACCTCCATTAATACTGCTTGAGTAAAGTGTGTTTAATTGTCCGTTTTGTTGAGTGAGATTGCCGTTGAGTCCTGTGCCACTTACATTCAGATTCTCGTTAAACCCTTGAGTTTGAGTGAAGGGGAATGCCGAACCATAGTTGAAACGCATTGATACTTCCCAGTTTTTCTTTTTGCCCAAAGTGTAAGATCCCACTAAGTTAATATTAACACGACGATCGAATGGAGGTGGGTACACTTGTGTACTGAAAGTAGAATCATAGTTTTCGATACGTGTAGTGTATTCGATTTTTTGATAAGAAATGACTCCTAATAAGAATACTCTTTTGTGTGCGTATTTAGCAGATAAATCAATTCCGTAAGCTTTGCCTTTATCCGCTTGGAAATCGTATGTGGTTGCATATTGGTTTACACCCTTGCTACGATTAAGTTGTACTAATTGTGAGAAATTTTTGAACCAGGGCTCAATGTTGAATTCGACATTTTGAACATCGATTTCAATACCTGCCAATATGTGTTGCGCTTTTTCCAAGCTACTGCTTACCAGATCTCTATTGGTGTTGAGCATTTGTTGATCTGGGCTTAATACAAAACCATTGAAGTAATTGACTACATCTCTATCCGATTTTATCCCTACGATATTTTGAGAATACAGACCTGCCGCCGCTTTTAGCCTTACCGTATTCGATAAGTTGTATTTCATATCGATACGAGGTTCTGGTGAAAATTTTGATATAGAAGAATAATATTGCAATCTGACACTTGGTTCTAGTATAAAACGTTCGCTGAAATTCTTTTTGTACAAGAAAAATAATGAACCTGTTGTATTGGTTCTATCCAATGTCGTTGCTTGTCCTGTGGAATTGTAATAATCAAGTGTAGTGTGCTGACCGCCTACTTCTATGCCATATTTTATTTGGCTATATTTTGGTAGGAAATAGGTGAAATCAATGCCTCCTTCAAATCCATCAATACCACTGCTGCGTGGTTTGAAATTTACCTCGTCGTCATTGATGCTGTATTTAGAATAAGCGAATTTACCGCTAATTAATGAAGAAGATCCGGCCGGAGAAACTACGAATGTAGCCCCTGCGCCAGTTGATTTCCAGTTAAAATTAGCCGTTGCAATACCAGAAGCGTCAAGTACGGATGCATTGTCATTAAAGTTGAATGCAAATAGATTAAGTTTTGATCCGTTTCCTCCACTAAAGGTTACTTTGCCATAAAAGTCGGTAAAATTATAGGGTAGTCCGTTTTTGAAACCATCACCCAGTCCGCTATATATGCTTTTTGAAGTTTCATCGAGATAGCTGTGTTTAATGGAAAGCAAGAATGTAGCACTTCCGCCATCAGGTGTTTTTTGTTTCATCAGTGGGCCTTCGAGCATGCCACGTAACATAATAGGAGAGGCCGATACAGTACCTGCCAAGCGTTGATTGTTCCCATCCTTGGTATGTATGTCTAAAATTGCTGAACTTCTGTTGCCATACGTAGCATTAAATCCCGCTGTATATACATCGGCAGAACGAATAGCATCAGTTTCGAAAACAGAATAAAGACCTATAGAGTGAAATGGATTATAAATAGTAACCCCATCAAGTAGAATTCCAGTTTGGGCAGGAGATCCTCCTCTGATATACAATTGACCTCCTTGGTCGCCAGTAAAGGTAACGCCTGGTACTACTTGCAGGTATTGTGCAATATCAGGTTCTCCTCCGGCACTTGGAAGTAGTTTGATTTCTTTGGGGGTGATTGTTGTTGCCCCAATATTAACGCGCGTAACTTTTTCAGTATGCCTAGAGGATATATCAACACCCTTTAGCTCAACCCCCATTTGTTTTACATACAATTTTTTAGTGATTACGGCACCAGCTGTTATGGAAACACTGGCAGATGCTGTGTCGTAACCAAACATCGTGGAGTAAACTGTATAAGATCCTGGCGCTAATTGTGGCATTGAGAAATAACCGTTTTGGTCGGTTTGTGTAGCTTGTTTAGTTCCTTTGATATAGACGTTAGTAAAGCCCATAGGCTCACCAGTTCCTTTTTCATAAACAAAGCCTTTAATGGTTCCGCTTGTTGTCGATTGAGCATAGCTCTGTGAACAAAATGCTGCTAACAAAATTGCCAAAAGGTTAAAGTTTTTACGCATAACGCTGATAGTTAATGTTTTTTTACTTCTTATTTTTATATGAAGACCGCCAAAGATACTAATTAGCCTATTGCATCCCAAGAAAATTATTAACGATAGGTGTGGTCTAATTAGTGTGCTGGTATTGTAGTTTTTTATTCAAATATCATTGAACACCAGTATGGAATCAGTTCAGCTACGGTCTTGAAGCAGTAAGTAGTCCGTCTCTGTCGTCAGGACTAATAACAATTCGTTTGCCATTTTTCATTGTTATCAGCACAAGATGCTCTCTTTGACTACATTGCATATTGATTTGCTTGTCCTTATAATTGTCTGCGGTAAGAAAAGTGCCATACCAACCCCAGAATCCTCCTGAACCCCATAGGCGAAGCGAAATTTTCAAATCAGAATAATCTACTGGAACCATTGATTCGATATCGGCAATTAATAATCGCTTAGGTAAGACGTATTTTCGGATAATAATCTGTCGGCCGTCAATGTCATAGCGAAAAGGCCTAAGTAAGAATGCAGTCAAAAATAGTACAGGTAGTATAATCACCTCCCATAAAGGAATACTATTATGGGCAAAAGGAATTATTGTACCCAATACTAATGCATGAATGATTGAAGTAATGGCGATAACCATTTTTGACATGCTTGCTTTGAAATGCCGCATCACTAATTGATTTATTGTAAACACAAAAATACTATCATTCAAACGACTAACCATCATTGCCGATTTCATCTTTGTGTAAAGTATTTTCTTATAATTGGTAGGGCATTCTATTATTTGAACGATCTATTATAAATGTATTCCGCCATATTTTGGTACTGCTTAGTATATTTGCTCAATTTTTAGTTTTATTATGATACTTTCTGATACACGTATTCTTGAAGAAATAGCAAAAGGCACCATCTTGATCGAACCTTATGACAGGGCCTGCCTCGGTACCAATTCTTATGATGTACACTTGGGCAAACATCTGGCGACCTATATGGATAAAGAGCTTGATGCCAAAAAGCATAATACGATAGCGCATTTCGAAATCCCAGAAGAAGGCTTTGTTTTGCAGCCGGGTACGTTATACCTTGGTGTTACTGAAGAGTACACGGAAACACATGCACACGTTCCTTTCTTAGAAGGTAAATCTTCTACAGGTCGTTTGGGGATAGATATACATGCTACCGCCGGGAAAGGCGATGTTGGCTTTTGTAATACATGGACGTTGGAAATATCTTGCGTACATCCGGTAAGAATATATGCTGGGATGCCGATTGGTCAATTAATTTATTTCCCTGTAGATGGTGAAGTGATTAATAAATATAATACCAAACTGAATGCAAAATATACGGGTCGTACCATCAGACCAGTAGAGAGTATGATGTGGAAAAATAAGTTCTAGTATTGAATTGTTTTGTGGTTTTGACCGCGCCAAATTTTCCCCATTTTCAAATTACGATTTAGTATAGCATGTCCACAATATACCCTTTTCTGCGGCTTAGCGGCTTAGAGCCTTTAGTTGTTCGCCCCGAGACCAATTTCGTGAATGTTGGTGAACGAACTAATGTTACGGGCTCGAAGAAATTTGCCCGACTTATCAGAGAAAATAAATACGAAGAAGCATTATCGGTAGCACGGCAGCAAGTAGAAGGCGGTGCTCAGGTCATAGATGTGAACATGGATGATGCGCTACTTGATGGCGTATATGCAATGACCACTTTTTTGAATTTAATGCAGAGTGAACCGGATATTGCACGTATCCCAGTGATGATTGATTCCTCTAAGTTCTCTATTATTGAAGCGGGTTTGAAATGTGTGCAGGGCAAGTGTATCGTCAACTCGATTTCGATGAAAGAAGGAGAAGCGAAATTTATTGAGCAGGCTAAGATTTGCAAAATATTTGGTGCGGCAGTTATTGTAATGGCGTTTGATGAAGAGGGCCAAGCAGATACACTACAGCGTCGTGTTACTATTTGCGAACGTGCATATAAAATATTGACAGAACAAGTAGGCTTTCATCCTGAAGATATTATTTTCGATCTCAATATTTTTGCAATAGCTACAGGGATTGAAGAGCATAATAACTATGCAGTTGATTTTATTGAAGCAACTCGGATTGTAAAACAAAAGATGCCACTCACCAAAGTAAGTGGTGGAGTGAGTAATGTTTCTTTTTCATTTAGAGGGAATGACCATGTCCGAGAAGCTATTCATAGCGTGTTCTTACTCCATGCTATACAAGCAGGAATGGACATGGGTATTGTCAATGCTGGGCAATTACAAATTTATGATCAGATAGAGCCTGAGCTTCGAGAACTGTGCGAGGATATCGTACTGAATCGTAGGCCTGATGCTACCGAAAGATTGGTGACTTTTGCGGATACTATAAAAGTGGCTGGCAAAGAACAGAAAAAGGATGATGCTTGGCGGAGTCTGACCGTTGAGCAACGTTTAACTCATGCACTTGTAAATGGTATTACTGACTTTATAGATATAGATACAGAAGAAGCCCGGTTGAAATATCCTCGTCCACTACATGTGATAGAAGGTCCACTGATGGATGGTATGAATGTAGTTGGAGATTTGTTTGGTAGCGGTAAAATGTTTCTACCGCAGGTAGTAAAGAGCGCGCGAGTAATGAAGAAAAGCGTTGCGTGGCTCACGCCATTTATTGAAGAGGAAAAGTTGAATAATCCTCTTGCCTTACAAGGTGGTGCGGCTAAAATATTGATGGCCACTGTTAAGGGTGATGTACATGATATTGGTAAAAATATTGTAGGTGTTGTGCTAGCTTGTAATGGCTATGATATTATAGATATGGGTGTGATGGTACCTGCGGATAAGATACTTGAACGGGCTATACTCGAAAATGTGGATATTATAGGTCTTAGTGGATTAATTACACCATCGCTTGATGAGATGGTGCATGTAGCAAAAGAAATGAAACGACGGGGCATGACTCAACCGTTGTTGATAGGAGGTGCCACCACTTCGCGCACACATACGGCAGTGAAGATTGCACAAGAATATGATAATGGTGTCGTTTATGTACTAGACGCTAGTCGATCTGTAACTGTAGCCGGGACTTTATTGAATCCGGATAATAAAGAGCAATACCTGCAAAGTATTAAAGACGAATATGTGCAATTACGACATGACTTTGCGAACAAGAAAACTATTAAGTCTTATCTTACTTTCAAAGAGGCACAACAAAATCCTGTAGCTATATCTTGGGACGATTATACACCACCAGTGCCAACGTTTACAGGAATGCGGCCATTTGTGGATTATGATCTTAATGAAATAAGGCAATACATTGATTGGGGGCCGTTTTTTATTACTTGGGAAATGAGAGGCAAGTACCCTGATATACTTAGTGACCCACATGCAGGTATAGAGGCAACAAAACTATTCAATGATGCCAATGCAATGTTGGATAAAATAATAGCGGATAAATGGCTCATAGCTAAAGGTGTTTTAGGTTTTTGGCAAGCTGAAAAAGTGGCACCGGATACAATCGTTTTGCCTAATCCGAAAGGCGATGGGAAAGCCGTCAGATTGGAATCATTAAGACAACAAATTAAGAAGGCGGCAGGCCAACCACAATATTCATTAGCAGATTTCATTAAACCCTCTCCATCTGATAAAAACTGGAATGAATCGCCTACAGATTACATAGGTGCATTTGCGGTTTCAATTCATGGTATTGAAACTCACTTAGCAGGTTTTGCTGCTGCACATGACGATTACAATAAAATAATGCTGCAAGCAATTGCAGATCGGCTTGCAGAAGCTTTTGCCGAAGTATTGCACCTTCGTACCCGTAAAGAATTTTGGGCCTATGCGAAGGATGAAAATATGCAAATGTCGGAATTGGTGAAAGAAACCTACAGGGGAATTCGACCGGCTCCAGGCTATCCTGCATGTCCGGATCATACTGAGAAAATAAAACTGTTTGAGTTGTTGGATGCTACAGAAGTAGCCGGTATTACGCTAACGGAATCTTTAGCTATGTATCCTGGGGCTGCTGTTTGCGGTTGGTATTTTAGCCATCCTCAAAGTAGTTATTTTGGAATTGGTAAAATTACAGAAGACCAGTTGGAAGATTATGCTGCAAGAAAGGGTATGAGTATTGAAGAAGCAACAAAATGGCTGTCGCCAAATTTAGAAGCATAATAAATGGATAACGAAAATAAAAAGAAAATAGTTGTACGGAATATTCCTGCAACTATCGTTTCAGTAGGATTGCACCCGGTATTTATACCTCTTTTAAGTTGTATCGCATTGTATTACATCGTGCCACAAAGCTTCGCTTCGCTCAACTCAAGAGCATTGACAGAATGGTTTGGAACAGTCTTTGTCAATACTATACTTTTCCCTATTATTCTAATACTATTGCTAAAGGGCTTAGGCTTTATCAAAAGCATATATTTACGTGACGTAAAAGAACGCATAATACCGCTTATTGGAACTATGGTGTTTTATTTTTGGGCGTATTGGGCTATAAAAAATGCACCCGAGTTAAAAGCACCACAAGTTGCAAAGACACTATTTTTAGGCAATTATTGGGGCGTAATTTTGGTATTCATTATTACTATTTTTTACAAAATAAGTATGCATACATCTGCTATCGGCAGTTTTGTCGGATTGATAATTGTCCTCATGATTATTACCAAATCATTGCTGTTTATTCCGTTTTTAATTGCATTATTGGCGGCAGTACTTGTTGGTTGGGCTCGCTATTCACTTGGAGCGCACCAATTAAAGGAAATATGGATGGGCTATGTCGTTGGGATTGTGGTACAAATTGCGGCATTTATTTACACCTCGCTTTAATCATTTTAATGGTTGAGAAATGATTAAAATTAAGATGCTATTTATTGTATTGTAATGCCCAATTAGCATTAGATGAGTTAAGCGAGTTAATATATTGCTCTTTCCTTCGTAAGGTAATAATTGATAAGATCGTAGGCAGTAACCAACCCCAATGGGATATTTTTTTTGTGATCATTTGGAACAAGTATGCCTTAGGTGCGGGTTGTACATTAGGTTCTCCATATTGTATTGTAGAAAATTTCTTTTCTATTTCGTTTGAGTCCAAAATGGTGTTTGCATATAAAGGGAATTGGTCTCTATTCGTTAATATTTCATCTAGGCTTTTTCTTCCACCAACAGAATTGAAATCGGGTTTTAAATCAGCATCGACAAAAAACCATTTATTATTAATATTAGCTTCGAGGGTGTAATGCCCAACAAGACCAACTTTTCGGGTTGTAATGCCTAATCGGGAGCAGGCGGCCATAATTACAATACTGATCTGACTGCAAGAAGCGACATCGTCTTTTAATATGTCGTCTGGTATTACTTTCGCGGAGAGGTCCCTCCAAATAAATTTACCAGCTAATACGGCTATCCAGTTTTCGCGCATTCCATAAATAGAATAAGCATGAATAAAGCGACTTCTTACTATATTCGTCACTTCTTCAAGAAGAGCTCTTTTGTCTTCGGGGTGTGGAATGTGTTGACGAGTGTATGTAACAAGATTGTCGATATTATGGATGTTTTGGGCTAGTTTTTTGTCAAAAAAATCGGGTGCCTGAAAATCATTTTTGCTACTATTTTTATTTTGTTTTTTTGTATTTATGTCGGCATTTGAGTCGAACGGATGTATAAAGTCATTGGGTAACAAATTCATTGTCAGCATTATAAATGCTAATAATGTCCAAAATGGAGGGTTGTGGAGCAATTTTCGTATCGGTTTCAATAGAGTTTCAATGGTATTTATAATAAAATTATTTAATTTTTTATTTCATTAAATTGTTTTTGAAAAATGATTCGAGATTAAATGTTAATCTTACAAAACTAATAAAATTGTCTTTCAAATCCTGTTAATATTTGTTAAAATAACATTAGTCATATTTAAAATTATATTTTTTATTAGTTTAAATAAAAATAATTTATTTGATTTGTATTTTTGAAAATCGCAACAATGCTATATTATTTATTGTCGGTAAGTAAAAGTGAAATTTAGACAAGCAAGAGACTATAGAATTATGTCAAAGTTTAATTACAAAAACAAGAATTGCAGAATTCATTATTGCCAATGAGCTCAAGGGCATAAGGTTAATTTGATGACTTACTTATATCATTTTACAGTGCTTGTTACAATGGTTTACCGACTATTCGCCGACGGTATCTCAATTTTGTATTATTTGGTGCATTTCTTTGTTACTTTTGAAATTCATTCAATACTTATTGTACTATGCGATTTGCATTTTGGAAAAAGAAAAAGGAGAATCCGAATAAAAAGAAAAAGCCGGTTTGGCGTGAATGGCTCGATGCCGGTCTATTTGCAATTGTAGCTGCAACAATCATTCGTACATTTTTTATCGAAGCATATACGATACCTACACCATCTATGGAGGGAAGTATGCTGGTAAACGACTTTTTGTTTGTTAGTAAACTGGCTTATGGTCCACGTATTCCTAATACTCCGCTTGCGATTCCATTAGTACATAACACTTTTATGGGTGGCAAATCATATTCTGAAGCTGTACATTGGAAGTATCATCGTTTGCCGGGTTTTGGCAATGTGGAGCGCAATGATGTGGTCGTTTTCAATTTTCCAAATGGAGATACAGTAGTTGCTGAAAAGGCAGAATTTGATTACTATGATATTTGTCGTCAGGAAGGTGGACGTGAAGTGGTCAATACAAAATATACTATTATTACTCGCCCTGTTGATAAAAAAGAAAACTATATCAAACGCTGTATTGGTATTTCAGGTGATAAGATTCAAGTAATTGATGGCATTGTTTATGTCAATGATAAACCGGGACAAGTATTCCCTCATTCTAAGATGCATTATATTGTTGAAACAAATGCTGGATTAACATCTGACTTTTTGGAAGATAATGGCATTCAAATTCTTGATGCAAGTGGGAATAAATACAGGTTAAGTATTCCTAACGATAAGTTGGATATGGTAAAAAAAATGCCTGGTATAGTTTCATTCAGATTAGAAGAATTGCCTAGAAATTCTACAGCGGATATGGCATTCCCTCAGGATCCAGCGAACTTTCAATGGAATAGAGATAATTATGGCCCTTTAGTGGTGCCAAAGAAAGGCGTAACGGTAACACTTACTCCGCAAAATATAGCGATGTACAGAAGGATTATTGCAATTTACGAGGCTAATACTTTTGAAGAAAAGGGAGGTAAGTTTATAATCAACGGTAAAGAAACAGCAAGCTATACATTCAAAATGGACTATTATTGGATGATGGGGGATAATCGCCATGACTCTGCGGATTCCCGCTTTTGGGGCTTTGTGCCTGAAGACCATGTTGTGGGTAAGGCATCTTTTGTTTGGTTGAGTTATGAGGCAAGTTTGATACATCTTCGTTGGAGCCGCTTATTCCGTAGTGTATCTTCGTTGAGTAAATAATGTTTAAATAGTCGATATGAAAAGAAAGTATTGCATATTAATGTTTGGTTTGCCGCTTTTTTTGCTGGCTTGCGGGAACAATAATAATACAATAAAGACGGAAGCACCAAATCAATCAAGTAGTGCAAATGTGACTGCTTCGGCCATATTTACTGCTAAATGTGCTTTGTGCCACGATTTGCAAAGAGACAAGATAGGTCCGGCTTTGGCTGGTGCTACTTCCCGTTGGGGTAATGATAACGTGAAACTGAAATCTTTTATCAGAAATTCTCAACAAGTGATTGGCGGAGGTGACGCTTATGCATCTACCTTATATCAAAAATGGCATAGTTCAGTTATGCCATCGTTCCCTGATTTGACAGATGAGGAGCTCAATCTATTAGTCGATTATATAAAATAAACGATTCAATTTATAGCATGGGTAGTCAATTTTTAATTGGCTACCCGTGTTTTTTTAGTATTATATAAGGGCATTTGATGAAGTTGGCTCCAAATAAAAAATGTAGTTTTGCCAAATGTTAACAACTATGAACATTTCAGAAAAAACACAACAATATTTAACGCAGGAAGAAGAATTTGGAGCTCATAATTATCATCCGCTACCGGTAGTTTTAGATAAAGGTGCAGGTGTGTATTTGTGGGATGTAGATGGCAAACGGTATTATGATTTCCTTTCGGGGTATTCGGCTGTCAATCAGGGACATTGCCATCCTCGCATTATCAAGGTATTAATAGATCAAGCTCAAAAACTGACGCTTACTTCGCGCGCATTTCACAATAATTTGATGGGGGAATACGCACAATACATTACAGCATATTTTGGATACGACAAAGTTCTACCTATGAATACTGGTGTTGAAGCTGTTGAGACGGCTTTGAAACTGGCTCGGCGTTGGGGCTATGAGGTGAAAGGTATTCCGTCGGGAGCTGCAAAAATTTTGGTTTGTGAAAATAATTTTCATGGACGTACACTTAATGTTATTTCGTTTAGTAATGATCCATCAGCTCAAATTAATTATGGCCCGTTTATGCCTGGTTATGAAATTGTGCCGTTCAATAATATTAATGCATTGCAAGACGCATTAAAAGACCCAAATGTAGCCGGCTTTCTTATTGAACCAATACAAGGAGAAGCTGGTGTTGTTGTTCCTGACGAAGGTTATTTGAATAAAGCGGCGGCTCTTTGTAAGGCTGCGAATGTATTGTTCATTGCAGACGAAATTCAAACAGGTTTAGGTCGAACGGGTAAATTGCTTGCATGTGACCATGAAGAAGTTCGAGCCGATATTGTAATATTGGGGAAAGCTTTGTCTGGTGGGACTTTACCTGTATCTGCGGTATTGGCAGACAATGAGATCATGATGCTCATTAAGCCGGGGCAGCACGGGAGTACTTATGGCGGTAACCCTCTTGCTTGTGCTGTTGCAATAGAAGCGCTTAAAGTACTGAAAGAAGAAAATATGTGCGAAAACGCTACAGTTCAAGGTGACTATCTTAGGTCTCAATTAATAGCGATTGGTAGTCCTTACATTCAACTAGTGCGGGGTAAAGGGTTATTTACTGCTATAATAATTGGCCACCCATCTTTAGGTCAAGATGCAGCAATGGATCTATGTCTGAAAATGATGGAAAATGGATTGCTTGCCAAACCTACCCATGGCGATAAAATTCGTTTTGCGCCACCACTTACTATTACGCGTTCGCAAATCGATGAGTGCATTACAATTATCAAAAAAAGTCTAGATCAACTGTAATTTATACTACTATTTTGCCCTTATTAAAAATGCCGCGAAACAATATGTTTCGCGGCATTTTTAATAATAAATAACTTGAATGATTATTTAATGGCGGTTAAAATTTCTTCACTGTCAGGCTTTGTTGCAGGAGGAAATACAGCAATTAGATTCCCTTTCTCATCGATCAAATATTTTTGAAAGTTCCATTTTACATCCGAATCCATAAATCCGTTGTATTTCTTTTCGGTCAACCATTGGTATATCGCTGCCATTTTTTTACCTTTCACAGATATTTTGGCTGCCATAGGAAATGTTACACCATAATTTTTTTGGCAAAATGTAGCAATCTCTTTGCTGTCTCCAGGTTCCTGAAATAAGAAATTATTTGCAGGAAATCCTATGATTACAAGCTTGTCTTTATGTGATTCATATATCTTTTCTAGGGCTTCGTATTGGGGTGTATAACCACATTTAGAAGCCGTGTTGACAATCAAAATTTTCTTTCCCTTAAACTTTGCAAAATCAATAGTTTCTCCTTCCGTTAGTGCAGGGACTTTAAATTCATAAATTGTCTTAGGGATGTTTTCGCTCGTTGCCGACGGTGTCGCAAAAAACAAATATTTTAAAAAGAACATAATAGTAAGAGACATTTTTTTTGAGTGGTTTTATTTTTACAAACCTACACAACTTTATGCAATGGTTCCATAAAACAAATAGTATTTTTGCGGGCAAATGTCATTTTCGTTGTTACGTTCGTTGTTATTCTTATTCGTGCTAAGTCTTGCCGTTGGTTGTGCCAATATCGTACCTCCGAGTGGTGGAAAAAAAGATGTTAATGCACCCAAATTGCGTGAAATAAGTCCTGCTGATTCACTGCTCAATACCAGAGTCAGTCGTATTGAAATGCACTTCGACGAATTTGTTACCGTATCGGATGTTTCTAAAGAATTGCATATTTCTCCCGCATTGACAATTGCGCCAACTATGACTGGAGTTAATAAAAAAGTAGTCATTAAAATTGCAGACTCATTGCTGCAAGAAAATACGACTTATAGAATCAGTTTCGGAAATGCTATAAAAGATCTTCATGAAGGTAATGTTTATATAAGCCACCCTTACACATTTAGTACTGGTACATGGTTTGATTCGTTACAACTTAAGGGGGTGATTTATGATGCCCAATCGGGCTTGCTGGATAGTAGTGCAGTTACACGTGTTTTGCTTTATGATGCCTCATTGTCGGATGACATTGTTGTCAAGCAAAAACCTGCTTATGTAACGACATCGGACAGATCGGGTCATTTTCTTTTTCAGGGTTTACCCAATAGAGCCTTTAAAATATTTGCTCTAAAGGAAAAAAATGATAATCTTCAATTTGATGGAGATGATGAGTTCATTGCCTACTATGATTTTCCGGTGCGCCCTTCAATTGATACTGCTATTCGATTGGATATTTTTAAAGAATTGGCTGACTCGGGCAATATAAAGAAAGTAGATTCTTCTGCTCAGGCAGGAATGGCGAACCGCCGTGCAAAATTTGGTGAGCCTGCTAATAATACACCGCAACTGGATAATAAATATTTTAACTATCAGGCTCAAATAGATACCAGTGACCGCAAAAGAAGAAGTGTAGGTATTGTCAACCCTCTAACTGTATTTTTTTCTAGGAAAGTAAAGGAACTTAATGCGCAAAGAATATCCCTCCATGCGGACAGTGCTGATATAGAAATAGAAAGCAAGTTTAATGCAAGCCTTGATACATCGATGAAAAAGATGTCTATACAGGTCAGTTGGAAAGAGAATACAAGCTACACTTTACGTTTACTTAAAGGTTTTGCTAAAGATAGTGCCGGTGCAGACGCATTACCCTCTAAATATATTTTCCGAACGAAGCAAGATGAGGATTATGGCAAAATGGAAATTCATTTGCCTGTACGATATGTGGGTAAGCAATATCTATTGAATGTAATACATGGCGATGGCGACAGCGTTTATTTATTGCCGATATCAGATACTATAGTTCTCTTGAAACATTTAGACGCAGGACTTTATAAAATCAATATCATACATGATATTAACCAAGATGGTAAGTGGAATACGGGTGATTTAAAAAAGCACAAACATCCGGAAACTGTTATTCCTTACAGCACAACTATAATGATGAAAGCTGGTTGGGAGCACCAAATCGATTTTGATAAAAAATAAATCAGGTGCTGTGTCTTTAATTATTTCCCTAGCCAAGCCATTGCATTTTCGTATAGTAATTTGTTTTTTAACTCCTTCGCATAAGACATCTCCTCAATGAGCTTCCCGGGATGGTGTTCGCCCAAAGGGAAGGGGTAGTCGCTACCCATACATACCTTGTCTTGACCGATTACATCTATTACAAAATCCAGCGCTTTAGGATCATGAACCAAGGCATCTATCCAAAATTTGCCTAAGTATTCACGAGGATTTATTGGATTGTCTATGGCGCAAAGGTCGGGACGCACATTAAAACCGTGCTCTATTCTGCCAATGGTGAATGGGAAACTACCGCCACCATGAGCAAATGCCACACGCAATTTCGGATAACGGGTCAATACACCACCAAATATCATAGAAGCTATTGCACGCGCAGTTTCTGCCGGCATACCTACCAGCCAGGGGAGCCAGTATTTGGTCATGTCATTTTCCCCCATCATTTCCCAAGGGTGCACAAAAATGCAACAACCTAACTCTTCTGCTGCTTGCCAAAAAGGATCGAAATAAGTATCACTTAAATTTTTGCCATTGATGTTGGAACCAATTTCCAGGCCTGGCATTTTTAATACTTTTACACAACGTTCCATTTCTTTTATCGACAAATCAATGTCCTGCAAGGGAACTGTACCTATACCAATAAAGCGATCTGGATGTAATGAACAAGACTGTGCAATATGGTCGTTAAAAAATGCGGCAGTTTCTATACCATGTTCCGGCTTAGCCCAATAATTAAATAATACTGGTATTGTGGACAGCACCTGAACACCGACTTCAGTCATATCCATTTCTTTCATGCGCACATGCGGGTCCCAACAATTTTGTTCTACTTCCCGAAATACTTTATCCCCTTTTATCATCCTTGCACAGCAAGGTTTGTGGTGCTCTAGATGTATGAATTCGCCGTACCCAAATTTTTGAAAATAATTGGGTATATGCTCTGGCATAATATGGGTGTGAATATCAATTTTCGGGTAAGTCATAAAATGAAATGCAATGAAGCGCAAATGTCATCATTTTTTTGAACATACTATTATATCAGATTTATTCGTTAATAGATTTTGCTGAGGTAGTTTTTATGGGTAAAAAATTGTGTTTGATATTGATTGTACTGCATTTTTACTGTATCAGTAATGCTCAGAATAATCGTTTTATAAGCTTTGGGATAGATGCGAATATCGGTACGAGTGCGCAATTATTCTCTATCAATTCGTTGCATTACAGTTTTACTGCGGCTAAAGAAATTTCTTTTTATACATTTGTAAAGGGGACAGAAGAACACGCACTTGACTTTCTTGGTAAGCTTGGTTTCAGTATGAATCCAATAAAATATCGCATTGCTCCAGGTTCATCCTTTACAATTGAACAGCTTAATCTTTCATTAAGTGGTTTTATTTTATTCCCGACAAAATATCCATCTTTCTTTGTGCTGGGAGGGATTTCTGTAGATTATTGTATGGAACCTTTATTAGAAAGTAGTACAGGGAGTACCTCTTCTTCTGGGTCGAGCGTCCAAACTCTATATATGGACTTGGATAGTAATTGGAAAGATATACGGGCATACCAGCGTCGCTTAATCCCTGCGGTTAACATTGGATTTCATTATTTTCCTTTTTCAGACAGAAGTAGGTTTAGTTTTTATGCAATAGTGAAACAACCTTTGTTAGCAATGTTTTCAGATGATGTTGTCGTAACCTATGTTGTAAATGGGCAAGCCAAAACAGCCACTATTAACTATTATCCATTGCAATTGAAATTAGGTGTAATGTGTCGCTTATAGAGTTGGTGTGGCTGCTTAAAAATTGAAAGAATCAACATGCCTATTAAAAGTGATTAATGATAAATTGTTTAGCCCAATAGCTCATCTAATTCTTCTTTGCGCATTACCCCAAAAACTTTTTTTCCTCCGGCGGTATATTCCGGCTGCATACAGGCAAAAAGCTCATCTATCAATGCTTGTTGCCTTTCCGGCTGTAGCATATTATCGATATATTGGGCAAGCCTTTGTGCTACTTTTACCAGCATTTGTTGTGCGGGTAAGGCAGTAGCATTATTGGATTCGTGCTTTAATTGTTCGAGCAATTCATTTAAAATATTTTGTTCTTCACCACTGCTCATGCCCGAAGGAATACCTTGTACGACAAAGGTGTTTTTGCCAAAATGAGTAATGTCAAAACCAATTCGTGACAAATCCGGCAATAGTTCTAATAACAGACCTTCGTCTTGTGGTGCCACTTCGTAAGTGAGTGGAAATAATACCCGTTGCGAAGGGGTATTGCCATCTTCCCATTGGCTCATAAGCCGCTCATACCAGATGCGTTCCTGTGCTCTGCGAATGTTGATGTACATTAATCCTGATTTTACTGTAGTTACCAACATATTGCCCTGTACGAGCAATACATTCTGCTTGCTAACGGATAATGGAGCATGCTCTTGTGTAGAAATTACGGATGGTATGGTGGATTGTGTCGTTTGTTGATTTATAGGATGGTCAGGAATGCTAGCCGCTATTTGGTATATATCTTTCCATCGGCTAAGCCCGTCTTTTTTATCTATAAAATGAGCTTGGTTTTTCCCGCTGAAGCTGTTGGATAAATAACCACTTTGTGCAGATGCAATATCGCGTTGAGATGCCGGCAATTGAACTGATGGCAATTGCTGAATGTCTGAACTCAGCGAGAAATCAATGGACGGTGCCATATTATTTCTTGCCAATGAGTGCTTTACTGCGGCATTGAGGTAAGCATACATGAGTTTGTCGTCATCAAACTTTACTTCTTGTTTAGTGGGGTGCACATTAACATCTACCCGTGCAGGATCTATTTCCAGAAATAGCACATAGAAAGGGAAATTGTCTTTTTCTATCAAACCCTGGTAAGCCTGAACCAGTGCATGGTTGAGGTAATTATTTTTTATAAATCGATTATTCAAAAAGAAATATTGCAGTCCCCGAGTTTTGGTGGCCGCATCCGGTTTGCCAATAAACCCATGAATATTTAGAAAGTCCGTTTGTTCAGAAACAGGTACCAGTTTTTTTTCATAAGAGCTACCAAATAGACCAACAATTCTTGACTTTAAACTGCCTGTGGGTAAGTTGTATTGAGCTACACCGTTGCTGAAATATTTGAAAGTGATAGCGGGGTAGGCCAACGCTATTCTGGTAAATTCATCGAGAATATTGCGTAGCTCAGTTGTATTGCTTTTTAAAAAATTGCGACGTGCAGGGACATTGAAAAACAGATTTTTCAGCATAATATTAGTGCCTATAGCAGTAGCATAAGGTTCTTGTGATATTACTTCAGAACCTTCAATGATAATATGTGAACCGACTTCATCATGAGCTTGTCGGGTCTTCAATTCCATTTGAGCAACAGCTGCCATAGATGCCAAAGCTTCTCCTCTAAAGCCCATGGTGCGAATGCTGAACAGATCTTCTATTTTTTGAATTTTAGAAGTTGCATGTCGTTCAAAGCTCATGCGGGCATCTGTTGGTGACATGCCTTTCCCATTATCTATTACCTGTATGAGTTCCTTGCCTGCATCTTTTATTACCAGTTGTATTTCTGATGCACCGGCATCAATTGCATTTTCCAACAATTCTTTCACTGCCGAAGCCGGTCGCTGGATAACTTCACCTGCTGCTATTTGATTGGCTATTCGATCGGATAATAAATTGATAATATCTGGCAATTTGTACAAATTTTGATTAACAAAGTTACAGTCATATTGGCTACAAAATGATACAAAAAATATCCGCAATGAATTGATATTTCATTGCGGATATTTAAAAAATCGAATAAAAAATTTATTCTACTGGCTGTAAATATTGGGCATAAGAATAACCTTCTTCTCCATCATTAGTACGCACCAGCCACCATTGATCATTAGATTTGTTTACCAGTGTAATGATTTCGTCATGGGCGGCTTTACCAACTATCGGTTGATCTGTTCCCGGACCTTTACGGATATTGAGGTTGGAGGAGTCCGTAACGACTTTTACTTTTGATCCTTCTACTGCTGTAGCTACATTGACATTAAGCACTAAATCACCAGTCAAATAATTAGGATCAATTTTATTGTAAATATCCCAAAGTTGGTCTTTAACTGCTCCTGATGGCGCTTCGCCTTCAATATGAAGTACATTTTCTATTTCCTGTACTTGCAATTGTGCAACACCTGAAGACTGTGCAGTGTCGATTAATTCTTTATATTTTTCTTGTAACATTGATTGTATATTTTACTGTTGAATTTTTATTTTGTTATACTCATTCCTGCGGCATCAACTTTTTTAGGGCTTAATGCATCAAGCGCCATTTTTAATTTTTTCCATTTGTCAGCGCTTAATGTACCTTTTAATGAAATGACACCGTCTTTTACGATTGCAGTTACACCTGGAAAATCTTTAGTTGCGTCTGTTACTGATTTGGTAAGTGCCTCATCCGGAGAAATAGTGATAGGTGCTGCAACTGGTGCAACAACAGGAGGGGTAACTGTAATATTATTTACAACACTTTTTACACCTTTTTCTGCTTTTACGGCGGTTTCGGCAGCCATTTTAGCTGCATCGTCCTGTACATTACCACTAAGTGTCAATACGCCTTCCTTTACTTCAGCGCTAACACCAGGGACAGTTTTTAGCATTTCCGTTGCTTTGGTCTGAATGTCTGCGTCTTTAGGTCCACAAGACATCATCAATGACATGGCCATAATGGGTACAATGGCGAATACTTTTGTAAATTTCATTTTAGTTTATTTTTTAAGGTAAAGAAAATTAAGTTGGGATTAAAGTTGTTGTTAAGCGCCAAACATTTTGGTGATATCGCCAAGCCCGAATTTACCATCGCCGTCTTTGTCCAAGCCCATTTTACCCAATGCGCCGGTTATTGTGTCTAAGTTAAAACCTCCTGCACTACCGGAAGCTCCATTATTTCCACTTGTTAGAGAAGATAGAACTGATGGTATTAAAGAAGCCGCAATGCTTTGAGCGGCAGCTCCGTTGATGCCAAACTTTTGCATAATGTTTTCTACAAAACCACTTTGCATTTGTTGCACAACAGGATGATTAGGGTCGGCAGCAGCAGCAGCAATCTGGTCACCTTGGCCATTGGCTACCATGTTTTTTATTACATTCATAATGGAGCCGCTTGCTTCCTGCAATACGCCATTGTTGTGCTCATTGGGAACTGCTGCGTTGTTAATTACAGACTCCTGACCATTTTGTTGGAGCATTTGGATAAGTTGATCGAACATAGTTTGTTTGTTTTGTTGCGTGAAAAATAGATGAATTGTTGAATTTTTACTTTTTGAACAAGAACTTTTTTACTTCAAGTCTTTACTACCAAATATTGTTCCAAACTTTTTTAAAAAGAAAAATATTATTTCAAGGATACGTTTCAGGAGATTCAGCTATTGGATGCTTTAAATTCTATGCTAAAGTATAGAAAAATAATTATAGGATTTTCGTTATTTAAGTTAAATGTGGGTAAAATATTGTTGTAGGTTTGGCGTATGAATTGGATAGCACTAGAGCGTGAAGAGCAGTTGGAACAGATAATTGCAGACAGCAGGCAACATCCTGTTGTTATTTTTAAACACAGTACGCGTTGCAGTATTAGTACAATGGCAAAGGGAAGGTTAGACCGGTCGGCAGAACCTCAAGGGATGTTATTTTATTATCTTGACCTAATAAGGTATCGTTCGTTATCGAATCAGGTGGCTGAAGTATTTCATGTGCATCATGAGTCACCTCAGATCCTACTGATTAAAGATGGTAACTGTACGTATGAAGAAAGCCACAATGGTATTGATATGGAGGAATTGTTAGCGCAAGTCTAATGTGCTAGCCTCTAGCTTTACTTCATTTTTAATGCTTACAGCTTTGTTTTTATTAATTTGAACTATACCTACTTTGTTGAAGAATCTGATGACATGGTAAACCGGGTCAAATTCATAAGGGCGCATGGCTAAATTGAGGGCAGCAGGATATTTGTGGTGATTGTGATGATAGGCCTCGCCTAAAAATAAAAAATCAAAGCGCATCAAATTCGTCGATTTATTGCTTTGTTCAAAATTGCGATAACCATATTTGTGCGCGCACCAGTTGATAATAGCACCTTGTATTGGTCCCATTGCTATCGTAATAGGCAAGAATAAAAAATACCATCCGTTAGGAGCCAGTTTCACGTAGATCGAAATATAGATCAATACCCATCCGATTCGGGAAATTTGGCTATTGGCCATTTTGTCAAACCAGGGCCAATCAGGTACATTTTTGGAAAAGCGCGGATCAATATCCATCGTGTTTTTCAGAATTCCTAAAACAAAATTTCTTGTTCGCCACATCATTTTCATCACCGTATTTTGATGATGCGGGGAATGGGGGTCGAGGTCTGTGTCGGTATAGGCGTGGTGCATACGATGAGTAATTGCGTAAGCACGAGGACTAATAAATGCGGAACCTTGAATGATGTATGAGAAAACGTAAAAAAAGCGTTCCCAAAATTTAGACATGGTAAAACTGGCATGTGCTGCATAACGGTGGAGGAAAAAGGTTTGGGTAAACAATGCCAAATACCAATGGCACACCAAAAAAATTATAATAGCCATAAACAAAATTCGATGAATGATAAAAATCAAATCAATCGCAGCTCAGACTACAAGCATTAATGTGCTAAATAGATGGAGTAGTAGAAAGGAAAAAGAGATGAATCGTTGCAGTTATATACGACAACTGCCCGAAGATAGTTGAAATAATGGGAAATAATCTTTTCCCCTGTTAATTTTATAAAGACTATACCAAATGTGTTTTGGACTTCTGTAAACAACATATTCTATTCTGTTTGGAATATGCGCTGTAATTTCGCAGCATGCAAGCATATTTAAACGGACTTAACGAACCTCAACTCGAAGCGGCAACACATATTGATGGTCCATTAATGATAGTGGCAGGAGCGGGAAGCGGCAAAACAAAGGTATTGACAACACGTATCGCGCATTTACTCAATAGTGGTGTTGATTCTTTTAGAATATTAGCGCTCACCTTTACCAATAAGGCGGCAGCGGAAATGAAAGAACGGATTCAGAAAATATTAGGAAACTCCGAGGCTCGCAATTTATTTATTGGCACATTTCACTCTGTCTTTGCAAAAATATTACGTGTAGAAGCTGAAAAATTGGGTTATCCAAGCAATTTTACGATTTATGATACGGATGATGCTAAGGGTATTATTAAAGAAATTGTAAACGAACTAAATCTGGATGATAAAGCATATAAACCTGCTTATGTTTACAATAGAATTTCTGCGGCTAAAAATGGTTTGATTGGCCCAGCACAGTATAAGCAAGATAATTTTATTCAACAGGAAGATGCGCGCAGTAACCGACCTATGATGGCCGATATTTATGTACGTTATGCCAATCGTTGCTTTAAAAATGGTGCAATGGATTTTGATGATTTATTGTTCAAAATGTATGAATTGCTCATTCGTTTTCCTGAAGTGTTGTCTAAGTACCAGCATAAATTTCAGTATGTGCTTATTGATGAGTACCAGGATACCAATACCGCTCAGTATCAGATTATTAAAATGATGGGGGCTGTACACGAAAATATTTGTGTGGTGGGTGATGATGCTCAAAGTATCTATTCTTTCAGGGGAGCAACGGTAAAAAATATACTACAATTTCAGGACGATTATGAAAATGTAAAAGTGGTAAAACTGGAGCAGAATTACCGCAGTACTCAATCGATACTTAATGTTGCTAATAAAATTATTTCGAACAACAAAAATCAGATTGAAAAATCACTTTGGACGAGTAATATTGAAGGTGAAAAAATAAAGGTTACTCGTACTATGACTGATAACGACGAGGGTCGTTATGTAGCAGATGCTATTAATGAGATGAGATTGCGTAATCATTATCACAATAAAGATTTTGCTATACTCTATCGTACAAATGCACAGAGCCGTTCATTCGAGGAAAGTCTTCGTAGAAGCAATATTCCTTACCGAATATATGGAGGCCTTTCGTTTTATCAACGTAAAGAAGTAAAAGATCTGTTGGCTTATTTACGTTTGTTGGTCAATACTCGAGATGAAGAAAATATCAAACGTGTTATCAATTACCCGGTCCGTGGTATTGGTAAGACAAGTCTTGACCGTATGGTTGTTATTGCCAACGATAATAACGTTGCGTTGTGGGATGTTATGCAAAATCCTGCCGGAGCGGGATTGAAAGGTGCCTCAGGAGCAGCTGTGGAAGGTTTTGTGTTGATGATCAAAAGCTTTCAAACAATGCTCGAAAAACAAAATGCTTATGATGTTGCATTTGCAGTGGGTAAGCATACTGGCCTTGTAAAAGAGCTGTATAACGACAAATCTGTTGAAGGGTTAGCGCGTTATGAAAATATTCAGGAGCTATTGAACTCAATAAAAGAATATACAGAAACACCAGATGAAGAAGGTGAATTGACCGATAAAAGTTTGGGTAGTTATTTGCAACAAATAACCTTGCTTACGGATACAGGAAAGGACGATGACGACGATCAAGATGTGGTAAAATTGATGACGATCCATGCTGCAAAGGGACTTGAATTTCCTTGTGTTTTTAGTGTGGGTTTGGAAGAAAATTTATTTCCCAGTACGATGAGTCTATACGACCGTGAAGGACTTGAAGAGGAACGACGTTTGTTTTATGTAGCCGTTACACGTGCTAAAGAGCGTCTATGGATCACTTATGCCAATAGCCGTTACCGCTTTGGTAGTTTGGTACAGAATGAACCGAGTCGTTTTGTAGATGAAATTCCGGAACAATATATTGAAAACGTATATACTGGTACGGCCGGACAACGTTCGCAACAAGGCTTCAAGCCTAAAGTTGTAACGAATGACGCTTCTTTGGATAAATTGCCGTCACTTAAAAAACTGGCAGATAAATTACAACAAAATACGGCTCAAAAAAGTTATGTGCCATCTGCAGATTTTACGCCGGATGATCCTGCGAACATGGAAGTTGGGATGAAGGTGGAGCATCAAAAATTTGGTTATGGAATGATACTTTCATTGGAAGGCGGCAATCATAACCTTATAGCCAATATTGATTTCGGTGCTGGGCATGGTGCAAAGAAAATCATGCTCAATTATGCCAAACTTAAAATTGTGCGATAAAATCTTTAATTTAGCCCCATCTGTTGAATAAAACGGGACGATTTAATACAAACAATAGTACTTTAGCGCAAATAGTAAATAATGGAATACGAAATAAAGAGTTTAGGCAAATTCAAATATGTAGAAGAGGGGCAAGGTGAACCGTTGGTTTTATTACATGGACTTTTTGGGGCTTTGAGTAATTTCAAAGACTTATTCGATTATTTTAAACAAACACACAGGGTAATTATACCCATGTTACCGTTATACGATTTGTCATTACTTGAAACTTCTGTATCTGGCTTGCAACGCCATGTATCTAAGTTTATTGAAGCTCATGAGCTAACTAAATTTCATCTTCTGGGGAATTCATTAGGCGGACATATTGCGTTAGTTTATACACTTAAGCATCAGGATAAGGTTCATTCACTTACACTTACCGGAAGCTCTGGTCTATTTGAGAATGGTATGGGTGAAACTTACCCTAAAAGAGGTGATTATGATTTTATTAAAAAGAAAACGGAACTTACGTTCTATGATCCTCATGTTGCAACTACAGAGCTTGTGGACGAAGTGTATAGCATTGTCAACAACCGTATAAAAGCGCTTAAGATTATTTCTTTGGCCAAATCTGCTATTCGGCACAATCTTGGTGATGAATTGATGGATATAAAAATGCCGACTTGTTTGATTTGGGGTAAGAATGATATTATTACACCTCCAATTGTTGCCGAAGAGTTTAAGAAATTGCTGACTAATTCAGAGTTGCATTGGATAGATAAATGTGGTCATGCACCAATGATGGAAGTGCCACAGGAGTTTAATCAGATTCTTGGCGAATTTTTGAGCAGACATAAAATATAATTTGGGCAACTGATATGTCCGGAATTTCGTAAATACTTACAATAAAATATTGTACTTGCCCGTTTTTTGTACTATTAACCTTATGAGAATACTACTATAAATACAGGCTCAAAATATTTACACCATGTTATTGACCGAACTTTTGTTACCCGGGATGCCCACTGTAGCACCTAGCGATACTTTTGATGTTGCTCGATCACTGATAAAAAAGCACCATGTTCAGCACATTCCCTTAGTGGAAAATGGGCAATATTTGGGTTTAATTCAAATCCAGGATTTAAAACACGAACCACAGGCGCACCCATTACTGAGCTCAGGAAATTTTGAACAATTCAAACCTGCGGTATCCATACATGCACATCCATTTGAAGCGCTAAGGATTATTTACTTACATGATTTGAGTCTAATCCCCATAGTGTATCAGGCATTCGATTATGCAGGTGTAATAACCAAAGAAGCCCTTGTTCAATATCTTGTTGATAACATGAGTATTGAGATTAGTGGCGGAATTATTGTATTGGAGTTGGATCCTCGTAATTACAGCCTTTCTGAAATTGCACGTATTTGCGAAAATGAACAAGTCGTTATTATTAATGCGATGATGAAAACCAATATCGAAACAGCCAAGCTTGAGGTAACGATTAAAACTAACCGTAGTGATATTTCTGCCGTCATTCAATCATTGGAAAGACACGAGTACACCGTGCTAAATTTTTATGGCGATAAGCAAATGGAAAATGATATTGTCGATCGTTATAAATTGCTCATGAACTATATTAATATGTAGTTTTTAATGCGCCAATACAATTTATTTAAATGGAATTAGCCTATATTGTTAGGAAGAACTATGAGCAAGTAAACTTTAATGAAACACCATTACTCAAAGGAGACTACGAACGGTGTTCATTTATCAATTGTAACTTTTCCAATTCTGATTTATCTCATCTTAGTTTTGTGGCTTGTTCATTCTTTGCTTGCAATCTGAGCATGGCTCAATTAAATAATACGGCATTTCAGGAAGCCGTTTTTAAAGATTGCAAACTGTTAGGGCTTCATTTCGAGCATTGCAATGAATTTCTATTTAAGGTTCATTTTGAAAATTGCATTATTAATTTGGCTTCGTTTTATAATCGTAAGCTCAAAAAAAATGATTTTAAAAACTGTAGTCTTCAAGAGGTTGATTTTACTAATGCAGACCTATCCCAATCCATATTTGATCAATGTGATTTGACATTCGCTATTTTTGATAATACCATATTAGAAAAAGCAGATTTTCGGACCTCATTCAATTATTCAATAGATCCGGAATGCAATCGAACCAAAAAAGCTAAGTTTGCATTGTCAGGCGTTGTAGGACTTTTGAGTAAATATGATATTGATATTGAATAATGCTTAGTGTTTCATGTCCTGTCAACATTAAACGGCTACGTCTTCATTAATCTACTAAGGCAATTAGCTTTAAATCGTTTCAACGAGTTTGCATTATAAAAGCTCGTCCTTATTTTTTACATTTGTTGGCTAAAGAAAATAGAATTATGTCAAGACAGATTACCATATTGGGAGCCGGGTTAGTAGGTTCTTTGCTTGCGGTTATTATGCGTAAACGTGGTTATGCAGTTCGTTTGTATGAGCGTCGCCCCGATATGAGGAAGGAAGCTATTGCTGCAGGTCGTTCCATTAATTTGGCCGTGAGTGTACGAGCATGGAATGCCTTGGAAATGGCGGGTATTAAAAGTGATATTGAGCCCATTGCAATACCTATGTATGGTCGTAGCCTACACATGCCTGATGGAAGTTCTGCATATCAACAATATGGTAAAAACAATGAAGCAATATATTCTGTTAGTCGTGGTGAGCTCAATAAAAAATTAATGACTGTAGCAGAAGAAGCAGGTGTTGAAATATTTTTCGATCATCGCTGTTCTGGGGTTAATTTACATACCAATGAACTCACATTTATACATCAGGAAAAAGAACTGAAAGTGCAAGCTGATTTACTCTTTGGTGCTGATGGTGCATTCTCTGCATTGCGCAGTAGCTATGTGTTTGGTGATCGAGTAAATGCTGCTCAAAATTATTTGGAGCACGGTTATAAAGAATTAACTATTCCTGCTTCTGCTACGGGTGGTTTTATGATGGAAAAGGAAGCGCTGCATATTTGGCCACGTCACAATTATATGCTTATAGCTTTGCCTAATATTGACGGTAGTTTTACTTGCACGTTATTTTTTCCATTTGAAGGAACACCATCTTTTTCCTCTTTGCAAACGCGGGATGATATTACTGCATTTTTCAACAAAACCTTTCCTGATGCAGTGCCAATGATGCCAACGCTCGTAGATGATTTTATAAATAATCCTACGGCGTCTCTTATTACTACACGTATTTTTCCGTGGCACATGAGTGATAAAAGCGCATTGATTGGCGACGCTGCCCACGCTATAGTGCCATTTTATGGACAAGGCATGAATGCCGGATTTGAAGACTGTACGGTATTGAGTAGTTTGTTGGACAAGTATGGCGAAGATTGGACTGCCATTTTGAAAGAATACGAGATATTACGCAAACCTAATGGTGATGCGGTTGGAGAATTGGCGCTGATGAATTTTGTAGAGATGCGCGATAAAGTTGCTGATCCTGCTTTTCTTGAAAGAAAGAAAATTGAAAAGGAGCTAGGGAAGTTATATCCTACTGAATTTGTATCAATTTATGAAATGGTTTCTTTTAGCCATACGCCTTATGATACAGTAATGAAGTGTATTCGTGCGCAGGATGAATTACTAATTAAGGTCATGAGCCAGGGTAATTTTGATCAACAGATTGCAACAGAAAATTTCCGAAATCAATTGGGTGTTTGGATAAAAGAATATTACGCTTCAGTACAACAATTCGATTTTGGCACTACAACAAATAATTAAACGTTGGGCACTCAAGCCCGCAGATAAGCGAGCCGTTGAGCAACTCTGTAAAGTGCTGAATATTCATCCAGCATTATGTAGGTTGCTTACTATTCGTGGTATTAATGATTACGAATCGGCTAGGAGTTTTTTTCGCCCTGATATGAAGTTGTTGCATGATCCTCTGCTCATGAATGGCATGGGAAAGGCTGTTGAACGTATTAGTGAAGCTGTAGAGTGGCACGAAAAAATATTGGTGTATGGCGACTATGATGTGGATGGCACTACTTCAGTGGCAGTGGTCTATTCTTTTTTAAGAGATCATTACAATGGTGTACTCTCTTTTTATATTCCACACCGTTATCGTGAAGGTTATGGTGTGTCGAAACAAGGAGTAGATTTTGCAATTGCCAATGGATATACACTAATGATAACGCTCGACTGTGGTATAAAATCTGTAGAGCTCATTGAGTATGCGCAAAAAAATGGCATTGATGTTATTGTCTGTGATCATCATACTCCTGATGATGTTTTACCTCCGGCTTTTGCAATACTTAACCCTAAACAAAGTAATTGTACCTATCCATTCAAAGAATTGAGTGGGTGTGGTATCGGCTATAAATTGATTTGTGCATTGGCACAGAAATGGAATTTGCCTGAAGAAAGTACTACTAAATTCTTAGATTTAGTAGCGACGAGTATTGCTGCGGATATTGTACCAGTTGATGGCGAGAACCGTATTTTGGCATATTATGGAATTAAAATGGCTAATGAATATCCATCATTGTCGCTTAAAACATTGAAAGATATTTCAGGGCTTACAAAACAGATTACGCTATCTGACTTGGTATTTGCTATTGGACCTAAAATCAATGCTGCAGGTCGTATGGATGATGCCAAAAAGGCCGTAGATCTGTTTATAGAAAAGGATGCTGAAAAAATTAAAGCCCTTGCTGCGGAGCTAATGTCAGATAATATCGATCGTAAAGAAGTGGATAAAAATATTACTGAAGAGGCATTGAGCATTCTTGAAAATGACGCATTATTGAGTACGAAAAAATCGACTGTACTGTATCGCGAACATTGGCATAAAGGTGTGGTGGGTATAGTAGCCAGCAGGCTTATTGATTATTGCTATAAACCTACAATTGTATTGGCCATGAGCAATGGTAAAGTGTCTGGGTCGGCACGCTCAGTAATGGGGTTTAATGTGTATGAGGCCATCTACGAATGCCGCGATTTACTGGAAAATTATGGCGGTCATTTTTATGCGGCAGGCGTTACCATGAAGCCGGAGCATTATCAAAGTTTTGTGGACAAATTTGAACAAGTGGTATCTTCAACAATTGATCCACACTTACTTACTCCCGAAATAGAGATTGATGCTGAAATTGGGCTAGAAGATATAAAGCCTGCATTCTATAATATCATCAAACAATTTGAACCCTTTGGTCCGAATAATATGCGTCCGGTATTTTGTACACGTAATGTACAGGATTATCAAGGTAATACTCGTATTGTAAAGGAACAGCACATTAAATTTGTAGTACACAATGGACGCGGAACGATCATTGACGGGATTGGATTTAGAATGGCTGAAAAATTCAGATATACTAGTCCAGGTAAATTTGATATTGTTTATACCATCGACGAAAATGAATTTAATGGTGTCACTAGATTGCAAATGAAAGTGATCGATATTAGACCGTCACATTAGATTGTTGTCGCAAGAAAAAGCTAGTTTTCTCTTGTCGAATATACGCTCGAAACTTATTACTCCATTCGTCTAATATCTGCGCCTAGCGCATTAAGCCGTTGGTCAATCGATTCGTAACCTCGGTCTATTTGTTCAATATTATGAATAGTGCTTTTCCCTTCGGCCGATAGTGCCGCAATGAGTAGGGCGACTCCTGCGCGTATGTCGGGCGATACCATTGTAATGCCTCGTAGTTGCATGGATCTGTTGAGGCCAATTACTACAGCTCGGTGGGGGTCGCAGAGTACAATCTGTGCACCCATTTCTATAAGTTTGTCCACGAAAAACAAACGGCTCTCAAACATTTTTTGATGTATGAGTACTGTCCCTTTGGCTTGTGTAGCTACAACCAGCACAATACTGAGTAAATCCGGAGTAAAGCCAGGCCAGGGATGGTCATTTACATTGAGAATAGAACCGTCAATAAATCTTTTAATTTGGTAATTTTCTTGAGCAGGGATATATATATCATTACCCCTTATTTCTAGCTCTATGCCTAGTTGTTGAAACGTTTCAGGGATATTACCCAAATGTGCTACATCAGCATTAAGTATTGTTAGTTCACTTTGTGTCATAGCCGCAAGTCCTATAAAAGAACCCACTTCTATCATGTCGGCAAGTAATCGGTGATTGCAGCCATGCAGTTTTTTCACACCTTCTATGGTCAAAAGGTTTGAGCCGATACCTGTTATTTTTGCACCCATGCTGTTGAGCATGTGACACAATTGTTGCACATAAGGTTCACATGCGGCGTTGTAAATAGAAGAAGTGCCATTGGCGAGTACCGCAGCCATTACAATATTGGCGGTACCTGTTACTGAAGGTTCTTCCATGTGAACATACGAACCATTGAGCTGTTCACATGATAATGTGAAAATATTTTTTTCTGGCTCATAATTGAAAATGGCGCCCATTTTTTCGAACCCGCGAATATGTGTGTCTAATCTGCGACGTCCAATTTTGTCTCCACCCGGTTGTGGAATAATAGCATGGCTATAACGAGCTAATAGAGGTCCCGCAAGCATTACCGCGCCCCTTAGCTTACCTGATTTACGTTGAAAGGTTTGTCCTGTAAAATAGTCAAGATTTACATCTGCTGCATGTAATACGACAGTGTGTGGGGCAGGTCTGCTCACATTTACATTCATGTCACCCAACAGTTCTATGAGCATGTTTACATCTAAAATGTCTGGTACATTGGTGAATGTTATCGGTTCGTCAGTAAGTAAAGCTGCGCACAATACTTGTAGCGCTTCGTTTTTCGCACCTTGTGGTGTAATACTTCCTTTGAGCTGGCGACCGCCACGTATTTCAAATGAACTCATAAAATGGATCCCTGTTTTATTGTTTATTTGTTCTTGTTCTTAAAATTGCGATTTTTATTATTGGGATTATTCGAATTGGGGTTTCCTCCACCACCTCCGGCATTAGGTTTACGGTTGTTATTATTTTTGAAATTCCGGTTATTGTTGTTGTTCTTTTTAAATGAAGGTCTGGTGTCGAATGGTATGCGATAGCCTCCGGTTTCGAACTTCATTTCTCCATCGGTGATAATCGCCAATTCATTTTTGACCATATCATCATGTACAGGCTCTTTATGCCAATTGGTGTATGCCAGCTTCATATAGTAGCCAACGGATTGTGTGTATCCTTGTTTTTTTTCTGTATCAGGTTCTGTTAAGCCTTTCTTGATGAGGCTTTGAAGGTTTTTGCCTAGATGTCGGTGTTTGATATAGGACTGAGGATAGGGTATAACATCAGGTCTTTTGGCAAGTTGCTCTGCCGTTGGTGCGGGATATGGGGCATCAACATCCAATCGTAGCCCTGTCATTTGGTGCAAATGATCCCAAAGTTTATGTTCATAATCCTCCATTGTCTTGAGGTGAGGCGTAAGAATACACATCAAATCAATGACAATCTTTGCTTGTTGTAATCTTTTCTCCCTGTCTTCAATAGTAAGCAGGTATTCCACCATTTTCTGCACATTACGACCGTATTCGGGCATCAACAGTCTAGTTCGAGAACTATTATATTCCATTAAAAAGAATTGAGTATTTGTATTGTAAATTTTTATTCAAAAGGATATTCAACCATAATGGTCGTAAAAAATATTCCTGAGTAAGATGTTTTACTGAACGGAATAAGCAAATGTAATGGAAAAATCGCTTTTATGCTTATTCTGCTTTTAATTCGATTATTCCTTCAAAAACAAATGTTGCAGGCCCTGTTAGTACTACTGCTTTAGCTGTATTACTTTTATCTTTAGTAAATGATACAGTTAGTTTGCCCCCTGGTGTTTCGATCTCTGTATTAAAGTCGCCTAATGTATCTTTGGTGGCGGCTATAGCAGAAGCTGTAACACCCGTACCACAGCTCCAAGTTTCATCTTCTACACCACGCTCGTAAGTGCGGACTTTCAATTTCCCATTTGTAACTTCAGCAAAATTAACGTTAATTCCATTGGGTTGAAATTCAATCTGATTACGTATTGCCCGCCCTTTATGGACGACATCAATATCTGCAACATTGTTACTCCACAATACATAATGTGGAGAACCAGTATTGAGTATGCTGTAGCCATCAAAATGTCGAATGTCGTTTACTTGTTGCATCTCCAACGCAATATTGCCATCAGCATTAAATTGTGCATGATGTTCTCCATCTATTGCTTTAAAAAAGGCTTTACGATCAATAATGCCAAGCATTTGTGCAAATGCAGTAATACAACGTCCTCCATTGCCACACATTGTACTTTCTCCACCGTCAGAATTATAATAAGTCATGTTGAAGTCATAACCTTCTAGCGTATCTAACAACATTAGGCCATCTGCGCCAATCCCAAATCTTCTGTCGCATAAAAATGCAACATCCGCCTTTGCTAGCACTAGTTTTGTAACTCTATTGTCGATTAAAATGAAATCATTGCCTGTACCTTGATACTTATAAAATCGAATCATTTTATTAACTTTATTTATTACGAAGATATTGTTCCGCTTGTGAATCTTGGTTAGCGCTCCCTGCACCACTAATACTATTGGAATACAGGAGTGAGCGCCAATTACTGTTCCGTCTTTCTCCTATTAAAGTCGAATATAATAAAGAATAGTCACCCATGGCACTTCCTGGTTTGTAGAATAGAAATATTACTCCAACACCTTGTTTTTCTATAAAGTTATATTGCCAAATTTCGTAAGGAAGAGCGCCCGATTCATTGGGCACGAGTATGCGGTCACTGGGTTTGCCATATTTTATGTACACTCTTCCTCTATCGGTCTCAAAGCCTCGTTGGTTGCTTCCCCCAAACATTTTATTGACTTCCCTTATTTGTTCTACATATTCTTTCCAAGCTTTTGACGGATCATTTTTATTTCGTTTTTCGAAAAAATTGTAGATAAAATATTTGGTGTACAATTCGTCCGGTTTTTTCAAAAATCCGTCAATTGCTATCCCTTCATCTGGTGTACATATTACTTTTAGCATTTTAAGGATAGCATGTACCTGTTCTGCGGTGTATTTACCTACGAATGTAGTGGTAAGGTCTAGTATTTGAGCATTGCTATTCGTGCTGTCTTTTTTAGTAATGGGCTTTGTTTGTGCTTTAGGAGCTTCAACAGGATGGGCGTTAAATCGTTGTAGGAAAATACTTTTTTTGTCAATGACTGCGTCATTTTTGTCGGATAGTACGGCATTTAAATAATAATTGCCAGATGCCAATGTAGCTAATGGGAAAGACTGATGTACGGACATAAAAGCAGTATTTTCAACGCTGTCTTTTTGCTCGAAAGAAGGTACAGGTGTGGAAAATTCTTTCCATGAAATATATGTATTTAGTTTTAACGGCAGCTTTTCTTTTGGGAAAGTCTCAGCTTGATAGATCTCGGTATAAAATTTAATAGAACTATGGTGTTCATCAAAATAATTGGATGCTAATGGTAAATCTAGTTTACCATTTCTTGTGTAAACACTAGGTGTAGTAGAAGCAAAGAACGTATCCAGTAATTGTATGCCAGAAATAAAAGGTTTATTTTTTGGGGCCTCACTGATTTCAACTGTGCCACTATATTGATATGCTGCTTTTGGGTAAGCTTTCTCTGCTAAAACTAATTCTAATTCATAGTGGCCATTAGGTAAAATATACTCTTGCAGATTACTTACCTTTTGGGTCAAACATGCTTCTAATGTACTCTTAGGAGATGTTTCAAAAATCATGGTTTGTTCCTTTAGTACACCTGTATCATTGCTAATTCTTAGTAGTACAATGATCTGCGCTGTTAGTTCCCCTTTTGTATTTTTGTCAAAATGAAGCGAATTTGCATTGGCTTCCCAGTTGAGCATTACATTTGCATCGTAACCATTTTGTTTGTTTTTTTTGTAAAATGTAGTCGTTGTCGAAACCGCATCTATACAATATGCAGTGCTACTAAAATATAGGCACAATAGGCAAAGTGTTATAACCTTCGGGGTCATTTTTTTTATTTTTTGCAATTTAGTTCATTCAGTTTTATCTATAGAAAATATTATGTCGTTCATCGTTAGCCCGGTATTACCATTCCCTAATATTTCCTGGTGGGCCAATTTTATTAACCCCTCGCTAACTATATTGTTTGACCAGCAGGAACATTTTGAAAAGATGAGTTTTCGCAACCGCTATATGATTGCCGGAGCCAATGGCATTGTTACGCTCAGTATCCCCCTTGCCGAGGGTCGTGAACAACGCAAACCTATGAAGGATGTTTTGATTTGCAATAAAACACGTTGGCAAATACAACATTGGCGTACACTCAGAAGTGTCTATAATCGTTCTCCATATTTTGAACATTATCAAAAAGAAATAGAGCAGCTCTTTGTTCAGCCATTTGAAAAACTACTCGATTTTAACTTAGCAAGCATTTTGCTAATGCAAAAATTGTCAAATATAAAAAATGATATTACGTTTAATGACGCTTACCAAAGTGTATATCTGGGAGCAATGGCGGATATACGGCATCAATTTCGAAGTAGCAGATATGAGGAACAAACGGGAATGTTCCCACAATATTATCAGATATTTGCCGATCGTGTTGGATTTAAGCCGAATTTGAGTATTCTGGATCTGCTGTTTTCAGAGGGACCTCAAGCAAAATATTTGTTGAATCCATAGGAGATGCTTGTTTATTATAATTGATGTGCGCATGGGCTAACAAATAGGCATAAGTTTTCTTACTTTTGAAGCGTGCATTTTCTATTCCCATTATTTTTAATTGCAGGGCTTACATTGCTCATTCCTATACTGATTCACTTGTTCAATTTGCGCAAGTATAAAACAGTATTGTTCCCTCATACACGCTTCCTGAAAAATTTACAATTACATTCTCGGAAACAATCGCAGGTGCAATATAAATGGTTATTGGCGATCCGATTAATGTTCCTTGCGTTTCTCATTTTTGCATTTGCACAACCTTATTGGCGCAATAAAAATTCAAATGAATCTGCAAACCGCTTGCATGTTATTTATATCGACAATTCATATAGTATGTCTGTTCAGAGCAGGCAGCGTAGTCTGTTGGATAGGTCCAAAGAAAATGCAGTAAATCTGATCCGGCAATTGAAGGGTAACTTTATCGTTCTGAACAACGAAAAACTCATTAATTATAAACCGCTATCGTCAGAGCAGGCACTAGAAGAAGTCTATAAAATTAATTTTTCTTCTGCTTCAAAGACGAGTGAACAGGTAATCAATAATCTGCAAAATTTGTTGCAAGATAATATTACTAACGCGGCTGATTTATTTTATATATCCGATTTTCAAAAAAATGTGTTTGCGAGCACTCCTGATACTGGCTTGTTACATAAAATTAATTTTTCTGGATTAGTCGTGCAAAATCCGGAAGCGCAAAATATTTATATAGACAGCGCTTTTTTTGAAACACCTGTATTGCAGACAGGACAAAGTAATAAGCTCATTGTAAGATCTAAGTATTTTGGTAAAGCCCCTAATGCCAATAGTGTTTTGCAATTTACGGTCAATGGACAATTGAAAAGTGCAGTCAGTCCTGTTTTTAATGCTAATAAAGAAAGTAATGATACGCTTACATTTCAGGTGAATGATGCGGGATGGCAGCGTTTGCTATTAACTATCGGTGATGCTTCAGCTCATTTCGACGATAGTTTCAGAATTGCTGCACGTAATACCCCGGACTTGTCAGTTCTTGTACTAAACGAAACTACCTCTAATGCATATATACAAGCGGCATTGCGGTCTTATAGTGGTTTTAAAGCCACACAAACGAACATCAATAATGCTCCGCAAGATTGGACTAATTATAATTTGATTTTGGTTAATGGTTTGGCTCATTTCGATAAGTCGTTAGCGGATAAGTTAAAATCGGCACTTGATAAGGGGCAAAATGTTTGCATATTCCCTGCCGCACATGCTGATATTGCCAGCCTTAATATGGGATTGCGTATGCTAGGCGATATTCAAGTAACAGGTATCGATACAAGCATCCAAACGATTGCCACCCTGCAATTTGAAAGCCGATTAGTCAAAGACATGTTTGAGCATATTCCTGACAATGTACAAATGCCAATTGCGAAACAGCATTATATAATTCGGTCTGGTTTGAGCGCCAATCAGCAATCGGTTTTTAGTTTTCGCAATGGCGATCCATTCTTTGCATCATATACTCCTTCGCTTGGTCAATTATACATGTGTTCGAGTTCTGCGGAATTGCAAAGTGGCAATTTTCCAGCGAGCTATTTCTTCCTGCCTTTCCTATATCAAATGGCCAGTTTAGCGAAGGGTGGGTCTATTTTCGCCGTATCGGCTGGTCAAAAAGAAGCTGTTTTTGTACCCAATAAAATTACCAATAATCGGAATATGATACACGTGTTGGGTAATGGCTTAGATGTGATTCCTGCACAGAGAGCGGAAGGAATGGGTGTTTATGTTTTTTTAGCTAATGTGGTACAACAACCTGATTTTTATAAATTAACGTCCATAACCGAAGATACTACTTTGGTGGCGATTAATGCAAATAGGATAGAGTCTAATTTTGAATGCTGGACTATTGATGAGCTGCAAAAGCAGTGGAAAGGAAAAGATATAAATTGGCAAAATGCAGGCGATCAAAATCACTCCGTTAAAGCATTTGAACGGCAGTCTTTCCCGCTATGGAAACTTTGTACTATTTTAGCGTTATTAATGTTGGGTATTGAAACCTATTTCTTATCCAAAAACCTTCGAAATAAAAAAATAATTACTTCATAATACCAACTATGACGATGTTGATACGCGGGGCAAAAGTGATAGACACTCTGTCTCCATTTCATAATAAAAGAGTAAACATATTCATTGACAATGGAATTATTCGTGCTATTGATGAAAAGTTAGAAAATATTGCCGATACTATAATTGAGGCAGAAGATTTGTGTGTGAGTGCTGGTTGGTGTGATCTGTTTGCAGATTATCGGGAGCCTGGTTTTGAACATAAAGAAACCATTGCTACAGGACTTGACTCTGCTGCCGCAGGAGGTTTTACTCATGTATTCATTTTACCCAATACCAATCCGACCATAAGCTCAAAATCAGTTGTACAATACTTATTAATACAGTCAGAAAGCCACGCGGTGCAATTGTACCCGATTGGTGCTATTTCTAAAGATATAGAAGGTAAAAATCTAGCAGAAATGCTGGATATGCATGCACATGGAGCTATTGCTTTTAGCGATGGCTGGAAACCAATACAAAATCCAAATCTGATGCTTAAAGCATTAGAGTATGCAAAAGCTTTTGACGGAACTTTGATACAATTACCCTGCGACACTAACTTGTCAGCCGGAGGTTTGATGCACGAAGGCCCGGAAAGTACGCGGTTGGGTATGCCCGGTATTCCTACTATTGCTGAAACATTGCAATTATATAGAGATATTGAACTATTGCGTTATACCAATTCAAAATTACATGTCACTGGAATATCGTCTGCCGAATCTGTGGCTATGGTGCGAAGGGCAAAAGCAGAGGGCTTGAATATTACCTGTTCTGTTACGCCTTATCACCTTGTGTTTACAGATGAAGCGTTACGTGGCTATAACTCTATTTATAAAGTTATGCCCCCATTGCGTAGTGAAGCAGATAGAAAGGCACTGGTAGAAGGACTGAAAGATGGTACAATTGATTGTATTACATCTCATCACAGACCGCAAGAATGGGATGCTAAAGCTAAGGAATTTGAATATGCATCGGAAGGAATGAATGTTCAGGAAATAACCTTCTCTATTGTTTATAATGCGCTTAAAGATATTGTGCCCATTGAAACGATTGTGGCGGCATTAAGTTATAATCCAGCAAAAATATTCGGATTGGCGAATGGGAAGCTGGAAAATAATGCAGTAGCTGATTTAACTCTATTTAGCCTTAGCCAAAGAACACAAAAGAACAAACTGCACTCATTGTCTCAAAATAACCCGTTTATGGACATAAACTTAGTAGGCAATGTGATCGGTATTGTGAAAAACAAGCAACTTATTTTAAACCAAAACAAATAATATTATGAGCGATACTTTTCAAACACAGGCAACGGAGCCGACGGCTAAACATGCTATTGCCATTCGTTACGGATTGATGGTCGGATTTGTCACTATGTTTTTGACGACCGTCAATTTTTTGTATATCCTTAAATGGAATTACATTGGGTTTCTGGTTACCGTATTTTTGATGTTTGCTATAACTATTATACTTTATGGTGTAGCTGCGACTCGTCAACGTAAAGCTTTAGGTGGGTATATTTCAATGAAAGATGCGTTTCAGGTTGTTTTTATAGTCATACTTATTTCACTTACGATTAGCACAATTTATGGATTGATTTACAACAAATATATCGACCCTGAATTTCTGAACCGAATGAAAGAATCAATGATTAATTTTTTTGAAAAAATAAAAGCACCTCAAGACAAAATTGATGAAGCAATGAAAAAATTGGATGAGTCAACTGCGGGAAGTACAAAATTTTCTAAAATTCTATACAGCTTTGCTCAGTCAATAATTATTCAAAGTATTTTTGGTTTTATTGTTGCATTGATTGTGAAAAAAGATCGACCCGCAACGCAATAGTTTTTCATTTTTATTTTCCCTTATTTCATGTTACTCGACCTTTCAATAGTAGTTCCATTATACAACGAAGACGAATCATTACCTGAGCTAATGGCTTGGATTGACAGCGTTTGTACAAGGCATCAGTATGCTTACGAAGTGGTAATGGTGGACGATGGAAGTACAGATAATAGCTGGCAAGTGATTCATCAATTGTCACAACAGTATGCCACATTGAAAGGCATCAAATTTCAACGTAACTACGGCAAAAGTGCTGCACTTAATGAAGCCTTTAAAGCATCTGCTGGTAAAGTAGTCATAACAATGGATGCCGATTTGCAAGATAGTCCTGATGAAATTCCTGAACTCTATAATATGATTGTCAATGAAGGATTTGATTTAGTGAGTGGTTGGAAAAAAGTTCGGTACGATAATGCGGTCACTAAAAATTTACCCTCAAAATTGTATAACGGTGTTAATAGAATGATTTCTGGTATCAAACTACATGATATGAATTGCGGGCTAAAAGCCTACAGGCGTAATGTGGTAAAAAGTATTGAAGTGTATGGTGAAATGCACCGATTCATTCCTGTGATAGCGAAACAGGCTGGCTTCAGGAAAATTGGTGAAAAAGTAGTGCAGCATCGTGCGCGCAAATATGGTGTGTCTAAATTTGGGTGGGAACGTTTTATAAATGGGTTTTTAGATTTATTGTCTATTCAGTTTATCGGGCGTTTTGGTAAAAAACCAATGCACTTTTTTGGACTTTGGGGTACGCTGATGTTTTTATTGGGTTTTGGAATTACACTTTATCTGATCACTTCAAAATTTCTCTTTGAAGGCAGCCTCATTAACAAGCCTGCATTTTATATCGCTTTGACAACAATGATTTTGGGAACCCAATTTTTTCTTACTGGGTTTGTTGCTGAATTGGTTTCGCGTAGTGCTGCTGACAGGAATAATTATTTGATTGAAGAGAAGCTTCGTTTAGATAAAGAATAGCATACAGTATAACCTTATTAAAGTACTTTTGTTTAAAATTTTGTGATGAAAGGCATAATCGTAATTACAGCTTTTATAATTCTAATGTTTGGGCTCAATTCTTGCTGCTCTAAGAGCGGTACTTGTTCCACTGCTTCATTCAATTCGTTTCACTTGGTCAACTTCGCCAGTGCCGAAGCTACAGATAGTGTTACACTCTATATTTACAAGTCAAAAACAAATTATACAACTGTTCTTGATTCTCTATATTTAAAAGGTGAAACCACCAGTGACCCGAATGTCTTCAATGTACCTACTCAAGATCTTTCTTTAGGTTTCGATTATGGTATTTATGTGGTCAAATTGAAAAAGGAATATCGACTCAATACTTTTACAGCTACAAAAGTTACTTGCGGCAAATGTTTCTTGCGTTCAAATAATGAATTTGGAGAAGAGCTTGCCGGATACTCTGTAAACGGGCATAGTTATAACTATAGCGGTGCAATGAATATCTACAAATAAACTTACTCTATTCTCTTTCATTAATTTGGCTATAAAATTCTTTCGATACTGAAGAATATATACTTGATATGCTACTGAAGTTATCCATTAACAATTATGCTATTATAGATCAGTTGAGTATCCTGCCGGATGCCGGCCTTAATATCGTTACAGGAGAAACTGGGGCAGGAAAGAGTATTATACTTGGTGCACTTTCGTTGATTCTTGGAGAGCGTGCAGATACTTCTGTATTAATCAATAAAGAGAAAAAATCAGTTATTGAGGCACAATTTGATGTTACGAATAACGATTTGTTTAACGCAGCATTAAAAGATGCAGAATTAGACGAAGATAAATATTGTATTATCCGGAGAGAGATAAGCGCTTCTGGTAAATCGAGGGCTTTTGTAAATGATACACCGGTAACCTTATCGGTGCTGAATTCGCTAACCTCACTCTTAGTCGATTTGCATCAACAGTTCGATAATAGAGCCCTTGAAGATGACAACTTCCAGTTGGAGGTAGTAGATGTATTGGCTCAAAATACGGTGTTGAAAAACGATTATAAATTATTGTTTCGGAAACATCAACAAGTACAACAAGAATTGGATGGAAAGAAATACCAACAAGCGCAATGGCAAAAGGAAGCCGACTATAAGCAGTTTTTGTTGGACGAATTGGAACAAATCAATTTTAAGGAAGGCGAAATTGAACATGCAACATTGCAACTTAAGCAACTCAACGCATCTGAGCGCATTGTTACTATTTTACAATCCTCTCGTTTCGTATTGGAAGAAAGCGAACTGCCAATCAATAATGAAATAAAAAAAATAGCACAACAACTGCAAAGTATTGTGGATGTGATGCCAGATACGGATGCTTTGCAACAACGGTTGTTATCTGTATATGCGGAAACAAAAGACATCGCATCTGAATTAGAACGATTGGAAAGTACGGTTAATATTGATCCGCAGCAGCTAATACTGTTGGAAGAAAAAGTGGATACAGGCAATCGTTTGTTGAAGAAACACGGGGTCAATAGTACAGATGAGCTGTTGGCCATACAACAGCAACTGAATAATGAATTGCAAGCAACACTCAATTTACATGAAGAAATTAGACTGCTGGAACAGGCACAAGAGGAATGTTTTATTCAGTTGAATAAAAAAGGACAGGAATTATCTGCTTCGAGACAACAGATAGCACCTGAAATAAGCAAACAAATAACCTTATTGTTGGCTTCGGTTGGTATGCCCAATGCCGTATTCGAAATTCAAATTACTCAATTACCTAAGGCAATTATTAGCGGCTTAGATAAGTTGGAATTTATGCTAGATGCCAATAAAAGTGGTAATTTTCAGCCAATACAAAAGGCTGCATCCGGTGGCGAAATGAGTAGAATTGCTTTGTGTATTAAGTCGATTATTGCTCGGACAGTACATTTGCCGACACTTATTTTCGATGAAGTAGATACTGGCATCTCTGGCGAGGCTGCGCGTAAGGTGGCCGCATTGTTGAGCGAACTGGCACAATACCACCAAGTGATTTGTATTACACATCAACCACAAGTTGCAGCTAAAGGTACTAAACACTTTTATGTGTTTAAAGAGCAAAATGATGAGGGGAAAATTACTACTCAAGTAAAGGTACTGGAACCCAATGAAAAAATATTGGCTATTGCACGTATGATCGGTGGTGAAAACCCTTCTGATGCAGCCGTTGGCAATGCTAAGGAACTCATCGCATCCTAATTTTTACTTTAATGATCTTGCAATTTTTTGCTTTTATTGGATGCAATAATTAGTTGCTATTCATCTTCTTTTTCATTCCCAATTATACGCATCAATTGTTGGATTTCTTCCGCTCGCTCATCGTCTTTATTATAGCGATAGCAAAGACTTAATTCTTCTAGTAATTTATAAATTGTTTGTACCGAAGATTGAGGTTTTAAAAATTGATGGCGGGCTCCAGCAGCTTTTATTTTATGCAAATAATTATCGACATCTGTTTGAGTATATATCATACCATTAAGCGGATCGATATAAAAACTAATTTGTCGGGCAATGGTATTGTCTGTAGTGTAGAAATGCTGGAGGATGTCGAAATACGCAAGTAGAAATTGTCTTGGGATGTCAACCGCAAAAATTGGTATATCTAACAACTCTGAAAGTGCAAGGAAGAGCACTCCAATGGAGTAAGGATTACCTTTTTTACTTTCCAGCAGGATATTGATAAAAAAGTTGTCTGGCTTGTGTTCTGAAAGCTCATGCCCATGCAACTTGTAGTAGTTATACAAGATGCTGTTGAACACGTTTATTTTTTCAATAGGAGTCAAATAGTTATTCAATTCCAGCCATAGATTTCTACGGATTTGGTCAAATTGAGTAAGTAAAAAAGGGACATTCAAATCGGGATACTGATAGCGTGCTACCAATATAGCACCGCGCATCAACTCTGGATTTTTTGACGAGCACCATTCTTTTAATTCTTGTTGCAAATCCTGAAAATGTACACGATGTATCAACGTCGCAATACGCTCTTGTACGATTTCATCATCAACGGTTTCCCATAAATGCTCTAAGCTAGGGATAATTACTTTGCCACATTCCAGCAATTTTTCGGCAACTGTATTATATACCTCATAGTCTGGGTCGTCCATGAGGCTGAATAGCGCTTTTATTTCGTTGGTGGCTAGCAATGTTATTCCGTTTTTGTATAGCTATATTTATTTCTTTTTCGCTTCTGCTTTTTTTACAGGAGGATAGTCGGCGGCTCTTTTTACAACTGTTTTTTTGACAGCAACTTTTTTAGTGGCTGTTTTTTTTGAAGTAGTTGTTTTTTTCGCCGCTGCTTTCTTTTCTTTTTTTGTAAATGCATCAGGTACTTGTGCAACGATCATTTTCTTCACCTCGTCTAATGAAATAACCGCTAATTCTTCAGGAGTATATTTTTCACCTGCGGCATTTCTATCTAACTTCAACATCAATTTGCCAAATCTCACAAATGGTCCCCAACGACCATTTTCAATAGCAATTTTCTCGTCTTCCCATTGTTGGATGTAACGGTTTGCTTCTTTTTCCAATTTTTTGCTCACCAACTCGTCTATGTCACTTTGTGATAGTGAGTCGTAATTGTAAGCTTTGGGAATATTGATAAACAGATCGCCCCATTTGATAAATGGTCCAAAACGTCCTTTCCCTTTGGTAACAGGTTGTCCTTTGAAATGTGCTATGGGTGCATCTGCACGGCGTTTTTCTTCAATCAACTCAATTGCCCTATCCATATCTAAGCTCAGCGGATCTTCACCTTTTGGTATAGAGATAAATTGTTCGTCCCATTTTACATAAGGGCCGAAACGGCCGGCACCAATCACTACTTCCTTCTCTTGATAGACACCTAGACTCAAAGGCAACTTGAATAAATCCATTGCCTCGTCAAATGTTATTGTTTCAATACTTTGAGTGCTTTTTAATGTTGCAAAACGAGGTTTTTCTTCATCCTCCATTGTGCCAATTTGGATCATAGGACCAAATCGCCCCAGTCTTGCAAATACAGGTTTTCCACTCTCTGGGTCTATGCCCAATTCCCGCTCTCCTTTGATACGACCAGCACTCTCCATCGTATGTGTTACCTGCTCATGAAACGGTTCGTAGAAATTTCCGATCATTGTATTCCATACTACTTTCCCGGTTGCAATATCATCAAACTCTTCTTCGATTTTAGCTGTAAAACTATAATCCATGATCTGTTGGAAATTTTCTGAAAGAAAATCTGTAACTACCATGCCTAAGTCAGACGGGAATAATTTATTTTTCTCCGCACCCGTATTTTCAACGTTTGTTACCTTTTCAATAGTATTGTTCGGCGAAAGTGTCAGTGTTCTTACCTCTCTTTTAATGCCGTCTTTATCGCGTTTTTCTACATAGCCGCGTTGTTGTACTGTACTGATGGTAGGGGCATAAGTAGATGGACGGCCTATACCTAATTCCTCTAATTTTTTTACAAGGGAAGCCTCCGTATAACGAGGGTTGGGTCGGCTGAAACGCTCTGTAGCCTTCATTTCTACAAAAGGCAAAATCATTTTTACCTGTATAGGCGGAAGCATACTGCTCTGTTCGTCGTCTTTATCTTCATCGTCTTTATCTTCAATATATACTTTCAGGAAGCCGTCAAATTTCATTACTTCTCCTGTAGCCGTAAGTTGTTCCTGATTTGTCGAAATATCTATTTTAGCAACAGTCCTTTCAAATTCAGCATCTGCCATTTGTGAAGCCATTGTACGTTTCCAAATCAACTCATATAGCCGTGCAGATTCCGGGTCGGTTAAGTGAGTCAGTTTCATGTCAGTGGGACGTATCGCTTCGTGCGCCTCTTGTGCAGATTCATTTTTGTTCTGAAATTTTCTACGTTTATGGTACTTGTTGCCATACATATTGGTAATAGCATCTTCTGCTCCTTCCATAGCTGTTTCGGAAAGGTTTACAGAATCTGTACGCATATAAGTAATATGTCCATTCTCATAGAGCGATTGTGCTACACGCATGGTACGTGCAACTGCATAACCCAGTTTTCGTCCAGCTTCCTGCTGAAGCGTGGATGTTGTGAAAGGAGCGGCAGGAGTACGTTTTGCCGGTTTTACCTGTATGTCATTTACCGTATAGGCTGCATTCATACATGATTGTAAAAACTGCTCTGCTGTAGCTGCGTCTTTTAACTTATCAGGTCCGACAGCTTTAAAAGTCACCTCTCTATTGTTGATGTCTTTAGCCGTAAAGTAGGCTTCGATTTTGTAGGTCGATACAGAGTTGAAATTATTGATCTCTCGTTCGCGCTCCACTACCAATTTCACTGTTACAGATTGAACGCGTCCTGCAGACAAATTTTTCTGCATACTCATCTTGCGCCATAATATTGGTGAGATTTCAAAACCAACCAATCTGTCCAATACACGACGCGCTTGCTGTGCATTCACTAAATCCATATTGACGGTGCGAGGGTGTTCTATCGCATTCAATATTGCAGGTTTCGTGATTTCGTGAAAAACAATCCGCTTAGTTGTCGCAGGGTTTAATCCCATTTCATCACAAAGATGCCAGCTGATAGCCTCCCCTTCACGATCCTCATCCGACGCTAGCCATACTTCACTCTTTTTAGCCAGTGCCTTAAGTTCGTTCATGATCTTAATCTTATCCGGCGAGACAGTATATTTTGGTGTAAACCCATTCTTTACATCTATACCCATATCTTCCTTCACCAAGTCACGTACATGCCCGAAGCAAGATTTTACTTGAAAATCTTTACCTAATATTTTTTCGATGGTTTTAGCTTTTGCAGGCGACTCCACTATCAACAGGTTCTTTGCCATTCTTTTCTTTAATATTGATTGTTTGGTATTGGTTATTGGGTGTTCACATCTAAAGAGTAACACACAAATTTCATAATTTATTTCTAAGATAAAGTGTCAAAAATGACCTTTAAATTCCTTAAAAAACAAACCGTGAGCGATGCAATAATAAAATTTTGTTTGATACCCACCCAAAAAAATTATGTGAAAGGCATGAATTGGATAAGTCAATTCGATTGTTTTTTGAAAAATAGCGCCCTAAAACTGTTCAGTTTTAGGGCGCCGCATTAAATAAGAATTTAATTAGTCTAATTTTACCCAAGCGATATGTGCTTGTTTCTTTTTTCCTGATTTTTCTAACATCAGAGTGGCATAAGTATTAGCCGATTTTAGATAATGTCCTGCGCTAATAAATGAGAAACGATTGTCGAAATTGTCGTCGGGCTCACCAAAAAGGTAGTGTTTTTCTATTTTTCCATTATTGAATTTGTAACATACGGTATTGCAATCTGATATCCCGTCATTCTTTACTCTAATCATAGGAGCTCTGGAGTTTCGGTCTTCGGGTCTGTCATAGTCATTTGGATGAATATTAAATATAACATACCGGCCATTTTCAGTGCTAAAAAAATCATAAGTATTAAAACCAGAATTGGTCGCAAACAGACCTTGCTTATTAAATACAACTTCATTTTTCCAACGATTCTGTAACGTAAATGCTTTGTAGTCTAAACCACTAACTTGACGTTTCCGAATGGCATAGCCATTTATTTCATTTGCATTAGCATCTATATCCATTACTCCAGTTTCAGTGCTATTATTAAAGTCATCCATTACAATACCAGTTGTAAAGTCGGGATTAATTAACATCCCTCGTGGACAACCCAAAAAAGCATCATTAGTACCGAAGTTCTTCTTTTTCATCTGTGAAACTTTTGTGGTCGTCAGTGGTTTAGAATTTATTATATCTAAACTTACAGGATCAAAAGTTGAAAATAATGTTCGATAGTATTGTGTTACTTTTGTAGCTCCACTCCAAGTAGGACCGCTACTGGTTTTAGAATTGACTAAGGTAACAGATAGGAATTCTAAAATATTTTTGTTTGTGTTGTACAATAACACCGCGTCGGCATCCATGAAGTTTTGTGTATTAGCCATGGGGTGGTGTTCCATTTTCTTCGTCCCTTTTGTTAAACGTGAAATAAACAATTGCGATGGTTTAGCTTTATATGCTTTGGAATTATAGGCGTAGGTCGCCATAAGGACTTGTTTTTCTCCATCAACAATCATACCTAAATACTTGACAAATTCATATCGATCACTAGGGGAATCGTAGGACGCACGTGAAATTTCCTGATGTTTACCATTGTAATACACTACTTCAATTCGATTATCATCATCACTAGATGTGCCATTAAATGAGAGTACAGCATAATTATCTGAGTTAGGGTCTTTTTCAATATGAAATCCCTTGTTAGGGTCAGCACTATACACCATTATCAGCGCATCTCGTCCACCAATTTTGGGCATTTCAGCTATTTTCTGTTCGCTAATTGCGGTTCCATCAGTGGTATTGAAGATAATGCGGAACAACATCGGAACTTTCTCATGCAATTGTGCTAAAAACATCACCAGTTGTCCGTTGATTTCATAGATACCATGGATTTTGGAGTTTTTCATATCTTCTTTAAACCATTCTTTACCTTCTGTTACAGGGCTTGCAATCATTTTACGTGATTTATCAAAGAGTGCGACTTCAATACCTCCTTTTTTGGTAAAATTGAATAGAAAAGTATTACCATTAGTACATTGCACCACTTTTGATTCTAATCCATCTGGTTCTTCAAACCCTACACTTATTTCTGGTTTGTTTTGAGCTTGGCTTGTTTGGCAAAAAGCCATCATTAAGGTAATAGCGTAAAAAATTCTTCTCATGAACGTTTTTTGTGAGTAATAAAAATAAAATTTAAAATATATCGTCTCAAACATACTGTTGTGTGTGCAGGAATCCAAATCTATTTGACGAACGGTAGTAAAAAGTTTACGAACGGTAAAAGGAGGATTAAATCGACTCGTTATTAAAATATGTTTGCATTTAATCTTTGACTTTTGAATTGGCTTACATTTGCTCCTTTAAGCGATTTTTACGATCATGAGTTTTATTACAGAATTACAACAACGTGGGCTGATACAAGACATAATGCCTGGCACCGAAGAATTATTGGATAAAGAAATGACTTCGGCATATATCGGGTTCGATCCTACAGCAGATAGTTTACATGTCGGTAGTCTTCTGCCTATTACGTTATTGATGCGCTTACAACGTGCAGGGCACAAACCTTATGCTTTGGTCGGTGGTGCAACTGGTATGATTGGTGATCCTTCCGGTAAGTCGGCGGAACGTAATTTATTGGACAATGCTACAATTGAGCAAAATTGTGCAGGTATCCGTCAGCAACTCAATAAATTTTTAGATTTCGATAGCGATAAAAATAATGCTGCGGTATTGGTGAATAATTACGATTGGTTCAAAAACTTTTCTTTTCTGGATTTTATCCGTGATGCAGGTAAGTTGATAACGGTAAATTATATGATGGCAAAAGATTCTGTAAAGAAACGTCTGGAAACAGGGTTGTCTTTTACTGAATTTAGCTACCAATTGATTCAAGGATATGACTTTTTACATCTTTACCAAGAGCATGGTGTCAAATTGCAGATGGGTGGTGCTGACCAATGGGGTAATATTACTACTGGGACAGAATTGATTCGTAAAAAAAGCGGAGGAGAAGCTTATGCGTTTACAAGTCCGCTCATTACCAAAGCTGACGGTACAAAATTTGGTAAGTCGGAAGGTGGTAATATTTGGCTCGATGCCCGATTGACTTCTCCATATCAATTTTATCAATTTTGGTTGAAATTACCGGATGTTGAAGCAGAAAAACTGAGCCTTATTTTTTCTTTCAAGTCGGTTGAGGCCATACAGGAGCTTATAGCAAAGCACCAAGAAGCACCGCATTTACGTCAATTACAAAAAGCATTGGCGGAAGAAATGACGATAATGGTGCATAGTGAAGAAGATTTGTTATTTGCACAAAAAGCTGCCGAAATACTATTTAGTAATACCGCAATTGACACACTAAAGTCACTTAATGAACAACAACTACTTGAAGTAATGGAAGGCGTTCCTCAGGTGCTATGCCCGTCCGAGATGTTGCATGGTGCAGGCGCTGATTTACTGAACTTTTTAGCAGAACAACAAATATTTCCATCGAAGGGAGAAGCAAAAAAATCAATACAGGGTGGAGGTTTGAGTATTAATAAAGAAAAAATTGCTTCGATTGATTTTAAACTGACTCAGGAGCATTTACTCAACAACAAATATATACTCCTTCAGAAAGGTAAATCTAATTATACATTAGCCATCTTTAATTAGAAACATATTATGCATGTTCGGGTTGGGCGCAATATAATGCTCTTTATTGGTATTGTTCTTGCGACAATACCTGCATTTTATTGTAATAACCCACAGCAACTAATAAATAATACAAGCGACAGTTTGCAACAAAGTGCTTGGAGGAATGTATATGATACTACAGCCCGTTATGTAGGTATGAGTACTTGTAAAGGTTGTCACGAGGATGTATATAAAACATTCATCCAAACAGGTATGGGACAGTCTTTTGATCATGCGACTGCTCAAAAATCAGCGGCAGATTTCTCTCCAGAACATGCATTGGTGTATGATAAATTTTCAGACTATTATTACAAACCATTTTTTCGAAACGATACTTTTTATATCATGGAGTTTCGGATGGAGGGAAAGGATACCATACACAAGTTCATTCAGCGTATAGATTATGTTGTAGGGTCAGGCCAACACACCAATTCGCACATCTTTCGTACGGACGAAGGTTTTTTTTATCAGGCGCCTATTACTTTTTATACCCAAAAACATAAATGGGACTTAGCTCCTGGTTTTGAGAATGGTAGTAACATTCGTTTTAGCCGGATGATACAAATAGAATGTATGAGTTGCCATAATGGATATCCGGATGTTACTGATAATATTGAAAATAAATTCACGAACGTAAAAACGGGTATTGACTGTGAACGCTGCCATGGACCCGGATCTATACATGTTGCCGAAAAACAGTCTGGAAAGATAATAGACACTTCTAAAACGCCGGATTATAGTATCGTCAATCCCCGAAGGTTGAGTACAGAATTACAAAACAATCTTTGTCAGCGTTGCCATTTGCAGGGTATCGCGGTTATTAATGATGATAAAACATTTTTTGACTTTCGTCCCGGCATGCACCTCTCCGAAGTGATGAATGTTTTTATGCCCGAATACGAGGGGGCGCAAGATAAGATGATTATGGCGTCGCACGTAGAGCGCATGAAAAAAAGTAATTGTTATGTATCCTCAGGAGCGTTGAGCTGCATCACATGTCATAATCCTCATGTCAGTATAAAGTTCACTCCTCGGGCTCAATATGTTGATGCCTGCCAAAAATGCCATAATAGCGCTACGGGTAAAATACAATGTACGGAGCGAGAAAATGTCCGTGCCGCAAAAAATAACGACTGTATTACTTGTCACATGCCCCGCAATGGCAGTATTGATATTCCTCATGTTGCAGTTACCGACCACTATATTCGTAAACGTCAAATAGCGGACTCTTCGAAACGAAAAATTTCAGCATTTCTTGGGTTAAAAAGTTTTAATAACAATAATCCGAGCGCGATAACAGTAGCTCGTGCTTACATGGAATTCTTTGAACGGTACAATGCTAATAAAGGGCTCATAGATTCTGCAATTGCATATCTCAATAAACAGAAAGAGGCGGAGCAAGTACAAAAACAAAATAAAGATTTTATACGTGCTTATTTTCTGTTGGACGACTTTAATCGGGTTATAGAGTATGCAGCAACATTGCAGGAAAGAGCATGCACTGATGCTTGGACTGCATACCGTATTGGTGAAGCTTATACAAAATTGCAGCAAACTCAAAACGCAGTTATCTGGTACAAACGCGCGGTGACGATAAGTCCTAATATGCTCGAATTTCAAAATAAATATGGTTCTTGTCTCCTCTCTTTGAAAAATAATTCGGAGGCCGAAAAAGCTTTTCAATTTGTTTTAAAGAGTAATCCTAACGATGCAGTTGCTTATAACAATTTGGGTTATATTTTTCTTCAACAAGGGCAAAGTACACTCGCATATCATTATCTTTCCCGATCTTATGAACTCAACCCGGATAATGCACAGACTCTGATTAACTTATCGGTTTGGTATCACGTCAATGGAGGTTCTGACGATAAGATTAAAAAATTATTGACCCATCTGCTACAAAAATATCCTGACAATGAGCAAGCCAAAGCTATGTTGGCAGATATGAAGTAGCACACCTTTAATGAACTGAACTAGTTTGTCGAGGATTGCATTGTTCAATAAATGAAAGGTTCTGAAAAATATTAATACCAATTCGACCATTTTCTGTAACTTAGAATCAGATTATTGATAAAAAATATACTTCATTTTGCAAATAAGGGTTTCAAATTTCGCTATGGCAATGACATTGGCTGTAATGCTAATGGTGCTGTGTTGTGAAAAATTGTTTGCCCAACCCTTGCCTTGTCCCCCATCAAAGTCTTCTGCATTATCCATTCGTTCCGATACCTCAATTTGTTTAGGTGCTTGTCTGCTATTGAAACCCAATTCGATATCAACCGATATGAAATCGACAAAAACTTATGGGTTAAGTAATATTTTGTATAAACCATACAATTATACTTTGGGAACCCAAGTACTTACCAATCTGGATGATGTGTGGTCGGATCCAATAACACTACCTTTCGATTTTTGTTTTTTTGGAAAAAAGTATAAACAATGTGTTATTGGAGCCAATGGAAATATTTCTTTTGACATTGGTTTGGCAAATGCTTCCGAACCCTATTCAGTACATCCTGCCCCATTTAATGGACCTTGCTACAACAATTGTATCATGGGGGCATATTATGATATAGATCCTTCAAAAGGGGGTGAAATTAGATTGGCTACTTATGGTACAATTCCATGTCGCACATTTGTGATTAGTTGGGCCAATATTCCTTTGTTTGACTGTAGCTCGCTTACAGGTACCCAGCAAATAGTATTATATGAGTCCACTTATGCCATTGACGTTTTTGTCCGCCATCGGCCGATATGCCCTTCATGGGAACACGGCAATGGAGTGTTAGGCATTCAAAATGAAGATGCTAGTATCGCTTACACATTTGCGGGTAGAAATGGTGTTCCATGGGAAGATTCTAATGCCGCTTACCGATTTACACCCAATGCTCCGCCAGATCTGACCTACAAATGGTATGACAACAGTACCGGTATTGCGTTAGCATCAACAGATACATTTACTGTTTGCCCCACTATAAGTACCACTTATTTATTACGAGCAAACTTTTCTTCACAATGCGATGTACTTAGTGCATCTGATACAGTAAAGATCACCGTCAACTCCATCCCTTCTGTTGCAGATTTTGTATATAATATCAGGTATGGCTGCAAGCAAGACACAGTGAGTTTTCAAAATCAATCCAAATATTCTACTCCGCCATTAACGGGTGAGCGGTTTTTGTGGGATTTTGGAGACGGCTCTACTGACACATCAAGAAGCCCAAAGCACACATATAAATCAATTGGCGATTATACGGTTACACTTACTACTAAAGGAGATGGTGTATGCGAAGATAAAATTACTAAGCATCTATTAATCGAACATACTTTACATGCTGGTTTTACTGTCGATAAAGATAGCTTTTGTAGTAGTGGAGTAGTGGCATTTACAGACACCTCTACTGTTACACATTTATATACTATTGCACCTACCTATCGATGGATTTATGGGGATAGTCAAAGTGACACCGGAATTATAAATCCTAGTCATACATTTCAAAACCCGGGTCTATATCATGTAATGCAGATAGTGGGGAATGGAATTCCTTGTTATGATACGGCTTATAAAATTATTGTTGTTGACTCAATTCCTTTTGCTCAATTTACAATGAGCGATACAGAACTATGTGTTGGATCCATCCTTACATTATCTGCCACCTATCTTCAGAATGGTTTTAAGCAGCTTACATGGAGCTTTGGAGACGGCACATATAAATTGGGTGATAATCCAACAGAACATGTTTATGAACATGCAGGATATTTTACAGTAAAATTTAGTGCAGCATATAATGTATGCCCTGATACTACTGTTTCGCAACAAGTATTAGTAAAACCTTTCCCCATTGTATATCTAGGCCCTGATACTACTATTTGCACAGGTAGTGAAATGTTTAAATTACAAGATACACAAAGCCATGTAGGGAAAAATATCTACAGGCAATGGAATACAGGAGATACAACTATTGGTATTTGGGTACGTCATCCTGGGTTATATTCGTTGCGCGTGAAAATGGACGGATGTACTGCTTCTGATACAATAAATGTAGAAAAGGGTTGTTATATAAACATTCCAAATGCTTTTACCCCAAATGGTGATGGAGAAAATGACAATTTTATCCCACTTGAATTGTTGAGCCGGAATATTGTTTCTTATCGGTTACGTATCTTCAGTCGTTGGGGGCAAATGATTTACGACGGACTAGAATCTGATCACAAAGGTTGGGATGGAAACTTTAATGGCGTTCCACAGCCAATGGGTGCCTATGTTTATGTATTAAATGTAAAATTTAAAAATGATGTAAAAGAGTATTATCAGGGAAATGTTACGTTGATCAGATAATAATCTTACCAACCCATCCTTAATCTGAGGGCTCTTATTTGGGCTGCATGATGCTGTCCATGCCATGCATAAAGTTGGATTACTTCCCAAATAGGGACGCTAGATTTGTACTCCGGATGATAATAAGTCCGCTCCAAATCGTTTAAGCTTAATTGACTCAATAATTTTACCCATCGGTGATGTAGTGCATGTACAAGTGTTATTGAATAATTGACGGGGACATCAGTTACATCAGCTGTTGTTGCCCAAAAATCTTGGTTGTATGGTTTAATCGTTGGGTGTTCTTCTGTAAGTGCAAGCTTGCAACGAATAAAGGCATTCATGTGGCTATCCGCAATATGGTGGACTATTTGATTTATGTTCCAACCACCTTCACGATAAGAACTCAATAGATGAACGTTATCTAAATTTTCAATACAATGATCAAGTATTCTAGGCAATACGGCTAATTCTTCGATGCAGTCTTTTATGGTATTCAGGGAAAATTTTTCAGGCTTTTGAAAACGTCCGATAGGGTAAATGATTTCTTCGTTGGTCATAGATTGTTGCAAGTTTATCAGCTTAGTAAAGATACGAGAATTGACAAATCGTAAAGTTATATTACTTTAACAGGATCAATTGCCTTAGTCGCATGTTAATCATTAACTTCGTGAAAATATTTATTTTATGAAAAAAGTATCATTAGTTATTGCATCGTTAACTGTATTATTGACAACATCTTGCAGTAATACTGAACAGAAACCGGCGACTCCTTCAGTTGTTGAAACGGTTGCACCTACTGTTGCCGAAACTCCGGCACCACAGAATCAGACGATTGGTCAGAAAATAGATACAGCTAATGCTACAATGCAACAAAAAGCTACAGAAACTAAAGCTGTAGTTAGTAGCGCTGCTAAAGAAGCGAAAGAAGATGTTAAGAAAACTGCCAAACAAGTCAAGGAAGATGTAAAAAAGGCAGCAAAGGATACCAAAAAAGAAGTAAAAAAAGTAACAGGTAAAGTTGCTGAAAAAGTAGAAAACAAGGCTGGAGATATAAAAGAAAATATGAAAAAATAATTAGTATTTAATTAGTTTGTAAAAATAAGCCGGGTTGTGTTTTTAGATACACAACCCGGCTCTTATATAAAAAGGTTTAGTTAATTCCGGCTGTGCTTACTCCGGGTTCAATTTTTTTCACCAAACCTTGTAATACATTACCGGGACCAACTTCTGTAAATTGGGTAGCACCATCAGCTACCATCTGTTTCACCGTTTGGGTCCAACGCACAGGAGCTGTCAATTGTTTAATTAAGTTCTGCTTAATTGCATCAGGACTACTATATGCCAGCGCATCTACATTTTGATATACTGGGCAAATAGGATTACTGAATAAAGTTGATTCAATCGCCATTTGTAACTCCTTACGTGCAGGTTCCATCAAAGGCGAGTGGAATGCTCCTCCAACTTGTAGTACTAAAGCTCGTTTGGCACCAGCAGCTTTCATTTTTTCACAGGCTTCGTTGATGCCGGCTATACTGCCACTGATAACTAGTTGTCCAGGACAATTGTAATTGGCAGCTACTACTATTTCATTAGTTATTTCACTACATACTCTTTCTACTGTTGTATCATCGAGGCCAAGTATAGCTGCCATTGTTGAAGGATTTATTTCACAGGCACGTTGCATTGCCAACGCACGTTGTGACACTAAACGCAACCCATCTTCAAAACTTAATGTTTTATTGGCAACAAGTGCTGAAAATTCACCAAGAGAGTGACCTGCTACCATGTCAGGCTTTAATTCAGGTATGGTCAGAAATTGAATAACAGAATGCAAGAATACTGCAGGTTGTGTTACTTTGGTCTGTTTCAGGTCTTCATCACTTCCATTGAACATGATATCTGTAATACGGAAACCCAAAATTTCATTGGCTTGTTCAAAATATTCTTTTGCTAAGGAATTTTCGTCATAGATTTTTTTCCCCATGCCCGAAAATTGGGCTCCTTGTCCAGGAAATATAAATGCTTGTTTCATACCCATAAATGTGAAGTTGTTTGAAACGCGAAAGTAAGTTAATTTAATAATGCCTGAAAATCGGGCTATGGTCTTCTATTGATTATTGCATTGATTAGTGCAGAAATAGCCTCAGTAAAAAATCGGTGAAATCTGTATTAAAAAGTCACGCTTCAATTAATTACCTTTGCGCTCATTACAGCTAAAAAAAAATTGAATGAAAAACACTCCCTTTACTGCTATTCATATTGCTCTAGGCGCTAAAATGGCCGAGTTCGCAGGTTACAATATGCCTATCTCCTACAGTGGCATCAACGAAGAACACCATTGTGTGCGTAACAATGCCGGTGTTTTCGATGTGAGTCACATGGGCGAATTTATACTTAAGGGCGACAAAGCACTGGATTTGATACAACGCGTAACGAGCAATGATGCAAGTAAATTAACAGAAGGCAAAGCTCAGTATTCTTGCTTCCCTAATAAAGAAGGAGGAATTGTGGATGACTTGATTGTATATTGCCTTGAGCCCAACAAGTCTTACATGTTAGTAGTTAATGCATCTAATATCGAAAAGGATTGGAATTGGGTAAGCTCTTTTAATACAGAAGGAGTAGAAATGCACAATATTTCAGACAAAACAGCTCTATTGGCTATCCAAGGCCCGAACGCAGTAAAATACATGCAGGAGCTAACAGACATGGATATCACTAACTTAAAATATTACACCTTTGTAAAAGGTACTTTTGCAGGTGTCGAAAATGTCATTGTTAGTGCTACTGGTTATACAGGAGCAGGTGGAATCGAAATATATTTCGAAGATATACAGGATAATGCTGAAAAGATATGGAATGAAATTTTTAGAGTTGGCACGCCAAATGGTATGAAGCCAATTGGCCTGGCAGCAAGAGATACGCTACGTTTAGAAAAAGGTTTTTGCCTTTACGGTAATGATATCAATGACACTACATCGCCACTTGAAGCCGGACTTGGTTGGATTACTAAATTTACTAAGGATTTTACTGCAAAAGACATCCTTGAGGCTCAGAAAGCGGCTGGAATTACTAGAAAATTGGTAGGTTTTGAAATGATTGATAAAGGTATTCCTCGTCACGATTACAAAATAGTTGACGCTAATAATAATGAAATAGGTATAGTGACATCCGGTACCCAAGGGCCTAGCTTAGGTAAGGCTATCGGTATGGGGTATGTAGCAAAAGAGTTTTCGAATGAGGGTAGCGAGATATTTATTGCCGTTCGTGATAAGGCATTGAAAGCAACCGTTGTTAAGATGCCTTTTCTTTAAATAATAATTTTGTGGCGATTAGATAGTATCTACATCGCCACTTTTTTGAACCAAAGAGTTGACCCAATAATCCTATTAGAATAAAATCAGATAAAATGCTTCCAAAGTACAGTAGAATATTATTAAAATTATCGGGCGAATCGCTCATGGGTGATCGAAATTTCGGTCTCGATCCAAAGATGTTAACGCAATACGCATTAGATATCAAGTCTATTGTAGAAGTGGGTGTACAAGTATCCATTGTAATAGGAGGAGGTAATATATATCGTGGAATGAATGAATCTGAGACGGGCATTGAGCGTGCGCAAGGTGATTATATGGGTATGTTGGCAACCGTAATCAATGGTATGGCTTTGCAGGCAACCCTTGAAAAGAATGGTGTGAAAACAAGATTACAAAGTGCCATCAAAATGGAACAGATTGCAGAGCCTTATATTCGACGCAGAGCTATGCGGCATTTGGAAAAAGGTCGTGTGGTTATTTTTGCTGCAGGTACAGGCAATCCTTATTTTACCACTGATACCGCTGGTGCATTGAGAGCAGTAGAGATTGGTGCAGATGTAATATTAAAAGGTACACGTGTAGATGGTATTTACAATGCAGATCCTGAAAAAGACAAAACTGCTGTTCGTTATGATACAGTTTCATTTGCTGAAGCTATTAGCAAAGAACTGAAGGTAATGGACATGACTGCATTTACGTTGTGTCAGGAAAATAAACTACCCATCATCGTTTTCGATATGAACACACCAGGTAATTTAATGGATGTAATTAGCGGGAAGCATGTAGGCACAATTGTAAAATAATAAATACCCTTATAAAAATGTAAATGGTTGCTATCGAAAGATAGCAACCATTTTGTTGTGGGATTGTTTAATAGGGGCACTTAGTTAAATCGCTATATTTAAGAGGTAGTTTTATTGCCTGTGTGTAAAATCCGGTGTAATTGACCCCTCCGTTCTGATTTAAATTGACCCCTTAAGTGGGAGGTCTGAGGGAAGTAAAAGAGCGAGTGCTTTAGTAAGCCAAAGTTAAAAATAAATGTTGTTTGTTGTTAGGGTTATTCGCCTGCAACTTTCTTTGTCTTTTTTCTAAGTGATTCTCCGCAGAGTTCTATTCTTATAGCCTGATGAACAATGCGATCCAATATGGCATCTGCAACAGTTTTTTCACCGATGATGTCATACCATCCACTTACTGGCAGCTGAGAAGTAATAATAGTAGAACGTTTTCCGTGCCTGTCTTCAATAATATCCATAAGGTATGCCCTGCTTTGCTGGTCTAATGGCTGTATTCCGAAGTCATCAATGATGAGCAGATCCTGCCTTTCTATTTTCAACAGTTCCTTTACTACTGATCCATCCGCTTTAGCCATCTTAAGTCCTGCCATTAGTTTTGCAGTATTGGCATACAATACTTTGAAGCCCAGCTGGCAGGCCTGATAACCGATAGCAGAGGCCAGGTAGCTTTTCCCTGTTCCTATGCTGCCGGTAATGAATAGGTCTTCTTTCTTACGGATAAAATCACCATCAGCCAGTCGATGGACCAGATTTTTGTCCAGCCCGCGCTGTACCCCATAGTCCAGCTCTTCTACTGTAGCCTGATACCGGAAGCGGGCATTGCGGATACTGCGTTCCACATTACGGTTCTGGCGGTCGTCCCATTCACTGTTGATGAGCACGGAGGTCATTTCATCTGCGGTAAGCCCACTGGTCTTATCCGATTCCATACTGGTTTTAAAGGTTCGGTACATACCCCACAGTCTGAGCTGTTTCATTTTTTCAAGTGTTTCACTATTCATTGATAAATAATTGAGCGGTTAATAAAAAACTGTTTACTGATAGTAAGAACTACCTCTGATATTGTAATGCTCCGGCATATAGCCTGAGGGTTCTTCTGTATCATCCTGATCAAGGTTGCGTGTAAGTATATCTTCTATGATGCGGTAGCTGTAGTTGTCATAGCCGGCAGCCCTTCGGCAGGCTCTTGTGAGCCGCTCAGGTCCTCCTTTCCGAACAAGGCTCAATATGCCTGAGCAGGATTTGTATGCCTGTTCGGGATGCTGTTTTCTTTCGATGACACGGGTGATATAATCAGCCACTTCCGGACTGATTTTCGTTGCCTGACTAATGAACCACTCTGCGCTCCAATCGCTTTTGTATCTGTGCGCAGAGGCCAGGTGGTCAGGGAGCGTTGTGTATTGGTATTTGCGCATATCGCGCTTGTGTACTGCGATACATTCATAACTCAGGTAGACTTCTATCTGAGCGGATGTGTAGAGTATTTTTACTCTTTTGCCGATATATTTATAAGGAACACTGTAATAGTGCTTGTCTGCCCTCAGGCAGATATGCCCGTTTTTCATTACAGTAACTACAGCCTGTTGCTTTATCTCGTAACGATAAGCGGGAAGAGCACAAAGGGCCGCTCTTTCCAGTTCTTCGAACTGCTGCCTGCGGCTATAATCCCTTCCTTTAAACGCAGCATTATTATGTTCTTCAAGAGCAGACCATATTGCAGTATTAAGATCGGCGACAGAAGTATATACCTGTTCTGTTACCTTGGGATAAATGCTGCGGTAAATCAGTTTTACAGCACCCTCCACCAAAGCTTTGTCTTTAGGGCGGTATGCCCTTGCCGGTAGAATAACCACATTATAATGTTCCGCAAAAGAGGCAAAGGCTTCATTGATTTTTGGCTCATACCTGTTGCTGCGGGTTACGGCTGATTTTAAGTTGTCCGGTACAATGGCAGCAGTTGTGCCACCTATATATTGCAGGGTATGCTCACATACCTTGATCAGGTCTTCTTTTTTCTGGCTTTGAACAGCTTCAACATAAGTAAGCTGGCTGCAGCCCAGTATAGCAACAAAGACTTCTACATCCCGAACCTCTCCTGTCTGCGCATCGGTCACCTGGAGCTTGTCACCGGCAAAGTCTATGAAGAGCTTGTCGCCTGCTTTATGTTCCATATGCATCACCGGCTGGCTGCGGCCCAGGTATTCCTGAAGATGGTGGCCAAACTGGGATCTGCTATATCCCGCAGGATGTTGTTGCCGGTATTGTTCCCAAAGCGAAAGACGCGTTATACCCTTACGCTTAAGCTGCTTCTCCATATAGGGCAGCAATGCCTGCAATGTTGCGTAGCGTTCCGATACAGCAACCTCTTCTTTGTCCTTATCGGCAAAGAGCTGTTCAAGTTCGTGGTCATTTAGTTTATGTATATAATCGAGGGTAATCTTGAGGCTGACGAAACGAAGCAGATACTTTTTTACCGTATTGCGTGCAATACCGGTCTGCGCACTGATCGTCTTTTTACCGTAACCCTGTGCGTGGAGGCGTAATAGAAGCCTGATTTTACTCATGTCGATTGTTTTATTGGCCATTCCGGAGTGTAGATTTTAATTACAACATCCGGCTTTTATACCTAAAACGCATCGCTCTTTTTACTTCTTTAACAGGGGTCAATTTAATCCGGCAATAGGGGTCAATTTAATCCGGAACAAAGGGGTCAGCTTCGACCGGAACAAAGGGGTCAATTTAATCGGATTTTCCAGCATATCAAGAGTATGCATTAAAAGCATTTAGATACAGCGCTGTTGATTATTTATTAAAGCCTATAGATGTTCAAGAATTAAAAAGTTCTATTCAGCGTATTGTGAATGAACCTAGAAATCTAAATATTCATGATGCACAAATCAAACAATTAAAGGCGGGTTTTCAAAAACCAGATGCTGTACCTCAAAAAATATTTATTCCTGATCGTAATGGATATATTGGTATTGAAATCAGTAAAATTGTATATATTGAAGGAGTAGGGAGCTATGCAAAAATTGTAACTGACGATGAAGAATTGCTGGTGAGTAAAAATGTTAAGTACATTGAAGATATCCTGAAGGAACATACTCATTTTTTACGTGTGCATCGTTCCTTTGTAATTAATATGAGGAAAGTAGAGATTATTGTAAAAGGTACTCCAGCTCAGCTTGTACTCAGCTCCGGAATTAAAGTCCCAGTATCTAAAAATTCTTGGGATGAGGTACTTTATACACTAGGAGTAATATGAAAAAGACAATGACATTAGTGACTCCTATATGAGGTGCTTTAAAATAGGGTCAAATAATGCGAAAGCTAGTACTAATTGATCAACAATTAGTATGTTCGATCCTTACAATTATTCGCTGTTATTATATATGGCACGTCGGGGGAAATATCCGACATCAACACAAATGAATTACAAAAGAGGCGGAGATATCACCCTGATTTTAGAAAACTGCTTCTTTTACTGTTTTTGTTTTATCCCTGCGTTTACCACTACTGTTTCATCGTTCCAAAGTCCAATTTGTTCGTCGCGGAAGTTCTCGAGATAAAGTAATGTTTGCGACAAAGACAAACGGGGGTAGGGGCTATAAGTCTTCAATTTATATTGTTTACTATTTGTGCGTTTATATAATTATAAAGAAAGCCCGCCTCAATTTTGAGGTGGGCTTTCTTTATAATAGAATTGCTTGAAATTAGTGTGCGATAGACAAACGATCAGTCATACGCTGACCATTTGATTCGATTGTGTACATGTAAATACCAGTAGGGAGATTAGACGTGTTGATCGAAACATTTGCAGTTTGACCAGCATTTTGCATACCCATGTCTTGGTTAGCAACCACTTGACCCAACGTGTTAGTAATAGAAACAGTAAAGCTTGCTCTTTCTTTAGCAGTAAAAGAAATATTTACTTTTTCGTTTGATGGGTTAGGGAATACTTTCACATCAGAAACATTGGTAAGTTCTTTGATGCCAAGTGTGACAAGGCCACAAGTAGGGCAAGAAACAACAAATGATGCTGCTAGGTATTCAAAGTCAAATGCGATGCTATTTTCAGCTTCGATTTCTACACTTGGACTGTATCCAAATCCTGGGCTAGTTGAAAATAATAATGAAGATGAGCTACGATCATTTATAGCCGCATGAAATTTACCTTTATAAGGCATAATGTTAGCTGTTCCGCCAAAAAGAGGAAGGAAACGGTGGAAGCTATCTATATTGTCAACATTAGCGACCCAAGTGTCTCCACTTTTGAAGGTAAATGTAACAGCAGGAATGCTTCCTGCTGGGATTGCGTAACTACCACTTGGAGGTGCAAATGCCCAAGTTACAATTGGTGCTGTTGCACTTGGAGAACGCATAGCAGCAGTCAATGGTACTTTCCAAAAAGCACGAGCAGGTGTAGTTCCATAAGCTAGTGCAGCTCTGTTAATGCTGTCCACAGACAATGGAGCAATAGCTCTAAGAGTATCATTGTCAGCAGTAGTAAGATAAGGCGAGAAGTCAACACCATAGCCTAACCAAACTAATCTGGCGTAGTAAAAAGAAATGTTACTAGGCTGACTGGTAAGAGATATAACAAGCGTATCTACTACTGATGATGATTTGGTACTTCCAGTAATGTATAGACCACTAACTTTTACAGAATCAATATTGTAAGTATTTGCACTAGTAACTTTCATTAATCCAAGGTTGTTTGGATTGCTAGGATCATTGAAGATGCTGTCCATTGGGTAGATAACTTGCGCTACAGATGAGTAGTTTACAGCACCGGCTCCGCTGGAGAAACTTTGTGTAATGGTAGAGTCCGCCCATATTCTTACAACAGAAAAATCAGCACCTCCTGTTGTGTCAAAAGAGCTAATTGTAGCATTATAGTCAAAATGACTATATTCTCTTGGTGCTGTAGCTGTGGTTTTAGCAGTAGTTAACGTGCCTGTAGTAGTTGTAACTGAAGTTTGATCGTTTCCCAATGTGGTACGTCCTTTAGGAGAAGTTTTAATCTCGGACTGTGCCGAGGCATTGAACGCAGCTACGGCGCTAAATGCGGATAACAAGAGTAGTTTTTTCATCGTCTAATGTTTTAAAAGTTTGTTGTAAAGTTAATGTAGAATTTGACCCTAGCCTAGATCTGGTATCAGTTTCATTCATATCAAGTTGTTAAATTTGTATGCTTAATATAAAATTATATGTGTATGGGTTTAAATTTTATTGGATAATTTTTAAATTTAAAATACGATGTCTATAAAAATGAAAAAGCGTACAATTTATCATTGTACGCTTTTGTGTAATATAAAATCGAAATATCTGTTTATTGTGTTTCTTCTTCTGTTTTGGTTCCCATCAGACCACCAAGCAAATCATTAATGCCACTGTGTTCATCAGTATTTGTTTGTTGTCCGAGGAAACTATCCACCATACCGTGCATCATTGGAGGTAATTTTTCTTTGATAAAAGTGGTGACTGTTTCGATAGATTGTATGGCTTGAGTTTCACTGATACCAACAGTTTCAGTCAATTTTTTTATGAGTTCTTGCATTGTTGTTTTTTATTTTTGGTGAAAATTATAAAATTAAGCGGCAGAAATAAGTCCAAGTTTTGAGCGCTCCAATTTTTCTTGAGCATATTGCCGGTCTAAGTTAAAAATAGATTGCTTATTTGTTTCTGAAGGTAATTCAAACATGGCATCGGTTAGTATCATTTCACAGATAGCGCGTAACCCACGACCCCCTAATTTGTATTCAATGGCTTTTTCTACCATATAATCAAGTGCATCGTCAGTTACCTCCAATTGTATATCTTCATATTCAAACAATTTTTTGTACTGTTTGATTAAAGCATTTTTGGGTTCCGTAAGAATACGTTTTAGTGCATCTTTATCCAACGGATTGAGGTAAGTGACAATCGGTAAACGGCCTAATAACTCTGGAATAAGCCCAAAGCTTCGTAAGTCTTGTGCATTAACGTATTGCAGCAAATTGGCTCTGTCTAGCTCACTTCCTGCTTTAATCGCATTGTAACCAATAGCAGAAGTTTGTACTCTGCGAGCAATCATTTTGTCGATACCTTCAAATGCTCCTCCACAAATAAATAGAATATTTTGTGTATTGACTTTCACCATTTTTTGGTCTGGATGCTTACGTCCGCCTTGTGGAGGCACCAATACTTCACTGCCTTCCAATAACTTGAGCATGGCTTGTTGTACTCCTTCACCGCTAACGTCGCGGGTGATAGATGGATTATCTCCTTTACGTCCAATTTTATCGATCTCGTCAATATAAACAATGCCACGTTCTGCTGCTGCTACATCGTAATTACAAGACTGCAACAATCTTGATAAAATACTTTCGACATCCTCTCCTACATATCCAGCCTCTGTAAATACAGTCGCATCTACTACAGCAAAAGGTAACTGTAATAAACGTGCAAAAGATTTTGCAAGAAGGGTTTTCCCGGTTCCTGTTTCCCCAACCATAATAATGTTAGACTTCTCAATCTCTACATCGTCCTGTGGTGGATTGAGTAGGCGTTTGTAGTGGTTGTACATGGCAACAGCCATTACTTTCTTTGCTTCGTCCTGACCTATTACATATTGATCAATGAATGCTTTTATCTCTTTAGGTTTGTATATCTTATGTTTCGCAACATCGTCTTGCGTCTTTTTAGAGGATTTTTTGTTGGAATCTTCTCCAAGTGTTTGTTTCAGCACTTCATGTGCATTTTCGATACAAGAGTCACAGATGCTCCCTTCCATCCCTGTAAAAAGTATATTAACGTCACGCTCTGGTCTGCCACAAATGGTGCATCTCGGTTCTGCTTTCTTCGCCATAATTAATGATAAGGTTGCAAATGTACTAACTATATAAGAATAACGATTATTCCTTGTTTTGACATAAAAGAGTGGTTCAATTCAAAACTAGCGCATGGTAAGAATCCAGTACATTGCCAATACTATTAATAATATCAAACCTATGGCTGCATACGGAACAAGTTTATTTTGTTTTTCCCGGTGTGTCCTAGCTACTATTTCTTGTTGTATCCTTAAATGCATTGTATCTGTTGTATCAGGATGCAATAACAGTAGCTGTTGTGCAATTTCATTAAATAGTCGAGATGCTAAAACTCCTTTACAAGCTTGCAATATATTAGCAGTAATTATTTCATTGTTACTGGTACTATTGGCTCTTAATAGCAATGCTATGTTTTCTTTATTGAGCAAACTGCCAAGTATAAAATCAGTAAGTGTATCATAATTAATAGACCTTAACCCGATTGTATTGATGTATTGGAGTAAGTCTTTGCTCTGTTTTACAAGTTGTGTTGAATTAATGATATGATCTTTATTGAGCCCATTATATTGACCGAAATGCCTTAGTTCATTGTCGTAAACCCTACGTTTTTCGGGATTAGAGAGTATAGCATAAGCTGCTTGTATTTCTTGAAAGACCTTTGTTGACTGATCATTGTTTTCATTTTTATCAGGATGGTAGCGTCTAGCTAATTGGCGATATGATTGTTTTATCTCTATCAAAGATGAATGAGTCGAAACTTCAAGTGTTTTATAATGGTCTTTTAATGGCATAAACAAGTACAAACAAAATAGTGGTTGTAAAATTAATTTACAACCACTATGATTTTACATTTTTAAAATATTTTACAACATATTAGTGCATATAACACTATTGTTGACAGCCTTTATGATTCCAGAATTTTTTGAATGAAGAGCCGGAAACTTTATAGCACATTTCAGTAGGGCAATTGCTTTTGTCAATGATCTCACTAAAGATGATCGGATTGTCTTGATAGCATTCATTGCAAATACCTTCTACTACAACATTTAACGCTTCCGCTGGAACGATAAACTGGATTTGTTGGTTGGTAGTCATTGCAGTAGATTGGAATGTTTTTTCCTCATCATCTATTGTGTAACGTAAGGTGAAATAGGTAGTATAGCTTGCATCACACATGAATGTAATTGTCATGTCGGTACAAGGAGCATCAAAATCTTTGCCGTTTGAAAAATAAACTACAGGAGTCGGATCTTGGGGATTGCCTCTGAATACAATATAATCTGATTTACCATCGCCATTCACATCCGCAAAGCCGCGTGGATAATTGTCATAGCCTTTCTCTATCGGAATGCTTATTCTAGGGCTTGCTTCAAAATAACTCCCATAAGAAAGGTAAGTATATATTTTAGGCGATTGAGGATCGCCACGGAATGTGACATAGTCAGCACGCTTATCTCCGTCAATATCTACAAAGCCGCGAGGCATATTGTCATAACCTTTGTTTATTGGATCACTCATGTGTGTTTGATAGGGGAATATGAATTTGTAATTATATTCAATCTTATTGCTAAGATACATGTTGAGATTTTCGCCATCTCGTGAATCAATATAATCGGCCATACCATCGCCATTTACATCAGCAAATGCGCGAGTAAAATTTGGAATGGCTTTTTCTAATAAGCTCGAACTTTTGTATGATATTTGGCTAAATCCATTTCCTGTGGAAAAATAGGCTAGTACATAAGGTTGGTTTATATCTCCTCTGAAAGTAAGATAATCAGCTTTGCCATCACCATTTACATCAGCAAACCCCCGAGGGAATCCGTCAAATCCTCTGTCTATTGGCGCACTCTTAATACACACCTCTTTTTTATAACCCTTACTCATAGCCAAATAAGCAACAATATTTGGGGTTTGTGCATTTCCTTGGAATGTAATAAAATCGGCCATGCCGTCACCATTTACATCAGCAAAGTAGCTACCCATATTTGCTATGCCATTAGGTATGCCATTGCTTATCAAAGAAGCTTTTTTGTCAAATCCTCTGCCATTAGAGAAATAGACGTTAATTGAAGACTCTTTTTTATCGCACGTTAAAACGATATAATCAGCCATGCCGTCGCCATTTATATCAGCAAAGCAGCGATTGTTCTTTACTTGCAATGTTTGTGCAATTGAAGAGGTAATACTAAATACTGATATGATAAGAATTGTAAGCGTAGTGATTTTTTTCATACACTAATTTTTGAGGGTTATTTGAATAGCAAAATAGATAAGTCCTACAATAATAAATAAAATTTATCATTGTAGGTAGTCTTCTTCAATATTACTTTTCAAATTATTATGAACGCTGTATTAGTCGGGCAGCACTTCTATAGAATGTCCCAAAGATTCAACAATGTTGCAAATATTCTTATTGTCAATACTTTCAATATCGTTTTTAATACAGAGTACATTGTCGCAGTCTTCCAGATCAAAATGTATGGTGTAATTGGGAAAATGTTCCAATAACACTGACATTATTTTGTTTGCCTGAGTTAATTCAGTCACATTCGTTTTATATGCTTTAAAATAAAATCGCATTTAATTAATATTTGCTTGTCAGGAATGTTTCGACAAAAGTAACGGGCTATACTATTTGATAACGACAACTAGTAGGTATTTCAATGGATTTAATCGGTGAATGTGCTTAAAAAATCGGTATGTCTTTAGAGTTTTATTATATTTTTGTGTTATGAGCATCAAGACTCGCTATTGGTATCTTTTGATCGTTTTAGGTCAAATTGGTATTGTATATCTGACTTTTCTTTACTTTTTCCAGCATCCTGCCAATAGTGTATTTTGTACCTACGGCGATGGGATTAAAAATTATTTCACCTTACAGAGTTTTGTAAGTGACCCAATCAGTACGGGAGGTATTTTAAAATATAACTATTTCGCTTACCCGTTTGGTGATTATGTTTATTATACCGATAATACTGCCCTATTTTCTGTACCATTCCGTTGGTATTGCCAGCATATTCATGATATATCTGCTTATGCTATTCCTGCGTTCAACTTTTTTATTATCAGCAATATTATTGTTTGCGCTGTTGTAGCATTCTGGATATTTCAGCGTTTATGGAGTGCCGATCTGATTTCTTTTTTATTGGCAATGACTTTGCCTTGGATTGGCCCACAAGTTCAGCGTATATGGTGTGGACATTATAATCTGTCACTTACATCTTTGCCTGTTATTGCTATCGCGTTGTTTATTATTTGGTATGAAAACAGAGCTTATATTGGCAGGCAAATTTGGGTTAGCTGTGTTATTGTGCTATTCTGTATTACTGCATTTTTAGTACATGGTTATTACATGGCGATTATTACGCTGTTTATTGTTGCCATGTTGTTTTTTTATAGCGCTTTTACTTTCAAAAGTGTCTGGGGGAAGCACAGAATGACAATGGCAATACTATTGCCATTGCTAACCATTGGTGTCATTATAGTCTTGCTACAGGTTACTGATGTTTACTTGCCGCTTCGGAAAGAAGCGGCTATGGGTTATGATTGGGACGAACAGAAAACAATCTTATCGCAGCTATTTACACACTATTCTTTTCATCGTGTATTCTTTCCATTGTATTCCAGTAAAAGTGGTGATTCTCCAGAATTAAATGCCTATCTGGGCAATATAGGTCTATTTAGTTTTGGTTTTATGTTTATGGGAAGTTTATTGAGCAAGACAATACGACTTAGACTGCGCGATATTCAAAAAGAATTCTTTGCAGATCCGCTTAAGAAGAGCATTTTTTTTGCTGGCTTACTCTTGTTGTTGATTTCTTTTGGCGAAAAATACAATACCAACAAAGCTGTTTTTCGATTCACATTTCCATTTAGTTTAGAGCATCCTTTTACGGTTATAAAATTAATTGTTTATGCTTTGACCCTTTCTGGTACAATCTTCGGAGTGATTTTTTATTTTAGAAGTGCTAGGCATAATGTGGTTACTCCGACACTTAAGGAAAGGATACTCGTTACGCTTATAGCGGCAATCCTGATTTATCTCTTAGTAGCACAATACACGGTTGCTATCACTAATATTTTAAACCCGTTTTTTTACCTTCATTTTTTTACAAAAAGAGTCGAGCAGTTCCGAAGTATAGCACGTTTTAACTGGCCATTTTTTTGGACTTTTTATATTTGGGTCATGTACACCATTGTTCGGTTATACCAGACATCCGGCAATAAAATAAAAACATTGATAGTAGTGCTCATGCTACTTTTGGGAGGAATTGAAGTTGCAGATAATTCTCTTTATCTAACTAAACGAACTAAAAAAGAAAATCCCTTTTCTGTCGTCAATTTGCAACAGTTTAAGCCATTGAAAATCGATTATCGCCAGTATCAAGCTATACTGCCATTACCTTATTACATTGCAGGTTCCGAAGATTATACACATACCATCGATGATAATGACGATTACAGTACTTATACGATGCAATTTTCATTATTTAGTAAATTGCCATTGATGGCTTGCAAGATGAGTCGTACCCCGCCGACGTTTAGTGTTCAGCTATTAGACTTTGTAGCAAATGATCAAATAAGCCCTGAATTTAAAAGTAGATTGAATCATAAACCCATACTGATTATGCTCAATAAAGACTTATTAAAAGACACTAACGCCAGTTTTATCCCTAGTGCCAATCAGGCAATAGCGAGGGCATTGTGTTTACGTACACTTAAATTTGTTGAACGCCATCAACTTCATCCCATAGATAGCATTGGAGTAAATTTCTTTTATTCCTTTTCATTGCCGTAAATTTGAATCCAATGGAATTAGTAAGTATAGTATTGCCTTGTTACAATCCTCCTCAGCACTGGCAAGAACATATTGTGGAGTTTCTGGAAGGATTTAAAAAGTATTGCCCAAACGTAGAATTGATAGTAGTTAATGATGGGTGCAACTTAAGCATAGACAATGACATTGCTCTATTGCACACGAACGTTCCTGATTTTAACTGGTTGAGTTATGCGCAGAATAGAGGGAAAGGGTATGCTATTCGTCAAGGGGTGAAGATCGCTAAAGGGGATATTATTATTTATACAGACATTGATTTTCCGTACACTTTGGAGAGTTTTGTGAAAATATATGATGCACTAAGATTTAATCAATGTGATATTGCCGTTGGTGTAAAAGACAGTAGTTATTACAAAAAAGTACCACCCTTCAGAAAATTAATCTCTCAAACATTGAGCAGGATGATTCGCTTACTGATAAAATTACAAATTACCGATACGCAGTGTGGGCTTAAAGGGCTTAGGAAAGAAGCTAAAGAACTTTTGATTTCCGGTAGCATTGACAGATATTTGTTTGATTTAGAATTTATATATCGTGCGGAAAAGACGGCTTTACGCCTGCAAACTATTCCAGTTAGTTTACGTGAAGGTGTTGTGTTTTCGAAAGTAAAATGGCGAATAATGTTGGACGAATTAAATAATTTTTTGAAAATTTTGAAAGGTTAGTGATATCAACAATGACATCATCTAATTCAATACATCGAACGCATTTTTACCCCAAATACCAATTTAACCAATGATGAAATGGACACTCTTTTGCATAAGCTCTTTATTTGTTGTCAGTACTTATGCACAACAAAATGATTCTATTGCTACTGAAAAAATTGCAAATCAAATACTTAATAAAGGCCAATGTTATAATGACCTTAGGGTCTTGTGCAAAAAAATAGGCAACCGTATTAGCGGCAGCGTTCAGGCGGACCAAGCTGTAAAGTGGGGGTACAACACAATGGTAGATGCGGGATTTGACAGTGTTTGGTTACAACCGGTAATGGTTCCTGTTTGGATTCGTGGTCAGGAAAGATTGTCTATTCAATTTTCGGAAAGAGGTGATTTTATAACTGTACCTATGTTGTCATTAGGTAATAGTCAGGGAACAGATGGCAAGGAGCTAGAAGCCCCCGTTTTAATGGTTAATTCTTTTGATGAATTTGATCGGCTTGATCCCAAAGAAATCGTCGGTAAAATTATTTTTTTCAACTACCGTTTTCACCAAAATTTGGGTAACACATTTGAAGGCTATAGCGATGCTGTAAAATACCGCTGGATGTCACCAATGAAAGCTGCACCCAAAGGAGCATTAGGTATTATCATACGCTCCATATCTACAGGTGCAGATGATTATCCTCATACAGGCTCTACCAAATACCTCGATTCTGGCAATCATATTCCTGCTGTAGCCATTGGTAATATTACTGCAGATAGATTAGAAAAAGCATGTAAGCGCGGTGCTGTAAATGCACAAATAGAATCGGAATGTGGTATGGACGGAACTAAACTTTCCTACAATGTAATAGGTCAAATACGCGGAACTGAAAAACCCAATGAATATATTATAGTTGGTGGGCATCTTGATTCTTGGGATGTGGGTGAAGGAGCGCATGATGATGGAACTGGATGTGTTCAATCCATTGAAGTCTTGCGCACCTTTAAATCATTAGGAATACATCCCAGACACAGTATTCGTGCGGTACTTTTTATGAATGAAGAAAATGGATTGAAAGGTGGACTTGCTTATGCCGATTCTGTGATTGCAAAAAAGGAAAAACATATTCTTGCTATTGAAACTGATGCAGGAGGATTTTCTCCTCGTGGTTTTGAATTGAGTGTGGACAAAGACCAACGTGCAAAAATCAAAAAGTATGCCCCTTTGTTTTTGCCCTATGGTGTGTATGATTTTGAAAAAGATGGTGGCGGTGCCGATGTGGGGCCGCTCAAAAAACAAGGCGTTGTAATTTCAGAAATGCTGCCAGATTCTCAACGTTACTTTGATCTACACCATACGGATAATGATATTTTTGAAATGGTTAATCATCGGGAATTAAAGCTCGGCGCAACAGCAATGACCATGCTCGTTTATCTTATTGATGCACATAATTTATTAGACTAAAAAAATTAGATTTCCTCATTTCATTTGAAAGCTTCAGCTCGACATAGCATTTTCAAAAAGTTATTCCACAAGCCGGCGGCTTGCGTCGCTATGATAGTCATTGCGATTGTGATCGTAATAGCTGTTTTTGCTTATTCAATTGTTACAGACAGTTCTCCAAATGCGAATAGAATGATCGTAGAACTGGGTGCAAAAAAAGTTGGTTTTACCAAGACATTATTACTTATCCCTCAACAACAAAAGAGGGCAACAGTAAGTTTAATGCGTCAATGTTTTTTTGGTAAATCAGATGAATACAAATACGTTCCGATTAATGGATATTCTTTTAGTGGACATCAACTTATTGTTCGACATTATATTGATGAAGGAATGGAAGACACATTCGCTTATAATGTGCAAGATTTATTGCCTATTGCTCAAAAAAGTGCCAATGTAAATGAACAGCAAAATTATATTGTTCAACATCTTTTTAAAGTCCAGAAATTTATATTGGGTACTGACCGTTATGGCCGGGATATTTTATCTCGTTTGCTTATCGGATCAAGAGTGAGTGTCGGCGTAGGTTTAGTAGCAGTATTACTCTCCCTGTCAATAGGTGTATTACTGGGTGTCTTAGCCGGGTATTTTGGATCGTTGATCGATAATGTAGTTATGTTTATTGTCAATATGTTTTGGTCAGTGCCCACATTACTTTTGGTGTTTGCCATTACACTTACTATTGGTAAAGGTTTTTGGGAAATATTTATTGCTATTGGACTTACTATGTGGGTGGGTACGGCTAGGTTAATAAGAGGTCAGGTAATGGTAGTGCGAGAATTGGAATATGTGACAGCAGCTAGAGCTATTGGTGCAAGCCACTTCAGAATTATAACCCGTTATATTTTACCCAATATCATTGGGCCATTGATGGTCGTTGCTGCAAGTAATTTTGCTGCTGCAATTTTGATTGAAGCTGGCTTGAGCTTTTTAGGTATTGGCATACAACCTCCCCAACCTTCTTGGGGTTTGATGATAAAGGAGCATTATAATTTTTTAATTACCAATCAGCCTCTCGCGGCTATTATCCCAGGTTTGGCTATCATGTTAGTTGTTTATGCATTCAATATACTTGGTAATGCGTTGAGAGATGTAATGGATGTAAGAGAAGAGTAATGGTATATCTCGAAATAATTTTAAGATTTTCAAGAGGTTTATTAAGCTGACTTTTGCAGTTAGAATCTGGAAATAGAATGTTGTTTATCGCTTATATACAATGTGCATCTTTGAGACGAACAACTGAGCATAATGGTTAAAAGTATGCAGGTAATAGTTCTGTATAATCAATAAAAATGCCATACGGTTTAACCGTATGGCATTTTTATTGATTAGTGGATTATTTATAAATTACCTCTTTTGGCTTGCTCGCGTTCAAGGCTTTCAAACAATGCTTTGAAATTGCCTGCACCAAAGCTTTGTGCACCTTTACGTTGGATGATCTCAAAAAATAGAGTTGGTCGATCCTCTACAGGTTTTGTGAATATCTGTAATAAATAACCTTCTTCATCACAATCGACTAGAATGCCCAATTCTTGTAACGGAGCGATTGATTCGTCAATCTTACCAACGCGTTCGGGCATCATTTCGTAATAGGTTTCAGGAGGAGCACTTAAAAATTCGACTCCATTTGCTTTTAATTGGCGTACTGTTTTTACAATGTCGGCAGTAGCTACAGCAATGTGCTGCACTCCTTCGCCTTCATAAAAATCGAGATACTCTTCTATTTGTGATTTCTTTTTCCCTTCGGCAGGTTCGTTAATAGGGAATTTCGAATAGCCATTGCCATTGCTCATTACCTTACTCATTAACGCAGAGTATTCTGTGTTGATTTGTTTGTCATCGAACGATAAGATATTTACAAAGCCCATTACCTCTTCATACCATTTTACAGTTGGTAACATTCTGTTCCAACCTACATTGCCCACACAATGATCTACATATAACAATCCTGCATCGCTTGGATTGTATTCACTTTTCATGGGCTCGTAACCTGGCATAAAAGCTCCATTATAATTTTTACGTTCGATAAACATGTGTACTGTTTCTCCGTAAGTATAGATTCCCGACATACGCACTTCTCCATGAGCATCGCTAATCGTTACAGGTTCGGCATAAGGCTTGCCACCACGTTTAGTTGTTTCTTCAAAGGCATTATAAGCGTCGTCCACCCAAAGCGCCAATATTTTTACGCCATCACCATGTTTCTTCACATGCTCTGCAATAGGGCTATCAGACTTAAGTGCAGTTGTCAATACAATACGTATTTTACCTTGTTGCAAAACATAAGATGAACGGTCGCGTACACCTGTTTCGGGGCCGGCATACGCCAATGTTTGAAATCCAAACGCGGTTTTGTAAAAATGGGCCGCTTGCTTTGCATTGCCCACATAAAATTCAATATAATCAGTGCCATTAATAGGCAAGAAATCTGGTGCTTTTGCAATTTTTTCTGCAAATGTGAGTGTTTGAGACATTTTATTATTTTTGAAATTGACCCAATTTAGTGACATGTATCACAATGGTCGAAAAGATTAAAAAATGGATTTGGATTAGGGCAACATTAACGCTTAATGTTTAGATGATAGATTTGGCCTGACTCCATGCTGCCATCGCCAGCATTCGAAGTAGGTTTCTTTTTGAATAATATACAGCTTGCATACAACAATGGTTCGTTGTACAAAAGTAAGCATAAGAATGGATAATGGCAATGTATAGTGAAGCGAATTAAACTATAGTTATAGAATTCGATTATTTTTTTATAAATAAAAATGCACCGAATTTGTGCGCGGTCCTTGCAATCCAACACTTACTTTTACAATTTTCAATTATTTGCTCATGAGTCAAATTATTCTTAAAGATAAACCCACTAAGCTTTTTGTATTTATGGCTGCATTTTTTGTTGCCAATGCACTTATTGCAGAATGTATTGGCGGTAAATTGTTTTCGCTCGAAAAATTACTACATATAAGTATTCATCCCTTTTCGTTATTAGGCCAAGACGGACTAACCTATACACTCACTTGTGGTGTTTTGCTTTGGCCTATTGAATTTATTATGACCGATATTGTCAATGAATATTATGGACCCAAAGCCGTTAGACGTATTAGCTATATCGCCGTTGGTTTGATTAGCTATGCGTTCCTGATGTTCTATATGGCTATTAAAGTTCCGGCTGATACTTCTTTTTGGACAGGTAGTATGAAAACTGAAGGGGTACCTGATATGCAAACTGCTTTTAGCAGTGTATTGGGTCAGGGTATGTGGATAATAGTTGGTAGTTTGGTTGCGTTTTTGATTAGCCAGTTTGTGGATGTTTGGATATTTCATAAAATCAAAAAAGTAACGGGCGAAAAGAAAGTTTGGTTGCGCTCTACCGGCTCTACTATCGTATCCCAATTAATTGATAGTTATGTGGTATTGTTTATTGCGTTTAGTATTGGAAAAGGTTGGTCATATCAACGTGTACTGGCTATTGGTTTAGTCAATTATTCTTACAAAGCATTAATGGCAATAGTATTGACTCCCGTTATTTATTTTATTGAAGGAATGATCGAAAGATTTTTAGGTAAAGAAACCGTAGCCAGAATGAAAAAAGAAGCGATGGGATTATAAATGAAACTTGATCAGCGCGACTAAAAGGGTCGTTTTATTTCATATACCCCAAACGGGGCGAGCTATATAGCTCGCCCCGTTTGGGGTATTTTAGGTATATTTATCTGCTCCTATTTATCAGCAGATTTGT
>DBTQ01000013.1:0-56297 GCA_002307135.1 Bacteroidetes bacterium UBA1312
CATTTACACAATAAAAAAGGGTCGCCTCTATAAAGAAACGACCACATTCTATATGTAATTTACGACTATTCTTCAATCTTCTTTTTACGTGTTGCTGTTTTTTTGGCAGGTTTTTCTTCTCCTTCTTCGCTGTTTGTGGTTTCTGCTTTTTTAGCACGTGCTTTTTTAGCTGGCTTTATATCTTCTGGAGTAGTTGTGATTTCTACTTTTGGCGTAGCTTTTTTTTCTGCTATTGGAGTATCAATACCTTCGTCAATATTTTCTGATGACTCGAGTTCGGATTGCTGTAGTTCATATACTTCAAAATTGAGCAAATCATTTTCTTTCAGTAGCTCATACCATTTTAGTATTTTTTTCATATCGCTTACGTAAACACGATCTTCATCCATCGTTGGGAATATCGCCTTGAAATAAGCTTTGATTTCGTTGTTGTCAACTTTTTTACCATTTACTGGCGCATGAGTCGCTTCATTTTCTTTTATAGCCTGTAATACTTTGTGTAACCGCACATTTTCATCAACAGTATATATTTCGATACTCTCAATTGGTGTTACATTATGCACTCTTGCAGGTATAAATTTGATGCTTTTGTCCGTTAGATTACGCACAATGGCACCATCGCTTTTCGTTGTCAATAATTGAAAAAGGCCACCTAAGCCTGTTACTGCTACTATTTCTCTGTATTCCATATTGTATATAAAGGGATGCAAAAGTAATTTTTTTATTTTTAATCCCTTGCATCTTCTCAAATTATTTTCAACTATTACTTGAGTTTGGTTGTTTTTTATCGAATTAGTGTCACATCACCTTTGAAATCGACGATATTGTTTTTTTTATTACCACATATAAGCTTAACATAGTAATAGTATGTTCCCAGATCAGCGGGTTCGTCATTAACCCTCCCATTCCAACCCATATTAATATTTGAGGTTGTAAATACTTTTTGTCCGTAACGGTTGTAAATGCTAAATTCTTTAAGTTCAATATCTCCTTTATAAATGATATAAAAGACATCATTTTTACCATCCCCGTTGGGTGTAAACGCATTAGGGATAGTGGGCTTACAGCAATTGTCATAACCGACATTGGATGTAATTGAATCTTTACAATTGTTTTTATCAGTTACTAAGAGAGCGTAATTGCCATTTTCAAGATTATGAATAGAAGAATCTGATGCACCAGTGCTCCATAAGTATGAATACGGTTGTGTTCCTCCGCTTGCCAATACTGATACTGCTCCACTCGTATCTAAACCAATACAATCGTTAGGTGTTACAAGAGCTTGAAGTGATATTGGATCTGGTTGAGCAATGTTTACAGTAACTGTTTTGTTGCAATTAGTGAAATCTGTTATTGTTACGACATAGTTGCCGGCTTGTAAGGAGTCATAATGAGCAATCGTTACAGTATCAGGAAAGCCTACGACTGAATATTTGAATGGTGGGTTGCCACCAGAAGCAAATAGTGTAAACGATCCATCTGATAGACCCCAGCAAGATGTACTTTTAGTAACAGCACTATCAAATAATATGTGCGGATAGCCTATTAATTGTATTGTTGTGTCGGACTGACAGTTGTTGCTGTCTTTTACATGGATCGAATAGCTACCTTCTTTTAATTTAGTAAAGATGTTATTGTTATTAAATAGGCTACTATCAATTGCATATTTGTAAGGGTTGATACCACCTGTAGCAGTGACACTTACCATCCCATCGGCATAACCTTCGCAAGTAGGGTTGATAATACTGATGTTATTGATTAATAACTTAGTTGGGGTTGTTATGAAAATTGTCGAATCTTTTTTACAACCATTTTTGTCTATTAGGTGGAGGAGATGTGATCCTGCGTTCAGACCTTTAAGCGGACTGCTTGTCTGTGGTGTAATGTCATCATATGCATATTTATAATCGGGGCTTCCTCCAAATGCTTCAAATGATACCGTTGCAGAAAATTCGCCAAAGCAAAGTGGCGGGGTGGGTATTGCATCTAAAAACAGAGGCGCAGGTTCTGACATCACTATATTGGTATCTTTAGTGCAGCCATTGATATCTTTAATGTGTAGTATATAAGCTCCTGCTGTAAGTCCGGTTATTGAACTAGAACTACTATAACTTCCTGATCCAATTGCGTATGAATAGCCCGGAGTCCCTCCTGTACCAGTTATAGTTATACTTCCATCGCTATACCCATTACAGCTTGGTTTATTGACAACGATTGTTATGCCAATGGGGCTTGGTTGAGTAACTGTTACAGAAATATCATTTAGACAACCAATTGAGTCTTTAAGATGAATGGCATACACCCCTATCCCTAAACCACTAAAAACATTGCTAGTAATATAGCTTCCAGCTCCTAGTGCATAATTAAATGGTACAATTCCTTTCGTTGGTGTAAGTGTAATTTTGCCATCAGAATAACCAAAGCAATTAGGTTCAGTAATGACAGCGCTTGCCATAATGGTAATGGAGTCAGATAAAATTACATTGGTATCTTTTATACAATTGTTGGCATCTTTGATATGCACAATGTAACTACCTATATTTAATGATGTAAATGTAGTAGCGGTTGAATAACTACCACTACCTAATGCAAATTGATATGGGGCGAGACCCGAACGTGCACTAACAAATATTTTTCCATCACTTATTGGGTTACAGGTAGGGTTCTTGATACTTAATGAAGGGACTATTGGTGCGGGGTCGTTAAGCGTTACAATTGTGTCTTTACTACAACCTTTGCTATCCTTTGTATGAATGGTGTATGTTTTTGCATTTAGACCGGTAAAATTGCCTGTTGTACTAAAGCTTCCAGCATCAATAGCATAAGTATATGGAGTAGTACTACCGCTTCCTGTAGCAGTAATTGAACCATTACTGCCACCGACGCATAAGGGGTTTGATGTTGATATCAATGGTACAATAGGTGCCGGGTTGCTGAGTGTGATATTTGTGTCTTTAACGCAACTGTTGCCATCTTTGATGTGAATGGTGTAAGTAGCGGCATTTAAGCCTGTAAATGTGCTTGTAGTAGTATAAGTTCCCGACCCAATAGCATATAAATAGGGTGCAATGCTTCCAGTGCCGGAAGCGGTTATTGTGCCATCACTACTTCCTATGCACAATGGATTTGTAAACACAATTGTTGCGGTTACAGCTGGAGGGCTTGCAATAATTATGGTTGTATCATAATAGCAATTGTTTGAATTAGTAAGCCTCAATGTATATGTTCCAGGAGCAAGGCTATCATTAATTGCTGTAGTAACACCCGTTATTGAATGCAATGTGGTAATGCCCGATAATGCACTTACTTTCCAAGGGCTACCTGTGCCAGATGGTGTAATCGTAAATATGGCTTTTTTAACACAAGTAGCACTAGATACTAACGCGTAATTTAAAGCTGGTTTAGGCAGGACATTAATAGTATAAGCAATGGTTTGTTTACTTGACAAAGGGCAGGCATCATCTTGATAGGTAACAAAGAAATAGTATGTTCCGGCGGCAACATTAGTAATATTCCATGAAAAAAAAGTTGTAGGAGTTTTTCCTCCACTGCCAGTTACTGTAAGTGTTGCCCCTGTTGGCAGCCCCGCATAACTGACCGTTATATTGTCGCCATCTGAGTCAACAGGATTAATGTTAAATGTAAGTAGGTTTTGATTTTTACATATATCAACAGTAGTATTACTTGTTGCGGTGCCACCCGTAACACTGCTTATTTTTCCATTAGGTGATCTATTGCTGCAAGACAATACTATAAATGTCATCTCGCGCATACTTGTGCCCACAAGTACACCAGATCTATATTCTGACACTTTACTTACGACTAAAGATTTCTGTAAGAGATTAGGTGTGAATGATAGCTGGCCGGTAGTATTACTAAATGAAAATGTACCGGTAGCAGTTGCAAGTGGGGCGGTTGCAGTGTATGGTGATATATAAGTAACAGTACCGCCTGCTGCATCTATGCCAGGTACAAGAGTGTAGTCCAAACTATCTCCTGTATTTGGATCAACAGCACCTTGGTTATATTCTTGTGCTGATCCTACACAAAAAAATGGTGTGGGAATGGTTGTGTAGGATGGATTTGAGTTTGGCATGGCAGTATTGTCCAAGGTGGCTTCTAGTGCCATCGTAGGTCCTGAACCTCCTGTAATAACAATGTTGGTTAAAGAACCACTTCTTCCTGCAACACTGCTACTGGATATTAAATTACCGGTAAAGTGAAATTTCCAATTTGCGGAGCTCCCAATTGTAATCGTATCTGAATATATAAAACGTTTTATCCCAGGCACCGTTCCTCCGTTGCAAGTAGTGCTGCTTAAGCTTGATGGACAAACGGGTGTTACTTCTGTGCCAGAGCCTGATTGAACTTTCAGATACATCGTTCTATATGTTGCACTACCATTATATATTTTTATTTCGGGTGTAGCTGTATATAAGGCCGCGAAAACAGATGCTGTGCCTCCACAATCCCCATAAATAATCATGGTGACCGTATATTGATTCCCGCTCACATAAGTGTAAAACAATTCAGCCCCATATAAATGAGTAGCATTAGCTGTTTTTATATTTGAAAAGTTCAAAAATAAAAGCATGCTAAACGCGAGCAATATTTTTTTGAAAGCAGACATGCCAATAAAGTTATATTAGACCAAAGTTAAGTGTTAATATTTAGCGAAAACGGTATAGTTAATAATAAACACCGACACATTTTAGACTTTCGCCACAAAGCCTGCATTTACAGATGAAGTATTATTGTACCCTCACTAACTTTGGAAATAGCATGGATTATTTCCAATCCTTCCAATAATCATCTAAAATAATGAATAGTAAAACAAGGAGAATCATATTGCATATATTGGGTTGTCTGTTTTTTTTATCGCTTCCCGTATTTTTTTCAAGAGATTTTAGTAGCAGTTTTAGTTTTATTCGTATCCCACCATTTCAGCGCGATTTCTTATCATACTGTGTATTGCTTTTATTTTTTTATGCTAACTCATTTTTCTTTTTACCCAATTTCTATTTTCATAAGAAGTATGCTGTTTATTCGGTTTGTATTATTTTGAGTTTCCTTATTGTAATATTTTTACCCGTTTTATTGATTCCTTTCCATATAAATAGTGGTGGGTATGCTCCAGCTCATTTTGAGCAAATGCCGCACCATCGTGAGCCCAATAATTTTTTAATGCACTTATTGATTGGTCCACACTTTTTTCAATTCTTAATCATTACAATTTTTTCTTATTCGCTAAGTATAAACGGTCGTTGGCGCGAATCTGAAAAGGCAAGAGTAGATACGGAATTGGCTTACCTTAAAGCCCAAATCAATCCGCATTTTTTATTTAATACACTTAATAGTATTTACGCGCTGGCAATTGAACAGTCGGAAAAAACGGCTGCGGCGGTAGTGCAGCTTTCGGGCATGATGCGTTATGTAATTACAGAAACTGCAAATGAGTTTGTCCCTCTTTCAAAAGAAATTGCGTACATAAAAGACTATATTGAATTACAAAAGATACGTCTTGATACTAATGTGAAAATGCAGTTCAGTGTCATCGGCGATACAATGGGAGAAAGAATTGCTCCAATGCTTCTTATTCCTTTTATAGAGAATGCATTTAAATATGGCGTTAGCCCGGATGAAGAGTCAGACATTGTTGTCATGATAACGATTGAATCACATGAATTGAAATTGTTTGTAAGAAATATTAAAGTATATAAACAGGTTTTACAACAGGAACAAAGTGGATTGGGTATTAATAATACAAAAAACCGCTTGAAGCTTTTGTATCCAGATAAACACTATTTGAATATTAGTAATGAAGATAAAGATTTTCAAATTTTCCTTTCTATTTTTATGCGATGATAAAAGCAATAGCAATAGATGATGAACCGTTGGCGCTTAAAATAATAGAGCGCTTTTGTGCACAATCAGCATTTATTGATTTGCAAAAAACCTTCACACAGACCAGCGAGGCGATACAATATCTAAAAACTAATTTGGTCGATTTGTTGTTGCTAGATGTCAATATGCCAGCATGTTCCGGTATTGATTTTTATAAGCAACTAGTCAATAATCCTATGGTTATATTTACTACGGCATATAGTGAATACGCTGTAGAAGGTTTTAATCTTCAGGCAATTGATTATTTACTCAAACCATTTAGTTACGATCGGTTTGCACAGGCTATAGAAAAAGCTAATGAAGCTCACCTCTACTCTAAAATGAAAGAAAGTAGTGAGGAGCTTTTTATATCCGTCCGAGCCGATTATAGTTTGATTAAAATTTATCTTTCAGATATTTTATTTATCGAGGGGTTAGACAATTATTTGAAAATTCATTTAGAGCATCAAAAGCCAATTGTGGCTCGTATGGCAATGAAAACGATATTGGATAAGTTACCTGATACTACGTTTATTCGGGTGCACCGCTCATTTATAGTGCCATTCTGTAAAGTGAAAAGTGTGCGGAACAAAATGATATCCATCGGCACTCATGAAATACCTATTGGGAGTAGTTATGAGCAAGTGTTTTTTAAACATTTTAAACAATAGGATTATTGTTATTCTTCTAAATTGATCATTTGGCTTATGAAGTCGGCGTGCATAAAATTGAGTTACCATCAAATCATCGATGCAAGAACAATGCAAAACTGGTTTGAGATAGGTATTATAAATACTTCCTACAATGAATTCTTATTAAAGTCTCAATCATACAATCAGGAAAGGAGATATACAACATTTCAGCAAATGCTTGCAAATGACAAGCGTGCGAATTCCCTGCATTATAAAGTCGGATTTCCGATAAGCCCTTATATTGATTTGCTTCAGAAAAAAATTCCAACGCTTACAGATAACATGGGCAATCCTTTACGATTTGATACTTATCAATTCAATATTATAGACTCGGATGTTGGCAACAAAGAATCACATAGAGTTGGTATTACTTATTTTACAGATAAACATATTCTGATAGATAACATAGGTGATTATTTATTACTGGCGACTAATAATACAATGGAAAAAAATGCGGAGGAAATGACAGAGACATTTCTTTTAAAAATAATACCCAATTTGTCTATTTGCTCATTTGTACGATTACCATAAATTGATTAACCAGCATATTTTAGTATTGTCTTTGTAATACGTTTGCCACACAAAAATATTGGTCCACCCCTTTTTTTTAAATAACGTACTTTTTGTTCCGAAATTAGTTTTTGAACTATTCTCAAACTTAAAAATTACGACTATGCAAAGGAAAGATTTTTTAAAGGGGCTAGGCTTATTTGGAATCGGAGCCACTATCCCCAAGGCTGCATTATCAAAGGTTGCAAATTTGGTGGATGAACCGTCAAATGATGAAGTATTGGCATCTTGCGAAAACATGCCTTCAGAAACATCTGGCCCTTATCCTTTACCATCCTCCGTTTCAATATCGCCATTAGTGAGGTCAAATATCACTGAAAGTACTCAGACTGGTGTAGCGTTGACATTGACACTTACGATAGTAAATACGGCCAATAGTTGTGCTCCACTTTCCGGTATTCGAGTAGATATTTGGCATTGCAATAAAAGAGGGTACTATTCGGCTTATGCAGGCCAGCCGGGTATTGACGGTACACTTAGCACTGTGGGTGAAACATGGCTAAGAGGTATTCAATATACGGATTCAAGTGGTCAGGTTACTTTTACTACTATTTATCCTGGGTGGTATACTTCAAGAGCAACACATATTCATGTTGAGGTATTTAATGGCTCAACTTTAATTGCTACATCGCAGCTTGCTTTTCCAGATGCGCTCAATACTACACTTAATACGTATTACGCAACAAGTGGTACCAATTCGATTACGAATACAACGGATTCCGTTTTTAGCGATTCTTATGCATCAGAATTGGTAACAATTACCGGTAGTACATCTGCCGGATATGTTGCTATAAAACAGATTGGTGTAAGTGTTACAACTACAAGTATTGAAAATGTGGAAACAGCGGATAATGGGCAATTTAAGTTAGGACAAAACTTTCCGAATCCATACTTTGATGAAACAACAATCCCTTTCACACTCGCGTATAAATCGGATGTAAAAATAGAATTCTATGATTTGATAGGAAGAAAAATAACTGAGATTGCGAAGGGTAATATGAATACTGGAAATCAAAGTGTAGCTGTAAATACAAAGGCTATTGGGTTAATATCCGGCAATTATGTGTATCAAATTTTGATCACGAATAAAAATGGTACTTTTCGTCAAAGTAAAATGATGAACGCTCAAAAATAAATTAGGATGAGTTTGCAGGCTGCCAATTTCATTGGCAGCCTGCTTATTTAAGATAAGTATTTACCAACGATAGGCATTCTGCGGCCGACACCAAATGCTTTGGGAGATACACGTATAATAGGACAAAATTGGTTTCGTTTATATTCATTCATATTCACAAGTCGTAAAATACGAAGGACTAATGTTTCGTCATAACCCATAGCTATTATTTCTTTTGGACCTTGTCGTCTTTCGATATATTGAAATAAGATAGGGTCAAGTAAACTATAATCCGGCAAACTGTCGCTGTCTTTTTGATCGGGGCGTAGTTCAGCACTAGGTGCTTTGTCAATGATGTTTTGTGGGATGATTGCCCCATGTCTATTAATATGTTTTGCAAGTGCATACACCTGCATTTTGTACAAATCGCCCAGTACGCCAAGCCCACCAGCCATATCTCCATACAAGGTTCCGTAGCCGGTAGAGAGTTCGCTTTTGTTGGAGGTATTGAGTAGTATTGAACCAAATTTATTACTCATAGCCATTACCATGGCACCACGAATACGAGATTGTAAATTTTCTTCTGTAACATCGAATGGAAGTCCTGAGAATACGGGGGACAGTGCTTGTTCGTATGTATCAAAAACAGGTTTAATCGGAATGATGTCGTATTTGTTATTCAAGTTTTTAGACAAATGCTCCGCATCACTTACGGAGTGGTCTGTCGAAAACTGTGACGGCATTAATAACGCATGTACATTTTCAGATCCTAAGGCTTCACAAGCCAGAGCTAGTACTACTGCACTATCAATACCTCCTGATGATGCGACAATCGCTTTTGCGAAGCCCATTTTTCTAAAATAGTCTTTAATACCTAATAACAGTGCACTATAGATGAGATCGATTCCCAAGGAATAATCAAAATTGGTACTGATTTTTTCTGATATGATGTGCTGTATCGGCGTGTAGTTTTTTACTTTCAAGCCTTCACTATCTGTCCATTCTATACATTGTAATGATTCTTCAAAATAAGGTAATTCGGCGATGATGTTTTGTTGTGCATCCATCGCGATAGAGCCGCCATCAAAAATAATTTCGGTTTGTGATCCTACAGTATTACAATACAGTATTGGTAATCCATATCGCTCCACATTAAGCGCTATCATGTTTTTACGCGCTGCAGCATGTATATAATCGAATGGCGAGGCACTCAGGTTAATCATGATATCGGGATGTTGTACCATCAACATGTCCATTGGTTTGATCCGATAGAGTGGATTGTCGCAAATGTCCCAGATATCTTCGCAGATAGTGACGGCTAGTTTTTTGCCTTTAAAATGAATGACATTCCATGTTATAGCAGGCTCAAAATACCGGTATTCGTCGAATATATCGTAGGTGGGCAATAATGTTTTGGAAATGATATTTTTTATTTCTTTTTCATAAAGGAAATAAGCGGAGTTAAATAAATCTTTACCCTCTGGTTTCGGGTTGCGTGATGGTGCTCCTACTAACACGCCAATCGTATCTGCTTCTGCTTTTATGCGATCAATGGCTGCCATTGATTGTGCAATAAAGTCATCAAATTCTAAAAAGTCGCGTGGGGGATAACCGCATACACAAAGCTCTGAGAATACAATTAAATCAGCATTTTGGGCTTTTGCGTTCCGTATTGCATTAATAATTTTATTAGTATTGGCTTCAAAATTTCCGATGTGATAGTTTTGTTGCGCTAGGAATATATTCACGAGAATGTTTTTATTATATAAGCTGGCTCAAAATTACGTTATGTTACAGACATCTTCTTATAAATAAGCCCCCTGATTCCGCGTTGCGAAAAATTTGCTTAACATTGTGTTCTTCTTTTTATATGTAAAAAATGAAAAAAATACTCCTTCCATTATTGACGCTAGCTATTGGCGCGAATTTTACCACGATGGCTCAACAAATTAAATACCCGGATACAAAAAAAGTAGAACAGAAAGATGATTACTTTGGCACATCTATTGACGATCCTTATCGCTGGCTCGAAAATGATACGGCTCAGGAAACGGAAGCTTGGGTAAAAGCAGAAAACCAAGTCACCAATAATTATTTGGCTCAAATCCCATTTCGCCAGAAAATCCATGACCGTCTTACTGAGCTTTGGAACTACGCGAAATATACTGCACCTGAAAAAGAAGGTGTCTATTTTACGTTTTACAAAAATGACGGGCTTCAAAACCAAGCGGTACTTTATGTACAGAAGGGGCTAAGTGGAAATTCGGAAGTATTACTGGATCCGAATAAATTGTCGGCCGATGGGACAGTTGCATTGCAGGCTACTGCATTTTCTAAAAAGCAGCAATTCTTTGCGTATGCGGTTTCTGCATCAGGTTCTGATTGGCAAGAAGTTTATATTATGGACTTTGCTTCGCGCAAATTGCTTCAGGATAAATTAGCGTATGTAAAGTTTACTAGCATTAGTTGGGCGGGTGAAGAGGGGTTTTACTACAGTGGTTATGAGCGCCCTAAAGACGAGGCTACCAAATATTCTGCGAAGACAGAATTTCAGAAAATATATTACCATAAAATAGGCACTCCTCAAAGCGAGGATCTATTAATATATGAAGATAAGGAACATCCTCTTAGATATGTTGGCGCGGGCCTTACGGAAGATGAACGCTTTTTAATATTGAGTATATCGGAAGGTACTGACGGGAGTGAAATAAAAGTGAAAGATATGACCGATAAAAATGCGCAAGGCTTTACGACGGTTGTTCCTGGATTCAATACAAACGCAAATATTGTTGACAATGTAGGAGGTAAACTATTATTACAGACCAACGAACATGCACCTAACTACAAGGTTGTGTTGTTAGATCCGAAAAATTTATCCGCGGCATGGCAAACTGTTATACCGGAGAAAAAGGAAAAGCTGGAAGCTGTAAGTACGGGGGGAGGTAAACTTTTTGCAAGTTATTTGAAAGATGCTTGTACGCAAGTAGAGCAATATACTACAGATGGTAAGCTAGAGCATAAAATTCAATTGCCTGGTGCAGGTACTGCTTCTGGGTTCGGAGCACATCGTCATGATGATTACTTCTTTTACAGCTATACTTCTTATACTTACCCTCCTACAATATTTAAGTATGATATTAAAACAGGGGAATCGAAGTTGTTTAAAAAATCGGAATTAAAGTTTAAACCGGAAGAATATGAAACGAAGCAATTGTTTTACACATCGAAAGATGGTAGTAAAGTACCTATGTTTGTAACCCACAAAAAAGGATTGAAACTTGATAGTAATAACCCAACATTATTGTATGCATACGGTGGATTTAATATTAGTATGACTCCTGCATTTTCTGTTGCCAATATGGTATTTCTAGAAAATGGTGGGGTGTATTGTGTGGCTAATTTACGTGGTGGCGGTGAGTATGGCGAGGATTGGCATAAAGCAGGTATGCTCGATAAAAAGCAAAATGTATTTGACGATTTTATAGCAGGTGCTGAATTTTTGATCAAACAGAAATATACCAGCTCTGCCAAATTAGCAATACGTGGTGGTTCAAATGGCGGTTTACTCATAGGTGCGTGTTTGACACAGCGCCCTGAATTATTTAGGGTGGCCATACCACAGGTTGGGGTGTTAGATATGTTGCGTTACCACAAATTTACAGTTGGTTGGGGTTGGGCTGTAGAATATGGGAGCAGCGATAATGTCGATCAATTCAAATACCTAATTAAATATTCACCATTGCACAATGTTAAAAAGGGAACTTGTTATCCTGCAACGATGATTACTACTGCTGATCATGATGATCGCGTTGTGCCTGCACATTCATTCAAATTTGCTGCTACACTGCAATCTGCCCAAGGTTGCGAGCATCCAACACTTATACGTATTGATTCTAAAGCTGGACATGGTGCAGGTAAGCCCACAACAAAGCTTATAGATGAAGCTACCGATATTTGGAGCTTTGTATTGTACAATATGGGGCTGAAATTGTAATTGAGATTTAATATAGAAAAGCCATCTTTAATGTACATTAAAGATGGCTTTTCTATTAGTATTAATTTATCGTTCAACAATTGCTTTTATTCCTTTCAGAAATTCCTCCATGCCACCTTCAGAATGTTTGTACCCTTCCTCTGTAGCAAAGCCTTTCTGTGTCCATGTAAATGTGGTGGAGTCGCCATTAGGTACCAATGTATAAGTTACTAATGAATAGTTGTCTGGTTGGTCTTCTAAGCCTGAAAAACTGCTCCAGTAGCTATAACTCAACAAATCATTTTCTCGGTTCTCCTGAATGATACCTTTATCTTTGTAGGTATGACCTTCGTATTCTCCTTGAAAAATTATATCACTCCCTACCTGCCAGTCGGTGATGGTTTCGGTACCAAAAAGATATTCTTTAATTATTTCGGGGTTGGTTAATGCATCCCATACTTTTGAAACTGGTGCACTAATGTCTATTGATTTTGATACCGTTAAGTCGTGGTTCATAAAATTTAATTATTGCGTTTAGAATATCATTTAGGTCTCTTATTTTCTGTGGAAAAAATCATCAATCGTCACACAGGGTCAATGTCAAAAATAATCTGTACCGTCGAAAAGCCCCGTCGTGCTAGAGTCATATTTTTTTGAGTCTTCATTATGTTTTTTACCTTGTCCAATAAACTCGCTTCTTTCGGACATTTTATCCATACCTCTTGTACATATTGATTACGAACCCTAGCAATGCCTGCAGGTACAGGGCCTTGCACTATAAGACCTTCTAGTTCATTCAATGCTTTTGCCATATCTGTTGCCGCATCGATAGCTCGGGTTTCGTCTTTGTGTTTAAATATTATTTTGATAAGCCTTGAAAATGGAGGATAATTGAACTGCTGACGGTAGCTTATTTCGCTTTGATAAAACGCTTTGAAGTCTTGTTCTTTGACCCATTGCAAAACGGGGTGTTGTATATTGTATGCTTGTATAATTACTTCGCCATCTCCTTCTGCACGACCCGCTCTTCCACTGACTTGACTCATTAATTGAAATCCCCTTTCGTTGATTCTGAAATCGGGGAAACCCAATAAACTGTCGGCACTTAAAATACCTACCAGAGATACTTTTGCAAAGTCCAATCCCTTTACGACCATCTGTGTGCCGACCAAAACGTCTATTTTGTGTTGCAGTAATTGGTCGAGCAATTGTGTAAATCGCTGCTTGCCTCGCATACTATCGATGTCCATTCTAGCTACTCGCGCTTTGGGAAAAACTTGTTTGACTTCTTCTTCTATTTTTTCTGTTCCAAAAGATTTGCTTTGTAAATTACTACTGCCACATTTCATGCAACTGTGGAGTACACGTGTTTTTAATCCGCAATAGTGGCAATGTAATTTGTCTGTATATTTATGGTAGGTGAGGGATACAGAACAATTTTTGCATTGCGGCACCCAACCACACATAGTGCACATTTGAAAAGGGGCATAACCTCGCTTGTTCTGAAACAATATAATTTGTTTGTTTTGTTGCAATGCCCTTGTCATCGCTTCTTGCAATTCTGGTGTCAATAGTTTGATGCCTTGTTTGCGCACTGTTTCCAATGATCTGGCATCGACTATCTTTATCTGCGGCATATTCACGCTTTGATATCGTTCTTTGAGTTGGACGTAGCCATACTTTTTTTGCTGTACATTATACAAGCTTTCAATAGAGGGTGTCGCAGAACCTAATATTATTTTGGCATCGTACAGAGTGGCAAGATATATTGCGGCATCGCGTGCATGAAAACGTGGTGCCGGGTCATTTTGTTTGTAGGAAGCATCATGTTCTTCGTCCACAATAATAATTCCTAAGTTGTTGTAAGGTAGCCATAGAGCAGAACGGGTACCCAGCACTATTTTATAAGTTCCACGCCTTACCTTCTCCCATATTTCTACCCGCTCATTGTTGCTAAACCGACTATGATACACCCCCATCTCTTCCCCAAAATAAGCATGGAGACGAGTCACTAATTGTGTGGTTAAAGCGATTTCTGGAAGTAAAAAGATAGCTTGTTTTCCAGATGCAATACATTCCTTTATTTTTTGAATATAAAGTAATGTTTTGCCGCTTCCCGTCACACCTTGTAATAGGCAAACATCTTTTTTTTCTAAAGAAGCTTGTAGTGTAGTAAATGCGGTTTCTTGTGCGACAGTCAGTTCTAGTTTTGGTGCTTTTTGTCCTGGTATATAGTTAAGCCGATCAATGTCTCTTTGCTCAATCGTAAAATAACTTTTATCTACCAATGTTTTCAATTGGGCACTATTGCTTTTACTGCGTTCAATTAATTCTGATTGGCGTACGTAGCCATATTTCATTGAGAGTTCTATATACACCATTAATAAATCCAATTGCTTGGGCGCACGTTGGAGTTTATCAAATAATAATTTCATTGCAGCGTCGCCTTTATATTCAACTGCCAACATTACAATTTTCTCTTTGCGTGGAAGGTAAGATTCCTCTAATCCTTCATTTACAAAAACAACTTCATGCTCAATCAATTCATTGATTACTCTAGGTAGATGGGCTGAACTAACAATTTCTCGTAATTCACTAATAGTAAGTTCCTTTTTTATTACTAAAGCTTCAACTGCTAAATAGGTGTCATCAGACCAATTAATGTTTTCATGATTATTACCTCCTGCCCATTCCAATCTCGTTTCGCTCATGAGCTTCAAGTGCGCTGGCAACGCACCTTGCATTACTTCTCCAGGAGATGCAACATAATAATGACCGATCCAACGCCAAAATTTCAATTGCATTTCATTGACAATGGGCGCTTGATCTATAATGTTTCTAATTGGTTTGATTTGATAGGCATCAGGAGCATCATTATGTAATCGTTCTACAATGCCTGAAAAAACTTTATTCTTGCCCAATGAAACCTCTACCCGCATACCAATTACCAATTCGCCTTGCAGTTCTATAGGAATGCCATAGGTAAGCGTCTGCGGTAAATTGAGCGGCAGTATTATTTCTGCATAACGAAATGAAGTATTGGTGGAATGAGGCGACATTATTCTGCAAGTTAAATAGTAAATGGGGAATAGTACGAAAGCTTAATCATAACATTTTTGAACAGAATAATTTACCATTTCTTATTACCTTTATTTATAGAAAATAGCTTCAAAATGTTGCACAAAAACACGCTTCAGTTTCTTGCAGAACTCAATGAAAATAACAACAAAGTGTGGTTTGACGAAAATCGTCCCAAATACGAAGCCGCGAAAAAAGACTTCGAGACGTTTGTTACAGAAGTATTGCAGGCAAATGTGCCATTGATACCTGAGTTGGAGGGGAGAAAGGCGAAAGATTGTATTTTCAGGATATTTAAAGATGTCCGGTTTTCAAAAGACAAGATCCCGTACAAAAATAATTTTGGTGCGGGATTTGGTAAAGGAGATAAAAAAGTACATGCGGCAGGATTCTACTTACATGTACAGCCTGGTGGTCATAGTTTTATGGGAGGTGGTATATGGATGCCTGAGTCAAATGACCTTAAAGCAATTCGTCAGGAAATAGATTATAATTTCCCCGAATTTTCTGGTATTGTAAATCATAAACCTTTTAAGAAAATGTTTGGAGACATCAATAGCGAAGATAAACTCAAAAAGAAACCCCAAGGCTATGAAGAGAATAATCCGGCTATTGAATATTTGAAATTGAAGAGTTTTACAGTTGGAACAAATATTAGCGACAAAGATATTTTAGGTAAAACGATTGTTAGCCAATTACATAATATAGTAAAAGAGATGAAACCTTTTGTCGATTTTTTGAATAGGGCAGTGGTATGATATTAAAAATAATCTTTTAAATCGATAGCTAATTCGGCAGCAATAGCAGATACAATTACCGTTTTATATGCTCTTTTCAGCTGCCCGATTTTTATACTTTTTTTCAATAATTCATTCACGGCGCCATTGCCTAAAATATATTTGGCGGTATGTTCACCATATTCTTGTTCAATCGCTTTTTGAATAGGAATGAACTTGTGTTGTTTGTCAAATTCTTGTTGCTCTTTTAATTGTTGTCTTGATGTTCTTTCCTCTTCTGTCAAAAAGTTAGCTGTTCTAGTCTTTGCGGTTTTCGACAATTTTTTCTGAGTTGCCTCTTGATTAATCGCTTCCAGCTTTTGAGTTAATTTCTCTTTGAATTCTTCGGTTTTGTATCGATGATTTACACCTTTTACATGGAGCCAATCATTCAAATTTATTTTTTTTGATACAAGGTTTCGGAGCAGATCTTCATCAATTACTTGATAGGCAGGTTTGTTAATGCTTTGAGCCAATGTATCTCTGAATTTAAATAATTCATTCAGTACAAACTGATCATATTCATTGAGCCCTTTAATATCAGCTGTCCTTAAGAAATTTTGTTTTGGTTCGGGTATGTAAATAGTACTACTTAGTAATTCGAATTCTTCCTGAAGAAAATCAGATACTTTTTTTTGTTGGGCTTCCTGTTCTAAAAGATTCTTAAGCTGTAACAGGTAAATGACATCATTCGCTGCGTATTGAATTTGCTGTTCAGACAATGGTCTTGTAATCCAATTGCTTTTTTGTTGTTTTTTGTCTGCATTGAAACCAATCTTTACCTCGAGCATCGCAGATAATGAAGTGAATTCATAATTCAATAGCCTGGCTGCAATCTCTGTGTCAAAAATGTTTTTAGGGTAGCATTTGAGCGAATGCAATAAGCGTAGGTCTTCGCCTGGGCTATGAACTACTTTTAATATGCGTTCATCCTCAAATAAACGGAATAGATTGCTCAAATCAATTTTTGACAATGGGTCTATAATATAGCAAGCGTCAGCGGTAGCAACTTGCATCAAACACAAATTAAATCCATACGCGTTTCTATGACTGTCAAACTCTAGATCGAATGCGAGCTCTTTTACAGAGCTCAGCTCGTGTACACAATTAGCCAATTGTTCGGCATTGTCAATATAGTCAATGGTCATTGTTGTTGCGCTCAATTTATTTATAGTATTATTGAAGTAAGGGTGATATTATGCTAAATGCTGTGTGTATAATAAGAAAGCACCGCTAAGTAAAATTAACGATGCTTTCTTAAAATCTGATACAAACAGAATAAATTGATTTAGTAACCTCTTCCTCCCACTTGTTCTACGTAATTGATGAAGGCTTTATTAGAAACCCGATTGCCTCCGGGAGTAGGGTAGTTGCCCGTAAAATACCAATCACCTTTATTATTTGGGCAGGCATCATACAAGCCTTCTATAGATTGATAAACTACTTCCACTTCTGCGTGTACATCATTCGGGCGAAGCATTGTCGCTATTTGTTTGCTGATGTCTTCGGCAGAGAAAGAGTCGTATATGGCCTTCACGTAATTTTTTTCCTGTAATGTTCCTTCTGCCTCTGATTGTTTACAAAGGTTGTAGGTGTGTGTAATGATGTCTTCTTTTCCTGTGCTTTTCAGCAAAGCAATTGCCGCTTGAAATGCAATAAAGTCACCCATTTTACTCATGTCAATACCATAGCAGTCGGGATAGCGTATTTGAGGTGCAGAAGAAACAACCACTATTTTTTTAGGTCCTAACCGATCCAGCATTTTGATAATACTTTCCCGAAGTGTGGTGCCTCGCACTATAGAGTCGTCAATGACTACAAGTGTATCGACATCTTTGGTAACAGTACCATAAGTAATGTCGTAAACGTGTTGAACCATTTCATTACGAGAAGCATCTTCTGTAATGAATGTGCGCATTTTTACATCTTTAATCGCTAATTTTTCAATGCGAACTCTGCGACTAATCAGCTCATGCATTTCCTCTTCCGTCATGCTGTCGCGGCGACTAAGGATCTTATTTATTTTTATCTCTTTTAAGTAGTCTTCTAGGCCTTTAATCAGGCCATAAAAGGCTGTTTCTGCTGTATTAGGAATAAAAGATACGATTGTATTTTTCAAATCATTATCCAACATTTTCAATACTGTACCAGCCAAATTTCTACCCAGTTGCATGCGCTCCCGATAAATATCGGCATCATTACCTCTGCTGAAATAGATCCGCTCAAAGCTGCACGCCTTATGTTCACGTGGTGCTAATATTTCTGTATGACTAAATGTGCCATTTGCTTTTACAATTATAGCGTGTCCTGGTTTCAATTCTTGCACCGACTCTAGTGGTACATTGAACGTGGTCATGATGGCAGGTCGTTCGGAAGCTACAATTACTATTTCCTCATTTTTGAAAAAATACGCTGGTCGTATGCCATTGGGGTCCCGCATTACAAAGCTATCTCCATTGCCAATCAATCCACTGCATACATAGCCGCCGTCAAATATTGAAGTAGCTTGACGCAATACATTTTCAACGTCAAGAGATGCAGGATTTTGAGCATCTTCTTTACAGAGGAAATGATGAAACGTTTCTATCATCGCACCTAAATCGCTACCTCGAGGAGTGGTAATGTGTGGGCGAACCGTCTCAAGAATTTCTTCAGTATTGACCAAATTGAAATTACCCGCCATCATCAAATTACGTGTCGGGTTAATATCTGATTTAATGAATGGGTGGCAAAATTCAACATCATTTTTGCCTTGTGTACCATAGCGCAAATGACCTAATAACACTTCTCCCATAAAAGGAAGATACCCTTTTAGTAACCCTGGATGATTAGATATTTCGGGATGTGATTTTTCGAGATCCGCGACTTGTGTATGGATATCTTGAAACAAGCGGGCAATGGCACCTGCACCATTTAATCGCATTCTGTTCATGAATCGATAGCCCGGCTCAGTATTAAGTTTTAGGGTGGCTATCCCAGCACCGTCTTGGCCTCGGTTATGCTGTTTTTCCATCAGTAAGTACAGCTTGTTGAGCGCGTAAAAGGAGCTGCCGTACTTGCGACGATAATATGTTAGTGGCTTTAAAAGACGGATATAAGCTAACCCGCATTCGTGTTTTATTGCGTCAGACATGAGGGGGCAAAATTAGGCTGCTTTTATCAATATTTTTAGTAGAATTTATTGATATGCCTATTATTAACACGCTTATATCAATTTGAGGTCCTGAATACATAGGGTTAAACGCAAAACAGGTTGCCCATTTCTGAACAACCTGTTTTAATCATTAAAAAAATGACCTAGAATAAACTATGCTTCTGCATAAGCGCTTGTTGGTTCACAAGTGCAAATCAGATTTCGGTCTCCGACTGTATTGTTTACACGTGCTACTGTTGGCCAAAATTTATTGAGCATTACATAAGGTAATGGATACGCTGCTTGCTCCCTCGTATAGGGTTTCTCCCAAACAGAACTGATTACAGATGCCTGAGTATGTGGCGCATTTTTTAATGCATTGTTCTTCTTGTCAGCGTTGCCATTTTCTATTTCAGCAATTTCTTTGCGAATTGCCAATAGGGCATCACAAAAGCGATCTAACTCCGCTTTGTCTTCACTTTCGGTCGGTTCAATCATTATTGTTCCAGCAACAGGGAAGCTCATAGTCGGAGCATGGAATCCATAGTCCATTAAACGTTTAGCAACATCTTCTGCTTCAACCTCACTTGTTTTTTTCAATGGTCGAAGATCTACAATGAATTCATGAGCGCAAGTGCCATTTTTACCATTGTAAAGAATATCGTAATCTTTTTGCAAACGAGCTTTCATGTAGTTTGCATTCAAGATGGCATACTCTGTTGAAGATTTTAAACCATCAGCTCCTAACATACAGCAATAAGCATAGCTAATCAAAAGGATACTTGCTGAGCCATAGGGAGCTGCAGATACAGCAGAAATGTGTTTGTCGCCAGTGTCAAATGCGATATGACCAGGCAAGAAGGGCTCTAAATGGGCTTTTACACATATGGGGCCGACTCCGGGGCCACCACCGCCATGAGGAATAGCAAATGTTTTGTGCAAATTCAAGTGACAAACATCAGCACCGATAAGACCTGGGGCTGTAAGACCAACCTGTGCATTCATGTTAGCTCCATCCATATACACTTGGCCGCCGTGTTGGTGAATCAAGTTGGTTATGTCAATAATTGTCTCTTCAAAAATACCGTAGGTAGATGGATACGTAATCATAATGCCTGCAAGGTTAGCAGAGTGCTGTTCCACTTTTGCAGTAAGATCCGCCATGTCCACATACCCGTTTTCTAATGCCTTCACCACTACTACTTTGTAACCTACCATTACTGCTGAGGCAGGGTTTGTTCCATGCGCAGAAATTGGTATGATTACTACATTACGATGACCTTCGCCACGGCTTTCATGATAGTGGCGAATCGTCAATAATCCTGCGTATTCGCCTTGCGCACCACTGTTTGGTTGTAAACTGCAAGCATCAAAACCAGTAATTATGCTTAAGTATTTTGATAGTTGGTCCGTAATGTATTTATAACCACCTGCTTGCGCTAAAGGTGCGAATGGGTGCATTTTGCTCCAGTGTGACCAGCTCAATGGCATCATTTCAGAAGCTGCATTAAGTTTCATGGTGCAGGAGCCAAGAGATATCATACTTGTGTTGAGTGACAAGTCTTTGTTTTCTAGGAATTTGATATAACGCATCATTTGCGATTCGCTATGATAGGTATTAAACACTTCTTGTGTAAGAAATGAACTTGTTCGGGCCAATAACGCAGGAATCCCGTTTGTATTTTCTGAAGAGAAATCGAACGCAGTTGCATTAGAATGAGTAGCAAAAACAGAAAGAATGTCAGAAAGATCAGAAAGCGTGGTTGTTTCGTCTAAAGCAACGCTTACTAATCCTCCTGTCAAATAACGAAGATTTATTTTTAAGCCTTCGGCTTTTGCGCGAATAGCAGTTACGTCATTTGTTTTAACCGTGACTGTATCGAAGAAGGATTCTCCTGCCAATTCGTAGCCGGACTCTTGCAATTGGCTGGCTAAAGTGTGTGCTAGTGTAGCAACACGCTTCGCAATCATAGTCAGTCCATGTGGCCCATGATACACAGCATACATCGCTGCCATATTGGCTAATAGAGCTTGGGCAGTACAAATATTTGATGTTGCTTTTTCCCGTTTGATATGTTGCTCTCTTGTTTGTAGTGCCATACGAAGTGCACGATTACCATGCGCATCTACACTAATGCCTATGATGCGGCCAGGAATGGCTCGTTTGAATTCATCCTTCACAGCAAAAAATGCTGCATGAGGACCGCCAAAGCCCAATGGAACTCCGAAGCGTTGAGACGTGCCTAACGCAACGTCTGCACCGATTTCTCCAGGAGATTTGAGTAGGGTTAATGCTAATAAATCTGTAGCCATAGCTACGTAAGCATCAACTGCATGTACTTGTGCTACAAATGTTTCGTAATCTGCTACAATACCTTTGTCGTTAGGGTATTGTACAATGGCACCAAAATAAGAGTGATCTATGACAGCTGTGTTATAATCACCATAAACCAACTCAATGCCTAATGGCGTTGCACGGGTATGAAGTACATCTTTTGTTTGTGGATAGACGTGTTCATCCACAAAAAATTTAGGACGTTCAATAACATCTGTTTTGTTGATGGTATGAAAGAACATGGTCATTGCTTCTCCTGCCGCGGTAGCTTCGTCAAGTAAAGAAGCATTGGCAATAGGGAGTCCCGTGAGGTCACATACCATTGTTTGGAAATTCAGAAGGCTTTCTAAACGACCTTGAGAAATTTCGGCTTGATAAGGGGTGTATTGAGTGTACCATCCTGGATTTTCAAAAATATTTCTAAGAATAACACTTGGTGTGTAGGTGTCATAATATCCTTGTCCGATATAACTGCGAAATGCTTCATTTTTCATGGACACTTCTTTGATATGGCGCAGATATTCTGCTTCACTCATCGCTGAAGGTATTGCAAGTGCAGATTTCATGCGGATAGCATCAGGTACTGTTTTGGCTATCAGCTCGTCCAAACTTTGCACCCCAATTGTTTGCAACATTGTAGTTGCGTCTTCTTTGCGAGGGCCAATATGGCGACCTGCAAATTCATTACTTTGTAATTCGAACAAGTTCATTTGATATGAATTGAATTAAAAACTGGTATAAAAAAAGATGCGCAAAGGTACAGGAAATACAGATAAATTTAGATGACATAAATCATAATATATTTGTATTTCCGCCGTTATTTATTTTGTGGCACATAATACTGTTTGAACCAGTTAGGAACATTGGCTTCATTGATCTCATCCCATTCTTTTTTTCCTCCTATTTTTTTAAAATGAGCGAACATTTCATGTTGGGTATTTTCGACAGAGTTGTCGAAAAAGAATGCTTGATAAGCTATTTGAGCTGCTTTATACAATAGACCTAAAGAACGGAAATATCTGGTTTTTATTTTATCTTCCGGTACATCATGTCCTCCCTTGGCTTTTCTGGCCTTTACCCTGAAGGAATTGATCTCCCATGACTCTGTGGATACAAAATATAAATATACTTTATAGCCATTATCTACAGCTTCCTGCATGATATCCAGTTTGGAACGATGAGAGAAAACGGTTTCAAATGAAAAACGTTTTTTCTCCATCAGCAATCTTTTTCGGAGATAGTCGGCAATAATTTGAGCTAATCGATCGATAGACTCGTGACGTTGAGATTTAATAATGTTTGCACGAAGCAGGTAGCTTTTCAAAAAAAGCTCTTTAGTGAAATTACCTGAGATCAGTCCGGAAGTTAGAGCCGCAGATAAAAAATCATCATGTGTAACGTCGAAATCAAACTTATTGAAAGAAAAGCCTGTTGATTTTAATTCAACCGCAATTTCATCGGCATTGATATAGTAGCCAAAATCAATGTGTTTGTTGTTTACCTGATATGCGCGCACATTATCGATAACTGTACTCTTACCAGAACCATTAGGTCCGGCAAATACCCGAAGTTTCAATTGTTTTTCGGTTTCTTTAGTCAAGAAGGTTTTTAATAGAGACGTTGATAGGAATAATTTTATTCAATTGTTCAACACGTCCGTCGGCATATTTTTTTACTACCCAGCCATTCATCACCACAACATTATAACCCATGATGTGCATTGTTTCTTCTGAAGCAATACGAAATCCTTTTCGGGCAGCACTAACTAACCTACGTTTAGTAAGATAGGGTACCTGTTCTTTATTTTGATTTGTTGCCATATTGCAAAGTTATGAATTTTTGATTAATGACCGTTTATAGCATAGGCAGTCATTAATACGTCTCCAATTCATTATCCAATAATTGCTGTGCTTTTTCTTTTGCTAGTTTTTTACCATAAACTAGTTTGGTAATCGTTACAAATAATACTGGCACAATAAATATAGCCAATAATGTTGCGGCAAGCATACCCCCTAGTACTGTCCAGCCTATTGTTTGACGAGAGACGGCACCTGCTCCGGAAGAAAATACTAGTGGCAAAATGCCAAGTATAAATGCGAGAGAGGTCATGATAATAGGACGTAAACGAAGTCGGACAGCATCCAGGGTCGCAGCTATTACGGGTTCTCCGGCATCTACTCGCTCTTTGGCAAATTCAACAATCAAAATTGCATTTTTGGCTGCCAGTCCGATTAATGTTATCAGTCCAATTTGTGCATACACGTTATTGGTGAGTGAGGGGATAAAGAATAAGGTTAATATAGCTCCAAAAGCCCCAATTGGTACTGCAAGTAATACGGAAAAGGGTATGGACCAGCTTTCATACAATGCGGATAAAAATAAGAATACGAAAATAATAGATAAAGAGAAGATGATAATTGTACTATTCCCTGATTTTAGCTCTTCACGGGACATGCCTGCAAATTCGAATCCATAACCATCAGGCAAAGTTTTGGCTACTTCTTTTAATGCCTCAATTGCTTGGCCACTACTATATCCAGGAGCCGCATTGCCATTTATTTCTGCATTTCGGAATATATTGAAATGAGAAATCATTGGGGCATTTTCTATGACGCTATATGTAGTGAGTACGTTTAGTGGAACCATTGTTCCTGCGGCATTACGGACAAAGAACTTACTTAAATCTTTAATGTCTCCACGAAAATTCTCGTCTGCTTGTGCCACTACTCTAAAGTTTCGCCCATAGATAGAAAAGTCATTGACATAGGAACTACCTAAAAATGTTTGTAAACTTTGGTAAACATCTGCAAGGTTGAGTCCCATTTTTTTGACTAAAGCTCTATCTACATCTACTTTATAAGCAGGCGTTTTAGCTGTAAAAAAAGAGAAGACTCCTTTTAGTTCTGGACGTTTATTGGCTGCAGCCAAAAATGTATTGACCACTTTTTCAAATTGTTTAACGTCATCGGTGCTTGAGCGTTGTTGGAGTTCAAATGTAAATCCTCCTGTTTGGCCGAGTCCGGGAATTGCAGGTGGTGAAATAACAAGAATTCGTGCACTTTTTATGCTTGCAAATTTCTTATTTAATGTTTCAATGATGCCTTTTAATTGTAGTGATTTCTCTTCACGATTATCCCAATCATCGAGCGATGCAAAGATTGTCCCTGCATTAGGTTTTGATGCAAACGTTACAACGTTGAGGCCACCAAGTCCAGCAAAGTGTTTTACCCCTTTTGTGTCTTTAAGTATAGTCATCACACTGTCTAACACCGCAATACTTCTTGTTGTGGAAGAGCCCTCCGGCAATTCGTATGTAACATATAGTCGTCCTTCATCTTCTGTTGGGATAAATCCGGTAGGTTTTGCTTTGAATAAAAAAACGGTTCCTACAAAAAGGCACAATAATACAATTAAAGCATAACGCGAGGCTTTAATCGTTTTACGTACACCCAATGTGTATTTCAAACTTATTTTTCTGAACCATTCATTGAAATTGTAAAAGAATTTATTGAGCCCTTTCGATTCTTTACGCACTTCAGATGGCTTGAGTAAAAGCATACACAATGCAGGTGTAAGAGATAATGCAACAAAAGCAGAGATCATAACAGATACCGCAATGGTAATGGCGAATTGTTGATACAGACGACCAACTATGCCTGGAATGAAACCAACGGGTACAAATACGGCTGCAAGTATTAATGCAATAGCAATGACAGGAGCAGAGATGTCTTTCATCGCTTTTCTAGTCGCTTCTTTTGCCGATATGCCTTCATGGTCAATATAATGTTGGACTGCTTCTACTACTACAATGGCATCATCCACTACAATGCCAATGGCTAATACGAACCCGAACATAGTTAATGTATTGATGGTAAAGCCTAGTGGAATAAAGAAGGCGAATGTTCCTAATATAGAAACTGGAATAGCTAGTACAGGGATGAGTGTCGCCCTCCAGCTTTGTAGGAATAAAAATACTACCAGTGTAACCAATAGTAATGCCTCTATCAATGTGTGCACCACTTCAGAAATGGAAACTTGCACAACAGAAACAGATTCGAATGGAACCACATAGTCCATGTCTTTTGGAAAGGATTTTTTCAAATTTTCCATGGCTTCAGTGACACCTTTAGCCGTTTCAAGTGCGTTGCTACCAGGTGCTTGATATACTAACAGGTAGGACGCACGTTTGTTGTCAACAAAAGAATTGCTCGCATAAGAGTATTTGCCTAATTTGACCGTTGCAATGTCTTTTAGGTAAACGATGTTGCCTTGGTTGGGATTATTACGTACTATGATTTTTTCAAAATCCTGCACTGAGCTTAATCTACTATTGGTAAATACAGTATATTCAAAAGCCTGTATGCTTTGTTGTGGTGGAGCTCCTACTGAGCCCGCTGCTACTTGTATGTTTTGCTCTTGAATGGCATTCGTTACATCTGCGGCACTCAGTCCTAGGTTTGACATTTTAACAGGGTCGAGCCATACGCGCATACTAAAATCATCTGCACGGGAAAAAACATCACCCACTCCTTTTACTCGAAGTAATGCGTCTCTTACAAAAATGTTGGTATAATTGTCGAGGAAGGTTACATCGTGTGTGCCCTTAGGGGCATACATAGCTACTAGCATTAATATGCTCGGATTACGCTTACGAGTGGTTAATCCAAGGCGCTTTACTTGATCCGGTAAAGTAGGTTGTGCAATACTTACTCTATTTTGCACATCCAGGGTTGCCACATTAATATCCGTGCCTAATTCAAAATTTACGGTTATAGTGCTGCGCCCATCACTAGTACTGGTACTACTCATGTAGGTCATGCCGGGAGTGCCATTGATCTGTGTTTCTATTGGAGTTGTTACGGTTTGCTCCACTGTTTGTGCATCCGCTCCGGTGAAATTTCCCGTAACCTGTACAGTCGGTGGTGTAATTTCTGGGTATTGTCCAATGGGCAAATTGATTATTGAAATAATACCCACTAATACTATAACCAACGAAATCACAATGGCAGTGATTGGGCGTTTAATAAAATTATCTGCAATCATCTTTTAATTATTTATTGGAACTATCATCCTTAAGGATTCTGTATTTACTTTGTCTGCTTAACAGCCATTCTGCTGCTACACGGAAGAGTTGCTTATTTCTTGGGTTCTTTTTTAGAGGAGGTATCAGTTGTTATTTTTACCCCTTCTTTTAATCGTTGCAAGCCCTCTACCACTATTTTGTCTCCGACATTTAAGCCCTCCTTGACAACAACTTTGGTGTCTAATACATTGCCCAGTTTTATTTTCGTTTGTGTAACCGTATTGCTATCTGTTACTTTATAAACAAAATATTCACCCATTTGTTCAGAGACGGCTTTGTAGGGTATAAGGATAGCACTTCCTGAAGCACGGTGGTACACTTTTGCCGTTGCACTCATTCCCGGTCTCAAGGCCTTTCCTTCATTTTTAAATTCGAGCCGAACTCTTATCGTTCCTGTTTGTGCATCGACGGCTCGGTCTATTGATGATATTTTCCCACTGAAAGGATATGTTGTGTTGTCTGCCAGAACAAGCGAAAAAACGGAGTCATTCTTCTGTTGATTGTTTTTCAATAACTCATTGAAGCGACTTAATTCTTTTTGGTCTAAGAAAAAATCGACTGCAATTGGGTCGTCTGTTGAAACTGTATTTAATAAGGTTGTTCCGGGAGATACTGATGCACCCATTTTAACCATTGATATACCAATTGTGCCACTAAACGGTGCATATATATTGGAATAACGAAGGTTGGTTTGAACACCATTTACATTTGCCTCGGCAGCACGTACTTGCATTTTTGCACTTTCCAAATCCGCAAGTGAGTGATCTAAAACTTGTTTTGCAATCGCATCTTTTTTGTCTAAAGCGATGTAACGATCCGCATCTTTTTGGGCTTTGGTCATATTGGCTTTTGCTACAGCAAGATTTGCCTGAGCCTGATTTACTCCTGCTTGGTAAGTTTGTTGATCAATACTATAGAGTAGTTGGCCTTTGGTTACATGTTGCCCATCCTGAAAATGAATTCCGGTGATATACCCCGAAACTTGTGGTCTTAGTTCTACTTGGTTTAATGCTGTAACTGTAGCTGGGTATTGCTCATAATATGAGCCAGATCCCTCAGTGACTACCTCTATATTTACTGCTGCTGGCGGCATTTTAGGAGGTCCTTGTTGTGCATTGTTGCTACAAGATGCCAACACAAGTGTTGTTGCTATGAAAATCGGTATAATGGATTTGTTCTTCATAATTATTAATTGTCGGATGCCATTTTTGCACCCCCCTTTGATGGTTTTTGTTGCCTTAATAAACGTTATACTTTTCATTAATTTGGTATTATAGCACCTAATGCTTTTTGTACATCCAGTTTGCTACCCAGTAATTGATAAAGCGCGTTTGTGTAATTTAATTCTGCTGTCCTTAAATCAGTTTGTGCGGTTATTACTTCCAGATATGTTTTGATGCCTGCTTTGTATTGCAATTCAATAGTATTGAATACGTCTTTGGCGATCTCCATATTTTCTTTTAAGTTGTAATAGTCGTTCAGGTAACCTTTATATACTGCTAAATTCTGCACGTATTCGGCATTTACACTGTTTCGTAGATTTTCCATGTCATAGTCCATGCGATTCAACTGAAGTTTGGCTTGTTTCATGTTATGTAGTCTGCGAAAGCCTTGAAATAGAGGAACACCTACTCTTACACCTGCATAAGAATAGGGATAGTCGGTATTGTACAATTTGCCTAAGTCGTTATTTAAATAATTAAGATTGTAATTGCCATAAGCTTGTACTGTAGGCAGAAATTTCCATTTGTAATATTTGTAATTAGCTAATTGCAGATGTTGTTTACTGAGTAATAATTGATACTCTATTCTATTCTCAATGTCCAAAGTATGACTGGTATCTATTAAAGCAGACGCCTCCAATATTTTAACATCATAATCTAAGTTCAATGCGGCACTGTCGGGATAACCCATTTGCATTTTTAGATATGCATATTTTGCTTTTAGCATTTCTTCAGCAGTTTTCTTTTGGGCTTTTGTATTATTAAGTGCAATAGTTGCTCTTTTATAATCTACTTTATCCACAATACCACTTTCGTATTGGTTATATGCGTCTTCCAGGCTACGATTGAGTCGAACAATATTTTCATCAAGTACATTCAATTGTTCCTTTGTGAACAGCACATTATAGAATGCTTTCCCAATATTTACTTCTAAATCTATTTTACTGCTTGCAATATTTTGAGTTGCTTGTTTGCGCACTTGTTTTGCTGTGCTACTTGCAAGAAGAGCATCACTATTGAATATGTTTTGAGTCAATGAAAATTGTCCCAGAGAATTGTTTTCAACCCCTGTTTGTACATACGTTCCGTTGAAATAAGTAGTTTGTAATTGATAGCTGTGCTGTACGCTATAATCGAATCCAATTTGGGGATACCAATCTGCTAACCTGCTTTTGATACCTTGTTCTGTTATCTCTTTATCCAATATTGTTTGCTGTAAGGTTGGGCTATGCTGATATGCATATTTTAAACATTCCTGTAAACTAAGTTTTTTTGAGCTTTCCATGTTTTGCTGAGCGGATACAGATTGTATTCCGATGTAGCTTAACAACAAAATGACTAGACTATAAAATTTCATTGCGAACAATTGATTGTAAATAATGCCGACGATACAGCAAATTCTATTAATGAAACGCAAAGGTAAAGAATTGAAAAATTAATTAAACGTTTGTTTAATTTTTAACGGATATTTTATTGAGACATTTGTAAGTCGTTTGAAACAAAATGCTTGAATTTTAGAAGTAATTCCCTTTGTTAAAATAGATGAGCTAAAGTAAGGGGTATAGTGTAAGAGTTAGTGCTGTTTGAAAGAAAAATTATCGTCTTGAGTATTGTTTTTTATGCAATCGTTACAACGATTAATCTTCAGGCATTGCTTGCAGCTTTCTGCTCAATGGGGTAAGTGTCCAAACGAATATCAGATAAGCAAAGAAATTTATGATCATAAATATGTCGTAATGTTTAGCTAGCCAGCTATTATTGGATCCATCGTTGTCAATAAAAAAGACTGCGGTTAGTAATGGTAGAATAAAAGGAGCGCTCCAAAAAACCAGGTAAGTGCAACGTTTGAAATGGTTTTGCTCTGGCTCAGTAATGCTACTGTCAAAAATGAAGTGATTAATAAAATGTAGAAGAATAATACTGTATGACCAGTATTATGGCTGCCTCTGCTGCCAGAAACAATTATGGCACTAACTAAACCTGCAATTAAAGAAAGCAACGCGCCTCCAATGACAGAAGTGAGCCAAATGCGACGAGACGTAATACGGAATGAGAAAATGATAATAGCAAAGGAGAGTGCAACATATAAATATACAATCAATGATTGCAGGCTGATATGGTAGTCATAAACGACCACTGCATTGTTCCTGTTTTTAGTGCATAAAGCCTTATTTGCAATCACATTATTTACCCGAAAAAGTTGGTTTCCTTTTTTCAATAAAAGCGTGAACGCCTTCTTTAAAGTCTGTAGTTTGTCCTGCCGCCACTTGTAATTTCATTTCCATCTCCAACTGTTGTTCCAAATTGTTTTCGAACGATTTATTCATCAATTGTTTTGTAAGGGCTATGCCTTGTGTTGGCAATTGGGCGAGCTTTTCTGCTAGTGCTTTACTTTCCGATTCGAAGATGTCATCAGGGATGGCTTTGTAAATCATGCCCATAGCCGCAGCCTCAGATCCACTTACTTTGTCGCCGGTAATACAAAGTGCAATCGCGCGTTGTAGGCCAATTAATCGTGGTAAAATAAAAGTGCCTCCACAATCGGGTATTAATCCAATATTGATAAATGCTTGAACGAAAATGGAGCTTTCTTTTGCTAATACGATGTCTCCAGCCAAAGCCAGATTGGCACCTGCACCTGCAGCCACGCCATTCACCGCTGTAATAATGGGTTTGTTCATTTTGCGTAAGCGGAGGATTATGGGATTGTAACGCTCTGTTATGATTTGTTCAAAGTCTAATTTGCTGGGTTCTGTTGTCTCTCCAAGATCTTGTCCTGCACAAAATCCTTTACCGGAACCGGTGAGGTAGATACAACGTACTTGGTTGTCATTAGCAGCCTCATCTAATTTGCTTTGTAAGGTCAGCGCCATTTCTTTGTTGAAGCTATTGTATTTTTCCGGACGATTGAGTGTGATATAGGCTACATTTTTTTCGACCTGATACAGGATGCTACTCATAAATATTGATTTTAGTAAATGCTAAGTTAGGTAAATTACCGTTTTGAGAATTGCTTAAATTAAAGCCAAAGTCGGATCATACACCTTATTTTTGTGGTCACACATGCGCTCCGTTAAGTATTTTATTTTAGTATTCATTTTATATACATCGCCCGGCTGGGCAACAGATTATAAATTTGATTTCAACGGTAATTGCCAAAAGGCTTATAGGCAATATATGTCTTTGCAACAAGGTGCCGCTGAAGCGATATTAAAGCAGGAATTAATCATTAATCCCAACAATCTAATTCCTGTGTACCTGGCAGATTATGGCGATTGTCTCCAGCTGTTGTTTAATGGGAGTCATGCGGACTTTGAGCTTTGGAAGGGGCGACAGGAAGAACGTTTGGATCAATTGGAAAAGGGTGACGAAAATAGTCCTTGGTATAGATTTTGTAAAGCAAATATTTATCTGCATTGGGCTTTGGTGCATATTCGCTTTGGAGATAATTTTAAAGCAGCTAATAAATTCCGTAAGTCATATATCTTGTTGAAAGAAAATCGACAAAAATTCCCCAAGTTTGAAGAAAACAAAATATTGCTCGGTTTAGAACAGGCTGTTGCAGGTGCTGTCCCCGACAGTTATAAATGGATTGCTGCTGTATTTGGCGTAAAGGGTGATATTAATAAAGGGGTTTCTGAAATAGTAAGTTACCTCAATGCCCATTCTGATGGGCAAGGTATCATGAGTGAAGAAGCGATTATTTATTACAGCTATCTCCGTTTCTATTTACTGTCGCAACCTGAACTGGCATGGAATTATATCAATACCGCCCCATTTGACGAACAAAATAATTTGATGCACGCATTTATAAAATCCAATCTTGCACTCAATTACCGCAAAGCGGATGTCGCATTAAAAATATTAAAAAGCGCTTCTGGGATTAATGGCTATGCTACATTTCCAATTATGGATTATGAATTGGCAGAAGCATTATTATTGAAATTGGATTTTTCGTGTGTAACTATTTATCAGCGTTTTATTAAGGACTATAGGGGTAAGCATTTTGTAAAAGATGCCTGGCAGAAAATGGCTTGGGCTGCATATTTACAAAACAATATTACTCGTAGTGGATATTGTGTACAACAAATAAAAAAATCGGGTAATGCTGCAACTGATGCAGACAAGCAGGCTCAACGTTTTTCTGAAAGTGGTGTTTGGCCTATGCGCGAGTTGCTCGAGATAAGATTGTTGATAGATGGAGGTTATTACAAAAATGCCTTGATAAAAATACAAACGATTAATAAAGCAAATTTGGTAACTGTACCCAATAAATTGGAATACAATTTTCGCTATGGGCGGATTTTTGAAGAATTGGGTAATAGTGAGAAAGCTATTTTGTTTTATAAGGCGACCGTTGAAGATGGAAGAGAAAGAACTGAATATTTTGCCGCCAGAGCGGCATTACAAATGGCTTTGATGTTAGAACATGCGGGTAAAAAAACTGATGCTATTGCTTGTTTTAAGGATTGTTTGAGTATGCATAATCACGATTTTCAATCGTCAATAGACCAACAAGCAAAGGCAGGGTTAAATAGATTGGGGAATTGATAAGTGTTGGTTGTCATTCCAGCCTTCTAAAGCCGATCCATGCCGAGCAACTATTTGTTTCTTCAAAAAAATGATTTTAATTTCGACATTCAAAAAATCACATGAATAACTATACCGTTAGTAAAAGAGAATCCGTTTATTTTTGGATTAAAGCTATCATTAGTGCTGTTTTATATCTAGGCATTATCAACGCATTGATTAGTGCAATGGATTTGGAAGACCCTAAGCTTATTGAAGCGAGAACTATATTTTATGTTTATGGAGGCATTATTGTTTTGTACGTATTTTTTCATGCCGGCTTATTGGTTGGATATATCAAAGGCAATGCTGTAAAGGTTACGGAAAATCAATTTGGTGAATTACATAAGATAGTCGTGCAGCAGTCGCAGCAGCTAGGTTTGGCTACAGTGCCAGAAATGTATATTTTGCAATCCGGAGGTATATTAAATGCATTTGCTACTACGTTTTTCGGTAACAATTTTGTTGTGCTATATTCGGAAGTTGTTCAGTCGGCATTGGAAGAAGATCCATCTGTGTTAGCATTTATTATTGGTCATGAGTTGGGTCATATTAAGCGGAAGCATCTGCTGAAAAAAATCTTGTTATTCCCCTCTTTTATCATTCCATTTTTGAGCTCTGCTTATTCCCGTGCTTGTGAATATACTTGTGATAGTATTGGTTATTCTCTTGCACCACAAGGTGCAAAAAATGGCTTGCTCCTTCTGGTAGGTGGCAGAAAATTATTTACCCAAATCAATGTGAAGGAGTACATTCATCAAGCGCATTCGGTAGGTGGTTTTTGGAAGTGGTTTGCTGAAAAAACATCGAGTCATCCAAATTTGACCAAACGTATCGGACAGTTTAAAGATATTGATTTATCTGCTCCTTTGAAAAATACTATTATCAAAGAAGCACCCAAACCTATTGAAACTTCAGTTGACGATTTGAGTAAGTATATGCCCAAATAGTCCAATTTATTTTGTTGGGGCCTCCAATACAAAAGTTTGAAAAAGTATTTTTTAATTGGAGTATTATATTCTTCAATGGCCAAGATTTGTAATCATATCTTTGTGTTGTGATAGCTACCCAAATTATGAAAGTCGATATACAAAGCATGGAAGATATTTGTTTATTGGTCAATACTTTTTATGAACGTATTCGAGCGCATGAGTTATTAGGGCCAATTTTTGCTGATAAAATTAGTGACAACTGGCAACCTCATCTTGATAAAATGTATCGGTTTTGGCAAACTGTTTTATTTGATGCACATACCTATTCGGGAAGCCCATTCCCGCCACATGCGCAATTACCCGTTACACAATTGCATTTTGATGAATGGTTGAAACTATGGCATAGTACCGTTGATGAGTTTTATGAAGGAGAAAAGGCTGATGAGGCAAAATGGAGGGGGGATAAGATGGCTGCGCTCTTTTATCATAAAATAGAATATTACAAAAATAGTGCAAAACGACCGTTGCTTTGAGCATTTACTGGTAATCTGTATTTAATTAAAGGAGGCTGTCGGTGAGAACAGCCTCCTTCTTTGTATAACTTATGTTATACTATTTCAAACAAACTACTTCACCCGTATATACGGTGTATCCTGTAGATACACTATCGTGTATGGTTTTTTCGGTAGCCGACATATTAATACTGCCGCAAGGGCTGCCACTACCAATCGTGTTAAAGTGGAAGGCACCTGTTGGGTTGCCCGCATTCGGAACATTGGTGGTGCCGGAATAAATATTAGGCGCTAAACTACTAGATAGTGTATAGCTCTGTAGATATGCATCATTTACAGAGAAGGTGCCATTTATTGTATCTCCTTTGGTATAACCGCCACATCCAGATTTCTCTATAATTAACGAAATCTGAGGCAGTATAGAATCCATTTGAATTCTTTGACTTACACTACTACCGTTATCATTTTCCAAAGTTATTTCTAGTAAATCGTTAGTGCCCGGATTGAACCTTGCCAAAATACTGTCTATATTGTTGAGATAATCTTTGTACTCATAATAATTGTTGGCATCAGGTGTTACTATGGGGTGTGTTATTTGGTTGGTAGAAGTATTGTACCCCAATAGTACTAGTGGGCTATTCAAATAGTATGCTTGGTTAGTCGCTAGATTGTGCACTTTTACCCTATATTTCATACCTGCCAATGGAGCAGACAATCCTTGCATTACAATTGTTCCTGCAAAAGGACTATTGTCGTATGTGCCTGCTTGGTTAAATTCAAATTTGGCACCGGGTTTACTTAGGCCAGTCGTTGCATTGATATTATCGACAGATAAACCACCAAGTGTAATCATTACGGGGTTTTTCCCGTCCCAACCTTTTCCTGGAGCTATTTGGATATAAGAGTCAACGATGTTTCCCCAATATGGAACTGCTTTAGGGTCTGTCGATGACGGCGCTACATTCCATGAAAGTACTGCGCGAACTTTAAGTATCGTGGGTTTACCACATGGGTTTCTGTATTTTGAAAAATCGAAAGGGAGCACTACTGAATAGGCTAAGCCATTGGCAGGTATGGCAATATCAAAAACATTGACGAATGCACTGCCTGCAAAATGCCAAGCACAATCGACATCTGTTTGTATCCAAAAACCAACGTACTCTTTGCTTCCATTTGTACATAAACCACCAGAATAGCCAGATGATTTTTTAATGTTCAATGACGCAACAAGTGCTTCTTTTTGGTAATCGAGCCCAACACAGTATAGTTGCTCGTACGAAGTATTGCCATTAAGTGCTAAGAAATTTTTGATACTTGAAGCCCAGTCTAATCCTGCTGCAGTAAAAATGCTTTGATTTTGAAGCATTGTTATCTGGTTTTTGGATACTATAGCTTCATTCAAAATTTTTGCGCCTATACGTTCTGGCTCTACTTTTATTTTGTTGCTGGTGTAAAGGCTATTAAGTTCTGCAAGCTCTACTTTGGGAGAGAGGATGGCATTCTGAGCCAAACTTAATTTATCTTTTGTTGCCAAAGAAGTGCTCGCAATGTTTGCTAAACTAACCGTGGGGTTTTGAATGGCAGTGGTCAGTAATGAACCAATTGACTCTAAAGGGAAATTTGGTTTTAGTAATACCATTGGGGCAATTTGTATTTGAGCCTCTTTCATGTCTCCCCATGCCACTATGGGGTTTGGCATATTAGCAGCGAGTGGTGTATTCCATGAAAGTATGGCACGTAATTTCGGCAAATTAGCGGTAGAGCACAATAATTGTTTAGGGTCAATCTTCAGTCTTACAACGTAAGATATTGGTTTCTCGATTGCACCATCGCAATCTTTACTGTCGGGCAGGTCATGTACATTTACTGCAGTCATACCCATGTCTTGCCAAGTACCATTGCCATAATCTAAAAAGAAACGTACATACTCTAGCGAGCCATTTGAGCATAAATTTCCACCATAACCACTTGTACGGGTTATTTTGATTGTGGCAGTAAGCTCTTCCAATATTGGCTGATAACCAATACAGCCTAGTTCTTCAAATGCTGTGTTATATTTAAGAGGAAACACGGCTTTTATTTTGCTGTCGCTCAATGCACCGAAATAATTCGCATTTCCAGCTAACAATTTTGGAGCATTGCTCCTGTTGTCTAGGTGAATTTTCAATTCACTGTCTGATAATTGTAACATTTTAAATAGTTTATTGGTTTTGTCCTTACTCTTTTATTTGTAGGGTTTTCAGGATCCCCCTTTGTGCCTATTGATTTGTGTGATTTGTTGGGTATGGCTCTAGGGTCGGGTAAATAGCGGCTATCATTTTCCGGACAAAAAATAGCTGCAGTATCATTTACTTTTTCGTTCCTTTTGCTATACAAAGGTGATATACAGACAAAACCCCGACAAGAGGAAAATACCTGTTTTTAGAAAAGAAAAACACCTGTTTTTCAATGTGCATTTTCTGATTTATTAAGTGTGCTGTAAATCAAATTGCATGTAGAATGGGGGTATTCAGCATTAAATCCCAGTAAAGAAGATTCCGATCGCTTCAGCGATCGGAATCTCTTAAGTGTAAGCAATCAGGCTATGTTATTTTAAAGATTTAAGTGCCGGATACCATTTTGGATTCGCTCATTTGTCCAAATAGATTTTCGATTTTACCAACCTTTAATTGATTGTTACTGATAACTGTGGAAGGTCTGATTCGAAGGCCTCCTTCAATATCTATACCAAAAGATTGTTGATATGTCTTGCCGTCGATCATGCCATTAATGCTTACGGATGCATTGACTTTATCGGCAGTAGTTAGAATATCTAATCCAGCTAGTCCGGGCTTAATGTTTAGGCTAAGTTCTTTACCTATTGCTGCAGGTATTTTGTCAATTACAATACTGACGTGGTCTTTCCCAACACCTAGTTTATTGTTGATTTCTAAGCGGACGGTTTTGTTCGTATTGGCAATCATTTTTACTATCGAAGAACTACTGCCTAAATCCTTTGTTTCAATATTACTCAATTCGCCAGAATTGATGCTTGATTGTAATCTAAACTCATTGAGTTTGTTTTTAATGGCATAAATAAATTGGCCATTATTTTTGCCTCTTATCTGATGCTTGAAGTTTCTCGAAATATTGCTCGATGTCGCAATGTTTCCAAGAGTTGCAATAATGCTTGGGTCGAGCAATTTCATGATTTGGCGGTCATTGACGACACTGGTAAGGCTTCTGTCTTTAATTGCATTAAACAATTTTGGATTACCGGTTAAGCTAGCTAGATTTGTACCTGCCGTTTTGTTAGAAATAATATCGGAAACAGACATATTGGCTAAAATGCCAACGTCTCTAATGCTAGGTGTCGCGTCAAATTTAGTATTAGCTTTTTCTGTACGCATATACATTTCAGAAGCTAGTATGCTATTTGGTTTAATAACACTTGCTAACACGCTACCAATATTTTCATTAACTCGAGTTCTGGCGATATTTACAGCTTTCGCATCAAACCCTTTTACAGAAACGAATTTATTGTCTAGTGGTTTGCCTTGTTTTAAACGATTGGTACTATCTGTACCAAATGCATCCAAATCGTTTCCGTTTTCATCTACTAAACTTACAGTCTCAATATCTGATCCTAAGATGAGGATCGTTCCTGACAAAACTAAAGCTATTGCATCCCAAATAGGCGTACGAGGTCTTTCTCCGGTTACAGAGTAGGGCATGTAGTGAAAGCGTCCGCCACTCCATTGTCCACCACTATATTTGTTGCCACCGTCATAGGAAAATTCGTTTTTTGATGGATCAACAAATAGCGTACGTGTTTGATTTGGAAAATTTGGATCAAAGATGGTCATCTTCCATGGAGTTGTACTACTGTCCCAAGCTATAGGCAATATACAATGCGGTTTTCCGCTAAAATCCCAGTTTTGTGCAATACAAACAACGGGATTACAACCTCTATTGAATTCATTTCTTGTTTCATTAAAGACATCTACAGGATTGTGTGTATTGCCGGATAAAAATTGACCAACAAACCACCAAATTCCTTCGGCACCTACTTGGTATTGATGCTTAATATTAAATTCATTTACTACAGTATTCCAATCTGTAAAACGATCTAGTGGTAAACTGAATAAGCTGCGATGCTTATAAGCATAAATAGCTTCGAGTGACATGCCAAAACAGTTTCCGCCTGCGGCGAGTCCTTTTACAACCAACTCGTAAAAAGCTTTTTCAAGCCAGTCGGTTAAGTCCCACCATTCAGGATCGCTATCTACATCTCTGAATGCAGCGGCATATTGGTTGTATGATAGTGTGGCTGTACTTTTATTTTGTACTCCCCACCAGCGTTGTGTTGTGCTCAATAAATTTTCATTGATTTGAGGTTGTACCGACCAGGTAATCGAATTTATAGATTGAAAAGCACCAGTGTTAAATACACCATTGTTTTCTCTCATACCCCAAGCATTAGCCATATTTAGCGCTTTATTATAGGTGCCTAGATGATCGTCTCCTCCGCCAAAAGGCGCACCTCCATCACTTTCCCAAATGTCGAAGCATACATTGATATTTCTGTTGGGTGAATTAGGCACTATAGTCGCTCCAATGGTAGTGTTGAAGTCAAACACATTATGCCCGTCCGAATCGCCTGAATTGGGTATGCGTTGGCTATGGATTTCGGAGCCGTTATCTTTTAGTATAGCTTTTAAGTATAAGTCATTTTGACCCATAAAAAGACCTTCACTTTCTTTGCTGTCCACCCTTCCAAGCCACACTTTAAATGCTTGACAAACGTAGATGCTATTGCTATTGCCAAACCATAGAATGCTTCCATTTTGGAATGTATTGAATCTGGCAGCACCAGATGCTCCAGGTATATCGCCTTCATCCGATGTCGGGAAACCCATCTGGCCAATTGGCCCATTCAAGTTTTTATACTTTACCCGAATGTCACCATGTACTTCAAAAGCTCCGGTAGCGCCACTCCAATATATAGTACAGCCTTCGAATTCGCTTGATTTGCCCACGAGTGTTGCCCCATTATTAACATCCGATTCATTACTTACTGGATAGCCCCATTTATTGATGCCACCAGAAGATAAGAATTTGGCTAAGATAGCTCCATGCACTTCGAACGCTTTAGGGGTATCATTTTTGTAATACATTCTACCCCCCTGAAAAATTTGTTCTTTACCATTATTAATGGCAGTTGCGGCAGATAATGGCCAGCCTAAAAAATCCGATTCGCCAAAATGTTCATACTCCAAATAAAGCTGACCTGTTACAGGAAATGCCCCAGTTGCGGCGCTCCAATAAAGACCGCCTTTACTAAAAATATTTTTTCTTCCTCCAGCCTTTGTTGTATTACCTTCATTGCTTACAAGGTATCCTAGGTCTGCTTTGTTGCTTATTGTTTTATAGTATTGAAATATGGCGCCATGCATTTCGAATGCTGTCCCCACCGTTTCGTTATACATGATTAGACCTGAGTCAAACATTTGAACATAAGCTGTTGCGGCATAGTCATAAGTGTATTTTCCGTGCATTGCACCTAAATTGATTCTAGTCTTGATTTGTTCTTGCTTGTAGGTCAAAAACCATTCTGGTTGGCTACGACGATCATCTAACTGCTGCTCAAGTTCGATAGGGATTTCGCCATTATACCACTGGATGGCCGCCATTTGTCCGTTGAAATGATTTCTGATGCCGTCAACCCAAGTGCCAATAAATAACTGGGCGCTCGTTGTTTTTTCGATATTGCCAAAGGGGAAAGCATGAACGGATGAAATGACGCCATCAATAAATACAGCGACAGTGTCCGTATCATATACAAGATCAGCGGTGTACCAAGTGTTTAATTTAAGGTCTTTAAAAAATTCTGTTGTAGTACCGCTCCAGCCATGTGCTTTTGGTGACACTGATACAGCTAATTTAAAGTCATTACTACCAGATGCCGTGTCAATGAACATAGAGAAGGGGAGGCAATTCGATTCAATAAGATTTTGTCTCGCGGCTATTGGTGTATTGATTTTAAATACCACCCGTACGCAAAATTTACTTGTGAGAACCTGTGCAGGAGTTAGTGTTACTTGTAATTTTCCACTTGCTCCTAAGTCTAAGGCTTTGGGGAAATTGCCTGCATCAATAGTGCCAGGCCCTGCTACAACACTACAGCTTGTTGTGATAGCAGGCATTGTGCCATCAGAATTGGAAATGGAGGTATTGTCTAAAATATAATCTATGAGTTTCATCGGTCATGATTTTTTTGCCTACTCTAAATCGGATTTTCGGCTTACTCCGTTTGATAACTGGTTTACACGAATTCGTTTGATCGTGTATTCCAATTTGGAAGCAAATGATTCTTTCCGGATAAAATGATTTGCCCGCATCCGGCTCTTCAAATACTTTTATAGTTCTGTTGAGCTGTATTGCTATACAAAGGTGATGCGCAGACAAAACCCCGACAAGAGGGAAATGACTGTTTTTCGGAGATAAAACACTCAAATTTTCGATGTGTTTTTCCTGTTTCTTTTAAAAAGTTATGGACATGACTTTTTTGGCGCTAAGGGATTAGCGCGTGGCGGTTAAGTTGTTTAAACTTAATGCCTCAAAGTTAAAAAATGAGGAAAGGATAATGTTGGGGGAATAAAGCTCTTTTGGCCGTTTCGCTTGTCTATTTGAATTGCAAGACTTTAGCTGGTTGTACATTTCGTACATAAAGTGTCGGTAGCCACATGCACAATACACTCAACAATAATGTAGCCACATCAATCAGTAAAATATATGTGATATTGATTTGGACAGGTACACGATCCATAAAATAAGTTGCTTCTGACATTTTTAAAAATCCAAAACGTTGTTGGAGCAGACAAATGCCAATCGCAATAATATTGCCAAAAACAACACCAACACCACCCGTTAGGGCAGCCAAATAAAGAAATATCTTTTGGGTGTCTGAGTTGTTTAGCCCTAATGCTTTAAGAAGTCCGGTGATCGTTGCACGTTCAACAATTAAGATAAGTAATGCAGCGGCCAAGCTTATAGTGGCAACAATGCCCATAATAATAAGCAAGATGCGTACACTTGTGTTTTGAATATTTAACCAATCAATAATTGCGGGAAAACTGTCTGCAATTGTTTGAGTGCTTAGGTCTGTGTTTTTAAATATTTTTTCTGCTATTGGTGCAATATTGTTTTCATTATCTGCTTGGATTTGGTAACCATTTATCTGTTGTGGAGTCCAGTTATTAATGTGTTGTAACAAACGTATGTCACAGAGCCCCAGATACTGGTCAACATCTTCCATGCCGGTATGATAAAACCCCGAAACGCGTACTTTACGAATCCGGGGGAGTGTTGATCCGGCTTCTAAAAAATAAAGCATCACGGTGTCTCCGATATTCAGGTCTAATTGCGCCCCGGTTGTTTTGGATAAAATAATTTGTTTGGAATAACTGGAGTCTCTATAGTTGATCTTACTTCCTGTGAATTCAAGTGATGGGGAGAAATAAAAATTATTACCAACACCTTTCAATCGAACACCCGCCATCTGCCCATTAAATTGAACAATTGCCTCTCGGACGATAAATGGAGAAACGCTCAATACATGAGGCTCCTGAGCCATCATTTTCATCATTCCATTGTTAATGGTTATTGGGTCTGGGGTAATAATATTTGCAGGATTATTGTTATAGGGAACAACAAGAACATGGCCCCAAAAACTGTACAGTTTATCCCTGATTACTGTTTTGAAACCGCCGATAAAACACACTGAAAGTACCATCACCGCGACACTCAATGCAGTGGCAAGGATTGCTAATTTGATGATGAAGGCTGAAAATGCGCCTTTTTGTTTTACCAAATAACGACTAGCTATAAAAAATGGGAGATTCACTATGCAAATCAACTACAAAAAAACGATATGTGGCTCATATAGGAAGAGTGTCATTACAAGTCCTGAACCGATACCATTTTGTTACTTTTAAAAACTGCTGTTTTGAAGGCCTGTTTGACTAACTTTGCCGCCGATAATAGCCAATCTATATTCTTATATTTATGACGCGTCAAGTTTTACTTATTTGTTTGTTATGTCCATTTTTGTTTTTGTCCTGCCGAGATGCGCGCATCAAAGAGCATTCTGATTGGGCTAAATATTTTGATGCTTATGGTATCAAAAATGCCGGATTTATTTTACGAGATCAGGCGCATGACGCCGTTCATTATTACAATCTAGCACATGATACAACACACTATTTGCCTGCATCTACATTCAAGATATTTAACTCGTTGGTTGCACTAGAGCTAGGCATTGCTCCTGACGATAAATTCCTGATAAAATGGGATGGCGTTGTTCGTGAACGAGCTGAATTGAATAAAGATTTGAGTATGCGGGAAGCCTTTAAAATCAGTGCTTTTCCCTATTATCAAGAGTTGGCTCGAAGAATTGGAAGAGTGCAAATGCAGCATTATTTAGATACTGTGAAGTATGGTAATAGAATGATTGGTAAAAATATTGATCAGTTTTGGATCGACAATAGTTTACAAATATCGGCTGATGAGCAACTAGGTTTTATTAAAAGATTATACTTCAACGAATTGCCCTTTTCAGAACGTACACAGCGTATTGTACGCAGTATGATGCTACAGGAAGAAAATGGCAACTTTAAGCTTTACTATAAAACTGGCTGGGGTAAATTGGCTGACAAACAGGTTATTTGGATTGTTGGCTTTGCAGAATATCAGGAGCATGTAAAAGAAAATAAAGAGTCGATGAATAAGACTGATTTGCGCAACTACGTTTACTTCTTTGCTGAAAATTTTGAAATACCTAACTCCGATACTTCACATGATTGGTTCGCGGTTCGTTTAGACATCCTACACAAAATATTGGCTGATTTTGGTGCGAACAAGCCTAAATAAAATAGACCCCAAGCTTTAATTATGGATATTAAGAAAGTTTTTGAAAATAATGAAAAGTGGATTGCGGAGAAATTGGCAATAGACAAAGATTATTTTAGCAAACTATCTAAAGGTCAGAATCCGGAATTCTTATACATTGGCTGCTCCGACAGCAGGGTTACAGCAGAAGATCTTATGGGTGTAAAACCCGGAGAAGCGTTCATTCATCGCAATATTGCTAATTTAGTTAATAATATTGACCTAAATGTAATGTCTGTACTTAATTATGCCGTTCGATACCTGAAGGTAAATCATGTTGTAGTATGTGGGCATTATAATTGTGGGGGTGTGAAAGCTGCAATGCAAGCTGCTGATTTAGGTGTCCTGAATCCCTGGCTACGCAACATTCGTGACGTGTACAGGCTTCATAAAGATGAATTGAATAACATTTCGGATTTAGATCTTCGGTATAATCGTTTGGTAGAACTCAATGTACAAGAGCAATGCGTGAACTTGATAAAAACAGCGGAAGTGCAGGAGGCCTATAAAGAAAGGGGTTTGACGGTACATGGTTGGGTGTTTGATATTCATAATGGGAAATTGATTGATCTGAAAATTGATTTCCCTAAAATCTTAGAGCATATTAGTGAGATTTATAACCTTTATTAGCGTAGTAACAAAGTTAATGCTGCCTCAATCCACTTAAAATCATAACATCTTTATGTCCCTATCATTACGATCTGTGGCTCATGCTGACTTGCCGAGTATAATGGCAATATACAATCAGGCAGTTTTAAAAAGAGGATTGACTGCTGACTTGGATCTGATTGAAGAGTCTCAATTGGAATCTAGGTTTCAAGACTATTTGTCTGGTCATTATCCTATGTTAGTGGCTACGGAAAACAATGATATTGTTGGTTGGGTTACACTTAGCCCATATAGAAAAGGACGTAAAGCTTTAGCACGCACAACAGAAGTTAGTATATATATTGATGAACATTACATGAGTCGTGGCTTGGGCAGTCAAATGATGGAGTATGCGCTAGCGTTGGCTAAGGAATTAGGCTATAGAACTGTAATTGCTATTTTGATTGAAACAAACAAAAAAAGCGTAGGGTTGGTGAACAAGTATGGCTTTGAACTTTGGGGTTTATTGCCAGATGTGGTTGAGATTAACGACAATACTTTCAATCATTGTATTTATGGACGTAAATTAGATTAGCTCTATTACTGTTTTGTGAACAAAAGAGAATTACGCTATTGATTTGTGGTGCAATCGTTTAAAAAAGGATACACCAATAGTTTTCTTCGAATGAATTAAACAACTTGGTGTATCCTTTATCAAATAAAAATGTGAGGTAAGATTACAGCTATTTCGATTGTTTAATGAATTTTACATTCTTAATAAAATGTCCATCTATTGCATCCGTTAGTTTGGCAATATATAGTCCATCACTAAGATTGTTGATAGCAATGTTCTTTGTATTTTTTTGTTGCAATAATAATCTGCTTTCTATGCTGTAGATAGCAATATTTACGGCATGATTACACTGTACATTTAGCAAGTCAGATGCCGGATTAGGAAAGATAGTTAATTCGTTTGAGTAGCTAACGTTTTCTATAGATGTAGAATTGTCGATAATAACACTATAGTCCTCTGTTTGCCCATATTCCACATCTGTACAAGGGCTAGGGTCGGGAGAGGTGCTCTTGTCCGACATGACGCGCATACGTAATGTTGTGCCAAGGGTCGCAGAAGCCGGTATAATAACAGAACTTGTATGGACTTCATAGTATGTAGTGCCATCATGACTCAACACTAATTCGCTGGGTTGAAAGGTGCCATCATTATTATAGTCAATCCATACACGTACTTTTTCAGCGGTGCTGCTTGATGATACACTCAGTGAATATGTTTTGCCTTTCGATAAATGTGCTGCTCCTTGGATACAAGTTCTATCTAGGTAGGCTTTATTGCCATCTGCTGTATAACCGTATGAAGAGGTACTCATATCGCCAATAGATACATTGTGTGGCCCAATGTCTGTTTTATTATTAGGATTTTTTATACCAGGAATACATGTTGCTACAGGTGCAACAAAAGTGGGATCCGGTAAGGTTCCTCCTAATGAATTAACTAAGCCCATTCTATAGTTTTTTAACGAGAAGAGGATTCGTTCTTTCTGGTTTTTAGTAAACCTGTTAAAACAGGTGGAATAGTTCATTATATTGTATTGCACGCCGTCATAAGGTACTCCGGTACAAGAGTTTAGTCCTGACATACAAACGCCGTTTAGATACTCGTGGGGCTCTGTGTCGCAAATGCCATCACCATCGGTAGCACAAGAACTATTAGGCGGACAACTACCTAATCCAGAACTTCCCTGAAACGTATGGTATAAATTAAATGCATGCCCTAATTCATGTGGTATAGTGTACCAGTAGTCTGTACGGGTAGAAAGGGGGTAAGCGTATCTTGCGGCCAATATGGTGCCGTCAAAAATATAAGGACTTGGGAAAAAAGCATAACCGGCATAAAAGCCCGATGGGCCATCAATGTACTTAACGATCCAAATGTTATAGTAATCGCAATTAGGCCAAATACTTAGTGATTTTACGGCCGAATCATTTGGTCCTGTTAGCGTGGTGCTGGAATAAATAACTCCGGTACTATCGTAATGAGCTAATACTCGTCCATCTATTCTATTGATGCCTGTGGTTGGTCCACATGTTGGGTCTCTTTTGGCCAATACAAATTGGATAGGTATTCGGACTCCACCACTATTTGTGTCCGGGTAATAAGGCCAAGTGGCATTCCATGCTTTATTAAGGTAATCAATAAGGCTGTCAATTGCTGCTGCAGATGGATTATAGAATGTGCCGATAGGTTCGCCGGAATGAATAATGTGAAATACAACAGGAATTTGATAAGTGGTGTCTTTACCTGTTACAATGACTTTTGCTGCCTTGAGCATGTTTTGGTAAGCTGCCCAATCAGCATTGGCTTTTTGATTATGCAAAGCATAATTGGGGTCATTAGCGATTAACTTTTGTGTTACTAAGTCAGTGCCGCATTGCATTTGCGCCGCTGCATTTTTGCTGATGGCAGTAGCCACCAATAAAAGAATAATTAATTTTTTCATGGTTTAGGATTATGGTTTATATGCAAATTATAAAAAGTATGGGAATATTGCATAAAAAAAAGACATCCACAACGTGGATGTCTTCAATAATCCTTTTACTAAAAAAATTATTTAGTCGGAGCAGGTGCCGGGGTAGTGCTGGTAGTTGAAGTCGTTTTTTCAGCACCTTTTTTGCAACATCCTTTTCCTTTAGCACAAGCCTCTTTCTTTTCTTTAGAGCAACCTTCTTTTTTGCCTTTGCAGCATTTACCATCATGAGCAAATGAAACACCTGTAATCATTACAGCCGCAAGTAATAATGTGATTTTTTTCATTGTATTTTTATTTGAGTTTTTTAATTGATAAAACCAAAATTAGGACATTTTTGCTAAAATCGTAATACCACCTTGTACTTTTCCCCCAATCTTAACATCTATCTTAGTGCCAACAGGAAAGTAAATGTCCACACGTGAACCAAAACGAATAAACCCAAATTCTTCATTTTGAGCGATGGTTTGACCCTCCTTTACATAGTAGCAAATTCTGCGAGCCAATGCTCCTGCAATTTGACGCATTAGTAAAGTGTTTTTTGAATTACCAACTACAACGGTCGTACGCTCATTTTCTGTTGAAGATTTTGGATGCCAAGCCACTAAGTATTTGCCAGGATGGTATTTCATATATTTTACAATACCGGCAATCGGACTACGATTTACGTGGACATTCAGTGGACTCATAAATATAGAGACCTGTAAACGTTTATCTTTAAAGTACTCTGGTTCAAATGTTTCTTCAATTACCACTACTTTCCCATCAGCAGGTGCTACTACTAGATGTTCTCCTTGTGTGAAATTGCGTGCAGGCAAACGAAAAAACCAAACAATCCAAAACCATAAAAGAAAGAAAATAATCTGTATAGGCCAGTAAAGCCATAAAATGTCGATTAAAAAATGGGCATTGAGCCAAGCCACCACAGCAAAGAGCACTGTAGCAATGGCAATGTATTTATACCCTTCACGATGAATTGTCATAAAGTAAAAAAATTGAGCGGCGAAGTTAATTTAAAATATGCTTATTGGTATCGAAGTCATAGACAAATAAGCATAGCAGAATGCAAAAGGTGTAGCTACTAATAGTGAATCAAAACGATCTAATGCTCCCCCATGCCCCGGCATGATGGAGCCCGAGTCTTTAATGTTGGCAGTGCGTTTTAATTTACTTTCAAATAAATCGCCTAATGTACCTGCTATTGATGCACAGAGCGCTAAAACGACCCAGTCCTGAATTCGATAATAATGGGTAAAGTAGCCCCAGGCACAAGCGCCTGCAATAGTGAGCAATGCTCCACCTATCGTTCCTTCCCATGTTTTTTTTGGTGAGATAGCAGAGAAAGGTGTTTTGCCAATAAAGGAACCAACTATATAGGCCATAGTATCATTAGTCCATATCATCAAAATGAGTGCTAATGGAATCATCCAGCTTTTTTCATAGAGTTGTAGTAACAAAGTCATTGGCAATGTAATATAAAATAATGCGCCAAACACTTTGAATGCCGCCTCCATTGAGCCTTTTGATGTAAGTGATTCGAATAATAATATAGATATCGGAATGAATAGTAAAGCAGGGAATAAGAGTGTCGCATTATTCAGAAAGTAATTGGAGCTAAGCACCAATAAAGCACCAAATAATTGAACAACGGCTTGTAGTACAATTGAAAAATGAAGATTCGGATATATTTTTTTTATCAAAGAAAAATACTCTTTCAAGCAAAGAAACTGTATCAATGCAACAAGCGCAATAAATGAATATTCATTCCACAATAGACCCGCCAACATTACAATACAGAAAACTACTGCACTGCCTAAACGGGTAAAAAATGTCGGCCAGTTCATTGCCATAATTTTCTTGAATTTTGGATATTATTTGTAATTTTTATGGTGAGCGCTTATTCGTTGTCGTCGAAGTCATTGCTCCAGTTTGTTGGTAATGGCGTAGCATTTTTAAATAGCATAAATATGGACAAAATGCTTATTGCCAACGACAACACCAGTATATACCACGGATAATTTTCTTGGTTTGCCGCTTGTTCTGAAATGATTTTATTGTCGGATAAATACACAGCAACTACTTGTACTCCATTATAAACGAAGTGCGCAAAAATGCCTAACCATATAGATCCTGAAAGATAATATATATAACCTAATAAGATTCCTGCTAACATAATAGGTAATAAATTAAAAACCTGGGCGTGCATTAGTGCAAAGAAAATAGCTGAAAATATAACAGCAAAATGAATGTTGGGTTTGTAATTGAAAAGCATGCGCAATGCCACTCCTCGAAACAATAACTCTTCACCAACAGCAGGTAATAAAGCGAAAATAAAAAGATGAATAAATAAGCTGGGTAATGAATCCATACGCAATAAAGCGGACATCATATCTGAGGTTTGCTTTTGATTCGCCAGAGCCTCTTTTCCCAAAGGTAATAATTGCAACCACGAGCCGATTTGGGTAAGTAATGGTATAATTGATAACATCAACACTAATACAATGATAAATTGCTTTTTATCAACCACTTTTCGTAATCCGACATATTGAAATGGCTTGGGATGCGCCAAGTATGCAAATAACAAAGCACTACCTAAAAATGAAAACAAACTACTGATTGTTTGCACTAATTGAGCAGCGGCAATTAGTTTAGGGGAGCTTTGTTTGTTTAGTAATGCAGTATCTAATGCACTTACACCATAAATTTTACCTACGAAAAAGTTAGCAACTACTAATGAAAAGGATACGAGTGTGAATACTAAAAGTAATAGTAACGCTAACTGTAATAATTTGGGATAATGCCGCCAATAACGCATAGTGTTAGATAATGATTGGTTGCAAAGGTAATAGCAGAATCAGGAAAAATGACTTATTCAAATAGCAAATACTAACTTCGCTGGAACACTTTCTTAGAAGAATACATTTAAGTGACCAAATGCAAGCATTCGTTCAGCAAATTGTCGATAATCCGTTAGCGTCGTTAGCTATAGTTGGAAATTTAGTAATTATAGAAAGCCTGCTTTCTGTGGACAACGCTGCTGTATTGGCAACCATGGTAATGGATTTGCCTGCAACTCAACGCGACAAGGCGCTTAAATATGGCATATTTGGGGCTTATATCTTTCGTGGTTTAGCCATGCTGTTCGCTTCTTTTTTGATAAAAATATGGTGGCTTAAGCCGCTTGGTGGATTGTATTTGTTATACCTGGTTTACAATTGGTGGAAGGGAAAACAAACGACTACTGAGGAAGATGATATTATAGATAAGAAAACCAATTGGTTTTATAAAACTACGGCTCGCTCTATAGGCTCTTTTTGGGCTACGGTAGCTTTGGTAGAATTAATGGATATGGCATTTTCTATCGATAATGTATTTGCCGCAGTTGCATTTTCTAGTAATATTATACTTATTTGTACCGGCGTTTTTATAGGCATTTTGGCTATGCGATTTGTAGCTCAGGCCTTTGTACAATTAATGCACAGATACCCATTTCTAGAAACATCGGCTTTTGTTGTTATTGCTATTTTGGGAGTCAAGCTTTTAATGTCTTTGTATGAACATTTCTACCCGTTGTCTTGCATTAGTGTTTTTTTAGGTAGCCATACAGCCGATATAGCGGTGTCGATCATCACTGTAACTATTTTTCTGATGCCAATCTTAAGTGCATACCTATTTAATTATCCGAAGCAGAATAAATTATAATAACAGAAAGAGCGAACTCAATTGAGTTCGCTCTTTCTGAAGGGTGTAATAAAAAATATTATCGGGCAATATTTACGGCACGCAATTCACGGATAACCGTTACTTTAATTTGACCTGGATATTGCATTTCTTTTTGTATTTTATCAGCTATTTCAAAGCTCAGTAAATCGCTTTCTGCATCGCTTACTTTGTCTGCTTCTACTATTACCCGCAATTCACGACCGGCTTGGATCGCATACGCTTTTTCAACACCTTTATAGGCTGTGGCCAGATTTTCAAGGTCTTTAATACGTTGCAAATAGCTTTGCATCATTTCCCGGCGAGCACCTGGGCGAGCGCCGCTAATCGCATCACAAGCCTGAACAATAGGAGAAATAATATAGGTCATTTCCATCTCGTCATGGTGAGCGCCAATCGCGTTTACAATAGATTCATGCTCTCCACAACGTTCTGCAAGTTTTGCACCCAGTAAAGCATGGCTTAATTCTGTTTCTTCGTCAGGAACTTTACCTATATCATGCAGCAATCCGGCTCGTTTTGCAAGTTTTACAACTTTTTGCCCTAGCCCTAATTCTGCAGCCATTATACCGCAGAGGTTAGCTGTTTCTTTGGAGTGCATCAACAAATTTTGACCATAAGAGGAGCGGAAACGCATTTTTCCAATCATCCGCACTAAGTCTTTATGTAAGCCATGAACGCCTAATTCAATGATAGTGCGTTCGCCAATTTCCATTATTTGTTCTTCTAATTGCTTCTTGGTTTTTTCAACCACTTCTTCAATTCGGGCAGGATGAATACGGCCATCTTGTACTAAACGTTGTAGTGAGAGTCGTGCTATCTCACGGCGTAGTGGGTCAAAACAGCTCAAGACGATCGCCTCTGGGGTGTCATCAATAATCAAATCGACACCAGTTGCAGCTTCCAATGCACGAATGTTACGGCCTTCCCTTCCAATTATTTGTCCTTTAATTTCATCGCTTTCGAGGTTGAAAACGGTAATTGCATTTTCAATTGTTTGCTCCGCCGCTGTACGTTGAATAGATTGAATGATAATCTTTTTGGCTTCTTTAGTCGCATTTATTTTAGCCTCTTCCATGATTTCTTTTACATGGGACATTGCTTTGGTGCGTGCTTCTTCTTTTACCATCTCCACCAATTCAGATTTTGCCTCTTCAGCACTTAGGTTGGCTACTTTTTCCAGGCGTTTGATGTGCTCTTCCTGGTGTTTTTCTAATTCGTTACGCTTGATATTTACGACCTCTAACTGCTTATTGAGCGTTTCTTTTAATTGTTCATTTTCCTGAACTTGTTTTTGTACGCCAGCCAGTTTGTCATTAATGCTTTGCTGTTGTTGTTTAATTCTTCCTTCTTGCTCAGTTACTTTTTGTGTACGTTGGAATGTCTCTTTTTCGCTTTCTGATTTTAGTTGTAAGTAATGCTCTTTAGCTTCTAGCATTTTTTTCTCTTTTGTAGTTTGTGCTAAAGTATTGGCATCTTCTATTATTTTTTTTGCTTGTTGCTCTGCATCCTCAACGGCTATTTTAGTATTCTTTGCAAAAATGCTCTTCCCTATAAAAATTCCGATGATGATGGCAGCTACTGCCACTCCTGCCACTATAATTGTGTCTTGCATGTTTCTTGAGTATGTGTTTTATATATATAGATAGTATCAATTTAGACTATACTGTCGAAATTGAAGGTATTAACGTGCTAAGGTAAATAAAAGAATTGACATGCTCGTTAGATTATGCAAAATCAAAATGCGTTGCGTTGTCTATTGCCGCTTATATTTGTACCGTTGTCCTAGAGACGAATGCCCGCAAACTCTGAGTAATATGACTGCAAACAAGCGTACTTTAAGTGTTTCTAATTTATCTATTTCTTTCGCTGGTACCCAGGTTTTTCAAGCAGTTAATGATGTTTCTTTCCATTTAAATCAAGGCGATACATTGGCTATCGTTGGTGAAAGCGGTTCGGGTAAATCGCTGATGGCATTATCATTAATCGGATTGCAACCCCGAACAGCAAATGTAAAAGGAAGTGCCAACTTGCAGGCTGGTCGGGAGCAATGGGCATTGATGACACTTAGTGAACATGCTTGGCAAGCATTGCGTGGAAATAAAATTGGTATGATTTTTCAGGAGCCGATGAGTGCGCTCAATCCAATTATGACTGTTGGTAAACAAATTTGTGAATGTATTTTAGTGCATCAGAAGCTATCTAAAAAAGCGGCCGAAGCGATCGCTATCGAATGGTTAACTAAAGTACAATTGCCGCAGCCGGACAAAATTTATGATCGTTTTCCTCATCAACTTTCCGGAGGGCAAAAGCAAAGGGTGATGATAGCAATGGCCATGTGTTGTAATCCCCTATTATTGTTGGCGGACGAACCCACCACGGCGTTAGATGCTACAGTACAAAAAGATATTGTCGCATTGATGAAGGTGCTGCAACGTGAGCATAATTCAACAATGATTTTTATTACCCACGACTTGGCTCTAGCTGCCGAAATTGCGGATCATATTTTGGTTATGTATCGTGGCGCATGTGTAGAATATGGAACGACTGAAGAAGTCTTGCACCATCCTAAACAAGCATATACTAAGGCCTTACTGTCTTGTAGGCCAGATGTTGAGCATAAGGGGAAAAGACTTCCGGTTATAGCTGATTTTATGGGAAATGAGCGTACAGATATAAAGTTGGTTCCTGTTGTACAAAATGACATTTCTCTTGACCCTATTTTGAATGTCAGTAATCTGCAAGTTTGGTTTCCGCAAGAGAAAAACTTGTTGGGTAAACCTTTGAGCTATTTCAAGGCGGTAAACGGAATCTCATTTGAGATTTTTAAAGGAGAAACCTTGGGTTTGGTGGGCGAAAGTGGCTGCGGGAAAAGTACCGTAAGTCGTAGTCTGATGGGATTAGCACCAATCTATGGCGGCAAGGTACTATTTAAAGACACAGATTTGGCCGGTTTGCGGGGCAATAAGTGGAATGCAATCAGGCGGGATATACAAATGATTTTTCAAGATCCATCTGCATCACTCAATCCGAGAATGAAAGTGGCAGATATTATTTCAGAGCCGTTGTTAGTTCATAATATAATGTCTCGGAAAGATGCACTGCTTGAAGCCAAACGATTAATTGATCTTGTGCATTTGCCTCAGGATTCATTACAGCGCTATCCTCATCAATTTTCGGGAGGACAGAGGCAGCGTATCGGTATTGCCAGATCTTTGTCGTTGAAGCCTCAACTACTTATTTGCGACGAAAGCGTATCTGCACTCGATGTGAGTGTACAGGCACAAATCCTTAATTTGCTCAAAGAAATACAGTCCATATTTAACCTTTCTTATTTGTTTATTTCGCACGACTTATCTGTTGTGCACTACATGAGTGAACGTATATTAGTGATGAAACAAGGACAGATTGTTGAATCGGGTAGTGCAAATGACATTCTGTTGCGCCCACAAGAATTATATACGCAGCAATTAATAGCAGCGATGCCCAAAAAGTAATAGTGTAAATATACTATATCGAGGAATAATTACGATTTTGCTGCATGCTCTGCATACATCATTTTAATCAACCCATCGGCAAGTCCAATACGTGGAACAAAAATTTCCTCCGCTCCGCTCCAACGCATAAGTGATACAAAAATTTGCAAGGCAGGTACAATAACATCTGCACGGTCAGCACGAAAATTGTATAAATGCATTCGTTCTTCCACCGTCGAAGCACTTAGCTCCCGATAATAATCTTTAAGCAATTCTAGGGATAATGGTTTCCCTTCCTTCTTTTTAGATAAAGAGAAAACTTTATTGATATTACCACCACTGCCAATAGCTTCAATTGGTTGATTGATGGCGGTGTGGGTTTTCATATACCATTTCATATGATTCCATTGCTCCTCAGTAACCGTTTTGTTGAGTAAACGAATGGTGCCAATATTAAAAGATTCTTTGAAAATAATATGGTTGTCGGAAAACAAAGTGACTTCGGTACTACCTCCACCAACATCAATATACAAATAGGACTTTCCGCTGCTTAAGTTTTCGGCAATGTGTGTTTCGTAAATGATGTTTGCCTCTTCTTGTCCGCCAATAATGTCGATAGCAATACCCGTTTCGTTTAATACTTCTTTTCTTATTGCATCGCCATTAAGGGCATCCCGCATAGCGGAAGTTGCGCAGGCGCGATAATTCTGAACTTTATAGATATTCATGAGCAGCTTATAAGCCTTCATGCTTTCCATAAGTTGTATTTTCTTCTCTTCAGAAATAAATCCCTTTTCAAATACATCGAAGCCCAATCGCAATGGGATACGCAAAAGGGTTAATTTGGTATAATCAACGGTTCCATCTTGGTAGGGCGCTGCCTCTGAAATCAGTAAGCGTGCTGCATTTGAGCCAATGTCTATTGCTGCAAGTATCAATGTTGAGCTGCTTTTAAAAGATAATCGTAAATGTCCACTTGAGAACGAACCTCCAAATCTCCATCTTTTTTCTCAACATACGAATTGTCCTGCTCATTATTTAACACCCTCGACTTGACATTGCCGGCAAGTTGGATGTCTAAAATGTCGATTAACTCTTTTTGTATCTTTGGATCTAATATGGGGCAGGCAGCTTCTACTCTATGATCCAAGTTGCGAATCATCCAATCTGCCGATGAAATATATACTTGAGGAACGCCTGCATTATGAAATACGAAAACGCGCGCATGTTCCAAGTATTCGTCTATAATACTTACTGCCTGTATATTTTTTTTGTAGGATTTGCTCGTTGTATTGATGCAGCAGATACTTCTTATTATTAGCCTTACCTGTACACCTGCGGTAGCAGCAGCCTCTAGTTTTTGAATAAACACATCGTCCACAAGGCTATTTAACTTTATGGTAATGGCAGCAGGCTTTTTCTTTTTGGCTTGTTCTATCTCTTTATCTATTAATGCTACAAAATATTTGCGCATATTGATCGGCGAAACAGGCAATGTTTTACAGTTCTTCAGTTCTGCGAGGATTGGTTTCGGTTTTTCGAGGCATGCAAATATCCTATTGACATCAGCCAGTATATTTCTATTGCTGGTCAGCAGGCAATGATCGCCATAGTACGATGCTGTACCTTCATTCAAATTGCCAGTCGATACAAACCCATATTGTTTAGTCCTGTTGGCCTCTCTTCTTTTTATTACGCACAATTTGGCGTGGACTTTCATATTGGGTACTCCGAGCAGAACTTTTACGCCCTCTTCTTCCAATAGCGCTTTCCACTCTAAATTGGCCTCTTCGTCAAAGCGCGCACGTAACTCTATCATTACGGTTACACTTTTGCCATTACGGACAGCGTTCACTAAAGTGTTTATTATCTTCGAATCTTTAGCAAGGCGGTAGCAAGTTATTTTGATACTTTGTACAAAAGGGTCAATAGCCGCTTCGCGCAACAGATCAATTATAGAGTCGAAAGAATGGTAGGGGAAATGCAGCATCACGTCCTGTTTGTCCAGTACAGGCATAATTCGTATTGGTTGCCGCAATGCAGTGTGCACAAAAGCTTTAGGTCTGCTCTTTAAATCTTTAAAAACAGAAGACGGGAAGCTCATAAAATCTTTGAAATTATGAATACGTCCACCTGGTACTAGATTATCTTTTCTAGTCAATCCTAAACGTTTAGACAGAAACTCTAACAAAGAACTGTCCAAATGGCGATCAAAAACAAAACGAGTAGTTTTTCCTCGCTTCCTGTTCTTAATTTGGCTTTCTAGCTTTTCTATTACTGAATATTGGATGTCATTATCTGTTTCCAGCTCCGCGTCTCTCGTTACTTTTATAATATAGCCGCTAAAATGATTAAAGCCAAAAGGAGCAAATAAATGCGGTAGGCTGAAACGAATAATATCTTCTAATAAAATAATATCGGTAATGCCTTCGGATGATGGCATGATAATAAAACGCGGCAACACTTTAGTTGGTATCTCTATCAGTGCATAGCTGCGTAATTTTCGGTTGCTGGTATTGCCCAGTACACAAGCCAGATATATAGATTTGTCGCGCAGTAATGGCATCTCGGGGATACTCTCAATCATTAGTGGCACAATCTGTGAACTGACTTTGTCGGTGTAGTAATTACTTACAAATACCTCTTGCTCGGGGCTGAGCTCTTTTTCATTTTTTATAAAAATGCGTTGCTCTCCGAGCTCTTTGATAATCTGCTGATACGTATTGTCAAAGTCGTTTTGCTGTAGCATCACCGTTTGCTGTATTTCGCGTAAAATACCTTCCGGGTCATTCTCTAAATGGACTTTGGCAGCCTTGCCCAATCTTGCCATTTTGTGAAGAGTCGCTACGCGTACCCTAAAAAACTCATCGAGATTGTTGGAAAAGATACCCAGAAAACGGAGGCGGTCATATACAGAAACGGATGGGTCTTTGGCTTCTTGTAGTACGCGCTCGTTGAATGCTAGCCAACTCAGATCCCTGACAATTGTGTTTTTTACCTTCTTCATAAAATGATAACTCCGACAATGTGTATTTTAAAAAATCGAAAGTAGCCCTTGCAAGTCAAATATTTACGATGCAATGTATTAATTAATTGTAAAGAAAACTACTTAACATTGGTACATCCCTAGTGCAGCCCCCACCTCCCCCGTCATTGCGAGGCACGAAGC
>DBTQ01000013.1:56588-56709 GCA_002307135.1 Bacteroidetes bacterium UBA1312
CATTGCGAGGCACGAAGCAATCTGCACAAATACTAGATTGCTTCCTCGTGGCTATACACAAAGGCATAACGCTCATCGCAATGACGAAATGTACCACCCCCGTCATTGCGAGGCACGAAGC
>DBTQ01000013.1:56976-64995 GCA_002307135.1 Bacteroidetes bacterium UBA1312
CATTGCGAGGCACGAAGCAATCTCTGCACAAATACTAGATTGCTTCCTCGTGGCTATGCACAAAGGCGTAGCGCTCATCACAATGACAATATGTAATAACAAGTGTACTTAGCAGTACTAAACCGGATTTTATAGCGAACGAATTTTGGCAAGGAGTGATGTGGTGGAATACCCTTCGACAAAAGGGATGATAGCAATTTTTCCACCGCTTTTGATTACCTCTTTAGCGCCAACAATCGTGTCAATAGTATAGTCTCCACCTTTGACCAATACATCGGGTCGTAGGTCTTCAATAAGAGACAGTGGGGTAGCTTCATCAAATAAACATACGGCATCTACACATAGCAAAGAAGCTAATTGAAAAGCTCTGTCTTGCTCGTTGTTTACAGGTCTTTCTGCTCCCTTAAGCTTTTTTACTGAAGCGTCTGTATTGACAGCTACAATTAAGACATCACCTTCGTTGGCTGCTTTAGCGAGTAAGTCGAGGTGTCCATGGTGTATAATGTCAAAACAACCATTGGTGAACACGATTTTACGCCCTTTTACTTGTTGTGAATGGCAAAAGCGTTGTAAGGAAACTTTGTCGTAAATCTTATTTTGTATCCACTGAAGTTTGTCCATTTTTTTTGCTGTTATTGTAAATGGGAAGAATAAGAAGTGATAATAATCCGAAAACAATAATGATAAGCGTTTGGACTAACCAAGCAATCCAGCCAAATGCCAGTCCAAAAGAATCTTTTACTGCGTAAAGCATAGAAAGTACTGCCTTGACAATAGGAGGGTAGGCACCTAGACCTCCCGGTGTTGCAATCATACCGATACTGCCAAATACCAGTATCGATAACGCCGCAGCCCACGATAATTTTTCAGTAGCAGGCAGCGCCCAAAATCCAATATATATTAATGATAAATAGCCGAACCAGATTAAGAAGGTATATCCCAAAAATTGAGCACGTTTTTTCATGGTTAGTATAACCGTTAGACCCTCGCCCATTCCTTTTATGAAACCACCAACTTTGCTGTTCTTATTGCGTCTATAAACCCAGATGAGCAACACAACAATTAATACCAAAGCCCCTATTCCTATCGAAAGCATTAAGGGTAAGTTTTTATTGCCCATATTCGATTTCAAATCCGATAAGTAATTGCCGATAATGTCTGCCTGAACTAAGAAGGTGAGCACAGATATGAGTAATAAGCAAATCATATCAAATGCCCTTTCTGCTACTATTGTGCCAATTAATTTGTCTGCGGGTTCTGACTCATATCGGGCGAGTACCGTACATTTTGCAACTTCACCCATACGAGGGATGAGCAGGTTGGTCAAATATCCTATAAATACTGCGGCAGTAATATTGACAACAGAAGGTTTGATATTGAGCGATTCAAGCATTATGCGCCACCTCATTGCTCTAAAGAAGTGAGATAAAAATCCGATTATAATAATTGGAATGATAATCCAGGAACGTTCTTTAACTTGGATTAAAGCTTCTCCAAGTTCAGAAATATTTTTATCCGTAAGCTTAGTGTATTGCCAATAAATTAATGCAAAGCTCAAGCCAAAAAAGATAGCGTATTGCAGGAGGAGTAAAGCCGTCTTTTTCTTTATTAGTGCCAAGCCGTATAAGTTTAAGAATGATTAAAGCCTGTTGTCCGGCTTTGGAAAAATTACTGTTGGTTTGTGTTGCTTTGCCAACTCAAAGTCCATTGTTGCATAAGACATAATGATTAACGTGTCTCCAACAGATACCCTTCTTGCAGCTGGGCCATTGAGGCATATCATTCCACTATCCCTTGTTCCTTTTATTACATAGGTTTCAATTCGTTCGCCATTTTCCATATCTACTATTTGCACCTTTTCGTGCTCAATAATATTTGCGGCATCCATCAGGTTTTCGTCTATGGTGATGCTGCCTACATAATGAAGGTTCGCCTCCGTTACTTTGGCGTGATGAATCTTGGATTTTAGTATTTCTATTTGCATAGCGGCGCAAAGGTAGTATCAATTTTATTTAATTCAGACGAATACTGTTAATATTAAGCGGTATAATCATACTGTTAGGCAGTGGTATCGATGAGCTGTAAGTGTATTAAACATGTTATAAACGATTGTTTGTAAAGGCGATAAAATTATTTTGTGAAAAAATTTCAAATAAACTCAGCAGATTCCTGCTTTTATTTATCAAATTTGTGAAGGGAAGCACATTTAGTGTCCTGCAAGAGCCAATGAAAATATTTTCTGCTGCACAAATCAAAGCTTGCGATGCATACACCATACATGCGTCTAGTATTAGTTCACAAGAATTAGTAGAGCGGGCGGCTACAGCATGCACAGCATACATTGTCAAGAACTATCCTCCGGACACTCCTTTTGTGCTGCTTTGTGGTATGGGTAATAATGGAGCGGATGGACTGGCAATAGCGCGCTTTTTGTTACAAAGCGGGTTTAGTGTAAAAGTTTTTTTGTTACAACACAGTGGGGAATCGACACCCGAAAATCAAACAAATATTAATAAATTATTGCGCATAGATGCGTCGTTGCTTGATTATATTGTGCCGGATACCTTTATTGCGGATTTACCGGAACAAGTAGTAATTATAGATGCAATATTGGGTACTGGCCTTACTCGCCCGGCAGAAGATTGGTTAGCAGACTTTTTGAAACATATTAATCATTTTCCGAACAGAAAGATCGCTATTGATATACCAAGCGGAATGCCGGCGGATACTATTCCCGCTACAGATTCGGCCATGATTCATGCAGACGAAACATTGAGCTTCCAGTTTTATAAGCGTAGTTTTCTTCATCCCGAAACGGGATCCTTGTGTGGTAATATTCATTTGCTTGATATTGGGTTGCACAGCACTTTTATAGAAGCCACTCATACTCATTATCAAACAATTGATCTGGAATTAGTGGCATATTACAGGAAGAAAAAGGATGAGTTCTCTTACAAAAATATACATGGGCATGCACTGGTTGCTGCCGGTAGTTTTGGTAAAGCTGGAGCGGCGGTAATGAGTACAATGTCTGCATTGCGATCTGGGGTAGGCTTAGTAACAAGCCTCGTTCCAGAATGTTGCTATGATATCATACAAGCAACAGCTCCGGAGTCCATGTGTGCTGTTTCCGGATTGAAATTTTTAGAAGATATTTCGGACTATGATAATGTTACTGCTATTGGTATCGGCTCGGGAACCAATACCAAAGAAGATACAGTAAAGGGTTTTATTGCATTTATGGACGATTGTAAATTACCCTGCGTTTTTGATGCAGATGCTTTAAACATATTGGCAATGCACAAAGAATTGATGAATAAAATACCCCCTAACTCTATATTAACCCCACATTTGGGTGAATGCAAAAGACTATTTGGCGATAGTATTAACTCCATGCAAATGGTGGAAAACATAAGGATGCAGGCAATGCGTTACAAGACATGCATTGTGCTAAAGGGGCATCACACAGTCGTTGCGAGCCCGGATGGGGATTGTTATTACAATTTGACGGGTAATGCCGGTATGGCAAAGGCAGGAAGCGGAGATGTGTTGACCGGATTGCTAACAGGTTTGTTGGCGCAAGGCTATGATGCAATGCAGGCGGCACTTTTAGGTGTTTATTTGCATGGGCTTTCCGGAGATATTGCCGCCGCTAAACTAGGTCAGGAAGCGATGACAGCGAAAGACCTTATTTTCCATTTTTCAGATGCTTGGCAAAAGTTAGGGAAATCGTAAATTTAAAATAAGATTACAACTCATTCAAAATCATTTTTACATTTGAACTATCCAAATAAAATTATATACACATGGAAAAGGAAAAATCAAAAGTTCTTTTAGTTGAAGACGATACCAATTTCGGACTTGTTCTGAAGAATTATTTAGAATTAAATGACCTCATCGTTGAACTTTGCCGCGATGGTATTTTGGGCTTGGCTGCCTTCCGTCGCGAAAAATATGATATATGCTTGCTTGATGTGATGATGCCTAATATGGATGGATTTACATTGGCAGAAGAAATTCGTAATGTTGATCCGGATATTCCACTATTTTTCCTTTCCGCTAAAAGTATGAAAGACGATATACTCAATGGGTATAAATTAGGTGCAGACGATTATATCACTAAGCCTTTTGATAGTGAAGTATTGTTGCACAAAATAAAAGCAGTACTTAAACGCAATCAAGAGTTAAATGATAAACAACATGCGCAGATAGAGTTTACGATTGGTAAATACGATTTTAATAGTAAGATACGGTCGCTCACATACGAAGGCACAACACAAACTCTTTCGCCAAAAGAAAACGAATTGCTATTGATGCTTGCTGAGTATAAAAACGATTTGTTGCCTCGTGAACATGCATTGAAGCGAATTTGGGGTAGTGATACTTATTTCAATGGCAGAAGTATGGATGTTTATATTGCCAAGCTCCGTAAATATTTGAAAGAAGACCCTTCTGTTGAAATTGTAAATATTCATGGAATGGGCTTTCGCTTGGTAATACCAGAAAGCTAGAGTCAAATTAATATTTATAAAAAACCGACTGATATCAGTCGGTTTTTTTATTTTGTGTACCGGTTAATGATTTACGCTTCAATCCTATAACATCATTCCGCCTGATACTTCGATGCGTTGGGCGTTAATCCATTTAGCATCATCAGTACATAAGAATGCTACTACATTGCCAATGTCATCAGGTAGCCCAACTCTACCTAAAGCGGTAACAGATGCGATTTGAGCATTTAACTGAGCATTGTCTCTTACTGCGCCTCCACCAAAATCTGTTTCTATAGCGCCAGGAGCCACTACATTTACTCTAATGCCTCTGTGTCCTAACTCTTTGGCCTGATATTTTGTTAAGGTTTCAATGGCTCCCTTCATTGCTGCATAAGCAGCATAGCCCGGGAAAGAAAAGCGTGCAAGTCCTGTAGAAATATTTATAATTCCACCTCCGTCTGTAAGGAGAGGTAGTGCTTTTTGTGTAAGAAAAAACGTCCCTTTAAACTGAATGTTTACTAGCGTATCAAATTGCTCCTCTGTCGTTTCGGCAAAAGAGGCATGGATACCAATTCCGGCATTATTAATTAAGAAATCTATTTTGCCGGTATTGAATTTTTCTTTTAGTGTGCTAGATAATGTTTTAAAAAAATGTTCAAAACTGCTTGTATTCCCGATATTGAGTTGCAATGCAACTGATTTTTGGCCGGTTTGCTCTATACTTTTAACGACTGCTTCTGCTTCTTCTTTTTGGCTGTTATAAGTAAGGATTACATCTAATCCTTTTTGTGCCAGACTTAATGCCATTTCTTTTCCTAGGCCTCTGCTGCCACCTGTTACCAATGCTATTTTGTTTTGCATACTTTCCCTTTGAGATTAATTAATACTGCAAAATTAGGTGGTACATTTAGTCTTTCTATGGTGATTGTTTCAGATTAAATGGTGATTGTTTCCGTTTTATTTAATCGAATGGATCAAATATTAGTTATACTTCTATGTGCTTGTTGTGGTAATGCACTATTATCGAATAATTGTCTCCATGTCTAGAAAATTACCATATTGCTTAGCTGTGTCTGCAATTATTTGGCGCTCTGTTTTTTTGATTGAATTGAAATAGCTGAGCTCCATTATTACAGCATCTTTTTTAAAACTACGTTTCCAAGTTCCGATAACCTTTCCATTGGATAGTATAGTTGGCTTGAAAATACCATTGTTAGTAAATGCTTTAGATTGATGCTCTAATGGGATAACGGCTGTACGATTTTTATAACTGATAATTAATTCGTCAAATGCAGGTAGGAAATGTGTACTCTCGGTGTTTTGATATGGAATAGAATCATTAAACCAATAAATCTGCTCATCAATTTGCAGAGAAGATAGTATGGACTTTATTAACTCTAATGCAAGCTTTGCATGGCTAATTGATAGTCCAGACCACCAAATAAAATCCTGAAGCGTGGCAGGCCCGTGGCTATTAAAATAACGCTTAGCGAGTGCTGCTAACGCCTCTTCTTTGGTAAAAGGTCTAGTTGGTTTGATACGCTCATCAAGCAAAGCGTAAGTGAACTGTTTGTCGCGTATTATGCCATTGCATACTAAGCCTTCTAGTTCGGCGTTCATCATGATTAATGCAGCGCGAATATCATTCGTAGGGATCTTTTTTTTACTCAGCTCTGCCATTATTTCCGGTCTGGTAAGTTGTTTGTTGTCCCTCAATAATTTTTCGATAATATTATTGCAACGAACGAGTATGTCCTTATCTAAGTCAAGCCTTTTACATGCGGAATTATTAATTGTTTTTACGTGAGGGCTTGTGAGTGCTAGCATCCATCGAATATCCTCTGCTGCAACGAAATGCCAAGTAGGTCGTAAAATATGTGTTCGGATAATGTTTCCATTATTGATGGCTTGCTCTATTGCATTATCTGTTGTTGTTGGTTGTCGAATGCCAATAGCCCATTTGGCCATTGCATAATCTTGTGCTTGCATAGCTCCTAAGCAACTTACTACTTCATGATGTGTCGTAAGTTGTGTTGCGCGTAATTGCTGATTGATTAATCTATATTTGGCTATATCGTCAATCGTCATTTTTTATAATCGAAATAATGTTTTAAAAAAATGCTGGTAAATAATCTGTTACAAAGAAAAACAACTTTGTCTTGAAAGTACTATTGAATTTGATCCATTTATTTTGGAGTAATGATTCAATGACCAAATTGCCAAATTAGCAAACTATCTTTGCTGCTATGGCAAAATTTTTTCTGCGAAAAAAAATAGGGGATCGAGTGGTCAATGGGCATCCATGGATATTTGCCACTGAATTAGGTGACCAAGATGGCGAATGTAGTGATGGCGATATTGTAGATGTGCACTCGTATAATGGCTCTTTTGTAGGTAAGGGATATTTCAACTCAGCATCACAAATTCGAATTAGACTTTTGTCGCGTGATAAAACCGAAATAATAGATGAGCAATTTTTTTATCGCCGTATTAGTGAAGCGTGGGCTTATAGACAACAAATTGGTTATGTCGAAAATTGTCGGCTTATATTTGGCGAAGCGGATAGTCTGCCTGCACTTATCATTGATAAGTTCAATGATTATTTGGTTATTCAAACATTAGCATTGGGTATTGAACGCTGGAAGGAAGCTATAGTAAAGGCTTTGCAAGCGATATTCAAGCCAAAAGGTATCTATGAACGGAATGATGTGCCGGTTCGGGAACTTGAAGGGATGCAGCAAATAAAGGGCTTTCTTTCAGCACCATTCGATACAAATATTATACTCAATGAAAATGGTTTGAAATTTCATGTGGACATAGAAAACGGTCAAAAGACGGGTTATTTTCTCGATCAACAGGACAATCGTCGAGCAATACAACATATCTGCCAAAATGCCGATGTGCTTGAAGCATTTTGTTATACAGGAACCTTTTCATTACATGCTGCAAAATATGGAGCGAAAAGCGTTTTAGGCTTGGATATATCCGATGCGGCGGTGGATACAGCTAGGCGAAATGCGCTGTTAAATGGATTTGAAAATACTTGTAAGTTTGAGTCTGTCAATGCATTTGATGCACTTAAAAACTGGGTAAAAGAAGGCCGTAAATATGATGTTGTAATGCTGGATCCCCCTGCTTTTACTAAGAGTCGAGCAAATATTGACAAAGCTATTACCGGTTATAAGGAAATTAATTTACGAGGTATGAAACTAACCAAACCTAGCGGTTTTTTAGTGACCGCTTCATGTACTAATTTAGTGTCACCAGAAGTGTTTCTTAAAACTATAGAGGCCGCCGCAAAAGACGCTAAGAGAAAAATCAGACAGGTAACCTGGCAAACACAAGCTTCAGATCACCCGATATTGTGGCATGTGCCTTCTACGCAATATCTTAAATTTCTAATTGTTCAGGTAATCTAGCTGCAACAAAATGTAAAATTAATCTGGTAGATATGTTTTAGTACGACTAAGATTCAATGCGCAGATAAGGTATTCTTTTGCTAAAGACATCAAATAAAAAAGACTGC
>DBTQ01000013.1:65269-263991 GCA_002307135.1 Bacteroidetes bacterium UBA1312
GCAGTCTTTTTTATTTGATGTCTTTTATTGCTAAAATTATAGTTGATTATAAATAACCACATCGCTGCCACGAGAGATTCCGTAGTATTGGAATGTTTTATGACGATATCCTTTTTTAAAATAAGCATCTGTATCTCCTTCTTCTGGTACTGTAACCCAGTCGCTATGATTTTTTACAAACCAACGGTAAACAGGTACCTGATTTGCACCATGACGAGTCAATGCATAAAATTGAACATGCTTGTCAGTATAGCCCATTTTAATCATTTGGTCGTCTGTATATTCATCTTCCGCAATACTTGCTTGATCCTTCGTGCTAGGATTGTACCAGCTGTTTACGGCAACACGGTCAGCTCCTGGATTTCGATACGCAAAAAATAGTAATGTTTTGTCTTTGTAATGCCAGTTGAGCAATTGCCCGTCTTGGTATTCGCCATCAGCTACAGTTACATAGTTAGCGTCAGTTGGATTGTACCAGCGATACACTTTTACTATTTCTTTTTCAACAGAGGTAGATGCGTCTTGCGCCTTAACTTCTCTCGCAAACATAGAAGCTAAAACAGTAGTAAGGAGGATGAAAGTTTTTTTCATAATTGAAGTACGTTTTTCTAAAATCGACTCCAAAGTACATAAAAATTTTATTGCTGTGCAATAGTTTGCCTATTTTTTTTTTTAAACACTTTTTTTTGTCACCTATAATTTTGTTGAAATAGCCTATTTTTCGTAGTTTTGACCGCTTTTGTGTCATGATGTCAGAGAAAATAATTTTGCACAAGATTTGAGCGTATCACTGATATTAGCCTAAATTTCAAAAAAAACCTCTGTTGGCAACGGTGCTTAAACATTGGAAAAAAATACTAAAAAATGATTGGATTTATTTCAAAATTATTCGGCGGCAGTAAGTCCGACAAAGATGTAAAACGTGTTCAGCCTTTTGTTACGGATACTAACAAAAAATTTGAAGAGCTAAAAAATTTAACTAACGATCAACTAAGAAATAAAACGCAAGAATTTCGTGCTGCTATTCGAGAACACTTGATAGATATAGATCAGCAAATTGCAGATAAAAAAAATCAAGCAGAGGATTATGACAAAGTAGATGCACATGCGCGTGAAGCAATTTATGAAGAAGTTGATAAATTGATAAAAAAGCGTGATGAACAGATTGAAGTTGTACTCGAACAAATATTGCCTGAAGCATTTGCCGTAGTAAAAGAAACTGCGCGACGTTTTAAAGAGCATAAAGAAGTTGTTTCATCTGCTACTGAATTAGACAGGAAACTAGCTACTGAAAAGGATTATATTCGAATAGATGGTGATAACGCGATATTCAATAATTCGTGGTCTGCGGCAGGTGTGCCTGTATTGTGGAACATGGTACATTATGATGTTCAGTTAATCGGAGGTACGATTTTACATCAGGGTAAAATTGCTGAAATGGCTACAGGTGAAGGTAAAACATTGGTTTCTACCTTGCCGGCATACCTCAATGCACTCGCTGGTGAGGGGGTGCACGTAGTAACGGTCAATGATTATCTTGCACGTCGTGACCAAGAATGGAATGGCGCAATATTTGAATGGTTGGGACTTACGGTCGATTGTATCGATAAGCATGAACCGAATTCGCCGGAACGTCGAAATGCCTATCTGGCGGACATTACTTATGGTACCAACAATGAGTTTGGTTTCGATTATCTGCGCGATAATATGGTGCATCATCCCGAAGAGAAGGTGCAACGTAAGCATCATTTTGCAATGGTTGATGAGGTGGATAGCGTATTGGTAGATGACGCCCGTACACCATTGATTATCTCTGGACCGGTACCTCGTGGTGATGAACAACAATTTTATGCCCTCAAGCCTCGTATAGAGCAAATGATAGAAGCGCAAAGAAGAATTGCGAATCAGTCACTTACAGAAGCGAAAAAATTAATTGCAGAAGGGAAAACAGACAAAGATACTGGTGGTCTTTATCTTTATCGTGCTTACCGTGGGTTACCGAAAAATAGTGCATTAATAAAATATTTAAGTGAGGAAGGGAATAAACAGATATTGCAAAAAGCGGAGAACTATTTTATAGGTGAGCAGCAACGTAATATGCCTAAGATTGATAGCGAATTATTATTTTCTATTGATGAAAAAAATAATAGTGTAGATCTTACCGATAAGGGGTTGGCATTGATAACCCAATCTGGTGAAGACACCAATTTTTTTATACTTCCGGAAATTTCAACTGCTTTAGCATCGATTGAAAACTCAAACAGCACTGCCGAAGAAAAGTTGCAACATAAGGATGCGCTACTACAGGACTACGCCATAAAAGCAGATCGTATTCACTCATTGCAACAATTACTTAAAGCATATACCTTGTTCGATAAGGATGTTGAATATGTAGTGATGGATGGTAAAGTGAAAATTGTTGATGAGCAAACCGGTCGTATTTTGGACGGCCGTAGATATAGTGATGGATTACACCAGGCTATAGAGGCGAAAGAAAATGTACAGGTTGAAGCAGCTACTCAAACATTTGCAACGATTACTTTACAGAACTATTTCCGGATGTATCACAAGCTTTGTGGTATGACGGGTACTGCAGAAACGGAAGCTGGCGAGCTTTGGGAAATATACAAACTCGATGTTGTAGCTATACCTACCAATGTGCCGATCTCCCGAAAAGACCAACAAGATTTGGTGTACAAAACCAAACGTGAAAAATACAAAGCGGTAATTGATGAGATAGAAGCCTTGACAGCAGTGGGGCGTCCTGTATTGGTGGGTACTACCTCTGTAGAGGTTTCTGAATTGCTGAGCAGAATGCTACAGCAGAAAAAAATAAAACATAACGTACTTAATGCCAAGCAGCATGAGCGGGAAGCACAAGTAGTAGCAGAAGCAGGTTTGCCAAGTGCTGTTACTATTGCAACTAACATGGCAGGTAGAGGTACAGACATTAAGCTCGGTGCTGGTGTGAAAGAATCTGGAGGTTTGGCTATTATTGGTACAGAACGTCATGAGAGTCGTCGTGTCGATCGTCAGTTGCGCGGTCGTGCTGGTCGTCAAGGTGACCCTGGTACATCACAATTTTTTGTGTCTCTTGAGGACGATTTGATGCGCTTGTTTGGCTCTGAAAGAATTGCTTCTTTGATGGATAAAATGGGGCATAAAGAGGGAGAGATGTTGCAGCATAGCATGATTTCAAAATCTATAGAACGAGCTCAAAAGAAAGTAGAAGAAAATAACTTCGGTATCCGTAAAAGATTGTTGGAGTATGATGATGTAATGAACGCGCAGCGTGATGTTATTTACAAGCGCCGTAATCACGCACTTTGGGGCGATCGCTTATCCATTGACCTCGACAATGCTATGTATGACGTTTGCATGGATATAGCTGCCCAATTTGAGCAACAAAGAGATTTGGAAGCTTTCCGTATAGAAGTGATCAAGCACCTGGCATTTGAACCTCAATTTGAACAAGCCGATTTTTCAAAATCTAATGTGCAAACTATCGGGGATACTTTATACCATCAGGCAAAAGATTTCTACGATCGTAAAACACAATCTATCCGTGAACATATGACGCCTTCGCTTGCAGAAGTGCTTCAGCAAAATCAAGGGAAAATCGAAAATGTAGTTATTCCGTTTACCGATGGTATTCGTGGCATGCAAGTCTATGCCAACCTTGAAGAGACCGTAGCACAAGAAGCAAGACCCGTAATACAAACACTTGAAAAATCTATTACATTATCACTTATTGATGATGCATGGAAAGATCACTTACGTACGATGGATGAGCTTAGAAGCTCTGTACAAATGGCATCTTATGAACAAAAAGATCCTTTGTTGATCTATAAGTTTGAAGCATTCAATATGTTCAAGCAATTGCTCCTCGAAACTAACCGCAATATTATTTCGTTCTTGTTGCGCGCAGGAATCCCTATGCAAGAGGCGCCGCAGGAAGCACCTCAGTTGCCTTCGCAGCGCACTGATATGAGTGAGTATTATGAGAATAAAGCGCAAATAGATGCCGCTGGTCAGGATTATGCTGCGAATGAAAATGATTATTATAATGAACCTCAGCAACAAGTAAAACAAACACCTGTAGTAGCAGCACCTAAAATCGGAAGAAACGATGATTGTCCATGTGGTAGTGGTAAAAAATACAAAAACTGTCACGGCAGAGGATTATAGTCGATAAATATTAAATAAGGGAAGGGGGGAGTCAGCGCAATTGCACTGACTCCCCCCTTCCCTTATTATGCTAAGTTTAAACCGGTTCTCCGTTTTTGTTTGAATTGAATAAAAAAGGCACTCCCAATTTTGGGAATGCCTTTTCTAATATTTTGCCCAATTTGGGCATTTTTGAATAGGGGCTAAATAATTGAATCTTCAATAAGATAATCCCTCTTCAAAAAACAATATACCTCATTGTTGCACTTGACATTTGAAATTAAATTATCGTCTGTCAATTGCCGTTTAAATTAATGAGCAATAAGCATATACTGTACGTCAATGTTTTTACCATCTTTAATCAATCGTACAAGATAAGTTCCGGAATTCATTTGTTGCGTAGCATATTGCCATGCACCATTTGAATTTGTTACATTATACTGAGCAACTGACTGACCTAAAAGGTTGACTATAGCAATTTGATAAAAATCACCTGCTTTCCAGTTAGGTATAGTATAGTTTATTTGTACATTGTTGCTGGCAGGGTTAGGCGCAATCGACATTTTTACAATACTTTCATTCGCTCCATTGCCACTGTTTTGGGCCATTTTGCTGAAGTCGGTACATGGATACTTGTCTTTATTGTCTAAACCATCAAATATGCCAAGGTCGGCAATACATACACGTCCATCGCACACAAATACTATCTGGAATCTTACAGCAGTAACACCTGAATATGGGGTGTAAGTGAAGTTGTAAGGAGACCAACCAGGAGCAACGGTTCCAGTAGCAGGACTAACGGTACCATTCGGCAACCCAGTTGTTGGGTCTAACGCGTAGATGGTGTATGAAGTAGCTGCACAACCAAATGGATTTGCAACATAAACCCTACCAACGAAATATGGCGCTGGGATACCTCTTGGCCAAGTACATTTAAAGTACTCCCATTTGATATCTGTTTTGCAATCACTTGGGTCTGAACATGGATATTTACTTAAGTCCATGATTACATCAGGATTAGCAATACATTCTTTTCCATCGCAGCTAATAATCACTTGGAATTTAACCGAAGTAACGCCTGCAAAAGGGGTATATGAAAAAGCAATGGTAGTACCTGAAGTATAACTGCCCGATACAGGAGTGACAGTGCCATTAGGTAAACCTGTAGTAGGGTCTAAAGCATAAATGGTATAAGTTGCAGAGCTGCAATCTAAGCCACTGAAAACGTCAAGTCCGGCATAATAAGTAGGACTAGTTGCTCCTTTTGGCCATACACAATTGAAATATCTCCATTTGGCATCTGCTTTACAGCATTCTGTTGTCATGTCTATACTCATTGGATCAGATGTTTGTGCACATAATCCATTGTCTAAGAACCAAGAATAATCACCAGGGCCATTACCATCACCTCCCATTGTAGGGTCGAGGTTAATGTTGAGCGGATCAACTACACCAGAACCGGAAGAAGCCCATGCTCCATTGGGGTAAGGTAGGCCGCTACCTGACAACAACCATTTCCATCCTGCGAATGTAACATAGCTTGGTCCGTCAATGTGCCTTGGTAATTGATCGGCACAGAAACTATAACAACCATGAGGGAAACGCCAGAAGTATGCAGAAGGCTCTAAAGGAACATCTACATCTGCATAGCTTTTACAACCCCATATATTAGTTGCCCAAACACGGTAAGGGCCGCCATGGTTTATGATTGTTGAATTACCTGACGTACCATTACTCCAGTTGTAATTAACTCCTGCTTGTGGACTAGCAACATTTAGACCAATGCTATAGTCTGCACAGTTGATAACATAAGGACTAGAGATGTAAGGGTAATTTGGCGAAGCATGAACAGTCACGGTAAAGATTGGAGATACCGCTGTACATGATGATGTTGATCCAGTTAAAATTTGACTTATGGAAACTATGTATTCATAAACACCAGCACTTCCAAATACATCTGTGATAGCACCTGTAGTTGCAATAGTTGTCCATGTAGTACCGCCAAATGGACGACGTTGCCATGTGTAAGTCATTCCGGTTGTTGTGCCATTAATAGCACTCAGCGAAATCGTTTGTCCAATACAATAGTCGTGTCCTCCCATAATTGCTACATCTGGCAATGGTTGGAATGCACGTTTTGCTGGAGTTGGGTTTGCCGGAATTTGACAACCGTGTTGATCAGTTACCATCGCCCAATACAATCCATTTTGTGTAACATTGATTGGATTGCCCGTATATGCTATCGGAATTTCTTCCCGCATCCAATTATAGCTATAAGGACTATAGCCTCCACTTAAACCAGATAGATTTATGGAAGATGCTGTTCCAACACATTTTATTTCGGTAGGAAGTGTATAGGTATTAGGTGAACTTAATGCAAAAGTATTCTTCCATAAAGTGAACTGCACGTTTGTACTAAAGCTACAACCAAATGCATCATTAAGCGTAAGTACTACAGTTGTAGGAAAAGAAGAACCGCTGCTTGTTGGGTTACTATATGTTCTTGTAGCCAGAGGAGATGAACTTGATACATAGCCTGTAGGAGTTGGGCTGTCACCAAAATTCCAAGACCATTGTGTAACGCCGGCATTGTTCAAACTAGTGAACAGCACTTCTCTGCCCGCACAAGAACTAATACTCGTACTCGTACTCATTGGGTCAGTAGTTGTAATGCTAAATGCGGGATTAGGTACAGTTGGAACAGTATATGTACGCGTACGTGTACAAGTATATGAACCTGTAGAACCCGTTACAGTTACTGTATGTGTAATATTAAGTGTGCTACCAGCTGTATATAAACTGAGATTTATAGTAGATGCACTTGTGGTTGGTCCTCCTGTAGAGGTGGTGTTCCAAGTTTGAGCACTAACACTATACCCAGATAATACAGGTGATTGATCATTTAAAGTAAGTGTATAGCCACTTGTACCACAAGTAATGCCATAATCAAAGTCTGTGATCACCGGTACTAAAATATTCTCCGTTACCAATTTATAACAAGGAGTACTGCCAGTGGGTTGTTGGTAGCCAATATTCAAAGTAATGGGGTAAATGCCCGGTTTGGTTACTTTGATGCCACTTACAGCCACACTTGGAAAGCTCGTAAAGCTTACAGAAGGAAGTACACAATATGGAGGCATACTTCCTGTAACTGCTAAACTTAGAATGTTTCCTGAAACATAAGGTGGAGATGATGGTAAAGGGTAGTTTCCATAAATGCTTGTGAAATTAACATCCACCAACGCCTCTCCTAAACTATTAGCACAAGAGGTAATAGAACTGCTATGGTTGGCGCCTGCACTGGCTGGTAATGTGCAAGTGACGCCACAGTTTGGATCAAGTGCGATTACCCTTGTAACACTGGAGCTACAGCCAAACGAATTGCTCACATCTACACGATATGTACCAACAGTAGAAGCTGTAACAGTTGTTGTGCCAGTTGAAAAAGGTGAAGACGAACTATTAAAATACCAATTAATACTTGTTGTAGAATTAGTACTTAGTAATAGTGGTATGCTCACCGGATTACAAGTGAGAATAGTGCTTGAAGGACCTGCGCCAGGAGATACATTAATGTTTGGCTGAGGTTTCACTGCAACAGTACTTGATGCTTGGCCAGTTAATGGGCAACCTGACATTGAAGCTGTTGCCAGAATAGTGAAGTTTTGACTTGCAAGACCTAAATTGGTAAAAGTTGTAGTTGCAGTTGTGCCAGAACCTGAAGATGGAGAACCTCCGGTTAAGGTCCAACTGACAGTTGCGCCCACAGGTGATGTTGTAGCAGTAAATGTAACAGGAACTCCACTACAAGGAGTCGGATTTGAAACACTCACCGATATTGTTGGCATACCTATTATGGTAACAGGATAACTTACTGTTGTTGTATTACCACATTTTGTAATTGTAGCAATAACATTACAAGCGGTGGATGCAACAGTAGTATTGTTCCATGTAATCGTTGGCGTCATTGTGTTTTGACCAGACGAAACACTTCCCAAAGCAGGGTTGCTTAAGCTCCAAACAATATTGTCTATTGCACTAGAACCTACGCTTAGGGTTGCAGTATATACACTTGATGTATTGGCACAAGGAGTTGTATTGCCGGCAATATTTATACTTGGTATTGCATCTGAAATGCTAAGACTAGTAGATGTACTGTTGCAACCAACGAGATCAGCCCAAGAGCGTGTAACCAATATGCTTTTTGAGCCTGTAACACTCCATTGTACATTTATTGCATTTCCTGTTGTAGATGCAGGAGTGCCGCCTGTTAGTGTCCAAGTGCAAATTGTATTTGGAATAGGCGCAATTGCTTCATATACATATGGTGTATTGAGACAAACCTTCACCTCTCCGGAAATACTGCTTACTGGTGCAGGAGGGTCTACGACCATGATATTTATAGGATCAATATCACAATAACTGGTATTGACTGCTTGGACTGTCCATAAGCCGGTCATGTTAAATGTTCCGGCGGTGGATATTGCTCCACTCGGGTCGATAAAAGTATAAACAGTACCTGTGCTAGATGGTGTTGTAGTAACAATTGATGTAGATGTACCAAGACATGTTTTTGCTGGTGCCGTTAATACAATTGGATTTACCACATTAATGCTAAGGTCTGCTTTACCGGCACAAAGCATGAGTGTATTGATATACTCACAATGCAAAGTGAATGGACTGTTGCCAACGATATCTACCTCGTAAGAATTTTGGTCATAACCTACAATAGTAGCACTGCCAGCAGGTATAATAGACCATTTGAAATTAGTGGCGGGCCACTTAGGTAATTGGTATTTATACTGTTTGCCATTACAAATAATTGTTTTGCCACTTATAATACCATGAGCCATTATCACAGGAACCTGTGCCGTAACCTTTGGTCCACACTTGCCTCCGCAATTAGTAAAATCAGCAACTATTTCGCCAAAACCACTTGCACCAACATGATCCCATAGAATATCTATGCTATTGATTGTTGAGCTTTGTATCGTACCACCATTAACTGCCCACGTCATATCTGGACAATCGTTTACAATTGTGTAGTGGCCCACAGTGTTTTCACAAACTATTGATGGGCACAGAATTTGAGCTGGTATCTTATCTGCATCATTGACATTGATGCACACTTTATAATAACCCACACAACCACATTGATTGGTAACTTTTAAAACTACAGTATAAGTACCTGCGCTAGTATAAGTATGTTGTGGATATTGTAAAGAAGAAAATGTTCCATCCCCAAAATCCCATTGCCATGCAACAATTGGCGAAGACAATGAATTTGGCGTTAAATCCGCAAACTGTATAGAAGCCTTTACACAAGCGTCGAAACAGCCACCACTTACAGCAATAGAATCTCCATTTACACTAAACTTTGGTTTAGGGCTTTCGATTATTTGAATACATACAGATTTTTCTTGAACACACCCTGCAACTGTAGTTTCCTTTACTTTAATAAAAGTAAAGCCTATAGTGTTAGACCAATTAACGCCGACAGTTGGTGATGTTGAAGATCCACTAATAGTGCCCATTGTAGCATCCACTGTCCACTGGAAGGTGCTGCCTGCTTGGCCGCCAACTACAGTGTATTGAACATAAGAGCCTGCACACACTTTTATACATGTGCCGTCGTCAATAATAGTCCCTGATACATTTCCCTTTTCTCTACCTCCTTGAACACCTTGGCAACCCACAATAGAATTGGTGGTGATTTGAGGGTTGGGTTGAGGAACAACATTTACAGATTTTGTCCAAATGGTATCTGGTAATCCAGGTCTGTGAATGGTTACCGTTATGACATCAGTGGAAGGAGTATTAGTTAACCACTGAATTGTACCGGATACATTCGACGAAGTCAGTATTGTCGCATCGGGTGCTGGTGTAACGGACCAGGTATAAGTGTACGTTGCTGGTGGTGTCCCTGATAAATTAAAAAGGGTAGCAACACCAGAGCAAACCGTACTTGGTCCCGTTATTTGAGCTCGGATTTGCGGCGCTCCTAATAGGAATACGCCTAATAAAAAACAACAATACAAGAGCGCGCGTTTTATACCAGATGCGCTCAGAAAACTGGTTTTGTGTACTGTTTCCTTGTTCATAAAAAATGTTTAAAAGTTAACAATAAAGTAAATGTGTTTATAAATAATTAACTAGCATTTAGTTACAAATAATGATTTTATATTTGTATCTATTGATTTGATAACTCTCATACTAATTAGTAAATAAAAACATTCAAAAACAAAATTACAATAAAATTTAACAAATCCTATTTTTTATATAACTGGTTATTTTTTTATATTAATAGTCTATTACTTTATTGGTTTGTAATATTATATGAATTGTTTTAATGTAAATAAATGTGCAAATAATGTTGCTCTGTGTGGTACAATGCTAGATTTGCTATTCGTTTTTTTAAAAAAGTAACTTAAAATCGAAAGCCAATGTTATCCATACTTTTGTGCTACCCAATGATTTCTAATCTTTGGTCAATCAGGTGTTAGAATTAATCAAAAAATACTCATACAATTTTCAATCCTGTTTAGCTCAACTTTGGACATTCAAATCAAATATGTTATGCCTAACCACCTTCAATATGAACAAAGCACATACTTACTTCAACACGCCAATAACCCCGTTAATTGGTATCCTTGGGGAGAGGAGGCTTTTGCACTCGCTAAGATTGCCAATAAACCTGTAATTGTGAGTATTGGCTATGCTGCTTGCCATTGGTGCCATGTAATGGAGCGTGAAAGTTTTGAAGATGATACTACCGCGGCATACATGAACGAACACTTTATCAATATCAAAGTTGATAGAGAAGAATATCCTGATGTCGATGATTTTTATATGACAGCCGTTCAGGCAATAACTGGCAGCGGAGGCTGGCCTTTGAACGTTTTTGTGTCTTTTGATAAAGCGCCTTTCTATGGGGGAACATATTTTCCTCCGATCGCTGCTCATGGCCGTTTATCATGGTTGCAATTGCTTGCACGGATGAATGATGTTTGGCAACACCGTCCTGAAGAAGTCCGACAACAGGCGACACAAATGATTACGTATTTAAAAACGGCGGCTCAACTCAGTAGTGTTTCTACAGATGAACAATGGACTGTTGAATACGCTTTACAAAGTGCTAAAAACATGTTGCTACAAGCTGATCGTGTAAATGGAGGCTTTGGTAGAGCTCCAAAATTCCCATCAACTATGGCTATTAAATTTCTACTTGAACATGCACATTATACTGGTAGTCTGGATGCCTTAAAACATGCGATACTCAGTCTCGATGCAATCATTGAAGGAGGTATATATGATCAGATTGGAGGAGGTTTTGCTCGTTATTCAGTTGATGATAAATGGTTGGTTCCTCATTTTGAAAAGATGCTCTATGATAATGCAATGCTCCTTTCTACACTTTGTGATGCCTACATGATAACTAAAAGACTTCGATACAAAGAGGTTGCTGCAGAAACAATTGAATTTTTATTGCGAGAGATGAAAGCTCCGGATGCTGGATTTTACAGCGCACTAGATGCAGACAGCGAAGGTGTAGAAGGTAAATATTATACATGGACATTTGAACAGTGGAATAAAATAATGACAAATACCGATCCTTATGTTTCCATATATTTTGGTGTGAAAAAAGAAGGTAATTGGGAAGGTACCAACATATTGCATGTGGCAACCCGTATTGAACACATTTGTGCAACCAACAATTTGTCGGAAGCTCAAGTTATGGACGTCATTTCTACAGCCAAAAAAGCATTGTGGCAGGAGAGAGAAAATAGAGTCCGACCGGGAACAGATGACAAATGTTTACTTTCTTGGAACGCATTGATGAACACTTCGCTGACAAAGGCTTCTGTGGCTTTTGAATGTGCAGAATATTTACTTGAATCGAAGCGACATTTGCAATGGATGTTGGATAATTTTATTGTTGATGGTGCACTAAAGCATGTATGGAAAAATGGAACTGCACGGATCGCTGCTAATCTCGATGATTATGCATATTTGATACAAGCATTACTCCAAATGGCCTCTGCAACCAGTGAAGAGAAATGGATATTATGTGCAGTTGAATTTATGGACCATATACAACAATATTTTTCAGAAAGAGACGTTTCATTATTTTACTACACCTCATCCCTTGAAAATAATATTCCACTACGTAAGGCTGATACTTATGATGGCGTTACTCCATCCTCAAATGCGGTAATGGCAGAGTGTTTAAGTGTGTTAGGAATGTTAGCAGACCGCAGTGATTGGATTGCTCAATCTGAGCATATGTTGCAACAGATGCGACATCCTGCGCAGCGACATGCTACTTCATTTGCTTATTGGAATATTTTGATGCAACGATTAATTAAAGAATTTAAAACCGTAATAGTGACTGGGTTTGCAGCTGAAAGGACTTTTGCCAGCTTGCAGAAAAAATTTGCGCCGGAATGTTTTTATTTTTTTCAAAAGACAGAAAATTTCGTAACTATGCCATTCAGAAAGACGATCGAAGAAAAAACACAAATTTTTATTTGCACCAAAAATAGTTGTTTTTCACCTGTTGAAAATTTGTCTGAAAGCATTGATTTTACTATATTTTAACAAAAAACAACGCCAAAATTTAAGTCTATAGTTTGTAGCGGCTGAAAAATATTTTTTTGAAAACAGTTGCTTTTTACAAAAAAACTTTAAATATTGTGTGCCAGTTTTAGAATGAAATTGAAAAAGAATAGAAAATTTTACCTTTATTTGCCTAATTGCATAAACAAAAGAAATAGTATGAAACAACTTTCCCTGAAGATTTCGGCAGTTGCATTGGTTGCATTAGCTGCAAGCTGTGGAAAATCGGGTAGTGGCGGCCAACTAGTTGGTGCTCCTAACATTTCGCCTTTCAAAGCTCCTGTACCTGTTGGAATGGTTTATGTTCCATCTGGTGTTTTGAAGATGGGAGCAAGTGATCAGGATGTTAGAGGAAGAAATGACGCCTTGATACGTACCGTACAGATGACTGGCTTTTACATGGATGCTACCGAAATATCCAACTCTGAGTATCGTCAATTTACCAATTGGGTTCGTGATTCTATTGCGCACACAACGTTGGGTGATATGAAAGATAATGCGGATGGAACACAGTCTCTTGATATGAGCAAAAAAATCAATTGGAAAGATGCTGACGTTCAAGAGCAATTGTCTATACTTTATACACCAGCAGATCAAACTGGCTGGGGTGTTAAGGAATTCGATAATAGTAAACTTGTATATCATTTTACATACTATGACTATGAAGGACATATAAAAAGTCCAGGTCAGCCGGCGAAAAGCTTTATAAAAGAAGAAAATGTTGCTGTATATCCAGATACTACTGTTTGGGTGCGTCAGTTTTCTTATTCTTACAACGAACCAATCGCTAGACAATACAACTGGTTTGGCGCTTTTGATAACTATCCTGTTGTTGGTATCAAATGGAAACAGGCCAATGCATTTTGTAACTGGCGTACAACCGAATGGCGCAAAGACCACGATAAAAGAAAGCAATATTTTGAAGGTAAATTTATGTTGCCGAACGAAATGCAGTGGGAGTGGGCTGCTCGTGGTGGTCGTAACGAATCCCCTTATCCATGGGGAGGTCCTTACATTCTTAACAAAAAAGGTTGCTACTTAGCAAACTTTAAGCCTCAAAGAGGCAATTATGCAGCTGACGGAGGCTTATATACAGTTCCTGTTAATAAATATTGGCCAAATGATTATGGTTTGTATAACATGGCAGGTAACGTTTCTGAGTGGACTAGTAGCCCTTATTATGGCAATACTTATAATCAAGTAGCGGACGTTAATCCAAGTTTGGATATGAAAACGAAAAGTACAGATCCTCAATGGTTACAACGTAAAGTAGTTCGTGGTGGTAGTTGGAGAGACGTTTCATATTATTTGCAAGTAAGCACTCGTGATTACGAATACGCTGATACTGCAAAGGCATACATCGGATTCCGTTGTATTTATCAAGAAATAGCACCAGCGTTAACTAACAGACGTTAATAAAATCTATCTAAACAATTTTTAAAAAGAAACAAAGCAATAATATGAAATCAGTATCCTTGTTTTTCGAAACTTCCAAAGGTAAATATGTAAAAAACTTCATCATTGGTATAGGTGCGTCAGTTGTGCTTATAGGTGCCCTTGGTAAGATTCAGCACTGGGCTATAGGTGGTCCTTTACTTACTGCAGGTATGCTCACAGAGGCTTTTATCTTTGCAATGTTAGGTCTTCTACCACCTCATAAAGATTACTACTGGGAAAAAATATATCCAGGATTGGATGAAAGTCCAGAAGTTGAACACTACAAAAAAGGTGGCAGCAAAAAAATTGGTACACCTGATAGTATGTCTCCAATGGCAGCATTTGACAAAATGATGGAAGAGGCAGCAATGACACCAACAAATTTGAATAAATTGAACGATAATTTCCAAAAATTTGGGTTGGTAGTTAATAATATTAAAGATATGTCTGATGTAACCGCTGCAACTAACGAATATTCTGCTAGTGCTCGTAATGCAGCTGGAGCTTTGGGTCAAATGTCTGATACATTCTCTGGCGCTACACGTACTATGACAGCATTCAATAATGCAGCTGATGATACAATCTCTTTCCACAAACAAGTTCAAGTATTGTCTGGTAACCTTAATTCGTTGAATCAAATTTATGAAGTAGAATTAACTGATGCTAACAATCATTTGAAAGCTATGAATAAATTCTACAGCAATTTGGTTAATGCTTCTGATGCAATGGCTTCCAGTGCTCAAGATGCAATCTCAGCAAAAGAACAAATGGGTGCTTTGGCTAAAAACCTAACTACGTTGAACAGTATTTATGGTAACATGTTGTCTGCAATGCAAGGCCGCTAGTACTGACAGAATAACTTGTAATGATATATGTGGTCATTCTGTACCACTATGCTTACAAACAAACAAACAATTATTCTTAACAAACTGAAATTAATAAAGAATGTCAATACCTAAAGAGCCCCGGCAGATAATGATCAACCTAATGTACTTAGTGTTGACGGCATTGCTGGCCCTTAACGTATCTTCCGAGATCTTGGCGGCCTTCCGTACCATTAACAAAAGTATCTCCCGATCTAATCTGTCTATAGATGATAAAAATGCTGCTAAATATAAATTTTTCCAAGATCAAATGGATACACCATCTGAGCGTGAAAAAACTAAGCCTTATTATGATCTCGCAATGCAAATTAAAGCACAGTCAGGTGATTTGGTTAAATATTTAGACGATTGGAAAACCCGTCTGATCATGCAATCAGGTGGTTGGAGGGATTCAGTAAAATATCCTGGAGAAATTGCTAATGAAAGTGATTTGCATGCCTCTACCGATTTGTTGGTAGAAAAGGAAAAAGGTGGAGATGAAATTAAAAAGCGCTTGGAAAATTATCGTCTTCAATTGCTAAAAGCTTTGGATATGAATGAAAGCTCTCCTTTGGCTAAATCATTGCCATTGAAAATTGAAAATGTAAAACCTTCCGATGCTAATCCAAGAGGTGAATGGAGTGCAGGTAACTTCTATAATATGCCAGTAATTGCCGCAGTTACCTTAATGTCTAAATTTCAGAATGACATTAAAAACTCTGAAGCTATGGTTGTAGATCAGTTGTTTGATAAAATACATGAAAAAGATGTAAAATTTGATGACTTCAAAGCTGTTGCGGTACCTAAACAAAGCTACTTGCTAGAAGGACAGAAAGTTGAAGCTGAAATTTTGTTGGCTGCTTACAAGACTACTCTTAACCCTACAGTATCTGCATCTGGTGGTGGTGGACGCGTTGTGAAAATCGAGCAAGGTGTGGCACATTGGGAAGGTACTGCTACTGGTAAAGGCCTTCAAACTGTTAGTGGTAAGATATCTTTAGATATGGGTGGTAAAATTGCAACTCGTGATTATAAATTCGAATACATGGTGGGTTCTACTGGAGCTTCTATGCAATTAGATAAAATGAACGTTTTCTATATTGGTGTTCCGAATCCGGTAACAGTTTCTGCTGCCGGCTATTCAATGGAAGACATTTCTTTGAATATTCCAGGTGCACAAATAACCTCTGGCGGAGCACTAGGTAAGTATAATGTTTCGGTTACACAGCAAGGTAAAGTAATGGCTGTCATCAGTGCTAAAACACCTACAGGTCCAAAAGAAGTTGGAAAACAAGAGATTCGTGTAAAAGTTATTCCTGATCCGGTTGCAGAAATTAACGGCAAATCTGGTAGCTTTGCAGAATCTGCAGGAAGAATGAAAATTAGCCCTGGTATTGTTGCCGCAATGAAAGGTTTTGATTTTGAAGCTAAATTCTTGGTTACTGGTTTCGACCTTTTTTATCTGCAAAAAAGACAAGATCCAGTTGGTCCTTTGCACGTAACAGGTCCTTTGTTTAGTAGCAGCAAACAAGTTCAGCAAATAATTGATAAGTGCAAACCTGGAGATAAGTTTTTCATTGAATCAATTAAAGCTAAGGGGCCAGATAATACACCACGTTCCTTGAATCCAATTATTATAACAGTCAACTAATTATTTTTAACTCAGAAAATTTGTTCAGGATCATGAATGTCCTTAAATCATACAGACTATCGGCTATCGCTGCGCTGCTCGTATCTACTTCTTTGGGAGCTAATGCACAGACAGGTACAATGACAGACCGTGCTACTACTGCCGACAATTCGGCTGTAAAGGCTGATTGGCAAGTTTCTCGCCGCCCAGATGGAGCATACGATAAAGTAGCACATGTTTCTAAAGCTTTGCCTTGGCAACCATTGCGTGAAGACGATGTAATGTGGAAAAAACGCGTTTGGCGTGAAATTGATACGCGTCAAAAAATGAATATGCCATTTATTTATCCTGGTGATGAAAACACTGGTGGTGGAACATTTATTGAAATATTGATTGATGGGGTTAAAAAAGGTAAAATGCAAGCGTATGATGGACTTGATGAACGTTTTACAACCCCCCTTACAAAGGAACGTTTAATGGAACTTTTAATTGGTAAGCCAGATACAAGTATGGTTGAAAATCCAATTACAGGTGAAATGACTAGACGTATCGTAAATAATGAATTTGACTTGAATAAAGTTACTAAATATCGTATTAAAGAGGATGTGATATTCGATCGTAATTTAGGTAAAAAAGTAACTCGTATTATAGGCTTGGCTCCATTGAAAGATCAAACTACATCTACAGGGGAATTCATGGGTACAGCTCCGTTGTTTTGGTTATACTATCCTGACATTCGTGATGTGTTAGCACAGTATGAAGTATTTAACCCTGATAATGATGTTGCTCGTATGACTTGGGACGATTATTTTGAAGGTCGTTTCTTCTCTAGCTATATCTACAAAATCAGCAATCCGTTTGATGCTCGTTTCAAAGACATGGGCATGTCTCAGTTAGATGTTTTACAAGAAAGTCAGAAGGTTTCCGATGACTTGTTGAATAAAGAACACGATATGTGGGTTTATTAATGTCATCCAATTAGACTTATACTTTTAATAGAAAAGCTTTGCATTTTGCAAGGCTTTTCTATTTTATTAACACTCTTGTTTTACTATGTTTTTGCATGTTTTTCTTTGGTATCTTGCATCCCATTTTAATTTTATCAAATGTCCAGCAATATTCATAAACCGTCTTTAGAGGTTTGTCTTTCTCCTGCATTATTACACCTCTTTAATACTAAAGATACAATTACTGTCATTATTGATATTTTTAGAGCTACTTCCACTATTGTTGCGGCATTAGATAATGGGGCAAAATCTGTTATTCCTGTTGCTTCTGTTGCGGAATGTATTTCATTAGGAAACGAAATAGACGGAAGCATTACTGCCGGGGAAAGAGATGGGAAAGTTGCTGATGGTCTGCAATATGGTAATTCGCCAACAGAATATCCTATTGCATTTGTTTCTGGTAAAACACTTGTACTAACTACAACGAATGGGACTCGCTTATTGCACATGGTAAATGGAGCTGCAGAAATAATTATTGGCTCATTTTTAAATATTGATGCCGTATGTAATTACCTTATCGGACAAAACAAAAACGTTCTTTTGGCGTGTGCATCTTGGAAAGATCGATTTAATCTCGAGGATACATTGTTTGCCGGTGCGGTTGTTGCAAAAGTCAAAGATTATTTCACGGTTAATTGTGACAGTGCTGTTGCATCACTTTCATTTCATAATGATTCGAAAGGCGATTATTTTAATTATTTAAAGCAAGGGGCACATTATAAACGCCTTTCTGGTTTTGGTCTGGAAAGCGATATGATTTATTGTACGACTACCAATATACATCCAATTGTGCCAATCTTAAGAGGAAAAGAATTGGTAGCATTAAAATAATGCTAGCTTAAGAATGGATTATTTTTCTTTTCGGTACCTATGGTAGTAGTCGATCCATGTCCAGAATAAACAATTGTGTCTGGCGGTAAATTGAGCAATTGAGCTTTTATGCTATTGATAAGCGTGTCATAATCTCCACCAGGTAGATCTGTACGGCCAATACTTCCTGAAAATAAAGCATCTCCGCTGATTACCCAATTGTTATTGGCATTATAGAACGCAATACTCCCTGGAGAATGTCCGGGTACAAAACGAATTTCTAATTCGTCCTTCCCTAAATGTAATATTTCCTTTTCTTTGATAAATTGCGGAACTGTCTTTACTCCTCTGAAATTAAATCCAAACATTTGAGCAGAATTTGCCGCATGGTTGAGTACAGCTAGTTCCTTTTCATGTATAAAGAAGGGTATGTTGAATCGCTCTACTAATGCATCTACTCCAAAAATATGATCGAGGTGAGCGTGAGTATTAATGATTGCCTGAACTTTTAAATCCTTACTAATTAAATGATTAATAACTTGGTTGACCTCATTCGTGTCATACATGCCGGGGTCAATAATCCAACATTCATTTAGTTCGTTTTTTATTATATAAGTATTCTCCTGAAAAGGATTAAATGTAAATTGTATTACACTGAGCATATTTCCTCAATTGTTGTTTATTTTTTGAAAATAAAATATACTGCTAACACTAGAAATCCGAAACCAATTAAGTGGTTTATGCGGAGCGTCTCTGTTTTGAACGCTAAAAGAGTGAATGCAGTAAATACTACTAATGTGATTACTTCTTGAATTACCTTTAATTGCCATAGCGTAAATGGACCTCCGTTTTCTTTAAATCCGATTCGGTTAGCAGGTACCTGAAAACAATATTCAAATAATGCAATACCCCAGCTAATCAGTATCACAGAGATTAGCCCCAGCTTGCTGGACCATTTCCACTCATGAAATTTTAAATGTCCGTACCACGCTAGTGTCATAAATGTATTGGACAATATTAAAAGAAAAATAGTTAGTATCGTTTTCATAGCAGTTTGTTTCTTATCGGGTCAAATCTTTTTCTATTATTGCATCAAGAGCTTCCAATTTTCTTTGAGTCATAGGAGTTTCTTTGAGCGACGCTTCATAATCAACCTTGTCACTAGTTGCAGTGAATACGCCATGGAATTCCCCATTTTTTAATTCTAACTCCATTACTGCTCCTGTTTCATCTTCTGTAAAAATCCATTTTCCATCGGCGTTTCTAGTTACGGCCTGTTTGCTGTATTCGTCTTGATCTCCAAATTTAAATAGCGCTTCCCAAGAACAAATTTTTTCTGGACAATCCCCTAGTATATATCTGATATAGAGTGTTACTGGAATTTCATTGTCAAGCTTACCTGTATATAGTTTTCGATCAGAAACTTGTTTTCTTTTTTTTGGATTTATTTCATTGTCAGCATCATTTTCTTGACTGCTTACATGCAATTCTTCCTTTTTATTTGTAGTGTCTTCAGGAATTCTTTTATTAAGTCTTATTTTTTCTGCTTTTAGCTGTGCATTAAACTCATCCTTATTTGAAGCTTCATATATATAGTTCAATTCTCCTCCGTACCATTTTCCGTCAATTTTCATAATATCACTTAATGTCAGTCCATATATTTTACGAGTAAGCATGTCTTCTAAAAATACATATCCTACAAATCTATCTGGAGCAATAGCTTCATAAACTTCGTTTCTTGTTTTGGGCAACACCTCCAATTCGTAGCGAGACAACAATGATTGTGCCCAATGTATCCCAGATTGTTCTCCTTTTTTGACTAGAGGATTGAATAATGTAAATGCCTGAACATTCAACATAGAGTCCTGATACATCAACAATGTAGAGGTTTCTAGCATCATTTTGGCGCGTTGTGACTCAATGTTATTAGCCGGAGCTTTGCGAATTGTGATGGTAGCGATACTATCTGCAGATAGAAATAAATGGGCATAAGCAGAGCTGTCTTGGGTTTGTAAACTTTTGACAATAGCATTGACTAAGTCACCTTCTGTTTTGTTTTGTGCAAAAATACAGTTGCTTAATACAAGCAAAGAAAAAATAAACAGTAGTCTCTTTTTTGAGTATGAAAAAATCATAAAATTGAAAGGTCTCTATATCCCAAATGTAGAAAGATGTTTTTACTTTTTTAGCTTTACTTTTGATTATTAAAAATCAAGAAATGTCGTTCAAGATATATACTAAAACTGGCGATAAAGGTCAGACCAGTTTAATCGGTGGAACACGAGTGGCCAAAAGTCATATTCGTATAGAGAGTTATGGAACCGTTGATGAGCTCAATTCATACATAGGCTTGGTTAGTGATTTTTCCGCTGATGAACAAACAAATAATTGGTTGCGCGAAATACAAGACCGCTTATTTACACTGGGGGCCGAGCTCGCTACGTCTCAAGAAAAGGATGTAAAAATGAAATTGCCTGATTTGCATGATGAAGATATTTTGTGGTTGGAACAGCGCATTGATCAAATGAATGAAGTATTACCTGAAATGCGTTCATTTATTTTGCCTGGAGGCCATCAGGCGGCATCTGCATGTCATGTTGCACGTTGTATTTGTCGTAGAGCGGAACGCCTCTGTGTAGCTATGTTAGAACATCAGGAATATGTGTCGGACTTGGTTCTCAAATATCTTAATCGTCTTTCTGACTTTTTATTTGTATTGGCTCGCTATTTAACCCATATTAATGGTAAGTCAGAAATCCCGTGGCGTGCAAGAATTTAGACACTATATTTATTTGTATTCTATACTGTAAAATCAAAGATTGCTTAACTTCATCATCTAATTTTTTAAATCGAAATGAGAAACCAACTTACAGCAGCTAAATTAACAGAACATAATCGGCAGCGTTTTATTAAAAAAATGAAACCAAATGCTATTGCTATTTTTCAAGGTAATGCAGTAATGGCTACCAATGGCGACGGCGTTTATACTTATCGACCTAATACTGATATAGTATGGCTTTCTGGCATTGAGCAAGAAAAATCAATGGTCGTTCTTTACCCTGATAATCCGGATAAAAATGCACGTGAAGTATTAGTGCTCATTCGGCCAAATGAACATCTTGAAAAATGGGAAGGACATAAATTGCGTAAAGATGAAGCAACAGCTATTTCCGGAATAAAAAATATTCAATGGGTTGATAGTTTTGATGCAGTATTGCAAGTAATGATGCACAATGCCGAAACGGTATATTTGAACACGAATGAAAATGATCGATTAGATAGTAGTCTTTTACGTACTGATTTACAATTTGTACATGAAATGATGCAACGGTTCCCGTTGCATCAATACGAGCGAGCTGCCCGTATTGTAAAAGAGCTGCGTGCTATTAAATCGAAGGAAGAAGTAATTATAACACAACATGCAATTGATATTACAGAAAAGGCTTTTAGGCGTGTTTTGAATTTTGTAAAGCCTGGTGTCGGAGAACATGAAATAGAAGCAGAAATTACACACGAATTTGTGCGTAATCGTTCGCCTCGCCATGCTTACGATCCAATTATTGCCAGTGGTGATAGAGCTCGTGTATTGCATTATATTGATAATAATCAGGAGTGTAAATCAGGGGAGATCATACTGATGGACTTTGGCGCTTCTTATGGTAATTATAGCGCAGACTTGTCGCGCAGCATACCTGTGAATGGTAAATATACAAAACGACAAAAAGAAGTGTATGATGCAGTGCTCAATGCTCATCTCTTTGCCGCAAGTATCATGAAGCCCGGCATTGTTTTTACGGATTATGTTGCTAAAACAAATGCGGAAATGGAAAAGCAGATTTTGAAACTGGGATTAATTAGTAAAAACGACATTAAAAATCAAGACCCAGAGAATCCGGCTTATCGGAAATATTTTTATCATGGTATAACACATCATTTGGGTATAGATGTACACGACTTGGGTACACGTACAGAAGCAATGAAAGAAGGTATGTTATTTACTATAGAACCAGGGATCTACATCGAAGAAGAACAAATCGGAATTCGTATCGAAAATAATTATTGGCTGACTAAAAATGGGAATGTTGATTTGTTTAAAAATATTCCGATTACAACCGCTGATATCGAAGCTTGTATGAAAAGGAAGTAATATGGTAATGCAATTAAATAAAACAGCCGACTCGTTGAGTCGGCTGTTTTATTTAATTGAAAAGAAAGCGTTGAAATTACTTACTAATTGTAAAATGACCGTTTGTAACTGTAAGCGTGTCATTCAAATCACTTGCGATAAAACTATAGTTGGCAATATATATACCTGCGTCTGAACGAAGCATTTCCAATGTGCCGCTGATGGTATGGAATGTACGTGCTTTATAAGTCAAAATTGCATAGTTACTATCAGATTGGTTAGTAACACCATGATATAAAGGGTATGAACCTATTCCACTAAAGTTGTGTATAAAAATCTTCATATTTGTGCTCTGTGTCGCATAATCTGATCCATCAAATTCAACGGAACCACTAAATGGTATAAATGATTTAACGAGCTGTGGACTAGCATTCCAAACTTCAGCAGAGTCAGCAGAATTACGTTTTATTTTTGCAGACATCTCTTGCACCGAAACGTCAGAAGAGCCATGGTTGCAAGAAAAAAGACTGATACTAAATACAGCAGATAGTGTTAAAAAAATATAGCGCATTGAAAATTGGTTTTTACAAGGGTTAAATTTAGTAAAAAAGTTCTTAATAATGCAACTATTGCCGGATTTTTTACTGAAATAATATTTTCAAAGATGGTTGAGCTCTTTGAAAAGAAGGTGATTTTTTATGAAGCGTTCATTCGTTTTATCATATTTATAACGTACATCAGTTATAACTTGCACTGCCAATAAGTATATCCATGTCTGAGACTTCTTTTTTTTCCATCAATCCTGCCGATGGTAAGCAAATTGCAGCTTATCCAACTCATAGTGATGCACATGTACAAAAATCTGTAAAGCAAGCAACGAAGGCATTTGAAGCTTGGCGTAATAATACACTTCGAGAGCGTGCAACATTGCTGTTGCATATAGCAAAGGTCTTGCGCGAACAAAAAGAAAAATTGGCACTTTTGGCAACGCGGGAAATGGGCAAACCCGTTACACAAAGTAGAGATGAGGTTGAAAAGTGCGCGAAAACGCTGGAGTTTTATGCCCAGGAAGGGCCTAAGTTCTTGGCAGATGAGATTGTAGCAACAGATGCGCTTAAAAGTTATGTAAGCTATCAGCCATTAGGGGTAGTACTAGCAGTAATGCCATGGAATTTCCCCTATTGGCAGGTATTTCGAGCGATGGCTCCCATACTGATGGCTGGTAATGCTATGATACTAAAACATGCATCAAACGTGAGTGGTTGTGCCTTGGCTATAGAAGAAGTACTTAAAAAAGCAGTTGCCCCTAAGGGATTATTTCAGACATTATTGCTTCCATCCGCAAAGGTGGCCGACCTTATAGCTGTTCCCGAAATTTCAGCAGTGACATTTACAGGAAGTACTTTTGCCGGTCGAAAGATAGCAGAAGCTGCCGGTCGGAATTTAAAAAAACAAGTATTAGAACTAGGAGGTAGTGACGCATATATCGTGTTAGAGGATGCGGATATGACGCTTGCTGTTGATACATGTTTTAATGCAAGACTTGTAAACACTGGCCAGAGCTGCTTGGCGGCAAAACGATTTGTAGTGGTAAAGTCTGTGCGTAAAGAATTTGAAAAAATGATGTTGACCAAAATGGGGGCTGCAACATTTGGTAGTCCCCAGGATATAAATAATAAGATAGGACCAATGGCACGCATTGATTTGCGGGAAGAGCTGCATCAACAAGTCTTAAGAAGTATTGATGCCGGTGCAAAATTACTTTGCGGTGGCTATTTGCCGGATGGAGCAGGAGCTTTTTATCCACCAACCTTACTTACAAATGTAAAAAAAGGAATGGCTGCTTATAGTGAAGAATTGTTTGGCCCTGTTGGTGTAATTATTGAAGCAAAAGATGAGCAAGATGCATTGCGTATTGCTAATGATAGTGAGTATGGATTGGGTGGTGCGTTATTTTCAAAAAATAAACGCCATGCGGAAAGGCTTGCCGCTACGCAACTTGATGCAGGTAATTGTTTTGTAAACTCACCCGTACATTCAGATGCACGACTGCCATTTGGTGGGATTAAAAACAGTGGTTATGGTAGGGAATTAGGTATCTTTGGTGCAAGAGAATTTGTCAATATTAAGACTGTATTTATACAATAACATTTTGGGCAACTAAAATTACTAATCAAAATAAAATAGCAATATGCTTAACTATCTAGCACTTGGTGATTCTTATACCATTGGTGAGCAGGTTCCTTTTTCAGAAAATTTCCCAAGCCAGTTAGTAGCTCTTTTACGCAAACAAAATATACAAATTGGAGATCCACTAATAGTTGCGACTACAGGTTGGACTACAGATGAGTTACAAGCGTCTATTCGTGAACACCATATTCAGGAAACATTTTCCTTCGTTACCTTGCTCATTGGTGTAAACAATCAATATCGCGGAAGGGATGTGGAGAACTACAAGGCAGAATTTACACAGTTGTTGGCTCAGTCTATTCTATTTGCGAACGGACATTCGCGACACGTATTTGTTGTGTCTATACCAGATTGGGGCGTGACTCCTTTTGCAGAAGGGAAAGACCGTCATAAGATAGCACAAGAAATAGATGCGTATAATAGTGCCGCAGAAAAAATTTCATTCGCACACAAATGCAATTATATAGATATAACCGATAGCCCTCGAATAAATGGTAATAAAGAAGATTTTTTAGTGGCAGACCAATTGCATCCTTCCGGTAAAGAATATGCTGTTTGGGCAGAAAGACTTGCCGCAAAAATTATCCCAACACTGAACCACACATACTGATTCACTAAACGTAAATAAATATAACATGAAAAAGACAAATGCTATAGGCTTAGATGCTGCAAAGTCAGAAAAGTTAGCAACACTGCTTAATGAATTGCTCGCTAATTATTCTATTTTTTATCAGAATACAAGAGGCTATCATTGGAATATTAAAGGTGAAAAATTCTTTGAATTGCATGTGAAATTTGAAGAATTGTATAATGATCTTTTACTTAAAATAGATGAAGTGGCAGAACGGATACTAACAGTTGGATCTGTGCCGACGCATAATTATTCAGACTATAAGAAAATAGCAACGATCAAAGAAAGCACCAAAGTGTCAGATGGCAAATTGGCTGTAGGCGAGATATTGGAATCATTTAAGATAACAATTTCGCTTCAGCGTAATTTATTGAACCTTTCGGCAGAAATAAATGATGAAGGAACAAATGCATTAATGAGTGATTATATCCGAGCGCAAGAAAAATTAGTTTGGATGTACTCTGCATATCTCAATAAATAATTTTGACAAAATGTTTTAGAATTTGAAAGCCGTTCAAACTATATTGAACGGCTTTCAAATTTAGCGAGTTTGGATTATTATAATTTCCAAATTCTAGTAGTATGCTCCAATCCGTCTTCTGTATGAAGATGGACAAAATATAAACCGGTAGATAGATGTTCCATCTTTAGTGTATTATTGCCTTTTACTAAAGTTCCGGATGCCATAGCCTGACCCATTGTATTGCTGACCCGGTAGAAAACCGTAGTTGTTTCGTTGTTGTTTATTTCCAGAAAATTGCTGACTGGGTTTGGATAAACTTGATAGTATCCTGATTTTTTTTCTTCAATGACTGAAGTTGCATATCCCCATGTTTTATCAATCGTAAAGACACTAGCAGGATAGCCACTTACAGCTTCAGAAGACATGAATAAATGTTTGTCGTTAATATAAGTAATGCCTTCCGTTTGCCAATCCTTTGCATAATCGAGTTCAATTCGACGTTTGTTACCAGAGAAAAAATCATGATTTTTGAAATTGTTTAAAAACCAAAGAAATGATTTTCCAGTACCATTGTAGCCGACAAGAACAATTTCTTTGCTGGTCGGATTATAATCTGCGCCACAAATGAGTCCGTTTACATTATATCCACTCAAAGAATCTAATACATAAGTACCAGGTGTTTTACTCACTCGATAGACTCTGGTACGAAAGTCGCCCCTGTCTTTTGTGAAGAGGTAAATAGAATCGTCTATAGCAACAATGGATTCACAATCGAAATTGTGTTTACTGCTTGAAATAAAACTCTTTTGATCTGAATACGACAAATTAATTGCCACGGCATTTAGATGTACAGTATCGGCAGATGTGATGTCTTTTTTAGCAATCTTTAATACTTTTAAATCTTTGCGCGTCCCCTTATTATTTCCTGTTTCGGCAATATAAATGAAATCATTGTCGGCTGAAATGTCTTCCCAATCAACATTAGGGAAGTTGTCGATATAAACTGTTTTAAGGATTGCACCAGTAGCAGTGTCAATCTTCATAATAAAGTTTGGATTTCCGCTATCATTATGTGTCCACATACCTCCGTCAGTCCACTCCATACCTGACGACTCAACTGCAGCATTTGGTAAAGTGCACTTTAGTGGTGGGCTATAAATGGTAGTTGCATAAATACAAGAGCCGTCGTTGTTGGTGGCACTACTGTTATAGTTAGTTGCATAGGGGTCGGTACAACCATTTTGTGCCTGAGCAGACGCACAAGTTAGTATTATAACAGCAATAGAGGAATAGATTTTTTGTATCATGCCGAAGCTAATTTAGCGTTAAAATTAGCTCTTCCGTCAGTCAGGGGTGTCTTTTGTAGTTTATTAAATCGTTATCATTTAATAATGATCTTGGTTAGGTTATTCTCCTGCCACATTGCTTATTGTACTCTCATTCCAAAGTCTGTCTAGTGCGGTAACAACATATATCGGTCGCTTGATCTTGTTTGCATCCTTGTCGAGATATTCCATTCCTTTTTGAACGCTAATGATTTTGGCACTGTTATTAATATCAATAGGCTCATGGTTGCTAAAGCGATAAACAGCATAGGTGAGTTGTTCTTTATTGATGCCGGTATTTTTCCATTGTAATAAAGTTCCTTGACTCGAAGGTATTGCTTTAAGACTTGGGGCAATTGGGGCAATGCTGTCCAGCCAGGGCATTGTAGGTGGGAATGCTGGGTATTTATTGTATCGATTCTTGAGGCTGTCTCTTATTGCTGGCCCTATTTTGTCAAAACTAGATGCACTGTAGAATGAGTAGCCCGGATGTGCAGTCTCTCTACGAATGTCATTTATTTGTTCTAAAAGTTCTTTTGAACCGCTCCATATTCCGTTTGGAGATTCTGCCATTCTGTAAACACCTAGGCCGATGTACATGTGACGATTATAACGATGATCCTCCCACCAGGGCAGCAGTACATCAAATGCCGCCGCACGATGGCCTCGCTCCCAGTACAATTGAGGTAAGGCATAGTCTATCCAGCCCCGACGTAACCATTCTAAAATATCGGAGTATAAATCGTCGTAACAAGTTTGTCCGCCACGAGTATTAGAGCCCTGAGGGTCTTTAGAGGCATTGCGCCAAACACCAAATGGACTAATCCCAAATTTTACATAGCTTTTTACACTCTTGATATTTGCATTAAGTGTAGTTATAAAAAGATTTACATTGTGTCTGCGCCAATCGTCTTTATTGACAAACGATTCGCGAAAACGTTGATAACTCTTGCTATCACCAAATTCTACATTTGCAATTCTGTATGGGTAAAAATAATCGTCAAGATGTACCGCATCAATATTATATCGTTTTACTACATCCATTATTACGTTTATCACATATTCACGGGCTTCCGGTACTCCTGGGTCTATATATGCTTTGCCGCCATAATTAATAATCCAGTCGCTATGCGTATAGGTAATATGTGAACTAGGATTAGGGTTTTTTTTGCTGTCTGTGAGTGCACGGAAAGGATTGAACCAAGCATGAAATTCCATATTGCGCTTATGGGTTTCTTCTATCATAAAGGCGAGGGGGTCATAGAGGGGGAATGGTGGTTGGCCTTGTTTGCCGGTAAGGTAGCGACTCCATGGCTCTATTTTGGATTGGTATAGTGCATCACAGGCTGGGCGTACTTGTACTATTATGGCGTTGCAGCCAATCGTTTTAAGCATATCAAGTCTATTAATAAACTCTTGTTGTTGTTGTACTGACGGTAATCCGGGTTTGGAAGGCCAGTCGATATTAGCAACTGTTGCGATCCATGCTGCACGAAATTCTCTTTTGGGACTTTGTGCGAAAGAAGATGTACAATAAAGCAAACAAAAAATAGAAATGAGTAGGACTAAACGCATGAGGTTGGTTTTTATTAAAACAATATTGGAGGAGGTCTTGCAAAAGTAATTGTTAAACTGATTATTCAAGTTGTAACACTATAAGAATGATTAATAATACGCTAATTTTGATTTGATGTTGTTGCGTTTTCGGCTATATTTTATTCAATCATTGTCGATCCTTTTGTTGCTTGCTTGTACAAATACGCTACATGCACAGCAAGGGTATAATATTAATATTCATCAACTGGATAGTATTACGACAAGTTCCATAACTGCTTTGCCGCGGCAAAGCAGTTATGGAACTATTGCTGCTGTTGTCGGACAAATACATAAGATTGTACCTGCATTACAGGAGCAGGGTTATTTATCTGCATCTATAGATAGTATTGTCGTTCACGAAAATCAATACGACCTTTATTTATACGTAGGGTCGCAATACCGTTGGGCTCAATTATATTTTGACTCCATACCCCCAGCTCTATTAATCGCAGCTGCTATTAATCCCTTACAATGGATCGGCAGACCACTCAACCCTAAAGCTATAGCTAAACTTTCGGAACATTTATTGCGCTATTGCGACGATAATGGCTATCCGTTTGCGCGTGTTTGGTTGGGTGATTTGGAGCTGAAAAGTAATGGGGTTGTCAGTGCAAGATTGAAAATAGACCGAGCTGAACTTAGGACTATCGACACTGTAATTGTAAATGGTGATGCAAAAATTTCGAGACAATTTCTGATGCGCTATTTAGATATTGCAAATGGAAGTTGTTACAATGAACGGAAGTTGAAATTAATTAGTCAGCGTATCAGAGAGCTGCCATTCCTCCAAGAGTCTGCCCCATGGACAATTACATTCAAGCTTGGTGATACACGGTTGAATTTGTCATTAAAAGAAAAAAAAGCAAATCAGCTAAATGCGCTACTTGGGTTGATGCCCAATAATCTTCAAACAGGTAAGCTTTTACTTACGGCAGATTTACAACTGGCATTACAAAACATACTCGGTCATGGAGAATCTCTAAGTGCCAGTTATCAAAGTCTTCAGTATAAGTCTCCACGTATGAAAGCGGATGTTATTTGGCCTTATTTGTTTAATACGCCTATGGGTATAGAAGGACATTTCGATTTTTTTAGAAATGATCTCCTTTTCCGTAAAATAACTTTTCAAACGGGCGTACGTTATCAACTCAATGCAGCCGACTATGTGCGATTGTTTTATCAGATACAAAGCAACAGGATTATCAATATAGACACAGCCACTATTTTAGCTACACACCAGCTGCCTGCCAATATAGATGCAACATCGAATGGCGCGGGATTGGAATTTGGCTTGAATAAAACAGATTATAAAGTCAACCCACATAAGGGGTGGCAAATAAAAGTGAGTGCCACTGCAATAAATCGCAAGATTATTAAAAACAACGGTATTACAGGTATTACAGACGGATCGGGTTTCGATTTTAGTAAATTATATGATACCATTGCTTCATCGATATATCAATATCATTTTATTGGCGATGTTGCTAAATATTTCGCTCTGGGCAAGAGTTTGACTCTTAAACTTGCTTATTCCGGTGGTTATATTGCCACTGTAAATGTTTTTCAAAATGAATTGTTCCAATTAGGTGGTTTTAAATTACTACGTGGTTTTGATGAGCAAAGTATTTTTGCAAACCAGTATCATATTGCTACAATTGAATTGCGGGTGGGGTTGTCTCAAAACTCGTACGCTTATGTTTTTAGCGATAATGCATACGTTCAAACAAAATTTAATAATTACAATAGGGAGGCATATTATAACGGGTTTGGTATTGGAACAACTTTAGAAACTAAGACGGGGCTTTTTACTATTGCTTATGCACTTGGGCGAAGTGATTACATCCCACTGCGTTTTCGTGAGTCGAAAATCTTATTTGGTTATGTTGCTTATTTTTAGTGCTGATAGCTGGCTATTCAGGAAATATAAAATTACCTTTGTTGCTTAATATGTTCATGCGCAAATTTCGACTGTTTTTTTCTCTTATTTTTTCAATAGCAATTCTATTTAGTAGTGTTGCTGACGCGAAGATTGATATTAGCAAATATGGAATTGTAATAGATACGGTATCGGTTAAAAGACAAGCAACACAATCATTTGATAGTATTGCTCAGGCAGCACCGCTATTCAATAATACCAATGTAGTCAGTTATGTAGCTAAAATACATCCGTTCGAAAATAATACAATTGATTTTTACCTTTTACTTGGTCTTTGTTTCTTATTAGGGGCAATCAAAACAATTCACCCCAAGTATTTTAATGACATTTGGCGGGCATTTATAAATCCTACATTAGGCAATCGTCAACTTAAGGATATTATACAGGCTGCAACTATCCCTAATATGTTGATGAACCTATTTTCTTCAGTTGTTATAGGTTGTTATACTTTTTATCTTATTTCAGTTAATAGAGATTGGCGTTTCTCCGAGTTGCCCAGTAGCCTCGCGATTAGTTTGTTAATTGTTTTGGTAATCATTATTTATCTCTGTAAATATGTATTTATCAACTTTACAGGTTGGGCGTTCAATATTCAATCTACAACAGATCAATATAATTTCAACGTCTTTTTGGTAAATAAAATGGCGGGAATGGTGCTATTACCTTTTGTAGTTTGTTTTGCCTTTTTGAATTCGTCTTGGGATGTTCCATTGACTATTTGTTCTGTATTTGTATTGGTCGTTTTACTGCTCAATAGATACATTCGTTCATGGAATATATTTGCCCCTTTCTTCCTCAATAGTCGATTTCATTTTTTTATGTACCTTTGCGCCTTCGAGATGTCGCCTATGGCGGTATTAATGAAGCTAGCTATTCGTATGTTGTAATGTTAGATTTTTTTTGACATAGGCACATAAATAGCTGGAACCCATAAAACCCCGGTTTAAGTCAATATAAAAACATGGCCAAAGCAGTTGTTCAAACAAAAGCTAAAGTAGTAAAGGAAGTTAAAAAGGAAGATCGAATAATCAGCTCTGTACTTATCACCTTGCCAAAACCAGAGACCGAAAAATCACCATATTTCGAGCTGGCCAAAAAGTATGATTTAGTACTTGATTTTTTTCCTTTCATTCGTGTAGAAGGAATGCCTGGGCGAGATTTTAAAAAACAGCGCGTAGATATTGTCGAACACACAGCTATCATTTTCACTAGCCGTAATGCGGTAGAACATTTCTTCAGAATCTGTGATGAAATAAAATTGAAAATTTCGCAAGAAATGAAATACTTCTGTATCTCAGAAGCCGTTGCATTGTATTTGCAAAAATTTATTTTATATCGTAAGCGGAAGGTTTTTTATTCGGCCGATGGAACTACTGAAGGTCTATTGGAAGTAATAGCTAAACATAAGCATCAGGAGCGATATATATTACCTACAGCTGATAATGGGAAGACGGATATAAATAAATTTTTGTCGGTTAACAAAATTCCTTTTTCTGAAGCTACATTGTATCGGACAGTAAGTAATGATATCAGCGAATTGATGGAAAAAACTTATGATGTAATTGTGTTTTTTAGTGCATTAAGCCTCAATACACTGTTTGAGTACTTCCCCAAATTCCAACAAAATAATACTTTGCTCGGAGCTTTTGGCCCTATGACTGCAAAAGCGGTTGAAGATGCCAATTTACGCATTGATATTAATGCTCCTGTTGTTGGTGCACCTTCTATGGCTGCCGCACTCGACAAATATATTGAAGCGTCAAGGAAGAAAAAGAAAAAATAGCTATTTAATTAATACTTTGTACAAAAAGGAGCGTCGTTACAATTAGTTGTAACGACGCTCCTTTTTATTTGTGTTATTATTTATTTCTTTTTAGGTAACTGTTTGCCTCTATCTGCTTGTGCTTTTTGCATTTCTGCAATGCGTTCTGCCCATTTTGATTGAGTTGGTGGTTTGGTTTTATTCTCTTGTATTTGAGCATGTACCTTCTTTTCGTCAATAATAAACTTCTGGATAATGAATTGTTGTAGAATGCTCAACATATTGGACACAAAATAATAAAAAGTCAAAGCTGCGGCCATTTTATTGAAGAAGCCCATCAAAAAGAATGGGAAAATGAATGGCATCCATTTCATCATTGGATTATTGGGGTCTTGCGGAGTCATGTTGCGGTTGTATATGGCAAGGAACAAACTGGACGCAGTCATGAGCAATGTGAAAAGACTCACGTGATTACCATATACGGAAGATAAAACAGGAATATTGGAAGTCCAACTGGCAATACTATCATAGGTAGAAAGATCTTTTGCCCACAAGAAAGACTGTTGGCGTAAGGGTAATGCCGTAGGTATAAAATAATACAAAGAAAGTAATATCGGCATTTGAAATAACATGGGTAAACAACCTCCGAGCGGATTGACTCCTGCTGTTTTATACAATTTCATTTGTTCAATGCTGAATTTTTGTTTGTCGTCCCCACACTGTTCTCTTAATTCGTCAAGCTCGGGTTTCAATACACGCATTTTCGCAGAAGATAAATAGCTTTTATAGGTAAAGAAGGACAGGCACAAGCGAATGATAAGTGTCATCAATACCAACACCAGTGCGTAATTACCTACTGCACTTGCGAGGAATGTAAACATGGGTAAAAGAAACCATTTGTTGATGTATTTTACAAACGAAAATAAACCATACCCATAAGGAACCATATCATCTAAATTGATATTATAGGACTTGAGTATTTTATAATCATTAGGTCCAATATACCAACGCATGGCAAACATTTGTTCTGTGCCGGCTTTTATTGGTAAGTCGAATGTGAACGCACTTTTGGAAACAATTTTGTTGGAGTCCAATTGCGTTGTGGAGTGAATATTTACTTTATTGAAGCCCTCGTCTGCAATAAGAGCAGTACTAAAGTATAATTGGCGATAACCTAACCACGCAGTTGGTTTTTCCAAAGTCTCCTTTTTGTCTCCTCGCACAGTGAAATAATCATCATCATTATTTTTGTAGCGGTAATAAATTTGAGTGGCTGTGCGTTCATTGATTACGTCTTTTTCTGTGCTGTTGCCTTGGAGGTTCCAAGTGAGCGGCAGAGTTGCGGCAGGCATTCCATTTAAACGGATGTTATACTGCATCATGTATCCATCTGCGGGTAATGAATAAGTAACGGTTACCTTCTTACCCTCACCCATATCTGCTACCAATTCAACAGAGTGGTCGCCATTGGCTTCTGTTTTTTGAGTAGGAACAAAGAACAAGTCAGAAGTGGCAATAGCGCCATTATTTACAGGCAGTATTAAACTCATACTGTTGTTTGTTCCTTTAAATAATAGTAGAGGCTCTTTGCTGTAAGTTTTATATTCTTTTAGTTCTGCCGACGAAGGGAATGCGCCTTTAGTATTAATCTTTACGGATAATTTGCCGTTTTCTAATACCACTTCTTGTGCAGTGCCATTAAATGCAGGTGGTAAATTCTTTTTTAAAGAGTCATTAAGTGCATCTGCTGCTGCGCTGGTATTAGTTACAGCACTTTTTGTTGTGTCTAATAGAGGTTTGGGGTGTGCTTTAGCATAGGCTATTGAGTCGATGCGTTGTTGTTCGTGAAATTTGTTCTGAGAGTAATTGTTATAAGTGAAATAACCTATCAACATTGCTACCAGTAATCCAAATCCGATTGCTGAATTTTTATCCATTACTTTTTTGAAAATGAGCCGCAAAGTTAGTGATTGTATATTACAAAATGGTGCTAAGCTTAATCTGTCTGGATACTAGGTCGGCAAGAATAATAAAAAAGTCCGGAAACCCTCATTTTCTGCTATTTCTCGCAATCTTTGCACAATCTTAATTGTTACAATGCTCAGTTTACAACAAATATCCGTGGCTTGCAAAGCTCAATGGAAGCCGCTGTCAGATAATATTTCTATCGTATTTATATGCACGGATACACGAAAAATACAAGATCGTTCACAGACATTATTCGTTGCGATTAAAACAGATCGACGCAATGGACATGATTATATCGCCGATGCGTATCAAAAAGGATTGCGTTATTTTTTGGTTTCAGAGGCATGTGAATACGCCTCATACCCCAATGCATCATTCTTGCAAGTAGAAGACACTGTGCTTGCATTGCAGGTAATAGCTACAACCGTTCGAAATCAATTTAATATTCCGGTTATTGGTATAACTGGTAGCAATGGTAAAACAAGTATAAAAGAATGGTTGAATCAGTTGTTACAACCGCGTTTTAATATTGTACGTAGTCCTAAAAGCTATAACTCACAAATAGGCGTTCCATTGTCGGTTTGGCAAATGAATGCCGAGCACCAGTTGGGCATTTTTGAAGCGGGCATATCTCAGCCAGGAGAAATGGAGCGCTTAGAGAAAATAATACAACCAACAATTGGTGTTTTTACTAATATTGGAGAAGCGCACAGGGAGGGCTTTTTAGATACTCGACAAAAAATAAATGAAAAGCTTCAATTGTTTCGTCATGCAAAAACACTTATTTATTGCCGCGATTATAGTGAGTTAGATGATTGTGTATTGCATTATGTACATCAACAAAAAGGATTTTCAGACAGTGTATTGAACCTTTTTTCTTGGTCGTATAAGCATGATGCAGACTTGATGCTTAAAGAGATTGACAAACAACCAAATAGTGCACATATTACAGCTGTTTATAAGGGGGAATCCTTTCGTTTTTTTATTCCATTTTCGGATGCAGCTTCTATTGAAAATGCAATTAATTGCTGCTGTGTTTTGTTGTTATTTAATACGCCAATTGCTGCTATTGAAGTAGGAATGTCTGAACTTAAACCTATTGCAATGCGTATGGAATTAAGGCAGGGCGATAATAATTGTAGCATTATTAATGATTCCTATAATTCTGACTTGACCTCACTTCATGTAGCACTCGACTTTCTAGAACAACAAAAACAACAACCCAATAAGACACTGATACTGTCAGACCTGCAACAAGCCGGCAAATCAGATTTTGAGCTATATAAAGAGGTTGCGGAAATTGTCGCACGGCGAAATATTCATCGCTTTATTGGGATTGGAAAAGTATTGTTGCAGTATAAAGACTCATTTTTGTTGAACAAAAAAATGAGTTGCTATTTTTTTAAAACCACTGAAGAATTTATTCAAAATATACAACGCTTTAGCTTCGATAACGAAGCGATACTGCTTAAGGGTTCTCGTAGTTTTACATTTGAAAAGATAAGTATATTGCTCGAACAAAAGATTCATCAAACGGTGATGAGCATTAATTTGTCGACAATGTTGCAAAATTTAGAAGTTTTTAGAAGTAGGCTGAACCCAAATGTCAAAACAATGGCGATGGTTAAAGCTTCTTCGTATGGTAGCGGTGGCTATGAGGTTGCAAATGCCTTACAAGATGCTTCAATCGATTATCTAACTGTTGCATATCCCGACGAAGGAGTTGCTTTGCGTAAAGCTGGTACTACATTGCCCATAATGGTTATGAGTCCTTCAACTATTTCTTTTGACAGAATGATATTATGGCGATTAGAGCCCGAAATCTTCAACTTACGTTCGTTGAATCAATTTATTGCAATCGCTAAAAAATTGGGGGTAAAGAACTATCCGATACATATTAAATTGGATACTGGGATGCACCGGTTAGGTTTTATGGAGCCTGAAATTTCAATATTGTTGAGCACTTTGAACGATTGTGAAGAAGTGCATATAGCGAGTATTTTTAGTCATTTAGCCGCTAGCGATGATTCTGCACTCGACTATTTTACGGCACAGCAGGGAACTGCATTTTGTCGCATGAGTGACATCATTATCGAGTCATTAGGCTATAGGCCGCTTCGTCATTTGTGTAATACCGCAGGTATTGTTTTGCATCCTGAATATCATTTTGACATGGTTCGCCTTGGACTTGGTTTATATGGTATTGATAGCACTAATACACTCAATAATCAGTTGCAACAGATAAGCACACTTAAAACAACAATTGCGCAAATTAAAAATATACCTGCGGGAGATACAATTGGTTATAGTCGTAAAGGGAAAGTAACACACGATATGCGTATAGCTACAATTTGTATAGGCTATGCTGATGGTTATCCTCGTGCAATGAGTAATGGAGAAACATTTGTGATGATTAATAACCAACCCGCTAAACTAATCGGAGCTATTGCTATGGACATGTGTATGGTAGATATTACCAATATTGAAGGTGTGTCAGAAGGGGATGAAGTGATTGTTTTTGGGGCACAATTGTCCATTAATCAATTGGCGAAATGGGCAGGTACGATTGCCTATGAAATAATGACTGGCATATCTCAACGAGTTAAGAGGGTTTATGTAAACGAGGGTAATTAATATTAGTCTGTAAAAGGGAGAGGAGTAAGTCGATCTGAACTTACTCCTCTCCCTTTTTAATATTGAAAACTCATTTTTTTATCGCAAATCCACCACTTCAACTCCTTTATGAGCTTTGGTGTCAAAGATGAACATATTGTCATTAATGGTAGCATTACCCGTGAAATTGCTAATTGTATATGTGTAATGATTGCCATTTTTTTCAGTTATGCTACCTCCGGCAATAGTACTTGAAGCTTTGTCTACAAGTATTTCTACTTTGCTAAATTGCTTGCTGCTGTTAATGGGTGTTAGCTCAATTGCGTCACATGATTTTCCTCCAACCTGTTTGGTGCCAATGTACTTGTATTTGTACTCTTTATCATAAAAGTTGGTGATCAATTTTGTTGGCGAAATGGTTTGCTCGTTAGGGTTGTAACTTGAAATCTGAACCTCATTGTTTTGTTTCATATAAGTCCAAACCGTTTTGTTGTCGCAAATAATTTCTTGACCCGATATCATAATGTGATATTTAGTGCCTTTCATATAAAAAGTTCCACTCTTACTTTGTTTCGTTTTTCCGTTTGCTCCTGACAGATTTAATGAAAAATTTGCTTTAAGCGATTTAAAATTGTTTACTTTTTTAGTTACAGCATCCAATATTGCTTTTGCTTTTGGATCTGTTTGGGCAGACGAAGATTGTACAGTAATCAATAATACGATTGTAAGAATTCCGATTAATTTTTTCATTGATAATTTTTAGTGAATAATATTTTAGATTGTCCCAAAAATGTTTGGAGCGCGAAGTTCCCAAACGTTTAGATATAAGCCTCTAATTCAGCTTCTGTTTTAACATAAACTTCACGAGGTTTGCTGCCAACTGCTGGTCCAACAATACCTGCAGCCTCTATTTGGTCCATTATACGGCCTGCACGATTATAGCCAAGATTTAATCGGCGTTGGAGATTTGATGTTGAGCCGCTTTGTGATTGAACAATTAGACGAGCACACTCTTCAAAAAGTTCGTCTCTGTTGCCAATGTCCAAAACTTTGCCACTTGCCCCTCCTTCCTCTCCTTCATATTCTGGTAATTCGAATGCTGAAGCATATCCACGCTGAGCGCCTATAAATTCAACTATTTTCTCTACTTCAGGAGTGTCTACAAATGCACATTGCAAACGCAATAATTCGCTGCCATGGCTTATAAGCATATCACCACGCCCAACTAATTGTTCGGCTCCACCGCTATCCAATATGGTTCGAGAATCGACTTTTGCTGAAACTTTAAATGCAATGCGGGCTGGGAAATTTGCCTTAATGGTTCCAGTTATCACATTTACAGAAGGTCTTTGTGTGGCTACAATTAAATGAATACCAATGGCGCGGGCAAGCTGAGCAAGCCTTGCAATAGGCATCTCCACCTCTTTCCCTGCAGTCATTATGAGGTCTGCAAATTCATCAACAACTAGTACGATGAAGGGTAAATATTTGTGCCCTTTTTCAGGGTTGAGGCGACGGCTAATAAACTTTTCATTATACTCTTTTATGTTCCTTGTTCCAGCTTCTTTTAATAGCTCATAACGATTGTCCATCTCTATACACAAAGCATTGAGCGTATTAATCACCTTTTTAGTGTCTGTTATAATAGACTCTTCTTCATTAGGTAGTTTTGCTAAAAAGTGTTTTTCTATCACTTTATAAATAGATAACTCCACTTTTTTGGGGTCTATTAGAACAAATTTTAGTTGGGATGGATGTTTCTTATACAATAATGAGACTAATACTGCATTGATACCAACTGATTTACCTTGTCCCGTAGCTCCAGCCATTAGTAAATGAGGCATTGTGGCTAGATCGACTATGTAATTTTCATTGTCAATTTTTTTGCCTAATGCAATTGGTAAGCTCATCTTGTTGTTTACAAATTTTTCACTACTCAACAATGCGCGCATCGACACTATTTGCTTGTTTGCATTGGGGACCTCAATGCCAATGGTGCCTCTTCCTGGAATTGGAGCAATGATGCGTATGCCAAGGGCTGCGAGGTTCAGTGCGATGTCATCCTCTAGGTTTCTGATTTTAGAAATTCGTACGCCCTCAGCAGGTACTATTTCATACAAAGTAACCGTAGGACCAACAGTTGCACTGATTCGCTGTATCTCTATTCCAAAACTGCGCAGAGTTTGTATAATTTGATTTTTATTTTTTTCGAGCTCCTCTTTATTTAATGAAATACTCTCTGGAATACGGTCTTCAAGCAAGTCAAGTGTCGGGAATTTGTAATCGGGTAAATCTAATTCTGGCGCATAAGGTTCATTGTCCTGGATACTAATATGGGCACCGTGTACTATAGCAGGTGCTATTTTTTCTTCCTGTTGTATTATCTCAAAAGAAAATTCAGGATCATTATTCAGATTGTTTTTTATTTCCTCTTTTTCAGGGATAGCAAAATTGAAAACATGACCATCTTCCTCTTCAACAATTGTATTGCTTGCAATATAGCTTTCGGGAATATGCTGATTCGTAGCTACAATTGGAGCAGCTTTTTCAACGATCTCTAATTTTGTAAGCGCTTCATTTATCTGTGGTACTTTATAATCGTCAATGGGAGATCTACCATTAATCATTTTTTTTTCAGCGCTGTTGTCTGTTAATTTGCTAGGTATTGTTTTTGTAGCTGTCTCTTCTTCCTCTTCTTCCTCTTCTTTGTTTATTATAGCATCAGTAACACGTTCACTTATTTGACCTGCTTTGTTTTTGGCTCTGTTTAACATGGGGCTGATGTCTAAAGAGAAAATTACAAAAGCTAAAAAGCAAACAAGTCCAAATAATCCAAAACCTGTCCCCATTCTGCCAATTAATCCATTTAAAAATTCAATGGATTCATTACCCCAAGCTCCACCCCAAGGAAACGTTGCATTGGGTAAAGTATAAGCTAGTGCAGGTGCTGCAAGTAATAATAAAAGGCATAACCACCGTAAATATTTGGCAATTTTGCTCGTTTTTTGGCCGTACACGAGATGCAATCCCCAGATACTGATCCATAATCCAACAGCTAATCCTACGACACCCGCTGTCCGGTAAACAAGTGTATGGCTTAATAAAGCACCCATACGCCCTCCCCAGTTCGTGATAATAGAATCGTTGTTACGCAGAAAATCCCAAGCACTTTTACTGGACAACAATTTATCTTGATCTGTTTGCCAAGTGAAAAAGTAACTAATAGTAGAAAAAGAGATAAAAACACCTATAAGTAAGAATGTTATACCAAAAGCGAGCTTTACTTTTCTTGTACGATCAGTTTTGTCCACTGTTTCTAGGTTGTTTTTGCCCGATTGGCGACTTTGTTTTTTAGAGTCAATATTTGCCATATATGTATAAAGAAGGGCAAATGTAAAACTATATGTAAAGAGTAAATCGAAAAACAATTGCAAAAAAGATAAAAAAACTTACTTTTGAGAAATCTTCGTTAAAAACCCAACCATTCGTTTGTCAATGGTAGTCTGATGAAGTAGAAATATTTAACGCTTTTTTAGAACATTGTTTTGCTAAAATTATTAGAGATAAATTAATAAAGCAAAGGGGAGCCGAACGGGTTAATAAAAAAAATATTAGCCAATTCATTGCAACTTTCAAAAAAAGCCGTATTTTGAACCGCAGTTGTGTCCTAAAAAGCGATATTTCTGTAAATAAAATGATAAATAGATGGTGCTGAAAGCTTTGATTTTATTGAATTTTCACATTATTCTTTGTTAATAAAAATGAAAACGAAACGCTTACTTAGTAATACTTTTAAGGAAGAAACCATGATAAAGAAAAATATCCTCAAGCGAGCAGGTTTAACAGTAGCATTGGCCATCACCGCTTCATGCGCTTTCGCTCAAGATGTACATTTTACGCAGTTCAATTCAACACCACTCTTGTTGAATCCTGCTTTTACAGGTGCATTCGATGGTCCTGTAAGAGCGTCGGTTATTTATAGAGATCAGTGGAGAAGTGTAACTGTACCATTTAAGACTTTTGCAGCTTCTGTAGATATGCCAATAGTACGCGACATCAGTGGCGATGATTATTTGGCGGCTGGCATTCAATTATATAATGATCAGGCTGGGGATGGTAATTTGAATAACTTTTCAGGATTACTATCTGTTGCTTATCATAAATTTTTGGGCTTAGATGGAAATAAATCAATGGCTGTAGGGCTTCAGGGAGGCTATACTTCTAAAACTATAGACCTAAGCAAATTGTATTTTGGTAATCAATATGCTAATGGTGGTTTTATTAATCCAAGTGGAGAGAATCTAAACAATAACGTAAAATATTTTACAGTTAATGCAGGTATCAGTTATTCGCAACGAATAAACGATAAGTTCAGCTATTCATTGGGTGTTGCAGGTAATAATCTAAATCAACCACAAGAATCGCTACAAAGACAGAAAAATAGTGATGTAGGATTAGGTATGCGTTTTGCAGCTCAAGCAGGTGCTATTTTATACACTAGTGAAAGATTTAGTTTGCGACCAGGTGTATTGTATCAGTCTCAATCTGCTATAAGTGAAGTAGTAGTTGGTAATGAGTTTAATTACATTGTAGGTGGTGATCCTGAAATACGCTCGCTTGCTACTAATATATTTGTAGGTGGTTGGTACAGATTACAAGATGCAGCCATGATAACTGCGGGGCTTGAACATAGAGGAGTGAGATTAGGCGTTAGCTACGATTATAACACCTCTAATCTTAAAACGGCATCCGCAGGTAATGGTGGCTTTGAAATATCTTTAAGATTTATAGGTCTTAACCCTATCGACGCTGCACATCGTACTGTTTATCCATGTTCTCGTTTTTAAATAATAAGCACAAGACAAAAGAATAATAAAATTGTAAGTAAGCACTTCTTTTTTATTTTTATTTATACATTTTACAAGAATAATAACGAACAATCGATATGAGAAAAAATTGGCTTCTCTTTATACTGGCTACATGTATGGCAGTGTCTCAACAAGACGCACAAGCTCAGGACTTGCAAAAAGAAAAGTATAGAAATAAGGCAAACGATCCTGTGAAAAATTTGCCTTATGACAAAAAGTTGAGATGGGCAGATAATTTGTATAACGACGGTAGCTATTTTAATGCTATTGAGTATTACAAACAATTGAAGCAAGAACAGCCTAGAAATCCGTATTTGACTTATCAACTAGCTGAATGTTGCTGGATGACTAGAGATTATATTCAAGGAGCGGGATATTTTGGAGAAGTAGCCGCATCTGCATCGAAGCTATATCCGGAAGCTAAATATAAAGAAGCTATATTGCTTAAAATGCAAGGTAAATACGACGATGCAGTTGTAGCATTCAATAAATTTATTGCAGATAATCCTAAAACGCAGAAAAAACTTAAAAAACGTGCTAAAGTAGAAATTGAAGGCTGTACAATGGCCAAAAATTCTATGAATCAACCGGAACAAGTAACTGTAAAAAATGCTGGACCTAACGTAAACTCTTCTTATACAGAGTCTGCACCATATCCGCTCGGAGATACTGCGCTGTTGTACTCTTCAATGCGTCAAAATCAGGTTGTAGAAGTTGACAAACGTAATGCTGGTGAATATATGTCCCGTTTTATGACTTCAAACAAGCAAAAATTTGTTTCAGAAGTGGATTCTTTCCAATGGCCTTTAGCATTTACTGATGGTAAATTTAATACTCCCAAAGCGCACGTTGGTAATGGTGTATTTAGTCCTGGTGGAGATCGCTTTTATTTTACTAAATGTCAGGAAGAAGATTCAATGCAAGTTGTTTGTAAAATATTTGTATCTAAATTTGAAAAAACCAAATGGACAGAGCCTCAAGAATTAGGTGAAGGTATTAATGAAGAAGGTTCTAATACACATCCTTGTATAGCAAAAGTTGGGAAAAAAGAAGTCTTGTTTTTCTCCTCAAATCGCAAACTTCAGAGTCGTGGAGGATACGATATTTGGTATTCTATTTATGATCCTGTAAAAGGCACTTATCGTCGCCCTCAAAATGTTGGTAAACAAATCAATACTGAGCAGGATGAACAAACACCTTATTACGATAGTCGTGAAAATAAATTGTATTTCTCTTCTAATGGATGGGTGACAATGGGTGGTTTTGATATATTCTCTGCTGATGGTGGACCTTCTCGTTATTCTAATTTAAGAAATCTTGGATATCCAATTAATACATCTGCTGACGAATTATATTATATTAAAGATCCGGTAGGCACCAAAGCAAATGGTTATGTTGTATCTAATAGAATTGGATCTATAGCACTTAAAAACCCTACATGCTGCGATGATATTTGGAGAATTCAAACTGAGCCTAAGTTGAGAGCAATTGGAAAAGTTGTTTATAGAAAAACTAATGAGCCAGCTACAGAGACTGTCGTTAAAATGATAGATGAAAAAGGTGATTTAAAAACATTTGATTCTCCTGATGGTAAATTTTCTTTCAATACACTTCGCGGTCATAATTTTGTAATAACAGCTGATAAACAAGGATACACTTCTTCTCGATTGAATGTAAATACAATGGAAGTAAAGCGTACTGATCCTGACGATGATGTTGATGTAGTTGTGTATCTTGACGAAATTATAAAAGCACAACCTTTTGAAGTTCATAATGTTTATTACGATTATGATAAAGCAACATTGCGTCCAGAGTCAGTAGCATCTTTAGATACTTTGGTTAATTTCATGAAAGATAATCCATCTTTAAGTGTTGAGATCTACTCTTTTACTGATGGAAAAGGAGATGATCCTTATAATGTTAAATTAAGCCAAGATAGAGCAAATTCTGTAATGGAATATTTGAAGACAAATGGTGTATCTGCAGGTAGAATGACTGCTAAGGCTTTAGGTAAAAATATGCCTGCTGCTCCAAATAAAACTGCTGAAGGGAAAGACAATCCTGAAGGTCGTCAGTTAAATCGCCGTACTCAATTCCTTATTGTTAAAGATGATGCTAAAAGTCGCATATTGTTCGATAGTAGTAAGCCTGGCAATATAGATCAGCAACAAACTAATTTGAAAATCGATGAAAATATGAACACTGACAAAGATCCGGCAGATAAGGATGCTGGACCTGATTTGAGTAAACCAGGAAGTCGTGTAAATAAAAAAACGAAATAATCATTAGAATATAATTTCCTCAAAAGGGGCTGGTCTTACCAAAGACAGCCCCTTTTTTTATCCCTTTTGTGTATAACTTTGCTTTAATGAATAAGCTACATATATTGGCAATTGCTGCCCACCCTGACGATGTGGAACTAGGCTGTGGTGGAACCTTAATTAAACATGCAAAAAAAGGTCATTCTGTTGGCATTTTAGATCTTACAGAAGGCGAGTTAGGGACTAGAGGTAGTGTTGTTGAACGTTATAAAGAAGCGTCTCTTGCGGCAAATTTGATGGGGGTACAGGTTCGTGAAAATGCACAATTTCGCGATGGATTCTTTGAAAATAATGAAGAATATCAACTGAAACTTATTTATTATATCAGAAAATATAAACCCGAAATTGTTATTACTAATGCACCTTTAGATCGACATCCCGATCATGGGAGAGGCTTTAGCCTTACTAAAGATGCTTGTTTTCTTGCAGGCTTGAGAAAAATTGAAACAATAGATAACGAAGGTAAGCTTCAAGACGCTTGGAGACCGAAGCGTGTTTTTTCCATGATACAAGATAGGCAGCTTGAGCCTACTTTTATTGTTGATATTTCTGAAACGTTTGAGGTTAAAATGGAAGCTATAAAAGCCTATAGTAGCCAATTTTATAATGCGGCTTCGGATGAGCCAATCACCTATATCGCTACCCAAAACTTTGTTGAACAAATACAATATAGGGATGCACTTTTGGGTAAAAGAATTGGAACTATGTACGGAGAAGGTTTTATTTCAGAAAATATTCTTGGTATTAATGATTTGGATTGTTTGATTTATCCACAATTAGCATAGTGCTACGTTCAGTTTTTAAAACTTAGTTGAGTTTGCTGTAGTTTATTCTTTGGCTTGAAATTATTGGATTGTTATCAAATCCAATGTTTAGGTATCTTTTTAAAAAGAAACGCAATTAAAAAACCAATTATGCGATTGTCTGGCTTATTTTTGCATTATGAGCAAAACTTTGATTATTACTGGCGGTGCCGGATTTATTGGTTCACATGTTGTGCGCCTTTTTGTGAATAAGTATCCTGAATACAAAATTGTCAATCTTGATGCGCTTACCTATGCTGGTAATCTTGAAAATCTGAAAGATATAGAACATGCGCCTAATTATACTTTTGTAAAGGCTGATATTACTGACGCCAATGCTATTAATACCATTTTTAAAGAATATAAACCTGATGGGGTTATTCATTTGGCTGCTGAGAGTCACGTAGATAGATCTATTATCGACCCAAATGCGTTTATACAAACTAATGTTATGGGAACAGCAAATCTATTGAATGCAGTTCGTGCATTATGGAATGGTCATTTTGAAGGTAAACGTTTCTATCATGTTTCCACGGACGAAGTGTATGGCTCTTTGGGTGAAACGGGTTTTTTCTTAGAAACGACCCCTTATGAACCACAATCGCCTTATTCCGCATCTAAAGCGGCTTCAGATCATTTAGTTCGTGCTTATGGTAATACTTATGGATTGCCTTTTGTTCTGACTAACTGTTCGAACAACTATGGTCCTAATCATTTTCCTGAGAAATTAATACCGTTATTTATTAATAATATTTGCAACAATAAACCACTACCTGTTTATGGTGATGGTAAATATACTCGTGATTGGTTGTATGTAATAGATCATGCTAGGGCTATCGATATTGTGTTCCATGAAGGTAAATGTTGTGAAACCTATAATATAGGTGGTTTTAATGAATGGCAAAATCTTGAATTGGTGAAGTTGCTTTGCACTAAAATGGATGAAAAACTAGGTCGTCAACCAGGTACTTCTGAACGATTAATCACTTACGTAAAGGATAGACCAGGGCATGATAAGCGTTATGCTATTGATGCGTCTAAAATAAATAAAGAACTCGGTTGGGCTCCATCAGTGACCTTTGAAGAAGGGTTGTCTAAAACAATTGATTGGTATTTATCAAATGAAGAATGGCTCCGAAATGTCACTAGCGGAGACTATCAAAAATATTACCAGGCACAGTATAGTAATTAACTTCTGATTTCATTCTTAGCGCATGAAAATATGGAGTAGAATAGAATGGGCAATAATAGTTGTGGCTTCGGCATTGCTACTGTTATTGCTTTTTCTGTTTTCCTGTAGTCATCCACATTCTGACGACTACTCGTACACTATGTTTGTTGTAAATAAAGGATTTTGGCGAGCAAGTGTTTATATTTTTCAAAATGATGCAGGCCGATTTTTCTCTTCTTTCTTACTTTATCTGAATCCGATGAGAAGCAAGAGTATCTCTGGTTATGAATGGTACACTGCTAGCTTGTTTATTGTCTTTCTATTAAGTCTTTTTTTGTTTTTTTGGGTAGCATTAGGTAAGCTGGTACGCAAAAAAAGTATAATTTTTTTGTTTGCGTTTGTGGTGTTGTTTTTTCTTTCTTTTATGCCCAACATCCATGAGTTTTGTTATTGGTTGTGTGGAGAGGCTACATATTTGGCTTCAATTTCTTTATTGCTCTTCTCTGCCGCGCTTCATTTTTTGCTGATTCAGAAAAAATATAACAGAAACAAAGGTCTTTATCTGCTTTGTGTGCTCAATACGATATCTATTGCTGGCTGTAGTGAAATAGGTATTTTTATATATTGCTTAATGCTCTTCGTTTTTGGTCTTTATCGTCGACAATTCAAAGTAGAGAATGAGTGGCGTTTTTATACTATTGTAATATTCTTTCTTGCTTCTATACTCTTTGTGTTTTCTGCAAAAGGCAATATTAATCGTCATCAAATTACACCATTTTCTGGGAGCTTTTTATTAGCAATTACGGGTGGATTTTATGCTACAATATTTTGGTTGAGTAAATGGATGCTTGTATTTGTGCCGCTATCGTTATTTTATATACTCAGCTTTGGTCAAATGAATTTTTTAAACATCCGGCTAAGCTCATTCCGATTGTTCAAATCTAAAACCATTATTCTTGGTAGCATCTTCTTTTTTTTCTTCTGCCAAATAATGATAATTTGGATGAGTGGAAGCATGCCGGAGCTTCGCACTGAGAATATTTTGTTTCTTTTTTTGCTCATATCAATCTTGTTCGCATCTCAGTTAATGATACAAGAGTATCCCATTATTTACGATGTGTTGAAAACAAGATTGAATGGGCTTCTTCAATTGCTTTCTTTTTTGTACCTGATTTGTGTCTTTTTAGTGATGCCTAATAATTTTACTAGTGCATTATTCGATATTATATCCGGGCGCGCACGGCAATATAACCGGCAAAGTATAGAACGCTATACACTCTTGCAAACTAATCAAGATAGTGTTGTATTGCTCCCCTCTATTAATAGCAGACCTAAACTGCTTTATTTTCCTACACTTACATGTAATAGTCAAATAGACCATAATGATGTTATTCATATTGCTCTTGCAGAATATTTTGGGAAGCAATGGATATATGAGTATAATTGCAACACAGAAATACCTGATTATTCCATCAAGGAATTATTAAAGCAGAAACGCAGGCAACTTTTTTTTGAAAAAAAATAAATACGAAACTAATTATGAAAGGTATTATACTAGCAGGAGGGTCCGGCACACGTTTATATCCATTGACAATTGCAGTAAGTAAGCAGCTTATGCCTGTTTATGACAAGCCCATGATCTATTATCCGTTGAGCACATTAATGCTTGCGGGTATAAGGGAGATACTTATTATCACAACTCCTGAAGATCGGGCTGGATTCAAGAAATTACTGGGTGACGGTAGTCAAATAGGCTGTCGTTTTGAATATGTAGTACAGCCTAGTCCGGACGGTTTAGCTCAAGCATTTATTCTAGGTGCAGATTTTATTGGTAATGACCCTGTTGCGTTGATATTAGGGGACAATATTTTTTATGGTGCCGGTATGGGTACATTTTTGAAAACAAAAACAAACCCTGAAGGGGCAGTTGTGTTTGCATATCAGGTTCACGATCCTGAGCGATATGGCGTTGTTGAATTTGATAAGGATTTTAGAGCTTTAAGTATTGAAGAAAAGCCGCTTCAACCTAAATCCAATTATGCAGTACCTGGGTTATATTTTTACGACAATGATGTGGTCGCTATTGCCAAAGCAACCAAGCCATCCCCGCGTGGTGAATTGGAAATAACTGATGTAAACAAAACTTATCTTGAAAGGGGTAAATTGGAAGTGGGCGTATTGCGCAGAGGTACGGCTTGGTTGGACACAGGTACATTTGACTCACTTATGGAAGCAGGCGAATTTATTAATGTGATCGAAAAAAGACAGGGAATGAAGATCGGTTGTATTGAAGAGATAGCTTACCGGAATGGCTGGATAAATGATGAGCAAATGAATAGACTGGCAGATAATTTTTTCAAAAGCGGCTATGGTGTTTATCTGAAAAAATTGATAGGAAATATTTAGAGCTCATATATATTATAAACGACGGCGGTATTACTAATACCACCGCCGTTTATGTAAATGCACAATTAAGACCGTTGCTTCAACAATATATCATTGTAATTATTCAAATAGTTCTAACAGACTTTTAGGTCTATAGTCGTTTAGCCATTTAAATCGACTTAGATGCAAATTGGGTAAGTCTGCTTTTTCGAGTGGTGTCATTGTTTGTTTTATCTCCTGCTCGAGTAATATTTTATCTATTTTATTATCCTTAAAAAACGCTCTCATGCGCTCACTCTGTGCTTCACTAGCGCCAATGTATGCGCCGCTTTCATCGGTAGGGAAAAATATACTTTCAGCATTTGGTTTTACCAATGCATCAGTCAATGCGTTATTGATAAGGTTTGCGGTTAATGTTTTGCCCTGTATCTGATTGAATAATTTTGCTTTGTCCGGCCCGGTTTGGGATACCATAAGTGCGTTTTCGGGAATAAATACTTTTTTTACTTTTCCACTATCCATATATGCTAATATAATGTCACCAGTTAATTGACTTTTTCGTGTCCAAACAATCGGGGCTTTCATCATACGCATGATAGAGTCTTGCATTGAAAAACTAATACTGTCACAACGGCCTTGGAGCGAATCTGAAAATATTTTTACATGATGGAAACCTGTATAATATTTAGGACTTGTAGTGTCTGCGATGGATTCATTTGTGTTGAAATTTTTTGATTCGATTGCTGGTTGAAGTTTCAGCGTTTTAGTCGCTGTTCTTCTTTCTTTTTTTGAAGAATATTTTACAGTTGTATCTGATTGATTTTTTTGATTGGACTTAAATTTTCTTACGTGTTCTGAAAAGAATGTATCGGCGCGAATAAATATACTGTCATTTCCTTGTTGCCTTTTAGCCACAGGTTTAATAGTAGCTAAAAGTGTTGCTTTTTTCTTATCGTATAGTGCAATGCCACAGTACATCGTAATACGTTCAGCTGTATCGTATATAATGACACTACCAATTGCTTTGCCAAAGCCTATGAGATCATTATAGGTAATAGTATCCGCTTCTATATATTGTTCCTTGTCAAGGATTGATGATCTGGAGTTGAATTTTGCTACTAGATTTTTTGTGTCATAAGTTCCTTGTGTCGTTTGCAATAATGAAGTGTTAGTAGTTACAGTGGTAGAATCAAAAAAACGCATCATTTTGGTTTCAGTATTGTAGCCTAAATCTTTTGATTGGATATTGTACTGACTATCGGTAACATATACATCATGGACAAAGCGAGATTCTTTTGTTTTTACATTGTACATGCCATCAGTACTTGATACTGTAGTCGTATTGCTTTGTAACGTTCCCCCTTGACTGTAAGTACCTATTTTGGTAGTGAGATTATAGTTCAGTTCTTCGGTCCAAAGATGATCGTTCTGATTGGTGAGCGATACATTTCCATGCAAGTAGGCCTGTTTAATATTTCCTGTATAACGCAGGTAATCGCTTTCCACATGTGTTCCATTTGTTTGAATTATACGCACATTCCCAAATGCTTCGATATTATTTTTTTGTTGATTGAGGTAAGCACTATCACAAAAAAGCAAATCGGAGCCTTGTTTAAATTGTACATCGCCAATAAATTTGTTGAGCGTACACGAGTCCGTTTGTTGTGATTGAAAGTCTCTTGCATGTACAATTTCTACAGGCATTTTACCAGTAGTGTCACTAGTTTTTTGCGCCCATATATTTACTGAAACTAATAGTAGTAATACAATTAGTGCAGTATTTTTTTGTGATTTCTTGAGCTTAAAATAATTGCAGTACAAAGTGAAATGAGGGTATTATTGAGCTATGTTATCTTTTGGTGCTTTTCCGAATAAACGAATATTGATGTATCGTGATGGATGTTTGTTTACGTCATCAATGAGTTTATCCAATGCATTGAGGCTTGTAACAAGATTGTTGTACAGTTGTTTGTCATTTATCATTAGTCCAAGCGTGCCATCTCCTTTGTTTACTTTTGACATAATAGTTTTTGTTTCTGTAAGTGTAGCCTGTAGCTCTTTAATTGTTTTGTCGAGTTCTGATTTAGAAAGCTGATCAGTAGTATTTTTTAAATTGCCTAGTATTTTTGTTATATTTTCATTGTTCTTTGCAAAGTTGCCGGTAATACTATTTGCATTTCTAATCATAGAAGTTAATTGTTCACTTTCTCCATTTAACTTGGTAGATAGTGCTGCAAAATTTTTCATGGTTACATCTAATGATGCCATTCCACTCTGGATATTTTGCTTTGTTTGAGGGTTTAATATACTTTGTACATTGGTTAGAATTGAATCAAGGTGTAGCATTATTAGTTGAGCATTGGCCATTACAGGATCCAGTTGAGCTCCAACTTTTGCCAATAGGCCAAGTTCTAATTTTGTTTGGATTGTATCTTTGTCTTCTAGGTTAGAGGGGCCATTTCCTAAGTCTAATCGCAATGATTTTCCGCTCATTAAATCAGGCGAAAATAATGCAGCAGTAGTTCCTGTAGGTATTTTTATCTTTCTATTTACTGCAATGGTAACACGTACTTTGTTGCCATTACTTAGCGATACTTCTTTTACAGCGCCTATCACATAGCCCTTTACTTGCACCGTTGCAGATGGGACTAGGCCTTCAATATTGTCGAAATAACAATAATAGTTTTTGTCAGAAGAAAATATGTTGAATCCTTTTAGGAAATAGACACCCACAATTATTATAAATATTGAGGAGACTACCATTATTCCCGTTTTTATTTCTTTGCTTATGGCCATGGTTTTATATCATTTGTATGCTGTATTTTGTTAGAATCAAAACTTGTTCCACACAGTTTGTTATTTAATTTGCAAAAGTAACAAAAAGGAATTCAAGGACGATTAATAATAAAACGGCAAATCACTATTAATTAAAGATCAAAACATTATTTAGGCAAATATAAATGGGTTCGTCCATTGTCAATCATTTTTAACTTATTGTACGTATATAAGCGAGTATCTTCGTCTTAACCAAAATGATAATTTTATGAAAAAAATCAGCTTAGTATTTGCAATGGTTTTGTGCACAATGGGAGTTTTTGCACAAGAAGGAAATAAAACTGCAAGAATTGCAGATAATAATCTGTTGCTAAATTTCGGTATTGGGCTGTCTAATTGGGGAATCCCAGTTTATGGTGGCTTGGAATATTTCGTACATCGGGATATAAGTGTAGGAGGAGTATTGGGTTATCAACATTACAATAATGGTTGGTATGGCTATGATTACAGTATTAACACCATTTCCGCAACTGCTGTTGCTAATTATCATTTCAATCACATTTTGAATATCCCTCGTAAATGGGATTTTTATGCTGGGCTTAACTTAGGTTTCTATAGTCAGTCTATTTCTAAACCCGGTCCTGCTCCAGATTATAATGGAAATACAATTAATGGGGTTGGTTTGGGTTTACAGGTTGGTGGACGTTACTATTTTGCCCGTAGATGGGGGCTTAATTTAGAATTAGCAGGCGGAAGTAGTATTAGTGATGTGAAATTTGGAATGACGTGCAAATTCTAAATATTATCTACAAATAATTCTGCGGCTATATGGTCTGCAAATAATTTGCCGGCATCTGTCAATAACAATTTATTTTCTTTAAGCGTCAGCCATTTTTTCTCCTGAAAAATTTGACTGACGCTTTCTATTTGTTGCGTAATAGAGGAACCCCATTCTGTCTTTATTTTGTCCAAATCGCAACCCCACATAGTCCTTAATGAGGTCATAATGTATTCATTCAGCCGCTGTATACCAGTTAATAATTCTTCCTCAAAAGCCAGTTTTTTATCTTGCAAAATACTCTTTAGATAGCTTGCATTATTGGCAATATTAAACCGTCGGTTTTTTCCGTCAAATGAATGTGCTGATGGACCAATACCTAAATAGGGTATGCCTTGCCAATAATTTGTGTTATGTATTGCATACCGCTGATTGCAAGCAAGATTTGATATTTCGTAATGTTCAAACCCCATTATTGTAGCTTCCTGCATCAATAATTCAAATTGGCCTGCCGCTTGTTCTGAATCTACAGGTTGCATTTTTTTCTTGCCAATTGCGTAGTGCAATGCAGTGCCTTCTTCTACAGTTAGTGCGTATGCAGAAAAGTGAGGAATAGACAGTTCTTTGACACGTTTAATATTGGAAAGCCAATCTTTATCACTTAGTCCAGGTGTGCCATATATAAGATCAATAGATAATTGCTCAAATCCGGCATCTTGAGCTGCCTTTATGGATGTATCTGCTTGTTGCGCATTATGTGCACGATTCATATAATGTAAATCATGGTCGAAAAAAGATTGTACGCCAATACTGAAGCGATTAATGGGAGTATTCTTTAGTGATTTTATATAACTAACATTTAAGTCATCAGGATTAGCCTCTAGCGTGCATTCTTTAATATTGATTACGTTGTAGTTGTTGAAAATAAAGTCAAAAATTCGATTTAATTCATCCGCAGACAACAACGAAGGTGTTCCTCCTCCAAAATATATTGTTTCAACAGACGCTTCCTTTAAGTATTTTTTTTGTTGTCCCAACTCCCAAAGAATGCCATTAAGCATATCGTCTTTCATTCCTAAAGAAGTAGAAAAATGGAAATTGCAATAAGTACATGCCTTGCGGCAAAAAGGAATATGAATATAAATACCTGCCATAATAGATTGCAAAGGTTACGAAAAAGACTATAGATGTTGTTGCTGAATCCGAGTTGTCAATAAAATAAAGGGTGAGGGTGTACGACAATCATTGCGTTGTCAGATTTGAAATAATATACTTTTTAGTATTGATTTTTTTGATTGCTTTTTGAAGTTTAGTTTTATACACTTACCTTTGCGCCAAATTTCATTAAACAAATTATTTTTAATATAGCTGGATATGTCAAATACTGGTAAAATCAAACAAATCATCGGGCCTGTTGTGGACGTTTATTTTGCTAACGATAGCAAACTTCCTGAAATCTACAACGCGCTTGAATTGACGCGCGAAAATGGAGATAAAGTTGTACTTGAAGTACAACAACATCTTGGAGAAGACAGTGTTCGTTGTGTAGCAATGGATGCTACAGAAGGACTTGTGCGTGGCATGACTGTTGTAGATACTGGTTTTGCGATTACAATGCCTATTGGAGAACAAATCAAAGGTCGTTTGTTTAACGTTACTGGTGATGCTATTGATGGGTTGCCACAGTTAAGTAAAGTTAATGGCCGTCCGATACATGCGAAGCCTCCAAAGTTTGAAGACTTAAGTACCGCAACTGAAATATTGTTTACCGGTATTAAAGTTATTGACTTGATCGAACCTTATGCAAAAGGTGGTAAAATTGGTTTGTTTGGTGGTGCGGGTGTTGGTAAAACAGTATTGATTCAAGAATTGATCAATAATATTGCAAAAGGTCATGGTGGTCTTTCTGTATTTGCCGGTGTTGGAGAACGTACTCGTGAGGGTAATGATTTGATGCGTGAAATGATTGAAGCAGGCATCGTTAAATATGGCGATAAATTTTTGCACAGCATGGAATCTGGCGGATGGGATTTGAGCTCTGTTAATTTAACGGAGTTAGAAGAATCTAAAGCGACTTTCGTGTTTGGACAAATGAATGAACCCCCTGGAGCTCGTGCTCGTGTTGCACTTTCTGGTTTGACATTGGCTGAATATTTCCGTGATGGTGATGGTACAGGAAAAGGTAGAGATATTTTGTTTTTCGTAGATAACATCTTCCGCTTTACTCAAGCTGGTTCTGAAGTGTCTGCACTTTTGGGTCGTATGCCATCTGCTGTAGGTTACCAACCGACACTGGCTACCGAAATGGGATTGATGCAAGAACGTATTACTTCTACAAAAAATGGTTCTATTACTTCTGTACAAGCAGTTTATGTACCTGCAGATGACTTGACAGATCCGGCTCCAGCAACTACATTTGCTCACTTGGATGCTACAACAGTATTGTCTCGTAAAATTGCCGATTTGGGTATTTATCCGGCGGTTGATCCATTGGATTCTACCTCCCGTATTCTTACACAGGCTATTGTTGGTGAAGCGCACTATGCTTGTGCTGACCGTGTAAAAAGCATTTTGCAACGTTACAAAGAATTGCAAGATATCATTGCCATTCTTGGTATGGATGAATTGAGTGAAGAAGATAAGCTTATCGTATTCCGTGCTCGTAAAGTTCAACGCTTTTTGAGTCAACCATTCCACGTAGCTGAACAATTTACCGGACTTAAAGGAGTTTTAGTTCCAATAGAAGAAACTATCCGTGGTTTTAATATGATTATGAACGGTGAAGTTGATGCTTATCCAGAGGCCGCATTTAACCTTGTGGGTAGCATTGATGATGCTATCGCAAAGGGTAAGAAATTGATGGAGCAAGCGAAAAATTAATTCTTCCACGTCAGTTCAGATTAGTCTAAATTGCCAAATCATAAAATTGTATTATGCAACTAGAAATATTAACACCAGAGCACAAAATTTATAGCGGGAACGTCTATGGTATTCAGTTGCCTGGTATTGAAGGGTCGTTTGAGGTATTAGAGAACCATGCTCCGATGATTGCATCATTGGCGAGCGGTAAAATGAAAATACTGAAAGACAAAAATAACAATACAGAATTGTATCAAATATCGGGTGGCTTTGCTGAAGTGATCAATAATAAAGTTTCTGTATTGATAGAAGATGCAAACGCTTTAGCTTAATTATTATAACAGTAGATTTTTGAAAAACTGCAAATCAATATTGATTTGCAGTTTTTATTTATTGCTAACTCATAGCGTTGTATTATACTACAAATACTCGTTTTGTTTCCGTCATTTTAATTAATATTGCTTTGCAAAAAAAATACTGAATAATGTCTAAAAAGCAACACCCCAAGAGCGGAGGCTTAGTTTATTCTACCAATCAAGATTTTTTTAATGAATTTGATCAAGAAACAGATAATTTAATAACCCTGACAAAGGAAAAACAAAAACTTCGGGTACAGCTTGACAATAAGCAACGCGCGGGTAAAGTCGTAAGCCTTATAAGCGGTTTTGTTGGAACAGAAGAAGATTTAGAGTATTTAGCCAAACAACTCAAAACAAAGTGTGGCGCAGGTGGAAGTGTCAAAGATGGAAACATATTGATACAAGGCGACTATAAAATAAAAATAATTGACTGGCTCAAGGTGTGGGGCTATATTTTAACCAAATGATAAACGTACTTTTGCACCATTATTTCGAGCATTTTTATACCTACCAATGTTACAAGACATCCAAATATTAAATGAAAAAGAAACCCGTGCCGGTTTTGGCGACGGTATTACTGAGCTTGCACGTACAAACCCTAATGTAGTTGCATTAACTGCCGATCTTGCCGGTTCTTTAAAGCTCAACCAATTTATTAAAGAAAACCCTGAACGTTTCGTGCAATGTGGTATTGCAGAAGCAAATATGATAGGGGTTGCAGCAGGGTTGACAATTGGTGGTAAGATTCCTTATGCGACCACTTTCGCTAATTTTGCGACTTCAAGGGTGTATGATCAAATTCGTCAATCCGTTGCATATAGTGGTAAAAATGTGAAAATATGTGCATCACATGCGGGTCTTACTTTGGGCGAAGACGGCGCTACACACCAAGTGCTTGAGGATATAGGTATGATGAAAATGTTGCCTGGTATGGCTGTCATAGTTCCGTGTGATTATAATCAAACAAAGGCGGCTACAATTGCTATCGCCGAATATGAAGGTCCTGTTTATTTGCGTTTTGGCCGCCCGAAATGGCCAAATTTTACCGCCGAAAATCAAAAGTTTGAAATTGGTAAAGCACAAATTCTTGCCGAAGGTACTGATGTGAGTATAATCGCTTGCGGGCATTTAGTTTGGTTAGCCGTCGAAGCAGCTAAACAATTGGCAAACAAAGGTATTAGTGTTGATTTGATTAATATGCATACAATTAAGCCGTTAGACGAGGCTGCTATTATAAAATCGTTGTCAAAAACAGGATGTGTTGTCACTGCGGAAGAACATCAGGCAAATGGTGGTTTAGGGGATAGTGTCGCTAATGTTGCATCACGAAATTGTCCGGTGCCACATGAATATGTGGCTGTTATGGATACTTTTGGAGAGAGTGGTAAGCCGACTGATTTGTTAGCCAAGTATGGGTTGAGTACAGGTAATATTATTGCTGCGGCAGAAAAAGCTATTGCTAGAAAGAAAGGATAAATTGTTTGCTGTAATTAACTATTCTTTCAGTTTTTCGTTTCTAACTTTACAATATGATTTCACACTGGATAATATACGGCATTCTAATTTATGTTATTTACAACTTGGTTCGGAAAATTTTGTTTCCTATGTTTCAAGTTACAAAAATGGTGAATGAAAAAATGCGCGATATGCAAGAGAAAATGCAGGAAATGGATCAACAGTCTCAGCAAAAGCAGCAACGTGCACAACAGGTAAAAGAAGGTGATTATATAGAGTACGAAGAAGTAAAATAATAAAACGCGAATCACTTACCCAAAGCAATAGGCTATCTCAGATCCGAGATAGCCTATTGCTTTGGGATTAATAATTTTAAAAGTAAAAAACTAAGGATTATTCTGCTTTTTTACTAAAGTCAGACCCGTTATTGAAATCAAATAATAAAGAGAAACGTACAGTGTTGGATAATGGATTGCGTGAAATGCCAGAACCGGAAGGTACCAGATAGGCTACATTTAGATTGAATACTGTATAGCGAACACCAACACCACAAGTCAGATATTTTCTATCTCCATTGTCTTTGTCCTCATAATAATATCCTGCACGAACAGCAAACTGATCTTGATACCAATATTCTGCACCTAAAGATGCTGATACTCTCTTGAGTCCTGCTGGGTCACTGAATGAAGTGAATGCACCTGAAATTACTGATTTGTCAGGGTAAGCATAATTCCCAAAACTATCTTGAACTGGTGCTGGTACTAAAAGTTTATTGACATCTAAAGCCACCGTTACCTTATTGTAAGCATCCATTTTGTAGGTATATGCAGCTCCAATACCTAAGTTTGCAGGAATATAATCACGGCGTGTAGAACTGTAAGATATTTTACTTCCTAAATTGCTAATTACAGCACCTAGGCTGAATTTGGAAGACTCAAATTCATTTTTTTCTCTCGTTTTGGTATAATATATACCAAAGTCACCTGCTACTGCGCTTCCTGGTTTGTAATCACCGCTTGCGGCAGCACCAGTTGCTAACGAAGAGTGGATGTAACGAAGACTTACACCTGTTGAAAGATTCTCCGATAAACGACGGGAATACCCCAAATCAAATGAATATTCGCGTGGCATACCTGTGCCGATTGGGTCACCGGTAATATTAGTATAGTTGATATTCCCAAGTGAGAAATATCTTAATGAGGCACTTATCGCCTGATTGTTATTTTCTCCAAATTTTGCATATCCTGAAACATATACGAGGTTAATATCCGGAACTAAATCCTTTAACCAAGGAGTATAAGTGGCTGAAATACCGTAATTTTTAGTTGCAAAGGGCAATTTAGCGACATTCCAGTATTGCGCATTGGCATCTGCATCTATGGCAATACCAACGTCTCCCATAGCACCAGATCGGGAATCAGGAGAAATACGTAAAAAAGGTACAGCTGTAGTGATAGCGATTTTTTGACCATTAATTTGCGTGCTGCCTTGAGCACGAGCATTAGAAATAGAGATGCTCGCTAAAACACTCAGACCAATTAAAGCGAAACGATTTGACATTTTTATACTACTAATTTGATTTTTAAAAACTCTGCAAATGTACTTCAAAAAAAGCATACAATCTTATGCCCGATTTTACTTGATCATTTGCTCTTTCAGATTATTAACGCAATAGTATTACTTTTTGGTATCCCAAATCCTCAATATTTGTTGCTGTTGCTATTCTGATACGATAAGGATATACCCCGGGGAAGAGTTTTTCACCTGAATTTCCTGTACCATCCCATATTACATCACCACTTCTGCTTCCTGTAGCTTCAAAAGTTTGAGTTAGCGTTCGTACAAGTGCTCCTGAACTATTGAATATATGTATAGTAGCCGTAAGCTCTTCATTGGGGTGATTATGTTCAAACACAAAATGTGTTAAATCACGGAATGGGTTTGGGTAATTGTATAAATTTTGTACCCTAACGATACCTCCATTTACTACTTCAAAATTTACTACACCTTCACCTGAATTATTAAATACATCCCAAGCTTTTACACTCAACGTGTGTTTGCCGTCAGTAAGCCCAGTAATTGGGAATTTGACATAACCCCGTTTGTATGTATTGGGCGCTGTTTCGTAGTAATCATTAAGAATATAAGGTGCTTCAATTACATTGTCTAAAATGGCGGTTAAATCATGTCCTACAGAGTTGCCGGAGATATTGAGGCCGCTATTATCTGTTATTATTGCATATAGTACAGAATTAGTACCCGTTATTCCTCCATCAACAAACATGGAGTCATTCATGTATGGGCGAACTATTGGCGCATCATTATCGGCGACTACATTATCAGCAAAACCACCTACGACAGTAGAGGTGTCCGAACCAGATGCGTCAATAGTACCATTGTCCGCATAGTAACTAATTTTCCCTTTCCCAAAGTCATAGTTAATGTCTTTAGGTGTAATAAAAGTGAAAGAAAATAAACCATTGTTCACAGTAGCAATACCTTTGTAGATGATATTATTTTGGTATCCAATGTTTGTATAGCTATTGTATTTTACTGTAAAGACCGGTGTTATTTGTTGTTTGTCAAAGATCGTAACATTCACCTTTCCATTAAAGCCATTCATCACATTCCCTACGTCGTCTCTTACAGAACCAGATATTGCATAAGTACCTAATGATTTAATAGAATCTGTAATAGTTGCAACTCCACCAGTGTTTATTGTTTGAACAGAATCTGTTGTTACATTATATCTTGGGATGTCTGGAATTAAAGCTGGGTCGCCTAATAAAGCAAATTTACGTGTGTTGTCCACATCGGCAGTTGTGAAGCTATTGTTTTTAGAGATCAAAAACGCGTCACCAAAACTATACCATCCATTAGAGCTTTTGGTGTACTGGGCATTTAGATAAGCTGAGTTAAACAGTTTATTTGAGCCAGCATACACTACTTGAGTTGTCGTAAGAAGAGCTATTGCACCTCCGTCGGACTTAAGCATTAATTTTTCACCTGCAGATTGTAATGCAGGGTTGTCGAAACGGCTAAAGTCGCAAGTCGCTGTGACCATTATCGGCATTTTGTAGGGGTTGTTCCAAGCGTTAAAGTCATCTTTAGTCAATATTCTTTTGGAAGACAAGGTATAGATACTCCCGTGGCCATTGTAGTTAAATAAGAATGTTCCTTTGTAATTATTGTCATTAATTGCTTTGTTGGCATCAGGGCATCGTGCTCCACTAGGAGTAGATATGATGCTCATATTGTCCAAGTATACTTTGTTGGAATTATATGACCTATTCATATTTTCTACTAAAGTAGCCATGTAGTCGGCGTCTAGCATGTGATCTCCACCACTATCTTCAATATCTGCGGCATATACATTGTTAATACGCCAAGCACCGAGTGCTTGATTGCTTTTGTAACGTATGATTTTTTCAACAACAGCAGTTGCTTCATCTGAAGATGTAGCGGGAATGCGTGCCACTGCGATATCCATTAAGGGGACTGATGTATAACTAGTAATACTCTCGTTGCTATCTAATATTGCAAAAAAATCGTCGCTACAATAACCGGAGGTCGCACTTAGTGACTCAGCAGTTTCATATGTAGGTACAACACCAGCATTAGGGACGGTATTCAATATGTGTTTATAATCGTATGAAGCTCTTCCAAATAACAATAAATATTTAGGCATTTTGGTAATATCGTTCCCTGCTCGATCGTAAAACATTTTAACAAAATCGCGCACAGCGGCAATGTCTTGAGTCCCTGAAGAAAATTCGTTATAAATTTGAAAGGTTGGTGCTACTATTACTTTTAGATTACCCTGTGTTCTATGAAAATCTGCGAGTTTATTTGCTGCACCGATTAATGCATCATTTGCTACTATAATATAGTCCGCTTGATCCAACCCATGAAGATTTTGATTGGCAACACTTCCTGCATAGTTTGGTGTAAGATAATAACTTCCATCAGTGGCAATAAATTCATGTAGTGAATTTGCATTTTGAGTGAATGAATAAATAGAGCCGGATAGCGTGCCATTTATTTTAATTGGTTGCAACGGGTTTGTTATGTCCCAAACCTGTGTGTTTACATTGGCATTTGCTAACTGATAGGAGGCAATTGCAGAAGGTCCGATACTTCGCCAATCGCGGAACGATAATTGCTCTCCTGTGTTGAATATTAATTTTTTGCGTGTATTTATTTCTATGTAATCAAGGTATTCTTTAGCAAGACTAACATTTTTAAGATAGTTTATAGTAAAGTCCAAACTAGAGCCAGTAGCCGTTGTCCAGCCTTGGTTGGCAACTAATCTTCCTGGGTCATCTCCATCGCTTCCGCCTACTTGATAGGAGTTGTGTATTCCTATCACATTTGTATTGAGTGTTACCGTTGTTTGTGCTGCATTCGGGTAGTAGTTCGGATAAATTGCCGCGCTGGCTAATTGATAGTCAAAATAAATACTATCACTGATATTACTAACAGGGAAAGAAACAGTTAGTGAATTTGAAAGGCCTCCATCAAAGCCAAGTATTTCTCCCCACCAAGTTTTTCCAAATTGTCCGAGATTTTCTAATTCTTTTTCGTGTAATGCATAATCATTGTATGTACTTATTGTCCTGTCAGGAGTGCCAGTACTATTCACATTGTTTATTCTCATGCCAATTCCATTGTCTAAGCTTATAAAATAAAAGCTGCTGTCGGAATATAAATTAGTACGATGATGGAATAATTGCTTACTGCTATCTTTTACCCACTCTATTGGACCATTAGCATAAAATAAAAAATAGTCACCGGTGCCGAAAATCCCATCTCCGCCATCATGCATTTCTATTGCGTTTTCTACCAAATCATCAGGGTGTGGAATATAATTAGCTTCATATAACATTGTGCCTCCGTTGCCAAACAAACGAATGTTTGCACTGTTGATACCGCTGGCACTTGTACCGAACTTGTTTTTTACAAATTCATAGTCAATTTTATAAATTCCTTTTTGTGTAATTGCTATTTTATTCCAAGTGCCAGTGGCTAATACAGAGGTTGTGGTTGTGGTTCTTAATGTTGACTTAACAGGAGTCAATGTAGAGTTACTGGCTCCTTCATTTTCTGTTATGTCCAAGCTGAATTTTTTGAGTGCCTGTATTGTGCCAGTAGTTTTGTCTTTCTTGTATGCAGGTACACTTACAAAAGCGTAAGGTTTTTTTCGCTCAAGGCCAATTGAAATTATTGGTTTTGTTGCATTATTGATAATGCTATCCGGCGTGTTTCCCGAAGACTGTTCATATATTTCTTCGGAAATTTTAAATAAAGGAATTTCGAAATTTTTAAGTGGTATTTTTTGTACGTAAAAACCGCTGTTTACATGAATATTGTTTACAGTACAAACTTGATGTTGTATTGTTTGAGCAGACGAACTGTTTACTGCGTTGATAGCAATTGCGCACATCAATAAAATTTTTCGTGTCATATTTTGGCTTTTAGGGCGGCTTCACTAAGTGATTGTAAAGTTACGAATTGTATTTTTACCATGCTCCATTTACAAGTGTTTTCGCGCATGTTGAAAATAGAATCAGGGTATTAACGAAAATTTTACCATTTTATTATCAAATACTCCCCAAAATGACGTGGCTTGAGTTTTTGGTTTAATTTCAGAGAACGTTCAAAAGTGCTCAATTCTGAATACGCATAATATTTTTTAGAAAAAAGTGATGCTCCTAAATGGTCCGCAATAAAATTAATATAAATATCACGAAAGCATTGTCAATAAGGCATTATATGATATTTATGGTGTTCAATAATGACGGATAATTTCTTCGAAAAAAAGATTTTTTTAAAATTGAAAGAAGAAATGCTTGACATTCTCAAAATCTTGCGCTACTATTGTAAAGGTTTTTAACAATTATTAGCCTTAATAGTAGTAAATATTTTTTCTCTGAATTATGAAAAGAACACTCATTAGCATGAGCTTACTGTGCGTCGGAACAGCTACGCTCTTTTCTGCCTGCTCTTCCCACAAAGGAGGCGGTGTATCTACCAAAACAGGGTGGGATTACAACGATCCGAAGCTTGGTGGATTTGATGTACCTAACTATCGTGGACAGCAAACTGGACCAGGTTTAGTATTTGTGGAAGGTGGACGTTTTACAATGGGTCAAACTGAAGATCAGTTGGGCGATGAACATACGAGTATTCCGCGTACGGTTTCGGTTTCTTCTTTTTATATGGATGAAACTGAGGTTGCTAACGTTCATTACCGTGAGTACACCTATTGGATGGCGCGTGCGTATTCTTCCGATTATCCGGATTTGGTTGAGAAAACTTTGCCAGATAGTACTTGTTGGAGAAAAGCGCTTTCTTACAATGAGCCATTCGTTGATTTATACTTCCGTCATGCGGCTTATAATTTCTATCCTGTTGTTGGTGTGAGTTGGAATCAAGCCAATGAATACTGTAAATGGCGTAGTGATCGTGTTAATGAGTACATTCTCATTAAGAGCGGTAAATTGAAGAAAAATCCGAATCAGGTTAATGAAGATATCTTTACAGATGACACATACATTTCTGGTCAATACGAAGGTATAGCCGGAAACAACCGTAAAAAAGATTATAACCCTAATGGTTCAGGTAAACGTGGTGTAAACTATTCTGATGGTATCTTTTTGCCAAACTATCGTCTTCCGACGGAAGCTGAGTGGGAATATGCTGCTGTTGGTTTAAAAGGTAATAACCCAGAACCTGCTACAAAGCGTCGTCGAGGTGAAGAGGTTGTAACCAATAGAAATACTTATCCATGGGGTGATCCTCATACTACACGTTTTGGTATTCGTAATTCATACCAAGGAGAATTTCTTGCTAACTACAAGCGTGGTGCAGGTGATGCAATGGGTATTGCCGGAGGCTTAAATGACAATGCAGACATTCCGGCACCAGTAACATCTTATCAGCCCAATGCTTTGGGTATTTATAACATGGCTGGTAACGTAAGTGAGTGGGTATTGGATACTTACCGCCCAACATCATATCAAGATGTCAATGATTTTCGCCCTTTCCGCGGTAATGTTTTCGAAACATATCGTCGCAATGTGGAAGATGGTACATTAGAAGAAAAAGATAGTATAGGTCATTTAAACAAACGTCTTCTTGATTCTACTGAACTTGCAAATCAAAGTAACTTTAAGTTGAAAAAAGCAGACGTACGTAGTTTCGCAGATGGAGATTCAACTTCCGGTTACTTCTACGATTATGGAAATACAACCTTGGTAAACGACAATTCAAAAGTTTACAAAGGCGGTTCTTGGGCGGATCGCGCATATTGGATGTCTCCGGGTACGCGTCGTTTTATGGCAGCTGATAAATCAAGTTCTTCTATCGGTTTCCGTTGTGCAATGGATCGTATGGGTAGTCCGAATGGCGTAAATTCTAACAAGGCTGGAAATTATTTTTCAGGTAAGAGAAAAAGAAAATAAAATAGCTAATACTATTAAAAAACCCTCCAAATATTTGGAGGGTTTTTTAATTTTACAAAGAAAAATTTATTCAATTGAACATACCATCACTTTACGAAATTTATCTTCAGCATTCATCTGTTCAAACAGATACTCGGAAAATAAGACCAGGAGATTTATTTTTTGCATTAAAGGGATCCAGTTTTAATGGGAATCATTTTGCGGCCAATGCATTGATGCTAGGCGCAGCTTATTGTGTAGTAGATGATGCTAAATACTTAATAAATGATCGTTGTATTTTAGTTGATGACACATTGTTGGTTTTACAGCAATTGGCATTGTATCATCGTCAACAATTTAATATTCCATTTATTGCCATTACGGGCTCTAATGGTAAAACAACCTCAAAAGAACTAGTAGCGATAGTGCTAAAGCAGAAGTATATTACTTATGCCACAGAAGGTAATCTTAATAATCATATAGGCATACCCCTTACTATACTTAAGATTAAAAAGGATGCTGAAATAGCCATCATTGAAATGGGTGCTAATCATCAAAAAGAAATAGAAGCTTATTGTAAGATTGCATTACCTACTCATGGCATTATTAACAATTGTGGTAAAGCTCATATTGAAGGTTTTGGAGGTGTTGAAGGCGTGAGGAAAGGTAAGGGCGAACTCTATGATTTTATACGTGATAATAACGGTGTTATTTTTAGAAATGAAGATTTGGATTATCTCAAAGAAATGGCAAATGGTATTGGTCAACAGATAACCTACGGTAGTAAGCAAGCTCAATATGTTGGTCTGCCAATACAGAATGATCTGATGCTTGATGTTGCTATATTGACTACTAACTTTGAAACGACTATACATTCGCGATTGGTGGGTGATTATAATTTTTCAAATATTATGTTAGCTGTTGCTGTGGGGGCTTATTTTGGAATAGATATTGATCAGATAAAATTAGCAATTGAAGCATACAGCCCTGATAATAGTCGCTCACAATTAATTGAAATAGGTAGTAACAAAATAATACTTGATGCATATAATGCGAATCCTACCAGCATGCGTGCTGCTATTAGTAATTTCGCGCTATCGGAGGGTAATAAGGTATTGTGGTTGGGGGCAATGAAGGAGATGGGTAAAGACGAGGCAAAAGAGCATGAGCAATTGGTAGCTTATTTAAGTGAATGGCAATGGCAACAGGTAATACTTGTGGGTGCTGAATTTGAGCCATTTTCAGCTGGCAATCTTTGGTTTTCTGATTCCTTGCAGGCTGCGAGCCATGTGGCTAAAAACAAGCCCCAGAATAGCCTTGTATTGATTAAAGGCTCTAGGGGTAGTAAGATGGAAAAGTTAATGGAGGCATTGGTTTGATTGAGTAATGTTAAGAGAGAAATATTTATTGTATAAGTAAGCCGCTCCCATGGGAGCGGCTTACTTATACAATTTACTTATCTAATTAATTATTGATGTTGGCAGATGTTTTCGCCCATTCAAAAATATTTGTAGTATTTCGCAACCAAATATCATTAAATACAATGCTTATTTGACTACCATTTACAGTTACATTTATTGTTTGATCTTTTGAATTGGCATCTTGATCAGTGCTGACATAATATTTTTGACTAGTACTGTCGGTCGCTAAAACAGATACCTCTCCCAGCTCGTCTGCAACAGTTCGCAGTGTATAGATTCCGTCTTGAGTGGGAAATTTTTTAAACTGGAAGCTAATGATCCCAGAATTGCCGGAAATGGCGCTAACTAACCCAATAGTGTCAATGCCAGATACATATTTGGGTATGGCTTTTACATTTGTTGCAGTTAAAGTTTTAGTATTAAGAAACCAACTGTTTTTGTCCGGAGATTTTACGGTATCATCTGTTTTGGTACAGGCCGAATTGATGAGTAACAAAAGTGATGTCGCAAAAAGTATTGTTTTTTTCATAGCATTTTGATATGTTGTGACGGTACAAATATAATTCTTAGTTGATGAGTTTTATTCAATTATGGTTGGACAATGTTAGCACTAATACGTACAGTGTCGCTTAATAAATCAGCATTCACTGCTAAAGTAGAAGGTAAGATAATATGGTATTTCCCATTGACAATAGTAACAGATGCTGATACCCCTTTATTGTCGATACTATTGTACACATTTGCTCCTCCAAGAATAGTTTTTACAGATACTTCATTAGTATTGTAAGGTTCGACACTCACAGTATAATTTGCATTTGTAGTTGGAATACTCTTGAATTTAAAATTCAATGAACTATTACCAACAGTAGCACTAATATAGCCGGAAGAGTCGGCCACTAATATGTTATCGGCTTGAAAAACTTTCCCATTGACAGCCCAGGAGTTTTCTGCGAGGCTTTGGTCTGTCTTATTGCAAGATGATACAATCAAAACACCAAGGATAATAGGGCTAAGTAAAAGTAATTTTTTCATTTGCTTTTAAAATGATTATTTACAAATATAATTGATTGGATTTAAAAAGAAAGATCATTCTATTTTTCTTTTTCACAGCAGAAATGAAGTTGCCAATATTTGAGCAATTGAATTATGAAAAGGATTTGTCATCTGCTCTAATAATCTGCTCTGTCGGTTTCTGTAATGAATGCTGTGGTACTTACACTATCAGAATTGTTTTTTATATTTTTCAGCCAGGTACTCGGTAGTTGTATAATTATTTTTTCACCAACTACAGATATTTTTGCTTGTATATGATCATTGCCGGTTGCTCTAAATGTATCCGAAGGTGCGGTTGATGCCGTTATTCCTATTTCTCCGACATGGACAGATTTGCCTGCTACAACATTATACATACCATTGTCTGTTGGTAAATTGTTGAAACTAAAGGTTATATATGCAGTGCCATTTGTAGCAGTTACAGTTTTGTTTACAGTTGCTACTTTTGTAGCGCCTGGTGTATAGCCTTTACCATTATAAGTCCAAGAATTATTTACGATACTATTCCCTGTATTTTGTTTGTTGCAAGCACTTAATAGTAAAAAGGAGCAAATGCTAAGGGAGAAAAGGAGCTGTTTCATTTAATTTTGTTTTTAATATCTACAAATATATGTTTCAAATGATAAAGCAAATGGTGTTGTTGAGGCTATTTTTTAAATAACCGTTAGCTATTCTATATTTTCTAACGTTTTAATACTTGTTACAGGCATAACTTTGCGACTCAAATTTTATTAGTTTCCTCAATGACTTTCCGTTTCATTTTAATATTTGTATTGATAGCTCTTGCAGAGTATTATGCTTTTGTTGTTGTTCGATCTGCTTTACGAACATTACCAAATATAGTACGTACCATTTCATTAATTTTTTATTTAGCAGTAACTATTTTGTGTTGGGCTAGCTTCGTAATCTTACGCAATGAACATATACATTTATCTTCAGGAGTCAAGAAATTATATATTGCCCTTTCGGTTGGATTATTGGTTGCCAAAGTATTGATATTAGTTGTTATGCTGGGCGATGATGTTCGACGTTTTGTAATGTGGGTATATTATAAAGTAAAGCCAGGTGCAAATGCACTTCCAGTCGATACTTCAGGTATTACCCGTTCTGTATTTTTATCGCGTTTCGCTCTGCTTTTAGGTGGCGGTATCATTGTTGGTTTTATAAATGGGATTAGTAATCGCTATCGTTATCAGGTGAAAAAAATAAAAATGGCTTTCCCAAATTTACCTACTGCTTTTAATGGTTTGAAAATTGTCCAGATTTCAGATATTCATAGCGGTAGTTTTGATAATCCAGATGCGGTTAATAAAGGTGTTCAGATGGTTTTGGATCTTAAGCCTGATATTATTTTTTTTACGGGGGATTTAGTCAATAACAGGTCAGAAGAGGTTGGCGTTTATCAAAAGATATTTGCACAACTTAAAGCTCCGATGGGGGTGTATTCCATATTAGGTAATCACGATTATGGTGATTACGAGGTATGGCCAAGTTTGGAAGATAAAGCGAGAAATTTAGAGGTGCTAAAATCTATTCACGCGCAAATGGGGTGGCGTTTGATGATGAATGAACATATTGTTTTTGAAAGAGGTAATGACTCAATTGCACTTGTAGGTATAGAAAATTGGGGCGCAAAAGCACATTTTCCCAAATACGGCAGTATGAAAAATGCATATCTTGGGTTGCTTGAGAAAAATATTCCGTTTAAAATATTACTTTCTCATGATCCGTCGCATTGGGATGCAGAAGTAAGACCTCAATATAAAGATATTGACTTAACGCTTAGCGGACATACACATGGTATGCAGTTCGGGATAGAGATTCCTTGGCTTAAATGGAGTCCAATACAATATATTTATAAAGAATGGGCTGGTTTATACAAAGAGGGCAATCAATATTTGTATGTTAATAGAGGGTTTGGTTTCTTGGGTTATCAGGGGCGTTTTGGGATAATGCCTGAAATAACTTTGTTAGAATTAGAACGAGCATAGTTGAATTAATTCACTAAATCTATTCTTTAATGCGTCGCAAAACGGTATTAGTAATAGCAGGGCCTACAGCTGTTGGTAAAACGGCTGTAGCTATTGATGTTGCCGCGCGTGTAAATACTGAAATTGTATCTGCGGATTCGCGGCAATGTTACCGAGGTATGTCAATTGGTACTGCACAACCGACTCCTCTGGAACTAACTCAAGTGCCACATCATTTTATCGATTGCTTCGCTGTTGACCAATCACTTTCAGCTGCAGATTATGAACGCTTGTCGCTTGAGTATTTAGCTCATATTTTTGAACATGAGGATGTTGCAATAGTTTGTGGTGGAACTGGCTTATATATTAAAGCCCTTTGTGAAGGGCTTGATGAAATGCCTCCGATAGATCCTATAATTGCGCAACAAGTAGATGCTTCTTTTGAAGAAAAAGGTATTCGGTGGCTTAAAGAAACACTTCTGAAAGAAGATCCAGTGTTTTTTGGGATTGGCGAAATTGACAATCCGGCTCGAATGCTGCGTGCATTGATTTTTAAGCGTTCTGTCGGTATGAGTATTCATGCTTTTAGAAGTGGGCATAAAAAGCAAAGACCTTTTAATATTGTAAAGGTAGGGCTTGAAATGCCTCGTGCCCAATTGTATGAACGTATTGATCTGCGCGTGGAAATTATGATGGCGAATGGTTTGCTAGACGAAGTACTTAAGTTATACCCCTTTCGTCAATTGAAGAACTTACAGACTGTGGGGTATGCTGAATTATTTGGTTATCTTGATGGTAAAATAGAGCTGCAAAAAGCGATTGAATTAATAAAGCAACATAGTCGTAACTATGCAAAGCGCCAGATGACTTGGTTTAAAAAAGATCAGGACTTTAATTGGTTTGATGTTAATAGCTCAACGGTTGTAGAAGAAATATTAGCACTCATTACATAAGAACAGTGTTTTACTTAAAAAAGGGGCGGTTTGTATTCATTGAAATACAAACCGCCCCTTATCGTAATTTTAAAATTGATTATAATTATGCTTTCTTTTTTGTAGCTATTTTTTTAGGTTCGGGCGTAAATTTCATCTCTTTAAGTAGCCATCCAGCATCACCAAATTTTTCAATAATGAACAGTGTATAGCGAACATCCAACGAAATGTTGCGACACCATTTTTCGTCAAAATAATAATCACTCATAGTACCTTCCCAAGCCCTGTCGAAATTTGTACCAATCAGTTCCCCTTTAGCATTCAATACAGGGCTTCCTGAATTGCCACCAGAAGTGTGATTGTCTGCAATAAAGGCTATCGGAACAGTACCATTTTGTGCCCATCTGCCGTAATTTTTGGTATTGAATAAGGTTCTCAGCTTGTCGGGCATTGTGAATTCAGGAATTGATGGATTGTTTTTTACTACAGCCTCATCCAATGTCGTCTGAAAAGCATATCCGCTAGGACCTTCTGGATCTAAACCTTTTACATGCCCATACGCAATACGCAATGTACTATTAGCATCAGGATAAAGAGATTCATATTTGCTTTTTACCATCTGTGCTTTCATGTAAAGTCTATTCAATCGAATAAGACTGTCATTATAAGCGTTTAAAGAAGCTGTTATTTTTTTATCACGTAAGGTGATAATGGCATTATATAATTTCCATGAAGGGTCGTTTGTTATTTTTTTACGATCGGGATTGGTCGCGATATCATACAATTTTTTGTCAGAAGCTACAGCCGATTTTTCGTAAACAAAGTCGGCCCAAGCAGCATAAGATTTGCCAAACCGAGCTAACTCATCATTATAGTATTGAGGTACAAATTGTTTGTTCTTTTCCACAAATAATGGCATCAGTGCCACAAATACATCTTTGTCATTTGCAGCGTCATAATTTTTAAAAAAAGCGTACCAGTTTTTTGAAATTTTGCTGAGTGTGTCATTTAGCTTTTCTTGGGGTAGTCCGGCATCAATACATTTTAGCATTCTGTTCAGTTCTGCCCCTTGTTGTATTAATTCAATTCCTAACACTGATTCTCGGATATATTCATTTGCTGCTATGAGGGCATCTCTTGAAGAACTTTTTGCATGAATATTGGCCAATAAATTTTTAGCGTATGGTAGTGCCGTGTCCGTGTTTGCCCAGTCTTGAAACTTATGTTCAAACGCTCTTTTCTTTTCCGAAACGTTATTTAAGGTAAGGCCTCGTACTTCACCTTGCCATTTTTTCCAGCCGTTGGCAATACTAGCACGTTTTGAAGTATATTTTAGAAATACATTCCTATCATTATTCATGTTATTGCTCCATTCGTTCAATTTTTTTGTTCTTGATTCAATCCGTATTGGATCAATGATTTTATTTATTTGGTCGAGCTGAAGCGAAGTGATATACTCTTGTGTGGTGCCAGGGAAACCATAAACCATTGTAAAGTCGCCCTCTTTATAGCCACTGGTGTTAATAGTTAAAAACTGTTTTGTTTGATAAGGTTTGTTTTTTGCGTCATAATCTGCTGGTAAATTGTTGTCATTTGCATATACACGAAAAACACTGAAGTCTCCAGTATGCCTTGGCCACATCCAATTGTCTGTGTCTCCGCCGAAAGCCCCAATGCCATTGGGTGGGAATGCTACTAAACGAATGTCGCGATACGTTTCACTAATAATTACCCAATATTGATTTCCATTTGCAAAAGCTCTGATTGTTGCATCTTTCTTTGTTGTGAAACGAAATCCTTTTTCAAGATTTTTTATACGAATACTTATAATACTATCCCTATGTGATTCTGGCATTTCATCATCAATTCCATTGAGTATTCTGTCCGTTACATCTTCCATTGAACGCACAAATGTGACTGTTAACCCCGGACAAGGTAGCTCCTCTTTATTACTCATTGCCCAATACCCCTTTGCAAAATAATCGTTTTGAGTTGACGATAAGCCTTGTACTGATCCATAGCCGCAATGATGATTGGTTAACAATAATCCTTCTGGGGAAATAATTTCTCCGGTACACCCTCTTCCAAACAAAACCACCGCATTATTAAGCCCTGTTCCATCGGAATTGTACAATTTATTGATCGGAATATCTAATCCAGCACTAATTATGTCAGAAGAATTTTTTTCAAAAGTAGCTGGAATTTTCATGCCTTCTTTTGCTGAAGAAGTGCTGAAAAGCCCGAATGACAATACTGTGAACGCTAGTTCCAATAGATTTGAACGATTAATGTATATCTTTATCATATCCGTTTTTGAGCGTAAAGAAAATAAAAATAGCTAATAATTATGAAAATTTTGGCGCAATTATTACATTAGCAGAATATTAGCAGCCAAGAATTAAGAAAAAAATTACCCACATAGTATGAGAAAATACCTTATCCTTACTGTTTTGCTTATTGTAGCTCAATTAAATGGACTACAAGCACAATCAACATTTATTGCTCCGGATACTGTTTGTATTAGACAGCCAATAACCATGAAACCTCTTGATACAACAGCATCTTCGTATTATTGGAGCTTTTGTTCCGGCTATTTGATGAATAAACCTGATGGTTCAAATTTGGGCAAAACATTTGGTGTTAATAATGCAAATGATATTGAAATTGCCAAAGACAATAATGGCAACTATTATGGTTTTTTGATTAATCTAAATCCTCCATCTTCAGTTCCTCAGCTTATTCGTCTTGATTATGGAAATTCATTGTCAAATATACCCACTTATACAAATCTTGGTGATTTGAGTGGAACGCTTCCAGTTGAAGCCAATAGTTTGTTTATTTTGAAGGATGATGCTGGCAAATGGGTTATGTTTGTTGTAAGTGGTTATACAGCTGCAACATCTCAATTATTTCGTATGGATTTCGGAACAACTCTTTCTAAAATTCCTAATTGTGTAAATATGGGTAATATCGGAGGCTTGCTCAATGTTCCTAAAGGAATCTTCGTTGCTAAAGAAGGTCCATACTGGTATGGTTTTGCAGCAAATCAGGCCGATGATAAGTTAATTCGTTTTGATTTTGGGACTAACATTTCTAATACACCCAATACCGTAGATTTAGGTAATCCTTCCGGCGCTTTTAGTGGTGCCACAGATATGGCGGCCACTAAAGATAAGAATGGCAATTGGCACTTATTCGTTACAAATGGCACTACAAACAAGCTTGTCGAAGTTGCAATGGGTAGCTCACTTGCAGCATCTCCAGTAGGGACTGTTTTAACGCCGAATCCGGACAGTTTGTTTTACCCTACAAGTATAATTCTTGCAAAAGAATGCGGTGTTGATTATGCATTTATTACTAGTGCATCAAGAAATAATTTAGTAAGAGTGGCCTTTACGGATCTAGCTTCACTAACATTTACAGATATCAGCTGGGAATTTGTACCTGGTCTTAATTCTACAGTAGCATTGTCTCATTTTATTCGTGAGCAAGATAATATATATGCTTTTGCATTGAATTCAGATAATTCAATTGGTCGTATAGGATTTACAAACTGTACTAATAGCAGTCTTCGTTCTTCTACGAATAAATACCCTCCTGCATTCTCTTATGATCAACCCAGCGATTATAGTGTATTCTTGTCTATGAACGAAGGTTTGCCGAATGCTTCGATGGAATGTCATTTGATACATGCGGAACAAATTCCTGCGATTACTATTGTTGATGATACGCTTGTATGTCAAGGGGATACTGCAAATCTTTATGTTATTGCATTCGGTACTGACACATTAAAATGGACTCCAAACTATAATATCACTAATACTTCTACTACTGTTGATGCCTTGTTTACAAAAGTGTGGCCGGATTATAGTCGTGCTTATCATGCTATAGCAATATATCCAGATGGTTGTATTGTAGATTCTCCGATAGTAGTAAATGTAAGTAAAGTAAAAGCTGATGCTGGTGTTGATAGACATATATATGATGGTGCAACAACGGTTCTTGGTGGCCCAATGTCTACTGAAGGCGATAGTTTTATTTATGCTTGGCATCCGACTAATTTTTTAAACAATCCATTGTCGGCCAATCCTGTTGCGAGCCCGTTTTACGACGTGACTTATTACTTAACGGTTACTAATAATCGTGGATGTGTTTCTTCAGATACAGTCACTATTTTTATTGATTGCAACGATTTGAATTTACCAAATGCATTTACTCCGGAAAATCATATTGGTGGTAATGATTATTTTGGTCTGTTGAATAAGAATATTGTTAAGCTCAACTATTTTAAAGTATTTGATAGATGGGGTCAACTTATGTTTAGTACTACAGACCCTTCGCAGCAATGGGATGGAAAGTTTAATGGAGTTGCAGCGCCTTATGGTGTTTATGTTTGGGAAGCCGATGGTTTCTGTAATACAGGAAAGCGATTTACAAGAGCAGGTAATGTTACCTTAATAAGATAAGACCTTAAAGAATTATAATAAAAAAGTCGTGATGTACATCACGACTTTTTTTATAGCAAATTGTAAAAAAATAGGTTCTATTAGTTTATGCTATCCCGATATAAATAAATTTGGAGCACAACGATTTTTCTGCATAGATTTTTTGTGTGAGCTTTGCGCTATAAAATAATTGAAAAAATAAAAAACATGAACAACAACATTGTAACTATCGGAAGCCAATTCCCTGAGTTTAAAAAGAAGGCAGTAGTGTCAATCGAAAAAGGTAAAGAATTTCAGGATGTCAGTAATGAAACATTCAAAGGTCAGTGGGCTGTAATGTTTTGGTGGCCAAAAGATTTTACATTTGTTTGTCCGACAGAGATAGCCGAATTTAATAAGAATTATAGCAATTTTACTGATCGTGATACTGTGCTTTTAGGTGCATCTACTGATAGTGAATTTGTACATGCTGCATGGCGTAGAGATCATAGCGATTTGCGTGACCTTAAGTTTCCAATGATAGCAGATACTTCAAAATCATTAGCCGCAGCATTGAATATACTAACGGATGATGATGAAAAAATTGCTTACCGTGCTACTTTTATTATTGATCCAGAAGGAATTGTTCGTTGGATTAATATCAACGATTTAAGTGTGGGGCGTAATGTTGCAGAGGTGTTACGAGTATTGGATGCATTGCAAACAGATGAATTGTGTCCATGTAACTGGACTAAAGGAGAAGAAACTTTATCTAATAAGTTGGCTGCTGAAGTAGCTTAATGATCTTATCAAATATTATTAGGAAAGCCTGCCTATTTTTCAGGCAGGCTTTCTAGTTAATTTAAAAATAACATATTATGTCTATTCAAAACGAAACCATTCAAAATCTATTTTCAGACTTGGGGATTGATGCGGCGTATGAATCGGTTGCCTTATTGCAATTGGAGCATGTAGATAGCCGGTTTTTAAAGGATATGAAGCTCAATGTAGCTAATGTGCTCAGTGGTACTAATATAGAGCGTAAACAAGCTATTCTGCTAGCATTGTCAGTTGCTGCCAATGAAAGAAATAATCTGCTGTCTATTGCATTTAAATCATTGGCGATAAAAGAAGGAGCTTCGGATGCGGAAATTGCAGAAGTGTTTGCTTGTGCGTCATTGATGGCTGCCAATAATATTTTATACCGTTTTCGTCACTTCGTGCATGAAGTGCCATTTTATGAAAATGCTCCGGCAGGTATGCGGATGAGCACCATGATGAATCCTGTATTAGGGAAAGAATTTTTTGAATTGATGAGTATTGCCATATCAGCTGTAAATGGATGTGAGCGTTGTGTAAAGGCTCATGAGCATTCCGTTAAACAACTTGGTTCATCAGAAGCCAGAATATTTGATGCTGTGCGAATAGCTGCGGTTATCAAAAGTTTGTGTGTTGTGATTTAGTTTTTTATTTACGATATAAATTACACGAAGAAGACCTGAACATATAAATACGTTCAGGTCTTCTTCGTGTAACAATATTAGTTAAGTACTATTTCTTTTTCTTAGGAGTGAAAATTGCAATCATTCTTCTTCCTTCCATTTTAGGCATACTTTCTAATGTGCCGACATCAGCAAGGCGTTCCGCAAATTTTAATAGAAGTAATTCTCCACGTTCTTGGAACATAATAGCACGTCCTTTAAATTGCACATAGCATTTTACTTTGTCTCCATCTTTTAAGAAGTTCTCAGCATGTTTTGATTTAAAATCAAAGTCATGATCATCTGTATTAGGCGTAAAACGAATTTCCTTAATTTCAGATTGTTTCGATTTCGCTTTCTGTTCTTTGTCTTTCTTTTTCTTTTCGTACAAAAACTTTTTATAGTCAATGATACGACAAACGGGAGGAGTCGCATTCGGTGATATTTCTACCAAATCCACTTCTTTTTCTTCGGCCATTCGAAGTGCTTCTGCCAGTGAGCAAACGATAGGTTCAGCGTCATCTCTTATCAGTCGCACTTCCTGCGCTGTTATTTCATCGTTTAGACGGTGTTCATTTTGCACCGTTCTAGGTCTAAATGGTACTCTTCCTTTAGGTCTTTTTTGCATTAATGGTTTTTAAATGAAGCCAAAAATAATGTTTTTTATGATTGTAAATTGTTTTATTAATACTAATTTTTTGTGCCGGCAGTTTGCTCCTTGATAATATTTGTTAAAAATATTACGAATTCTGTATTCAGCATCACTCCTTGGTCTCCTTCGCCATGTTTACGCACAGCTACTTTCTGTTCATTCATTTCTTTTTCACCTACAATCAACATATAAGGTGTTTTCATGAGTTCTGTGTCGCGTATTTTTTTGCCTATTTTCTCTTGTCTGTCATCTACAGATGCTCTGATATCGGCGGCTTTTAGCAGTTTTACAACTTCTAATGCATAGTCACCAAACTTATCACTAATAGGTAATACTTTTACTTGTTCTGGTGCTAGCCAAACAGGAAAATTTCCTGCACAATGTTCTAAAAGAACGGCCGTAAAGCGCTCCATAGAACCAAATGGTGCACGGTGGATCATTACTGGACGCTTCTTAGTATTGTCTGCATCTACATACTCTAATTCAAAACGTTCTGGAAGGTTGTAGTCAACTTGAATAGTCCCCAATTGCCAGCTTCTTCCTAGTGCATCTTTCACCATGAAGTCCAATTTAGGTCCATAGAAAGCAGCTTCTCCATACTCTACAACAGTATTTAATCCTTTTTCGGCAGCAGCTTCAATAATGGAATTTTCAGCAATTAACCAGTTCTCTTCAGATCCGATGTATTTACTACGATCTTCTTGATCACGTAGTGAAATTTGTGCTGTGAAATCATGAAAGTCCAGTGATGTGAATACATACATCACTAGGTCAATTACCTTTTTAAATTCTTCTTTTACTTGTTCTGGACGGCAGAATAAATGCGCGTCGTCCTGTGTAAATCCTCGTACTCGAGTTAAACCATGTAATTCGCCACTTTGCTCATAGCGATAAACCGTGCCAAATTCTGCCAAGCGTAATGGAAGATCTTTGTATGATCGTGGTGATGATTTGTAAATTTCGCAATGATGTGGACAATTCATTGGTTTGAGCATAAACTCTTCACCTTCGTTGGGTGTAGTAATGGGACGGAAAGAGTCTTTGCCATATTTGTCCCAATGCCCAGAAGTGACATACAATTGTTTACTGCCAATATGGGGTGTGATAACAGGAAGGTAGCCACTTTCTATTTGTGCTTTTTGCAAGAACTGTTGTAAGCGCTCACGAAGCATTGCACCTTTAGGTAGCCATAAGGGTAAGCCACTGCCTACTTTTTCAGAGAAAGTAAATAGTTCTAATTCTTTCCCCAGCTTACGATGGTCGCGTTTTTTTGCTTCTTCAAGTAATAGCAAATAGTCGTCTAATTCTTTTTGTGAAGGGTAGGTAATACCATACACTCGAGTAAGCATTTTGTTTTTTTCATTGCCGCGCCAGTAAGCACCTGCAATATTGGTCAGTTTAATAGCTTTTATAAAGCCGGTATTGGGTATGTGTGGACCACGGCATAAATCAGTGAATGCACCTTGTGAATAGAAAGTGATTTTGCCATCTTCTAAACCCTCTAGCAATTCTATTTTATAAGGATCTTCTTTTTGGGTAAAATATTCGATAGCGTCGGTTTTGGCCACTTCTTTTCGGAGGTATTGGTTTTTTTGTCCTGCCAATTCCTTCATTTTCTTTTCAATTTTGGCAATTTCTTCTTCTCCAAAAGCAGCACCACCAAGGTCAATATCGTAATAGAATCCATTGTCTATTGCAGGTCCAATTCCAAATTTGGTGCCTGGGAAAATAGACTCAATAGCTTCTGCTAAAAGGTGTGCTGACGAATGCCAAAAAGTACTTTTGCCACCTTTGTCATCCCATGTGAGTAGTTTTAAATGAGCATCGTTATTGATTGGTCGCATGGCATCAATTATTTCGCCGTCCACTTCTGCTGCAAGTACTTTTCGTGCGAGTCCTTCACTTATGGATTTCGCGATGTCTATTGCTGAGCTGCCTTTCGAATATGAGCGTTGAGCGCCGTCTGGGAATGTAATTTGTATCATTTTTCTTCTTTTAAAAAGATGTGCAAATGTAAGTGTTTCTTATTTAGTAGTAAGTGTTATATGGTAAGTGTCAAGATTGTTCGCCAAATTCATTTGGGCACAAAAAAACCACCAGTATTTAAACCGGTGGTTTTTTCAAAATAATTGACCCGGTTTAGAATTTGGTAAATGTTTGCGTGTAGTAATACACTGTTGGCGCAATAGAAGGTGAAGTTTGAATTGTTTGGGAATAAGATATCGTAAATGTTAGTGAGCTGATTTTTGTAATAGTAGCTTCAATATATTCTTGCCCAATTGTGTATGTAGCATTGTTTAATACAAGCGTTTTGTTGTTGTTTTTTACGCTCCATTGAAATGGTAATTGATCAGATTCTGCACCACATTTTTTTGTAGATGTAAACTGAGCACCATTAAATGCATCACTGAAAGTGATATAGTCATCACTCTTACAATTTGGGAAGCTTGCATAAATATCTGTAACTATATCAGTGCCTAGATAATTGTATTTTGCTGTGTATGCAGTTATTTTCCATTTTCCGTTCCGCAAGACATCATTTGCTACATCTGCTGTATTTGTTTTGGTGCAAGATGCAAATGATAAAAGAATTGCAACAAAGAGTAATAATTTTTTCATACTGTATTGGGTGCTAAAAATAGAGTTTAAAGGTAATGATATTTTTTAAAAACAAAAGTAAAGTTAATTATTTTTCTTGTTGCGAGCTCCTTGATTCATTATTAACCTTCATCATTGAGGCGTTGATGATATACAGAAGCGGCTCTTATTTGTGCATAAGTAAAATCTGAACCAAGTGCATCTTTGATTGATGCGGAGTTTGTATTGCCTATTTTTTGTATTGTTTTGAGTATAACAGATAGTTGTTCTTTTGATACGAATACGGATATATCAATTTCTCCTGTTCCTACAAAAGATGTAAGATGCCCCTCTATGGTACTTACTGCCATACTACGTATTTCGGCGATTTCGTTAATGCTTTTCCCTTCGTTGTATAATTCAAGACTGATGCGGTTACTGCTGCCTTTTTCTTTTTTAGGGGTGCCGGTACTATTCCCTTCTTCAGTTTCTGCTTGCTGGGCATGCATTTTTTTATCTGCGGCAATCGTTGTCAATAAGGCTCCAATATCTGTTCCTTTATTAAGACCCTGAGCTAATTTTTCAGCTTGTTCTATTTGTGTTTTTTTGCGCAATAATTGTTGTTGTATGACTTGTAAACTTTTGATGTACTTTTTTGTGCGTTGCTTTAATTTCCATGCAACGATATGTATTGACAATGCATTGTTTACTTCATCTAGTCCTTTTGTAAAATATGCTGCAGCTGCAATTGTCCTTTCTTGCAATAGATGGTAGCCTGTATTTTCAGCTTCTTGTAATAAATGCAATACTTGTTTTTCAAATTTATTGGCTACTGTTTGCATTTGCTGTACTGCATCTAACATTTTTTTTGCGATGATGGCAGCATTTTCTTTTTCTGGTATGGTTGCTTTTGCAAAGCCTGTACAGTTTTCTTGAAATGCTTCAACTAATTTTTCAAATTCGAAGCTTTCTAGCAACGATACTCCAGCAAATGCACGCTGTTCGGCTTTAAGTATGTTATCTAAATCTGATGTAGCTGCTATTGCTCTATTTGTATAATTTACAACACGTTGGTCGGTCATTACCTGTGACGTGTTGATGCGTGAATGAAGTATCAGCCCCTCAAGTGAAGTAAGCCGGCTAAGTGCGACATATACTTGACCTGGAGCAAAAGAGGCGGCAGCATCTACTATTGCCCTTTCAAAGGTTAATCCTTGACTTTTGTGGATGGTAATAGCCCAGGCCAGTCTAATAGGGTATTGCGAAAAAGAACCAATTTCTTCTTCCTCTATTTCATCATTCTCCTGATTATATTTATAATTGATATTACGCCAGGTTTCTTTCGCGAGTTCCAATACATCTTGCTCTCCTTCAAAACGTACCCAAATTTTATCTAATTCTATTTTGGATATTGTACCAATTTTTCCATTATAATAACGTCGTGTTTCGCCTTTGTCATTTTTTACGAACATTATTTGGGCTCCTTCTTTGAGGAGCATGTGTTTGTCCACAGGTGCTACCTTTTCTCCAAAATCGCCTTTAGTTACACCTTCAAAAACATGCAATCGACTATTCAGTTTTTCTAATTCTGTTTTGTTGACGATGTCTGCCTTGGCATTGTGTGAGGTAAGTATAATATAGCGCTCGGCTTCTTTAGGGCTAAATGCAGGGTTATAGCGACGATCTAATATTTTGATGTCTTCAGCATCTGCAACATTATTGCGAATACTATTGAGGACACTTATAAATTCGGCATCTTTTTGACGATATATTTTCTTGAGCTCAATATATACGGGAGGTTCATTTTGTAATACTTGTGCATCAAAAAAGAATGGACTTTTGTAATGCGCATTTAGCAACTGCCATTCTTCTCTGCTGACTACTGGTGGTAGTTGAAACAGGTCTCCGATATACAATACTTGTACACCACCAAATGCTATGTCATATCTCTTTCTAACATGCCGTAGTACTGTATCAATAGCGTCAAGCATATCTGCTCGAAGCATGGATACTTCGTCTATTATAAGTAGTTCCAGTGATTGGATAAGTTCTCGCTTATTATTACTGAGCCGCAGATTTTTGAGTAAGGTATGTCTGTTGGATAGTTCCATGTTTGGGGCTCCCCAACCGCTTCTGTAGTCTGCTATATATGGACCAAATGGTAACTGGAAAAAAGAGTGCATCGTTACTCCTCCGGCATTAATTGCAGCAACGCCTGTTGGTGCTACTACTGCTAATTTTTTAGAACAATTTTCTCGAATGTATTTCAAAAAAGTAGTCTTACCGGTACCGGCTTTACCAGTGAGGAAAAGTGGCTTGCCCGTTTGGTTCACAAAGTTTACAGCCAAGTCAAAATCTGGGTTGGTAAGTTCTATAGCTGACATGGGCGTAAAGGTAAGAGAAATAGATAATTAGATAATTGATTGACTAGATAATACCCATTTTATTGGGGTAATAGCATTGAGGATAACCATAGATATTATACGAAATACATAAGGAACATAATAAATAAAGCCACAACTAATAATTGTTGTGGCTTTATTACAGTATTTTATTTGCAATTTTTAATGCGCATGATGATGATGGTGGTGATGCGCTGCATGTGGATCTTGCAATTTGAAGAAATTCTCTTCTGAAATTGATTGTTCGGTTACATTGAATTTTTCTTGAAGGAATTGGAACAAACGATCGAACATGATACGTTGGTATGTTTCGTTTAACGTTTTTTCGTCTTTTGCAATTTTTTGCATATATCCTTCCATCCAAGGTGCTTCCTCTCCCGCAGCTATGCCGAAATAGGCTAATACGCGTGCTTTGATATCTGCATTTACTTCATCTAGGCTTACGTTGATTTTGTTTTCCACAATCAATTTGTCCGAAATTAGTGTCCAACGTAATTGATGTTCGAAGCTCGGAAATTCTTTTTCTACTTCTGCGTCTGTTTTTAGTTTTTCTTGACCTTCTTTAAGCCAGCGTTTCAAGAATGTTACAGGTATTTCAAATGGCGTTTCATGAACTAATGTTTCGTAGATTTCGTTGTTCGCACGTTCATGTGTGATTCTGCCATATTCGCGGCCCAGCTCTACACTGATTAGATTTTTGAATGTAGCTTCGTCTTTAACATCTGCGCCTTGAAATACTTGTGCAAATAGTGTTTCATTAAGTTCTGCAGGGATTAACAGAGCTACTTTTGTAATAGTTAATTTGAAATAATAATCAGCAGCTGAAACATCTTTTTTTAGTGGATCTTTCAAAAAGTTTGCTAACTCATCGTCGTTACAGATGTCAATTGGTCGGATAACAAGATGATCTCCTGCTTTTTTACCCATTAGCATTTCTTGAAGTTGAGCAGGATATTTTTCAATCATTGCAGTATCTTCAATTTTTTCAGTCCCTTCTACTATATGACCTTCATTATTGCAAAGTTCAAAAGTGCAGTAAATGATGTCGTCTTTTTTCTCTATAGTGTCTTTATCTTCAGGCTGCCCGTAACGTAGTGCGATTCGGGCAACTTCGTCGTCCACCATTTTGTCAGAAACCTCAATGCTGTATTTTGTAATTGTTTTATTGCCGTTGAGTGCAGGGATGTCAAATGTTGGCTTTACTCCTATTTCAAATGAGAAGTCCACATCAACAGGTGCATCCATATTCAATTGAACGGGAGCTTCGCTTGCCATCAACATTGGTTTGGCGAAGATTGCTAATTTTTCTTCACGCAAATAATCTTCCAATTTAGAGCTGGCGCTACGGATGATTTCTTCATTAAAAACCGATTGCCCATACATTTTTTTTACCATTCCAGCAGGTACCATTCCTTTGCGGAAGCCAGGTACATTTGCATTCTTTGCATAGTTTCTCAATGCCTTTTCAAACGAAGGCATGAAATCTTCTTTGCTTACTTTTACATTTATTTTTTCGTGTAATGTTCCGATACTTTCACGTGTTACAGTGGCCATTCGTTTTTTTTTTGTTTTTAAATTTAAAATGAGTTGCTGTGCTTTTGCCAACAATCTGGGTTTAAAAATTGAGCGGCGAAGTTAATTAATTGATACGCTTTCTGATCAAATATTTTTACTTTTTAGTATTATATTGGTTGTACTTATTGAAATACAAATAAATACACTTGTTTGAATGTGTTGTTGCTGCGGAATATTTAACGAAATTTGATCGGTCAAATGGATTTGAGAACACTTATATATAGATATTGTAATTATCAAGAACGATGCCAAAAAGAGGTTCGTAATAAATTATATGATAATGGTGCTAATAGTGAAGATGTAGGACAATTAATGGCTGAATTAATTGACTCGGGGCTAATTAATGAAGAGCGTTATGCTCAAAATTTTGCTCGCGGAAAATTCAGAATAAAGCTTTGGGGGAAAATTAAAATTGTTTATGAACTCAAACAAGATCAGATTTCGGAATACTGCATTAAAAAGGCACTTAAAGAGATAGATGAAACAGAGTATTGGGACACTTTGAGGAAATTGTGTGAGCGAAAGTTATTGGAACTCAAAGGAGAAAAGAATGAGTTTGTCCTAAAATCAAAGCTCTATCGATACCTTATACAGAAAGGTTACGAATCGACTTTGGTACAGGAGGTAATTAATGAATTAATTTAGCGTTTTGGCTTTCAAATTTATCCTTACATTTACAAAAATGCTTAATGATATGGTACAAAAAGTAACGAACGATGTGAATGTGGTGGTAGAGACTTTTTATCAATCTGCTCAAAGCAAACCGCTAGCTTCTGAATATTTGTTTGCTTATCGTATTACGATTGAAAACTTGGGATCTGTACCTGTAAAATTGCGGCGGCGTCATTGGTTTATAGTGGATAGCAATGGGGAGTATAGAGAGGTGGAGGGAGAAGGTGTAGTTGGCCAGCAGCCTACTATAGAGCCTGGAGATAATTATCAATACGTATCATCCTGCAACCTAAGTAGTGACATGGGTAAAATGTATGGTTCTTATACTATGGAAGATTTATTTACGCAAAAATTGATAACGGTTAGTATTCCTGAATTTCAACTAATTGCTCCATTTAAAAATAATTAATAACACGCTTTAGCAACTAGGTTCTATATAATTTGATTTATACTCCTAAATAATTGACCAAACAGGCATTTTCTTGTTTGGTCATTTCTTTTTTATCGGCCGGTTTCTTGTCTTTGAAGCCGCATAAATGTAGCGCTCCATGAAATATGACTCTATGTAGTTCATGTTCGAAGGATGTATTGAATTTACTTGCATTTTCTTTTACTCGGTCGGCACTTATATAAATTTCACCAATCAATTCTTGTTCAGATTCGCTGAGATCGAATGTAATAATATCAGTAAATGTATCATGATTCAGGAATTGTTGATTGATGCTTAATAAATGTTCATCATCACAGAAAATGTAATTCAAGCTGACTTTGTTGATTCCCTCTAAGTGCAAGTGTACTAAAGCATCTAAATAACCGGATAATTTTCTTTTGTCTTTGAGTTTTACTACAGTATTGTGTTGGTGAAAATGTGCAGGCATCGTTTCTTGTTTTTGAAAAATGAAGGTAAAAGTAAATTGAATCTTCTATAACTTTGCTTTGATGTTAGAAAGTATCAATGAGGGTAAAGTTATGCGACTTTCACAATTGCCAACAGGAAGTCGGGCTTTAATAAAAGAGCATGAAGAGGGCGATTTTCGATTAACACTTATGGAAATGGGTTGTATCCCTGGAGAGCCTGTATGGATAGAAATGATTGCTCCACTTGGAGATCCTATGGCCATAAAGATTGCTGGGTATCACTTAAGTATTCGTAAAGAGGATGCTGAAAAAATATTTGTACAATTAGTTTAATTTTTTAGTTGAAATTGGTCTGCTATCAAGTTCAGATTGGCTTTGTATTTTTGTTCGTCGTTGTCTAATATTTGCGACATCATTACAAAAGAATGATTGGCTTCGCTGTGAATGAAAATTATAAATTGGCCTTCCATTAACCCCATGATATTCCCTTTTATTCTGGCACCCTTTCCTTTGTACTTCCCCCAAGTATCAAATGAGGTAACTGTAGCATTAGTAATGGTTTGGTTCAAATGCTGATCAATTTTTGCTTTTAATAATTCCACTTCTTTTACTGGATAGTCAATAATATCGAAAGAAATAAAGGCATCGGCTTCTTGCGAATTAATAGTAAAGCTGTGTTCTTTGTCAAAATCGCTTTCTAGGCTATCTACATACCAGTCTCCATAATACTTTAAAGAGTAATTTTTGCTAGATAAATCTTTAACGATCCGACTACTGCTATTACAGGAAGCTAGCAGGATGATATAAAATATGATAAGCAGTTTGTTCATGAAAAATTATTTAATCATTATTGAGCACACGTTATCATCTGATACTGGACTCCCTATTTACAATTCTATGCAAACATTTTTTTGTTCTGTGAAAAATTTCAAAGCTTCCCAGCCGCCTTCCCGACCAACACCTGAATTTTTGAAACCTCCGAATGGAGTACGCAAATCACGAAGCAACCAACAGTTTACCCAAATAATGCCACTGTGCACCATAGAGGCCATTTTCTGAGCTCTGCTGATGTCTTGTGTCCAAATGGTAGCTGCAAGTCCGTAATCGCTCGTGTTGGCTAATTGTAGCGCTTCTTCGTCAGTTTTGAATGATTGCAGCGTTACTACAGGGCCAAATATTTCTTCCATATTAGTGCGGCAATCAGCACCGAGGCCTTCAATAATAGTAGGTTCTATAAAATAACCATTTATACAGCGTCCTTCTGGTTTAATAGAATTGCCACCCAGCAATATTTTACCACCTTCCTGTTGTGCCAGTGCAATGCAGCTCATTACCTTGTCAAAATGTAATTTGCTGACAATAGCACCTTGTTTGCTATTGGTATCGAGCGGATCGCCCACGGTAAGTTCTTTGACCCGAGCGATGAATTCTGTTTTGAATTTTTCATAAACAGCTTCATGTATGAGAATTCTGCTGCCGCAGAGACAAATTTGACCTTGATTTGCAAAAGAGGATTGTACAGTTGTGCGCATCATTTTCTCCCAATTGCAGTCGTCGAAGATAATGTTTGGGTTTTTACCGCCAAGTTCGAGCGATATTTTTTTGAACATTGGCGCGGCTATTGCCGCAATGTCCTTGCCTGCGCGAGTACTTCCGGTAAAAGAGATTGCTTTTATGTCGGGGTGTTTCACTATTTCGCTGCCACAATTTGGACCATTACCGTGTATAATATTCAAGACACCGGCAGGTAATCCGGCTTTTTGACATATAACACTGAGCAAATAAGCGGTCATTGGGGTTACCTCACTTGGTTTGGCAACAACACAGTTGCCTGCTGCCAATGCAGGTACTATTTTCCATGTAAAAAGATATAAAGGTAAATTCCAAGGAGAGATACAGCCTACCACACCAATTGGTTTGCGTAAGGTGTAGTTTATTGCTTTCTCACCCATACTATGGCTTTCGCTTGCAAAGTGCATAAGCCCTGTTGCAAAGAATCGAAAATTTTCCGAAGCCCTTGGTATATCTACTCTTTTGCTTAGCCACAGTGGCTTACCATTGTCATTTGTTTCGGCGAGTGCAAAAGCGTCTATATTTTCTTCTATTAGTTCTGCAATACGGTTCAACACTCTGAATCGTTGTTCAGGTGTTGATTCACTCCAGTTTGGGAATGCCGCTTTGGCAGCAGATACGGCTCGTTCGATGTCTGGAAGTGTACTGTTGGGGATTTGCCCATATACTTCACCTGTTGCAGGATTAATATTGTCGAGGTACTGATTGTTTTGAGGAACAGAAAATGCTCCGTCTATATAATTGAGTATTTGGTATGGTATTTCAAGATTCATGGCGTAAAATTAAGAAAAATACAATAGCGAAAATGTTGGGTATGGCGTGATTAAAAGCCATAGCTTTGCATTGTGGTAAGAATAAATAGAGATATTTAAGTGTGTGAAGATAATTTTTTGTGTTTTTGTGCGTTTATGATTTTAGTACATGATCCGCGAAATACGGAATGGATATAGACTCAAGATTGCTATTGATTTTGAATCATATTTTAGTTGTTAATAATACAGGATAAACAGTTTTAATTCACTTATTCATGAATAAAATACTTAGTAGCATTCTTATTTTCTTTGCATTGTTTTTGTTGAGTGCCTGCAAAAAAATAATCAATATAGATTTAAACAATGCAAGCCCCAAGGTAGTAATAGATGGGTATATTACAGATCAATCAGGACCCTATACCGTAAGCCTTAGCAATACGGTTGATTTTAGTGCTGATGTTTATTTTTCGCCCGTTACAGGTGCGCTTGTTTTTATTACAGATAATAATGCAGGTTATACTGATACTTTGAAAGAGAGTGCTCCTGGTATTTATAAAACACAAAGTATTGCTGGAGTTATTGGTCACAGTTACAAGCTATCTGTAAAGGTTCAGAATAATTGGTACTATGCCAACAGTACAATGCCTGCTTTAGTACCATTTGATAGTTTGTATTTACAGAAGTTTTCTTTCTTTGGTAATACACTTAATCAATTTATCCCTGTTTTTACAGATCCTATTGGTCAAAAAAACTATTATCAATTCACGGTGCAAGTTGGGGATAGTCTGCAAAATGACATTAATGCTTGGGACGATAATCTGACAGATGGGAAAGTTAATTCGAGGCCTATTAATGTAAATGGTAGTACTGATTTGTTTAAAGGCAATGACACTTGTATTGTTGAAATGCGTTGTATAGACAAAAGTACTTTTGATTATTTTAATACACTTCCAAATGCAAATGGCGGCGCTTCAACTCCTGCGAATCCGACAAGTAATGTTACCGGAGGTGCTTTGGGTTATTTCTCTGCTTACACTGTTCGAAGGAAAACTATTATTGTCCAATAATTTGGTTGGTGGTAAAATAATTCAATTCTTCCTGCAAATTAAGAAATGGATATTTAGCCAATAATATTTTTGTTTTAGCAGCATACTTTTTACGAAAATCTTGGTGTGCTTCTGTTTGTGGGAATCGAGTCCTGTGAGATTTTGCTATCGCTATTTCATTTATTTCCTTCATTAACATTGTAGTGTCGCTGCCAATACAGGCATTCACGAAATGCTCCCAAACAAAAGAAGTTGCCATATAATTGGGGTGTACAAAGTCAATATCGTAAAACCGGTAATCGCGAAGTACATCGATAATTAATTCGTAAGCGGGGAAATAATGGATAAATGAATACTGTTCGCATAATTGATGAACTGCTTCAATCAGTCTCGCTTTACTGCGATTGTTGGCCACTATGCCGTCGCGGATATGGCGTACTGGGCTTATCGTGAACAATATGTTTACCTTATTGTTTTTTGTCCTAAGTTTTTCTAATGTTTGAGCTAAAGATGCAATGATCGTTTCAACGGTTAATAATTTTTTTTCGAACCATTGATTGGGTGCCCTATGGTTGTTGGCAACTGCTTTGCCATTTTCTTTTAGGAAATATTGAAAAGCGGAGCCAAGTGTAATGATGATCCAATCTGCGTTTTGGATAAATGATGCAGCATCTTCCTGAGCCTTATTTATTTTAATTAGCGCTTCATTTGCGTCGATGTCTGAAAAACGTGTGTGGTGATCCCAACTATTCCAAAGTTCGTTGAGTTGGAATAAATCTTCTTTGCAGTATTGTTTTGCTTCAATATAATTATCAATACTCTGTGCTACACTTTGCGGATTGAATAAGATGCCATTGGGATTACTCAATACATTGAATTTGTGCTGTTGTAGTCGGTCACTAATATGCTCTGTAAAACAAGAACCAATGAGCAGTATCTGGTCATGATATGTAAAGGGTTTGTCGAGTGCTGCAATATCTAATTCAAGTGAAAACTTCATGTATTGAAATAATGATTGTTCTGCAAAAGTAAAATAAACTTACAGCTATCCTTTCATTATCTAAGCTGATACTGATTCTGCCATATAGATATTAACTTTGTGCTTAATAGTAAAAGATGATAATGGAAACCATAGTAAACAAAGTAGCAGAAAGCGGAATTGTGTCTTTAGATCTTGCCACTTTTATACCTACAGATGAAAGTATTGAAACCTTCGATCTAAAACCTTTTTTGTTTAGAGAAATGATTTTGCGTGAGAAAGATTATCGCGAAGCGTTGAAACTACAAGACTGGAAAATTTTTGAGGGTAAAAAGGTTCATATTTATTGCAGTGCAGACGCGATTATTCCGATGTGGGCTAATATGTTGGCTGCGTCTTATTTACAGGCTGTTGCGGCAACTGTTTTTTATGGCACAAAAGAGGAGTTGAAAAATTATGAGTTGTTATTACATATTGAACAGCTGAATATCGCTGAATATGTAGATAAGCGAGTGGTAATAAAGGGTTGTGGCGATGTGGTTATCCCAGCGCAAGGCTATGTTGCTATTACACATAAGCTACAGCCTGTTGTCAAATCTTTAATGTATGGGGAGCCTTGTTCAACCGTCCCTGTTTATAAAAAACCAATACAACGCGCTTAATAGTTTTATTACCTTAAATTAAAGAATTGAAATTCAAGATATTTGTTACTTCTTGTTGGGTATTGTCACTGTGTTTGCTGCTGTCTTGCAAGCACGGTATAAACGACAATTCAAGTAAGCAAATATTCCACCTTAATCTTTCGGGAGGTAGTTTAGAATCTTTAGATCCTGCTTATGCTAAAGATTTGTACATTATGTGGACTACACACATGCTATACAATACACTTGTAGAAACTGATACAAATTTGCAACTCAAACCATCGCTTGCCAAGAGTTGGGTAATAAGCACTGATGGGCTTTCTTATACATTTCATTTGCAAACCAAAGTTTATTTTCAAGAGAATCCACTTTTCCCGAATGGAAGAACCCGGCTCATGACTGCACAAGATGTAGCCTACAGTTTTTATAGACTTGTTGCGCCACAAACGGCGTCTTCAGGGGCATGGATATTTAATGGGCATATTGCTGTTAATAATCCTTTTGAAGTAAAAGACGATAGCACTTTTATACTTCATTTGACAGATCCATTCCGGCCTATGTTGGCCATGTTGAGTATGCCATATTGCAGTGTTGTGCCCAAAGAGGTGGTAGAATATTGGGGTAAGGATTTTAGAAGCCATCCTTGTGGTACAGGCCCATTTCAATTTAAGAGTTGGGATGAAGGAAATGTATTGTTGCTGCATAAAAATAAACTTTATTGGGAGCTTGATAAGGCATATAGAAAATTGCCTTATCTGGATGCGGTGCAGATCTCTTTTTATGACAGTAAGGCTACAGAGTTCTTGTTGTTTATGCAGGGGAGGCTTGACTTTATTAATAGTATTGACGGTTCATTTAAAGATTTGATCTTTCAAAAAAATGGTGTTTTGAAACAGGAGTACCGGCAAAAATTCCAACTCAGTAAAAGCCGTTATCTCAATACAGAATATCTCGGTTTTCTTACAGATACTAGCAGTGCTCTTTTTCAGCAATCGTCAATAAAGTACAAGCTAGTGCGTCAGGCTATTAACTATGCTATTGATCGAAGAAAGATAATTACCTACTATAAGAATGGAATTGGTATTCCAGCCACCGGAGGGTTTACTCCGCCGGGGATTGCGGGCTTCGATAGTGTGATGAATTATGGATACAATTATAATCCGCAGAAAGCTACAGCACTACTTCGCGAAGCTGGCTTCCCGGATGGGAAGGGTTTACAAATGCTTACTATTCTTACGCCTGAAAATTATGCTGATATTGTCAATTTTGTGGCTACCCAATTGCAGGAAGTTGGTATCCCAACCAAGATAGAAATTATGCAACCGAATATTCTTAAACAACAGATGAGTCGGTCTCAAGCTTTATTTTTTCGTGCACAATGGATTGCCGATTACCCGGATGCAGAAACCTATTTAGCGTTTTTTAAGAGTACTTTTCCTGCACCTCCCAATTATACGCGTTATAAAAATGAAAACTTTGATAAGCTGTATGATGCGAGTATGAATATGCCGGATAGCCTTCGGTGGTTTGCTTATCGAAAAATGGATAGTTTGGCTATATCTGATGCCCCATTGGTGCCTTTATTCTATGATCAGTTGTTACATTTTACGCAAAATAAAGTTCATGGTTTTTCGAGCAATCCGATGAATTTGATCGATATAAAAAGGGTGTACATAAAATAAACAAGCGGTTAATCTGATTAGAATTAGCCGCTTGTTTTATGGGTACTTTAGTTTAAAGATTACTTATTGTTTTATCTTTCGGATACTTTACCGTGTAGTTGAGTTTTAATGTTTTTAACTCATTGGGTTTTGCATTGAGTTCCCATTTTACAGCACCTGTTTCCTCATTAATATTTGCTTCAGGGGCTTCTTTGTCTTCAATTGAAATGTCTTTGTCGTTGCTTAATGGGAATTGTTCTAATACGACTAAATCGACGGATTCCTTTTTAGTATTACGGACGCTAATCGTGTATCCGTAAGTCTTGCGTACATTGGTGCCAATCATTTTTACCGAGCGGTAATTTTTATCATTTTCTCTGCGTACGATTATTTTTTTGTCTCTGCCCAGCGACAGGTTCAAGGTGTCTTTTACATTGCGCATGTCAATATACCCTTGACCTACGTAAGCTCCTTCGTAGAAAATGTTTGTAGCGGCTGGCATCAGGTTGAGGTCTTCCCAATTAGTGATGCGAGCTTGTAAGAATGCATCTCTGTCTAATTTTGGTGCAACATAGTAGCGGTACGTGGCAGGTAAATCATAGTCTTTCACTGCGATTAAGTGATTTTGCCCATCACTAGGAATAGTGTGGTTTATTGCAATGTCAAATGTTGTATTGATGCCACTGTTGTCTATTTGTACGTAGTCATCTAAGGAATACGAGGTTTTGTCTGCACGAGCACCTCCAACACTTAATGCTGATTCATCTTTTGCTGTTTCAAATCTCGCAGCAGGAGCGGCATTCAACATCATGGTTTTGTTGTTCATTTTTGCCTTGTATAATTCGGGTTGGTAGAATGCCAAATACCATGGATTCATCACTGGTGCTTCCGCGCCTTCGTTGGGGTTACCAGTAGAAAGTGATAGTTTTACATTGTTCCATTTTACACCTGAGTTTTGGTTGATGTTGGCTTTGTACACGAGTTTGACAGGTGCATTTATTTTGTCTACACGCAGGTCGTAACTGGGAGTCCAGCTGGCATTAGGTGTAACATAGCTGATGCTTACGTTGGCTATGGTGGCTTGTGTTGCATAGAATTTTACGACCAGTTGACCACCGGGTTGAAAATCTTTTTTTTGTTCTTCTTCCAGTTGTTTATTGAGTAAGTTAATGCGTTCTGATATTTTGTTGCTTTGCTTGTCAAATGCGTGCCCATCCACTAATAGACCATTCATTTTCGCGTTGATCAGGTCTAAGAGCTTTTGTAATTCAATGACTGAAAGCCCTGTGTTTTGTCCGGCGACTTTTCTATTTTCACGTATTACTGCCAATTCTTCATTCAAGACGGATTTCTTGTCTTCTATTGTTTGTTTTTGTGTACTGAGCCATTCTATACTGTCCTTGATTATCTGTGCTTTTGGAGAAATGTTTTCATTAACCAAGTAATCATTTTGTGCAGTAGCGGATTGTACGACCACCCCATTATTTACACCAACTGAAATGCTTTGTTCCATAATATTACCTGCAATGTTGGTAAATAGCACTTCCGATTCGCCGGCAGGTATAGTCATTTTTGCAGAACTTTCAATTTCTGCGCCATGCAGAAATACAGTTACTTTATCAATGTCTGCTTTTTGTTTGTTCTGTGCTTGTGTTTGTATGGATAAAAGACCAAAACAAACGAATGCGATTTTTTTCTTGAATATCATTTTACTTTTTTTTGTGTAAGAAGATGAAGACAATCTACTATTCCAATTCCATAAGCTTGGCTGGAAATTATTTCATAAAAATATAAGTCTCAATGTCTTTCTTCGTTATTTTTTTGTCGGATAAAATGATCAGGCGCTCAACTACATTTTTTAATTCGCGGATGTTACCGGTCCAATTGTGTTTGGACAAAGCCTGTATTGCTGCACTATCAATATCTTTTATTGGTTGGTTATAATCGTTGGCAATGGTTTCTAAAAAATGTTCTACCAACATAGGTATGTCTTCTTTTCTGTCGTTGAGCGACGGTACGTGAATGAGGATGACACCAAGACGATGATATAAATCTAAGCGAAAATTCCGCGCTTCTACTTCTTTCATCAGGTCTTTGTTAGTTGCAGCTATTACACGTACATCTACTTTTATTTCTGTTTCACCACCAACTCTTGTTATTTTTCCTTCCTGTAATGCCCGTAGTACTTTTGCCTGAGCATCGAGACTCATGTCTCCGATTTCATCCAGAAAAAGAGTGCCACCATTCGCTTGTTCAAATCTACCAATCCTTGTTTTTACGGCAGATGTAAATGATCCTTTCTCATGCCCAAATAGTTCACTTTCGATGAGCTCAGATGGTATGGCTGCGCAGTTTACCTCTACCATAGGCCCTTTGCTTCTGTTGCTTTGACGATGTAGGTTACGGGCAACCAATTCTTTGCCGACACCGTTTTCACCGGTTATTAACACCCGTGCTTCAGTTGGGGCTATCTTTTTTAATGTTTCCCGTATTTTACTTAGGCCTTCTGATGTGCCAATCATGTCACTATCTAAAACTTTTTCAACTTTTTTGCGTAGTTGTTTGGTTTCTACTACTAAGGATTTTCGCTCCATAGCATTGCGGATTGTAATCAATAAACGATTGAGGTCTGGTGGTTTGGATATAAAATCGAAGGCTCCTTTTTTTACGGCTTCTACAGCAGTTTCTATATTGGCATGACCTGATATTATGACGATTTGCATGTCTGGTTTTACTTCCAATACTTTCTCCAATAGTTCTATACCATCCATCTTTGGCATCTTAATATCGCAGATAACACAGTCATAGCTTTTGTCCATTATTTTGCGAAAGCCTTCTGCGCCATCGGCAGCATCATCTACCTGATATCCTTCAAATGTCAGAATTTCTAATAGCGTACTACGTATTGCTTTTTCGTCGTCTATTATTAATATTGATTGTGCCATGTGCTTATATTAGATTTTAATTTTTCCGTTTGTGTATGTTATTGTTTCTTTTGGCGTGCCATCTTCTTTATGCAATTGCCAAATGCCATTTTTTTCACCATTCAAATATTTTCCTTCTGCTTTGACATTGCCATTGTCGTAAAATTCTTTCCAGTTACCTGTTTGAGCATCATTGCTATATTGCCCCATTTCCACTACTACTTCTTGTTTATTATATGTAGTTACTGATCCGTCAAGCTTTCCCTTTTTGTAATTGTATTCTGCCGCTTTTTTGCCATCTTCATAATACCAGATGGCTTGTCCATCCCTTTCGTCATTGTTGTAACGGCATTGTTCTTGTTTATTGCCATTGATATACCATTTTGTATAAGAGCCATTTTTTTTTCCTTCTGTATAATATACTTCCTCTAGTATAAATGCGCCTTTATTGTAGCTCCTCCAAGGCCCGTTTAGTTTACCCTTACTGTAGGTTTCCATCAATTCAACGAAACCATCTCGTCCGGTCTTAAGTTGTAATCCATGTTTTTGTCCATGCAGATAATTTGCAATTTCTTGAGGGAACCCGGTATCCCAGTAACTGTTCCATGTGCCTTCTTTAATATCATTGTGCAAGTATCCTTCGGCAAGAATTGTTTTATTTCCAACAACTTGCATCATTGCCCAGCCGTCAGCTTGTTTTATTTTTACGGTATCGAAGGGTTGTGCGTATGCTGAGCCTTCGACAAAATAGAGCATGAATAGTAGGATTATATAATTCAATTTCATGGAATAGAATTTTATACGAAAGTATGCCAAATAAGGAAATATATTATGATGGTAATCTGCAATTTATTGCTAAAAGAAGATTAAGCTATAGGGTTTTAAAATTGATTGTCTTTTATAAGGTTCTTAATTATTGGTTTGATCTATTTTATGAAATTTAGTTTTATGGGTTTTTAAAAATTTCGTTCGCTGATCTATACCATCTTAAATTTGCCCGTTCATTATGGCAGCAATAGAAAATAATAATACACCCGCATTATTACTTACACCACACGAAATATTCAGTTTGTTTAGCATATTCACGTCGTTGCATGTGGTGAGACGTGATAAATATATGGATTATGATCGTTATCCATTGAGTGAGCATGAAATAAAAACGCATTTTAAGCAATTGCCGACAGAACTACAACAGCTGCTTTCTCGTTTTAATGACGAAGATATAAAATTTGAAATCAGCCAGATAAAGAAGCGGAGAGCAAAAGAAAAGTCCGGTATTCCTGAGCATATATTTGTACAAAGAGCTACACTGCGTTATTTGAATGAAAGTTGTGTGCAACTTTTTGAACATAAAGAGTCGATTAAAGTATATCATCGGATTAAAAATCCCGAAACAGGTAATTTTCGCATTTCACTTTGCGCCTTATCTACAGAGCAACCTGTTTTGCATTTTGCAATTTCGGGTAATGATAATGGTAGTTTGACATTGGAAATGCTGTTGAGGATTGACCACATTGATGTAAATTTAAAGGACATCATGCGGTATCAATTTCTTGTAGCAGTAGAGGAGGTTTATTATATTTTGCGTCATGAGGACTGGCTGACGTTAGTATGGCTTGAAGATAAAAAAAAGGAGTTGCAAGGATATACGGCTTCTGAGTTGTCGCAAAAAATATTACTGAAGCTTGAAGAACGATATGCAGTTAATAGGAATAATTTATTTTCGAAAACAGTTATTAAATGCGTTCCCACCAATACGATTTTCTTGAGTGAGATTGGCGAATCCTATCTGATGTTTACTCCTCGTTGGAATTATGAAGGTTTTTTGCAGGAAGGTAAATGGAAAGAGTTTGAAGAAACAACGAGGAATGGAGATTTGTATGTCGTTTATCGGGATCAGGAAGCTGAAGAATCATTTTTTAATTTATTGCGTTCCCTGCACCCTAACTTTTCCAAACAGCAAAATGTGTATTGCTATTTGTCCTTTGCTGATGCTAAAAAGAAACAATGGTTTTTGAAAGTATATCATCAATTATTGGAGCTCAATGTGGAAATCGTTGGATTGGATATGTTGCGTCATTTTCGCTATTCACCATATTCTGTGCATACGGAGATGAGAATAGACCAGCAAGAAGGTTCAACTCTTTACTTAAAATTGACTGTTAGTTTTGGTAAGGAGGAGGTAGCATTAAATGAATTGCAAAAATTATTGCTTGCGAAGCAACATTCAATTTTACTCAAGGACAATTCTATTGGTGTATTTACAGAAGAGTGGCTGACGCAATACAGCGCAATTATTAAGCATGGAAAAATAAAGAAAAATGTAATTGCGATCCCTCAATGGATTATGTTGGGTATGGAGCAAGGAGCAGCGAAAAATACGTTACAACCAATTGTTCCTAAAGAATGGCGTGAAAAATGGATGCAATGGCAAACACTTGCAGCAAATATTTATGAAGTTCCGGATAATATCAATGCGTCTTTGCGTCCATACCAACAAAAGGGTTTTGAATGGCTTGTGTTGCTTTCTGAAGTGGGGTCTGGAGCTTGCCTTGCAGATGATATGGGATTGGGTAAGACGCTACAGACTATTTGTTTTATTGGCTATCAGCAAAATAAAGGGTTAGCAAAAAAACATTTAATAGTTTGTCCTGCATCTCTAATTTATAACTGGCAAAAGGAATTGCAAAAGTTTGCGCCCAATATTAAGTGCTTTATTTATAACGGGCAACAAAGGAATACCAAAGATTTTTTTGAGCAGGAAGCAGATGTGCTGATTTGTAGTTATGGTACGCTTCGCAGTGATATTGATGAACTAGGTCTGATACATTGGAATGTTGCAGTAATTGACGAGAGTCAAAATATTAAAAATACTTCGGCACAGGTTACAAAGGCCGTCTATCAATTACAGGCTCAAAATAGGGTTGCATTAAGTGGTACACCGATAATGAATAATACGTTCGATTTGTATGCCCAATTACAATTCTTGGTTCCTGAATTATTTGGTAGTGCTGAATTTTTCAGAAAAGAATATGCTAATCCAATAGATCGAGATCAGGATAAAGAGAAGATTCATGCACTGCAGCAAATGACGGAACCCTTTATTTTGAGAAGAACCAAAAAGCAAGTGGCAACTGACTTGCCTGAAAAAACAGAGTCGGTGTTATGGTGCGAAATGGGTGATGAACAAAAGAGTATTTATGAATCCATTAAGAATAGTATTCGGGATAGTATTTTTCTGGATATTAAAAATGGAGGGATTGCCAAAAGTAAATTGAATATTTTGCAAGGCATACAAAAGTTGAGGCAAGTTTGTGCTTCGCCACAATTACTTCGTGATGATGAGATAGAGAGCGAAGAATCTGTAAAAGTTGATGTACTTATGGACGAATTGGGTAGTTTAAAAGGTAATAAGGCTTTGGTGTTTTCTCAGTTCAAAGGAATGTTGCATCTGATTGCGGCTAAATGTCAGGAGGAGCGTATTAGTTATTATCATTTCGATGGGGATACGCCAATTGCCATGCGCAATGAATTGGTGTCGAAATTTCAAGAAGAAGATAATGATGTTCGGGTTTTTCTGATCAGTTTAAAGAGTGGAAACGCAGGTTTGACACTTACGGCTGCGGACTATGTGTTTTTAGTAGATCCGTGGTGGAACAACGCAGTGCAGCAACAGGCTATTGATCGGACGCATCGTATTGGGCAGACGAAAAGCGTGTTTGCTTATAAAATGATTTGTAAAGATACTATTGAAGAAAAAATTATTGAATTGCAACAAAAGAAGAAATCCTTGTCGGAAGATTTAATTAGTGAAGAGGAAGGTTTTGTGAAAAATATGACGGAAGATGATGTTGCTTATTTGTTTGGTTAGTCACATTTATGATATGGGCATTGTAAAGTAGAATGTGCTGCCCATGCCTACTTCTGTTTCTACACCAATTTGTCCTCCTTGTGCTTCAATAAATTCTTTGCTAATCGCCAATCCAAGTCCAGTTCCTGTTTTGTTGCTGCCGGGTATTTGAAAATAGCGATCGAATATTTTGTCTCGGTAGCGCTTGTCGATACCTTTTCCTTCATCTTTCACAGAGAAAAGTACCTTGTCCTTGTTTTGTTTGATATATACGGTGATTATGCTTTGTTCGGGAGCATATCGAATGGCGTTGGTTAGGAAATTAATGAGTACCCATGCTGTTTTTTCGGTATCTGCTTTTATGAGTGGAAGAGGATCAGTATTGTGTACATTAAGTTCTATTTGTTTCTGTTCTGCAGCATTTTTTACGGCATCGATGGCGTACTGTAGTATTTCTATTGGGTTGCTTTGCTGAATGTTTAACTGAATATTCCCTGTTTCTACTTGTGAGAGATTGAGTAGCTCTCCCGTTATTTTTAGTAACCGGTTGCTGTCCTCTTTTATACTCTCAATTAGTTGCTTTTGCTCCTCGTTGATTATTCCTGTTTGTTGATGTTCCAGTAATTGTACACTCATTTTTATAGAGGAAATTGGTGTTTTTAATTCATGGGAAACGGTAGCAATGAAATTGGTTTTCGCAAAATCTAATTCTTTGAAAGGGGTAATGTTTTTTAAAACGATAACATGGCCAATGTGTTTTTGTTCCTGTTCGCCGGTAGGTGTAATAGCAATGTTGACGATTTCCTTTTCGAAATAGCTTTCCTTGTTATTGGCGTAAATTTTTATTGGTTTTTGTAAAGATGTACTTGGTGTTGCTACTATAATATCTTGAATTAATAATCGTACAAGATCATTGGTTACAGCAATGTCCTGTACAAATTTTCCGATGAGATCTTCTGTTTTTAATGCCAATATTTTTAATGCTTCGTCGTTCACAAATAATACCTTTTTGTTTTCGTCTAGTCCAATAACCGGATCCTGCATATTGTTGATGAGCGTTTCGATACGTTTCTTTTCAAACAGGATTTTGTACAGATTGCTGTTGTTGTATTCTTCCAGTTTTTCTGCCATCACATTAAATGATTTAGCAAGTTCGCCAAATTCGTCATGGCTTTGAAAGTTTACGCGTTGATTATAATTTTTAGCCGCTATCTGTTTGATGCTATCTGTAAGTTCTTTGATAGGATTTGCAATATTGTTGGGCAGATTAATGAGTAATGAGAAGGCAATGACGAAGCATAACGTGCCTGTCAGTGCTATCCATATAGTAGCTGAATGCGCCGTTTCTTTAGCCACGTTACTCTTTCGTTCAATAGCCTGCATATTCAATTTCATTATTTCAGAAATGTCTTTGCGGATAAGTGGGTATAGTTCTGTATTCTCAGGGTTAGTTTTTAGCTCCACGAAATGTTCTGCTAGTAGTTCGGTCACCTCTTTCTCTCCTGATTCAGTGATGTTCTCTCGTTGTTTATTGAGATTGGTTTCGAATTTTTCAAGTGCTTCATTTTTGGCAGAAATTTCGTCAAGTGCCAACATCATATTTCTGGAATATTCCAGCGTATTGTAGTTGGCTACTAAAATATTTTCCGTGTCATTTTTTAGTGCATTGATATACCTTGCTCCTACTAATGATAGTAGAATAATCATTATAAACAAAAGGCCAACACCCAACGTAAGTTTAGTTCTTATTTTCATTAGGATAAAATTACGAGGTCAATATGTGAAGAAGAGAGTTTTTTCAGCAATTCATTAAAAATACTGGTGGAAAGAATAACTCTGAATAAGTTCAGATGGGGTTTGCCAATGCAGATAGTAGTGATCTGTTTTTGTGCTGCAATGTCTAATATTGTTTTAGAAATATTATTGCTTTCTACCCGAACAATTTCTGCGCCTAATTCGGTGGCCAGTTTAAAGTTATTAATGAGGTGCCGTTGTTTATCTAATGGTATTTTATCATTACTTTCTTTGTGCGTTTGTACATACAATACTTTCCATTTGCTGTTGTAATAACTGGCTAAACGTGCAGTTTTTCGAATCACATTTTTAGCAGTTTTTTCATTACTGCTGATGCAGGCTAGAATTTTTTCGTGTTTGATGGCAGCTTGTTGTGGTACTTCAATTTCAACCTTTCTTTCTACTTGGCTTGCTACTTCTTTTAATGCCAATTCTCTGAGTTGTAATATTTGTTCAGACTTAAAGAAGTTGGCTAATGCCAATGGTATTTTATCAGTGGTATATATTTTCCCGTCTTTTAAACGGCTAATGAGCTCGTCTGCAGTGAGGTCAATATTTACGACTTCGTCTGCTAATTGTAGTACACTGTCGGGTATGCGTTCTTTGACTTCGATGCCGGTTATTCTTTTTATTTCATTATTGAGGCTTTCTATGTGTTGTATATTTACAGCACTGATTACGTTGATGCCTGCATCTAAAATTTCTACAACATCCTGCCAACGTTTTTCATTTTTACTGCCTTCAATATTGCTATGAGCGAGTTCATCAATGATTACAATTTCTGGTCGTAAGTTGATAACCGCTTGCACATCTAATTCTTCTAATTCTTTTCCTTTGTAAAATAGTTTTCTCCTTGGGATGACAGGTAGCCCGTCTATTAGTGCTTGTGTTTCTTTGCGTTGGTGCGTTTCAATATATCCTAGTTTAACATCAATGCCATTATGCAACAGTGTATGCGCTTCCTGTAGCATTCGAAAAGTTTTACCTACACCGGCACTCATGCCGATGTAGATTTTAAACTTTCCTCTTCTTGATTTTTGTATTAAATCAAGGAAGTGTCTGACGTTATTTTCTTTTTCGTTTTCCAAGGCCATTCATTATAGACGGAACAGTAGCGCAAAAATTACGCGGTTTTCAGAAGTTACTAGATCTGGAGCCCAAGTACTGGGCAACGGTGTAGTTGTATAGCCATTTGGAGATGTAACGCCTCCAGATCCTGCAAAGTAGGGTACGTCTGATTGGCGATGCACTAACTCAACACGAAATGTAATACTTTGATTAGGCATCCAGTCGAAATTGGTAGAACAATCCCATCCTGTAAATTTATCTCCCGGGTTTTCAGTAAATGGGTGTGTGCCTGCCGTTTGTGTAGGGTTGCTTGGATTTGGGAAAGGGCTTGCGTCACCTGTAGGTGCGAGTACTAGATAGCGTCCTGGGTTTGTCATTATACCACCACCAATTGTCCAGGCAAATTTGTTTTTATTGAACCAAATACGATTATAGAACATACCACTAATAAAATTTTGTGCTGGAGTAGTTGCGTCTCCCCCAAATGCCACTACTCCGGCGCCACTTTCAAAGCCTAAGTCGCCCGTTAATGAAAATGCCATTCTGCTGATTCCTTTTGAATTGGGTCTGTTGTAGTAGCGTACCAATAAACTATTGTCGGAATGGAATCTATGCCTGCCAGGAATGCCGGCAGCATCGGCGCCATAATAATCATTAGAGAGTATTTTTACATTTTCATTTGGACAGTAAGTAATGTTTCCTCCGAAGCCGGGCATACTATTGAATGAGCCATAGCTTTGCCATCCATTCACTAACCAAGCCTCTATTTTTAGTTTATTAGTTGGGAACATTTGTACACGTATGCCATTAAAAAACCAAGGTGTATTGTCGGATGTGAAAGAAGCCTGGTATTCCCAGTTTTCTGTTTGGTAGTAAGAGTTTAAACCAATATAGGACATGAACATCCCTGCATCAACATTGATGCCATGCCATACATTGAAGTGATAGCCGGCATAAGCTTCAGGCAAATAGCGATATGCAGTTGATAAATCGTATTGCCCGCGATAGGCGCTTAAATCATTGCGAGGAACTACAGTTGAGCGAGTGCCAAACTGTAACATAATACGTGCGCGTGCATTGTTATAATTGAAGTCGCCACCAAAATTCGCACTCGAAATTTGCATTTCATTGTTACGGGCTAATGCTGTAGAACCGACTACAGTATTGTCATTGGGGTTGTTGAAAGAGTGAGTAATGTTACCATCTATCATTACGCTTCCGGTAAAGTATTTTGTTTGTAATAGGGCAGAATCTCTTCTGTCTGCTCCGTTTTGCCAAGTCTGATCCATGCCTTCAAATGGTGTTTGAGAAAGTGGAGTCTTGGTTTCTTGTTGTGCATTTGCCCATAATGTGCAGCTGCAGAATGCTGTCATTAGTAATTGTTTTTTCATTGCTATAATTGTTTTTATATTGTTTATTTGATTTTGTCAAGTGCTAAGTTCAGCTCTAATACATTTACTGTGGACGGGCCAAACATGCCTAGTAATGGTTTTTGTATATTTGCTTCTATAAGTTGTTGTAGCGTATTTGCTGAAATGCTTCTTGCTTTTGCAATCCTATTGATTTGTATTTGAGCTGCTATTGGTGATATATTTGGGTCGAGTCCACTGCCTGATGCAGTTGCCATTTCTGCAGGAATATCTTCTTTTTTGACCGTAGGGTTATGAGCCATAAAGCTATCAATTCTGTCTTGTACTATTTTCAAATACTCCGGATTATTTGCACCTTTGTTACTACCGCCACTACCTGCCGCATTATACGCTACAGCCGATGGTCTGCCCCAAAAGTAATTATCCTTTGTAAATGATTGGCCTATTTTTTGAAATCCGACTACTTTCTCATTTAATGTAATGACTTCCCCTGCTCCTTTGTTGGGTGCAAAATGAGCAATGCCCATGATCGCTAATGGATATAACACAGAAAAGAAAATAAGACACAATAGGGTGAGCTTTAACGCTGAAAATGTATTTTTCATTTTTATTGTTTTAAAAGAATAAAGAAACAAATAGGTCGATTAATTTAATGCCAATAAATGGAACAATCAAACCCCCAACGCCATATATCAATAGGTTTCTGCGTAATATGGCGCTTGCTCCAATGGGTTTGTATGCAACGCCTTTTAGCGCTAGAGGAATTAATATTGGTATGATAATAGCATTGAATATTACGGCTGATAAAATGGCGCTTTCCGGGCTATGTAAATTCATAATGTTTAAACCTTTTAGCGCAGGAATTGATGCGATAAACAGCGCAGGAACAATTGCAAAATACTTAGCTACATCATTGGCGATAGAGAATGTAGTCAATGTGCCTCTGGTCATTAATAGTTGCTTGCCTATTTCTACTATTTCTATCAATTTAGTTGGATCATTGTCTAAATCTACCATATTGCCGGCTTCTTTGGCTGCTTGCGTTCCACTGTTCATTGCTACACCAACATCTGCCTGAGCTAGTGCAGGAGCATCATTGGTGCCGTCACCCATCATCGCTACTAATTTGCCACTTTGTTGTTCTTTTTTAATGTAGTTCATTTTGTCTTCGGGCTTCGCTTCAGCGATAAAGTCATCTACCCCGGCTTTTTCAGCTATGAATTTGGCAGTAAGGGGATTGTCGCCAGTTACCATTACGGTTTTTACACCCATTTTACGCAGCCGTTCAAAACGTTCTAAAATCCCTGTCTTAATAATGTCTTGTAATTCTACTACACCTAATACTATTTTGTCTTTGATAACGACTAATGGCGTGCCTCCGTTTGTTGCAATTGTTTTTGTTCTGTTCAAAACATCGTCTGGGAAACTATTGCCTGCCGATGTTACTATGCGCATTGCTGCGTCAGTTGCACCTTTTCGTATGTCAGTGCCATCTTGTAGTTTTACGCCGCTTGTTCTTGTTTCTGCTGTAAATTTTATAAGTGTGGCACCTTCGACGCTTAAATGTTTGACCACTTCAGGGCCGGCTAATTCAACTATACTCTTACCTTCTGGGGTGTCGTCGGCTAATGAACTCAAAACAGCAGCTGTTATAAATTCGTTGACATTGATCCCCTCCGCAGCATAGAAATTAGTAGCTTTTCTATTTCCTATCGTGATTGTTCCTGTTTTGTCGAGGAGTAATACATCAATATCTCCTGCTGTTTCTACTGCTTTTCCTGATTTAGTAATTACGTTGGCGCGTAAAGCTCTGTCCATTCCAGCAATACCTATTGCGGATAATAAGCCTCCGATAGTCGTTGGTATCAGGCAAACAAATAAGGATATAAATGCAGCAATAGTGATCGGGGCATGTGCGTAGTCCGCAAATGGTTTGAGTGTAACACATACGATAACAAAGATGAGTGTAAATGCGGCCAACAGAATGGTCAGGGCAATTTCATTAGGTGTTTTTTGGCGACTTGCTCCTTCTACTAAGGAAATCATTTTATCTAAAAAACTTTCGCCTGGTTCTGTTGTTACTTTTACTTTTATTTTGTCAGAAAGAACTTTTGTTCCGCCTGTTACACTGCTCTTATCGCCACCGGATTCGCGAATGACTGGTGCAGATTCTCCTGTAATGGCACTTTCATCTATTGTGGCAATGCCTTCTACGATTTCACCATCTGTAGGTATTATATCTCCAGGTTCGCAAATAAAGACATCGCCTTTTACCAGCGTGGATGAAGACACGATGTGGATTTCATTCATGTACACATCTCCAACAACAAGGATTTTTTTAGCCGGTGTTTCTGCTCTCGTTTTGCGAAGGCTGTCTGCCTGTGCCTTTCCTCTAGCTTCTGCTATTGCTTCTGCAAAGTTGGCGAATAAAAGTGTTGCAAATAAAATAGTAAATATGATCACATTGTAGCCTAGGCTGCCCTGGTTTTGCGCTCCCAATAATATGGCAATGCATACCACTAACATTACTGTAGTGCCTATTTCTACTGTAAACATTACAGGGTTGCGAAACATGATTTTTGGGTTCAGTTTTATGAAAGATTCTTTCAAAGCACCTTTCATTAACTGAGTATCGAATAAAGCGGTATTATTATTTTTCATTGTATAAGTTTCGTTTAGATTATATCATGCTGAAATATTCAGCGAGAGGACCCAATGCCAATGCAGGGAAGAAGGACAAGGCTGCAATAATGAAAATAATAGCAAACGTCATCACTCCAAATATGGTGCTATCTGTTTTTAGGGTACCTGCGCTATCCGGAATGTGTTTTTTCTGTGCTAGTAAACCCGCAATAGCCAATGGTCCAATTATTGGAATGAACCTGCTGAGCAACAATATGATACCGGTAGAGATATTCCAGAAAGGGTTATTGTCTCCTAATCCTTCAAATCCACTACCATTATTTGCAGCACTTGATGTGTATTCATAAAGCATTTCAGAAAAGCCATGATTATTGGGGTTGTTAAGCCAACCTGTTGCTTTCCCATTAAACCAATAGCCCATAGCTGTATCATGAGCAGCGAAATAGGAGGCCAACGCTGTACCTGCTAATATCAGTAACGGGTGAAGTATTGCAATAAAAGCAGCAATTTTTACTTCGCGAGCCTCTACTTTTTTTCCCAAAAATTCTGGTGTTCGACCGACCATTAAGCCGGAAAGGAATACGGCAAGAATGATGAAAATATAATAATTTAAAAAGCCTACACCACATCCTCCGTAAAAGCAATTGGTCATCATGGCTAATAATTGCATCGTGCCGGATAAGGGCATACCACTGTCGTGCATACTATTTACTGATCCTGTAGATATAACGGTTGTGGCAATGCTCCAATAACCGGAGGCTGCAGGTCCGAATCGAACTTCTTTCCCTTCCATGGCTCCATTGGGCTGTGAGATACCTAGTTGATGTATGGCCGGATTACCGTGTATTTCCGTAATGACAGTAGGTATCACGAGCAATAAAAAACCTATGGTCATTACGCCAAAAATATTCCACGCCAGCTTTCTTCTTTTAAGATAAAAACCCATTGCAAAAATCATGGCGAACGGAATAATCATTTGTGCAATCATCTCTACCATATTGGTTCGATAATTGGGGTTTTCCAGCGGATGAGCTGAATTTGCACCAAAGAATCCACCTCCATTTGTACCTATATGTTTAATAGCCACAAATGCAGCAACAGGGCCTCTGGATACCTGTACACTATCACCTTGCAGTGTAGTGATAGAAGCTTTGCCGGCTAAGGTCATTGGGCTGCCATTGAATACCAAAATGATGGCTACCACAATGGATAATGGAAGTAATATTCTAGTGCAGCTTTTTAGAAAATAGTTGTAGAAATTGCCCAAAGCTTCTGTTTGTCTTTCTTTCATGGCATTAAATACCATAGCGCATACAGCCATGCCAGCACCTGCAGAGACAAATTGTAAGAACATTAGAAGTAGCTGTGATAGATAACTAACACCTGTTTCTCCAGAGTAATGTTGGAGATTACAATTGACTAAAAATGATATTGCAGTGTTGAACGCAAGATCCGGCGACATGGAAGGATTGCCGTCTGGGTTTAATGGTAAGGATCCTTGGAATATTAGTGTAAAAAAGCAAAGTAAGAACCATATTACGTGGATGCTCAGTAATGCATACAAATGCTGTTTCCAGTTCATCTGTTTAGTCGCATCAATACCACTAAATTTGTAAAAGAACTGTTCAACTGGTCGAAATAATGGGTCTAAAAGAGTTTTGTCTCCGCTGAATATTTTAGCAGTGTATTTCCCTAATGGCACTGCTAGTATTAATGTTGCAGCAAACATGAAAATTATTCCTAGTAATTCTGTGTTCATAATAATTAAAATTGTTCGGGTTTAAGGAGCACATAAACCAAGTAAACAAAAACTGAAATCGATAAAATAAATAATGCGGTCATAGCTTTACATTTTTTCAAAAAATTGGATGGACTTAAAACAAATCACAAACAATAAAATAGCCAACATGATTAAAAGAATAGTGCTGATCATAGTTTAAAAATTGAATTATATGCCAGGTGCATATACTTGTTTGAGATATTCACTTTTTAGTGAAGGAGGAAACATTTTGGATATGCTGAAATGATATAGCTCCATGAAAGAGGAAACTGAAAAAACATATACATTGGAAATGGCGTTTTTGGTTTCATTACTCCCTGAAATTAATAATTGTTCTGCAAGAAGCAAACACTTTTCTGTTCGCTTCATATTACCACTCATGATTGCCGATTTCGTAACACTCGCAAAGCGCTCTGCTTTTTTATAAACTGAAGTGATTTTGTGTTTCATAAGAGATCAATTTTGTTTCTTTTATTATTATACCAAAATCGCTTCCATAATTGCATTTATTGTTCGAAATTCGCTTCTGTAAAGGATTGTGCTATTTTTTCTGAAAATGGCGGGCATAAAAAAACCTATCATAATGATAGGTTTTTATCAAAATAGATAGATGTCGTTATTGGATATTGAATTCATCTAATTTTCGGTAAAGTGTTGCAATGCCTATTTCTAAAAGGCGCGCTGTTTCGGCTTTATTTCCTTTTGTGTAGTTCATTACTTTTTGAATATGCAACTTTTCGATACTCGCCATTGAGAATGCGGACAATGTTTTGCTATTCTCCTTGTTATCATGTTGTACCTCAAATGGTAACAGGTTAGTGGTTAGCGTATGATCGTCGGCAATGATCATACAACGCTCTATTACATTTTTTAGCTCACGGATATTGCCTGGCCACTGGTATTGCTGCAATTTTTCTATAAATGCAGGATCAATATGGAATGGCTTTTTGTTTAGTTTCTCAGAAAATTGACCAACATAATGTTTCAATAAAAGTTCAATGTCTTTTACTCTTTCTCGGAGCGGTGGAATATTGATTTGGAATACATTGAGTCGAAAGTATAAATCGGATCGGAACAGTTGTGCTTCGCTTTCTATTTTTAAATCCTTATTGGTTGCGGCAATGAGTCTGAAATTTGATTTGGAAGCTTTTGTATCGCCAATTTTTATAAACTCATTTGTTTCCAGAACCCGTAATAATTTGGCTTGAAGCTCAAGTGGGAGCTCTCCAATTTCATCTAAAAATAAAGTACCGCAATTGGCTTCTTCAATTAAGCCCTTTTGATCTTTAGTAGCGCCGGTAAATGCACCTTGCTTATGGCCAAATAGCTCACTTTCCAAGATTTCTTTACTGAATGTACTGCAATTTAATGCCACAAAATTTTTTCCGGATCGATTGCTTTCCTGATGTATTGCTTGTGCAAAAACTTCTTTTCCAGTACCTGTTTCACCTGTTAATAAAACGGCAGTGTCTGTACGTGCTACTTTTTTGGCTAAATCGATAGCTTGTATAATGGATTTTGATTTGCCTACAATCGAATCGAAAGAGTATTTTTCGCCTACTTTTTTTTCTAACTCTTTGATTCGTTTTTGAAGTTGTGCTTTTTCTATGGCACGATGCAGCAATGGAATTATTTTATCATTATCGTCGCCTTTTACAATATAATCGAAAGCACCATTTTTCATTGCTTGGACACCATCGGATATATTGCCGTATGCAGTCATTACGATAATTTCACTAAGCGGGTGTTTTGTTTTTATTGCTGCTATCAAATCCACGCCATTCCCGTCAGGAAGTTTTACATCACAGAGTATTGCATCGACATTATGCTGTTCCATTTTTCGTAGGCCAGACTTGCAGTCACCTGCTTCTATTACTTCAAATCCTTCGGAATGAAGTATGCGACTGAGCAAGCTGCGCAATTTCTCTTCATCGTCAATGATTAATACAGTTTTCATTGATGTAATTACAATTGAGGCTGTAAAATTAGGCTTAACTATTGTTCTTTAGCAAGGATATTTGAAATTATATGGCATTCAAGAAATCGATAAATGCATTGTCTTGGATAGATTTGTTGAATTCGGTTTCGGCACATTGAAGGCAGTTATTCCGTATTTGTGTGTATTCAGCATCCCCCATTAAAATCATTCGTTCGATATTTTTTTTAAGTGAGGAGTAGTCGCCTGCATGATTTGTAAACCCTATGTGGTATTGCTTTATAATTTCAGAAGCTTCACCATTTCCGCTAAATAATATAGGCAACCCATTTGCCATAGCATTAAATATTTTGGAGGGTACAGCTCCGTAAATGCTCGTTTTTAGAGGGATGAGTACGATGTGATATTGGGTCATCAATTGAGTCATTTCATCAGCAGGTACCCATCCGTGGTAATAAATACCTCTATCTATGTTTTGTGCAATAAAAGTTTCAATTTTTTCTCTTTCATTACCAGCGCCATAAATATGTAATTCACATCCTAATTGCTTGAAATTGATAGCTGCACATATATCATAGACACCTTGCGCGACTCCTAATAGTCCGGCATAAACAATCTTCCGATTCCCTGAGGGGCGTTGTGCTGCTGCTTGTGCAATCGGAGGTTGTAAATTCCGATAGAGAAATATTTCTTTATTGTGGATGACAGATGCAATGTTTTTTTGAATCTCTTTTGATTGTACAGAAATTGCATCTGCTCGCCGATACATGCTATGTTCTCTTCGTTGTAAAAAATTATAGAAATTACTTTTTTCAATAAACCCTAATTCAGAAGCGGAAAGCGGCCAAAGGTCACTGATGTTTAATACTATTTTTGCGTTGGTGAATTTTGCAATGATAGAGCCTAAATATCCTGTCACAAATGGAGGGCTACTCACTATAATTATTTCGGGATGGGATGATAATATTTTGGGTAGTGCTATCGTAAATAATGAAACGGCATAGCTAAGCATACTTAAACCCCTTTTTATTGGATTTTTAGCGTTGGAAGGTATAAGCCAACTACGAAATATACATATACCATTTTGGTATTCCTGATGATAGATTTTTCTTTTATAACCCTCAAATATTTTCCCGGTGGGGTAATTTGGCATTGCTGCAATGACTGTTACTTTGTGACCTTTTGTTTGGAGCATATTTGCCAGATGAAACATACGGCTGGAAGCCGCTCCTATTTCCGGAGGGTAAGATGAACAAAGTAATGTGATTCTTTTTTTTATCATTGGGGAATATTGTTTCCTCCTAAAAGCCAATACCTAAGCCAAGTTCTGCTAGCTCAGCTTGTGTAAGGTGCGTTTTGAGCAATGTTGCAATAAATATTTCCTTTAAGAAACCTTTTTCACGCTGAAGCAGATACCAATTCATGCCAAATTTTTCGTAATAAGGATCGAGTTTCAAATATGCTTCATGTGTATAAACGCCTACCTGCAATAGAAGCCCTACATGTCCGAAAATAAATTCATTACCGACAAAGATCGCCGACTTCCAGGACTGTTGCCTTTCCTTGCCTGGTGTAAGATCATAATTTTTTAGAAAAGCATAAATATCATGATGATAGGAATAATCTACTCCGGCAAAAAACTTATTGTTAGTATGGTATCTTTTGCTCATGTACAATGATGATAAATACACTGGATAAACAGGGCCACCACCGGATCCGGAGCTTGTCATGGCAATTCCTTGCCGTGCTTGTATGAGCCAGCGGTTACGTAGTTTGATAGGTGTTGTAGTTGTTCTTTTTGGATTTGATGTATTGGGAAAATAGCGCACGCCAATATGAGCGCCCACTAAATTGATGCCTAGATTGGGTTTTCGATAAGCCGCATCAGACATGTGCGAGAAGTTAATGCCCGCTTGCAGGCTCCAATGACTGTTCACCTTGTAACGCAGGTCAGATGTGAACAGTGTATAGTTGTTGATATGTGAGCCAATAGCTACATTAAGTGTATCCCAAGTTGGTGCCGTACGGCTATACCTTTTGCTGATATAACCTAATCCCATACCTAAGCGCATCGTCCATTCCAGTTTGGGTGAACGATATATCGGTAATTCTAAGTTTGGATAAATTCCAATACTTTGGCCATATATTTTATCGTTACCGTAATTAGTATAGGCAATGCCAATACCAAGAGTGGGATATTTTCTGCGGCGTTGCCAATCTTTTTTGCCATAAGTTTTCCAAAGAAAATTGACTTCTGCTGCGCCTGATAAGCTTGGTATCGGTAATGTAAATTTCGCACTATGTTTAACCACCTTGCCAGCCATAATATTCATTTCCATTCCAAATCCAGGTTCAGCAGTGGATTGTGCAATGCTATTTTTAACTGTTACAATACAAATACTGTAGCACAAAAGTAGCTTCCATAGTGGGGTTATAGAGATGCTAGATGCTGCCTGCTTAAAGATGTAATGATTAATACGCGTGAACACAATGTGTATTATTTTTTTTGTTTCTTTTTACTGATTTTTTCTCCTTCTCCTATCAATATGACCCAAGCTTCCATTCCATCTATTCGTTGTAGTAATATTTTGACTATTGCTACCAGCGGAATAAATAAAAACATGCCTGGGATACCCCATATCATATTGCCCATAAGTACGGCTAGTATGGTGATAAGTGCATTCATTTTAACTCTTGCCCCAACTATTCTAGGCATCAATATATTTGCATCAAGGATGTGTATTAGCCACATTACTAAAATAGTTTCTACAGATGTAATCATGCCTCCTGTACTTAATGTGATAATAAATGCTATGCCAATTGCTATAAAAAAACCTAGGTACGGAATGATATTTAATACAGCAGCAATTAATCCGATCATCATGAAATATGGGATACCCAAAAGACTTAATGCCAAACAATTGACACTCGCCATAATCAACATCTCCAACATTAGCCCGAATATATAGTTATGTGTGATTAGTCTCGATTCATGTATGAAATCGACAACATCGTCATAAAAAAATTCATCGAATAGTTTGAGTGCAAATAGTTTTAAAATGCTCCTGTAGTACAAAATGAAATAAGCATAAATAAATACGAATACTACTGAGAACGCAGCTCCTGAAAATAGTAATAATAGTTCTTGTGCAAAATTGCTTACAGAGCTGAGTGCAGTCCCTGAAATTCTATTAAGATAGCCCATTTGCTCGGATCCATTGATATGATAGTGGTGTGTAATCCATTTTTGGAACTCATCAACGTTGGTTTGAATCTGTTCTTGCATTATTGGGAGCAGTTCGGAGAAGTTGATGAGCTGCAATGAAAATAAATAGACACAAGAACTTAGGATAATCAAGAGTAATAAAATGCATATTAATGAAGCTAATGAACGAGGGATTTTTTTGTGTTCTAGCCAATTACACAAAGGCAATAGTAAAAATGCAGCCAGCAATGCAAAAAATAAAGGAATGAGTATTCCTTTGCCCCAATACATAATAATGCCAATCAATACAATTGACAATAATGTAGCTGCTATTCGGATACTAAATGGAAACTTTTCTGTTTGCATGACTTTATTTGCTCAAACATACTAAATATTTACAGTCGAAAATCGTTTAACACTACAAATAACAAGCTACAATCAAAGTATTACCTTTGTTGCCCAATCTGTATTTACATGCTGACAACAATAGTAGTGGCCGCTTCTGAAAATAATGTAATAGGTATTGATAATGAGCTGCCTTGGCATTTACCAGACGATTTGAAGTTTTTCAAACAAAAGACTTTGGAAAAACCGGTGCTTATGGGGCGCAAAACATTTGAATCCCTTGGTCGTCCATTGCCCAAAAGGTTGAATATTGTTTTGTCGCGCAGTAATGTGGCTTTACCCGAAGGAGTATTGTTGTACGGATCGTTGATAGAGGCACTTAATTTTTTGAAAACGGCATCGACTCCTGAAGTCTGCATCATTGGTGGAGGCATTGTATTTGCAGAAGCACTACCTATTGTACAACAGATATTTCTTACGCGTGTGCATACGCAAGTGGAGGGTGGCACGGCATTTTTTCCAGAGCTACCAGTAAACGAGTGGGAGCTTATATGGGAAGAGCATCACGCACAAGATGAAAAACATGCTTTTGACTTTACCTTTCAGCAGTATAAAAGAAAAGCTTAATCCGCGTGTCATTATATAAACTCAAACAAAAAATTGTTTATAAGCTCCATGCGCTTAATAGACATGGCGTGCATTCCCCTTTTGTATTCGATTTTGTAGAACAAATATTGAATAAGAAATTTTGTGCCGATACCGATGAGTCACTAAAGGCTGTTTTACCGGCATTGTTGAGTCGTAAAAACAAAGCATTACTTCAACGGTTGATCTCTTATTATGTATGTCAAAAACTTATGTTATTGGACGATAAAAAAGAATCGACGTATTTTATTCAATCGGGGAGAATGGAAATTGTATCTAGTTCATTTCACACTTTGGTGCTTGTATTTAATGCGTTGCAGCCCACCTATACGCTGTTTGCCCTTGCAGATAATAATAGTATTGTTGTTGTTGCTAATATACATGATAGCGAAGCGCATACAGCTGCATGGCAATCTTTATGTGATGATGCTTTAGTTACTTTGTCGATTGATTTGTTTGATATTGGGTTGCTGTTTTTTAGCAACGACTTTTTAATTAAGCAGCATTTTCGGTTGAAATATTAGTATGCCTTTATGTTTATGGGCAATTTGCAGTCCGAGAACTGATTTTTACCTATAAGCCAATACTGAATTGTATTATCTTTGCGCCATGCAATTACTTGACGGAACAGCAGTCTCGGCGCATATCAAGGCGCAACTCAAAACAGAAGTAGATATATTGAAAGTAAATGGCGGAAAGATACCGCATTTGGCGGCAATATTGGTGGGCAATAACCCTGCCAGCGAAGCGTATGTTGGTAGTAAAGTGCGTACCTGCGAAGAATTGGGTTTTGGTTCAACTTTGCTTCGTTTTGAGCCTTCAATAACAGAAGAATTGTTGTTAATAGAAGTTGATAAATTGAATAGTGATGCAAGTATTGATGGTATTTTAGTGCAACTTCCTTTGCCTAAACACATTGAAGAGAATGCTATTATAAATGCGATCGATCCGCTTAAAGATGTGGATGGTTTTCATCCAATTTCACAAGGGAAGATGATGTTGGGACAACCCACATTTTTGCCAGCAACTCCCTATGGAATGATGATGATGCTGGAGCACTATGGCATAGATGTTACTGGGAAACATTGTGTTATTATCGGACGAAGTAATATAGTTGGTACGCCCATGACGATATTAATGAGCCGAAATACAAATCCCGGGAATGCAACAGTAACGTTGGCACATAGCAAAACAAAAAATCTTAAAGAATTAACCTTACAAGCTGATGTAATTGTAGCGGCTATCGGTCGCCCGCGATTTGTAACGGCAGACATGGTAAAGGAAGGTGCAATAGTACTGGATGTAGGTATCAATCGTATAGATGATGCTACACGTAAAAGTGGCAGCAGGCTGGTCGGTGATGTGGACTTTGATCAGGTAGCTGAAAAATGCAGCTTTATAACACCGGTGCCTAAGGGTGTGGGACCAATGACTATTTGCGGACTTATGAAAAATACACTTTTGGCTGCTAAGGGCAAAAAAGCATTGAGCAACTAAAAATTACCAATGGCATTGATTCAGGAAATTCAGAATACCACCATATACCCGGTCATGGAGCACTTCTATACGCTGCAAGGCGAGGGTTGCCATACTGGGCGTGCTGCTTATTTTATTCGCCTTGGCGGTTGCGATGTGGGTTGTGTGTGGTGCGATGTGAAAGAAAGTTGGGATGCTGCGATACATCCTCAAATGACCGTAGCAGAAATAGTTGCTGAGGCATCTAAATGGCCAGGAAGGCTGGCCGTAATAACTGGAGGAGAACCTGCAATGCATGATTTAACTGCACTTTGCAAAGGCTTGCATGATGAGGGGTTTATTGTCAATATTGAAACCTCAGGTGCACACCCAATCGTTGGAAATATTGATTGGATAACACTTTCGCCCAAAAAATTCAAAGCGCCCATAGAAGCCAACCTTGCTATTGTGCATGAGTTGAAAATAATTGTGTTCAACAAATCAGACTTTAAGTGGGCAGAAGAATACGCTGCCCAAATGAATGAAGCTTGCATGCTCTATCTGCAACCCGAATGGAGTAAGCGCGAAGAAATGACACCGATGATGATTGAGTATATTCAACAAAATCCCAAGTGGCGATTATCTTTACAAACACATAAATATTTAAACATCCCTTAATCAGATAATTGGCTATTCGGCTGCTCCATTATGACTACACTACAGGCTATCATCCTTGGCATTATTGAAGGTATTACAGAGTTTTTACCCATATCTTCCACAGGACACATGATTATCGGAAGCTCTCTTATGGGTATTCAGTCCGACGATTTTGTAAAATTATTTACTGTGGCCATACAATTAGGGACTATTCTTTCGGTAGTTGTATTGTATTTTAAACGTTTTTTGAAATCACTTGATTTCTATTATAAGCTGGTTGTTGCTTTTATCCCGGCCGCGATTTTCGGATTGCTGTTTAGTAAGAAAATAGATGCATTGTTGGAAAGCCCGCAAACAGTGGCTATTGCACTTATTTTGGGTGGTATAGTACTCTTGTTTATTGATAAAGTATTTAATAAAAGCACGGAAGACAATGCCGACAATGTAAAATATCCCAGTGCGTTCATTATCGGGCTGTTTCAATGTTTGGCAATGATACCTGGTGTTTCGCGCTCTGCGGCTACTATAGTTGGAGGAATGCAGCAAAAATTAACACGCAAGGCAGCGGCAGAATTTTCATTTTTTCTTGCAGTTCCAACAATGTTTGCCGCTACGGCTAAAAAGTTGCTTGATTTTTATAAAGACGGACATTCAGTTTCGGCATCAGAGTGGGGATTGCTCGCTATTGGAAATATTGTTGGTTTTATTGTCGCCATCTTAGCCATTAAAACATTCATTTCATTTGTTAGTAAACACGGCTTTAAGGTCTTTGGTGTTTATCGAATTATAGTAGGGGTAATCATTTTGGCATTATTATGGAGTGGTCATAGCTTACAGATATTGTAAGTCTGAGTTGTGTTTGCCGTCGTATATAATCAATGGCATATAATTTGCTCTGTAAATTCTGTGACGCTTATTTTCTGAATTTTTACAATTCAACATTAGTTATAAAAATCAATAACTTGCAACATTACCCGTTGCAGGTAAGGAAAGATGTGCCCATTAAAGTTTGGTTTATGAGTTGTATTAGGCTTGTTTTATTTATACCTGTTTTGTTTTTAAGCGTTTCGCTCAAGGCGCAAGTGGCAGATACTGCTGCTGCTCCGGCTGTGCTCAAAACAATTCTATATGATAATGAGCTTAATAAATCAGCTAAACAAATTTTATCAAAGCCATCGAGGAAACAAGAAGATGCCATTATGCAGCAGTTTGTGGATTCTTTTTTGCGGACTGCAACAATTGTGAAAAAGGAAAATGATTCTTTTGAACAGACCATCAAAAAATCAACAGGCAGATTAGAAATAAAAGGAACAATCAAGGATCGTAATACAGGTGAAGGTATTCCTTTTGCTATGGTATATTTCCCTCGTACGCAAGTAGCTGTACCAACTGAAATGAATGGTAGCTTTTCGTTGACATATAATCAAGCACCTCGTGATAGTATTTGTGTAAGAGCACAAGGATACAAGGATTATAGTCGTCCTATCAATAAGAATGCATTTGTTCAGAATTTTGATATAGAATTATTACGCAGTGAAAATATGTTGCGTGAAGTAATTGTGCACCCAGGTGAAGATCCTGCTATTACTTTGGTGAAAAATATAATTAAGCATAAAAGAGAGAATAATCCAGACAAGTTTGTCAACTACAGATATGAATTATATAACAAGTTGGAACTCGATTTGGTAAGGCTTTCTAAGGAGCAGTTTGAAAAAATACCGATGATGAAACCTTTTGCTTTCATCTACAATAATGTGGACTCTCTTTCTGAAGAAAAAGCATTTTTACCTATTTATCTTACCGAAACGTTGTCGGATTATTACTTTCAGCGGAGCCCGAAAAAAATGAAAGAGTTTATCAAGGCCAATCAGTTAAAAGGTATCAAGAATGAAAGTGTAACGCAGTTTTTGGGCGGTATGTATCAAAGCATCAATGTCTATGATAATTTTATTCCCATATTCGACAAGCAGTTTGTAAGTCCAATTAACAACAACGCCATATTCTACTATAAGTACAAAATAAAAGACACGCAGTATGCGTATGGTCAAAGGATTTTACTCGTGCAATTCGCTCCTAAGAGAGCGGCTGAAAACTGTTTTATTGGCGATTTTTGGGTGGCTGATTCTATGTTTGCGATACAACGGATTAGTATGGATATATCGAAAAATGCCAATATTAATCTGGTGAATAGAGTGAGTCTTTATCAGGAATTTGCTCCTATTAAAGACTCCCTTTGGTTTAATGTAAAAGATAAATTTATTGCAGATTTTACTGTGCCTTATGGGGGTAAAAAATTACCAGGTTTTATTGGCCGAAAAACAACTTCATATAAATCTGTTTTAGTAAACGATACCAGCGTTACTAATATGGTGAATAATAAATCGCTTAAGCAAGATGTTATTATAGCTGATGATGCGCGTAATAAGGATGCCAACTATTGGAATGCTGCACGGCACGATTCGCTCAACAAAAATGAGAAGGCTATTTATATGACTATCGATAGTCTGAATAGTATGCCCATTTTTATTAGAACGAAAAATACAATTTCATTTCTTGCGAAAGGCACTAAAGAGGTCGGTTGGTTTGAATTTGGCCCCTATTGGTCTATGTACAACAGCAATCCGTTTGAAGGACGTCGCTTCCGATTTTCGATGGGTACAACACCCAAATTGTTTAAAGATCTTTATTTGAACGGATACCTAGCTTATGGTACTTTAGATGAACGATTCAAATATAAACTTGCAGCACTCTGGCTGATTAACAGAAATCCACGACATCGTATTTATGCATCTTATACAAGCGACCTCGATCGGAGCCTTAGTTATTATAGCGAAGCGGCTTCCGATAATTTGTTGAGTAATTTTGTTCGTAAAAGCTATTTACCCTGGAAACTTGCTTTCGTAAAAGCTGCGCGCTTTGAACATTATAAAGAATATTTTAGTGGATTTAGTCATGAAATAACTGCGCTGTATAAAGAGTTTACTCCTTATACTCCATTACCGTCAACTACTATTTTTAAAGATGAAAATGGACTCCCTACTGATCATGTCAATAATGCAGAGGTAAGTATAAAGCTCCGTTATGCATATAAAGAACGGTATTTGTCCGGGAATTATCTTCGATACAGTTTGGGGAGTAAATATCCGATTGTATCTATCCGTTTTGCGGCGGGGTTAAAGAATGTGCTGAATAGCGGATACGAGTATCAGAAGCTCTCCATTGATATATCAGACTATATAAAAATACCGCATCTGGGATCTATTTCATACAATCTTTTCGCTGGTAAATATTTTGGAGGAGCGCTACCTTATCCGCTGCTTGAAATACATCCTGGTAATGATTACTATTACTATAATCAGTATGCTTTTAGCATGATGAATAGATATGAGTTTATTAGCGATCAGTATATAGGTCTGATGTTTGAACATAATATTGGTGGTGGTCTGTTCAATTACATCCCACTCTTAAAAAAGGCCAAGTTTCGCCAGTTCTGGACACTCAAAACCGCAATGGGTAGTCTTACTAAAGCAAATGAAGCACTCAATATGGACAAAGGTTTTGCCTTTAATACCCTGCACGGCAATCCCTATGTAGAACTAGGAACGGGGGTAGATAATATTTTCCAATTATTCCGCATTGATTTTGTATGGCGTGTTACACCTACCGCATTGCCCAATGAGCCTAAAGAAAAAACCTTTGGTATATTCGGTAGCTTCCATGTTGGCTTTTAAGCCCGTAGCGCTAAATTGATTCCTGTAAATAAACTATTGCCAATAAAGGCAATCACATACACATTAAAGCATGGCATTCAGAAAACCTTCAATCTCATTCATCGATTTCATTTTATCGACAATCAGCATAAAGTTTTTGCCCACTTGTTTCAGTCGAGCATTATTCGTACGTGTTTGAATATGCTGCATTATTTTATTGAAAGTATCACTTTCGAAATAGGGCGATTCGGGATTACTTACAAAATACAAGCGCATTTGTTCGTTCTTTAAAATTAGTTTTTCAAAACCTAGCTCCTTAGCCGTGCGTCGGCAGCGAATAGCGGTGAGTAAATCTTTTACTTGTCGTGGTAATGGGCCGAAGCGGTCAATCAATTCTTGTGTGTATTTTTCTAACTCCGCATCATCATTTACATTATCTAGTTGTGTATAAAGGGATAGTCTTTCTGTAATACTTTCTACATAAGAGTCTGGGATTAATATTTCCAGATCGGTATCGATGGTACAGTCGCTTACAAAATCCATTTTGCGTTCCATTTCTTCGGCAAATACATCTTTGAAGTCTGTATTTTTCAATTCGCGGATCGCTTCATCTAATATCTTGTGGTACATTTCAAATCCAATATCCGCAATAAAGCCGCTCTGTTCGCCGCCCAGCATATTTCCTGCGCCACGAATGTCCAGATCGCGCATCGCAATCTGGAAGCCACTGCCCAACTCTGTAAACTGTTCCAGCGTTTGGAGTCGCTTGCGGCTGTCATTGGGTAAGGTGCTCATCGGTGGTGCTAATAAATAACAAAACGCTTTGCGATTGCTGCGCCCCACACGTCCACGCAATTGGTGCAAATCACTCAATCCAAACTGGTGTGCGTTGTTAATAATAATGGTGTTGGCGTTAGATATGTCCACACCGCTTTCCACAATGTTGGTACAGCAAAGCACATCATATTTATGACTTATAAAATCGAGCAGTGCTTTCTCTAATTGGTGCCCTTCCATTTGTCCATGAGCCACTACTATTTCCAAGTCAGGACATAATTCCTTTAGCCTATTGGCCATTTCGGGTAAGCTTTGTACCCTGTTGTGTATAAAATAGACTTGTCCACCACGTTCTGTTTCGTAATAGATAGCATCGCGAATTAAGTAGTCGTCAAAAACAGTTACTTCTGTTTGTACAGGTTGTCTGTTGGGTGGTGGTGTATTGATAATACTCAGGTCACGCGCATTCATAAGCGAGAACTGCAGGGTGCGAGGTATAGGTGTTGCCGTGAGTGTGAGTGTATCGACATTCGCTCTTCGTTCACGTAATTTTTCTTTTGCAGCTACTCCAAATTTTTGTTCCTCATCAATTACCAATAAGCCAAGATCTTTGAATTTAATATCCTTACCCAGTAAAGCATGAGTGCCAATGATAATATCTACTTTGCCTTCTTCTAGCCGTTGCAAAGTTTCCTTTTTCTCTTTTGCAGATTTAAAGCGATTGACATAATCGACAGTGCATGGGAAGTCTTTGAGCCGTTCTTTAAATGTTTGATAATGTTGGAACGCGAGTATGGTAGTTGGTACCAATATTGCAGCTTGTTTATTATCTGCTACAGACTTAAATGCTGCGCGAATAGCAACTTCTGTTTTTCCAAACCCAACATCACCACAAACCAGCCTGTCCATAGGTGATGGTAGCTCCATGTCCCGTTTTACATCTATCGTTGCCTTACTTTGGTCAGGCGTGTCTTCGTAAATAAAAGAAGCTTCCAGTTCCGTTTGTAAATAACTATCTGGTGTATGAGCAAATCCTTGCGATGCTTTACGCTTGGCATACAATTTAATCAAGTCGGCGGCAATATCTTTTACCTGCTTCTTTGTTTTTGTTTTTAGTTTTTCCCAAACGTCACTGCCTAGTTTATGCACTTTAGGAATGGTGCCTTCTTTGCCGGTGTATTTACTTATTTTGTGGAGGCTGTTGATATTTACATACAACACGTCGTTGTCTTTGTAGATAATACGCACGGCTTCTTGCATGTTACCATTTACCTCTATTTTTTGTAAGCCACTATACTTTCCAACGCCATGATCAATATGGCTTACAAAATCACCTGGTTGTAAATCGCGTAAGGCCTTTAATGATATAGCTTTGCCTTTTGTGTAGGCTTGTTTTACTTTGTATTTATGGTATCGTTGAAAAATTTGGTGATCGGTATAACAAACGATATTTTTTTCGTGGTCAATAAAACCTTTGCTAATGGCATTCGGGATAGGTACAAAATTGATGCCCGCATTGAGGTCTTCAAAAATACTGTGTAACCTTTCGAGCTGCTTTGGATTTTCCGCAAAAATGTAAGGTGTATATTTTTGTGTGCTCTTCTTTTTCAGGTCGGCAATAAGCATATCAAATTGCCTGTTGAAAATAGGTTGTTCTTCGGTAGCAAATTGTAACGTAACTATTTCGGTATCTCCGGTATGTTTTGCTATTGAATGATTACGCCATTCAATAAGATGTCTTTTCTTTAGTTGCTCGAGCCATATTTCGACATCTTCGAAATCGGTTATACTTAGCTGTCTAATCACCTCTTCTTCATGATCAACAACCACTTTCCCATTTCCAATTTTAGCCGGCATGTCATCATGCATTTTGCCCAAACGCCCAATGCTGAAGTCTAAATCTTTGAACCAAAAAACAGTATTGCTAGGAAGAAATTCGAGTAAGGATATTTTATCTTCCGCATCCAGCCTCGTTTCTACATTAGGTAGTATGGAAACTTGTAATAGCTTGCGTTCGGATAACTGTGTCTCGGGATTGAAAATACGTATGCTATCCACTTCATTGCCAAATAATTCTATCCGGTAAGGGTGCTCGTTGCCAAAAGAGTAAATATCCAAAATGCCGCCGCGCATGGCAAATTGTCCCGGCTCATAGGCAAAGTCTTCCCGTTTGAATCCCAGTTCAGTAAAGCGTTGCAGCAGTGCATCTACCTTCAAATTTTCGCCCACTTTTATGTGGATCATATTACCCGAAAGCGTTTTGGGGTTCACTACTTTCTCGAATAATGCCTCAGGATAAGTCACTAATACGGCACCTTTTCTTTCTGAAGAAAACTTGGTCAGAGCTTCGGTACGTAGCATCACATGGCTGCTGTTGAGTTCTTTGAAATCTCCTGATTTCTTGAACGAGTCCGGGAAATAACAAATGTCCAAAGCTTTGGTCAGTTGCTCTAAATCATTATGAAAATAAGCAGCTTCTTCCTGGTCATTGAGTACAAATACATGGTTGGCTCCTTCCATACCGCCGGCTAAAGCAGTAGATGTGAGCTGCCAGACAGCAGTTGCTACGAAGTTTACAGAAGATCCTTGAAGGTTGTCGAGATAAAGGCGAATTTTGGGGTTGGGCAATGAGATTGCGGCCGCCAATTGTTTCAGGCGGATATCATTTTGGTATAAGCCCAGCAGTACTTGCAGGTTCATTGCTGCAAAGATAGGCTAAAGAAATATTGGAGTTGAGTTGTTCCGTTAAATACGATGGCAAGATTAAATTTTATGGACGAAATGCATTTTGAAACAATTTTTATATAAATTGGAAAATTAATGATCTGTTTGTGTTTTGAGCTACCTGACAATTTTTATATTTCCTGTTACGTTGTAATTATTTATTGAAAGTCTCGTTTTACATTTTTAAATAACGCTTAAAATGAACAAACTTTTTGTAGTCGTCGCAGCTTTGCTCCTTTTGCTATTTCAATCCGCCTATGGTCAGGATGATATTCCTGTATTAAAAGGAACAGTAAATATATCCGTTGCAAAAGGTACTATTGAGTGCAATCTTATTTTAAGCAATGTGCCTAGGATTAATGATTATGTGATCAGAATAAATTCAGGCATGAATATGCGCTATTTCAGAAGCGTTGACAAAGGTTTTCTTATTGGCTATGATAAATCTTTCACGGATACTTTGTCAACAGGTGAGAGCAGTGCTTATTATTTTTCTGATAATACCGGTAAAGGTAAATTTTTACCAAAAGCAATTCAGTTTCGATATGTAGGCATGTATCCTGTAATATTGGATACGATAAAAGAATACAGCAGAAACGACTGGAAGGGTAATCTTGCTTTTAATGGTTACTCTGTAAGGGCAGACGGAAATCAGAGCTGTTGGTATCCTGTCCTTTACGACATCAAAAAGGATAAAGCAATCAGTAAGCTGAAGTATGACTTGGAGATTAATTGCCCCGACTGTAATACATTATATGTGAATGGCTGTTTACCGGTCAAAGGCCCGAAAGCTCATTTCAAGAGCGATGCACCTTTAGAAATAAGCATGTTTTGTGGCAACTATAGAACCGCAAATATTGACGGAACATATATCTTAAACCCCGACATGAATGAGGGACAAATCAAAATGTTTGGTGCTGTTACAAACAGTTATAAAAAGTATTATGAAGATAAGCTTCTGGTGCCTTACAAAAAGGCAATCACATACATACAAACGACCCCGACATCCAAAGACAATGCTTGGTTATTTGTGTCTTATCCCAGCATCTTTAATATCGGATACGGAAAATATGGGTTGAAGCAATTTTTGGATCAGAACGATGGCGATTGGTTCAAGCCGTATGTTGCTCATGAATTGGGGCATTATTATTTTGGTTTTTACAAGAGTTTTAACTCAGAACTCGGTGATATGATGAGTGAGGGTTTTTCTGAATACCTTTCCTTAAAGATCACGCAAGAACTCATCAGTGATTCGATTTACCGGAAAAAGATAAGTGAAAAAATAAATGACCTTGGTCATGTTCAGACCGTCTCGTTTGCTAGAGTCAAGTCTGCTAACGATTATAATAATAGAGATTTGTACGTTTATAATTACGCACCAATAATATTCCTCGCAATAGAAAAAGAAATTGGTCAACAGAATATGTGGAAATGGTTAAACAGAATTCTAGAAACACAAACGGCATTTACTAACTACGCATTTCTAGAGCAAACGCTTGATACTGTTCTTCAAGACAGCAATAAATTGGCACAAATTGAATCCAAGTATTTCGACAGTGAAAAATCTCTTGAAAATGCAATAGCAACTATTGGGCAGAAATAAGAATGCCTCAGTCTGTACTATTTACTTTAACTCCTGCATTTCTACCAGTTTTCGATACAAGCCGCCATGTTGTAGTAAGGAATCGTGTGTGCCACGTTCCATTATCTTTCCTTGTTCCAGTACAATAATTTCATCAGCGTTCCGCACAGTAGAAAGCCTGTGGGCTATAACAATACAGGTACGGTTCTGCATCAGTTTATTGATAGCATCTTGTACCATTCGTTCGCTTTCTGTATCGAGCGACGAGGTGGCTTCATCAAGGATTAATATAGGTGGATTTTTGAGTACCGCTCTGGCAATCGTTACCCGTTGGCGTTCCCCACCACTCAGCCTTGTGCCTCTGTCGCCAACAGTAGTTTGGTAGCCTTCTGCTTTTTGGATAATAAAATTGTGTGCACTAGCTACTTTAGCAGCATCTTCTATTTGTTGTTGGGTAGCTCCGCCTGTACCGAGGGTAATGTTGTTGTATATGGTGTCATTGAACAAAATAGGGTCTTGACTTACTACACCCATCAATCTTCTCAAGTTATCTATTTTGTATTCTTTTACATCAACACCATCCAATAATATGCTGCCACTCGTTACATCGTGAAAGCGGGGGATTAAGTCCACCAATGTAGATTTACCTGCGCCGGATGCACCTACCAATGCGATTGTTTTTCCTTTGGGGATAATCAAATTGATGTCGTCTAAAATTACTTTGTCGCCATAAGCAAAACGCACTTTGCGCAATTCAATCTGATGCTCAAAAGTGTTGATGGGTTTGGCATTCGGTAGTTCTTTAATCGTTGATTCTACTTGCAAAATGTCTTCGATCCGTTGTAGTGCCGCACTGCCTTTTTTAAGGTTCGAATAAGCAGAAGAAAGGTTTTTGAATGGATTGATGATCTGGGTAAACAATGCGAGGTAAGTAATGAACATGGAGCCTGTAAGTGTGCCTTGGTGGTTCAATACCATGCGTCCGCCCACCCATAAAATAATACTCACTACAATAATGCCCATCACTTCGCTCATCGGAGAAGCCAATTCTCTACGTGCCGATATTTTATTACGGATACGAAACAGATCGTTGTTCATTTTGGTGAAGCGCAATTGCTGGTGACGTTCTGCATTAAAGGCTTTTACCACACGCATACCGGTAAGCGTTTCATCTATTACTGCCAGTATTTCACCTAGATATTGCTGCGACATATTGGAAGATTTGCGCAATGTTTTACTTACTAAGCCTATGGCAACTCCCGCTATGGGCAAGAAAATAAAAATGAATATGGAGAGCATGGGCGAGATAAAGATCATCGTTCCCAAAAATATAATAATGGTCAATGGCTCTCGTATCAATACTTCCAGTACACTGATCACCGATATCTCCACTTCATTAATGTCATTGGTCATTTTAGACATGATATCCCCTTTACGTTCTTCGGTAAAAAAACTGATCGGCAAAGAAAGGATTTTGACAAAAAGTTCGTTACGTAAGCGTCGCAAAATGGCATTGCGCAATGGCGCCAATATATATATCGAAAAATAAAGGAACAGATTTTTGAGCAGTACAAAAATAACTACCGCAATACAGATGAACGCAAGTGCCTGTACCGCTCCTTGTGTTTCTATTAATTGGAATATATAACTATTGAGTCGCTGAATAATATCCGGATGAGCACTCGGCTTTGGTTTTTCCTGCCCTAAAAATAATACCTGCAAAACCGGACCAAGCGAACCCATTGAAAATAAGGAGAACACAACTGCCAGCAGACTGCATAGAAAGTACAAAAAAATGCTTCCCTTATAGTCGGCTATGTAATGAAATAATCGCTTGATATTGCTCATAATTTTTTATTCGATCGTATAACTTACTGTTCCGTCTTTTTCATCTTTCAACAACACACCGGATTCGGCCAGGCGATTGCGGATTTGGTCGGATGTGGCGAAGTCTTTTCTTAATTTGGCGTCTTTACGAATATCAATCAATACGGAAAGTACTTTGTCGAGTTTATTGCTTTGCTCCACCTGCAATGCCTGCAATCCTAAAATATCTTCGAGGTAGGTTTTGAAAGTTGACTTTAGCAATGTAAATGTACTTGCTGACAATGCGTTAGCCGCTATTTGCCCGCTTCTGATGCTATTGATAGTAGGAGCTAATTCAAATAAACTGGCAATGACTTTTGCTGTATTAAAATCGTCATTCATAAAGTCAGCACATTCAGTACAAAAACTATGAACCTGTTGGTCAAGCACCTCGTCTTTAGCCTCGGTATTAGTCGGTATGGTTAATTTTTGTAACACTTCATAAGCTTCCCATAGCCTGCGCAATGCCTTTTCTGAGCCTTGCAGTGCGTCGTTGCTGAAATCTAAAGTGCTGCGGTAATGTGTTTGTAAAATATTAAAACGCACCACCATCGGGTGGTAGGCTTGCTCCAATATTGGATGATTACCACTAAACAATTCGGTTAGTTTAATCACATTATTGTAGCTCTTACCCATCTTTTTGCCATTGATGGTAATCATATTGTTGTGCATCCAGTAGCGTGCAGGACCATGTCCATGCGCGATGGTTGATTGCGCTATTTCACTCTCGTGGTGTGGAAACTGTAGATCCATACCTCCACCGTGTATATCAAAGGTGTCGCCCAAGTATTTGCTGCTCATTGCAGAGCATTCAATATGCCAGCCCGGGAAACCTTCGCCCCATGGGCTTTTCCAGCGCATAATATGTTCAGGCGGTGCATTTTTCCATAAAGCAAAATCGACTTTGTTTATTTTTTCGTCCTGTCCATCCAGTTCGCGCGTTGTTTCGAGCATGTCTTCAATCTTCCTGCCCGAAAGTGTACCATAAGGATATTGACTGGCATATTTCTTTACGTCAAAATATACAGAGCCGTTTACTTCGTAGGCATAGCCTTTGGCCATAATGTCTTCTATCATCGATATCTGCTCGATAACATGACCTGTGGCTGTTGGTTCTATGCTGGGTGGTAAACAGTTGAATAGACGCATGCCCCAATGAAACAGGTCGGTGTACTTGTGCACCAGTTCCATTGGTTCTAGCTTTTCAAGCAATGCTTTGCCAGCTATTTTATCTTCTGCCTCGCGACCTTCTTCTTCGAAATGGCCGGCATCGGTAATATTACGCACATAGCGCACTTTGTAACCAAGGTGTTGTAAATAACGATTGACTACATCAAACGTAATATATGGACGTGCATGACCTAAATGCGATTCTCCTGAAACGGTTGGACCACAGACATAAAGACCAACATGGTTAGGTGTTATCGATTCAAATATTTCTTTTTGGCGTGTATAAGTGTTGTATAATAACAATTCAGACATGTGGCAAAGATAAGTATATTGTTTGTTGTGGAATGAGCAATTGGTACGAGTAACAAGCAGGTGATGATTTAGCCATGATAGACCCTCGAAGCGACGATTAAGCCATCAATAATCTCTAATGCTTCTGCCACTAACATATCTGCTTCTCCATCAACTTTTCGGATATATTCCATAAATACACGATGCTCGTCGGCAGTAAGTGTAGTATAGTAATATCGTAAAGTGGGTAAGCGCTCAAAAGAATCTTTCCACCAAGCTCTTAAATTGTTTTTGCCTGTTACCAATCCATTAGTTTCGGGTTTTCGTAACTTCAATTTCGGGCTATAATGTGCAGCATTTTCGTCGTACAGCGCCAATAGTTTTTCTAAATCGTGCTCATTGAAAGCTTCGAACCATTTTTGAGCGATAGTAATATGTTGTGCAGCAAGTGTCATGTCGATTTTCAATTATTGTGCAAAGCTATGGTTTCAAACACATTTATTTAAGGCGATCGGCCACTTGCCGCTTATTTTGGCTTTTCTTTCATAGCTTTGGTATCCCAAAAACAATTTTTATGAAACTATCATTTTATACAGTCTCAGCTGCTACAGCATGTTTATTGCTGATGAATACATCTTGCCAGCAAAGTGGTAATAAAGAAGCAAAAAATACGGATACAACCACTGCCAAAGCCGTATTGCCACCCGTAGCACTTACGGCTGTAGCAGGCTCACCTGAGTTTGCCAATGCTCAATTGGCCATACAATCTGTAAAAGCAATAGCCCAAGGCAAAGATTCTGCGAAAGTGTCTTTTGACTTTGCTGTAAAAAATTACGAGTTAAAAGGTCAGACAGCTGATGCCGGAAACAAACAGTGTAATAACTCTGACAAAGGGCAGCATATTCACTTTATTATGGATAACTCGCCTTACGCTGCATTGTATGAACCCAAACACGATGTTGTTTTGCCTAATAATACTGAACATTATTTAATGTGTTTCCTTTCTCGTTCTTATCATGAGTCTGTAAAAAGTAAAGGTGCTGCGGTTGTTTACCATTTTAAAATAGATGAGAAAGGCAATTTGAAAAAACTGGAAGAGCCAAAAACACCTATGTTGTTTTATAGCCGTCCAAAAGGGGATTATGTAGGAAAGGATACGGCTAATCTGTTGCTGGATTTTTATGTTTGGAACGCGACATTAGGTAATGATTATAAAGTGAAAGCTGAAATAGTGAATGAAACTAATGGCCAGAAAAAAGAAGAAACAATCAGTAACTGGCAAGCTCAGTTCATCCAAAATTTGGGCACGGGAAAAGCGCATGTTGCACTTACTTTGGTGGATAAAGATGGTAAACCAGTTGATGGTCCAATGACCAATGCTACGCGTAAATTTCAATTAGCAGCTCAAGAACCGCTTAAATAATATCGCCCTTCGCAATAAAGGAATATGCAACAAAATAAGAGTTTAGGAATAGAGACCACCTGCATACATGGTGGACATACTGCTGATGCCAATCGCGCGCACCTTACGCCATTATATGCTTCCAGTACCTATACGTTCGATAATGTTGAACAGGGTGTCAATGTTTTCTCGGGCAAAGAAGAAGGTTATATCTATGGACGCTTTGGTAACCCAACAATTGAAGAGGTAGAACGTAAAATTGCCTTATTGGAAGCTTACGGTTTAAAGGATACATCAGGTAATGATTTGCAACTTTATGCTATTTTACATGCATCAGGTATGGCTGCCATTACTACGTTATTGTTGAGTAATCTTAAGGCAGGCGACAAAATTATTTCACATCCGTCATTGTATGGTGGTACACAAGAAATGATAGATAAAGTGTTACCCAGTCTAGGCATTGGCACTATAATCGTAGATATGCACGATTATAGTAAGCTAAGTGATTTGATAAAAACCGATGCTGCTATTAAAATGATGTATTTGGAAACACCTGCTAACCCTACATTACAGTGTATAGATCTTCAGGCATTGAGCGCAATAGGCAAGGCTAATAATTTAGTTGTTTGTGTGGACAATACCTTTTCTACACCATTGTTGCAACAACCGTTTAAATATGATGTGGATTTTGTAATCCATTCCACCACTAAGTTTTTGAATGGTCATGGTACTGCCATCGGAGGAATTCTAATTGGTAAAGATGCTGGTAGGATGAATACCGATGTGAAAAAAATGCACCGTCTTTTGGGTGGCAACAGCAATGCTTTCGATGCATTCTTACTTAGCAATGGCCTGCGTACATTAAGTTTACGTATGGAAAGACATTGTAGTAATGCGCAAAAAGTAGCAGAATTTCTGCAACAGCATCCGACAGTTGCTCGTGTTAATTATCCAGGTTTAGTCAGTCATCCTGATCATGCCATAGCCCAAAAACAAATGAAGGATTTCGGAGGGCTTATGAGTATTGAATTAAATGGTGGATTTGATGCCTGCGTTTCATTCATGAATAAATTAAAAGTCTGCACTAATGCTGTGTCGTTAGGTACTTGCGATACGCTTGTATCACATCCTGCATCTACAACACACTGTGGTGTGCCCCGCGAACATCGCTTGCAGTCGGGTATTACTGACGGGCTGATTCGTATGAGTATTGGTTTAGAAACCATTGAAGATCTTATTGCAGACTTCGGGCAAGCGCTCCTGAATTAATAAATTACCCTTATTTAAAAATCCCTTGGAGTTATTTACTTCAAGGGATTTTTGTTGTAGGAATGTTTGAATTAGCCGATATTGGTATAAGGCCACTCTTTGTTGAACTTGGCTTTTATAAAATAGACAACAGTACCCAATGAAATGACTGCGAGACCTGCAAGCATCATTTGTTTGCCTGTGGCTATGAGTATGCCTAGCCACATGACAATTGCAAGATAAATGGGTAATGGGAATAATGGCATTTTGTAGGGGAAGTCATTGGTGCTTCTTGTTTTTCGAAGTAAAATCAAACCAATACCCTGGCTAATAAACTGAATTAAAATACGCATGGCAAGTATAGCACTAATCACTTCGCTGAGCTTAAACAGTAAACTAAATACAAATGCTATAGCTCCTAAAAAGAGTAATGAGATGTACGGGAAATGCTTAGTTGGATGCAGTTTGGCAAATATTTTAAAGAAAGCACCATCAGCCGCCGCTGCGTATGGTACCCTGCTGTAGCCTAGCGTGGCCGAAAAAACAGATGCGAATGCAACCCACAATACAAGACAGGTAGCAATAGTAGCCGCAGTTTGTCCTGCCAACTGTTTCATGAATTCGCTGATGACAAATGGACTGTCTTTCGCTATATGCCAAGGTATCACACTTACCACACTTATATTCATGAGCAGATACAAAACTGAAATGCCTGCAATAGAAATAAACATACTGCGCGGAATATTTTTGGAAGGATTTTTTATTTCACCACCTAAATGGCAAACATTATAATAGCCCAAATAACTGTAAACAGTTTTGACACTTGCAAACCCAATGGCGCTTACAAACGCGTAATTGATTTTGAGTCCATCATTGATATGAAGGATTGGTTGTATGAAGTTTCCGTGAACAATGCCGCCGCCAATGATCCACAACATGGTCAGAATTACGCCAGCCCACAGAAAAACACCGATCTTCCCGATTGATTCTATTTTACGGTACAATAAGATAACAATAAGCAGGACCACTGTTCCGCTTACTGTTTTAGCAAGAATCGGCGTAAGCGGTACTAAATAAGAAAAATAGGCTGCAAAGCCAATCGCAGCAGATGCAATGACTAATGGCGCTTGTATCATGGTTTGCCAAACAAATAAAAAGCTCATCAGTTTGCCTGCACCATTAGTGCCATAAGCTTCTTTGAGAAAATTATAAGAACCACCTGCCTTTGGAAATGCTGCTCCAAGCTCACTCCATATCATGGCATCTATAAAGGACAGAAATGCGCCCGCCAACCAAGCATACAAAAAATAAGGACCATTCATCATCCCTATTACCATAGGTAAAGTGATAAAAGGTCCAATACCTACCATGTCAATCATATTGATGGCTGTGGCTTGCCCCAACCCGAGCCTTCTTTCCATATTGTTTACAGACATGCAATAGCGTAGTTAACCTTGTTCATACAATACAGTTTGTTAGAATACACGAAGATAATGTCCAGGCAAGCTTTTTGCAATACTAATAAGCACTATTTTATCTTAGCCTATATAGAGAAAAGCAATGTCGATGTATATAACCTGGTCGTCTTAGTATTTATCTGATATTTATTTTAATACTGGGCATCATATTTGGCAATATCACTCTTTCTGGTCTCCATTAAAAGCATGAACTTAATTGAATAGGAGTAGTCTATTGTAGAAAATACATTCGAACTGTCGGTTTAAATCCCCACTTTTGTAAGTAAATAAAAATGCTTACAATGAATAATCAAAGCAGAATAGAACACGATTTTTTAGGGGAAAAAGAAATTCCCGATAACGTTTATTACGGTGTTCAAACACTCCGAGCAGTAGAAAATTTTAGCATTACGGGCATTGTCATGTCGTCGCAACCATTGTTTATTCAAGCATTTGGTTATGTCAAAAAAGCGGCAGCAATGGCTAATCGGGATTGTGGGATTTTGGATGGTAAAATTGCGGAGGCCATCATCTTCGCTTGTGATCAATTAATTGCCGGCCATTACCAAGATCAGTTTGTTACAGACCTGATACAGGGTGGGGCAGGCACTTCTATCAATATGAATGCCAATGAAGTGATTGCCAATATTGGTTTGGAATATTTGGGTCATCAGAAAGGTCAATACGAATTTCTACATCCTAATAATCATGTCAATTGCTCCCAATCAACTAATGATGCCTATCCTACAGCATTTAGATTGGCGCTATACCGCAAAATGGATGTTTATCTGCAAGCATTAAAAAATCTGCAAATCGCTTTCAATAAAAAAGGAGCCGAATTCAGCAATGTGTTGAAAATGGGTAGAACACAATTGCAGGATGCAGTGCCGATGACATTAGGCGAAGAATTTAATGGTTTTGCTAGTGCTATTAAAGAAGATATTAAAAGACTGGAGGAAGCGCAAAAATTAATTACAATTGTAAATATGGGAGGTACTGCTATTGGTACAGGAATCAATACACCCGATGGTTATGCGGCTCTTTGTCAAAAATACCTTGCTGAAGTTTCAGGCATTGATATAGCACTTTCTGAAAACCTGATTGAAGCGTCTTCTGATACCGGAGATTATGTACAGGTATCAGGAGTGCTCAAACGCAGTGTGCTGAAGATATCTAAAATATGCAATGACCTCCGCTTGTTATCTTCGGGTCCTCGTTGTGGGCTTAATGAAATTAATTTGCCGAAAATGCAACCAGGTTCATCCATCATGCCGGGTAAGGTCAATCCGGTAATACCCGAAGTGGTCAATCAAACTGCTTTTTATGTGGTAGGTATCGACCTTACTATTACTATGGCTGCGGAAGCCGGGCAACTGCAATTGAATGTGATGGAACCGGTGATTACTTTTAGTTTGTTCACTGCTTTGCAATATATGAGCAATGCCGTAAATACGCTGGTCGATAAATGTATTAATGGTATTAGCGCAAACGCAACGGTGTCGGCTAACTTTGTAATGAACAGCATTGGTATTGTTACGGCACTCAATCCAATATTAGGTTACGAAATGTCTGCATCTATTGCCAAAGAAGCCTTGGATACAGGGAAATCCATCCATGATATAGTTGTGTTGGAGCGTAAACTTATTACACAAGCTAAGTGGGATGAAGTCTATTCATTAGACAATATGATTCATCCAACTTTTATCAATCAATAATAATTTCAGCAATTATTAAGAACATTAAAAAACCTTCATAGGTCACAAAATTATGAAGTGACCTATGAAGGTTTTTGACTTAGTAATTAGTTTCTTTATTCTATAATTTCCAACGTAAAGACAAGTTAATTACTCTCCCATCAATAGGAGCCCACAAAGGCTTAAACATTGGATTGCTAATCGACCCTGTATAAATAGGTTCTACTTTACTCATCCTATAGTCGAGTAAATTTTCTCCATTGAGCACTATAGAAAAATGTTTATTCAAATTGCGTTGCAGCATCAATGCCATGAAAAAATAAGAAGGTGTAGTTGTGCCATCATATCTATATTGATGACCCATCAATGAACCTTCTAGTCCAAAACGCCATTTTTTTTCAATTTCGCGTACTACTACAAACGCCATTCTATTTCGTGGTGTAAGGGGTATGAACGTATTTGCGGATAGGTAAGTTCTTCTTGTGTCGGTGTAAGTATAACCGGCGTACAATTCCCAGCTCTTGATTTTTAATTTGATATACGTGTCAGAACCCATGCTTAGTAGGGGCTTAGATTCATTGATCAAATAAATTTTATTGTTAGCATCTTCTTCAAAAACAATTGGATGATCTACTTGCGTCAGAAAAAATGCCTGATTAATAAACAAAGTGGTGTGGTTGTTCCATTCCTTTTTATAATTCACTTCTGCATTATAACCATAGGATACTTCTGGTTTTAGACCGCTGTTGAGTGGCAAAATGTCAATTATATTGTACTCAATAGTCTGTTGCATTAATGGATTGGGTACTTTGTAACCCATGCCAAACCCTAAGCGGGTAGCCCATTGTTCGGAAAAACGATGAAACAACGCAATGCGCGGCAATACAAAAGTTCCATAGGTATTGTGTTGGTCTGCCCTAAGCCCTGTTTCAAGAATCGTATTGTCTTTTATGTGCCAACTAAACTGTGCAAATGCACCTATAGTAAAATTAGAATAGGATTTTAGTGTAGCACTATCTGGTGATTTGGTTTTGTAATCGTCACCAACAATATTGATGCCAGCTACCAGATTGCTTTTCCCAAATGGTTTGTATAAGGAAGCCTCTGAATAATAACTAGTTTGATTTCCTTTGAGTTCATAAATGTTGGTTTCAGTATTTCTATTAAAATTACTCATATTCCCTTTGACGGTTAATTTGCTATTATTGCTATAGAAATGCTCGATTGAATATTCTCCGGTATGTCGCTCTGTTTTATTGTGCTCGTAGTATTGGTGTAACGAATCACTACTATTGCCGATTACTTTCATGTCACCTCCTTTACGCTGGTCAAATGTCCCTGTATAACCCAGCATAATAATAGTGTTTTCGGAAGGATAATAAAATAGACGAGGATGGATGATAAAACTGTTTGCGTTTGGTAAATCGCTCAACCCATCCTTGTCAACATCAACAGCGCGCTGATTGTTATAGCCTGTAAATAGTGTATATCCCCATTTTTTGTTTCGTTTGGCTAAATAAGCATTTACATTAAATTCTTTAAGCGTAGTATAATTGATTAAAACGTCGGCTTCTTGTTGAAGAGTTGGTTTCTTCGAAATCAGATTGACTAATCCTCCAATAGCGCCTCCTCCATAAAGTGTAGATGCAGAACCTTTCACCATTTCGATCTGTTGCAAATCCAATGGAGGAATAGTCATGATCCCGAATCCGCCTGAAAATCCATCGTATAAAGGCATTCCGTCTCTAAGGATTTGTGTATAACGACCATCCAGCCCTTGTATTCGTACATTGCTATTGCCTGAAGTGGCAGATGATTGCTGTATTTGCACTCCGCTCACATCGCCCAATATGCTGGCAATATTTCCGGGTTTAATACCTGCCTCTTCGCTGAGTTCTTCTTTTCCTAAAACTTCAATCTTTAAAGGGCTGTTTTCCATCTTTTCATTATTTCGAGAAGAAGAAATAATGGTCACCTCTTCCAGTTCTCCCTCGCCTTTGTCAAGATATACAATTTGTATTGAATCATTTGACGACATATCAATTGATTTTTCCTGATAGTCAGCAATAGCAATATCTATATGCTGTGCATTTGGTTTTTGTAGGAATATAATAAACCCGAGGCTGTCCGTTTTTCCAATTGTTTTTTCATCGGAAAGGACACTTGTATTTACTAATGGCAACTTTGTTTTTTTGTCTAAAAGCTGTATTTTATTTTGTGCGCTGGCGGAAATGCTCAAAAGCAAGACCAATAGCAGTAGTTGTAATTTCATATTTGGCGTGTTTAATAAATAATAAAATCCCTGTCAACAATAGTGTTATTGTTGTAATGATTAAGCTTATAAATGATTATTAAACAGTTGGAGGATGAAAGATGTCAGAAAGAAAATTAGATGCTGCATTTGCTGTATCCATTATTGGATATTTTATTTTTTTGTAGAATTGGATACTGGGTTTAGTGTTTATTTTATGTTGTACAACACTTAGGGAAAAAAAAGGTGCAATATTATGGCTAAAGTTGGCTTGATGTGGTTTGTCTTTTTCTGAAGTATTAGTTGATTTCGTTTCAAAGCACTCAATGACCTCTTCCAAGTTCAGTAAATGTTCTATGATGAAATCGGTCGGTGTTAAGTCCCAATCTTCTTTTTGACATTGTTCGTATCGCTTTGGAAGTTCCTGTAAATAGGACATGTCTCCCATTGGGAAAAACAAAGTGCCGACGCTATAATAAGTCAGAAAAAGTAGGAGAAATATTTTTTGCATTAATGATGCAAAGATAAGGATAGCTCCAAGATGCAGTAGTTGGTAATAATTTGATAATAAACTACGCTGTTTCCATCTGGAAATTGCTGTTTGAGTTCATTACGCAAATGAAAACTGTTTGAAATGATGTATGAGTATTTATTGTCCCATTAATTTTGTAGGATAATAAATGACTGATATATTTGCATAGCAAAATATTTTTGAATAATTTATTCTCATTTTTTTAAAAATTAATTTTATGTCATTAAGATTAGGCGACGCCGCACCGGATTTCAAAGCCAATACTACTCTTGGCGAAATTTCTTTTCATCAATACCTTGGTGATAGCTGGGGTGTTTTGTTTTCTCATCCTGCAGATTTTACTCCAGTATGTACTACTGAATTGGGGAGAACTGCTCAACTCAAAGATGAATTTGCACGACGTAATGTGAAAGTATTGGCGGTAAGCGTTGATCCATTGGCTAAACATCAAACTTGGATAGGAGACATCAATGAAACGCAACATACAACTGTTGATTTTCCAATCATAGCTGATGACAATAGGGTAGTCTCAGGGCTATATGATATGATACATCCTAATGCATCTGAAACCTTTACTGTTCGTTCTCTTTTTATAATTGGACCGGATAAAAAGGTAAAACTAATTATTACTTATCCGGCATCGACAGGTCGCAATTTCGTTGAAGTATTACGTGTTATTGATTCGCTACAGCTTACTTCAAAATACAGTGTTGCTACACCGGCAGATTGGAAATCGGGAGAGGATGTTATTGTAGTGCCTGCTATATCTACAGAGGATGCACAAAAGAAATTCACTAAAGGTTTGAGGATTGTAAAACCATATCTGCGCTATACGCCACAACCTGATATTGAATAAATAAACTCGAAGCAATAATTAATCTCTTTACTATCTTTACAAAGTGAAGCACATCAATACATACTACTATTCTTATCCATTGCATGGCAACGGAACAGTTATGTATTGTTGAAAAACTAAAAATTTCTAACGCAATAATTACAACCTGTTCTGAAAAGAACAGGTTTTTTTATGCCATTTATTTTACAATCTCAACAATGAATATTCAAAGACCAACCCAGCAAGTGTATAGCAATTACACAACTCAGGATTTTGCCGTTTGGAAAATCCTTTTTGATCGCCAGATGGCAATATTAAAACCAAGTGCTTCAAGTGAATATTTGAAAGCTCTTGATATAGTTAATTTTGCCAATGACGTGATCCCTGATTTTAATGTCGTCAACCAACTATTGCAGTCATTAACTGGGTGGAAATTGGTTGTTGTGCCTAACTTGTGTCCTGAAAGGGAATTCTTTGAACATTTGTCGCAAAAAAAATTTACAACTACTTGCTGGCTGCGTAGCATGCAACAACTGGATTATATTGAAGAGCCGGACATGTTTCATGATGTCTTCGCTCATGTGCCGCTATTGAGTAATCGCGATTATGTAAATTTTTTAAAAGGACTCAGCGATATTGCCCTAAAATTTATCGACCATCCGAAAATAATAAAATTATTGAGTCGTTTATATTGGTTTACGATTGAATATGGATTGATACAAGAAGGTACTATGCTCAAAATATATGGTGCAGGTATTATTTCATCTAATGGAGAAACACTTCATTGTTTGAGTCCTCAGGCAACTTATAAACCTTTTGATGTAGCAACGATCCTTTCGACTAGCTATAGGACAGATATATTACAAGAGAAATATTTTGTGATTCATTCGTTTGAGCAATTGTATCATTCATTACCCGATATTAGGGAGCAGCTGGAAGTTCGTGCTCAGCTATGTATTCAATAAAACTTGTGTACTTTTGATTAAACTCTGACTTATGTGGCAAGAAGACAATAATCGACTAACAAGATCATTCAAGTTTGCAGATTTTGTTACCGCATTCTCATTTATGACCGGCGTTGCATTAATCGCTGAAAAAATGAACCACCACCCATCATGGACTAATACTTATAATGAAGTGGTCATACACTTAAGCACGCATGATGCTGGAAATGTTGTTACTGAATTGGATCGTAAATTGGCTACAGTCATTGATAAGTTGTATGATACCCTTTAGATTATAATTGGTGATTGCACTAATAAAACGGAGAAGGGAGTTACGTGTATCGCAACTCCCTTCTCCGTTTTTATATTTTGTTCCGTCATTCGGACGCTTAGTAGAACTGAATTTTATTATTTAAGTACATGTATTGGTTGTGTACTCACATTTTCATCCATGATTATCTTGAGCATATATACTCCGGCTCTGATACTGCTAATATCAATTTTATTACCACCACTGGCCTGCAAACTTCCTTTGAGTACTATTCTTCCAAAAGCATCAAAAAGCTCATAGTTATTTATACTACTTACTCCTCGCAAAATTATTTGCAATTGATTTTGTGCCGGGTTAGGGTAAATCTCAATATTGGTATTGGAGCAAGTATTCGTAATCTTAATTACATTAGAGTAGTTAGAACTGTTATTGCTGTTTGTTATCTTCAAACGATAATAGCCATTACCATTTTCAGGTATATGGTTTTGAGTGTAATTGCTACCATTTCCAAGACCATACACTATAGCTACAGTTTGCCAAGTTGTTGCATTGCTGCTATACTCAAGGGTATAGTATTTTAAATTATTTTCTATAGCAGATTTCCAACTTAAAACAGCATTACATCCATCCATTTTTGCATTGAAACTTACCAAAGTCACAGGAAGAGGAAAGCTTGCAGGAGACACTAGGAAATTTGCGGTTGCATTTGAACAGGCAACAGGTGTACCATTGTCACAAACTTGATAAACAAAGGCTACTGGGCCTGTAAAAGATGCATCAGGAGTAAATGTATATGAACCATCAGTATTGAGTACAAATGTATATTGACCAGGAACTGAAATAGATTGTGCTGTTACACTATGACTGTCGCCTTCTGGGTCAACATCATTAATAAGTACATTATTACTTATAGGCACACCTTGTACCGTTTCTTTATAATCATCCGCTGCGGAAGTTGTATTTGGTGCACCTGGAGCAAGTACAGTAATAACTTGATAAGCAACAGCACACATAGGAGTTGGTTGATTGTCACAAACGCGATATTGAACAGTGTCCACACCAATGAAATCTAATGGTGGTGTATATGTAATGGTACCGGTTGTTGTGTTTACAGTAGCAGTGCCACCTTTTGCAGTGTTCCCAGCAGTAGCACCGTTGAGGTCTATAATGGTGATGCTGCTTGTATCTAATTTACTGCCAGGAGTACCAATAGCATCATTGCTAAGGGCTACAATTGTTACAGGAAAATTATTCTTTGTAACAGCTATATCGGTATTAGCTACAGGTGGATTCGTGGCTCCCACAGTCTTATCTAAAACAGTAATAGTCAATAGTTCCATTGGGCAAGGAGTAACACTACCTGCTACACATACCGGTACGCTAAACTGATAAACACCTGCAGTAGTAGGTGTAAAAGTATAACTACCATCAGGATTTATTGAAGGTAAGGTTGTCGTCGGATTAGTAAGCATCGCCACCGGTGTTCCGTATGTCGTGCCAGTAGGAACAATGTCGTTGGTATTTATATTCCCGCTTACCGGTACACCTATGAATGTTGCATTAATGTCAGGAAACGTTTTTAAACAAGTAATAGAGGCAGTACTTGTTGATGAAAATCTTGTGTCAATGAAGGCACCATATACATCCACATAACCACCCAATAAGCCTACTACTAACAATGATGAAATTGAAATTTGAATTTCGTTAAATGGAAGTGTCGTGTAAAAACCGACATTAAATGTTGTGCCTGATGGAGTGCCTATTAAAGTCGATAATACTGTAAGGTCCAGAAGTCCTGACGTTCCAGCTTTCGATTCTTGTAATGTGCCATTTAAATACGTATTAATGGTAATTGAAGGGAAAAGTCCGGTGGCTAAAATTGGTGAACCGGTATTGATAACAAACCCTGCAAATGTGCCCGTTGGATAGGTCGTTAATGGATCCACAACAGCAATAGAGGCTACAGAAGCTACGCTAGCTGTATTGGTAATTCTAGAAAAATCTGTAGTGCTAGCCGTTATTACATTCCATGGGTCTGCAATTGTTACTGCAGCTGATACTGCACCAGTAACTCCAGATTTGTTAGCATCTATTACAGTTGGAAAATTTGGGCTGTTAAGATAATAAGTACTATTACAAAAGATTGTTGCGGCACAGGTGTTTTCCAAAACTGCGTTATATATTTTTATTGAACCAAGATCTGCACCTACTAGTTGGTTAAAACTAATTTTTACCTCGTCGTATGCAACATTAGCTACAATACCTACTATTTGTCTTGTAGTACTGGCTAGTAATGTAGTACTTGCTCCTACAATTAATGCATTGCCGGTTCCTGTTTGCACAAGCGTACCATTATTATACAGGCTTATTGTTGCGCTGCTAATAACAGAAGCCGAAAGGACAGAATTCGTTTCAATATCGAACCCAGCAAAACTTTTGGCAGGATATGTATCTAGTGCATTTGCAACGGCAAAATTTGCGGTTGTAGCAACACCTGTAGTTAGTACAATACTGGCGAAATCGCTAGTACTAGTTCCATCTACTACATTTTGGCTATTATTGATACTACATGCTACACATGCAATTGAATTTACCCCAGTCTGTTGACCATCTACATATACAGGATAGGTAGTGTTGGTAATGTTGGTAAGTGTATTGCAACTAGGAAGTGGTGCTGAACAGAATTTTTCCAAAACCACACCATAAACATTGATTGCCCCTAATGAGATACTCACCGTATTGGCTGCAGTCAATTTTACTTCGTCAAACGTTTTGGTGGTTATGGAGCCAACTATTTGACGACCAGATCCTGCAAGTACAGATGAGCCTGCACTTACGAGGCTGGATCCGGAAAAAGATTCTTGGAATACCCCTGCTTTGTAAGTAGATACTGTAAGATTACTCAATACACCTACACTTAATAAAGAACTGGATTCAATGTCGAAACCTGCAAATGTGCCTATAGGGTAAGTTGTTATATTGTCTATTACTGCGATAGAACCTGTGGCCAATACTCCAGCAGTAAGTGTAATAGTTGCAAAATTTGTTGAAACTGCATCTACAACATTGTCTGGGTTTGCAACACTACAGCCCGCACATACTACTCCTCCAGTACCAGTATTACTCATGTCCACCGTAACGGGGTAACTTGGACTAGTGAGTGTTGTAGGCGTGTTGCAAGATAATGTAGCTCCGGCACAGAATTTTTCAAAAACAGCATTATAAATATTAGTTGTACTCAACAGAGAAACGCCACTTATTGTGTAACGAATTTCATCGAATGCTAGCGTAGTTTTGAAACCAATTGTACCGCGGCTTCCACTTGAAAGTAAAGAAGAAGAAACTAAAAGAGATGAAGAAGAAACGGTCTCTTGTGCAACGCCACCTAAATATGTAGTAAGTGAAACACCGCTAAGCAAACTAACTATACTTGATGACGATACTTCAAAACCTGCAAATGTACCGGCAGGGTAACCACCTACACCAGCTGCACCATCTTTTACAGCAATCCAGTAAGACCCTAAACCAACTACTGTCGAAATCGTCGCAAAGTCTGATGTAGAGGCACTTATGGCGTTTGCTTCATTTGAAATTCCCCCTGTTAATACAAAGAAGGCGGGGTTACTACTAACCGTCATGGAGCTGTGTGTACCAAGATTCATCTGTTCTGGTACATTGCAAGTCAAGGTGCTTACTTGAGCATCAGTCTCTTTAGTGCTCAAAAGCAATAAAATAACAAATAATAAAATGTGTGATCCTAAATGCCTATTACGATTGCTTGTCAATATTTTTTTTTCGATATTGACCCCTCCTAAATCAGAGCATTTATTTTTTTTGAAAATGGACTTAAGTCTAGATGTATTCATAATATACAGTATTTATTAGTTTTATATGAAAATTTATTTATATTTTATATGTTGTTTTTTAATTATTTTGAAGTAACTTTTATTTAAATTGAATAAAAAATGTGCTGTTATTAAATAACTTATTTTAAAATAAACGATGGTTGTTAAATGAGTTGTTTTGAATTTTATATTATAAATTAATTATTAAACATAATTGTTTTTTATTGTATAATTAATAATTTATGTGTTAAATATGTGCTATGTATAAATCAACTTTAAGTTACGCACAATACCTAGAAAAATGAAGGAAATGCTCTGTTTTTTTTTGATTTGAACAATATTTCTCTTTATTTAAACTTTTATGTAATCTAGTATAGATTGACATACTATAATAGTTTTGGATCCTTTTTGCTTCTTCTTGTTGAGCAATGCTGGAATAAATTAATATATAGCCTTGTCGAAAAACTGGCTCATATTTATCGGCTAAGTATGTTTAGTTGAATCACAATTGATTCAACAGGAAGGACGTTAAAAAATTGATTTGAAGAAGGTTAGTTGTTCCAAAACTGTTTGTTGGAGTTGCAATATTTTAAATAGTGCTCTAAATACGAGCTGATATAAATGAAAATTATCGAATGCTGGTCTTAGTATTCTTTGTGAAATTATATTCAATTTTCTTATATATGTATTTGCAAGATTTTTGAATGAAATAATAAACTTGTAAGAACATTTGATTTCAACGATTTTGTTGAAGTATGTTCGTTTATGAAAAGTGGGTGGCTTTGCTTGCAGAAAGAGCAAAACATCAACTACTTGGATAAATATTTACAATGGCATGGGTATTTATACCATTAAAGACGCCTAATGCTGGATATATAGTCACCGGAAAGGTTATAAACCGGTAGCTGATATTGACAAGGTGTATGCATTCTAATTTGATTTACGATTGGCTATTTCCCGATTTAAATCACTCACTCATTTAATACATCTGGTTCGAAATATCCGCCAATAATATGTCGATGGACATGCTGTTGCGCATTTAGAATTAGAAACCAATGGGCTTTTCTTAAAACTTTAAAATACAGTTGCTGACACTGGGGTAGGAATAGATCAAGATACTATTGGATGATAGTACTACAACTAGTGGTACGGAAGGCGAAAAGGTTATGGTTTTGGACTTTTACTAGTCAATCATTTAATTAAATCACTAAACGGCAGCTTGAAAATTCGCACTATTCCATCGTCAAAAGTTGGATCTGAATTCAGTGTAGAATTACCCTTTGAGCTACAATAGTGTTCGAGTAGCTTTAGCTCTTATTCAAGGCATATTAGAACGTGTATCTTCTAGAATTATTCTTAACTCTTCAAAAGATAACTTAAGCGTATCTTCAACGACTGCATGCTGCTCTGCAAAAGATGGATTAATTTCCCCTTGAGTTAAATCAATCTCCATTAATGCCAGTAACTCAGCCATATCATCAATACCCAACATCTTCACAGATGATTTCATTTTGTGGATAAGATTAGCAGCATGTTCATAATCTGCAATGCCTATAGCTTCTGCCAATGCACTCACTTGTGGAGGTAGCTCCTCTAGAAACACTTCAAGAATCCTGATTTCAAATGGTATATTTCCCCTACTCAAACTTTTTATGTAGTCTAAATTGATGTGCAGTCGTTCTATTTTTAAATTATTGTCCGCTTCTTGTGGTTGGGTGATGATAGCATAAGTTAATGCATGTATTTTATCGAAAAGCAGACTCATGTTTATTGGCTTTGAAATGTATTCATTCATTCCGATTTCTATGCATCTCGCTTTTTCTTCCTTATTAGTATATCCAGACATTGCAATTATTGGAATTTGACACTGCATGGTGGATCTGATATAAATGGCTGCATCATATCCATTCATTTCAGGCATTTCCAAATCCATTAATATAAGATTATATGAATTCCCCTTATTATTAAGTTGCTCAATCACTTGTTTCCCGTTTTCGACAAAATCAACATTGATATTTTGTTGCTGGAATAATACCTCTAATAATTTTGTATTGATGGCACTATCTTCTGCAACAAGCAATTTTAATTGTTCTGGGAATTTATAATTATTTACTCCATTTGTACTACCCATAATTTTTTTATAAATCGCAGTTGTGTTGTTTTAATTAAATATTAATTGAATCTGCCAGTAATTAAAAATTTGATTTGAAGAATCACCCTTTGCTACTAAACTATTGCAATCGCGCATTTTATCTAGTTCTAATAGGCTGGATTTAGATAATGGTATAAATGTAAGTAAATCTATAGAACCTTTAAAATATATTATAATATAATATTTTAATATAGTAAAAGTATGCTCCGTTTCATTTTATATTTTAGGTTGGTGGACGAAACTAATACGTCTTTTAATATTAATCTAAATATACTCTGTAAATGAAAGCTATTCGACGAGCAAGCAATACTGGGTTAAGCATGTCCTTTAAAACGATAATCAAATCTTCTTATACTCGTATCTACAAGATTTTTTGAGCATTAAATTGATAAGACCTAATTTTAAAAATTATGGCAATAGGCAATAAGAAAGGTTTTATATTCAAACAATACGAGGCCCCTAATGTTTCTCCTTTCGACAAACTTTTCGAAATTTTTACAGAATTAATCACGCACACTTCAGGAGATTTTGATGAAGCTATCTCGTGGTTGCGTGAGTTGGATGTAGAGTATAAACTCACGGATGCAAATTATACCATTGATGATTTTATTGAGGATCTGAAAAAGAAGGGTTATATCAAAGAAGAAATAAAGGATGATGGTTCTGGCGGTTTAACGATTACTGCGAAAACGGAAAGGTCGATCAGGCAACGGGCATTAAATCAGATTTTTGGGAATCTCAAAAAAAGTGGATCAGGGAATCATAAAACGAAATATTCGGGTAGTGGAGATGAACATACGGGTGAATTTAGGGAATACCATTTTGGAGACGGACTGGACAGGATTTCTTTAACTGAAAGTCTGAAAAATGCCCAGATCAATAATGGTGCAGATGCCTTCCGTCTCACAGAAAATGATCTTGTGGTAGAGGATGCACAATTCAAAGCGCAGATGAGTACCGTCTTGATGATTGACATTAGCCACAGTATGATTTTATATGGCGAAGATCGTATCACTCCTGCAAAAAAAGTGGCAATGGCTCTAGCAGAATTAATTACAACCAGATACCCGAAAGATACGCTGGACATTATTGTTTTTGGTAATGATGCTTGGTCTATTTCTATCAAAGACCTTCCCTATCTTCAAGTTGGCCCTTATCATACCAACACGGTTGCCGGTTTACAATTAGCTATGGATTTGCTGCGTAGAAAACGAAATACCAACAAGCAAATTTTTATGATTACCGATGGCAAACCCAGTTGTGTTCGTGAGCCGGATGGTAGCTATTATAAGAATAGTGTTGGTCTGGATCAGTACATTGTAGAGCAATGTTATACTCAAGCTCAACAGGCACGAAAACTGCATATTCCGATTACTACCTTCATGATAGCAAGCGACCCTTATCTGCAGCAATTTGTCAACTATTTTACGAAAGCCAACCAAGGGAAAGCATTTTATACCGGATTGAAAGGACTTGGAGAAATGATATTTGAGGATTATGAAACCAATAGAAAAAAACGAATTAAATAAAAAAAATCAGAAAATAATAAGATGGATAAACAGCATATAAAAACATTAGGCGCTTTAAAAAAGGCCGGTTACGAAAGTAAAAATATTAAAGATGAATTAAGGGCTAATCTATCCGATAAACTAAGCAAAAAGCAGCCAGTTTTTGAAGGCGTGTGGGGTTTTGAAAATACAGTCATACCTGAACTCGAACGTGCAATTTTATCCCGCCATAATATTAATCTTTTAGGTTTGCGTGGTCAGGCCAAAACCAAGTTGGCACGTTTGATGATTCATCTTTTAGATGAATGGATTCCTTTTGTGGAAGGCTCTGAAATTAATGACGATCCATTTAATCCAATATCTCGCTTTGCCAAAGATTTGATTGCAGAAAAAGGAGATGAAACACCGATAAATTGGTTGCATAGGAGCGACCGTTTTTATGAAAAATTGGCTACACCCGATGTAACTGTGGCAGACTTGATTGGTGACATTGATCCGATCAAAGCGGCCAATCTGAAACTTTCGTACGCTGATGATAGGGTTATTCATTTTGGAATGATACCTCGTGCTAATCGATGTATTTTTGTGATCAATGAATTACCTGATTTGCAAGCCAGAATTCAGGTGGCGTTGTTTAACATACTTCAGGAAGGTGACATACAAATACGTGGCTTCAAAATAAGAATGCCACTCGATGTGCAATTTATATTTACTGCAAACCCTGAGGACTATACCAATCGAGGTAGTATTGTTACTCCTCTCAAGGACAGGATCGGTTCGCAGATACTAACACATTACCCAGAGACTATAAAAATTGCACGATCAATCACAGAGCAAGAAGCCAATCTTGATATTCGTCAAAGTGAATCAGTTTATGTTCCATCTCTTGCAAGGGACTTAATAGAACAAATAAATTTTGAAGCGCGGAATAGCGAATTCGTTGATTATAAAAGCGGTGTAAGTGCCAGGATGAGCATTACTGCTTTTGAAAACTTGCTCAGTACCGCAGAGAGAAGAACACTCCATTCCGGAGCTAACAAAACAACTGTACGCCTTTCTGATTTTATGGGCATTATCCCGGCTATTACCGGCAAAATAGAATTGGTCTATGAGGGAGAACAGGAAGGTGCAGTTGTTGTTGCCGAACATTTAATTAACGGCGCAATTAAAACACTATTCGCCGAATATTTTCCTAAAATTGAGAAACTAGAACGTCCTAAAGAAAAGAGTCCTTATCAGGAAATTATTGAATGGTTCGTCGAAAATGAACTTGAATTGATGGATGAAGACAGTGATGAGGATTATAAAAAGCAATTGAACTCTATAGTGCCATTGAATGCGCTTATAAAAAAATATCAACCCGGAGTACTCAAGGAAGATATCTATTTTCTTTCAGAACTTATATTGTGGGGACTGGCGGAGTATAAAAAATTAGGTAAAAATCGTTTTACTGAAGGGTATCAATTTAGAGATTTACTTGGAAGCTATATCAGCAAACTATAAAGTGCAACATTTTTTTTCAAAAGCCTGCTCTGTAAAGAGTGGGCTTTTTTTATTCAACAGATTGATCAAAAAATAATTGAATTTTCAACTTTGCCAATTTGAGGCTTTAAATAAAGGAATATAAATTCTCCCACCATTTAATTATATAAGAAAATTTATTGTCGGTACAGTAGTAACACTAAAAGTAATATTATCAATCAATCCCATCAAGTAAAAAGACTATGAACTGATTCATTGGTATTTGTGGCACGCTTCTTGTATGTAATGTTTGAAATCAAGTTTTCACTTTGTGAAATACTATTTATTTTTTATGTAATTATGTTTTAAGGAGAGGTGATCAATACTGTACGCTCTTTTGAAATAATAATTTTGAAGAGATAAACTGATTTGCATTCAGTGAATAATGAAATATAACTGCGATCATCTTAATGTCCTCCGAGAGGTGTTATGCAATGATGAATTTTCTAAGGAAAATCCAACAATAAATAAATCCGAAACAATACTAATAATCCAAAAAGTATGTTATTATGAAAAAACTCTTCACTATTTTATTGATTGCTGTAGTATGCCAAACATTTGCACAATCCTCTCAGAAATCTTTATTAATTAATCTTGGTAGAGATTCATGTACAGGAGGTAGTACGAGTTTGTCAGTAATAGGAAATCCACTCGGTACGTCTTCAATTTTGAGTAAATGTAATCTAGCTACAGCTCCAGGTTTGAGTATTTTTAATGTTTTTGTAGCATACAATCCAAAAGATAATAAACTATATGTTGCAGACAATTCGACCGGTACTACCAGAGTATGGACGATTGATGAAGGCTTTCCCGGAAGTATTGCCTGCCCTGTGATACCAGCCACACCAACTTATTCTTATGGAGCTACGGGTTTTGTGCCGAATAATTTTGAGTTCGATGTCAATGGAGATGTATGGTCGTTTAGTGGTTATAGCATAGCTACGGGTCAGTGCACAATGAGTAAATTTGATGTAACAACAGGTACTGTGTTATTTACTAAAACCTTGCAGTTTCCAGCAGGTAATTTTCCAAGTGATATTAGTAATGGTGATGTGACTATATTGCCCAATGGGCGTATGTTTGTTGTATTTGGAGTAGCTCCGGCATCTAAATTATTCGAAGTCACAAATTATTCTAGTGGAATATCTACAGCAACGGCCACTTATTTGCATAATATGTCTAGATCCTGTTTTAGTATTTCTTATTTGAACTCCACACTGGAACTATCTGGTACTAATTTTTCAGGCTCTTGTTATTACTACGATTATAATATCAATACGGGTAACTTAGACTCTTCTGCTACTTTTCAGAATGGACAATTACCAGTTGATAATACTGATATTACGCCAAGCGTAGGTGCAACTAAGCGATTAATCAGTCAAACGCTTGTGGATCCAATTACGGCTGACATTACCTATGAGGTATATGCCAAAAATATGGGTAACGTAGAATTGACACTTGCGAATATTAAAGATGATTTGGGTGCAATTTTTGGTGCGTCTAATATATCTTCTGTTAGCACATCATTTGCAATAGGAGGCAATCCCGCTGCGCTTACTTTAAACTCATCATATAATGGTACTACTGTAACTGACTTATTAAATCCTGGTCAAACATTACCCAATGCATCATTTGGCGGCGCTAACGCAAATTACGTTACAATACTGATAAGTTGTAGGGTTACAAATTTAACGACCAGTTTTACGTATTATAATTCTGCAATCGCATCAGGAACTATTGGAACGGGAAGCACAGCAATAACGGTGACGGATTCTTCCAATAATGGAGATTCTACTGCTATTGATCCTAATAATGACCTGAACGCATCAGGGATTGGGGAGGGAGTACCAACACCTTTCAATTTGGGAACTATTTTGCCGATCCACTTTATAAATATTAAAGCCACACCTGTTGGTAATAGTATGGCTAGAATAAATTGGACAATTGCTACACCAGCATTAAGCATGGGACATTTTGAAATAGAGAAAAGTATTGATGGTATATATTGGGTTAAAATGACCAGCATACCCATTGATAATAAGATGCAGTTTGCTTATGAAAGTATAGATAATAATCTGAATAGTAATATTGCACTCTATAGAATAAAGGACATAGATCTTGATGGAACTTATGTTTACAGTAATGTCGTATCGGTCAATGCAAAAGGTAATAATAGTGTGATTATTTACCCCAATCCTGCGAATAGATTAATGCAAATTAACTTGCAAGGAGAAAGTAAAGATAATAGGTATGAACTTATAGATGCATTGGGAGAAACCTTACTCAGTGGAGTATTGAAAAGCCAAAGTAATAATGGACTAGATGTGAGTGGAATAGCAACGGGTGTCTATGTACTGAAAATTTTTATGGATGGAGTTGTCTCAACACAAATAGTGCATATTTTCAAATAGTTCATTAAAATCCGCTTAGTCTAAGTTTAATCAAATCCTTCTGGCGAATCTATTTTGCATTAACTATTAAATTGAATACATTCGAGTAATTTGTCGCAGATTAATATAAGCGAAAATATTTTCGCTTATATTTGTGTTATGAAACCGTTAGACCCAGAAAAAGAAATCCGTATTATACAATCAGTTATTACAATTGCGGGTAAAAAAGGTCTAGCGGGAATTAGTATAACTGAAATTAGCAAGAAAGCTGGTCTTGGAGTTGGTACATTGTACACTTATTTTAGAAACAAAGAAGAAATCATACAAGCGGCATATTCAGTAGTGGAAAGTAAGATTTCAGAACAAGCATATAAAGATTTTGATGTAAACTTACCTATACGAGATTCGTTGCAAAAAATATATACCAATGTGCTGCATTACAGATTAAAGCATTATGATGAGGATATATTCATAGATCAATACCGGCAATCGGTGTATGTACAATTAAATTATGCTAAACAATACGAAGACTTTATTACTAAAAACAAGCAGCTTTATGATCTTTTAAAAAGAGGGCAAAAAAAAGGAATTATTATTAAGCAGACACCAGAGATGATCATTAGCTTTCTTTATGGGTCGGTGCGTGAATTGTCTAATATAATATTCCAAAAGATTATTCCTTTTGAAACAATTACAATAGAACATGGGTTTAATATGGTATGGAAAGGAATCTCTAAATAATTTTTTTCTACTTAAACGAATATTTTTTCGCTAATTAATTAAACTAAATAATTATGGTTACTATACTTGTTCCTACAGATTTTTCTGCACTTGCAGACAATGCAATTGACTATGCCGCAGCGTTGGTTCAACATTATAAAGCAAAACTTATATTGTTTAATGCATTTACGCTACCTATTCATGTTTCAGAGACCTTATTGCCTCCAATAATCATTCAGGAACTAATTGATGATAACGAGCAGCGCTTAAAAGAAAAAGCCTTATCTGTTTCGAATACATTTCATATTCAAGTTGGATATGAATGTACTTATGCATTTATTGAAGAAGAACTCAATGATCTCTTAACTAAATATAATGCTAACCTTGTTGTACTTGGAATGGCAAGTAAGACCATCGAGCAGGATTTGCTTGGTAACACCACTACTGTTGCAATAAGTAAGATGAGGTTTCCTGTACTTGCCATTCCATTAGGCGCTAAATTTCAAGGAATGAAAAAAATTCTTTTTGCATGCGATGTATTGCAAGGAGTTTCATTAAAAGTGTTAGCACGTATCAAAGAACTTGCTTTAGTGTTAAAGTTGGAAGTCGAAGTTTTTTATGTTGACAAAACAGTAGAGCAACTTAAGAATAATGCTTCAGAAGCGTTGTCTTTGATTAATGATGGATTAAACGGAGTTACCTATTCGCATAAAAATGTCAAATCAAATGCTGTAATCGGAGCAATAGAGAAAGAGATTGTCGCGTATCAAGCAGACCTTTTAATTATGGTACCTAAAAAATATGGTTTTTGGGCATCACTTATACACAAAAGTAAAACCCGTATAATGGCTTCTGGATTGGATATTCCGTTACTTTCAATACCGATTTAATCCTAAAATTACAGGCTTTTCATTATGAGCTATTTAGTTCGATTATAGCTAATTATATCTTTCATTCTAAAGAGGTTTAACTATTTTTTGCTTATTGATAAGTCATTAGGCGAAGCGTAATCGCATTGATAAACAAAACAGTGGGGCAACACAAGAAAAAACCGATATTTGGATAAGTAACGATTGTTTAACTCTTCTTAATCTCGTTTGTTGAAGTGCGTTTTTTAATATTTTGTATCATTATTTTGTTGCCAGATACTTTGTTCGCACAAACGTTTCCGATGCTGCATTATAGTATTGAAAATGGTTTACCGAGTAATACCATTTATGACATATATCAAGACCCCAATGGATTTATTTGGATTGCAACAGATAAAGGAACTGCAAAATATAATGGACAAAAATTTGGAACATTCACAACGGCCGATGGTTTATCCGATAATGAATGTTTTTTCTTTAAGCCGGATCATAGTGGTAGGCTTTGGATCGGAACCTCGAATGGAGAACTCTGCTACTATAAAAATGGAGTTTTTCATAATGCAACCAATACGCCATTTTTAAAATTACCTTTAAAGGCATCTGTTACGAAAGAAATAAATCTGAATAAAGATAGTAGTATTACTTTTTTTTTATCAGATGCTCTTGGTTTTTATGAAATTAATGGAGAAAAGGTTACCCGCGTGTTGAATTCTATAATGGAGGCAAAGAGCGACGGCAATTATTACCTTCATGTCAACAAAATAAAAGACGGTGTGTTTGAGGTCTTTTATCTGGATGAAAAAGTCACTTTTGATCAGAATAAAAATTCTTATAAATCTGAACCGTATCAGCATTTTAAAATCCAGAATTTTATTTTTAACCAACAAAATGGATTTTTTGTTACAGAAACCAATCAGATATATTCAGAAGATTTAAAACCAGTAAATTTTAAAAACCCCGAATGGTTCAAACACTGCTACATTTATAAAATATACGACGATAATGGGTGTAAAATTCTTGCAACGAATAAAGGCGCTATTTTCGATGGTTTAATTATTTTACTGCCCAACTATGAGGTGCATTCAATCTTAAAAGATAACAATGGTGATTATTGGTTGGCTACTGCAAAAAACGGGATTTATAAAATTAATCGTGGCTTTTTACATGAACGTCAAATTAAAATTAAGACGACCGAAGCTCAATCTGTAATTTTTGCTCATAAGGTTAAAAACTATATTCTGTATGCAACTAAAGATAGGACAGTCTATCGTTTGGATTTAATCAATAAGCAGACTAAAATACTTTTTGATTACAGTAAATTTTCAAACAAAAGTAATCAGTTTAAAAGTGCTCATTGGACAGATGGCTATAATTATTATAATTTTTCTCGAGCAAAAAACTTTAAAATTTCAAATGTTCTTTCGGCTTCCAATAGCAATATTCAACAACTTAATATGGGTGATTTGCAAGGCCCATATAGGGTCTTTGTTTCACATAATTACCGCTTCCTTGAAGCTTCGCATAATCTCTATTATTTTGCTAAAAATGCCTTTAATGGACGCTCTGGTTCTATTGTAACACATGAAGTTAAGTACGACAAATTGGGGGCAAAAATGTATGGTGCTGCATTAGATCAGAATGGTGAGTTATGGTTTTCGACGATTGATAGTGTCTATATGATTACAGATACTATTGCTAAAGCTCAGCGACAATTTGGGTTTGCGGCTTTTAGGGAATTTGTCTTTTTCAACGGGTGTTTTATTGGTATTACTCATCAAAATCAATTGTTACTTTCAAATAATTATCTCAATGAGAAGATAACATTTGATACGGTGAAAAGTAATGATTGTGTTTGGGGAAAATTCTATGGCATTAATGATACAACTTTGTTTATTTCCACTAATAACTACTTTAGGATTCTGAATGTAAAACCTAATTTGGGTAAGCTCAAATTTTCTTTAAGACTGTTGGAAAATCCTTCGATCCCATATCAGCCTGATTATTTACTGGTAGATAGCTTACAATGTTATTTTTTTAAAGATGCAATTTTAACTAGTTACCCATTACAATATCTACTTCAAAAAGAACCTCTTCCAAGTTTAAAAATTAGCACACTAAAAACCTCAAAATCGTCTTATAATATTTCGGATACAATGGTGCTCAATTATGACGAAGCACAAAACATTCGCGTTCTCTTTTCATCAGTTGCATTTAATAATACTGACCTTAGTTATGAATATTCAATTGTTACTAATGAAAAGAAGGAAACCTGGTATCCGATTCGGGGAGAAGAACTGAATCTGGTTAAATTGGGGTTTGGCAACTTTATAATTAAAGTTCGCGCGAAGACTATGTCGGATGAGTATTCACTTCCTGGGATTTTTTTGCTCTCCGTTAAGCGCCCTTACTGGGCTTCTGTTTGGTTTATAGCTACATGTGTCGTCATAGTCATAGCAGCTGCTATTTATTTGGCACGTATATGGTCTAAAAGGAAACTAAAGAAAAAGGAAAATGAGTTGCGGTTCTTGAAATCTGAGTATAAATCCTTAAACGCATTGATGAATCCGCATTTCATTTTCAATTCTTTGAATAGTGTTCAGGGGCTAGTAAACAATAGAGAAATTTCAGCTGCGAGTAAATATATCCGTATCTTCTCAGACTTGATTCGTCAGAATATGCATAATATTTCCAACGAATTAATATCCCTTGATGAGGAAATGAATCTTGTTGAGAATTATATTAAAATAGAGCAGTTGCGCTTAAATGACGGGCTTCATTATAGTATCGAAATAGCGGATGGTATTGAAGGCGATCTTATTATGGTACCTCCCTTGCTTATTCAACCTTTGGTTGAAAATGCTATTAAACATGGGATATGGCTCAATGAATCAAACGACGGATTTATAGCGATAAGAATATACGAAAAGGGTGCTGTTTTATTTATTGAAATAAAGGATAATGGCGTAGGGCTAGGTAAAGGAGACGATTCCGATACTACGCATAAATCCTATGCTATGAATAATATTAATCGACGAATAGAGCAATTATCCCAGATACATAAAACTAAAATAACTATTGAAATGAGAGAAATGACAGATACTGGTGGAAATGTTCTAGGTGTCATGACCTTAGTTACTATTCAAATGAATAACAAGTAGTGTTATTTGTTATTCATTTGATCAGTATTCAATATTATAGCGCTGCAAAAACTCTTGCAGGGCGATGTATCTTCGCCTACTCAAAGGTAAGTTTGTGCCATCCTTGAGTATCGCGGTATGTTGGTCGTCTTCCTGTGAAAGTTTTTTGATGTAATTGCAATTGACAATATACGATTTGTGAATGCGGTAAAATAAATTGCTCGGTAATAGTTCTATGTAATCAGCAATTGGTTTGCTTGTCAGAATACTACTTTGTTCATGTGAACCAGAAAAGTGAAAACAAGAATAGCTTCGTTTGGCCTCTATATAATAGATGTCTTTAAATAGAATTACTTGGACAGTGGATTGACTTTTCAATACGATCCTGTCAGGGGAACTATTTTGCAGGTATTGTACACCCAATGTATTATAAGTATTTTCGGCAATTAACTCTTTGGTGATTTTACTTAAAGAAAGTTTTTCCACCAATTTCTGGATAGCAAAGTCAAGCTCTTCAGTACTAATGGGTTTGAGAATATAATCCACTGCACTTAATTTTAAGGCTCGTAGTGCATATTCGTCATATGCAGTAACAAAGATGATTTCAAAAGAAAAAGGTTTTATCCGTTCAAGAAATTGAAATGCGTTTTCTCCCCGCATTTCAATGTCAAGAAAAATGGCATCGGGTTGAATGTCGTTAATCAAGCGTTCAGCTTCTTTTGTGTTGAGTGCAATGGCTGATACTTCAATTTGATGATTCCAGTGCTTTTGAATCAGGTTCTTTAGATTTTTACAGGCATTCGCTTCATCATCTACTAATAATGTTCGTATAAGTTTCGGTTTCTGATTCAAGATCACGAATGTTTTTAAATACAGACAAAAATAAAGCTATAATTTTTTAAGTAGCATTTCCATTTCTTTTATTTAAAGCCTTAATCTATATTTTTTTAGGGGTGCCGACTGAAATTGGTAATATCTACTACCGTTAGGAAGAAAAACTAACCGTTAGGAAGAATTGTATGAAAAGTAAAATCATTTTTTTAATATTTACATAAATTATTAAATGAATAACTAAAAATCGACCCTAAATATTTATTAACAAAGAATCTGAGCATGAATAAACCATTTTAAAATTTCATTTATTCTTTTATTAACCAAAAAAATCTAAATTTTATGAAAAAAATCTTGTGTACTTCGATGCTTCTTGTTGGACTAGGTCTTACATCAAAGGCTCAGTTCATCTACAACAAAACTTACTACAATTCTTATTCTCCATCATTTGTGAAGCCGATGGATCTTGTTAATGCTTTCGTCGATGGGAATTCCGTGATGCTATCTAGGGAAGAATATGGAACAGGACCTGAAAAGGAAATTATTTTGACTAAATTTAATGATCAGGGCAATATTTTGTATGAAAGATTATGGAACATTGTTGGTTCGGGTGTAACCATAAGACCTGATAAATTAGTTTTTACCAATGATAATGGTTTCATTGTAGTGGGAAGGATATTTAGGTCAGGGAATTCAAATCCTTTTGCCGCTAAATTTACATACACAGGAGACCATACTGCTACTGAATGGGCCAAAGAATATCCTGAAAATGTTGGTGCATGGGATCAAGGTAGAAATCCGAAAGTTAATATTACCAAAATTAAAGATGGCACAACTGAAGATTATATTATAGTGACTAATGGGAAACCTACAGAACCCGCTACTGTAATGGCGTATCCACAGGATGCAAGTATTTTAGCACTCAGAATTCAAGGAGCCAATGGCAATGTTGTGTGGAACAATAAATATGAGATTCCATTTGCGGTAAGAAGTACTTTAACCTACAATATGCTTAATAATCGTCCCTATGCATTAGCCAATGGAGATGGCAAGAGTCTTATTGCCGGTGAGTTGGACTATGGAATACCAAATGCTTTAGGTTATAAAGGATTTTACCTTGCTGTTAATGATAATGGTACAATAAATCAAGGGTATAATATTATGGAACAATGGTCTTGTTCTAACCACAATGCAATATGGGATGACCGTGCTGATGGAAGTGTTCCTCCTCCTGCATCTGCATTTGTCATGTCGTATGCTGCTGCATCCAATATGGCCGGACCCACAGCATCTAGGGTAGTTGCGGTTCAGAAATTTAGTTCTGTTGGCACAGTTACACCAACATCTCTGTCTTATTATACAGATGGTGGTGATGAAATTTATCCGATCGGTATTGATAATAAAAGATGGGACGATGCATATACCATTTCTTGCTGGAGTAGATTAAGCGAATCTGCTGGTGTTGGACAAATGTCAATGCTTGCAATCGATAAAGTTGGCGTCCCACCACTGCCAATAAACTATAGTAGGTTTAATACTTCTACACCAACAGACTTGTATTACATGACACCGATCGTTTCCTTATTGGACCAACCATTGTTACAGGAACGTAATGTGATGTTGGGGCATACGGCAAAACCATCTGGACCGAATGGCATAAGAATGATTAGTGCTGATCCAAATCTGGAAGCTTGTGGATTTAATCATCTACCTGTAATGAGTGCAGATGTACCTCCAAGCTTTACACCATTGCCTTATATAGCAGTAACTGTTCCTGTTACCCCTACTGATTTGAATTTTACAGAAGGTAGAATTTCGAGTACTTCTGATGATTGTAAATTCGATCCTTCACCAGATACATATCGCTTAACATCAGTTGGATCCACAGGAGGCTCAAGTTCATTAAAAGTTTACCCCACTTTATTAAAAGATGGACAAAGAGAAATTAAGCTAGACGTAAATGCAATGAATAAATCCAACCTTGAAGTATCATTAATTTCTATTGATGGAAAATATATTGCTCGCAATAAATTTCAATTAGTTGAGGGAAACCAAACGCTAATTTTCAAAGTTCCTGAACTTATTACAGGAAGCTATATGATTAGTGTTCATTCTGTAGATGGTAAAATTAATCAGCGCATCAATATTTCTAAACTGTAGTAGAACCATATTGTTTACACTCCGAAAGCCACTATTGATTGAGTGGCTTTCGGGGTTTTTACTAGATTGTTTTAGTAACGAATTATTGTGTTACATTTATTTGCCCGGCATTTTGTTCACTACAACGGATTGTACATTCTTATTCAGCGGTTATACTTCGCTCATTGTTATGATTTATTTACCACTGGATTTAACTGCATCTTCGAGCATACTTACTGCTGTTACAAGCTCGTCTTGATTAAGATTCCCGAAGCCTAACCTCATCGCAGTTGTATGCTCATTTTGGTAGAGCAATGTAGGTGGTAGATGTAATTTCTTTTTTTGACAATTCTTACTAATACGCATTAGATTAAGCGAAGGATCCCATTGGGTCCACATAGCCAATCCGCCAGGAGGAGCATTGAATTGTACATAATCACTCAATTTATCTTTAAAAAGTGTACACATCAATTGTCTGCGTTCCTCATATACTTTTAATAGTTTTCTCAGATGCCGATTAACTTCACCCTCACCCAATAATTCACCGAGAGTTTGTTCCATCAACATATCACCTTGCCGATCTACAATCCTTCTGAATTTTGCAAGCGCTTTTATTAGATTTTGAGGGGCAATTAGATATCCTGCTCTTAATCCCGGAGCTAGAGATTTGCAAAAAGAACCAATGTAAACAACCATTCCAGAGCTATCGGCACTTGCTAGAGGTAGTAATGGGCTACTGTTGAAATGGAAGTCGTAATCATAATCATCCTCCAAAATGATAAAACCATATTTAACGGAAAGATTGAGTAATTCAACTCTTCTTTCAGCACTTAAAGTTACTGTTGTTGGGTAGTGATGGTGAGGTGTAAGGTATAACATTCGGATGCGTTGCTTTTCGCACAAATCCTTCACTGCTTCTACAGAAATGCCATCTTGATCTACCGGAACAGAACAAATGGTAGCGCCTGCCTGTTGAAAAATCATATTGGCAATATAATAGCCAAGTTGACCTACTATGACAACATCTCCAGGCGCCAGCAGAACTGATGAGGTTAGGTAAATACCCATGTGCACACCTCTCGTGGTAAGGACATTTCCTTTGTCAATATGCAAGCCTCTTGTTGTATTGAGATAAAAAGCAAGCGCTTCCCTATAAAACAAATTTCCTTCTACGTGAGAATAACCCAGGTGCTCACGACTACTCTTGCGTCTTAAAATACCACTATACATTCTACCTAACTTATCAAGTGGTGCTAACCTTATATCCGGTAACCCATCAGTAAATTTTAATTCGGCATTGGGTAAGTCAGGAGGCCAATCAAGTAATATACTTTGCCGAAAACTATAACCGGTTTGCTCCGGATAACTATCTAAATATTGTCTGTTGCTTCCTAGGAATGGATCAGGTCTTTTTCGTTCAGTATTCTTGCTGATAAAAGTTCCTTTGTTAGGAGTTGTTTCTGTCCAGCCTTGCGCATCCAATTCATCGTAAGCCGCAATAATAGTTTTGCGATGTACCCCAATTTCTTCTGCTAATGCACGGGAGCCAGGCAGTTGGATCCCTGGCATTAGAATGCCTCTTTGGATTGCATTGATTAATTGTCGGGCTATCTGCAAGTACACCGCAGTAGCTAAAGATTTATCTATTAAAATAACACTTTTGAAAGGAATTTTTACCGGACTACTCATAAACTAAAAACTGGATCAGTTAAGTAATCCGGCAAGATAATACTTTTGTGCAAAATCATTCAATAATGAGTTCTGTTTCAACTTCGGATAGATTATCCGTTATAATAAAGAAGATCATAGCGGATGATCTTAGGCATGCGCATTTCCTGAATACACTTTCCTTGATGGAAAATACCGGAGCCCGTAAAATATCGGCTTCGGAATGTGCACATACTACAAGTTTGATGGTACTCAAGCATGCGGCAGAGGAACACAGGCATGCTTATTATTTAAGAAAGCAAATTGAAAGACTAAGTAATAATAACCCTTGCCCTACATACGAATCGCCTTATTTGATTATCCCGGTTGCCAGTACGCAATACCTCAATAAACTGGATGTATTGATTTGTAGATATATCAAAAATACATTGAACCTGCATGGGGCTGAATTGTATTTTGCTGCTTATTTGCTGGTTACATATGCGATTGAGCTGCGTGCGGATTTACTCTACCCAGTTTATCAACAAGCATTAACTGAATCGGGAAGTAAAGTCACTGTAAAATCAATTATTCTTGAAGAACAAGGGCATCTCGAAGAAATGATTACTCAATTGGAATCTTTTTCGCCAGAATGGGCAATACATGCGGCAGCAGCTACATCCATTGAAGAAAGATTATTTGCTGAATGGCAACGTTTACTTGGGCAAGAGATTGATGAGCTGAAACCATTAACGGTATGTTGAACAAAATTCAATCCATGCAATTGGAATTGGATGCACTGAAGGCACAAGGCTATTTACGTAGTTTAACGCCGACAGTTTCCGGATTAGAAGATTTTTCTTCTAATGATTACCTGGGGTTTAGTCGTTCTGTTTCATTGAAAGCTTTATTTGAGCAAAAATTGCAGCAATTCCCTGCTGCTTTTTTTGGTGCAACAGGTTCTAGATTATTGAGTGGTAATACAGATTTTGCCGACAGTTTAGAACGTGCAATCGCACACTATCATCATGCAGAAAGTGCCTTGTTTTTTAATTCCGGCTATACGGCGAATTTATCCCTGTTTGCAACTCTTCCACGGAAAAATGATACGATTATTACGGACAGTTGCATTCACGCTTCCATAATTGATGGTTGTCGTTTGAGTTATGCCAAGCGATTACATTTTAGGCATAATGATTTGGACGATTTAAAACGAAAATTGCAACGAGTGCAAGGGACTTGCTATGTTGTAATTGAAAGTTTGTATTCAATGGATGGTGATATAGCTCCCCTAAATGCGATCAATACACTTTGTAAAGAATATGGAGCGTTGTTGGTTGTAGATGAAGCACATGCTGTAGGTGTCTATGGAATGGGACTTGTGCAGCAAGAAGGATTGGAACAAGATGTTTTTGCCCGAATAGTTACCTACGGAAAAGCTTTGGGGACACATGGTGCAAGCATTGTCGGGAGTGCTGTATTGACGCAATATCTGATTAACAATGCTCGTCCTTTTATTTTCACTACAGCTGCGCCATTTCATCAATTACTGGCGGTACAGTGTGCTTACGAACACCTTCTTGCTCAATCACAACTTGCTACAGTACTGGCACAAAAGATCACTGTTTTTAAAAACTTAATGCCGCAATCCTATTTGAGTAATCCAGGACCTATTCAATTAATACAAGTGCCGAGTAATGATGCAGTGTTGAAAGCTGCTAAACGCTTATGTGAATTGGGACTTGATGTTCGGGCCATTCGTAGTCCTACAGTGCCCGTTGGTAAAGAACGGCTTCGTATCTGCTTGCATTATTTCAATTCGGACTTAGCTATAGAACAACTTAGCAGAGAATTATACCCATTTATACAACAAGGATGATAAAACAGCGACCCATATTTATTACAGGTATCGGAACAGGTATTGGAAAAACATTTGTTGCTGCAATATTGACACAATATTTGTCAGCAGATTACTGGAAGCCTATACAGGCTGGAGATTTAGACAATTCGGACAGTAAAATTGTCGGATCGCTCCTATCCGCGGATCGCTCGGTGATTCACAAGGAAAGGTATCGTTTTGATTTGGCCCGTTCTCCTCACATGGCCGCAAGACATGCAGGGGTTCATATCTCTTTAGCAGATTTTCATTTACCTGAATCGAACAACAGGCTTGTTATTGAAGGAGCCGGTGGCTTAATGGTTCCGCTCTCCTATTCCTTATTTATGACTGATCTTATCCAATATTTTGATGCCGGAGTACTATTGGTAGTCAGAAATTATTTGGGCTGCATCAATCATACTTTGTTGTCTTACGAATTATTGCACAAATCTGGAATTCTACAGTTAGGTGTCGTTATTAATGGAGATATGGATAATGATACCCACAGTTTACTCCGGGCTTATATACCACAAACAATACCTTTTTTTTATATTCCGGAAACGATAAAGCCTACTAAAGAAATTGTTTGTGAAATCGCACATCGCTTCGAAGGGATTATTGGCCGGACTACTACTTATTCTTAAAACTGGATGACTTTGGCAATCCGGTTACCTTCTACTTTTACGCAAAAAATAAAACAAAATATAATGACTTTAAGCCAAGCAATTCGCAACGACTGGACACTCGATGAGATAAAGGAAATATACAACAGACCTTTATTGCAACTTATATATGATGCCGCTTCTGTACACCGCCAGTGGCACGATCCAGAAGCGGTACAGATTTGTACCCTTTTGTCTATAAAAACAGGTGGTTGTACGGAAGATTGTTCTTATTGTGGTCAGGCGGCAAGATACCATACTGATATAACTGTAAAAGCACTAATGAAAAAGGAAGACGTACTGTCTGTTGCCTCAAGAGCAAAAGCTGCCGGGTCAAGCCGTTTCTGTATGGCTGCTGCTTGGCGTGAAGTAAAAGACAACCGTGATTTTGATCGGGTGTTGGAAATAGTAAAAGGCGTTAATGAATTGGGTCTGGAAGTTTGTTGTACCCTGGGTATGATTACAGAAGGTCAGGCTGAAAAACTTCAGGAAGCAGGACTGTATGCTTACAACCACAATTTAGATTCATCGGAAGGTTATTACAACGAGATCATTAGTACGCGTACTTATGATGATCGGCTTAATACGCTTAAGAATGTGCGTAAGGCAGGAATATCCGTATGCAGCGGAGGCATAATCGGACTAGGTGAAACCCACAATGATCGTATTGCTATGTTACATACGCTATCTAATTTACCCGAGCATCCTGAGTCTGTGCCCGTAAATGCTCTGGCAAGAGTAAAAGGTACACCACTTGGTGATTTTCCTAAAGTAGATAGTTGGGAAATGGTACGTATGATTGCAACAGCAAGAATATTGATGCCAAAGGCTATGGTCAGGTTAAGTGCCGGAAGAGCAGAAATGACTCAGGAGGAACAGGGCTTTTGTTTTATGGCAGGTGCCAACTCTATTTTTACTAGCGAGAGCGAAGAGCTGCTTGTAACACCTAATCCAAGACTGGATGAAGATCGAAGGTTGATGAATATTCTAGGTCTTAAGCCCTTAGAAAAAATTCAACCTGTAATCTCATGATACCTAGACTTAGTCTTATAGAAAGAGACCGTGCTGCTATTTGGCATCCATATACACAGGCTCATACTGCATCTTCGCCAATACCAATTATTAGCGGGAAGGGTAGCTATTTGTTTGACGAACAAGGTAAACGATATATCGATGCCATATCTTCATGGTGGGTCACCCTTCATGGTCATGCACATCCATACATAGCGGAGCAGGTCGGGCGCCAATTTGATAAACTGGAGCAGGTGATTTTTGCAGGTTTCACGCATTTGCCTGCTATTGAACTTGCCGAGCGATTGCTTAAAATATTACCTGTTGGGCAGGACAAAATATTTTACTCAGACAACGGATCTACGGCTGTGGAAGTAGCATTGAAAATGTGCTTGCAGTATTGGTATAATAAGGGTGCACCTCGAAAAAAAATATTGGCATTTGAACACGGTTATCATGGTGATACATTTGGTGCCATGGCAGTTAGCGGGAGGAGTGCGTGGACTGCCCCTTTTTCATCACTATTGTTTGATGTATTATACATTCCCGTGCCAACATTAGAAAATATTGAGGCCACCAAATTAGTAATTAAGCAGCACTGTCAGGATATTGCCTGCTTTATTTTTGAACCACTGGTGCAAGGTTCTGCGGGTATGCTGATGCATAGTGTAGTGCAACTCGATGAGTTGCTTGTTCACTGTCGTAATTGCGATATCTTATTGATACAAGATGAAGTGTTTACTGGTTTTGGACGCACAGGTAAAATATTCGCGGCAGATCATCTTGTAACAAAACCAGATTTGGTTTGTCTTTCAAAAGGGCTTACCGGAGGGACTATGCCATTTGGTATTACAAGTTGTTGCAACCAAATATATGAAGCATTTCTTTCCGAAGATCTTTATAAGACACTATTCCACGGACATTCATTTACGGCTAATCCATTGGCATGTGTGGCTGCTTTAGCAAGTCTTGATCTTTTGGAAACGAAATATACACAAGATAATATCGGACGAATTGATGCACAACACAAAGGTTTTAGTGCGGAGATGAGCGATGAAAAGAAAATTCTCAATATAAGACAGTGCGGAACTATACTCGCTTTTGACTGGTACGACGGTAGTCACCCTTCTTATTTCAGCGCTTTAAGAAACAAGCTCTATCATTATTTTTTGGATAGAGGCATTTTGCTTCGCCCTTTGGGTAATACGCTTTACCTTGTTCCTCCATATTGCACCAGCGAAGAAGACCTCAATTATATATACGGAACAATTAAAGTGGCATTGACAGACCTCTAAGAAATGGTTTGTAATAAGCTTTAACGTTGAAATGTTTCGAGCGACTAAAAAAGCTTCGAGATCTTTTTTAGTTGCTCTTGAAATAAATATTTGTGGTGTTCTTCTTTCATGGCTTGCATACAAGCGGCGCAAAGGCAATCCTCAAAAGAGTTACTTATAAAGTTTCGCTCTTGCTCATTTAATGTTATCGTGCTGCACTGACATAGAGATACAGAACCGACTTTGCACTCAAAAGGATTGTTGCAACGGGGGCAAAATTTTGTTTCGTGTTTAATCATTAGTGTCACCTTTAAATAAGTCGCAAAACCAAAATCCTATTTCATCTTGTTGCACATCAGTCGAATTCGTTTCTGAATTATTGGTTGGTGCTTTGTACGAACGATATACTTTTTCTCCTACTTCAAAATGAATTGGATATTTGAATATCGGGCCATCGAAACAAAACGTATGAAATTCACCATTTTCTCCACACGGATCTACATTTGACGGGAGGTCTCTAATAAAATTTTCATCAATAATTCTTCCCGCGAATGATGTGTCTAATAATTGGGCATTAATACAAACTACAATAGCCTTAAATCCTAGTTCAATGAATTCTGTCAATAATTGTCGTGTGTCTCTTTCCCAAAGTGGGAAAACTGCTTTTATGTCGAAATTCGCTAATTGCTGTTCCCGATAAGCTCTTAAATCTTTGAGGAAAATATCCCCAAAAGCGGCATGGTTAAACTGTTGTTGCTTTAAAGACGAAACGCTTTGTCGCATCAGCAGTTCATACTCATTCATGGACGGTTCTTCCGGTAGTTCAATTGTGCTAAAGGGAATACTCAATGCTTCTATTTGTGCTTCCAACAATGATCTGCGAAGCCCATGCATACTCACCCTATTGTGTTGCTTGTTTATAGAAGTTAGTAAATGTTCTACAGAATAATTTTTGTCCTGCAATAAATAATACAAAGCAAGAGCCGCGTCTTTACCCGTGCTCCAATTGAAATATATTTTCTCTTTTTTGTGCAATTGCGGATAGTGGATTTTTAAAAAATGTTGATAGATTTTCAAAATGCTATCGCCCATTTGGGGGCTTTAGTATTGAATCTTCGCAAGGTAGCATAAAATCAAAATAAGTAGATCAAGAACTATGAATAGCAATAAAAATTATTGAACTAAAAGAAGATAGCTCAATGTAATTAATCTTTCTGAAATAAGAATTGGACACTGTAGTTTACAAGAACAGTTGAAATTGTACTACTTGAGTTTATATGGCAAGTCTGGCGTTTATGATAAACCATTAATTAGCTATGCAATTTTAAATTCTAAAAAAAAATTTGGTTTACGAAAGTTGTCGTATATTTGTGTACGATAACTTTCGTAATTGTTTATGAAACAACCAATAAAACCAACAGAGTCTGAATTGGAAATCCTGAACATCCTTTGGACGGAAGGAGCCGCGACAGTAAGGACAGTTCATGAAAAGTTGGCGCTGACCAAAGATGCCGGTTATACCACAACACTTAAACTGATGCAGATCATGCTCGAAAAAAAATTGCTCAGTAGAGACGCGTCGAACAAAACACATGTATATACAGCTATCGTCAATCGCGAACAGACACAAGGGCAAATGGTTCAGCGGATGATAGAGACGATGTTCAACGGATCGGCCATGCAGCTAGTTATGCAAACATTGGGCAATCATAAAGCAAGTAAAGCAGAGCTGAATAAAATAAGAGCATATCTGGATGGAAAGGTGAAAAAATAAACGTTCTTGGAATCAACGGTCCTCTATTATTTTAAATACTCATTCCTAAAACAATTGTTATGAATATCTGGATTCAATCAATGTCATGGACACTAATCTATTCGTTGGGGCAGGGATTTGTGGTTTATATATCATTATGGTTTGCTCTGAAATTGATGCCGACTATTTCGGCCAATATTAAGTACCATTTGTCGTTGTCTGCGCTTACAATTTTGTTTGTATGGTTTGCAACTACTTGGTGGCAACAATTTCATGCTTTGCTATCGGTCCATGAACAGACACTTGTTGCGCAGGCAGGAAATACAAATACCATTCAACAGCAATTACAGACCATCAGAATAATTGAACATTATGATAGTTATTCCTCTATAATGTCATCTGTAAATTTATTTCTTCCTTGGCTTTCGGTGTTTTACGTTATAGGTTTACTCTTTATGTTGCTGCGACTTTCGTCAGGGATGATGCAATTATTTTCGCTTCGAAAAAATGGCATTGCAGAACCAGATTCGGTATTTAATGAATTATTGGGGTTATTAAAAAATAGACTTCATTTTGAAGGACATGTCCAATTGTTCATTTCTGCGAAAGCACAGGTACCTATGGTTATCGGTTTCTTAAAGCCTATGATAATAATGCCATGTGCAGTAATAACGCAACTGAGTATGGCGCAACTCGAAACGATTGTATTGCATGAACTGGCTCATATAAAACGATATGATTACTTGGTCAACATCTTGCAAACAATTATCGAAACTATCCTATTTTTTAATCCATTCGTTTGGATGATATCAGTCATTATCCGTCGGGAACGAGAACATTGCTGCGATGATATAGTATTGGGACAAACTCCAGAACCTCTGCTTTATGCCACTGCACTTGCTACTTTGGCAAACCATCCCAACCACATTTCAAGACTTTCTGTCGCGGCATCTGGGCAATCCGACTATTTATTTAATCGAATTAAACGCATTATGGAAATGAAAAATAATTCATTCAGTTACAGCAAGACAGTCGCTGCTATCCTTATTATGACAATCATTATATGCTCTGTTGTATGGCTTACACCTTCGTTTGCTCATGCTAAAAAAGACAGGCCTGTCGAGAAAACTACAGCTTTATCCAAACCTGTACAGAAAGGAGTATTCATAGCAAATAATCAGGAAGAAACTCAATTGGTTAAACAACTAATTGATGGGCATCTGGTCGATGAAGCAAAAGGGTTTGTCGTTGAAAAAAAGCAGAATAGACTTTACATAAACGGCCAACTGCAAACGGTTGAAATTGCTAATAAGTATTTGCAAACAATAAAAGGACAAGCAATAAGAGTCGAAGTTTATCCTTTACAGGAAAGGATTAGACGGCATCCTGAAGCTGGTTTTTTGCAAATTATGATACCGATCCAGTCCTCTTCATCTTGTGTCGATTATCAACCCAAAAAACCTGGTTGTTGATATTGATCTGTAAGATTAGAGATATGAAAACTATGTTCTGTAAATATGGGACGGGTAATTTATAACCTAATTACAAACTAATTATTGGAACATGAGAACAACTAAGATAATCTTTATATCCATTATAGCTATTATTATTGGAGCGTGTAGTTCCTCTAAAAAAAGTACACGATCAACTGTTTCTACTACTTCTGCGACAACCGATTTTTCAGCAAATCCTTATTGGCTTGTAAAACCGGCGAACGGAATTTATGCTCCCGGCAATGAGGAATTGACAGCAATTCAAACACAATACAAAGACGTAACGTTAGAGCAATTAAAAGAAGGTTATGCAATTTATGCGACTGGTGCGTGTATCAAATGTCATGCGGCCATGAATATTTATGAACGCGGGGAAGTGCAATGGAAAGGCATTGTTGAAAATATGGCTCGGAAAGCCCAGCTTTCTGAACCGCAAAAAGATGCGGTGTATAGATATGTTCTTTCCGTAAAGGCTGCAAACACGAAACAAACTAAATAGTTTTCAGTTAGGCATCAAGCCAACACTTGAGTCGTCATTATCCTCAATGTGATACTTAGGGTAGGGTATTGTGTGCCTGGAGTATTGCTGAAATGAAGACTAAATTAATACTCCAGTATTTTAGGCTAATTTAAAAATTTATTTTCGATATTGTTATTTAGATGTTTTAGCTGAAAAATTGGTGAATGACTTTCCATCGTAACGGCATAATCCTGTATTTCTTGTGCCGAACCAAATGTTTCCGGACCTGTCTTTTACAATGCTAAAAACTGAATAATTACTCAACCCATCTTTAGTTGTGAAATTGGTAAAAGTTTTACCATCATAACGCCACACTCCGCCCATTGTTTCCCTTCTTGTCATATCCTCAGCTTCGGTTCCAAACCAAATATTACCCATTTTATCTTCCGCTATAGAGGTAACGCAACATGAGTCAAATATCCCATTTTGCAAAACATTCGTGAAGGTTTTTCCGTTATAAAGGCACGTGCCTTTACTCCTTCTGCCTACCCAAATGTTCCCGTTTTTATCTTCTAAAAGACCAGCAAACCATACCTCACCATTGGGTTTGAAATTGGTTACGGATTTGCCGTCGTAGCGGCATACACCCTCAAACCATGTAGTAAACCAGATGTTCCCATTTTTATCTTCTAACATGGATTGTACCATATTGAGATGAAGACCATTGGTATTTACTACATTGTCATTATCTAAAAAATGTGTGAAGTAGGAACCATTATAGCAATAGACGCCTTTACTTGTACCTACCCAAATTTTTCCATTTTTATCCTGTAACATACTCGATGGTGTATTCCTTGTGTTTTGATTATTATTGAGTTGGAAATAGCTGGCATTATTCATAGAGATTGGAATAATGGTAATAGTTTTCCCATCATAACGACTGATGCCTGCATCGCTGCCAAACCAAATGTTCCCTGTTTTATCTTCTAAAATAGAACAAATAGTATTACTGCTCAGGCCATCTTTTGTAGTATAGTTGGTAAAGAATTTTCCATCATATCGATAAACTCCTTCGCCCCCAGTTCCAAACCAAAGGTTCCCTGATTTGTCCTGTAAACCACAACTGACAGCTGCATATTGGTTTGTGCCTTGTGTTTTTATAATGCTCAACGTTCCGGCTGTAGTTGTTTTTGACGTATTGACTACTTCCTTCAGTTGGATTTTGTTTTGTCCATTGCAGGAAGCAGCAAAAAATAATAATAGCGAAGTGACATAGGATGGATATTTCAGGAGGTACTTTCTCATTGTGAAGTTTTTATTTTTTTAAAATAACTTGATATTTAGTTTGATGAGTTGCCAACGATGGAATAATATCCTGTACGTTATGTGCCGACTTTAATATCTGTTACATACTTATCTACGAATTGATTCGTATTCAAATCTACGATAATATTCGTAAGTGTAGAAGGAATCTTTTAATAAGGGATAATTATGTTTTAGAATTATCCCAAACAAATAGAGTAGAATCCGTTCTTATTGTGAAATATGGTAAACTTTAACACCGGATACGTACTCCCTCATCTCCATCCGTGATAGGTTTGAAATCCGTTTCGCTGAGACCTTGAAAGTAATAAGCTGAATTATTCTTTCCACGATTGAGTATGAACAATCCGAATCATTTTCATGCCGAATAAGGTAATGTCTTTCGCAGTGTTGGATAAAACAATAATGCCACATTGTGCCTGCTTGTCAATAGCAATGAAAGATGCATAACCACCAGCTATCCCATTGTGCCATAATATATGTTTATTCCCTATGAACTTATCAATAGATGACGGCAGCATCCACCCCAATCCTGTTGCTCTATTTGTTTGTTGTGTGTGCGTTTTTAGCAAAGATGCTGAAACTGGTGAATGATGCGCGCCTAGATTAGCCCTAATGAAAGCGATCATATCCGTTGCATCGGACATGAAAGAGCCGGCACCAGTCAATACATGATCTTCCCAGATAGGATTGGGTGCGCCCGCTTCATTATAGCCTTGAGCAATTTTGGGCTGTTGTTTACTATCCGGAGTAATGAATGTATTGTTCATCTGCAATTTGGAGAGTAATTTTTCCTTTACAAGATCTTCAAACTTTTTATTGGTTTTCAGTTCCATGATATGCCCTAATAAACCCATGCCAAAATTAGAATATTCAAATTTGCCTTCAGATTTCTTGCCTACGCAATCTTTCAAATAATCATACAAGTCTTGTGTCGAGAGGTTTTTGTATGGATTATTTTCGTCTGTCATTTTAAGGATAAACGATTCCGGTAAGGCTGGGAAACCCGATGTATGTGTTGCCAACTGTCTTAATGTAGTCTTGCGAGCGATGGGCGGTAGCTCAACTTTATTTTTAAGTAAATCATAGATCTTTTCATCAAGATTTAGTGTCCCTTCATCGCAGAGTATTTGCAATACGCATGAGGTAAACAACTTGCTTGTAGATGCCAGCTCCATAATAGTTGTATTATTGGGTTGCAATCTTTCATCTTTTTTAATTGTGCCGTATCCTTTGACATAAGTTTTGCCGCCCTTATATATGCCGAGGACCAAGCCGTAGGCCACCCCGGATTGTATCAGCTTTTCAGCAGCAGTATCCACGTGACCTTGTAGGTTCTTCCTGTTCTTGATATTGTTCAGGCGATATTTGGCATAAACAAATAAAATAATGATACCCACCAAAATAACTAATAGAGCGATCACTATTATTTTCAGCATTATTTTCATAATAAGTGTAAACGGGGATTTACAATATCGTTAATTAAAAAGGTATTAAAGTTGGGTTATGTAGTACAGGTTTTTATACTCTAATAGAGCTTATGTAATCGATGTTTTCAATTAAAGCTATGGCATTACTGTATTATGCTTTGGATACCTAAATGGAAACCGGTTTTAGCTTAAAGCACAACATGCAAATATGGTCACACATGTATAATTATAATTGAAAAATGCGAAATTAAGTTTTATTGATCTTGACATCACGTCTTGGCTATAGTCGTTTTTCCGGTAATAGTAATTAAAGGTTATTTTCTATGGTTTCTATCAAGTACAGCATCAAATTGTTGCAGACTTAAACTCTTGGCTATAATCCGCTTGTTTTCGTCCAGTAGGTACAGGGAGGGGATTTCATAAACATCATAACGCTGGTGATAATTGACTTGTCCACTTTCAGCAATTGCCTTTGCAGCTGTATCAGATTGGTAGGCAAAAATCCAATCTTCGCTTAGCTTTTTATTTTTTATGAAATCCATCATTTCTTTATTCTGGGAGGTATTTATATTGACACTAAATATCTTTAGGTTTAGTTGGTGCCACTTCACCCTATATATGGAATCGAGTTGCGGTAGAAATTGCTGACAGTGGCTGCACGATGGATCCCAGAAAACGACAAACGTGTAGGAAGCTTGTACTGCATACAAAGATATAGGGGTTCTATTCATTAGCGTCAAATCGAGCGGTGGTGCATGGTCACCAACTTGATTAGCCATTAATGTATAAACCCTTTCATACAGCGTTTTTTTAGACTGCTCATTAAGAATAGTGGTATCTCCCCTTAAATAATAATTTTGAAAAAGATACAGTAGTACCTTGTTTTGGCCTACATGAGTAGGATTGAGGTACATATTGGTGAATTTAAGTAATAGGTATGAATATATTTGTTTGCCAGTGCGAGTGTATAATAATATGGACTGCAACTGGTTAATAACAGAATCGGCATCCGGCGGCACAAAATATTTCAGGTAATCATTTAATTTCGATTCGAAATAGGGTATATACAATAGGCGGTCGTCTTTAAATGAAATGCCATCCCAATAATGTTTTAGGAAATAGCGTGTTGCATTGATAGAATCCTGCCTCGTTTTAATGACCATACCAGTGGGCAAAGCTGCAGGTTTTGCCAAGCGTAACAGTAAGGCTGCTAAAGAATTAGAATATTGAAGTAAAAAATGATCTCGATTAGAGGCGATACGCGCTTCTATGGTCGCTAATTGCTCCTTTAGCTTTATTGAATCATCTTTTGACATCACATGTTCCAGTTCCCGGTTTAGTGAAACAAGCTTGATTACGTGCTTACTGTTTTTGCGTAGCAAACGGATGAATAGATCATTTTCCACGGATCCTGTAATCTTATAGTCGGCCAGATGGGCAGTATCTGCTGTGATGCTGAAATGTTGCACAGAGTCAAGTAAAAATTGTATTAAAGTAATCTTATTGGGAGCAACAATGGAATAAAGACCTTCAGGTAGTTTGGTGTTACTTTTAAATGAACCTTCACTATGGCTATCAAGCCAAGCGGAGTCGGCTATAAATTCAACTCCTGCTTGATAGCCGTGTAAATAAGCCGTGCAATTTTTATATGGATTTATTTTTAAGCGGATATCCCTTGGGTATTGGGCCGATGCTGGCCAGGCCAGAAGCATAAAGAAAAGAAAACATTCAAAGCGCATTTGTAGTATAAAATAGGTAAATTAAATACATTGAAGAATCTCGTACAAGAAAATTACCCTTGCTAAAGATTAACAAGGGTAAGCTATTATAAAGCAATTGATTTAGCGATTAATTGCAAGAGAACGCTAGAACAAATCCTGCACCACCAGTGGTGGTTGGCGTTGAGCATGATCCGGCAACCACTGTCATCAATGTGCCGGCAGAAACACTGCTTGATGCAGTAGCAGAGCCGGTGGCCCCATTGGTGGCACTAGCCATGGTAAACGATAATAAAGCGGTGCTGCTAAGCGATAGCGTGGAGCCGGACACTGAAACTTGGCATAGGTTGTAGGTTGTTGTGCTGCCACTATAATTATATACCGTCATACTTGGTTTACATGCGGTAGGGGCAACGACTGCTGCTGTTAATATAGCTGAAGTCGCAACACCGCCAGTCGGCCCTTGGTATGTAGATAACCCATTATGGCCGGAGACAGAATAGGGTATCCCCGCAGGGCTTGCGCCTGATGCGCCACCTGGCACAGTTGCCCATGACGCCGTGGAGCCATCTGTTGTAAGGTACTTACCACTATTACCGGTCTGGGCTGGCAGGCTGCTGCTGCCGGATGGCGTAGTCCATGTTACGTCAGTACCATCATAGCCAATCACTTGGCCACTTGTTGCACCAACGCTACTTATCTTTGGTAAGGTTACCGCATTGGCAGCAAGGTCTGTAGTGCCAATACTACCTGACAAATTAAGTTTACTATAAGCAATTGCAGCTGTTGTGCTGACATCTGAATTGGTGATCGTGCCATCCAGGATTTTGGCCGAAGTAATAGAACTATTAGCTACGCCTGGATTAGGATAAGTGCCTGTAAGGTCGCCTCCTGCTGGGCCAGTTGGCGCACCGCTACCTAAGAGTTGCCAATTTGGTGAGGCAGGAGTACCTTGATTTGAGTAAAACCCAGCGGTGCCATCTGTCTGGAATATCAACAGACCAGTAGCAGGAGCAGGAATGGCTAGTTTTTGTGACGCTGCCATGCGTGGCACCAACATTCCTTTACTAGTACTTTTTACATCCAGCATGGCGCTGCTGTCGGGTGTAGAGGCATCTGCATTAATGCCTACATTCTGAGCGTTTGCCCCTATCGCTGTCAGCAATAAAAAAGAGAGTAATGTTGTTTTCATATAATTGCTCATTTCAATTTTATAGTTTTGTGTTTATTGATCGTTTTTAATGAATTTTATATTAGGGTATTGACTATCACTAAGCTGAAGCAAATAGCTGCCTGAAGTAAGCTGAGCAACATTGATTGGTAATTTGTTTTTGCCAATTTTGACTATAATATCTTTGGTCAGTACTATTTGTCCCACTTGATTGAACACTTGTATTTTGGCTTCCTTATTTTCACTAGCATTAAATACAAGATTCAAAAAGTCATTAGAAGGGTTGGGGTAAAAGCTGATTGAATAATCTTGAGTTGCTATAGATCTAATACTAATAATCGGTGAATAGGAGCAACTTCCACTATTGCCAATTATTTTAAGCCTGTAAAAAGCAATTGGGACAAATAGTATAAGATCGGTTGTGGTATACTCGTTTCTACTAACAGCTCTGTTTCCTAATGAAGGAACGGTGGTAAGGTTGTCGAATTTGACACCATCAGTACTCTTTTGAACTTCAAACATGCTTATGTCTTTTTCATTTGTCGTAATCCATTTTAAAACGACGGACGAATTATTACTGTTACCGGTAAAACTGAGCAGTTGAAGTGGTAATGCTGCACTAATGTTCCCAAGTGTAATTCGGTTAAGCGAGTCAAGGCTATTTTCAATAAGATAGTTGGCTGTGGTATCTAGCGAAGCAAACCCTTTCAGATTCCAACTGCTGCCGTAGGTAGCTGAGCTAAAAAGCTGTAACTGGCTTTCTGTAAGCCCGCCAAGTTCATGATTTAAATAGTAGAATTTTACACTTGCATTAAGCCCTCCATTATTGGTTGGTAGCACATCGTAATATCTATAGATACTATTGCCTGATGCACTGATGCCTACTTGTTGCTGGTGTCCCCTACGGATAATTGTTGAGCCGAGATTGCTACTGCTCGTTATCTCAATCCCCATATTGCCTGGGTTTTGTGCGGATGGAGCATTTAGTGTTGCAGTACGCTGAGTATAACCGCCGCTCGTACCTGTTATATAAGAATTACTGCTTTCGCCACTTAGTACACCAGTCGTCCCAAGATCAAGATTGTATCCATTAAGATCTAAAATACCTGATATAAAATTGACACTATCAGTTACAGCAGTATTGTTGTTAAGTACTACGCCAGAGACGTTGTTGACCGTAATGTTGGCAATGCTCGAGGTGCTGCTAATACTTGTAGGAGTGCTTGACAAGCCTTTAAAAACAATAAAACTTCCGGGAGTGGATATAGTGCCCGTATTAGAAAGGCTGCTATTATTGAGTACAATATTACTTCCCGAGGTTGCTACCAAATTGGCTCCGGAGCGAATGAATAATTGGGCACTTGCCGAGGATGCCGCTATCAAAAGAGTTAATTGTAACAGTATATATTTGTTGCGCATGTTTATGATTCGTTTAATGCTAGACTTTTGATCTAAAGATTAGCGCTCTATCCTGCGCTACTGTTTTTCCACAGTCATCCCCGCCCTTTGCCCATCTGTACCTGTAAGCTGTAATAGGTAAGTGCCGGATGACAGATTAGATGTATTGATCTCTTGCCGATCATTTGTTACTAGGCTGCTATATACCTGTTGACCTAAAACATTAAACAGCCTTGCCAGAGTGCCGATAGGGGCATGTTCTATCAGCAAGGTGTTTGTCATCGGGTTAGGATAGACGATAAGATTAGGAAATGCCGCAATGTTGGAAACAGAAGTGGTAATGCTGATGCTACTGCAATATGTATTACGACCACAAGCTGAATAAGCAGTAACGCAAGCCGAGTAAGAGCCCTTTGTTGTATAGGTATGAGCGACCGTTGCACCTTTTGCATGAGTTCCATCCCCGAAATCCCAAATCAGGCTGTCTAAAGAGAGCGTTGTGCCGGTATAGACGAAATTGACAGTACCTGTTCCTGTATGTGTATAGTTGGCTACCGGTGCCACACAGTTACAATCGTATCCGAATTTCATAATGAAAAAATCAGAATTGCCACCTACAGATGTGTACGCACCTATACCTCCAGCTTTAATACTATCTTCAACCTGTCCACCAATATACAAGTTGCCCTTGCTATCTCCTACGATTACATTGGCCTGATCGTAATAACCATCTCCGTGCATACTTTTTAGTACTAAAGGGTTACCGGCGGTATCGACTACAGCTAGAAATGGATCTATACCGATACCGGCGGATATCGTATCTGTACCATTTGCTACCTGCTGAAAAAAGTAACCGGCAGCAGCTACTTTATATCCATTTAGTGTAATAGATACAAACGCATCGCTGCTATTACCGTCATAGTGTTTTACCCAAATAGGATTTGCATTGGTGTCTGTTTTTAAAATAACGGAAATGTTATCCCAGTATGGAGGAAAAGTATTACAGGTGGCAGTAATGCTTCGGAAAGTAAATTTGGTAGCACCCGCAAGAGTTGGATTTTGAGCCGCTCCTGAAAAATACAAATGACCTGCACTATCACCGGCAATACCAGTAAATCCTGATACTGCCGTGCCTCCGGCGGTATCCATATCGTACTTCCAAACTAAATTGCGATTGGTGTCAAATGCAGCCGCAAAAAACTGATCTGTTCCGTAGTTCACGCTCTTTTCTCCAAATGCGTACAATTTTCCGTTATTACCAATTATAGCACCATCCAAATACCAGGAAGAGTCAATAGCTAATTTTTTGATATTGAGCAGCGCGCCTGTAGGGCTATACATTAAATCATAAGTCGCAAACTGGCTGGTTAGGGTAGGAGTTAAGTGTACGCCAGCTTTTGTATAATTAATATAATGTACATTATTTACTTTGTCTAGTAATATAAAATTCGAGTATGACCAGGAATGTAAATATGTTGCAGAAGTATTGTCCCCTATAAAATTGATCCAGTTATAATTACCCAATGTATCAAACTGTATCAGTCCGTTTAACTGGTTCTCGTGACCGCTTATACCCAATGAGCCAATTTTCAATGGGTTACCATTACTGGAAAATAAACCAGCAACATAAATATGACCCAAGCTATCGGCCAATAAGCTGTAAGAACCAGTTGTCGCCCAGGACGTTATAATTTTAGCGAAACGCATCTGCCCATCGCAGGTATAGCTGGTAAGTAGCAGGTTGGCACTACAACCTATATAGGGAGAATGGAATGTATCTGCGACTAACGGAAGTGCACCTACTTCGCTCAATGCATATACATTATTATTATGATCAACACACATCTGATAAGTGCCTTCTACTTTCCATGCGCCCGGTGTGGTAGCCATGTATATTCCCTCTCCTGTTCCTCCTCCTTTTACCCATTTAAAAGACTGGGCATCGGCGCTTGGAGCGCAGAGCAGAAAAGAAAATAATACATTTAATAGTACTACTTTATTCATGGTTTTTAATGTTTAGTGGGAGGTAAATTGAATGTCAAATAATTTTCTTTAAAGTTATGTTGTTGTACTTCGGGCAACCTTACAATTGTTATGAAAGATCGATTTGAACAAACGAAATACAGAAATATGGTAACGAACATCTGCTCATATTACCTTATGCTCTTTTACTGAAAATATTACCAGTACTTTTGGTTTATCAAACGCTAATGAAAGTTGATTGCTAATCATAAAAAGACAAGCCTAGCCCCCAAAAGTATCAGGCAATGTGCACTGATTGGTATGCTCATTTTTTTATTGAGTTCTGTAGGGTTTTGCGTTGGCAAAGAATTCGCTTCATATAATCTGAATATTAACAACGGCTTGCCTTCCAACCATGTGTATAGCACTATAACAGACAGGTTTGGCTATTTGTGGATAGCTACCGATAAAGGCATCGTTTGTTACAATGGGTATAATCTGAAAGTCTTTGATCTTTCCTGCGGACTTTCTAACATGGACACATGGCGGCTTATTGAGGATAAAAGCGATCGTATCTGGCTATGTAATATCAGTGATGCGGTCGGTTATATACGCAATGGTCAATATCATGAAGCATACCTTAAAGACACACAACTCTATTTTTATCCAAGATATATTTTGCCTTATGGAAAGGGAATTGCTTTTCTGTCCAATAAGAAAAGGGATGATTTATTTGAAAGTCTTTGTATTGCGCAAAGCGACACAGTGCATACTTATACTATTAATCAATTTCCGGGTGGCAGGTGTACCATAAATGAAAATGGGGAACTGGTGGTAATTGCACGCGATACCATTTGGCAGCTATCACTAGGGACTTTTTTGACTAATTACCACTTCAAAAAACTATGTCCTCTGAATCCTGATTTTTTAAAACCTTCGGGTGGTTATCTACTTACCATGTCTGGTTATTTATTTTATTACGACATAAAAGGAGGTGGACTTAACGTCCTGAATATTACCACAAAAAAATATAGTGTACTAAAATTTGACAGTAATGGTCAGAATGACAAAATAATACTTGTTTATACTATTAATAGTACGCTGTATGTGGTTGGAGAAAAAAATATTTACATCCTCAACAATGCGTTGAAATTGGTGAATACTATAGCCATAGAAACTCTTACGAATGTGAAGCTTACCAATGGCAATAATGCCACCTATATGCAGACGAATGACCTCTGGGGAACACTTGTTGCTAGCTACTCTGGGTTGTTCATTAATTATGTTGGGAACCATAAATTTAAGAAAGTGGCCTCTTTAAATCTGGATAATTATGTTCATAAAGGTCATGCAGGTGATGGTACCGATTACTGGTGGAATAACCAGAATAGTACGTTGATGGCCTTAAAGGATACCACTGTAGTCTATAAAAAAAAGATACGCTTACCAGAAATAAGAAAAATAGTACCTTATAATAACGTGCAATCTATTATACTTGCCCATTCAAATCTCTACTATATAAATAATGCTACAGGCGCAATATCTGGGTTCTGTAATAACAATTTTAAACTTTATTTCGTCGCAGATGCGGTAGTAAAAGACAGTTCTGATTACTATCTACTTACAGACCAAGTCTTTTGTTTATCTCATATCCGAGTACGAAATGGCGACATTTCTGAAAAACGTTTTAATAATGACAAATACAATTTTAGGTACACCAATATTACATACGACAGTTTGCGTGGGCATTTGTGGATGTATTTCGCAAAAAAAATACTCATCAGCACGACAAATAAAGATATCCTCATTTCAAAAGAAATGCTGTCAACACTTGGCATTAAAAATATAGAAAACATAACCATTGACAACAAATACGGCAATATTTTCATCAAAGATATTGATAAGCTGTACCTCTTTGACCCAGGCAACATGTCGTTTCGCACGTTGTTTAGTAACTATAACTTAGCCAATGCCCGTATCCGCATTGATGACGGATCACTTGTTATTGCGGGTAGCTTTGGTGTTCTGTTCAGTAGAATAGTGGGGGTTGGGCAACTAAGTAAACCGATGTTATACAACAACACAAAACATCTACTTTATAACTATATAGAAGACCTGCAGTTAACCGGTGGCAACCTGCTCTTAAAAACTGATAATGGATTGTATCATGCTTTAATACCAACTGATAGTTGTTTTTCGGACAGTGCAACTCCGGCTTCAGTGAAATACAAGTTTATTGTTGCTTATAACGATAGTGTTCATAATATCAATAGCCAGGATACAGTCAGGCTGGATCAACGACATTTAAAACTTGCTTTTGATATTATAAACCCTACAGGAACTGGCCGGCTTCAGTTTCAGTATTCATTGCCAGATGAAGATGGCAACTGGTATGAGTTAAATGGCAATGAGTTGCTACTACCTACTTTGCAGTCCGGCTATTATTATAACCTTTCTATAAAGGCAAGAGATAATGCGTGGCAAAGCAATGTGATGAAAGTTCATTTGTATGTGATTCCAAAGTGGTGGCAAACAGTAAGCGGCAAGCGAATAATCTTTATTACTGCAGGCCTTGTTTTTATATTGTTGCTGCTTCTGGTAATTGTTGTTACTAGGAATATTGTCAACAGGAAAAACATCTTGAAATATGAACGAATACAGTTAGAGCTAAAGTCTGTATATGCGCAAATAAACCCTCATTTTATTTTCAATACACTAAATCTAGCCCTGTTGTTTATTGAAAAAAGAAAAATGGAAGAGGCTTACCGGCATGTCTCGAAATTCTCAAAACTATTGAGAGCCTATATGAAATCTGCACGCAACAAATTCATTAGCATAAAAGAAGAAGTAATTAACTTGGAGCAATATATAGAACTGCAACAGGCAAGATTTGAAAACCGTTTTGAATATCGTATTGATATAGATAATAAGATAGACATACTGCTTACAAAAATTCCATCTTTACTGCTACAGCCATTTGTAGAAAATGCGATCAACCACGGCTTGCTCTACAAAGAAGATATAGGTCACCTGACAATCACGTTTCAAAAAGACGAACAGAAAAATAAAATTATATGTAAAATAGAAGATGATGGTATAGGACGAGAGGAGGCGGCCATAATAAAAGAACAAGAAGCAATCCCACGTCAGTCATACGGTAATGAACTAGTAACAGATTTGATCTCTATGTTCAACCGTTATGAAAAGATCAACATACAACTGAGCTACATAGATAAGCAATATCCTGAAACCGGAACAATAGTTATTATTACAATTACCTATGAATAACAACCAACAATACAACTGTGTCATTATAGACGACGAAGATGGTGCTATCCAATTACTTCTTTCGCGGATAAAACTGTTTTTTAAAAACCTGGAAGTAAGTGCAACATTTACAAAATGGGAAATGGCGTACAATTATCTACAGACGAATGAGCCGGATATCATTTTTATGGATATTTCTATGCCTGGTACCAATGGCATTAGGCTATTAAAAATGCTACCCCATATAGAAAGTGAGATAATTTTTATTACCGCTTACGCAGAGTACGCGCTAAGTGCATTTGAATTTACCACATCAGGGTATATTGTAAAGCCCATAGATGACACAGAGCTTGTTGCAGCGATCAACAAATCCTTTAAGAGCATACAGTATAAACGACTCGCAAAGCAAAGAACAGATAATAGCAATATTGCGATGGAGCCTAAAATCGGTATTCCTGACTTTAAAGGGATCGAATATGTGAACCTAAAGAGCATTATATACTTTGAGGCGGCAAAACGTTATGTAAAAGTAGTAACCGTAGAGCGAGAAATATTAAGCTCTTATAACATCGGTAAATTTAAAGCGCTAACGGAAAAGTCATTTTTTTATCAGGTACATAGGTCTTACATTTTAAACCTAAATTATATAGAACGGTATGAACATACCGGTATTGTCGTATTGCACGGCGGAACGGAACTACCTGTTGCCAAAAACCTGAGGGAAGATTTTTTGAATATTTATGGTAAGATAAAATAAAGGCTGCAATTAGAGGTTCTTAATTTAATTAATTGAAGAGTGGACGGAACCAAAAGCAATCGTAATACTTTCCCCTATGGTGGTTAGAGCACAAACATTCATGTCATTTGTGTGGATCCGTATGTCGAATTTATTTATCTTAGACATATTATTCGAAAAAAGATAATCTTATGGTCTATAGTTTTTTTTGGAAGCGGAGTGCGTTTTTTCTTTTAATACTGATCATACCTTATGGACATGCCTGTGCTCAAAGTAGGGTTTGTTTTAACAACAGGTCAAGCGACAACGATATCAATTTTCCTCTCGGAGAAACGGAATCATTGCTACATACAGGGAACTACGCTGCTTTTTTTTATGGGGAAACACACACCAGATATTTTGAACCCATGTTTAAACTGCATCTGGTAAAAATGCTCAACGCAGAACACGGGATTCGAGATGTATTTATGGAAATGGGGTTTGCGCCCGCTGTTGTATTCAATAAATTCCTTGAAACGGGTGATACTTCTTTAATAAAAATAAAAGTCCTTTACACCACAAGGTATTATATGGAATTTTGGAAGCAGTTATACAACTACAATAAAAACCTACCTGAGTACAAAAAAATTAGGATCCATGGTGTAGATTTTGAAGCCACGACGGCATTTTTTCACGCACTGCTATTGTTATTGCCGGACCAAGCTGACATCCCTGATCCTTTGACAGTTACTTTTCAAAAGCTAAGAAGATATTCAGATATGACTGCAATGAATCCGAAAGAGTTTGGTGAAAGAGTGAAAGAAATAAAAAATGTCTTCCATACGCATCGCGACAAAATTTCGAAACTATATGGAGATAATTACCGTATGGTAAATAAGATATTCGACAATGATATCACGATGACAGATAAGTTGCGAGACATAAAGATGTATAGGCATATTCAAACTGAGCTCACTGAAAATAAGATTGCTCGGTTCGTAGGCTTTTTTGGTGGTGATCATCTCAATTACGAATACAAGACCTCATTACCTAATCAGTTGATTGAAAATAAGAAGTTCAAAGACAAGATATTGACTATTCGTGGTTTGTATTTTAATGCTTACGATAACTGGTCACATGAAACACTTGAATGCATTGGTGTTTACGACGAAAAAGAAGGACACACGCTCTACGAGCGTTATCGGGACAGCTCTTGTAGAGCGATACTTATTCCTTCTAGTTTCAAAGATGATATTCTAAAGAATTCCGCCGACTTTTACTTGTTGGTCAATGATCAGGCCATGCCATAACAGACTAAAAATAGACCCATCAAACTGTCTTCCGTCCGTCATAGGTGAAATACAATTGGGTGGATTCGGGAGAACAGCTCAAACATTCAATCAACAACAAATAAAACGGATGGAAACGATAGGCTCTGTTTTTAATTTGCTTCTCTTTGAATAAATATATGTGTGTATCCTAACCCTACTGAGGGGTACCTTCAGTGTAAGGTTGGCAAATGGTCAAGGAACTATAGAAGTAATGGATATAAATGGACGTTTGCTACAATCAGTCAATGCCCGGCAAGCACTTACCACATTAATATAGGTCCTATGGCAGTTGGCATATATTTAATTTGTGTAAACATGGATGGGGGTAATTATATTTGTAAACACATTAAAAACTAAATACCATGAAAAGAAAATATTTCCTAGCTCTTTGTATAATAATGATTGGCAGCTATGGCTGCAAAAAGCATGATAATGACTGCCCAACAGATACTCAGTTTTATTGTAGTACCGCAAATTCGCTGGAGGACAAGTCATTCTTAGCAACTCTTGTAGCTAATAACCCAACAGGGAGAGGTATTTGGGAACTGACTTACAATTGTAAACAGGGATATTTGATAATAGATTCTCCCATTGATGCAACTCATTATACTGACTGTGCAGGCAATGAATTGTATCAAAATGGTGGAGTTCGTACAGGTAATTACCCCAATGATTTTGATAGTAAAACCAGCTATAAAAAGCAGATATATCCACAATAAATAGCATTGTTAGTAACAGAATAATAAATCCCCTGTAAAATTCTTACAGGGGATTTTTCAATTTGCCTATCAATCAGTTCCTCTGATTTGTCTTTCCTCCAAACGCTAAAAACTGCTAAACTTTCCTGTTTTCAACAGAGGTACTTTTCCGTTACACAGAATACGCTTACACTCGCTTTCATAAAACTAAAAACAAAATTTTATGCAAGCAGACAAACAACTGACGCAGTTCTTAAAGGACAATCCCAATTCGAGCAAAGCAGCCATCAGCGAAGCAACAGGACTAATGGACTCCTTTTATTCAACCTCTTAAAGAAACTCCAGAAAGATGGGGTCATTATTTCAGAAGGAGAAGATCCAAACATTACCATTTCACTTGTGGAAAGCAATGATGAAGAGTACATTGAAGAAAATATTGAACCATCGTTTTTTGTATGAACTAAGTTTGTCAATTCAGCCATGGGAGATATCAAAGCAGCTCAGCAATCAATCGGGATGTGATCATCCACTTTTCGAACGATATTGGGGTGCTGCTCTGCATAAGCACTGATCAGTTGCATGACATATCTATTGCTTTCATAGCGCGTAAGAGATGGCTTGATCTCTTCAAGAGATTGCAAGTCGTTTTGTTTGTCTATATACCCCATGCCATAGAAATTACCCTTTTCTACCCAAAGGATACCGCGCTCCCTTACGTGCCTGCCTTTGTCAACAATAGCGAAGCTTTGCAGGTTTTCATTCAGATGAGCCAGCGCGTCGTGAACTCTTTGATTATATGTTTCAGGCGAACCATGCTGCGACACGATGGAATCATCTGAGGTAGCTAAACCTTCCGGACAACAATGGTCTTTGCAACGACCAATCTTACAGAGCTCAGGACAAAGTCCAAAGTCCATAACAAGTCGATGCAATAGATTTGTACCTTCCGCAAGGCTTCCTAATTCATGGATAGCAACTTGGCTTTTATTGTATTTTCCAACTACCAAACGTAGGTAATCATTCCTGCCTTCATAAAGAAACAAACCAAACTTAGGCTCATAGCGTTTGAGTGCTTTATTGTATTTAGGCCACAGACGTTTGATGGTAGCTGCTTCTAACAATAGCGCCATTAATTCGGTACCGCAGGTTTCAAAATCTATGGAATGGATGTCCTGTAGGAAATGCTGTCTTTGCGGATTTGGGTTGGTCCCTGCAAAGTGCGAAGCCACCCTTTTACTGATACTCTTTGCTTTGCCCACATAAATGATCTTGCCACCTTTGTCCCTGAAGTAATAGACGCCGGGGCTATTGGGCAAAACATCAAAATCTTTTTTGGGTACATTTGGTGGCAGCACTTGTTCTTTGGAGTTTTTTTTGAGCATCATATCAATATACCCTTCTGTATCCCATTCCAATAATTTGGAGAACAAGATAACAGTAGCATCGGCATCACCACCTGCCCGATGGCGGTTAACGATAGGAATATTCAATGAGGTGCACAGATTACCCAAACTATAAGAAGGCAGTCCTGGCCTAATCTTACGGCTTAACCGTACGGTGCAGAGCTTAGGCGCTTTAAGTATATAGCCTTCTTTCGCCAATTGGTGTTTGACAAAAGAAAAATCGAAGTTGACATTATGTGCCACAAAGATGCAGCCATTCAGTAATTCATAGATACTGTCTGCTACCTGCTCAAACGTGGGACTATGCTCCAGCATTTCATTATCAATGCCTGTAAGGGAATTGATATAACGAGGAATGTCGCACTGTGGGTTGATGAGTGTTTCATATCTGTTCAACACATTAACTCCATCGTGTATGACGATAGCGATTTCGGTGATACGGCTGCCCGCCGCATAGCTTCCTGTTGTTTCTATATCTACAATTGCAAATCGCATCAATATTATTTTTTATTCACTCCTTGGATCCGTGTGTACCGGCAGCTTTGCGATTTTCTGTACTTCGATGGCCGGGTAACCAAAATCCAGCACTACTTTACCTAAAATTAAATAAATGCCGCCGCCATAAAAAGGATATTCTTTGAGGGTTTGGGGAAAATGTACGGTATCAAAAAAAATGCCGTTCGGGTCGAAGAAGGTTCCGAATTTCATGCCTTTCCCATTTTTGGTTCTGATGGTCTTGTCGCAAACAAAATCACCGATCATGCGTACAGTCTTGCCTTCATATTCCCGGAGCTGGCTGGCCGGTAGATCTCCCCTGAAATTTGTTTTCACCAAATCAAAAAAAGAAGCGGATACAGGAAACCCAATCAGTTCCAGTTCATCATAAATGTCTTCGATAACGGAGGTTTCCAGTTTGGGTAAAACAGGTTTGGTATGCCCTTCTTCCAAAAACAGACCTACATCTGTTTTTCTTTTATTGCTTTTACTGAGCATCAAATGCGCTTCCCAAAGCAATTCTTTTTTGCCATAGCCCGTGAACCGCAGTGCGCCACTACGAATCAGGGTCACGAGTTGTTCTAATGCAATTCCTGTACGCAACACAAAATTCTCTAAACTACTGAAAGGGCCGTTCCTTAAGCGTTCTTTCGGGATTAATGTACTGTATTGCTGCTCCAGATTTAAGAGGCAGTCATAGCCTAGGTAAATAGCATTTCCTTTGATGGAAGCTTTGTAATCGCTGTTATTTACACAAGGCAGATTGATTTCAGCACCTGCTCTTTGTATTTCGTTCACATAAACTTTGCGGGAATAAAAACCGCCATAATTGTTCAATACGCTCACCATGAACTCCAATGGATAGTAGGTCTTGAGATAAAGGCTTTGGTAGCTTTCCACCGCATAAGATGCGGAATGCGCTTTATTAAAAGAATAGCCTGCAAAACTTTCCATCTGCCGCCAAACTTCTCTGCTGGTATGTTCCGGGTAGCCCATTGTATGACAATGGCTGAAGAATTTGGCTTCAATTTCTTCTAGGTGTTTTTTGTTTCTGGTCTTGCCAGACATCATGCGTCGTAATACATCGGCATCTGCGAGGTCAAGTCCGCCGAAGTGGTGTCCTATCCGCATCACATCTTCCTGATAGACCATCACGCCATAGGTTTCCTGCAATTGCTCTTCCATCACAGGATGCAAATAGGTGATCATTGAAGAGTCCCGATGTCGTTCAATATAGGCCTTCATCATACCGCTGGAAGCCACGCCCGGACGGATGATGGAACTTGCCGCAACTAAGGTCAGGTAATTGTCGCAATCCAATTTTGCGATGAGTTGCCGCATGGCAGGGCTTTCAATATAGAAGCAGCCAACCGTATTGGCAGAGCGTAGTTGTTCTCTGATTTTTGGGTCTTTAAAAAACTTTCTTGGTTGATGGATATCTACAATCTCCCCTTTGTTTTCCCTAACTATTTCGACACATTCTTTAATATGTCCCAATCCTCTTTGCGACAGGATATCGAATTTTTCAAAACCAATATCTTCGGCGGTGTACATATCGATTTGCATGGTAGGCAATCCTTTGGGTGGATAGTCCATGGCGCAATAGCTGGTAATGGGGGCTTCTGAGACAATGACTCCACTTGCATGAATGGTTCTTTGATTGGGGAAGTCCGCCATTTGGTTATACACGGAAAGTATGGTGTTAACGACTTCGTTTTTGTTGAACATACTTTCTGGTTCATGCACTAAGCGGTCAATTTCGGCTTTGGGCAATCCATACACTTTACCCAGTTCTCTTAATATCGAACGCGATCGGAATGTACTGATCGCACCTAACAGAGCTGTATGTCCGGGCTGATAGCGTTTGAATATATAATTATAGATGTCATCCCGTTCATCCCAACTGAAGTCCATATCAAAGTCCGGTGGCGTTTTTCGTTTCGGATTCAGGAAGCGTTCAAAATACAAATCTAGTTCTATAGGGCAAACATCTGTGATGGCTAAGCAATAAGCCACGATGCTATTGGCGCCACTGCCTCGGCCTACATAGTGAAAATTGCGTGAGCGTGCATACCTGCAAATATCGTCCGTGATGAGAAAGTAAGAGGAGAAATTCAGGTTGTCTATTATTTCCAATTCTTTATAGACACGTGCTTTTGCAATAGGATCGTTTTTGCCATAACGGGTTACCAAGCCTTCCAGTGCATATTGTTCTAGCAATTGTTTATCGTCATAGCGGTTACTCGTGAAATCTTTTTTGTTCTTGACCTCTTTAAAATCGAAATTAAAGCCGCACTGTTGTAATAATTTTTCTGTGGTTCGGATGATTTCAGGAAATGCCCGATAGTATTCCAGCAATTCCTTTTGGGTGACGAATGTATCCATCGGTTTTCCTGTTTGGCTATCTTCCAATTGAGAGATGAGGATATTATGGTCTATAGCCCTTAGCTGGCAGTGTAGCTGATAACCGGCATCATCTTTAAAAGTTACAGGTTTCCAGATGACGTAGCGTTCCTGATTTTTTCGTGGCTCAAATAGTATTTTATTTAAATGTTCTGGCTGTATACCTATAAATTCATTATCCCGTAAATCGGCAACATCCTTCTTCCCGTAGGGATAAATCACAAAAGCCTGATTAAAAGCAGGGGCAATTAATGACAGAGATTGGTGTTGTTTGTTAGCTAGGGTCATGAGTTCATTAAGCTCCCGGAATCCTGTTGTATTTTTTGCAATGGCAAAGTAGAGTAGTTCATCACTATTACGAAATTCCATTCCAGCTAAACCTTGTAAACCCTTCGTTTTGCAAACATTGATGAATTCTAAGATGCCTGTGCTGTTATTGATATCAGTAAGCACAGCTGTTGGGTACCCTCCTGCACGCATCAAATCTGTGATCTGATCAATACTTAAAGTGCCGTAGCGCAGGCTGAAATAGCTATGAACATTCAATAACATGTTTTTGGTCTTTTTCTTGTACTATAATACGACGGCTCGTTTTACAGATGTTAGGCCAAAGCGCATTCTTATCTTATCCATAGCAGCCGACAGGTTAATATCATTCATACCATCATTGAACAGATCGATCTGGTAGCAGCCCGTACGGAGTTCACTGAATTTTATCCCGATCATACGGATAAGCATCCTGCGGCTAAAGAGCTTAGTGAATAAGTCCATTGCTTTTTTTGAAAGCTCCTGTTCAGAATTGGTATAGGGAATACGTATTTGCTTGGTGAAGGTTTCAAAGTTACTGTACCGTATTTTCAATGTGATACAGGCGGTAAGTTTGATGTCTTTGCGTAGTTCATGCGATAACTGATCCACCATAGAAAGGATATGTTTTTTCAGTACTGCCATATCGATTGTATCGTTTTCAAAAGTGTGTTCTTTGCTAATACTTTTTCTTTCGGAATAAGGTACAACAGGGTTGTCATCCAATCCGTTTGCCTTCTTCCAAATGACCACACCATTCGTACCCAGTACTTTTTCTAAAACAGATACCTGCATTTGTTGCAGTGTTTCGATTTTGGAGATGCCCATGTTCCGCAATTGTATGAATGTTTTTGTGCCTACCATTGGGATCTTCCTGATAGATAGCGGTGCGAGAAATATTTTTTCGCTACCTAAAGACACTTGGTATTCTCCGCTAGGTTTGGCTGTACCTGTTGCAATTTTTGATACCGTTTTGTTGACAGATAAGCCAAAGGATATGGGCAGGTTGGTTTCTTTAATGATACGTTGCCGTAGTTCTTGTGTCCATTTCCAGCAGCCAAAATATTTGTCCATTCCTGTAATATCGAGGTAGTGTTCATCAATACTGGCTTTTTCAACAATAGGGGCTTTTTCGGAGATGATCTCCGTTACCATATTAGAGTAATAGGAGTAGCGGTCATAGTCGCCTCTTACCAACACCGCTTCTGGACATAGTTGCCGCGCGAGCCTCATCGGCATCGCACTGTGCACGCCGAATTTTCGGGCTTCATAAGAGCAGGAGGACACAACGGCCCTGTCTGATGTACCGCCAATCAGGACGGGCTTACCTACCAAAGCCTTATTCTGCAAACGTTCTACAGAAACAAAAAATGTATCTAAATCGCAATGAACAATATGCCTTTCCATGATGTTTCAATTTTAAATCGTACATTTGATATTATCAGTATCAAATTATTGTTATCAATAGTATCGAATGAAATCGACAATTCAAAAAGTATTTTGGGCAGAGAATATTAAATTTTTGCGGAATCGTAAGAAACTGAGCCAGGAGGCACTTGCAGAGGCCTTGCAAATCGGCCGTCCCAAGCTGAATGCGCATGAGCATGGTAAGACGGTGAACCCTCCTGTGGAGGATTTGTTCCGCATGTCTGATTATTTCAGGATTAGTATCGATAGTCTGCTCAAAATAGACCTGAGTAAACTGGGGGAATTTAAGTTGCGGGAATTGGAAACGGGCAATGATGTTTATATGACGGGCAGCAAGATCAGGGTACTGGCTATTACCGTGGATAAGGATAATCGTGAAAACGTGGAATATGTACCGGTCAAGGCTAAGGCTGGTTATAGATCCGGCTACCATGACCCTGAGTTTATCGCTACACTACCCAAATACAGCTTTCCTGATTTGCCGTCCAATGGCTCTTACCGGATGTTTCCATCTACGGGCGATTCCATGTTGCCGATGCCGGAAGGTTGCGATCTACTTACTAGGTATGTACAGGACTGGAAAAGCCTTAAACCCGGCACGCCTTGTGTGGTTATACTCGGTGACCAGGATTTTGTGTTTAAGAAGGTGACCATACAGTCCGATGGTCGTTTGCTGCTGGAATCCATGAATGAATTATACCAACCTTATGTGGAAGATATTTCCAACGTCTTTGAACTGTGGCAGTTTGACCGGTTTATGAGTAAGACGATACCCGAAAAAGCAACCGGTTTACAGGAGTTGAAGGATATGATGTTGAGGTTAAGGGAAGAGGTCAAAAACTTGAGTGGGAATATATAACAGCCCAGCAAGCAACAGTTACTATCATGAGTAATGACGACACCACAGCAATAATGGGCATTTTAAACAAAATTAAACAATCAAATTTGGACATTATGGGCAGTTATGACCATTGGTCAAAGTGGGTTCTGTTATCGTAAATTCAACGGGTGAAAATGGCAGAAAAATATTTCATAAATTCAGTCTAAATTATCCGAGGCACGACAAGCGAAAATGTGATAAGCAATTTGATGCTTGTCTCAAAAAGGAATATGGTTATGGGATTGGAACATCCCAGGTCCACCGACTCTTGATGTGGTCGGTGAATTGGTTTTTGCCAATATAGAAGGCAATGTATTAAAGTGTGTTTTTTCACAAAAACAGGATCAATTTCTCTCTATAGTATTATTGAGGAACGAGTAATTAAAGCTGGTTTATAAATTCAATTGCACCAAAATATTGGCCACAATACGGTATTAAATAATGGCAAGAACAAACACAAAAATAGGTGACGTCTTTTCTGTCAAGATAGACGAAAATAACATGAAATATTTTCAACTAGTAGCTTTTGATTTAACACAGTTAAATAGTGATGTGATCAAAGCTTTCAAGAAATTATATCCGCTCAATACCGAGCCTGATTTATCTGAAATCGTAAGTGGGGACGTGGAGTTTTATGCTCACGGTGTTACAAAGCTTGGGCTAAAAATGAATTTTTGGGAATGTGTAGGAAATATTTCGGACATAGGGGATATAACCAATATTTTATTTAGAGATGCCAATGATTATGGGTCAAAACCGGGAGAGCAAATCAAAGTATCTCACAAATGGCATATTTGGCGTATTAACGACAAGAATTTTACCAATGTAGGAACACTGGAAGGAGAAAATAGAAAAGCGTATGTCGGACTAGTAATAAATCCATTAGGGATTATAGAACTTCTGAAGGGAAATAAATACCCTGTTAATTACCTTGATTTTGAATAATTACAATTTTCTTTTTATAGTGCAAGTCCAGAACATTTTAACATAGCAAAAAGGCACATTATATCGCTCCATATTTCAACTTCCATTTTCCCTGTTGCTATATTTTTTGTTTCAAATCGTTTGCCGTCAAAAGGTAAAATGACCTAACCCAAGGGCAAAATGATTCCTATTGACAAAAGCAGGTACTTTAAAGATTGCTGTCAACGTTGACAGATTACAGAAAAGGTATCGTCCCCAATGATACATTTGTAACAGCCATTTCAGATTACGAGGATGTATGCCATTTCGATTTTTCGTTTGTATTTCTTTTTCCCTTCGCAATATCTTTTGTATCGCATTTAGTTATTAATCAATTGATTCGTACTCTCATTTTTCTTCCTTTCAAGAACTGCAAAATATGTGGAATGTATTCGATAACACCTTTAATTTTAAAGAGACAGAAACTATATACATATATTATTATATTGTGGCGAATCTTAATGATCTTGCGTTAATTTAACTAATCAAAAGCAATTTTGAAATAAAAGAACACTGATGAAAACCATAAAAATTGCGCTTAGAGTTATAGGAATGACAAGCCTCCTTATAGGTTTTGATTTTGCTATACAGAGATATGCCGGTCAACTATGGTTTTTTGGATGTGGCTGGTTAATTGTCCTGATTAGCTTCTTTATGAAAACCCCTGAAAAGAAATAACTCTTTCACAACTTCTTTGAATAAGTATATCCCTTTATTTTAAATACACAACAGAATAAATAGTGGTCAAATCCTTTGGGTATAAGCTTAGTGTCGAATGTTTGTTCTTTTATCCAATTGTTTAGTCGTTCTGCCATCTCTTTATTTTTTGATTCTCCGGAAAAGTCTTTGGCGGTTCTTTGATCATTTACTGTCGCGTAGAAATCAACACATTTCCCTTCTTTGTTAAGAACAAGATTATCGATATAAACGTAAACCGACTGATCGTTCGTACTATCAGGAATGTTTAAGTTGAAAAGATCTGCAATGCCTTTTCCCAAACTTCTTTCGTCTTTCATCTTGGGTTCTGACTGTGCAGGAGTACGCATTAAACAATAACATCATTTCCTTTAATTAAAATTAACGCGCTGATTTTATCAAATAATATTGGCGGGTAAAATTTTTGCCTTAACTTTGTAAGGTAAACTGTTAAGTTTTAAAAACAAGTTTACCTGTATTAAATGGAGGCAAAAGAATTAGCATCGTCATTACGGTTGGCGATTTCTGCACTACATAAAGGTTTGCGGAAACAAACACAAGCAGCCAGCACTTATTCTATGACGGAAATAGAGACCATTGGTCATTTAATGCATAATGGCTCTCTTCTGCCGACAGAATTGGCATCGCTGACAAGAATCAAAACACAATCTATGTCGCAGATATTGAAAAAGATGGAAGCGCAAGACATTATTAAAAGGACTCCATCAAAAGAAGATAAGCGCAAGGTTTATATTTCACTTACGGCTTCTGGGAAAAAAAAGGTTGAAGAAACGCGTTATGAAAAAGATGAATGGCTTACAACCATCATTGAAAAATCATTATCGGCGAATGAAAAAGAATTGCTTGTAAAAGCATTGTCTGTATTAAACAAGCTATCTCAAACAAATAAAATATAAAAACAATGGAATGGTACAATTATTTAGGTGCATTTTTTGCAGGGCTTTTTCTCACCAATTTTGTTCCGCATTTTGTAACCGGCATCTGCGGAAACCCTTTCCCCACGCCCTTTGCAAAACCTTCGGGCATAGGGCTTTCATCACCAGTTGTAAATATATCGTGGGCCTTATTCAACCTGGTTATCGGTTTCGTTCTTTTTAAAAAAGCAAACATCTCTTCCGGCGATAGCCTTTCATTGATTATATTTTTTGCAGGTATTGCATTAATAAGTTTTTTTTCAGCGAAACATTTTGCAGGAAAAGAAAAACCTAAAGACTAGAGATGAAAATCAGTGATGTCAGTACTTTCAGAGCATTTAAAAGCACCAATTATACTTTATATTTTATCGGGCGTTCGGTTTCCCAATTCGGAACGTGGATGCAACGCACGGCAGTAGCCTGGATTGTATATTCCACAACACATTCTGCTTTTATGCTCGGGCTTACTCTTTTTGCTGAACAGTTCCCGTCATTTTTATTTTCTGCATTCGGTGGCGTTGCTGCAGACAGGTACGATAAATATAAAATTGTAAACATCACGCAAATCATATCGCTTGTTCAGGCGTGTTTGCTTGCTGCCTTGGTTATGGCAAACCATTATGCCATCTGGCAAATAATTGTGTTGAGTGTAATCCTCGGCATTGTCAATGCTTACGATGTCCCGGCAAGGCAATCCATGATCAATGAAGTAGTTGTTGATAAATCAGATTTGCCAAGCGCCCTTTCGTTAAGTGCAGCGATGGCAAATGTTGCCAAGTTGTTAGGCCCGGCAGCATCAGGGATTATCCTGGAAAAATTCGGCGCTAGCACTTGCTTCTTGCTTAACGCTGCAAGTTTTGGTGCTGTAATATTGACCATTGCATTTATGAAGAAACCCAGGACAATCCATCAAAAAACTAAGAAAAATGCTCTTAAAGAACTTGCCGAGGGATTTATTTATTTAAAGCAGGAAGCATCCATCGGTTGGGTAATTGTGATGTTATGTGTTATGGGGTTACTGGTATTGCCTTACGACACGCTTATTCCCGTGTTCGCAAAAACTATTTTTAAGGGAAACGCAGCAACGTTCGGCTATATCACCAGTTTTATTGGTGCTGGTGCCGTTGCCGGGACGATCCTGTTAGCCTCATTAAAACAAAATACATCGCTTAGAAAAATATTATTGATAAGTACAGTTATCCTCGGGATAGGGATGATACTTTTTTCTCATATCGCCAATTTTTCGTTGGCACTTCCAATTGCTGTAATTATCGGGCTTGGCGCCGGTACACAGTTTACCACTTGCAATATTATCGTACAATCCGAGGCTGCCCCCGAAATGAGGGGAAGGGCCGTCAGCATTGTATTAACTGCAATATTCGGTATGATGCCTTTGGGAGATTTACTTGTTGGTGCTGTTTCCCAAAAAATTGGTGCACCAACCACTTTACTTTGCCAAGGTATTATTGCAATTGTTGTTGCAGGTATCTTCTTTAATATTTTGAAGAAAAAAAATACACCCGGAAATAATGTTGATGAAGAACAATCTGGAGCATCAGCAGAAACATTTTAAGAAGAAGTACAAACAGTATTATAAAAAATATACAATGGACAATAAAAACACTGCATTGTTGGTAATGGATATGCAAACATCCATCCTTGGTATGTTGCCTGCAAAAGCAATAATTACAAGCAATGTAGCTAAAGCTATTGCATACGCACGCAACAATAGTATTGCTGTTATTTATGTTGTGGTTGGGTTTAGGCAAGGCTTACCGGAAATAAGCAGCAATAACAAAAGTTTTTCTGTAGCTAAAGAAAGATTGGCGGATGCAGATATGGATGAATGGATGAAAATTGATGATGCAGTTGCTCCGCAGGCAAATGACATTATTGTAACCAAACGCCGGATAAGTGCATTTACAGGCAGTGATTTGGAAGTTATTTTAAGAGCATTTAACGTAAAACATTTGGTGCTTACGGGCGTTTCAACAAGTGGCGTAGTTTTATCAACCATTCGTGAAGCAGCAGATAAAGATTATACTTTAACTGTTTTGTCAGATGCTTGTGCAGATGGGGATGAAGAAGTACATCGTGTATTGACTACAAAGGTTTTTACAAGGCAGGCAGAGGTGATTACAGTTGATGAATGGAGCCGGTTCTAAATTTTTGTATCGTTTTTCTATGCGAAATCGCCCAGATTTAGTTCCATAGGAACCTCATCTGTTTCTGCCGCATCTTCAATCGCCATTTCTGTGACGAAAGATTCTTTGGGCATATGTACCTTTTTCATATTCACTAACCATCGTGCGCTGCATCCCGGTAGCCTAATGGTAGAATCCCGGTACTTTTGTAACCGCTGCCCTTTAATTTAAAGAACACATCCAATTTTCATTAACAATACCTTCTATAGGCGTGGCATCCACCTTTTGTTCCGCCACCACTAAAAGTTAACCACAATCTGGCAAAAGATTGTCAGGTAAATAATAATATGGCATACAGATACAATTGACATTGATAAAATCGTTGAAGAATGGAATGAAACTCTTGAAGTTACCTATGTCGATAAAATCCCAACACTCAATAACGGAGTTTTAGGAACTCAAATCCTTGATCAAACAGGTGATGAATATAAAATTTCCATGCACTATACCAGTTAAAGGTCACCCTAATTCAATCTTTGCACTAAATGCGTCATGCCATACGTTGTTTAATCCTACCTTTAAACCGATAACTGCCATCTGATCATCTTTAAGAGCATAGCAATTCTAATCACCGAACCGATCAGTAGACAAGCTATATCCGGTGCTGCAAAACAAGGAGTATTTTAATCAAACTGCCCTGTATACAACTTGAAGTACACCCCTTTCTGCTGTAATAAAGCGCTATGGTTACCACGCTCAACAATTTCACCATTTTCTAGAACCAGAATTTCATCCGCATTGCGGACGGTAGATAACCTGTGTGCAATCACAAAACTGGTACGCCCCTTCATTAATTGGTCCATGCCTTGCTGAATAATTCCTTCTGTACGTGTATCAATGGAACTGGTCGCTTCATCGAGTATGAGTATCGCGGGTTTCGCTACTGTGGCACGTGCAATATTAAGTAATTGCCGTTGTCCCTGGCTAAGGTTGCCACCATCATTTTCTAGTATGGTATCATAAGCTTTAGGCAATCGTTTAATGAACGAATCTGCGCCTGCAAGTATGGCCGCTTCTATCACCTCGTTGTCTGTTGCCTCCAGCCGTCCGTAACGAATATTTTCCATAACTGATGCCGTAAAGAGATGTGTGTCCTGAAATACAATGGCCATTGAATGGCGCAAGCTGCTGCGCTGTATTTCCCGGATATCAATACCATCAATCGTGATTGTTCCTGATTGAATGTCATAGAACCGGGGCAATAGATTCATGATCGTCGTTTTGCCAGCACCAGTCGAACCTACCAGTGCAATTTTTTGTCCTGTTTTTGCTTCGAGGGAAATATTCTTTAGCACCGCCTTGTCTGCATCATAGCCGAAAGTCACTGCACTGAATTGTACATTACCATTCACTTTGGTTAAAGCGACAGAATTATCAACATCGAAAATTTCCGGCAATTCATCCATGATCTGAAAAATCCTTTCTGCACCTGCTAGCGCTGATTGCAGGCTATTGTACTCGCTGGATATTTCATTGACAGGTCTTCCGAATTGTCTTGAATATTGAAGAAATGCAGCCAGGCCACCCAGGTCGAGCCCTTTTAAAATAGCAAGCAAACCGCCAACTGTTGCTGTCAAAGCGAAATTGATTGTATTTAAATTCTGTATCACCGGCATCATGGCTCCGGAATACAATTGTGCCTGCGTGGCTTTATCGCGGAGATCATAATTGAGCCGTTCAAAATCGGCAGCAGCATGGTCTTCATAACAAAAAACCTTTACCACTTTCAATCCGGTGATCATTTCCTCCACATAACCATTTACTGTGCCCAATGCAATCTGCTGGGACGTAAAAAAATTCTTGCTGCGTTTAATGATCTGCGCGGCTACCCAAAGCATCAATGGAACAATAATCAGGGTAACAAGCGTCAGTAGGGGGCTGATATACAGCATCAGCGTAAAGATGCCTATAAGAGTTATAGCACTGGTGAATAATTGCATCACACTTGTATTTAAAGAGTCGCTGACATTATCTATGTCATTGGTAAAGCGGCTCATTAATTCTCCATGGCTATTGCCATCGAAAAAGCGCAAAGGCAAAGATTGAAGCTTGCTGAACAAATCTGCGCGAATGATACTTACTGTTTTTTGCGCTATCCTGATCATGAGCCTGTTTTGCCAGATAGCAGCAGTGGAACCAATAAGATATAGACCCAGCAAAAGAAAAACCATTCTGATGAGGCCAAGCAGATTGTGTGGGATGATATATTGATTGATAATGGGACGCAACAGATAAGACCCCGTTATGGTGGCACCTGTATTGATGAGCAATAATAAGAGCACAACAAAAAGCATTAATTTTTGCATACTTAAATAGCGCCATAAACGCAATATTGCCTTCCTAGAATTCTTTGGTTTTTCAACAGATATTCGGCCATGCCTTCCGGGAATGCCTGATGGTGTCAATTTGTTGTTGGTTGCACTTGTCTCACTCATGATGCAGTTACATTTTTTAACTGTTGTGACTGATAAATATCTTGATAAACTTGGCTTGTCTTCATTAGTTCGTCATGTGAGCCGTTGCCGATTATTGCGCCGTCATCTATCAAAATAATTCTATCCGCGGATTGAATTGAACTGATACGCTGTGCAATAATCAGGATTGTTGTTCCGTGTAAATGCTGGTGGAATGATGCCCTTATCCTGGCATCTGTAGCGGTATCTACAGCACTCGTACTGTCGTCTAGGATAAGTATGTTGGGTTTACTTAAAATAGCTCTTGCAATACATAATCGCTGTTTTTGTCCGCCGGAAATATTTACGCCACTTTGTCCCAAGACAGTTTCATACTGTTTGGGGAAAGTCATGATAAAATCGTGTGCCTGGGCATCTTTTGCGGCGGCGATAATAGCTTCGTCAGAAGCATTCGGGTTACCCCACTTCAGGTTTTGTTTGATGGTTCCGGAAAACAATTCATTTTGTTGCAGGACTAGGCTAATACCTGTGCGAAGATTGCGTAAAGTATAATCACGGACATCCACATCGTCTATTAAGACACGGCCTTCGGAAACGTCGTACAATCTTGGGATCAGTTGTACCAAAGTACTCTTAGCTGAACCCGTGGCACCAATAATAGCAATAGTTTCACCAGGTTCAATTGTGAGATTAATATCCTTTAAAACAAACTCATTGGCTTCGCTATGGTATTTAAAAAATACCTTTTCAAAAATGATTTTACCTTGTTGCACCACCAGTTTTTTTTCAATTGCAGCAGGCGAATCAACAATATCGATTTCGGTATCCAGCACCTCTAAAATTCTTTCCGAGGATGCACCTGCCCTCGCCAGTGTCATGATGGTCATGGACAACATCATGAGCGACATCAGTATTTGGGTAATATAGGTGATGAATGACATAAGTTGCCCGACCTGAAAAGTGCCTCCAATAATCTTATTACCTCCAAACCATACAATAGCTACTATAGATACATTCATCACTAATTGCATGACGGGCATGATCATCACCACCATACTAGAAGCTTTAACTGATAGTTCCCTTAATTCTTCATTGCTGCGACCGAACTTTTTTTGTTCAAAATCTTCCCGGACAAATGACTTTACCACCCGTACATTGACTAGGTTTTCCTGGATAATACCATTTAACTTATCCAACTTTCGCTGCACCTTTTCAAAGAAGGGTAGGCCACTTCTGAGGATGAAATAAATACAGATTGATAAAACCGGAATGGCAATAGCAATAATAGATGCTAGGCCTGTATTGATGCGCACCGCAATGATGACAGCAGATAGGAGCATCAATGGTGCACGAACCAGCAAGCGCAAGGACATCATAATCACTTCCTGCAAAATATTTACATCGTTTGTGATCCTTGTGACGAGTGAGACGGAACTTAATCGGTCTAAATTGGCAAATGAGAAAGACTGGATCTTATTAAACAGCCCTTTGCGTAATTCGGCGGCAAAACCAACAGAAGCATGAGAAGAATAATAGACATTACCTACGTTGGCAACAATAGCGATGACAGATAACATAATCATCAAACCCCCTGTTCGCAGAATATAGTGCAGGTCTTTCAGTAGGACACCATGGTCCACAATCTTAGACATCAATTCCGGCTGTACAATTTCGCAGATGACATCTATAATTACCAATGATGGAGCAAGGATAAGTGCTTTCTTGTAATTGCGGAAAAAGGGGAAATATTTTTTCATAGCATAGCGCCTCCATTCATAGCGGCTTTTTTAGCGTCCACAAATTGAAGGATTCGAAAATTGTCGATTTGATTATTGCATCGCGTAACCTTCATTTGATGGAAATTTTCTTCTAATTTAAGTAATCTGAACATTAAACAGTTTGGTCGGCATGCTCTTTAATTAATTTGTGTTTTTGTTAGAAATCAATTCGCTTCTAAAATCTGAATAATCTGTTATTTCTTTTTCGAGGTAAATATCTGACCATTGAAATCTTGACATCCGATAACGCAATAACTATGGGGAAAGAAATCTGAGCAAAATTTTGATAGCTTGAACCTTCGTTATTTGTTGTCCATCGAAGTGGGAATTGATCCCAATATGAAATAGAGGGCAATAATTATTAATTGAAGTCTCTAATCTTTCAACGCTGTCAGAGCTTCACCAATTGCCTGTATGGTCTCTTTATCCTTTTGAGAAAGATGGTTTGCAGAATGAGCGTTTACAATGGCTCGGTAATTCCTTTCTTCATCGGGTTCAAATACGACTTCTGTGCCATTGACCATGATGTGTATCTTATGGATGAAACCAATCGTATCCAACCTTGCTACAAAACTCAATTGTTCATTCCTTATTGCAACCTCAATTGTAAACTCATTGTCCATTGTCCAAAATTAGTATTGTAATTGTAATATTGAAAAGGTCAAATGACCTTGTATCGTTTGATTAAGAATTCTATTGATCATGTCTTTGGATCTTAATTGAAAAATAGAAAAGGTGTTTTTCCTACTATATATAATACTACTCTAAGATTAGTAGGAAAGATACCTTTTAAATAATTGGAGTCTGTGTGACATTGCTACAAAACACTCTGTTCATTTTGTGGATTAATACCGCTTGAAATCTAATATTCGATGTGCCAGCTCCCTCAAATGAATAAAGGGAAAGGGATCATCTGGACCCGTATGACTCAATAGAACTGAAAATTTGGTCCTGTAATATTTGTATTCTTTTTGATTAAAGCCTAATGAAAATGTGTCAACGTTGACATCACATGAATTGATGGATATCTCATCTTACTTCAACAATCAAAAAGCGATATTAT
>DBTQ01000035.1 GCA_002307135.1 Bacteroidetes bacterium UBA1312
GGGGTCAGTTTATCCGGTATTTACAGTTGTAAACAAAAATCTAACAATTTTGTCCCAAGTTGTGGGTTGGTTACCAGGTGCATAATCAGGTAGTGAGCTTCGTTCATCGGCATAGGGATATAATTTTCGGCGGCGAATCTATACCGATTTATTTGAAATTCAATCTGTTAACAATACTTTCGCCAAGACCATCCGCAATGATGTCCGCTAACTGTTCTATGTTTTTATCAATCACCGGATTGAACCATTCTTTAGCTTTTCGGTTGGTCATGCCTTGCCGGGCAATGGGTGTTCCTTTACCGACTCCTTTATGCACATAGACCATGTGCTGCGGAAATTTAATGCCAATTTTACTAACAATTCCAAAGCGGTTGGAAACTTTGCTTTTCAATGCTTCCACCGATGAGCTGCTGCTCGGGCTGTTGGCTCTATGTTCTATGCCTAAGCTCCTGGCTTCGCTTTTCAAATCCGCTTCATTGGACTTTGCCCAGCGGTTTACATCTTTGTTGAGTTGTTGCGTATCTATGTTCATGCGTAATGCTCCGTATTATGTGTGTCCACTAAAGCGGCAATGCGTTGTTCAAACCAGCCGTTCATAAATGCTTCCTGCGCTTCATTGTTTTCTGCAATTTCAAAATAATGTTCGCCCTGCAAAACATTCAATCCTTTTAAAATTACGGATGGATTAGGGTGTTTATTTAAAGCGTCAATCGTATCTTTTCCAATGATGCCGTCTTTTAACAGATCAGGGTAATAGCGCCCGTTTTGGTTGAAGGCATTCAATACGCGCTGCAATATTTTGGCAGATGTAGTAACCCCCATGTTAACGGCAATGTCATACAGCTTGTTGGAGATAGCTTGTATGTTGCACTTGTCCTGTTTTAATGCGTCCCAATATTGCAGCTTATAGAACGTATATACTTGTTGCGCTAAGCTGGCATTGGTTTTTAAATTGTCCGGAAAGTTTGCTTTTTGTTTTAATAAATCAATGGTCAACCATCCCGACCAATTGGGGTTTTTGTTTCGTGCGATGCCGCACCAGGTTTCGCCGCCTTTATCTTTAGGGTGATTGCTGTATCCGGCTTCTTTGGCCGAGGTCAGCTGGAATGCAATATTAAATTCTGCCATTAGGTTTGCTTTTGGGTATCTGCGCCGCAATCGGGACATGTGTACCCGCTGCGGCGCAAATCATATTCATGTTGACAATAGGAACATACACGCCATATCTCGTGGTTCAATAAGTATTGGATTGCTTTTAATAAGCGCATGGGCTGGGTTATTTTGATGTGCTGAATAAGCCGCCAAGCGTCAGTATTGTGCGCCAAAACCGACCAAACCATCTTTTGGCTGGTTTATTCGCCTGTGCATTGAGCCATATCGTGAGCAACGAAATAAGCATTCGCAACACCCGTTCTTTATCGGCATTGCCGATGCTGTCAATAACCTGGTTAAAAGCTTTTTCATAAAAGATGCCAAAGGGCAATCCTTTGAGTTCGTATTCTTTGGAAATAGCCGAGATTTCGGGGCTATCCATTAATTGGTTGTACATAATAGTTTATAGTTTTTAGGGTAAATGAATTAAGGTTTTGGGGCGGTGTCTTCTTGACTTGCTGGGATGTCGCTTTTGGTAGCTGTGTTGATTTTGTCAATGATTTTATTGATAAAATCAAGGCGGGGATTCATAATGACGATGTTCTCATAGACGCTTTTAATTTCAATGAGAATGAGCATCATAAATGCCCAATACATGATAAAGCCAAAGGGTGCAATGACTTCGCCATTGATGGTGAAGTTGGTTAGTACATTAGTAATGATCAGGAGTGCGCCGTATTCGATGATCTTAAGCACTGTACCCCTTAATCCTTTGCTGGTAATGGCTTTGTAACCGTCTTTAGCCCAAACTTTGGCAACGCCTGTAATCAGGTCAAGCGCAATGGCGATGAACAACCAGATTAGATATTCCACATCAGAACAGATGTATTTGGAAAACAATGCAGCAATGGCAGCGGAGAGGCTGAGCAGGGGAACGTTGAGTAAATTGAACAGGTGTAATTTCATGTCGGTTTATTTTATGTTCAATTGTAGTTTTTGGGCTACGTAATTGAAGGGAAGGTTATTATCGCCAAGCCAGCTGGTGTAAGCTGCATTGGAGATATTCATATCGCCCGCCTGTAAGGGCTTTAAGGCTTTACTGAATAAAACCCAGTGGAACAATGCGCTATTGATCAGGTTGTCCGAACTAATGGTAACATTCAGATAGAATGCTTTTGTGGTATCTGTCCAGTTCGGTTGAAATGGGGTTGCTAAGGGGACTACAGCATAGCTTTTTATAGTCGTGTCGAAGGTTTGCGCTTTGCTTGTTGTAAAGGCAAATAAAGTTGCGATGAACAGTAACTTTTTCATGGGTATAATTGGGGATTTAAAAAGGTTGTTGAATTGAATTTGTATTGGTGGTTACCAGCAATTTTTCCAGCCGCTACCGTTATAGACTTGCTTTACGCCTGTACTTCCATCGGTAGCCGTGCAATCCGTACAATAGATTTCCAGTCCTGACTCGGGGCTTACTATTGCCCCTTTCTGTGCATTGGTCATTTTGGATAACAGAACTCCTTTTGAAGTGCTGTTAATCGCCAATGCTGCGCTGGGGTGCGTAGAACCGCCTAAATCAAAGTCATGGGTTGTACCGTCCAGACTAAGGATATAGCCGCCTCGGAATCGTGTTTTCCATTGGTAGTCTTTGTCTGTGGACATGACGGCGACGTCGAAAAAATCTCCGGCGATAAATGCACCCGTGTGCATCATGCTGATAGAAGAACCCATGCCTACGCCATATTGGCCGCTGACATTAGAACCTCTGCCGCCTATCAGGGTAGATAGCCAGCCAGTACCCGTATTGCCATAACCACCAAATAAATAAGATGCGTTATTAACCGTGTGCGCTTGCCCAAATGCAATGCCGCCATTTGCTGTAATCCGCCCCTGCTCCCCGTTATTGGTTTTAAATACTAAATCAACGGCATCTTTAGTTCCTATGAAATTGGCCGTAGCATTTAATCCGCTATTGCCATTTGTATTCCAACCACTACCGCCGCCGCCAGTACTGTCTTTAAACGCCCAAGAAGTGATACCGCCGATTGTTTTAAAAACACTATCTGTCCCTGATTTCCGATATAGGTTCGTTACCCATTTTGCTGCGGTATCTGCTTTGTGCAGATAGTTCGTTAACATGGCCGCTGTATCAGTGAAATTGACTTTGCCGACAATGGATGGCATGGCACTCGTTTTGGCGTAGTTAATGAGCATTGCAGCGGTATCGGTGTAATTCATTTTACCAGCTGTGGATGGAATCGCACTACTCTTTGCATAGTTCAGCAACATGGCCGCGGTATCGGTGTAATTCATTTTACCAGTAATGGAAGGGATTGCACTCGTTTTGGCGTAGTTCAATAACATGGCTGCTGTATCGGTGTAACTCATTTTACCAATCAGGGAAGGAATTGCACTTGTTTTGGCATAGTTCGCCAGCATAGTTGCGGTATCGGTGTAATTGACTTTTCCAACAATGGATGGTATAGTACTCATCTTTGCATAGTTCGCCAGCATGGCTGCGGTATCGGTGTAATTGACTTTACCCGTGATAGTAGGTATAGCACTGCTCTTTGCATAGTTCAGCAACATGGCTGCTGTATCTGTATAATTGACTTTACCAACAACGGAAGGAATCGCACTTGTTTTAGCATAGCCCAATAACATGGCTGCAGTGTCGCTAATTTTTAAATTCCCATTGATGCGATTTGACAAATGGCTGGTATCCGTACTATTGCCTACGGCTTTCCAATACACGCCTGTAAAAACGTATTTGGAAAAATCGGAACGAAAGCGTTCCATTCCTATAGGTACTGCATGGTTTAAAGTGTCCGAGGGCGTATTGATGATGCCGCTATCTGCGCCCATAAAGCCCCGGGACATGGTTTTGGTTGCTGTTGTTCCTTGCCAGTTAATGGTTGTTTGTCCGTAACTAAAAGAGCCACAGATCAGGGCAATTAAAAAGAATAAATGTTTCATGGTTATTCAAAAATTATGGTGATGGTTTGGTCGGGGCTAAATACAAATCCGTCTGTAGTGCTAAGGGTGTCGCTGGCAAATTTTGCAGCGTCATCAGCTCCCGTTTTGGAAATGTTTAATTGTTTGATGCTGTCGTCAATGATGAGGTAAGCGATGTTTCTGTTGGCTATTGCCGGATGGCTAATCAAATTACCCGTGATATTGGTAACGGTAATATTGTTCTTTCGTGTCTGGATTAATTCAGCGATGACTGCCAATAAGACCTCTTTGGAAACTCGTTTAAACTTATCCAGTTTGGGGTCAGTGTTAGGCGTACCACCCAATAGGAACTCGGGTAATAATTCTGATAGTGTAATTCCGGAAAGTCCTTTTGCCATACCAATTGTTTGAAGGAAGCCACAATGATTGCGGCTTCCTTTTATATAAAAATTGTGCTATTTTGTTGTACTTGGGGTTTCTGTTGCTTTCGGTGTCGGGCTTTTGTCTGCCGTTTTTTCCGTGCTGGGATTAGCTACAACAAGATTGCTTTTGCGCTCAATCATTTTGGCGATTACATCAGCGTCGGATACTTCGCTTAAGTTGCCTTTGTAAACACCAGGTATGTCGATTTTGATGTCCTGATCGCCTACCATGCTGAATAATGCGGCTACTGCCGGATTTTGGAATTTCATTTTGTTGGGATAAATTTTAATTGTTTAAAAAAATAAGGTGTCTGATTGCTTAGGCTTTTATTGGGATTGTGCCTTCGTAGAAGTCGCGGCAAGTGGCTTCAATTTCAATTGTCCAGGCTTTGCCTGAATCTCCGCCCAATGTGCCCGCATCAAATTTGACGCTGGTAACAGAACTTCCGCCACAGCTACATCCGTATTGAACGACTGCGCCCTCAGGGCAATTGGCATCTTTTTGCAGGATGATGAGGTCTTCGTTGATGAGTTCCTCAACAAGTGATTGCAATACAGGGCCATCACCTGGTATCACCAGCGTAGCTTTGAACACGAGGTAAGCAGCACCCGCCTCTCCTTTCATTTCTGCGGATGCGGTGTTTTTCTTTTTAAGTAAATAGCCGACAAAGAAACCACTAGCTAAGGCGAACGTATGGTCTTCTGTAATGGTGTGCTTTGCTGCACCCGTTCCGGCTAATAGTGGTTCTGCAATTTTGGTAAAGGCACTTGTGGGGGAAAAATAGACTTCGTTTTTATACCCGGGCTTAACATTCTTAATGTCGCCTTTTCTATAGTGAGCAAAATTTGTTGCCATTGTTTATGGTGGATTTAATAGTTGAAAATGGGGTTAGTTATTCGGCGACTTCTTCCAATACACCACTGCCGATTTTTACAAGATGTGCCAGCATAACCTCATCGGTTAAAGCATCCGTAGCGGTAATCGTCTTTTTGTCTATAATGACTTGAGCAAGTACGAACCTGTAGCTTTTCCCGCCAACCTTAAATAGGTCATTTGGAACAACAGGCTTGGCTTTGGGCAATTGCTCAGCATTGCTTTTGTTAGCAAGTGCTTTTCGTAGCTCTACATTTTCTTTAGAGAGCATTTCAAAACTTTTGGTAAGCCCTTCAATTTTTTCGGCGTGCTGCGCCATTACTTCTTCGTTAAGTAGCGAAATACTTTTTTCAGGTTGCATTTTAGTTGATTGAAAAATGAGAAATATTAAATTCTTATGGGAAGATGCAGACCTAAGTAAGGTCTACATCATTAGTGAAAATGTATTCCGGCTGCCAAAACCCAATACCCTTCCAGAAGTCCGTGTAAATAGATACTTGGCGTTTTGACTCCTCTACTTTGAAAACTTGTTCGTTGGCTATTTTTTTCAGCCCCAGCTGTGCATTTCCTTTTATGGTTGTCCAAATCTTATTGCTGCCTTCGTGGCTTCGGAAACCCTCAACTTTCAGGTTAGTATCAATTATGGTATCAATAGAATCAGGTTGCGCCCAAACATTATCACCATATTTTTTACGCATACCTTTTCTGAATCGCTTCATCAATGTTTGGCTAAGTGCGATTTGCTGCATGAATGGTTGTACTTCTTCCGGAATCTGGTCAGCGAATGCTTCCATATACTCAACAAAATCTACTGGCACAAGAGGAACAGTACCTAAACCAATCGCCACGGTATCTCCTGCTGATATGTGCGTATTGATTAAAGATTTAATCCCATTCATTGCACCGCTTATCGGTTTTGGGATACCCTGCACAATTGGGCTTTCTTTACCATAAAAAACACCCATTAGCTCATAATCTTCGGCGGCTTTATCAAGTATCAATTTATTGATGATGTAGGAAATCAAAGGCCAGTCTTTTCGACTTATGCCATCGCCGGCAAGAAAGCCTAACCATGATTTTTCAATGTCGCTTGGGTTTTCTTCCCAATCAATCTTCAATTGGAAAAGTGGAATCCTACGGCCTTTAAAGGTCGTATCACCATAAGAAGTAAACGTTTTCTGAAAGGCTTGTAATACTGGGCTCATAGAAACAGAACCGCCATCTAATACCGTATCATCTGTTAATTGACGAGCAAACAGTTTGTCTGTTTGGTTCATCACCATAATTTTTCTTCGGATGTCTTTTACGTTTTGACCTTTGGCCTTATATAAGGCTCCAAATTCGAGGATAATATCTGCGATATTTATCATTGTTGTGAATCTTTGCTTTGTTTTTGGTTAGGGAATATTTTGTTTATAATTCGTCTGCTGTACGGTTGTGGGCTAGACAGTCTAAGTCTGCGTCGGTAGCTTCAAACTGATCATTTTCACCTTTAGTGTTGATGAACGATGCACCAGGCTTTGCTTTTTCTGTTGCCAATTCCTGTTTGGTTGTGGACAAATCAGTAGTCAGCGTTGCGACTTGTTCGTTTGCAGTTTTAAGCTCTGTCTGTAAGGTTTGCACTTGTTCTACGGTTGCCGTAGTGGTTTGCAATGTTTTCAACTGTGCTGCCGTTGCGGATATAACCGTCGCTTGCTGGTCAATGGAAGCATTGATGTTGTTGAGCTGGGATTCTGTTAATAGAAATCCACCGTCCACTACTTGAAATTCTGTGGCTTTTGCGGCTATTAAAGTCGCATCAAACGCCGAGGCTGTATGTGTCATATTTAAAGATTTTGCTTGTTTTTTGGCGAGCTGGGCGGCACGTTTGACAACTTGATCGAATGTGCCAATTGCATCGATTAGCCCGTATTTCAGCGCATCATTAGCGTTGTAGGTTTCGCCTGTGAGGACGTTTACTTTGTCACTGAGCTTGCCTGCTCTATTGTTAGTAACTGCCGTAAGAAAAGTATCATTCAGCCCGTTTAATTTGGCTTTTATACGAGTATAGTCCCCGCTGTTGGCTTTGAAATAATCACCCCATTTATCTGTACTGGCATCAGCGAATACGATATGCTGCACAATGCCTTGTTGCGCCAATTGGCCAGCATTATCTTGCCACATATTCATCGTGCCAATACTGCCAATGGTTGCGTTCCATCCATTGTTTGCACCATCAACATAGATTTCTACAGAGCTTGAAGCAAACCAATAGACGGCACTACAGAGGTAGCCATCAGAGTAGGTAAGGACAGGTTTAAGGCTATTTTTAATAGCGTCTGATAATGCCTCTGTACCGTCTGCCTGACCGCCCGGGCTATCTATCCAAAGGATAATTGCACTTATACTCGGGTCTTCATTTGCAGCTTTTAATAACTGTATCCATGTTTGACTCCCAGGGCTACCGCAATAATCATATTTTGCGACGGGTGCGTTCATGCGGAATATTTGAATCGCACCATTGGTGTCTATCACATTTAATTCGTTTACACGAAAAACAGAACCTAAGTCCAGGAATCGGGTGTACAGCCCTCTTTTGTCTGCACTAGGCAAACCCATAGAGGGAGCTGCTCCTGATGCAAAGAATTTTTGCGCCAGGTTTGCCCAATGATTTGCAGAACTCGGTTCCATAAACCAAGCACTGTTCATTATTGAGAGAAGCATTTTCATTTCCACAATGTAAAAGTGCGGGTATGTGCTAAGGGGGGAAAGGACACGAAAAAAGCCTGTATCAAAGGATACAGGCTGTGCGCATTGTTATTGGAAGGGTGGAGAAAGCAGTTATTTATAGGGTTGCAATCGAATCTTTGGGGATGGCTTGGCCGAGTAGTAGGGGCTTGTTTTCGCTTTGCCAAATAAAGGAGATTTGATTTCCGGCGTTGGTATTGCCGGAGCGTTTGCCGCTGTTAAAGGCGTGTTTCAATCGAACAGGGTTATCTTTAGTGCCTAACCATTTGGTTAATCCGGTAGGGGCAACGACAACAACCATGAAGCCCTGATGCTTCATGTTATTAAGGCTTAAATGATTGGTTTGGTTTTCCAATGGTAAGTAACCATTAACCGAACATTCGATGTATGCGCCTCCGGCACTGTCTTTTTGCTCTTCTGTATAATCTTTGGAGTACTGCTCGCATTCTGCGACGTTCCATTTTACATTCACTAAGGGAATGGTGTTGATTTTACCCGCTATGCCTTCTACGTAGGGATTGGTTTGTACGCATTCAACGGGCATGAAATAAATCTTGCAATTGCCTGGTGCTACTACTTTTCGGATTCGTTGAAGGTTGTTGGGTTGTTTGTATCGGTCTAACATTTTATTGGTTTTGACAGCAAGTTGTAATTAATAAAGGATGGTGGAAAGGACAACAAAAATGGCTTTTTTCATTTTTTCGATGCGCCCAAATCGAGGGGACACTTTGGCAGAAAATATTTTGGTGTTTTTTTACTGAATTGGTGCTATTTTTCGAGCAATATTTTTTCGATGGCCGCTTTCTCCTTTTGGTAGGTTTTTAGTTTTTCGGTAACTGTTTTCTTGTTTTCTACCAATACATTTTGAGTCTTGTTGATATAGTGTCTTAGGTGGATTAACCGCTTTTTTAGCTTATGTGCATCGGCTATGGTATCAGGATTTACAATTGGCTGTTCCGTTTTTTTAGTTTTCTGTTCTATTAATTTACGTTGCCTAAATTCTTTTTTCTTTAGGCCGTCAAAACTAATGTCTTCATCAATCGTAATATTGTGTTTATCTGCAAATTGGAGAATGGCATTGTCATAGCCTTTGTAACGCCCTTTAGTTTGGGTAGCCGCCTGACACCACCAATAGAGGTGTTCTGAAAATATTTCCTCTATAAAAGCATTAATGGACATTGCCTTTTCTTTGGGCATGTCAAATCCCATATTCTCAAATTGCCATTCGCTTATTTGAATGGGTAATTGACTGCTCATTTGTGCGGACTTATCTGTTGGGTGTCTATTGTCGTAAATGTTTTTTTCAAGACACAACATAACAAATAATCCAAGACTGGAATATTTATCAGATTTAAGCGGAAGGCCGTAAAGGGATTCGATATAAGAACGAATGTAGGGTTTACATTCTATCGTTATGGTATGGTATTTATTTTGTTGGGACGGGTTCAATTTGGGGCGGGGTTATTTCCGCTAAATTAGGCTCGGGGAAAAGCATATCCAAAGCTTGGAGCACTGCGTTTTCCACGAAAATACCACGCTTACCGGATGGGATATGTTTATCCAATCTTTCCAGTGTTGTTGACGTGAATTTATAACTGGTTAGTATTTTTTTATTTTCGAGTTTAGGTCTTCCCATTGTGCTATTCGTTATGGTTCTTCTTCAATTTCAGAGTAGCAAAATTAAGCTAAACTATTTCAATATGGGTAATCGAATGCCAATAAAGAAACACTAAAAATGTCATGCTAAATAAGGTTAGTAACATGAGTAAACCAAGAATTGTAATGCTTATAATAAAGCCTTTGTCGTAGTTTTTCAAAGTGCTAAATTTTATAGATGTGTAGGAAATGGGGTTCTACGGGAATGACTTTCCCTATTGAGATGATCGTAATCATTTCAATGTGTTCATCAAGAATTATGGGCGGTTATTTAGCGTATGCTGATGCGTTCATGATGGACATTGCTGTCCTTGTCTTGAAGTTCTAAAATATACGTGCCTGTTGGACAATACATTTTTAGACAGCCTTAGTCGCTACCTTAAGATAAAAAATAAAAGATGTAGCTATACCTGAGTAGGCAAACTACATCTTTTATAAAACAATATGCTACTTATTCTTTAACTACTTTATATACTTCCGTTTTACCGGCAGTATTAGTGATGTTGATTAAATAAACACCTGTAGGGAAACGGGACAAATTAATATTGTGTGCTGTTCCTGCACCAAATTGGTATTGTTCTGTCCATACTTTCTTACCGGACATATCTGTAACCACTATGTCAACAGGATTGGTATCACTACCTGTGTAGATTACCTGTACAAAGTTGGTCGTAGGGTTCGGTGATAATTTATAAGAACTATTTTTATTAATGGTGTTCTCATTTTGACTTAAGCGGTAGGTATTTTGACTACTTGGGCTTACCGTTACCCGATAGTTTACCGCACCATATACTTCATTTGGATTGCTTTGGTCGAATTGACGGGCAAAAAATACGTGTTTCGAGGTATCATGGATTACCGCGCCGCTATCTAATGCAAACTCCACCCCGATATTAAAGTGCTCGTCTGGTGCCAACGATAAGCCATTCAACTGCAACGTTTTTGCGCCATTGAAAGTTACCGTCCTGTTTGTTGGATCACTGCTGGCTACCGTACCTAATGAACCGCCGGATACCCAACGATCATAGAGATCACCCAAATGCAGGGTTACATGTCCCAGACTCGAAAAATCACCCGCATAATGCAGGAATATAGAACGGTCTGAACCAAAATCGAAGTTGAATATACTGGTTACATTATTGCCATTGGCTATAACGAGCTGACGGGTATCCGTTCTTTTGTCAAACAAATTAAGGTTGGTTAAGACCATATTGCGGGTTA
>DBTQ01000034.1 GCA_002307135.1 Bacteroidetes bacterium UBA1312
CCACCAAATCTATTTTAAAAAAAAATAAAAATACTGTGTTCTAGCGGGTTTCAAAGGAATAATAATCGGGGTATAAGATCAAAAGCGGCTAAAAACCGACAAGTAGATGCAAATGATTTGGATTACCGACTATTGATTGACTGTAAAATTTATAAAAACGATCGATAATGTCTATCCTTTGCCAAATCTTATTAAGATATAGCCTAGTAATAACTAAAGCAAGAGTCTGCTCAACGGTGTCCATAGACCAAGAATGCCGTCATAACATATTGATCATATAAGCATAGGGCGATTGTCTCTTTATATCAATGCCTAAACAGTAATGTAGCAACATTCTTACTAACCTAGTTTTGACTAGCCCGCACACTATCTTAGGATTAATAACGTACTATAAAATCCCAACAGTTTAAAAGCGGCAATTAAAAAGAGTAGGAATTTGCCTATGCATCACAGCTAATTTCATTACTGTATATTTGCAACTCAGAAAAAGATAACGCTTGTGAAATACCGCCATGCTATACTAATAATACTTTTGATCATTCTTATTGATCAGCTTTTGAAGATTTATATCAAAACACATTTCTACTATGGGGAAGAACGCATGGTTCTAGGAAATTGGTTTCGTTTACATTTTATAGAGAACAATGGAATGGCTTTTGGAATGAAGTTTAGTGCAGGAGATATAGGCAAGTTATTCCTTACTACATTTCGACTGGTTGCTGTAGGATTTGGATTTTATGTTTTAAAGCAACTTGTCAATAAACAATACAGCAGGGGTGCTATTATTTGTGGATCATTAATATTAGCAGGAGCAATGGGCAATTTGATTGACAGTATGTTCTATGGATTAATATTTAGTGAAAGTAGTTTTCATATTGCTAAATTTGTCTCTTGGGGAGATGGATATGGTAGATTTTTACATGGGCAAGTTGTAGATATGCTTTATTTCCCACTTGTAGAATTGCCGATGCCATCTTGGGTGCCCTTAGTTGGAGGAAAAACACTTAGCTTTTTTGATCCGGTATTTAATTTTGCGGATGCTGCTATTTCTACCGGCGTATTAACACTATTAGTGTTTCAAAAAAAACTAATACACAAACACGTCACAACAGTCGCTCAAATAACTGATCGTACTTCAGAATAAATAGAAGATAATGGAGGAAGATGCACTTATACCGGTTAATCTATGGCTCGCAGGACGTAGCTATAGGATACTTGTGAAAAGTGCTGAAGAAGAACAAGTTCGCAAAATGGTTAAAATAGCAGATGATAAAATAGCAGAGTTGAAACAACATTATGCAGGCAAAGATGATCAAGACTTTGTGGCTATGTGCTTATTAATGTACGCCGCTGAAAACAAAGGGGAACATGCATCTCAATTAGAAGATGCATTAGAGGCCATCGTTGCTAAAATAGACAATGTACTAGGGGATGAATAAGTAAAGGTCCAAATGTACCTTTATCTTTCGACCTATAATACTAAATAGACTTTAGATTTTTTTTCGGGCATTACTACCAAATTTTCATCAAAAGAACCTTGAAAATTTTTTAGATACTACGTTACGGAGGTCTATTCGTTTAAAGAACACGGGATTTATTGAGTGTTATTTTAATAGTCAATAAGTTTTACCAATACTAAAATATGATTGCCTAACAACAAGCCCATTTATATCCAGGAAAAGAAAAATCTCCAACTATTTTTAAGGTAGTTGGAGATTTTTTTGAAAATATTTTGATGACTATTTAGCTCTTGGACAATGTGTTTGCCAATATTCTTTTACATTACCGAATGCCTTGAGATAAATAGCGATTGTAATATTACCGAACCAATACCAATCATTTGATCTGCTATCTCCTCTTTTATATGTATAATCGACGTAGTTACCATCCCAACCTACGGCCTTATTACCACGATAAGACAATTGAGCTGCTTGAGTACCTTTATGTGCTGTCAGAACGTCCAAGTTTACATAAGACTTACTAACATCATCAATATAGTCGGTAGTTGTATAACGATAGCCAATCTCTCCACTGACCACTAATGTTTTGTTTATCAAAAATTTCATACCTCCGCCAATTGGGAAAGCAGCATTAATAGAGGAGTACGGTTTCCTATCCGGATACTCTGGCAAGCCCTGACCTTCTGTACTCAATGGCTTCAAATATACCTTTTCGCCATTAAGTCCCGTCGTGTAGGGATTTGAGTAAAAAACTGCAACCCCTGCAAAAAGATAAGGGCTGATTTTTGTTCTAACCAAATCAATTGGCCAAAGATTTATTTCCAAAGCTGCATGTGCTTCTACAAGCCGAGTAGTAAAGTTCAAATTACGCAAACGGTTAGCTTTGATGTCAGAAAGACTATCTGCTGCGGTAAGCGTGGTATAGGCTGCACCAAAACGAATACCTACATGTGGATTCATAAAATACTTATAGGTAATGCCCACCATTGGCTTATAACCATAAGAAGGCAGCCATTTGTCTTGCAGGTCACCTTTATAATTCGCTACACCAGACGTGATGCCTATTTCATGATGTGCTTGAGCCTGAGACAGTACAGGAAGCAGCATGGCAAGTGAGAGTATATATCGTTTCAAGACTGTTAATATTTTGTGTATTACCGCGTAAGATAAGACGAAATTCTAGAAAACAAAAGAAAATGCAAATTTTTTGCCTCCTTTTTATTTTCCACAGCTGATAAAATTACAGAAACCTATACCCCCTCAGACTTCAATTCTCCATTTTCGCCCACCAACAAACCAAGCATAGGGGCATCTTCAGTTTGTGCGTCAATAGCATCAGAAGGCATAACAATATCTATGTTTATGTCTTTTAATTGTGGTAATTGAGTAGGGGAATTAATGCCCAGATAATCCATGAAATTTTTAGAAACATTGTAAATGAGCGGCTTGCCAATCATATTTTCATTACGACCCGTAATCACGATCAATTCTTTTTCCAGCAATTTTTGAATAGAATAATCCGCACTTACACCACGTATATACTCAATTTCACTTTTAGTAATAGGTTGTTTATACGCAATAATAGCGAGAGTCTCCATAGCCGCTGATGAAAGTTTTTTAATATGCTTATCGCCATTTAACTGGAGTACTGTTTTATGAAACTGCTTTTTGGTAAGGAACTGAAATCCGCCACCTATCTCCCGCAGGTGAAAAGGGTAAAAATCCGCTTCATATTTTTCTCTCACAGCTTCGATACTTGCCGAAATCCGCTCTGTTTCAATGCTGATTTCAAAAGATTGGCTAAGCAATTCTGTAATCTCGATTTGCGTAATCGGACGTTCACTTGCGAATACCAAAGCTTCTACGTGCAGTATGAGTTGTTCCAGTTCCATAATTATTGTCGAAATTTATGAAAACCGAAATTAGGGGATGTATTTTTTTTAGAAAAAGAAAGAAATACACAGCTGTGGGTAAAATATTAATAAACCAATCCATTGATCTAAACTATGGTATAGCAAATAACAAACACAGTAAACAATAACAATCAGTAAGCATTAAACTCCATTGAAAATCGTGCTTACATCAAATTTGACATTAGGATCAAATATTAGCGCCAATACTTTTCAGAAAAATAAAAAATAATTGGCTATAAACAATGCTTATTTTTTTGCAACTTTGCATTAATTAACTTTCAAGAAAAAAACAGCCTCACTGAGGACATCATAATTTATGGGATTATTTAGCTTTTTGACCCAAGAGATCGCTATAGACTTGGGCACAGCAAACACATTAATTATTCACAATGATCAGGTAGTGGTAGATGAACCGTCGATAGTAGCTAAAGACAGGACTACCAACAAAATTATTGCTGTAGGGAAAAAAGCAATGATGATGCATGAGAAAACACATGAAAATTTAAAAACGATCCGCCCACTTAAAGATGGTGTTATTGCAGACTTTGATGCCGCCGAGGGCATGCTGCGTGACTTAATCAAAATGGTATATCCCAAAAAACCGCTCTTTCCCCCAAGTTGGCGAATGGTAATTTGTATTCCATCAAGTATAACAGAAGTAGAAAAACGTGCTGTTCATGATTCGGCCGAACGGGCAGGTGCTAAAGAAGTGTATATGATACATGAACCAATGGCAGCTGCATTAGGTATAGGAATTGATGTAGAGGAGCCCACTGGCAATATGATTATTGATATTGGAGGTGGAACAACTGGCATTTCCGTAATAGCACTGGGAGGCATTGTTTGCGACCAATCTATTAGAATTGCTGGAGATGAGTTCACTACTGACATTATGGAGGCTATGCGTCGTTATCATTCTTTGTTAATTGGCGAACGTACTGCAGAACAAATAAAAATTCACGTTGGCTCTGCACTGAAAGAATTAGACAATCCACCGGATGATATTGCGGTTAATGGTCGCGATTTGGTGACAGGGATTCCTAAACAAATAATGGTATCGTATCAAGAAGTTGCCGAAGCTTTGGACAAATCTATATTTAAAATAGAAGAAGCTATTTTAAAGGCCTTGGAAAGTACTCCACCTGAATTGGCTGCAGATATCTATCGTCGTGGATTATACTTAACAGGGGGTGGTGCATTATTAAGAGGATTGGATAAACGTATTTCTCACAAAATAAAATTACCTGTACAAGTAGCAGAAGATCCGCTTCGTGCTGTAGTACGTGGTACCGGCATGGCTTTGAAGAATATTGCAAGAATGCCTTTTCTGATGAAATAATTGATTTCGAATTGACAGCAAAACTTGAATTACATCCTTTACATTAATAGCCTTTGCGGGTAATCATTTCTCTTATACAAAAGTTTTTCAACCTCATACTTTTTGTGGGGATTGAGATTGTGTGTATGCTTATGATAGCAAAAACAAACACACTTCAAGGAAATGATCTTATGAATTCTGCCAACTTGGGCATTGCGTTTTGGTACAAAAAACAAACTGGGGTCAGCACTTATTTTGGACTACGCCAAATGAATGACAGCTTACTCAATGAAAACACACGCTTAAGACAGCAACTTGCCAAATATTCTGAAATAGATATCCTCAATAACAACGCTGTTACCCGTAGTTATACGCTTAATGATTCAGTACATAGTGTTCAATATGCACATTATACTTATTATCAAGCGAGGGTAGTCAATAACTCAGTAAACTCCGCCAGTAATTTTATTACAATCAATCGAGGTTACAAAGATGGGATTGAAAAAAATATGGCCGTAATTTCTAGCAATGGCATTGCCGGACGAATTACTAATGTATCAGCACATTTTGCTACAGCATTGTCTATACTCAATAACAAACAGTCCCTAAGTGCCAAACTTAAAAATGGCACGAGTAGCTTTGTTTACTGGGAAGAAGGTGCAAGCCCTGATGAATTGTTCATGAAGGGCATCCCTCCTGATATAGTTGTAAAACTGGGTGACACGGTTTTCACTACTAGCTATTCTACCCTATTCCCTGCTGATATGATAGTAGGGACAGTGCAAAAGATATTCAAATTAAAAAAGGACAACTCTCAAATACTACATCTTAAACCTGCGACCAATTTTCGCAACATGCAGTATGTTTATGTAATCAAAAATGATTACATGGAAGAGCGCAGAAAATTAGAAGACACTACAAAAAAACAACTACAAACAGTACATCCCCCCAAATGAGCCAGTACATAAAATATATCTTACAGTTTACACTGCTGATATTGTTTCAGGTACTTATCCTCAACAATATTACTCTTTATTGGTGGTCGCAACCAAGTGGATTTCCTGTATTTACACCTTATATCTACCCACTTTTTATTCTGCTACTACCTTTTGAAACTCCTGTTTGGTTATTATTGATAATCGGTTTTTTGTGTGGCATTACAATGGATTCATTCATGAACACACCTGGCATGCATGCATTTGCCATGGTATTGATTGCCTATCTCCGCACAAATGTATTATTAGCATTATTACCTAAAAACATGAAGGAATACAAGCAATTATCACCTTCAACTAAAACGATGGGATGGGCACCATTCCTAACCTATAGTTCATTTTTAGTACTCATTCATCATAGCGTTTTTTTTATAATTGAGTTATGGAGTTTATCCAATTTGAGTTATCTATTGCTTAAAATATTGGTATCTACTTTTACGACATTATTACTTATTATTGTTTACTTCTTACTCTTCTCAAAAAGGGCATCTAATACCCGTCAATAAATAATCAATAACGTTTTACCAGTTTTTTATAGAATAAGGAGTAGGCCTTTGGCTTATTTTTTTTATTTTTGAAAGATATTATATACAAATCATGGCAGCATCTAACAAATCAAAGGCTTCTTATACGTTCTCTATCATTGGTGTTTCACTAGTACTATTTTTATTGGGTGCAATGGGCTGGATAGTAATCAATGGGCGAAGTTTAGCACAAGTTGTAAAGGAAGGGGTTGCCTTACAAATAGACTTTCATGACAATGTAAAAGACGAAAGCGTACAACAGCTTAAAACAATTTTAGATAAACAACCTTTTACAAAAGCAAGTCGAATTATCAGTAAAGAAGAGGCATTAAAAATACAAAACGAATTAGAAGGAGAGGACATTTCCAGCTTTTTAGGATACAATCCACTGTTTGCTTCCATTGAATTGAAATTGTATCAAGATTATGTAAACAAAGATAGCCTCGAAAAAATAATACAATTTGTTCAACAGAGCAATATAGTGAGCCACGTGTCTTATCCGAAAACAATTGTTCGTCAAATAAATGACAACCTAAGAAAGATAAGTATCGTTTTAGCTATTATTTCCATCGTCCTAATTTTAATTGTTATCGCTCTAATAGACAATACAGTAAGATTAGCTATGTTTAGCAACAGATTCTTAATCAAAACAATGCAAATGGTAGGAGCAACCCGATGGTTTATTTCCAAACCATTTGACACACGTGCTATCATCAATGGATTTATTAGTGGTATTCTTTCTGTCATTGGGCTATTACTTATAAAATCTGCAGCGGAGGCTGGTGTACCTGAGCTGAAAGCATTAAACCAACCAATTTTACTCACCTTGTTAATGATTTCAATGGTTATTCTAGGTATTCTTATCTCTCTTGTAAGCACACATCGCTCCGTAATAAAATACTTAAAACTTCATTTGGACGATCTTTATTAGTCCTTTTTCATTAATATTGCACTACATAAAACATTTTCAAACTCAAATACACCAATGAAAAAAGCAACAAAACAACAACAAGAATTTCTGTTTGACCGCAGCAATTATAAATGGATGCTTATAGGCGTTGCATTTATTTTACTTGGTTTTATGTTGATGGCTGGTGGCAAAAGTCCGGATCCTCACAAATTTAATTACGATGACATTTACAGTTTCCGTAGAATTACTCTAGCACCAATCATGATACTTATTGGTTTGGGTATTGAAGTATATGCGATTATAAAAAAGGATAAATAAAGCCAATCTATTTAATAAAAAGGGTGTTCCAGCTTAATGTTGGAACACCCTTTTTATTTAGAAAGATATTATTAGCACAACCTTACTTAAACCTCACATCAGCAGAGTATGGGTCAACTGTAGATTCATATCGCTTACTATCATGAGGGAGAAATGTATTGAGGTCATATATACTATAATAGCCATTACGCCCGCCACATACAGAAGTATGATGAGGTGCTGGTCCCGATGTTTGAAGATTTCTACTCGCAATATAAATAAGCCCATCTTGATCGTCCACAGCAATGCCGTGTATTTGATAAAAGGGACCATAAATACGTTTTTCTACCTTGTATGTGTTATAATTGATAATGTAAACCGATCCCTTAAATGCAGGATAATCAGCATTAATATCTTCTTCACAACTCACTAAAATATATGGGTAAGACTTGGAAATGACTAATTCCTGAGGGAAAGTACCAACTAATATTGACTGAATTAATGTATCGCTATGCGCATCCATCACACGCACTTCATTGGAAGCCTGACACGTAACAAAATATTTGGAATGATCTGGAGACATTAGAATAGCATGAGGATCGTATGTCTGATTAAGATTATTCGGGTCTTTACCATCAATGCTTATTTTTTTGGAATAGCCCTTAAGGTTCATTTTATATATAGTGTTACCATATTGCTCCGTTACAAAAAATGTATCAAATCCTGGTGTACTGGCTATAGCATGTGGATTAACTAAGTCGTAAAAAGTTGACACAATTTTCATACTTGCCAAATCAATGTATTGCATTATGCCATTATTAAAATCAGCTAACATCATCTTAGTACCATCAGGCGACAGCTCGAACATATTCCAACCACCAACACCCACAGAAAGACTAGCTACAACAGCATCAGTCTTTGCATCTATTTTTTGAATATACTGACCTTGCGTAAAACTAGTATATGCAAACTGCCCATCTGAGGTAAAACGTACACAGTGCGGCACTTCTATGCCAGGTGACATACCAACACTAATATATCGCATAATAATGCCGGACTGGGCATCAACAACCGCTATTAGATCACAACCTTGCTGACTAATATAAACCTTCTGACGAGTGTCTGCTTTGGAAGCAAAAGGTACATTACCAGCTTTATCTGGCGCTCCTGCGGCTATCCAATTGCAGATAACTGCATATTCCGAAGCAGATAGGGCAGCCCTATCTAAAGGCATACGAGGGATAAGAACGGGGCCTTTTGTAGAATCCGTATTAATAAAATAAAGCAAAGAACTATTACCAGTATTATATGGAATTGCAACAGCACCATTACTACTACCTGCAAATAAATTTTCCCATTTATCTAATCTTAAATTGCCAGCATTAATATAGCTCTGTGCATTATGACAACCCGCCGTAGCACATTTATTAACTAATATCGCATTTACATCATCAGGATACTGGCCATTATATGAGGTCGGCTTATGTTCACAGGAAACGTTTAAGCCTATGAGTAAAACAAGGATAAGGATGCAAAAATATTTCATGGTTATAATCAATTAGGCACCTAAAGTTAATTCTATATTTTTATAATTATGGAAATAGCAATAGCGTTTTACGTACAACTAGAATTGATTTTTAATTTCTTTAACGGCCGTATGCATATGAAATAATTACAAAAGCTCAAATACAAATAATAAACAAGATATTTGCCGCGTCATTAAAGCACAATAACTAATGAAGAAAATAATAGCCGCTGCAATTATAATCACGGCAATTGGGTGCTCTCCTCAAAAAAGCAAAATAAGAAATGCAGGAAATGAAATCCAGGAACTAAATCAATATTATTATAACAGAGATAGCGCTAGTAAGTTACCCAATGCTAATCTTACGAGTAAAGACTCTTTCTATCAAAAATCTACTAAAACAATTGAATTAGTGGAAGGTCATATTACGCAACTGTTATTAACAATAGATCAACCGGCGAATGATAGTTTGAAATTAATTGCAGAGGGGATAAAAAGGAAATACGCAACGAGGCAGTAATAAAAAATCCCGCAAAGAGCATAACTCCTGCGGGATTTTTTTTATTATAAAGAAACTATTAGTAGCCCATATCCATGCCACCTGGCATACCGCCTGGAGCACCACCAGCTTGTTTTGGCTCTGGTTTATCAGCGATCACACATTCTGTTGTCAACAACATACCAGCTATAGAAGCTGCATTTTCCAAAGCTACACGACCCACTTTAGTTGGATCGATAACACCTGCAGCTAACATATTTTCATATACCTCTGTACGTGCATTGAAACCGAAGTCTGCTTTACCTTCTTTTACTTTCTGTACTACAATAGAACCTTCAATACCTGCATTTGCAACTATTTGACGCAATGGTTCTTCAAGTGCACGACGAACAATAGCAATACCGGTAGATTCATCCGCATTCAAACCTTTCATTTTGCTCAAGCTTTCGATAGCGCGGATAAACGCAATACCACCACCGGCAACAATACCTTCTTCAACTGCAGCACGCGTAGCGTGTAATGCATCGTCCACACGGTCTTTTTTCTCTTTCATTTCTACTTCTGTAGCAGCACCTACATATAGAACCGCAACACCACCAGCCAATTTAGCTAAGCGCTCTTGAAGTTTTTCGCGGTCATAATCAGAAGTAGTTGTTTCAATTTGTGCTTTGATTTGATTAACGCGTGCAACGATATTTGCTTTTTTACCTTTACCGCCAACAATGATTGTATTGTCTTTGTCAATTGTGATACTTTCTGCTTGACCTAAAAATTCTAAAGTAGCAGACTCTAATTTGATCCCTTGATCTTCACTAATAACAGTACCACCTGTAAGTGCTGCAATGTCTTGCAACATTTCTTTGCGACGATCGCCAAATCCTGGAGCTTTTACAGCCGCAATTTTCAATGATCCGCGCAATTTATTTACTACCAAGGTAGTTAACGCTTCTCCATCCACATCTTCTGCAATGATTAACAATGGACGACCAGCTTTCACTGTGCTTTCCAATATTGGTAAAATATCTTGCAATGTGCTGATTTTCTTTTCACAAATTAACACATAAGGAGTAGCCAATTCGATTTGCATCTTCTCTGTATTTGTTACAAAGTAAGGGCTCAAATAGCCGCGATCAAACTGCATTCCTTCTACAATATCAACAGTAGTTTCTGTTCCTTTTGCTTCTTCTACAGTGATAACACCTTCGTTACCTACTTTAGCCATTGCTTGTGCTATTAGCTTACCGATAGTGCTGTCGTTATTAGCAGAAATAGTAGCTACTTGCTCAATTTTCTTATTCTCTTTACCAATAGCTTGGCTTTGTTTTTTAAGGTCTTCAACAACTGCAATTACAGCTTTGTCGATACCGCGTTTCAAATCCATTGGATTTGCTCCCGCAGCCACATTTTTCAAACCTTCAGAGATGATAGATTGTGCCAAAACGGTAGCAGTAGTAGTACCATCACCAGCCATATCAGCAGTTTTAGAGGCTACTTCTTTTACCATTTGAGCGCCCATATTTTCTACTGCATCTTCGAGTTCTATTTCTTTAGCCACACTCACACCATCTTTCGTGATTGAAGGCGCGCCAAATTTTTTCTCAATAACAACATTGCGACCCTTTGGACCTAATGTTACCTTTACGGCGTCAGCAAGAATGTCCACGCCCTTTTTCATTTTGTTACGGGCTTCGATATTAAAAAGCAATTGTTTTGCCATTTTTATTTAGAATTTTATTGTTAGTTATTGCGGCAATATGCCAAGTAATTAATTAACGATTTTAAGTTTTGCAAGAATAATTACCCATTTATAAGTATCAGGTAGTTTATTCTAACGTTATTAGATGATAGCAAGGATGTCACTTTCACGCATAATTAGGTAATCAACGCCTTCAATAGTAATATCTGTTCCAGCATATTTACCATACAAAACAGTATCTCCAGTGTTTACAGTCATTGGTTCGTCTTTTTTGCCTGATCCTGCAGCCACAACAATACCACGTTGTGGTTTTTCTTTAGCCGTATCAGGTATGATAATACCACCCGCAGTTTTTTGCTCTGCTGCATCCGCTTTTACTATTACTCTGTCGTGCAGCGGCGTTACATTTACGCTTACAGTTGTTTTTTTTGCCATAACTATTTTATTTTTTAAAATGTTTGAACTTAGTTTATAGAATAGACACAGCATATTTTGTGCCAAAGGGAATAGTCCGACATTTTTGCAGACAATACTATTTTTAGTAATAATTCGTTAAACCAAAGCGGTCATATTTTCATATACAGACACCTATACCGTCAGTTTTGTCAGCATTACTTACATTTGCTCAAACAACTAAATTTATGAGCATTCAATTAGGGCAATATGCCCCCGATTTCAATCTTTTCGACACTGATAAAAAAGAAATTAGCCTTAGTGGGCTTAAAGGAAAAAACGTGGTGTTAGTATTTTTTCCATTGGCATTTACGGGTGTTTGTACTGCGGAGTTATGTTCGCTCCGAGATAGTTTTGCGATTTACAATGGTCTAAATGCCGAAGTTTTAGGAATTTCTGTAGATTCAATTTTTAGCTTAGGCAAATTTAAAGCCGAGCAAAATTTGAACTTTAAACTATTGAGTGATTTCAACAAAGAGGCTTCTACCGCTTATGAGTCTATTTATGAACAGTTCGGCTTTGGCATGAAGGGTGTTTCTAAACGTTCTGCATTCGTAATAGACAAGGAAGGTATTGTTCGTTATGCAGAGGTGTTGGAGGATGCAAAACAATTACCTGATTTTGAATTAATACAAAAAGTATTAAAAAGTTTGTAACCCATCTATGAGTTATGGACGGCTTATTAAAAGTTTTTTTCTAGTAGTCAATTCCCCTGTTCTTATTTCAACAATGTATAAGCCCCTATTATAATTAGTTAAGTCAAGCTGTATATCGGCATTAGTATTGTTACTGTAAGTAATATGGCACAATTCTTTCCCTGTCAGATCCAATAGTTTAAATTCATCTATTCCTGAATCTAATTTTATATTGACGATGTCAGATGCTGGATTTGGATAGATCAGGAAGTCATTAAAAACGCTCTTTACATTTTCAATATTAGTCGGTGTGGTGGTTATAATATAAGGTTGATTACCGACAGAATCAAAAAATGCTGCTGGAAAGTATAATGAACCATTACAAACGGAAAGAGGATTTAAATCTAACCATACATCACATAATGACCACCTCATATTAGCTGCAGGTGGAGCTAATATATGTGTACTATCAGGATTGCCATCTGTTACCCATAGTCTATAGTCATCTTGGTATGGAGCATCCATGTGCAAAATGCTTGCAGTAAAATAAAGTAGATTGTTATAAATAATAAGTGACGTGGGGTTAGAGCCCTCATTCAAATTCGTGTCAAGATCTTTAAAAATCTTTGTTCCGGCATTAGTTCCATCAGTAAGCCACAATTCATTTCCATGAATACCATCATCTGCTTGAAAATAAAACTTACCCTTATACTCCAAAAACCCATACGGATTGGAACTACCTAAAGCATTGATATCTTTAACCATGCTTGTTCCCGATTCAGTGCCATCTGTCTCCCATAGTTCAAAGCCATTAATACCATCCGTTGCAGAAAAGTAAAGCTTATCATTGTAAATAAATTTGGGGCTCAATGCTATTCCTGAACCAGTTCCTTTATAAATATCTTTCAACAATCTTGTACCTGTATCGGTACCGTCTGTCATCCACATTTCACAACCAACGGAACTATTAGTAGCTGCGAAGTATAGCTTACCCTTAAACTCCGTAAGAAAATTAGGTGACGAATGTAGCCCAGATGATGGGCAAATTTCCTGAAAGCGTTTCGTTCCCGTATCAGTTCCATCTGACACCCACAACTCATTTCCATGAATACCATCATCTGCCGAAAAATACAATTTATCTTTATAAGCAGTTAAATATTCAGGAAACGATCCTCTAAAACCAACATTAATATCTTTAACCATTTTTGTTCCCGCTGTACTTCCATCAGTAACCCATAATTCATCACTTGTTGGATCTTTATCGTAACCAAGCCCCTGAAAATATAGTTTGTCTTCGTATAGTACAAAATCGCTTGGCTTGACTTCACTATTATTTTTTATAACAACATCTTGAACTTTAACTGTACCCAAAGTGGTTCCATCAGTAGCCCATAAAGCAAATTTTTCTCCAGAGATAGAACCATAACCATATCTGGCGCTAAAGTATATACGGTCTTTATAAAGTTTATAGCCGCTGGGGTAAGAAGGATTTGTAGAATGTTCGTCTATGATTTTCAAAACGGTAGTTCCCGTAGCAGTACCATCCGTTATCCAAATCTCCTCTTTATACATACTCGAATCACCAGTAGCACTAAAAATGGTTTTACCCTTGTATGGAGTAAAATAGCGTGATTCACTATTCCCTCCTGATGTAATTAATTTTTTCAATAAAACAGGAGCCTGAGCATTACTGAAAGATGAAATTACAATACAAACAATAGTGATTAAATAAAATTTAGTTTTCAAAAATGTACATTTTGAAGGTTTTATGAAAATATGAGCCTTGATTATTGCTAAATAAATTATTTATCTTTATAAAATACCCAAACCCAACTCCAACTTGCTGCATTACTTGAATTTTGGCTTGGTGTATAAAGAAACAAACCAATTTTTACATTTGCCAGATCCATAAATTGTTTAGTAATAGACAAATGAGCAACAGGCGCCCAAATACTTGCCAAGTCATAGGATGAAGCATACATACCCGTCGCAGTAATATTTTGAATAGAAGATTTACTTGGTGCAGACACTGCTGTCTGAACATTTCCACCAATATTATGGATATTATCAAACGTTGGTTTTCTTAAGGTTCCACCACCGCTTATACCCATTCCCCCATCAAATAATGTATCGGCAGTAGGATCGTATATCAAGGTTACATTACCGTATGGATTAGGGGCTTGATAATTAACAACTATAGGAATATTATTGTTCAAAGAATAATAAGTTGGGAAATTGAATATTTTCCCTCCTTCAAGACTATCTGTTACATAATTTACTTTCAACATCATCAGTGCGGCTCCATTACCAATAACTGGTTCGGAAACAGGTTCTTTTTTGCAACTCAAGAATGCAAATGGGATACACAATAAAAAAAGATATTTTCTCATGGTCATGTTTAAATTTTAAGCCATAAAATTAATAAAAAAAAGACAGCTTCAAAACAAGTGTGTAAATAGTTTTATGTGACTAGGTTTGTAAACTATACAACAGTAATTCCGAAAACAGAAAAGTCAAGTGCTTATTGAATTTTATACAACATTCATTTTATCTAACTAAATTGTTTATTAGAAATTAGTTCTATTACCTTATTTTTGATTTTTTACTACTTGACTCATTTTGCCAACTGAAGAAACATATACAGAAACCGATTTGATCTCTTTGTTGAAAAACAAGGATGAAAAAGCATTTAACTATCTGTATGATAGCTATTCTGCGGCATTGTATGGTGTTATTATCAAAGTATTGGACAAAGAAGATTGGGCCAATGATGTACTTCAAGAAGTGTTTGTAAAGATATGGCGCAATATGGCGCAATACGATACTACTAAAGGAAGATTATATACCTGGATGTTGAATATTGCTCGAAATGCGGCCATTGATACACTTCGTTCTAAAAGTTTTCAGCAGGAACAGAAAACCTTTGACATTGATAATACCGTACATATCCATGATCAAAAGCTAAGCAGCAATACTAATATTGACCATGTAGGCGTTAAGAAGATTTTGACAACTCTAAAAGAAGATTTTAGAGTTGTAATAGACTTAGCCTATTTCCAAGGTTACACCCAAGATGAAATTGCCAAAGCACTCAATATCCCCTTAGGTACAGTCAAAACAAGAATTAGGAATGCTCTGATAGAATTAAAAACAATATTCAGTGTAAAAAGTTGAACACACAAGATTACATATCGTCTGGAATTATTGAAACCTATGCATTAGGCGCAGCCAACGAGCAAGAAGCTCGTGAACTGGAATTATTGTGTACACAATATCCTGAGATCCGAGATGCACTTAGAGCCTATCAAGAAACGGTTGAATTGTATGCGAATCAACATGTCGTAAAACCTCCTCAGGCATTAAAACAAAATATCTGGGAAGCGGTACAGGCAGACGAAAAAAACGCCGGCAATAATAATAATACACAGACAACGCCATCAACTCAAAATACACCGAGTCAAATTTCGTTAGCAGAAAGAAGTGTACTTAGAAAAAGTATTATGCTTTGGAAATACACTGCGGCAGCATCTATAGCGCTCTTTATCGCCAGCGGTATCTATAATTTCAGTCTTTTGCAAACAAATAAAAAAACGGAAAGTGCATTTGTCTCATTGCAACAACAACAACAATTGAGCCTTGCCAATCAACAAAGAACCGATGAGGCGCTTAGCATTTTAATGAAACCAACTACTAAAATGGTTGTGCTAGACGGTGTTGGTTCCCATTTGAACAACAAAGCAATGCTTTATTGGGACAATTCCAATGGTGATGTGTTCCTTAACTTAAATAGTATGCCAAAAGCTCCGAAAGGGAAACAATACCAGCTATGGGCAATTGTTGATGGCAAACCTGTGGACGCCGGCATGTATGATCCAATTTCCGAAGCTCCTATACACAAAATGAAGACCATTACCCGAGCAGAAATGTTCGCAATTACTATTGAACAAAAAGGAGGCAGCGCTAGCCCAACAATGGATCAAATGGTGGTTGCTGGCAAGGCTATTTAAGCAACACTTGCTACCTTAATTCAATTTTAGTTTCATCTATTTCTTATTTTTTCAAGAAATATTTATCGCTTAAAATCCAAAAAATATTTTACTCCGTACATAAGTTCAGAACAATCGAAAAATAAAAACTTATGAAACGTACAACAGTAAAAGCTTTCGCAGTAGCATTAGCTATAATTCTAGCTCCATCTTTCGCAAACAATACATTTGCACAAGAAAAAACAGTAATAGTTGGTGGTGCCGCAATGTATCCATCTAAAAACATCGTTGAGAATGCAGTAAACTCAAAAGACCATACGACTTTGGTCGCAGCAGTTAAGGCTGCAGGTCTTGTTGAAACGCTACAATCGGCAGGTCCATTCACAGTATTTGCACCTACGAATTCAGCCTTCGACAAATTGCCTAAAGGGACAGTAACAACTTTGTTGAAACCTGAAAACCTGAAGACGTTGCAATCGGTACTCACTTACCATGTTATTTCGGGTAAAATGAGTTCGGCAGATTTGATGCAAAAAATAAAAGCTGATGGTGGCAAAACAAGTGTCGCAACTGTTCAAGGAGAAAGTCTAACCTTTATGATGAAAGGAAATTCATTGTGGGTAATGGATACAAAAGGTAATAAAGCCAAAGTAACTATTAAAGATGTGCTTCAATCAAATGGTGTAATACATGTTATTGACACTGTATTGATGCCTTAATGTTTAATTTGTTTTTTTGTTAGTGTGATTTTGCAAATTGCTGTAAACCCAATTGTTTACAGCAATTTTGTTTTAAAGCAGTCACCTTATAAATTTAGCGGTATTAAAAAACCCTCTGTCTTTAATGAATTTTAAACGTGAGGCATACATAAGAATAGAAAAAGGTAGAACTTTAGCAATAAATATGATTGTTTTATGTGGATTTATTATGCCTTGCTCTCTGCATTTTTCGCATCGCTCACCGCCATATTTGCTAAAATTGGCGTAAAAGATATAAATACAGATTTAGCTACTGCCATTCGTACTGTAGTAATTTTAATTCTTGCATGGGGCATTGTGTTATTTAGAGGAGGATTGGCTACCGTCAATACTCTTACAAAGCACAATTTGTTATTCCTTGTATTATCAGGCATAGCTACAGGCCTTTCTTGGATTTTCTATTTCAAAGCACTTCAATTGGGGAAAGTGGCTCAAGTGGCTCCTATTGATAAGCTAAGTGTTGCACTTACAATAATACTGGCTTTTGTTTTTCTTAAAGAACCCATAAGTATAAAAGAAATGATGGGTGCCGGACTCATTATTGCAGGCTCTTTAGTGTTGATTCTTTGAAGTATAAAACCAATAGCACATCGCTTATCTCAAGCGACTCATTTAATTTCCTTTACATTTTATATTATCTTTACTTACTCTAACAATAGTAATCTATAGCAATGAAAAAATTGTACACTGCAATATTCGCTTCACTCATGATATTGAGCGCGCATGCGCAAGAAGTAAAACCAAAACTTTCGCCACTTACTAGAGCTTATTTGCTGGACGTGCAAAAAACAGGTATGGGCAATGTATTACCTCAGGGCTATATCTACAAAAAGAGAAACGATGGCAAAATGTGCGTGAGTGCAATAATCAAAATAGCTGATGGCACTGCTAGCAATGTGGAAGACAAGTTGCACGCATTAAATGCAACTATTGGAACCAAGGCCGGACATATTTGGACGGTACAAGTACCCGTTGAAAATGTAGTCGCATTTAGCCAAACTACAGGTATTTATTATATTCAAATAGACGAACCCGTTTATCCTAAATTGGATATTGCTCGTAAAACAACTCGCGTAGATTCTGTACATGGAGGCTACGGACTACCTATGGCATATAGTGGCAAAGGAGTAGTCGTAGGGGTAATGGATTTTGGATTTGACTACAATCACCCTACGATGTTTGACACTCTTGGCACCAAGTATCGCATCAAACATGTATGGGAAATGAATGCCACTGGCACCGCGCCAAGCGGTTATAGCTACGGCAACGAAATGACGGATACGAATGTAATAAAAGCCAGAGGAACAGATAATAATGTTGAGACACACGGAACCGGAACTACAGGCTTATCAGCGGGTTCCGGATATGGAGGAGATGCTACTAACAGACGTTTTCGGGGTATTGCATACGATGCGGACATTGTATTAGTAGGCGTACGCCGTGACTCTATTGGCGACCAATGGATGCAAGGCGGATTTTCTGACTTCATTGATGGTGTTAGTTATATTTTCAAATATGCAACTACGGTTGGAAAGCCTGCCGTAGCAAATATCAGTTGGGGTTCTCAATCCGGACCTCATGATGGCACTACATTGATCAATGAAGCATTTGACGCCCTATCAAGCAATGGCAAAATAATAGTGATGAGCGCCGGCAATGAAGGCGAAGAACTCATCCACTTAAATAAAACATTTACGAGTACAGACACAAGCCTGAGTACGTTTTTAACCTTTAGTCCTAGTACATATAAGCGTACTTGGATTGACATTTGGGGCGATACCGCAAAAACATTTTGCGCCAATACTACGTTATATCATAATGGCATTGCAGGTAATACTACGGGTAGAATATGTATTGACAGTATGACCCACAATTTTTATTTGATTGGCGCTAATGGTATTGACACCTGTTTTGTGCAAGTACTAACCAACCCGTCAGAATTTAATGACAAACCACGTATAACACTTAATATTTTCAATAAAGCTACGGATAGTGTAGGCATTACAATTACGGGCACAAGTGGCAAAATAAATGTCTGGAATGAATATTACTATTATGGCTTCCCTTATCAATTCCAGAGTGCATTTTCAAATTTAGGGTTTAGTTGGGCAACAACAGGAAATACCGTAACTACAGTGAGTGATATGGGAGCGTCAAAATCAGTACTTTTAGTAGGCGCCTATGCATCTAAAGTAAAATTTACAAACCTAAGTGGTACTCCTTTATCTTATTCAGGTTACGTGTCTGCTAATCACTTAGTACCATTTTCAAGCAGAGGGCCAATGATTGACGGACGTATTTCTCCCGACTTATGTGCGCCTGGTTTGACTATTGCCACAAGTTATAATTCTTGGGACACCGCCAATTCTGCAACAGGCTCTAATAGCGCTATGATGGTTGCCAAATACACAAGCGCGTCGAGCAAAGATTACTATTATGGTGAATTCAGCGGAACTTCGGCTTCTGCACCAATAGCTTCGGGAATTGTGGCATTGATGCTACAAGTAGATCCGACGCTTGACCCAAGCAGAGCAAAGTCTATATTATTTGCAACAGCTATTCAAGATACTTATACAGGGGCACTTCCTTCGGCAGGCAATAATGATTGGGGGCATGGTAAAATAAATGCTTACGGAGCGATAAGACAATTATTAAAAGAAACGAGTGTAGCTACTATAAGTGGCAAAACGCTTGATTGTGTTCTATACCCTAATCCTAATAATGGCGTTTTTACATTAGACTTGGAGGCTACTAAAACAGAACAGATAAATGTAATGGTTACAAATATTACCGGAGCGATGGTACTAAATCAAAAATGGTCAGTAAATGCGGGCAAAAATCAATTGCCGCTTGATTTATCACAATTTGCGAAAGGCACATATTTGGTGAATCTGAGCAATGCAGATGGCGCTATTAGTATTAAAACAGTTCTGAAATAATTCAATCGAAAATGTCTTTTGTTGTCCTTATAATTTGGCAATAATTTAAAGCAGGCAAGAAATGACAAACGAAAAAAATTACATTGAAGTCAACAAACAATCTTGGAATAACAAAACTGATGTTCATTTAAACTCCAACTTCTACGACGTAGATGGTTTTTTGAATGGTGCAAGTTCACTCAATTCGATAGAACGTAATCTATTGGGGGAACTCAGTGGCAAAAGCATCCTGCATCTTCAATGTCATTTTGGACTGGATACCATTTCATTAAGCAGGCTAGGCGCCCATGTTACAGGAGTTGACTTGTCGGACAAAGCAATCGAAAATGCCCAGAAACTGAGTATTAAAACTAATGCCAACACAAACTTTATTTGCTGTGATATTTACGATTTACCCCAGCATCTTCATCAGCAATTTGATATCGTTTTTACAAGCTATGGCACAATCGGATGGCTGCCTGACCTTGACAAATGGGGAAATATTATCTCCACTTTTTTAAAGCCTAATGGCAAATTAGTATTTGTAGAATTCCATCCTGTAGTGTGGATGTTTGATGACAATTTTGAAAAGATCGGGTACAATTATTTCAATACCGGACCAATCATCGAAACAGAAAACGGCACTTATGCAGACAGGGATGCCCCAATTACTCAAGAATATGTTTGTTGGAATCACGGAATTAGTGAAGTACTGAATAGCTTAATAAAAAATAGACTTGAAATAAATTCATTTGATGAATTTAACTATTCTCCTTACAATTGTTTTAGAGGAGCTGTTGAATTTGAAACAAGGAAATTTCGTATAGAACACCTCGACAATAAAATACCAATGGTATATGCTGTTGTTGCTACAAAGAAAAAACAACAGCAGGTTATTGCGTCTTAAATAATTCGAGCAACTGAAAATCTGCTAAAACCATTGCTGTTACTGCTTCTATAACTACAGGAACCCTAAGTGCAATACATAAATCGTGTCGCCCTTTTATTTGAAAAGACTGAACCGATTGCGTTTGGTTATTCCATGTTTGTTGTACTTTAGGTGTACTACTCGTAGGTTTTACTGCAACTCTAAACATCAAATCATTACCGTTACTAATACCACCATTAATACCGCCTGCATTATTCGTTGCAGTTGTTCCTTTAGCGTCAATAATAGCATCATTGTGTTGGCTACCCATCATCTTTGCAGCCATAAATCCACTGCCAAATTCAATACCTTTTATTGCCGGAATAGAAAAAACGGCATGGCCGATTAATGATTCCAAAGAATCAAAAAATGGTTCTCCCAGCCCAACAGGCAAACCACTGGTCTTGCATTCCACGATACCGCCAATGCTGTCTTGCTGTTTAATGGCATTATTAATTGCCTCTTCGATATTTTTATTGCCACCAGCTTCTACTAACCCAGCGCTTATAGTTATTCCTTGTAATATTTTTTTTGCAACCACACCCGCGGCTACTAATGCCAACGTCAACCTCCCTGATGAATGACCTCCTCCTCTGTAATCATTATAACCATTGAATTTTTTGTGTAAAACAAAATCTGCATGACCAGGTCTTGGGGTAGCCTGAAGAGATTCATAGTCGGCGGATTTGATATTATTATTTTCAAAAAGAATAGTAACAGGTGCACCGGTAGTTTTATCATTAAAAACGCCGCTTAATATTTTGGGGCTATCTTCTTCAATTCTTGGAGTGGTGCCAGCTCCGCCGGCTTTTCGACGCTGCAAATCTGCATTAAAATCCTCCGCGAGTAATAATACTCCCGCGGGGCAACCATCAATAGTTACCCCAACCGATACACCATGTGATTCACCGAAAATATGTACCCGGAATTTTCTACCAAAACTGTTCATAATAAACTCAAATGTAATAATGAATTAGTTTACAGATTGCATTAGGCATAACAAAAAGAGCGCCCACAAAAACAGTGAGCGCTCTTTGGCATATTAAAACACAGGTATTAATTCGTTTTTTTAACCACTTTATCCATCTTTATTATTGCACCATCTTTATTCGTTACGGTAAAGATGTACATACCATCCGCATAAACACTCATATCAATTTGTTTCGCATTTTTCAACTCAAAGATTTTACGGCCTTGGATATCTTTTATTTGCACATCAACTTCAATAGGAGCATCAATGTTTACGATGCTTTGTGATGGGTTTGGATAAATATTCACGTCCATATTATTTTCCGATACATTTACAACACCCAAATTAACAATGTTCATTATGTCTGAGGTATTGATACAACCATCTGCTGACCCAACTCTTACATAATAATTACCATCAAATGCTAATGTATAAGTACGGCTATTAGCACCGGGTATTGCTGATCCATTTCTATACCATTGATAAGATGCGTAACCACCTGTTGTAAGGGTCATACCAATTTTAGTAATTATTGGTTTAACAACGGTAGCGTAAACATTAATTGTAGCTTTTTCAGAAGTAGCCACGCATTTGAAAATATCTTTTGCAATAACCACATAATCACCAGAAAGAGCGGTAGTGATACTCACTGTAGTATCTGGCAGTAGCGTCCCATTTCTAGTCCATTTGTAAGACACTGCATAAGGACCAGCGTTACTGTTTAAAACAATCGTTGTCCCTTCACAAAAGTTTACATCCCTAGGCGTAACAAGTGGAGTATTCATTAAAGTATTAATTATAGTCATTGTATCAGAGAATATACGGCAATTATTGGCATCTCTTACACGCACAGAATAAACGCCACCCAATGCAGCATTATATATTTTACTTGTAGCACCAGAAATTGGTGATCCATTAAAATACCATTGATAAGAGGAGGTAAGTGGAATTGTGTTTGCAGTTAATTGTAATGTCTTACCCAAACATATAGCGGTGGTAGTATCTGTATTGCTGAAATTTGCTGTAGGTAATGGATTCACTATTAATTTAGCAATATTACTCGTATTTCCACAAGTACCCAAACTTACACGCAGGGTATAATCTCCTGAAGTATTTGCAGTAAATGAGTCAACTGTTGCACCAGATATTGGGATACCTGAATTATACCATTGGTAGCTGATACCAGTGCCTGTATGGATACTCTTCAAGCGTTGAATCGAATCTGCACAGATTGATGTTGTTCCGACCGGCGTAATAGAAACGGTAGGTGTAGGTGTTACATTTACTGTAACAAAAGCAGATGTATCATTACATCCCGTAACCGGATTCGTAACAACAACCCTATATGTTCCTGTTGCTGCAACAGCATAAGTGCTTAATGTGTCTCCTGGCAACAAAACACCAGAGGCATTACGCCATTGATATTTCCCTACACCTGAGCCTGTGAGTGTAGTTGTAAATCCAGAACAAATCGATACGGGACCGGTCGGAGAAATTCCCGCTACCGGTGCCGGATTAACTGTTACATTAGTAGTATCACTTACTATCCCAGAACAAAATCCAGTATAGGCAACAATTGTATATTTTCCAGTGGCCGTGGGCAAATAAGAGCTCGTTGTAGCTGTTGGAATAAGAACAGTTCCATTGTACCATTTGTAGCTAATACCCGTTACAGATGTTGTACTTAAGGTCAAACTTTTATTGGAGCAAAAAGTTGTTGCACCACTTGCAGTTAATACAGGCTTTGCTACTACATTTACAGTAAATGCAGCAGAAGAATCATTCAAACCAGAGACATCGCAACTGATGTATAGTTTATAATCAGTAGCCGCTGTAATACTCTTAGAGATAGACGTTGTTGTGTCACCAGCGGATATTGCAAACGGGGAAGAACTACCAGTTGGTCTTGATTTCCACTGATAATGAATACCAGCACCATCGGAATAACCTAAACTGGAAATAGTAAAGGCTGAACTTGGGCATACAGCAGACGTTGGGCCTGATAAAGTACCTGCAGTTGGTGCACCTGTACAGTAACGGATGTTGAGATTCACTTCATCCAAACCTTGGTTACATATTGATGAGCCCCAGTTTGAGTTAGATTTCCAACGAATTTTGATGGTATTTCCTCCGTATGAGCTTACATTTATTTTTTGTTGCGTCCAAGCTCCAAAAGTTGAATTGGATGTACTATGGCTATATATGGAAGTGAAAGTCAAACCTCCATCAGTCGAAATCTGAGTTTCCATAGGATATGGATCAGAACCTGTAGCACCGGAAGTTCCTTTATACCCGCTGCCACCTAAGAAATAATAATAAGACAATTCTGTTGTCGTTACCGGTAATACAATTGAAGGGCTCGTAATATAATATGGATTATACCCTGTGGTGCCATCATAGACATCAAGAAACATAAAATAGCTTCCGCTATATGCACTGCTTACTCCATGTGTTCCATCAGAACTTGTAGTTGCCCAATGGTACGAAGCCCCAGAACTTCCTTCTGATGCAGACCAACAAGATGGGAATGAGCTACTGAAACTTTCACTAAATGGAAGTGTAAAGCTCCCCACATTTATTTTATTTTTAGGGGTATAAGTAGAATCTCCTGTTACTGTACATTTTATCTTACATCTGTAGTATTTGGTAGCTGTAAGTGTTCCTGAGGTGTAAGTAGCTAATGTAGCGCTGGCAATATTATTCCAAACACCTGAGGTTGAATCCTGCCATTGATAAGTAATGCCTGGTGCAGAAGTGGCACCAACAAGACTAAGCGTAGTAGTCCCACTACCAGAGCATATTGCAGACGGTGATGCATTAACAGTACCAGCAGTTGGTGCACCTGAACATGGTGGTATTACCTGCACATTAACCTCGTCCAATCCCTGATCGCAAGTACTAGATCCGTAATTTGATGTAGATTTCCAGCGAAGTTTGACAGATTGACCAACATAAGAACTTAGATCAATATTATTTTGAGTCCATGCATTAAATGTAGAATTAGATGTACTATGACTATATATGGATGTAAAAGTCAAACCTCCGTCTGTTGATATTTGCAATTCCATCGGGTAAGGGTCTGAACCGGTAGCACCGGATGTACCTTTATAACCACTAGTACCCAGGAAATAATAATAAGACAAACGAATTACTCCGGTTGAAGGAATAGCAATAAGTGGAGAGGTAATATAATAAGGGTTGTAAGATGTGGATGCCAAAAAAACGTATAGGTAGGCAAAATAAGATCCGGATGCGGCCGAGCTAGCGCCATATGTTGCATCAGCTGCAGTCGTTGCCCAATGGTATGATGCACCTGTACTTCCTTCTGAAACAGACCAACAAGTAGGTAAAGAAGTACTTGTAAAACTTTCGCTAAAAGGTAAAGCATAAGCACCTCCGGCAATAACTGAGACAGAACTGGAAGTAGCACTTAACCCACTTGTAGTACATGTTATGCGGCATCGATAATAAGTAGTTTTCCCTGATGGGGGAATAGTAGTATAGGTAGTAGTAGTAATTGGAGTGACCCCACTTACTGCACCCCACCCACTTGTACCTGTGCTTGAGGTATCCCAAATATAGTTCAATCCCGGCACTGAAGACGCTCCAGACAGAGAGAGCGTAATCGGAGTACCTGAACATACCGTAGTAGCCGAAGCAACTGCAGATCCAGCAGTAGGAGTACCAGCGCACAAGTTAGCAAAAACAAATTGGGCATTAGGATAATAAGTATTTCTTGATGTGGCAGTTGGAGGAGACGCTGGATCAGGATTCGTTGCATCATTACGATAATATATAGACGTGTAATTAGAACCGCTTGAAGTATAATTCCAATAGTTTGAGCAATAATAACTCGGCGCATTTTCATCTACTGCAACCACTAGATTACTTGTCCCATCCCAAGTAAATGGTGTCGTGAACACAATTTCTAACCAACCTGAAGATGGATATGTAACCGTTCCCGAGAAAACATTAGTAAGACTGGATAAAGGAATCCAATCTGTAGTACTGGAAAAAGTCGTTTTTGTAGTGTGTCCCATATATACGGTCCAATTATCGCTGTTAGTCGAAGACCCTGAATTCAAATAGAATCTTAATTTTCTGATAGAGCCCGCTGTTGGTGTCCCGCCTGCAGCAGAAATATCACTGGCTGTATAAATTTGCTGAGCATAAGTATAGCCATAACATGAGTAAATTGGAACAGAAGAAGAGGTAGATGTACCTGTTCCAACTGTTGCTGTAACTTGCGCATAAGATTGTTTACCAAAAGATATTAAGATGCATAGGCATACTAAAATCTTTGAAAGTCGATCTTGGTAAAGTTTTTTGTAACTTTTTTTCATACGTTTACATTTTAAAATAAAACAAGAATTTATCCACTGTTTTCATGAGTGATAAAATTGTTTTAATACAGTAAATCGTATTAATTATTAAATAGTACAAAAACCGTGCCAAATTTTCACATTTTGTTAATATTCAAAGCCAAAAGTTAGCAGAACAATAACACTTAATACAGCAAAAGTTTTGTAATCAGACTCAAACCTATTAATTTTTAATAAATTTTCCAAAAAATAATGTCAGAAAAAATATCAACAACCAAAGCGCCACAACCAGTCGGCCTTTACCCACATGCACGAAAAGCAGGTAATTTGTTATTCTTATCCGGTATAGGACCACGAACGCCAAACACAAACGAAATTCCAGGTCTTAAACTAGATCAATACGGAAATTTCATTGAATTTGATTTTGAAGCCCAATGCCGGAGTGTTTTTGACAATGTGCGTATTGTACTCGAAGAGTGCGGGAGTGGCTGGGATAAGCTTGTAGATGTAACTGTATTTTTAGTAGATATGAAACGTGATTTTCAAACCTACAACAAAGTATATGCAGAGTATTTTAAAGACAATCAGCCATGCAGAACTACATGTGCGATCAATGCATTGCCAACACCTATTGCTATTGAGCTAAAGTGCATCGCAGTTATCTAAGAAGGGTTAATGAAAGTATTATTGCTATTAATCTTCGGCAGCAGGCAAATCAATTCTGATCTCTTTTTCAACAGGTTTGCCGACTGCATCTTTAGCACTGATTTTCCAAACAACATTTTTAAGCACGATGCTTAAAGGGGATTGTTTTGGCGACCGTATATTTTTAATCGTTTTCAGCATTTGTTGTTCTTCTTTGCGCGAAAGCCTATTGCTGCGAGCTGCTTTAGAAACCGCATTGTGTATCGCATTTGTTGAAACATCATTAAAATCTAACTGACTTTTATTGATTCCTGCAATTGTATAATTACCTCCTGACCCTTTAATGGTGTGCCATTCAGAACTATAGGTGCCTAATGATTGTAATAAAATATTCCCTGCTTCTTTGTCTTTTATAATCACAACGGTCTGATAACGTTGTACTACTTTAGTAATTGTTGCACCTTTTATTTGCAACGTATTACCTTCCAGTTTTCCTGTTTCTAAAGAATAGGATACACCTTTTGCATGGACAACATCTTGTTGTTTGAAGCTGCGCGTAGTAATATTAGGAATGATTACCGTAAAAGGTTTAAAAGGTATCTTCAGACCTTTGACATCAGCTATTGGTGCAGCTTTGGGCTCCTCTGCTTTAGCAGGTGTTAGCGCAACATGCTGTGTGTCCTTATTTGCCGCGACCGGTTCGGCTTGTATCATTCTCTGAGGCTGGAAGTCAACTACGTTATCTTTCAGAAATTGGGGATCTTTTTCCATAACTATCGTGCTTGAATCACCCAAAATAATAGCACCTCTACTTTTGTGTTCATTAACGTTATTGCACGCAACAAAATATATTGCAAAAACACTCAAACCTAGTGTATTAATAGTAGCAGAAAAATTAGCCATGAAAAATTAGTATTAATAATTAAAGCGCTAAATTAAAAATAGATTCCCGGAAACACTAATTCTGCAAATATTTATGTCGCTTGATTCTAATTTAATATTATTTACTATCTTTTCATATTTAATGTAGTTTAAAATATACTATGTGGACAAAATATAAAGCTACATTTTGGAATGAAGCTCCTATGTTTCGCCTTCTATTGCCGCTAATCATTGGCATTGTTTGCTACGACAGGATTGAAAGCCTAGATATAATAGGGGTTCAGCTCATGTGCGGGTTAATCATTTGCTTTGTTCCTCTTCTTCTACTCAGTATTTCATCTGTAAAAAACAAGCATTTAAAATATACTCAGTTTGGTTTCGCTCAAATAATGCTAATCCTGATCGGGTTTGCTTATTGTTTTAACGTAGATCAACGTAATAAACCCAATTATGTGGGAAAATATTTGAGCCAATCCGAAGCATTTCTTACAGAAATTACCGCTACTCCTCAAGAAAAAGAGCATAGTACAAAGCTTTCTATTCAGTTACTGAAGCGCATCAATGGTGATACAATCTCAGACGTCGAAGGAAACGCTTTTGTTTATATATACAAATCAAATTCATCCATAACATTACACCAGGGAGATCGCATTATTATACCGAACCATTGGGAGCGTATTAGTAATGCCGGCAATCCTTTTGAACTTGATTATGTGCAATTTTGCAAGCGCAAAAACATTTTTTACCAACAATTCCTTACTGTAGAACAAATAAAATTATGGGCGCGTAATGATCAAAATTCGCCACTAATTAATGCACATGACTATTGTATTGCCCAATTGAACCATTTTGTAAAAGACAGCTCTTCGCTCGCACTACTCAAGGCAATGTTAGTTGGTGATGAATCCGGAATTGATCCCAACTTGCGTCAAGCCTACTCCGACACTGGCATCATACATGTTATTTCTATTTCGGGTGCACATGTAAGCTTCCTTTTTATGCTGGTGGCATTCCTGTTACGTCGGATTCGCAATAAAAAATATCAATGGATACAGTTTGTTATTAGCCTATCTTTTATATGGTTCTATGTATTGATGGCAGGCAGCTCTGCCCCAGCTATCCGTGCGGCTCTTATGTTCAGTATCGTTGCTGTTGGCAATATGCTCAATAGAGAAACGAATCCGTTAAATCAATTGTTTAGTGCTGCATTTTTCATGTTGCTCTGGAATCCAATGTGGTTGTTTTCGGTTGGATTTCAATTATCGTTTATCGCCATTTTATCGCTTATTATTTTCTACAAGCCGATTACAGCATTTTGGCGACCCCAACAGATTGTATTGAAATGGCTATATAACACAGCGGCAGCGAGCCTTGCAGCGGAAATATTAGTAGCTCCACTGGTAGCTTATTATTTTCATGGATTCCCTCCCTTATTCCTTTTTGCCAATATTATTGCTTGTATAGCAATGGGCCTAGTACTCGCATTAGGCATGTGTATTATCATTTTTTCAAAAATAACGTTACTTGCTATTTCCATCGCCAGAATTACGGAATGGCTATGTATAGGCTTCCATAAATGCATTTACCTACTACAGTCTTATAATATTGAAAGGCTAAAAACCATATACTTCAATTCATTTAGTCTTGTATTGCTTTATATTATTATCGCGTCATTGTGTTTATATGTTTTAAAGCAACGGAAGGCTGCACTCTGGTTAACGCTCTCTATTTTGTTGCTTTTTTCTGTTGTCCGCTTTATGGCCGAATGGGAATCAGTACATCAAAAAATATTTATCGTTTACAATAGCAATAAAGAATGTAAGAGTGAATTGTTATCGGGGTTATATTATTCAATTATAAGCGGTGGCAATACTGAATCATATAATACAAGATCAGCGCACATTGGATTTGGGTGTACTAATAATTTAGCAACGAAAAAAACAGAATTAATTGTTGTTAGCAACAAGAAAGTACTTCTATTGGATAGTAATACACGCTTCAATAAAAACCATCCATTTCCAATTGATATTTTAGTTATAAAATCAGCACTCCATTCATTTTCTGTTTCAGAAATTCAATGCGTATTTAATCCAAAGCAAATAGTACTTGCCAATAACCAAAACAAAAAAAACAGTAGTGCATGGAAAGTTGGCTGTACTGAATCAAAGATTGCTTTCCACGATACAAAAACTGATGGTGCTTACATATTGAGATAAAAATAGGCTGCTAAGACTCTAGCGACTCCATCACAAATTAACAACATCAAGAGCGCAACGGTTAACGCATTTTCACCGACCTTTGCGCAGCAATATGAAGAAGCTCTCTAGTATTAATAAATATTTCATCAAGTATAGATGGCGTTTTTTGTCGGGCATTTTTTTTGTCGCGATATCAAATTTATTTGCCGTTATCCCACCCACTGTTATACGTACAGTAATTGATTCTGTACAAGAGGATATCAAAAATTACAGGCTCTTTGCCAATACAGCGTTAAGAGGAGAGATGCAATCCTCTATTTTCAATATGGTTCTTTGGTATGGATTGTTATTGTTGATTTTAGCATTATTACGAGGTGTATTTATGTACTTTATGCGCCAGACGATTATTGTTATGTCACGGTATATTGAGTATGATCAAAAAAATGAAATTTATAATCATTACCAAGAACTTGATACGCACTTTTTCAAAACGCACAGTACCGGAGATTTAATGAATCGGCTTGCTGAAGACGTATCGCGTGTACGTATGTACACTGGCCCCGCAATTATGTATGCCGTCAATTTAATTGTACTCACATTTATGTGCACATGGGGTATGCTTCGAGTTAACCCATTGCTAACCGTTTGCGTCATTGTTCCATTGCCTATTCTTGGTTTTGCAATTTATCTGGTCAATAAAATGATTTATAAAAAAAGTGAAAGGATTCAATCACAATTATCTGATCTGACCACTACTGCACAAGAATCATTTTCCGGCATTCGGGTCATCAAATCATTTGTACAGGAAAACAATATCTTAAAACATTTCTATGCTACTTCTGCGGGTTACAAAGATAGCAATATCAATTTGTCGCTCACAGAGGCGGTCTATTTCCCTTCGATGAATTTGTTTATCGGACTAAGTATGTTAAGCACCATTCTTGTTGGTGGTTATTTCACCATTATCGGCAAAGCAACAGCTGGCAATATTGCAGAGTTTGTTATCTATATTAATCTGTTAATGTTTCCCATGTTCATTATCGGATGGGTGGCTTCAACAATACAACGCGCGGCAGCCTCACAAAAAAGAATTGATGAGTTTTTAAGTACAAAATCAATTATTCAAAATGTGGAGCATCCCATAACAAGTGAAATAAAAGGTAATATTCATTTATCCAATATCAATTTCAAATACCAGCATACTGGTATTCAGGCTTTAAGTAATTTGAGTATTGATATTAAACCCAGCGAAAAACTTATTATATTGGGTGAAACCGGTTCTGGAAAATCTACTATTGCACAGTTGTTATTGCGTATGTACGATCCACAGTCGGGAGAGATAAGTATTGATGGCGTTTCCTTAAAAGATTACGATCTGCAGCATTTGCGAAGAAATATTAGTTATACACCACAAGAGGCTTTTCTTTTTTCTGACACCGTATTTAATAATATCAAATTCGGAAAAGAAGATGCAACGGAAGCTGAGGTATATGAAGCGTCAAAGTTGGCAGACCTTGACAAAGACATCAAAAATCTAACTAATGGTTACCAAACCATTATTGGAGAACGAGGTGTTATGCTCTCCGGTGGGCAAAAACAACGTATGGTATTGGCTAGAGCATTACTCAAAAACAGCCCGATACTTTTACTAGACGAATGCCTTTCTGCTGTTGACACTCGTACTGAAAAAACAATTTTGCATAACCTGAAATATTATCTCGAAAACAAGACTGTTATTGTAATAACTCATCGTATTTTCACAGGTTGGCATTTCGACAAGATAATTGTTCTAGAAGATGGTAGCATTGTAGAGCAAGGTATGCATATTGAACTGATGCAACGTGATGGCAGATATGCTAAATTGTTCAAACACCAAACAGAGGACTCAACGAACTAATGGATACATTTATTCAGCATCTTGCCATTCAAATACAAGAAACTCAAAAGCTCGAATGGATTGCAGCATTATTTGGCGTGGCAAGTGTGCTCTTTTCATGGAAAAACCATATTGCACTCTATCCTACAGGCATTATAAGTACTGCAATCTATGCTTATATGTGGTTTCAATCTGAAGCACGTCTTTATGCGGATGCGTTACTTAATTTGTACTACCTAAGCATGAGTATTTATGGATGGGTTTATTGGGTTAATAATAGAAGCAACGCCAAAAGTTTAAACATTAGTCAATGTAGCAAACAAGAGTGGAAAACAGCTCTTTTAATTGCTATTTTAGGTTGGGGGATTTTATATATAATGCTCCGTTTTACGCCTTCAAATGTTCCAATCTGGGACAGTTTTGTATCGGCAACCGCGTGGAGCGGCATGTGGTTATTAGCACGACGTAAGCTAGAAAACTGGATACTACTTAATATCTCCAATCTTGCAGCCATCCCTCTATTTGTATATAAAGGTTATTATGTAACGATGTTATTAACAGTATTCTTGTTTATCGTCGCAATTTTTGGATATTTTAATTGGCGCAAAATTTATCATCATCAAATGACCGAATAAAATATTTGCGCTATTTATTTTTGGTACTTGCAAATGATTGCTTCACAAGCACGCTCTATTAAATTATAGACCGGCAAATATCCGCTCTCATCACCATACCATGGATCAGGAACGGATTGTCCTAGCTTGTCACTTAGCTCATCTAGAAAGAGTTTAACTTTATTCATAGCAGCACGATTTGGCGCTATCCTTCTTATGTCTTCATATACATCTGTAGCCATCGCATAAATGACATCATAACGTTGAAAATCTTCTACTCCAAATTTTTTAGCTCGTTGATTGGAAATATCAATACCATGTTGCATACACACTTTTTGAGCGTATTGATGAGGGAATTCACCAGTATGCAATCCATTTGTACCCGACGAAGCAACAGTCCAATCAAGTCGATTCAATTCTATTTTGTATTTCATTACACCCTCCGCAATTGGAGAACGACAAATATTTCCAAGACAAACCATTAAAATATTCATTATTAAGAACGCAATTTGGGGTCACGCAAATTTGAAGTCTTTTACACTATTTTCATAAAACAATTTTAGAAATATGGAAGGCTATGAAACTCCTTTTAACAGGAGAACTTTAAAACAGCCGTACTATTTAGCTAATTGTCAAATTAGCCTTTAACTGACTACCTTTGCATTTCTATGGAAAATTTTGAACAACGTTGGATTAATGTAGAGTTTTTGATGATGGATCGCTTCCAAAAAAAGCCGGATATGGAAGGGATGTTGTTTTTAATTGGCATCAATGAATTAGGCGCATTTCCCGAAAATAAAAATTTTACAAAAGAACAAAAGCAAGACTTGATGCACATAGCTGTTTGTACGTTATTGAGTCAGGTGGGCGTATTTGTACTTGATGGTTTTGATGAGGAAGGTTGGCCACACTACATCGCTACAGGAGTAGAAGCTCCTTCGGTAATGAAAGATCAAGAACAATTGTTGAAAGAGTGTATTGTCAGGTATTTCGAACTATAAGTATAATTAACTTAAATACTTGATATTAAATAGGCGTTGTTTTCAGACAATCAATAAAGACTGTTGCAATAACTTTTTTGGTGTCATACTTGGTGCAGTAGTGATGTTGGTTTCAACAATTATGATCCCCAAACAAGAGTTGGGTTTCCGCGGAAACTTGGTTAATCAAACAGTAGTTGGAAGTTTCTTTCTATTAATAGGTTTGAGCAATACACTGTATTTTTTCTTTTGTCTGTTTCCCATTTCGTAGTTGATCCATTTTAAAAAAATGAAAGCAAATACTCATCTAAGAAAACAATAAGGGTTTTCCATTTTTATAAATGTCAAAACCAATATTAAAAGAAAATTTAGACCCTACAATTATTTCATAAAGTGCGGAAATTCCATTTTCCATTATTTGAAAAGTGTGACAAATGCCAAATAAACTATGCTTTTGTGATACTAAAGATCCGTTGTAATAAATACTTACTAAGCCAAAAAATGTATTTTGAATATCGATTCTATTATTATCAGTCGTGAAATAGGTGAGGCATTTCATCATTATTCATTTTAAATGTACCCCTTTATTTTACCGAAAATGTGCCCGTGCTCGATTCATTACCATTAATAATGGTATAGCTGTAATCACCAACTGCAAGATTATTTACTTCAAAATTGCAAGTATTTGTATAACAATTTTTAGTACGTACTATTTGTCCCATTTTATTTCTGATAATTACTCTGGCATTGCTGCCACTAACATTACCAAGACTAAAACTTATAAGTGATAATGGTGAACGTTGAAATGTAATTGCTTCAGCTGATGTATTAGCGGCAAAAATTGTCACGAACATTACAATTAAAAATTTCGATACAGTAGTTTTCATAAATTTAATTTTTGAGAGTGGTTAAACGATAGATGTTATTTTATTGAAAAAGTACCTGTGCTTGATTGATTCCCATTAACAATAGTATAGCTATAAGTTCCTGATTGAAAAAAGATACTTTCAATATTGCAGTATTTACTAAAGAAGCTTTTGGCTTTTATCACCTGACCATTACTGTTCCGGATAATAATTTTAGCATTAGGCGACTGGTTGTCTCCGAGATCGAAACTGATTACAGTATTTTCTGAACGGATAAAACTTGAAGACTGTGCTTGTGCAGTTGACTGAGTCAAACAAATTGTTGCGAAGATTGCAATGGCGAATTTTGATACGATGTTTTTCATAAGTTTAAATTTGTGTGTGGTGAAGAAATATTATTGTTTTGATTTCTGATGCAAACATACTATCGTGAAATACCGCTTTTCATACCCATTAGACCAAGCATTATAACTATTCGACAAACACGAAAAATAGTTTCATCGAAGGAATAAATGCTTTCGTCGAAAAATACAGTCCTAGAGCGAGTTTGGAGATGAAATATGAAAAGGAAATGTAGCTTTGGAAGGAATTTGACATTTATACATCAACGATACTCTTGTGAGATTATTTAAAATAAGCACAGCTCTTCGAAGCGAATTAAGATTACAACGCCAAACAATATTCGGGAATAGGCGTTATTGGTTTCATATTGCCATTTGGATCTGTATCACTTTTGTTTTTATCATAGGAAAGGACTTCACCAAAGGACTTCATGACGGGCTTATAAATGGAAAGTCCATCGAACAAATACCAATATTTTACGGAATTATTTTTGGTAGTGGCATAGCCGCAATTATGGTCTATTTCTTCTTAATGTTGGTTATTCCTTATGCACGCCATAAAAGAAGAAAAACATTTTTGTGGTTAGGTCTGATGTCTAATATTGGATTTTGGATATTAACATTAATACTTGTGGGTATATTAAGTGGTGCGATTAACCCTATAGATTCTGATAAAAGTAAAGGTTATTTAGTTGGCATTTCCGCATCATTATCTGCAATAATATCAGCCTATTTCTTTTCGTTGTATTACTTCATTGACCTCTATGACCAACAAAAATACCTAAACAATTATCAACAGGTATTTACAGATAAACTACATGCGGAAACCAATTTTTTAAAGACGCAGATTAATCCGCATTTTCTATTCAATACGCTGAACAATATTTACTCGCTCAGTCTCAAACAATCAGATAACGCCGTAGTTATTACCCAACAATTAAAAGACCTAATACAATACATGGTCAACGATTGCAGTAAAGAAACAGTGCCACTCGCCGGCGAAATTGAGTTTCTTAAAAACTATGTAGCATTAGAACAGCTTAGAAATAAACAAGAAAATATTGACATTGAATTAAATATTAAAGGGAGCGCTGAAGGAAAAGAAATAGCTCCATTATTATTGGTCAATTTCATTGAAAACGCATTCAAACACGGTGTAAAAGCAGGAATTAATCATGCATTTGTAAGAATCAATTTATACATCATGAGCAATATACTCTCCATGGAAATAATCAACAGTAAACCTCAAACGACTAACAGTCATTTATCGGTTCAACACAGTGGTGGCATTGGTATAAAAAATGTGCGGCGTAGATTAGAAATACTATATCCTAAAAAACACAAACTGCGCATCAATGAGTCAAAAGAAGAATACGCTGTTCATTTAAACATTACACTCTAAGACTTATGTTACATCAATATATTGAGCAAAAAATAAATCGAAAAAACAGAGGCGTTTATTTCAAAAAAGGGAAATGGATATTACATGTGCTTTTATTTATTGCAATTTGGGTGGCAGGAGCTATTAAATTTAATAAAAATACTACCTCAGACCTGCATATAAAAACATGGGTAGCTTCCATTCTTATTTCCATACCTTTTATCTTGTTCTTTTACTTTTATTGTTTATACCTGATACCCGTTTATTTCAAAAAAAACGAGTACAAAAAATTCTGGATCATACTGACCTGTTTACTACTTATATTTCCGTTATTAGATATAGGTCTCGAAAAAATAATGGCTCCCTATTTTCCTATAATAATAGAAAAGTCGTCGAATATAAGTTTCCCGAAATTGATTGGCCAGTCCTATAAAAATTTTATCGAGAACTTTATCGGTTTTACTTCTATACTATTTATAATGGAATTAGCCGAAGGTATCAGAACGTCAAAAGAAATTTTCACAGATACCAATCAGCTCGCACTCACCGAACGCAATCTCTTGAAAACACAAATGAATCCGGACTTTATGATTCGCTCTTTAGACGGCATTGTTCAACTCACCAGCCAAAAAAGTACAGATGCTCCTGATGCTGTTATTCAATTTTCAGATGTATTACGGTATCGCTTGTATCGCAGCGGAGAGAGGACTGTGCTTATAGAAGAAGAACTAAAGTATCTACAAAGTTTGTTTCAATTTCAAAATACTTTATTCGAAAACAATAACGCTTGTGTATTGGAACAACAAGGTGATATAAGCAACAAATATTTACCGCCATTATCACTCATCAACATTGCAGAACCGCTCATCAACACTTATACTTCCAGCAATGACTGGTCGTTCCTTATTTACTTGCTCGCAGAAGAAAGAGAAATACAAATAGCCATAGAGCTAAATACAACCTATGCCGACATGAATTCAATTATTGAATCAATCAATAATAATATCAAACTAGTTTTCTCACCAGAAGCTATATTTGCTTCAGAAAAAAATGGCTCAACTTACAGCCTTCGCTTATGTCTTCCAATACAAACACGATCAATTGTCTCATCATAGACGATGAACCTTTGGCACAAGAAGTTCTGGCAACACACATTGCACAAGTTGCCACGCTAACTCTTGTGCAACAGTGCAATAATGCAATGGAGGCCTTCGAAGCACTCCATAAAAATAAAATAGATCTTATCTTTCTCGACATCAATATGCCGGTAATCAGCGGATTAAATTTTCTTCGTTCGCTCAAAGAACCTCCGGCTGTAATACTTACTACCGCATATACAGAATATGCAATAGAAGGCTACGAATTGGATGTGGTTGACTATCTGCTCAAACCTATTCCTTTCGACCGTTTTGCCAAAGCCGTAAATAAGGTTATTTCATTATTGGAAAAACAAGGCAGACCTATTGCTACGATTCAGGACATTGCTATCGTAAATAATAAAAACACATCCCCTACAACCGGAATACAGAAAGACTACTTTTTTATAAAATCAGATGGCAAATTGGTAAAGCTAAATTATACGGACGTTAAGTATATAGAGGGTATGAAAGATTATCTGAAAGTGCATGTTGCCAACAATTATTATGTGGTACACCAAACAATGAAAAGTATGGAAGATCAATTGCCCGCCGATAAATTCATGCGTATTCACAAATCGTACATTGTAGCATTGTCTGCTATCAAATCCATAGATGGCAATATAATTCATATTGACAAGGATACCATTCCTCTAGGAAGTAGCTACAAGGATACCTTGATGAAAGTAATTTAGATTAAAATGGGCTACAGGTTTATTCTGTAGCCCATTTTAAAAAAATTTATCGAAAGATCGCTAGCGCAATCTGTCCACTGACTTCACCAGCGCATCATCTTTACGAATACCACTTAGTGCCAGAAATAAAAATACAATCGCAATTACAGGAATAATTGGACCGGGTAATGCGAAATTATCATTAGTGGCCGGTATCTGCGCGTTCTTCAAATTTTGAATTTTCATGAGCATAACTGCAATAAAAGCCGCAGACGATAATATGCTCAGCCATACCAATCCTTTCTGACGCTTTCTATTTTTGAACATAAAAATGCTAATAAGTGGAAGCAAAGTCATGAGCGCCGTTAAGAGTAGCAATGCATATTCATTTTTAGCACCCATAATAATTGGTTCTACAGCTCCTCCAAGTGTATAGTGATACAATGGAAATATAAATAAGGCACCGCTAAAAAAAGCGGCTAAAAAAAGCCAAATCGTTTGAACACGTTGAATCATTGTTTTGTGTTTTATTTTTTAAAATTAATTAATTATCTCGCTACCAAAATAAGTGCGTAAAACTTCCGGAACTACAATACCATCAAGTGTTTGAAAGTTTTCGAGCAAACAGGCCATAATACGTGGTAATGCCAATGAACTACCATTTAGTGAATGCAACAGCTGCGTTTTACCTTCTGCATTTTTATAACGAATTTTGCACCTGTTAGTTTGGAAACTTTCGAAATTACTTACTGAGCTTACTTCCAACCAACGTTCCTGTGCCGCACTAAATACCTCAAAGTCATACGTAAGTGCTGATGTAAAACTCATATCACCACCACAAAGCCGAAGAATGCGATACTCTAATCCAAGATTTTGCAACAATTTTTCAACATGAACAACCATTCCTTCTAATGCTTCATAACTTTTATCAGGATGAGTAAATTGTACAATCTCTACTTTATCGAATTGATGCAAGCGATTTAGTCCACGAACATCTTTACCATAAGAACCAGCTTCTCTGCGGAAACAGGGCGTATAGGCGGTCATACGTATGGGCAAGTCGTGCTCCGCAGAAATCGTATCGCGATAAATATTAGTAACGGGTACTTCTGCTGTTGGTATCAAATAAAAATTATCGGCAGTGGCATGATACATTTGTCCTTCCTTGTCCGGTAACTGACCTGTACCATAAGCGCTTGCTTCATTAACCATAAACGGTGGGTACACTTCCTTGTAACCAGCAGCAGTATTGTAATCCAAGAAATAAGAAATCAACGCTCTTTGTAATCTTGCACCCTTATCTATATACACAGGGAAACCACTACCTGTAATCTTGTTACCTAATTCAAAATCAATCAAATTGTATTTAGTAGTCAAATCCCAGTGAGGTAAATTTTGTGCACTAAGATCAGGGCGAATGCCACCAACCCGAACTACTTCATTTTCTTCAGGTGTTTTACCGAATGGTACTGAAATATGCGGTAAATTGGGTAAACGTATTAGCAAATCCTGCTGCTCTTCCTCCAATAACGCAAGTCGTTGCGCTATTGATTTCGCTTCTTCTTTTTTGTTTGATACTTCCGTTTTTAACGCTTCGGCTTCTTCTTTTTTGCCCTGACCCATTAGCATACCAATAGTTTTGGAAGCCGCATTTATGACCGTAGCAATTTCATCGTTTTGTACTTGTATATGTCTTCTTTTCTCGTCGATAGCAATTATTGAATCTACTATTTCCAAGTCTTTAAAATTTTTCTTTTTAAGTCCTTCTAAAATGAGTTCTTTATGCTGTCTGAATAATTGTAATGTTAACATGTGTTGTATTTGATGCGGCAAAGATAGTTATTGACCGTTTATTATAAATTTTATGTTGTTCGTATCATCAATCTTTGATTGGACCTGCAAAAAGTTGTTCCCCTGCTTCTATTCTCAATTGCAATTTATTTTCCTGAGGAGGGATAGGACAAGAATAGCCTCCGGCGTAAGCACAGTAAGGGTTATAACACTTATTGAAGTCTATTATAATCATTCCATTAACGATATCATCAGTACTTAAGTCTATATACCGGCCGCCTGCATACGTTGTCTCGTAATTAGTCAGATCATTAAATGGGAGAAACAGGTGTTTATAAAATTGTTCCTTTTTTATCAAACTCATGCTTTGATATATGCTCAAGGTATATTTTTTGCCTTTCCACAAAAAGGTAGCTGTTGCATATTGCCTATACACTTGTTTTTTACCGCTGTGTGTAAGCATATCAAATGTAGGAGCATCGGGAGTAAGGGTAACATGCGCTTGAACTCTGTATTCTTTTTTTGTTGGATAAAATCTCAGAAATGCAGTGTCTTTCCCTTTTAACGGACTTCGTTCTTCTTTAATAAAATCTGCTTTATAGCTTTTCCTAAAAACAGCAATTGTGTCTGAGTATGATTGTGCACGACTATTTGTTACAGCACAAATCACAATGATAAAACACCAAAAGAATCGATTATTCATGACACAAAGTTGTTGAAAATAATTCGAACTATTATTGGACACAAACGAAATGTAAAATGACAAGTTAAGCATACAAAATGTAAAACATATTTTACATTTTGGAAAATAAACCACACCTTTGTTTAAAATTTACTCATTATGTCACATTCATTATTGTTACCCAACAGGTATAAAAAAATCGGATGGTGCTTATTTGTCCCTATGTTTATAATCGGGGTATTTGTTTTTGCTACCAATTACGAAATCAATTGGCTGCACGGAAAAGTCTTTACAATTTGTTCCGGTTTTTTTGGCGACAAAAATGTTCCGAGAAAATGGATTATAGAAACTAATCTTACTAATACATTATTAGGCGTTCTATTTATAACCGGTGCCTTATTGGTTGGATTTTCCGAAGAAAAAAACGAAGACGAATATATTGCCGGGATGCGTTTGAATGCACTTTTATGGGCGGTTTTGATCAATTATATTTTACTCCTCATTGCTTTTATTCTGGTGTACGACTTACCATTTTTTACAGTGATGACTTTTAATATGTTTACCGTATTATTATTGTTTATATTTCGCTTTCACTATCTTCTGTATCGTTCTAAAATTGCTCTTACTGATGAAAAATAATATCAAAGTTGAACGTGCAATAAAGGATATTACACAGGATGAACTAGCTAAAAAAATAGGCGTTAGCAGGCAAACGATTAATGCCATGGAAGCTAATAAGTATGTGCCATCTACAGTCTTGGCACTCAAAATTGCTCAGTTATTTGGGAAACCGGTAGAAAGCATTTTTATATTGGAACAGAATGACTGAGTTTTTAAATGTGATTAAATTAAGATCAAAACATTCTTACAAAATAGAAGAGCATATCATTTTCGGCGTATTTTTAAAATAAAAAGCTTTATGAATCTTACCCGCTACGCCCTAATGTTTTGTTTATGCTGCGTTTATGCTTTCAATACATCTGCCCAATCAACAACATTTACCTGTGCAGGAAGTGTTATTTCTTTACTGGATAGTACCGAAGCTGCGGCAGTGTCGCAAAAACCAGATGCTTATACGCATGAGCATACGCCATTTGACCTTTCGATAAGATTAGATAGATCAGAAGGCCTTAATGAAAGTGATTACCTCGCCGCCACTGCAAAGAGTGTCCGCAACTGGCCGAAAGGGGAACAAGAACAATTGAAAAAAGCTTTTGCATCTATAGACTTGTTTGTAAAAACCACAGGAGCGCATCTACACCTTCCAGATACTATAAAAATAATAAAGACCACTTCGGCTGAAGAGTTTGGTGCTGAAGGTTATACAAGAGAGAATAGAATTATGCTTAATACAAATGCCCAGCCAATTGATCTTCATCTGGTGGCACATGAATTATGGCACGTAATTAGCAGAATGAATCCAATTTTACGAAACAATGCTTACGCAGTGTTTCATTTTAAGCCATGCAATAATATTGTTTATAAACCGGCCATGAAAAATCATGTGATCACCAATCCCGACTGCCCATTTTTAATGAATTACATAACCATTACAAAAGATGGCAAAAAACAGGATGTTGCGCTAATGCTTTATTCAAAGAACGATTTTCACAACGGGTACAGAATGGAACAATATGCCAATATTGGTTTGCTGGCACTTACAGGAGATGATGAACACAAAACACCGTTGCTCAAAGATGGTAATGCGGTAGTGTATGAGCTTAGTGAACCAAGTGATTTTTTCAGCCAAGTCGGATCCAATACACAGTATATGCTTCATGTTGAAGAAATTACAGCTGAACATTTTGCCGCTGTTGTGAATGGTGACAAATTACCCCAAATGGAATATTTAACGGGCGTAAGGGCTGTTTTAATGGAATAACCAGTTTGAAATAAATCAATTAAACCGAAGCTCACTAATAGGCACATCACGATAAAATATAGCTACAGAGGCATTCACTACTTACCTTTGTTTCTTTTTTGTGTAAACTAATATTAGTAAAATGAGTAAAATGGGCAAAGTATTGGTGGCAATGAGTGGCGGTATTGACAGTACCGTTACAGCACTAATGCTGCACCACCAAGGTTATGATGTTGTTGGCATTACCATGAAAACCTGGGATTATGCAGTGTCGGGTGGATCAAAAAAAGAGACCGGCTGTTGCAATTTAGATTCATTCAACGATGCGCGTATGGCTGCGGTTGAACATGGGTTCCCTCATTATGTATTTGACATTCGTGAAGAGTTTGGTGAAAGTGTAATTAATAATTTTGTCGATGAGTATATGGCCGGCCGAACACCTAACCCTTGTGTACTTTGTAATACTCATATCAAATGGTCTGCGCTACTCAAACGTGCCGATGCATTAGGTTGTGATTTTATTGCAACCGGACATTATGTAAAAGTACGTGAAGAAAATAGCCGTTTTGTACTATCAAAAGCAAAAGACTTAACCAAAGATCAAAGCTATGTGCTTTGGGGCTTAGGTCAGGAATGCCTGAGCAGAAGTATTTATCCATTAGGTAATTTACTCAAAACTGAGGTACGCCAAATGGCTGCCGAAATGGGCTATACAGATCTTGCTAAAAAAGCAGAGAGCTATGAAATTTGTTTCGTTCCCGACAATGACTACCGCGGCTTCCTAAAGCGCCAAAATCCGGGGCTGGAAGCAGAGGTAGAAGGTGGTGATTTTGTATTGACTGATGGCACAAAAGTAGGTAAGCACAGAGGCTTTCCCTTTTACACCATTGGACAGCGTAAAGGTTTGGATATTGCTTTGGGCAGGCCGATTTTTGTTACCAAAATAATACCAGAAACCAATACTGTAGTGCTGGGTGATATGCACGAGCTTCAACAAGCAAGTATGCTGGTCAGCGGGCTCAATATGGTAAAATATGCAAGTATCGAAAACGGTATGCGAGCAGTTACAAAAATCAGGTACAAAGACCCTGGAACTGAAAGTTCGCTTTACTGGGCTGACAATATGTTGAGTGTGCATTTTGACCATTCCGTAAATAGCATTGCTCCAGGGCAAAGTGCAGTGATTTACGAAGGCGACGATGTGGTAGCAGGTGGAATTATTCATTCAGGGATATAATTTTTGCTTTTTATTATGTTTCTTTAGAAAAAGCATTATTTTTAACCCTTGTTTGCATATATTTACACATCATTTTATTGTCATACAGTATGAATAAAAATAAATTTCTCATCGGACTGTTCACAGTTTTGTGCAGTACTGCACTATTCTCTTGCAAAAAAGAAACTGTGGTTAATACCGACGGATCAAATCTTTATCAGCCTTATTTACAACTTCAAATAGGTAAATATATCACCTACTCTGTTGACTCCTCAATATGGAATGATGCATTGTGTATCAAGTTTACCCCTCAATCTCAACAACGTTTTTTGATTAATGACACTTTTCGTGACAATCAAAAAAGGCTTTCTTATGTTGTAAATGTACTCTCTCGCAAAAATGATACCGCTCAATGGTATTCCAATGATGTTATTTATATTACTCCGGCAGCAGACCATTTTGAATATGTAGAGAAAAATATTCGCTTTATGCGTTTGGCCAACCCGGTAAAATCGGGAGCTACTTGGGCAGGTAATAGCTTAATGCCAAGTGATGATAAAGATTATGCGTATTTACAAAACTGGAATTATACTTATCAAAACGTACTTCAGCCGTATGATAATGGAAAAATGAAGTTTGACAATACAATTACGGTATCTGAAACGAACCAAGTGCTCAATAATCCTGAAACAGCGCCAAACGACTATGCATATTTGCTACAATCAAAATCTGTTTATGCATACGGCGTTGGAATGGTATATCACGAATATACTTACTGGACGTATGAGCCTAACCCCTCAGGTATCGGCTGTCGCAAAGGTGTAGGCGTAATTATGCGTGCAATAGACCACAACTAGTTTAAATCATTAAAAATAGCGGCTCTTACGTTCATTTTCGGATTTATGGTTGAGGTATATTATTACTATAAAATACTTTGAAAAACCATTAATCGATGAATTGTGGCAATACGAAAATAAGTTTGTGCCTGCTGGCAATTTTACTATTAAGCACAAAACTCAAAGCGCAAAATCAATACGCCTATCGCATTTCATTTACTGATAAAAATGGAGTGATCGCTGATATTCATACCCCCTCCACTTTCCTTTCTGCAAAAGCATTAAACCGCCGCAGTGCACAACATCTAAGCATTGACAGTACTGATTTACCTATACCGCAGATTTACATAGACAGTGTTTTGAAACTATCTTCGGGAAAACTTCATGTAAAATCTCACTGGCTGAATCAATGTGTTATATTGGTCAATGATACCAGTAATATAAAGTATGTACGCAGCAAGCCCTTTGTAAAAGGCATCAATTATGTAGCTGGATTTACAGCTCCATTGCATATAATGGCTAGAGTACAAGATGAACACTCGAGTATTCCAATAAATAGAAATAGGAGCTTATTGAAAACCACTGGTGGTGTAGGGTATTATGGTGATGCCTATGATCAAATTTCTTTAGCCAACGGCCAATATCTACACGACAAGGGCTACAGAGGTGCGGGTAAAACAATTGCGGTGCTCGATGCAGGATTCAACACAACTAATACATTAGCCGGCTACGATAGCTTGCGCATTTCAGGAAGGATAGTGGACACTTACAATTTCAAATTAGACACAAGCGATGTATATGGTTACTCTGATCACGGTACTGAGGTTCTATCTACTATGGCAGGTATTATCACTGGCCAATATGTAGGAACTGCTCCAGATGCTTCTTATGCCTTGTATATTACAGAAGACGCCCTTTCGGAACAGCCTTATGAAATGGACAATCTGGTGGCAGCCATGGAGCGGGCAGATAGTATAGGAGTTGATATCATTTCGATTTCACTCGGGTACAATACATTTGATGGCGGCATAGGTGATCTTAGCTATTCAGACCTTGATGGCAAATCAACAATTGCTGCAATGGGCGTTAATGTTGCTACCTCAAAAGGTATCTTAGTCGTCTCATCCGCTGGAAATGAAGGAGGGGGCACTTGGGACAAAATACTTACTCCCGGCGATGCAGACAGTGCGTTGACTATTGGTTCTGTTGACATTTCTAAAACACATGTTGTATCTAGTGGAAATGGCCCAAATGCAGCGGGACAAATAAAACCTGATGTTTGTATGCTTGGTGCACCATCGATGGTATTCAATACATCTGGCACTATATCTGCAATTGGCGGCACCTCATTAGCCACACCTGAACTGGCAGGTCTTGCAGCCTGCCTTTGGGAAGCTAAGCCCAGCGCTACTCCTTACGAAATACGAAATGCCATTCGTAAAAGTGCTGACCATGCAGCCAGCCCTGACAATCATATCGGCTACGGTGTACCTGACTTTGGCATTGCTACCCAATCACTATCTTATTTGGATCCACCCATTCTAGTCAGTGCAATTCCTGTAGTTTACCCCAATCCTTTTTTTGATAAAATAGCCTTGAGTATTTATGCCTTGAGTTCCGCTCAAATGGACTGGAACATCACTGACCTGCAAGGCAAATCTGTACTATCAGGGAAAGTAAATATGATGAATGGAACGAATAATCTATTTGAAATTAGTATCCCTGACAAATTTCCTTCCGGCATGTACTTTTTGCATATTGTAACTCCGGAATATAACAACTCGTGGAAGCTTGTTCATCAGCATAAATAATGCTAGCATTAAAGCTGCTTATTTTTAAAACATCTTTACTGCTCTGCTGAAGGTTTTATATTTTGCTATTTATTTTTGCAATAATATAGCAAGATACTTTTTACTTTTGAACAATATTATGTCAAAACCATCCATACCACAAGGCACTCGCGACTTAACACCTGAAGTAGTCCGTAAACGTCAGTATATCTTGAATTTGCTACGCCATATTTTTGAAACATGCGGCTTTCAACCTATCGAAACTCCTAGCATGGAGAACCTCAATACACTCATGGGTAAATATGGTGAAGAAGGCGACCGGTTGATTTTTAAAATACTCAATAACGGACTCAATGATGCCAGTAAGCACGAAAAAACCAGAACAGCTTTAGAAAATGTATTGCAGGGCAAAAATGACGTGAACCTTACTGAGCGTGCATTACGTTACGATCTTACAATTCCATTTGCGCGTTATGTAGTGATGCATCAACATGAATTGATCTTCCCATTCAGACGCTACCAAATGCAACCGGTGTGGCGTGCCGATCGACCTCAAAAAGGCCGTTATAGAGAATTTTGGCAATGCGACTGTGATATAGTAGGCACTAATTCTCTAATCAACGAAGCCGAGCTGTTGTACATTTATCGGGAAGCTTTTTATCAGTTAAAAATACCTAACATCCTTGTACGCGTCAACAGCAGAAAAATATTATCCGGGATAGCTGAATACTGCTCTGCACAAGACAAATTAACCGATATAACTATTGCTATTGATAAACTTGACAAGGTGGGTAAAGATGGCGTGATAAAAGAATTAAACGAGCGAGGATTGAATGATACGCAAGTCGGTGATATTATTAGATTGATCAATATCGAAACCAATCACCTTGATCATTTAGAAAAAGAATTTACCGCTAAGAATATTACCATCGGAATAGAAGGCATCCGTGAACTGCGTGATACGCTCGCTTTTCACGAAGAATTAAAAAATAACAGCTGGAATAATTCTGAAATAAAAATTGATTTCACGTTGGCTCGCGGACTGAGTTATTATACGGGCGTTATTGTAGAAGTAAATTGTATTGATCCTGCTGTACAAATGGGTAGCATAGGTGGCGGTGGGCGCTATGATGACCTTACTGGGCTTTTTGGATTGAAAAACCTGTCAGGTGTCGGCGTTTCTTTTGGTATAGATCGGATATATGATGTGATGGAGCAATTACAACTTTTCCCGCAAGATGTTTCTATAGGAACCAAAGCAATTATCATCAATACCGGTGCTGCCAACGAAATTTATGCATTACAGGTTTTGAAACAATTGCGCGAGCAAGGTATTGCTACCGAATTATTTCCTGAAGCATTGAAATTTGACAAACAAATGAAATATGCTTTCAACAGAGGTATTCCATATGTCATCATTATTGAAGACGAAGAACGTAATCAGCAAAACGTTCGCGTTAAAGATTTCAATTCAGGAAAACAAAGTGCTATGAGTATTGAAGCACTGATCAGTACTTTGCTGTAATTATGTTTTTATGCAGGCAAAGGGCACGTACAATGACCATATGACAGTATGCTGGAAACATAAACAGTTCTCTTAATCAATACCATTTTACCAAGTTCTGCCCAAAGCTTTTTTATCTGTTTTGAATAATCGGATTAGGTTTCTTAATTTCGTGTCCTCAAGAGGTTCATATTATCTTTAAAATTTAAGGCTTTCCATGATTGAAATAAAAGTGCCTACCGTAGGCGAATCGATAAGTGAAGTAACGCTTGTAAAATGGTTGAAAACAGATGGTGCCTGGGTAGAGCGTGATGAATTGCTTTGCGAAATGGAATCTGAGAAGGCTACCTTCGAACTAAATGCAGAACAAGCCGGCATTTTACATATCGTTGCCAAAGAAGGAGATACAATCAACATTGGTGATATTGCTTGTAAAATCGATGAAACAGCGGATCGACCTGAAGGTGCGACAGTAGCTCCGAAAGAAGAAAAATCTACTCCTGCAACAGCTAACGCCTCTACGACTCCAAAAGCGGAAGCAATAGCTGCTGATGTAAAAGCAACTCCAGTTGCTCAGGCCATAATGGCGGATAAAAATGTGAAACCTAATGAAGTAAAAGGTAGTGGCATATCCGGAAGAATACTGAAACATGATGTACTGGAAGCATTAGCGCGTCCAAGCATTGTTGGTGGTGCTACAGAAATGAGCCGTACTGATCGCCCGGAAAAAATGAGTAACCTGCGTAAAACTATTTCACGTAGATTGGTGGAAGCTAAGAATACAACTGCGATGCTCACCACATTCAATGAAGTGGATATGACACGTATCATGGATATTCGCAAACTCTATAAAGATGGATTTAAAGAAACACATGGCGTAAACCTTGGTTTCATGTCTTTCTTTACAAAAGCCTGTACTACTGCACTCCAAGAATGGCCTGCGGTAAATGCATATATTGATGGTGATCAGATTATCTATCACGAATATTGTGACATTTCAATAGCAGTATCTGCACCCAAAGGCTTAGTGGTTCCTGTTATCCGCAATGCAGAAAGCATGAGTATGGCAGAAATAGAAATGAAAGTTGTAGAGCTTGCCAAAAAAGCACGCGACAGCAAACTCAGTATGGAAGAAATGACTGGTGGAACTTTCACTATTACTAATGGTGGCGTATTTGGTTCATTGATGTCAACACCTATCATCAATATTCCCCAAGCCGCAATATTGGGTATGCATAAAATCCAAGACCGTGCAATGGTTATCAATGGTAAAATTGAGGTTCGACCTATGATGTATTTAGCACTAAGCTATGACCACCGTATTATTGATGGTCGTGAGTCTGTAGGATTCTTAGTTCGCGTAAAAGAATTGTTAGAAAATCCAGAGTTATTGCTCATTGGCAAAGATCCCGTTAAAGGATTGCTCGGCATATAATAATAAAAGAATTAAATAAGGAAACGCAATAGCATACCGCTATTGCGTTTTTTAACGCTTGTACAATGCTTTATCCATAGAATACACCGTAAAATTCCATTCAATTAACGGGAATTATTTCAAAATAAAACACTGTACCTAAACCATACTTCAACTAATTGTTGCAATTTGCAACCTCTTTTCAAAAAATCTTATGAACAATAAACTAGAACATTTACAACAGATAATCAGCAATCGACGTAATATAAAGCCCGAGCAAATGAATGGCAATAAAATCGAAGATTCAGTTATCGAGCAGCTGGTTCAACTGGCTGATTGGGCACCAACACATGGACGTACAGAACCTTGGCGCTTTTATATCTATAACAATGCGAGCATGTTTTGCCAGCAACATGCAGCACTTTATAAATCCGCTAATATAGAGGAAAATTTCAACGAATCAAGCCATCAAAAACTCTTACAGATGGGCGACAAAGCGTCGCATGTAATAATTGCTGCGATGCGTCGTGGTGATTTACCTAAAATACCTGAATTGGAAGAGACTGCTGCCACGTCGGCCGCGATACAAAATCTTTTGCTTGGAGCAGAGGCTTATGGCCTCGCCGCATATTGGGGTTCGGGAGGAATGGTATATAAACCAGAAATGAAAACTTTCCTTGGGCTTCGTGATGTAGATATTGTGTTGGGTGCGCTTTACCTCGGTTATACTGACGAACCAGCGAAAGAAGGAGTGCGAAAAACTGCACTCAGCGAAAAGATGATATGGATGTAATCGGGATTACATGGATTGAAGAAACAAGGTATATTTTTCCTGCCAACCTTCCCAATCTTTATCTGTACCTAAAGAAAAATTGTGGAACACGGTAATAAGTGTTCCATTTATTTTTTGTAGCCGCTGTTGCATTGCTGTTAATCGATCAAAAGCCTCAACAGCGTTCAATTTCAACTCGTAATGCGCAGTTGCGTCCATAAAGCAAAAAGGGATAACAGTTAATTCTGTTGCCGTTTCATGGAGCAAATCATACCACGAATAACGATGGCTTGTTCCTGCCCTAAAACCCAAATGTGTAGCATAACCCATACTATAATCAAGCTCAATACCCAACTCTATTAATTGCCGATAAGTATCTGGTAAATGAAGTTTAATATAATGTTGACGTGCATGAATTATTTGCTTGCCGATAATTTCTTCTAGGACAATTTTCTCTTGATGCGCTTTTACAATATTCGCTTCAGTGTAATAGGAAGGGTGAATGCCAATCATATTTGCAGCAGACAGTTGCGCTATCAATGCTCGCATATCTTCCTGAAAAGGTGTAATATTTTTATCAAAATCAGTTGCATCCAAAGATGCCAGTATAAAATAAATTGGATGTAGTTGATTTTGTTGATGTATTAGCTCCAAAAATCCAAAACTATCAAATGGGTCTTTCTTATGCCCGCTCAACACAGATGTCCGTTCCTTTACAAGCGCAATTTTATTTCGAAAAAAATCTCTGCAATAACCGCCAATATTGCGTATCCATCCTTTATGCAAATAGGACCAAGCAATATCAATGTCGTAGGTGGGTAGAAATGCAAATACATTCTGTTTCGTTACAACACCTTTTTCACAGAGCAATTTTCGAAAATGAAAAACCCACTCATCTACTACTGGCTGCTCAAGACAATTATTTTTATACAGAATACTTTCTGTTGCTGGATAGCGGTTGTGTTTATCCGGATTAAATGGCAGGTATTCCTCATAGCGGCTAAGCAAGTAAAAGATCGCGGAAAAAATATCAAATGGTATGGTGTCGTTTTGCTCTGTGGATGCAAACAATGTGGGTGTATTATTCCAGCTACCGATATTTATATTTTGTGACTCAATGTTGTTATCAAATAATAATCCTGCATTGGGTATTCTAAATGTATTTTTCGAATCGTCTCCATAATGGATAACGACTTGAAATGATGTATCGACGGGAAATTTTGTAAATATTTCGTATTCAATTTGCAATTGTTTCCCAAATAGCCAATCTAAAACATAAGACAAGCGCGAACTAATATTTGGAACAACAATGGCTATAGACATGCGTATTTTTCGGTTTATCCCAACAATGTTTTTTTCAATTGCCACAGTTTAGAACGATTGTGTTCAAATGCTAAGAAATTCGCTCTATCGCCACCAAACTTTCTAAAAAATGGTTCAATACCTGCATTAATACTCCCTTCGAAATCAAACACTTGGAGTCCCATCTTTTTTGCTTCAACAATAGCATGCCAGGTGAGCAAACTAATAGCAGCGTGGTGGGTATTCTCTTCTGAAAATGCACTCAATAATTGATACATGTTTGAGTGGTCATAAACGACCCAAAGTGCCCCAACAAGTGTACCATTCTTTTCTGTGATCGCCCAAAATTTAGATGCCTTATTTTCAGCAGCGGCTTGCATCAGTTGTTCCAAAAATGGTTTTGAATAAAGGTACTTATCTTTCTTTTTTTCAAAAGTCTTGCGATGCAATTCGAAAAATTGGTTTGCATAATATTCGCCTGACACTATCATCAATTCTTCGTCACCATTCCGGATATATCTTCTCCGGCGTTTTTGCATTTTTTCTAATAAAACTGCCTCTGTTTGGTGCAAATCTATTTGATAGGTAATTCGATTGGTATTACTAAAGCCTTTGTGCAAAAAAGGTAAAAAATTATTAAACCCCGGAAGACTGTGAAACTGAAAATAATGGTAACTTGGTAATTGCACTAACAAAGTATTTATTGTTTCCTCTTCCCAATCCAAACGTTGTAATCCTTCTTTTATTTCTTTAGGTGGAAAGAAAACAGGCCCCAAATAGGGTGTCAGAATTGGATTTCTCAATAATTTAAAACCCCACTTTTGTTCTACCTGGTAAGGTAGTACTGCTTCAATATTTCCTTGAATATCTTTTACCAAAGCCACATTCCAAGAACCGTCACATACCATATCTAACCACCATGGTTGAAAAAACAACGGTAGTTTTTCAGTAATTGTTTGGTACAGTTCTTTATTAGTCAAAATAGTGCTGAATGCTTAAATGTGATCTTGTAGTTTAATCTTTTGTTGACTGATGTTGATATTGCTTATACATCTGTTGAAATGTTTGTGCCGGGAATTTAATTTCATTACGTCTGTTTGCCCAAGCTTTGCTAAATATGCTGTGAAACACTTTATTCTTCATGCCTGTACTGGCCATAGCAATCAATTTTCTGCTCATCATACTTTGTCGCCATACTTTCCAAGCCATGTTTTCCGAAAAACCATTCAGACCCTCTTTGACTGCAAGTTGTCTGTTCACCAATAGCATATTATGGATGTTAATTTTCAGTGGGCAAACTTCTGTACAATTGCCACAAAGTGAAGAGGCATAACTCAAGTGCTTGAACTCCTCCATTCCTTTCATGTGTGGCGTTATGACTGCACCAATAGGACCACTATAAGTAGCTCCGTAAGCATGGCCGCCAATATTCTTATATACAGGGCAAGCATTGAGGCAAGAGCCACAACGAATACAATACATACTTTCCCGAACAGCGGGTTCAGCCAACAGGTTAGTACGACCATTGTCTAAAAATATGACATACATCTCCTCAGGTCCATCCGATTCGCCCATCTGCTTTGGGCCATTCAAAATGGTATTGTATGAAGTTACTTTTTGACCTGTACCAAACGTAGAAAGTAGCGGCCAAAACAAATTAAGGTCTTTAATACAGGGCAATACTTTTTCAATGCCAACAATTGCAATGTGCACCTTTGGCAGAGCAGTCGTCAATCGAGCGTTACCTTCATTTTCTGTTACACAAATAGAGCCTGTATCTGCTATCCAAAAGTTGGCTCCTGTTATTCCAATTTGTGCAGTTTGATACTTACTACGTAATTTTTCTCGCGCTATTAAGGTCAGTTCTGTAGGCGATAGATGTGGAGCCGTGCCCAGTTTTTCATGAAACACTCTAGCCACATCTTCTTTGCTTTTGTGCATAGCAGGTGTTACAATATGATAGGGGGCTTCGCCATCCAACTGTTGTATATATTCACCAAGATCTGTTTCTACAGATTCTATTCCGTTCTTTTCTAAAAAATCATTGAGGTGAATCTCTTCTGTCACCATAGATTTGGACTTTACAACCTGAGTTGTTTTTTGCTCTTTACAAATAGTCAATATTTGTGCGAGAGCTTCATCTGCATCGTTTGCCCAAAGTACTTTTCCACCACGAGCTATAAATTTCTTTTCAAAATTTTCAAGATGTGTATCTAAATGTTCTATTGCTTTCCATTTAATATTTTTAGCCTTTTTACGAGCCAACTCTAAATCAGCAAATTGCTCTTTGCCTTTTACTACAGCAGCATTGTACTTATCGATATTCCACGAAATTTTTCGCTTATGTTCGAGATCGTGAGCTTTTACTTCACTTTTAGCAAGAAATGTAGATTGCAATTCATTCATACCTAGCAAAGATAAACAGGAAAATGCAGAATAGACCTAACAGATAATGACAAAGAACGCTATCATAAACTGAACTAATCCTTTCGTGCTAGACGCCATTTTTTAGTTTCAATATACGTTGATAAGATTCATTGATACGTGTTTGGGGAATTTTACCCGTTTTGACCAATTGTTTAATTTTAGCATGAATCTGACTTGCAGTAATTGGCTGCTCATCCGAATTGACATTATTGGCAAACATCAATATATCCAATCCGGCATTAATAGCCAGTTCGATTGCATTGTCTAACCCATAGTTTCGACTGATTGCATGCATTTGCATATCGTCAGAAAAGACAACACCATTATAACCCAGTAAACCTCTTAGCATTCCATCCACTACTTTTTTAGATAGCGTAGCCGGCAACATAGAACTATCCCACTTTTTGTTTATGATATGAGCGGTCATAATTGCGTCAACATTTCCGGATTTAAGGACATTATAATAAGGGAACAATTCTTCAAAGTCCCAAGTGTCAGAAACATCTACAATGCCCAAATGAGAGTCTGCAGTAGAACTTCCATGACCCGGAAAGTGTTTCAATATTGTTTTGACATCATTTTCATGATGTGCTTGTATGCAAAGTAAAGCGTGTTTAGTAACGATCTCCGGTTGCGCAGAAAAACTTCTTTCGCGTTTAACAATGACCGTGTTTTCCGGATTCAAAGCCATATCAAGGGTTGGCGCATAGTTGAAGTTAATGCCCAGTTCTTTAAGCTCAGCCGCAAGTGCTCGATTATACTTTAATGTAGAATCGGCATTGTTAAGTGCACCCAAGTAAGCCGCAGAAGGCATACCAATAAAACCGTATTTTTCTTTAAGGCGATGTACCTTACCACCTTCCTCATCAATAGTAATCAACAGTGGAATGTCTGCCGATTTTTTTAAAGTTTGGATTAACGTTTGTAGATTATTTTTCGAATCCGTTTTAGCAATGTTTTTTTCAAAAAGTACAATTCCACCCAGTTTGTTATTGCGTATTTCAGTAAGCAATCCATCTGTATCCGCGACTTGAGTACGCTCATTGATGCCAATCATGATCATTTGGCCAATTTTAATGTCTAGACTATCAACACTACTATTTGCACTAGCAATAATATTTAGTGAGCAGGAAAGACTTAGCAGTAGCGCTTTTTTTAAATGTGCATATTTTGTAGTCATACTTTTACAGTTTTTATTTTATGTCTGAGTGCCACTTAATTTTTATCGCTGACAGTTTTTCGGCTTCTAGTCTTGTATCAAGACAAATTGTAAAACCATTTTTTAGATAAAATGCAGCGGGTGATTGATATTGCGTTCCATCTGCTCGAAGGTAATTATTTTGATCTATGAGCCAACCGTTCAACAATGTTTCATTCGTTTTCAACATATTGAGTAAAGACGTACCCAATCCATTTCCTTGCATATTTCTACCCACAATAATTGCAAACCACTTTTCTCGATTCCTTTCAAACAAAGATGCCCAAGCAATTATTTGATGTCCCTCACCTAATACAAAATAATGTACGAGATCAATTAACTGAATCAAATAGTTATCCAAATCCTCAACGGTTTCAAACATTAATTGATGTGGATATTCTTGATTCCAAAGCCGGATAATTGATAGCTTTTGTTGTAAGGATAAAGTTTTGGTTTCAATAACGTTCATATCATTTTTTTTAGTCTCCATTCGTCATTCGCAGATTCAACGATCAACAAATCTTCTTGCGCTCCTTCAATTGTTCCAATCAATACACCTACCTTATTCCAGAATGCGCTTCCTCCTCCAGAATCAAGGCCATAAGATACCCCTGCATAATTTGCCATCAACATATTCATTGAATATTGTTGCGCATAATCACTTAATTGCTCGTAAGCTTCTGTAATACCATTAGGTGTATAGAAAATACTCGCCACATAAAGAGTACTTTTATTTTTATATGCATTTTCAGAATGCTGAGGATTGGCAATATCGGCACAAATAGCAATGGAAATTTTTTCATTCCCCAAATCAATTACCGGGTTAAAATTAAAACTAGGCGAAAAGAATTTTTCTTCGCCTAAATGTAAGAATTGTTTGGTGTAGATAGTAGTGGTATTGTCCGGCAAAAAAACAAATGAACCAATGTGTAACCGATCATCGATTTTGATTGGAGCACCAACGATAATAATCATTTGATGTAAAACAGATGCAGTCTTAAATGGTATCAATCTAGGATCATTTTCAGAAAACGAGTACGCTTCAGCCAATTCTCTTTCATAACCGGTTAATGACATTTCAGGAAATAGAATCAATTGTACGTTCTGTTGTGCAGCTTGCTCAATCCATTTCAAATGGCTCTGAATATTAGCATTTGTATCATGCCTAGTCGATTTGATTTGCGCTGCAGCTATTATCATATTTCACGGTCATTTACTTTCCTTTACATACTTCAAAATGGAAGTATGGTATCTAAATACCACCTCAGATATTTGGGCTATAATGTGTTCATCATTTTCAAATTTTTCTGTTGAATTTGATACAAAGACTGCAATAGCAATATGTTTTCCATTAGGTAATGTAATGATACCGGCATCATTTACAGCTGCTCTTAACCCGGCATCATTAGTATTAGACGTACCCGTTTTATGAGCCAAAATCATCTCTTCAGGCAATAGTCCTTTTAAGCGCATGGGACTATTCTCCGACTCAATCATCAATTTCATCAGAAATTTATTGCTTGGGGCAGACAAATATTTTTTATGGTAAAACCCACTTAACAATTTTACGATTGCATTAGGTTGTGTCCAATTAGTATATTGTACGCCCCACGCTTTCGTCATTTCTTCTTCTGTTGCTGCAATTGAAATTTTTTCGATACCTAACCCATGTACAAACTTATTTACAGCTATGGTTCCTTTGATTAATTTGAACAGAATATCACATGCATTATTATCACTTTTAGAGACTGTATAATTCAACATGCTAGCAAGTGTGATATCTATATTTCCATTAGGATATTTTTCTCTTAATGGACTCCAAGTATTAAGTCGTAAATCTTCTTTGGCCACATGAATTTTTTGGGTCAGCGCCATTTTCCCTTTATCGACTTCGTGCAATACTGCTATGGCCAATGGAAATTTATATACACTTTGCATCGGATACTGATGATCATTGTTGATGGTTAATGTATCACCGCTTTCAATATCTTCAATAGCAATACCAACAGTCGCTTTATAGGGTTTAATAATTGTTTGGAGTTCTCTTCTTAAAGCATCGAGTTTCTTTTTTTGACCAAAACATATAGTATTTGCCGAAACTAGTAACAGAACTAAAATTATTGTTTTAACAGGTTTATTCATCGATATAAATATGTTTAATAGAGTGTTGGTTTAAATTCATTAATCGTGCTGATACTTTTCCGTAATAAAATTTCAGAATGTCCATGGATGATAAAATCTTTCAGCTCTCCTACTTGTTCATAACCCAATTTACAATACAATTCTTGCGCTTTATGATTAAATGAGGAGACACACATAAAAACATTAGCCGACATTTTAAAAATTCTGTTTTCACAAAATTTCAAAACCATTGCACCTATTCCTTTGTTCCTAAACTCCTGCTTTATACAAATTGTTTGGATATAGCCTCTAAATGTGCCTGCCATTTGCAACACAACGAACCCTACAAATTCGTTATGCGATCTGACTACATACATTTCTTTAAAATCGCCTTGCAAGGATTGCAAACATTTTTCGTAATTCCTTTCCAAAGTTATCCACGGCTCTGACTGGCTCATCAACAAAGCAGCAACCGCAAAATCATCCTCATTTTTTGTCCGTATAATTTGAATCATTTTATATTTTAATCGTTGTCGAACGTTTAATTTAACCATTGGTCACTCCCGATTATATTTTCTGTTGTTCCCATTCTTCTTTGGTAATTTCAAACCAGTCATGAGGTACTCCGTCCCAATTAAATGTTTCAATAAACTTTAAACCAGACTTTTCTAATACCTTCCTGGATTTAGCATTATGGACATCGGCAATTGCGTAAATGGCATCTTGCTTAAGTTCGTTAAATCCGTAATCCAGTGAAGCCTTCGCTGTTTCAGACGCATATCCCTTGCCCCAATACTTCTTAATGAAGCGATATCCTAAATCAAGATAGCCTATGCGGTCGTTAATTGGCTCTTTTATCAATTTCAATCCGGACCAGCCTATAAAATTACCCGATGATTTTTCAATTACCGCCCACCGGCCAATACCATTATCGATATATTGCTGTCTGATAATTTGTATTACCGTTCTACTTTGTTCAATATTTTTCACCGGGTTATTGCCGAGATAAAGATGCACTTCAGGATCTGCGTCTAATTCAAACATTCCCTCAGCATCTGTAGGAAGAAGTTCCCGAATAATTAATCGTTCTGTTTCAATAACTATTTCCATTTGAATCGTTGTAGGTATTTAATAAAGTTTCTAAAAATAAATCACTCAAGCTGTAGTTCTGTGTTCATTTAATTTCGAAATTTACTTATTAAATCTAAATGAGTAATCCTTAAACGGTTGTGCCAAAAATTTGTCCACTGTAGCATTAAACAACTCCGGATTTTGCTTGGCTACATGATGCGTTTCACCAGAAAGAATTGCTAAGTTGGCTAGGGGAATATTTTTATAAATAAAAAAGGTATGCTCTTCTTTAATCAAATCCCTATCACAAGACATGACCAATACGGGTACTTTTATTTTGTGCAAATCATCTGCCGATATATGAGGTTGGAATTCCATCATACGATTACGTTGCTGTATCAAATACCAATTTTGCGTTGTGTCTTTAAATGCCAGCATCTTATCTGCATGTACACGTTCACTATGTTCCTCTGCAATAATAGTAGCAATAAGTGCAGTAGAGTCAGGCCACATATTAGCCCCAAACGCCACTATTTTTTTGATGTGTTCCGGATAATAAATACCCAATAATATGCCAATGATGCCACCATCACTTTTCCCTACAATATATACAGAATCCAATTTCATTAACCGAATGAACGCAGCCATATCTTTGGCTTGTTGTTGATACGTGAGCGTATCCTTGCCTAAATCCGATTTACCCCTTCCTCTGCAATCAATGGCATATACACAATACTTTTTAGAGAAGTAAGCAATTTGCGCAGCCCAACCTTTAATGCCAGTACTGTTTCCATGAATCAGTAATAATGGTATGCCATTGCCATATACTTCATAGTAGTGACGCACACCATTGAGCTCAATGTAATTCCCTTTTGCTGGATTATCTCCATAGGGAGTCAGCTCCTGAGCTTTCGCCCAATAAGCGCAGCATAGGAATACAATTAGTGTAATTAATTTTGTAGGCTTCATGTGTTCGGGTTTTATCAACGTTTAATCAATTGTTATTCTATCACCCAATGTTGTTGGTTGTGATACTACCAAAAATTCCAAATAATGCGCTGTCCTATTCTCTATAAAATGCTGTTGCTTAGGTTCAATCTCTATCCCCTGATATTGACCAACAATACACCATTCACCTTCTATATAAAAAGTAGCCTCGCCATTCTGAATATAGAAAAATTGCGTCGCCAGTTGATGGAAATGTAATTGTTCTTTTGTATTGGGTGGCATTGACTCCTGTTTCACAGACAACCCTTTTGTGTCAACTAAAATAAAGCTTTCACAATTTGTTCCCCAAAGATATTTAGGAACCGTATATTTATCAACGGGCTTTTTATTCATTTAAATTTTTAGTTTACCAGCAATTCAAAGAGACAAACAGTTGCATTGTTATAATGTTGCGGAAGGTTTTGCGTATTCGTTAACTGAGTAAATCCTAAAAATCAAAACCACACTGCATATAGTAAGCAATCAACTTCCGGTTATTACCTACGGTGTCCATACGTATCCTACTTTTGCCATTTTGCAGCGCATATATCTTTGCCCAAGCAACTATCATTGCTACTAAATTTCTTCCTCTAAAATTGTTATGGGTGGCAATACGATGAATATAAACAGCGGGGTCATCATTGCGCACGCCCCATATTTCAGGATCATCAAATGTGGTAGCCCAAACACAAGCAACTTGCCCATCAATGATTATTTTCCATTGTCGGTTCTCGTTTATTTCTGCCACTACCATATCTCTATCAAATTCTGGCCAATGAACTGTAAATTTAGGTTTCTGATATTCCGTTGCGGATCGGTATAATCCAAAAATAACTTCGATGTCTTCTGGTGCACTATTCTTTATATCCATTTGTTTATTGTTTTATTCTTTTATCATTAAGTGCTTTCTTTACTGTATCGTGCCACTCTTCTTTTAATATACTCAATGCAATCACATCAATCCGTTCTCCCGCTGCATTCAAGCTATAGTTTCTCAGAAGACCTTCCTCTTTACAGCCGATACTTTTCATTGCACGTTTACTTCTTTCATTTTGGTTATTAGCTCTAAACCCTACACGCGCTACCCCTAATTGTTCAAAGGCAAATTCCAAAAGCAAGTATTTACAATTTCGATTTATCCCTGTTCCCTGAAATGCCTTACCATACCAAGTATAACCAATTTCTAACGTGTTAAATGGTATTCGAAAATCATAATATCGTGTAGTCCCTATATACGCCCCACTTCTTTTATCATATACTATGAAAGGATATTCCTTACCATCCTCTCTTTGTTTTAAAGCATGCTTTATATACTGCTCCAGATTGTCAGCACCAGAAGCACCCAAAAGATTGAAGCGCCAGAGTTCCGGTTCATTCAATGAGTATGGAAGCAATAAATTAAAGTCACTTAATTCCAAAGGTCTTAAGCAAACAATATTATCTTCTAAAATGTAGGGATGTTCAAAGTTGAATAGCATAAAACAGAGCGTTGATTATTGAAGTTTCTTTTTACGTTCATGCAAAGCACTTAATTGTACTTGTACCTTTTCCCAATCTGTGTCTATAATACTGTAATACACAGAATCTCGCTTTACGCCTGTATCCTTAAGCATATCATTTCTAAACAATCCTTCATATTGCGCGCCGATTTTTTCTATCGCCTTGCGCGAGCGTATATTTAGCACATCAGTTCTTAACTGTACCCTTAGTGCGCCCAATTGCTCAAAGCAATAACGAAGCAAAAGCAGCTTACATTCCAAGTTGACTGCTGAAGCCCAATAGTCAGGATGTATCCAAGTCCAACCTATTTCCAGTTTTTTATGTTGGGGTTGTATTTCCGTAAAACGGGTACTGCCTATTATTTTATGTTCTTGCCGATGATAAATTACAAATGGGTATTGTGTACCCTTATCCCTTTCTACAAATGCAGCATTCAACACCTGCTCCAATTTGAAAGGATCACTACAATTAATAGAATAAAATTCCCATATCCTTTTATCCTGCGTTATTTCCATTAAGGTTTTAAAATGCGCAATATCTAACGGTATCAATTCAACCGTTTGGCCTACAAGCATTACAGATTCCTTTATCCAGTTCATTACTATCAATTTATTTTCTCTCGTTACAAAATTGAGGAATAAAACAATATCAGTACAGATACAATTTCATTAATTTTGACCAATACAGTTTAATTTATGAAAGAGAGGAAAGAATTGCTCTATCTACAAATTGCCAATACAATTGAGCAACAGATCAAAAATGAAATACTGAAAGTAGGTGACAAATTACCTTCCTTGCGGACTATCAGCAATGAGAAAGGAGTAAGTCTAAGTACTGCCTCGCAATCATATTTTGAACTTGAAAGCCGCGGCCTTATTGAATCACGTCCACAATCAGGTTATTATGTATCATACACACACAAACGCTTCCGGAGTATGCCTGGAACGAGTCAGCCTATTATTGCAAAAGCAGAAGAAGATGTGGAAGATTTAATTGCTACTGTAACTAACAATAGCCGGAAGGCGCATATCATGCTATCTACTGGTGTTCCTTCTTCTGCATTATTACCTATTGCCAAACTTAACAAAGCTATTGTCAATGCAACGCGTAGTCTGCCCGACAGCGGTATTGACTACGAGCGGTTCGGTAACCAAAAGTTGAAAAAACAAATAGCACTACGTTCGTTACTATGGGGTGGTTCTTTGAGCGAAGAAGATATCATTCCAACTTCAGGCTGTATGAATGCCCTTTCATTCTGTATGCTTTCGCTAACACAGAAAGGAGACACCATAGCAGTAGAAAGCCCTGTTTATTTTGGTATCTTACAACTTGCTAAAAATATCGGATTAAAAGTATTGGAATTACCCACCAATCCGGTAAACGGAATAGAGGTGGATGCACTCAAAAAAGCACTCGAACGAAAAAAAGTAAAACTTTGCTTACTCGTGAGCAATTTCAGCAATCCAATAGGCAGCTGTATGCCCGATGAGCACAAAAAAGCGGTGGTTGAATTAATGGAACACCACAATGTTCCATTAATTGAAGACGATTTGTTTGCTGAATTATATTTTGGCCCACATCGACCTACATCTTGCAAAACGTATGATGAAAGTGGCATCGTCCTTTGGTGTGGTTCCTTCTCTAAAACATTATCACCAGGTTATAGAGTAGGGTGGGTCGCTCCGGGAAAATTTAAAAAAGAAGTAGAGCGTACCAAGTTGTATCATTCACTGTATTGCAATTCCATTACTCATGAGGCCGTAGGGAGTTTTCTAGAAAATGATCGTTATGAAAATCATCTTCGTAAATTAAGACAGACCCTCTATAAAAATTCGTTACAATTTTTACGAAGCATCAGTGAATATTTCCCGGACGACACCAAAGTTACTCGTCCCAAAGGAGGACTACATTTATGGATAGAATTGAATAAAAAAGTAAATACCGTTGAGCTATACAACAAAGCCATCCAACAAAATATTGGTATTGCTCCAGGCAGAATGTACAGTTTACAAAATCAGTATAACAATTGCTTCAAAATCAACTCAGGGTTGATTTGGGACAACAAAATAGAACATGCACTGAAGGAATTAGGAAGATTAGCCACCCCTTAAAATGTTTTTCTCAGTTTCCGATTCAGCCAACACTGTATGCTCCATGCAATGATCATGAGAAGTAAACAGCCTAATACATTGAGCCATAAAAACGCCATCCAATTTTGCATCCATACAAATACTACAAATAATTCTGTGACAATTGCAGCCACAAAAACAGCAGTCCCACTTACATTTTTGAGATAAAAGGCCACTAAAAAAATACCAAGGATAGTGCCGTAAAAAAGTGAACCTAAAACATTGACCGCTTCTATAAGATTACCCAGCTTACCGGCATAGAGCGCAACAATAATGCAAAAGACACCCCATATAACTGTCACCCAACGAGATGCAGAAAGATATTGCTGCTCGCTTCCATTGGTATTGATAAAGCGCTTATACACATCGACAATTGAAGCCGACGCCAATGAGTTAAGTCCACTTGCAGTAGAGCCCATAGCAGCCAAAAAAATGATCGCGATCAATAAACCCACCAAGCCAACGGGTAAGTAGGCCATCACAAAGCTCAGAAATACATAATTAGTGTCATTGGTATCCGCATTAGGGTTGTTCTTATGTAATACTTCAATTGCTTGGCTGCGTATATCATTACTGATTTTGTTGGTTTTTTTCAACGCAATGCCTGCAACGTTTATAGCCGACTTATCATCTGCATGTAAAGCCGTTACCAAATCATTTACTTGCAATCTTTTTTGCTCTTGTACCGTATTATATGCTTGCTCTATTTGATGATATCGATTTTTATAAATACTATTTTCCACTTTGCTGACTTCTACTTTATTGAAAAAAAGCGGTGGTGCGTGATATTGATAAAAAGCGAACACTAATGTACCGATAGAGAGTATTAGAAATTGCATGGGTATTTTCACCAAGCCATTCATAATTAATCCTAGCCTGCTTTGTGTGATAGATTTACCTGTGAGGTATCGACCCACCTGCGATTGGTCTGTACCAAAATAAGAAAGTTGCAAAAAGAATCCTCCTATGATACCAGACCAAAGGTTATACTTATTATTCCAATCAAACTTCGTATCAACCGCATTCAGCTTATCCATTTTCCCGGCAATATGAAGCGCATCAAATAATCCAACATCTTTAGGCAATAAATGAACTACCATGTATGCAGCTAAAAACAAACCGGCAAAAATAATCGCCATCTGCAGCATTTGCGTATAAGACACTGCCTTAGTACCTCCATAAACAGTGTATAGTATAACTACACTGCCCATGAATAAAGTTGTATAATTAATGTCTGTATTGAGAATAGTAGAAAGAATAATTGAAGGTGCGTAAATGGTTACTCCTGTTGATATGCCTCGTTGCAATAAAAACAAAAATGCAGTAAGCGTTCTGGTTTTCACATCAAATCTTTGCTCTAAATACTCGTATGCGGTATAAACATTAAGCCGATTAAAAATTGGAATAAACGTGATACACAACACCACCATGGCAAGTGGTAAACCAAAATAAAATTGGATAAAGCGTAGGCCATCACCGTAGGCTTGACCCGGAGCAGAGAGAAAAGTGATCGCACTCGCTTGTGTTGCCATCACCGATAAGCCAACCTGATACCAAGGTAATTGACGATCAGCAAGCAAGTACCCCTCAATGTTTTTTGTACCACGACTCTTCCAAACACCATACAGTACAATAGACAGTAAGGTAATAGTCAAGACCAACCAATCTATAATACTCATGCAAAGTATTTAGCAAAGCAATAAAAGAAAATAATAAGCAATACCAACACTACAATAACCAGCGCATAAACGTTATTCCACGTTTTAAGTAATGGAGGTTTATCTGTTTGTTCTTTATTCATTTTTGGGAATGCTTAATAGGTTTACAAACAAGCGATACGCTCCCGGCACTGCAGCAGGCAACTCTCTAAAAAACACAAGACCGGTATAAACGAAATTCCCTTTGCCATATTTAGCCACAATCAGACTTCCTTCATGCATTTTTTCTTTCGGGTCATTCATAGAAAATATGGTCTGGTAATTTTTATCCACTTCGGTAGCGAAATAGATACCTCGCTCTTGTATCCATCCATCAAAATCTGCATTAGTAATTTTGTTGGGAAAATTCAAAATCGGATGCTCGGGTTTTAGAATACGTATCTCTGCATTTTCATTAGTTACCCGATCGCGAGATATAGTAAACGGATACGGTCCTATCTTCGCTTTTATCGGTCCTATTTGATTGTTGGTATTATATTGAACAATTAAATTTCCTCCATTTTCAACAAATTTCATCAGCTTATTGTAATGAACTTGCAATTTATTACTCGTATTGTAAGCACGTACACCTGTAACAATCGCATCGAATTGTGATAGGTCTTCGCTAGCCAATAAATCGTCCGACAAAACAGTAACATTATAACCAACTTGTTGCAAACATCCAGATAACTCATCACCTGCACCAGGTATATATCCGATATTATTGCCCGCTTTTTTCAAATCAACTTTTACTAATTGAGCAGTAGCCTCGCTCATGGTAAATTGTGATGGTATATGATCATAATCAATACGGCGAATACTTCTATCATATTGCTTACCACCTATAAGCAAAGACGCGCTTACCATTCCTCTATCTTTATTATCTATTGGCTTTGCAATAGCCTCCAATATTACTTCATCTCCTTTAGCAGAAAGTTTAAAATCAGGATTTGTAATACTTATGTCCCAACCCTCCGTTGCCTTTATTTGTAATGTACCATTAACATTCGCGGCATTTGCTCTTATTGAAAAACGAAGTTTCTTAGGCTTATTCGATCTAAAGAGATAGGCTGGATCTAACACATTAACTGTAGCTGGTGGCAATATTTCCAGCGGACGATACACTTCTCCTTTTACCGGATCAGTAGATTTATAAACGACACCACGTTCAATACTTAATGGCAATCCTTCTATAGTAACATTAAACTTCACTTTAGCAGCAGGATCATTCTCTGCCTTGCCAATCAACTGCTGATCCTTGATTACAAAGCTACCTTTGAGATGCGGCTCGACTAACCAATATGGATTAGAGAAAGAATTACTTGCTCTAATTTGTTCCACTCTTTTAAATGAATAAAGTTCGTTTTGCTTCAACGAAAAAGAGGCGTTGGTATCTGTATTCAAATAGTGAACTGATTGTAACACAACATTACTTTTGTTCCTTGCTATAAACTGTACTGTAATATTCATGTCTTTACCTGGGATAGCCACATAATCAGCCGCAGTAGCTTCCATCCACAATCCCGCACATGCGATGAGCAGATCCTGAGTTTCTTTCAATTTCTGAGTTTTCCAATATTTTACTTGCGCATCCTTTTCATCTAACTGTTGCAATTGTTTGTAAATATTAGTCAACCCCTTTATTGAGGCCTCCGGCATCTGCGGGTTATATTTTGTAATACAATCATCCAATAACTTTTTTATTTTTATGGTAGCCGAAAATCTAGTCCAGGTTTGATTAACGCTATCAAACAAATCTTTAGTTGCTGTATCTCCTTTCAAAAATTTAAAATACTCTAAAGCTTCGCCCCGAGATTTAGCCGAACCAAACCCTTGGCTTTTATGCATCGAGCGACTGTCTGCTGCAATTTCACCATAAGATTTACCAAGTAAAGGATTATATACCCCAACATCAACTTTAAGCTGATTAGGTGCCGTAGTATTTAAACCACCAAAGTTGAATGTATTCCAGAAAATACGTTTAGCCTGCCATACTTGTGTTTCTTTCAATTGCTCCGGAAACCGCTTGGGATCAGCTGCTGCATTGAATGCTTCAAGAGCCAATATTGCTGAGGCTGTATGGTGTCCATGCCCACCTTCACCAGTTGTGGGGAATCTACAAATAATCACATCCGGTTTGAATTTACGAATTACCCATACAACATCTGATAGCACCATTTCTTTATCCCAAATAGAAAATGTTTCTTCCGGGTTTTTAGAGAAGCCGAAATCAAATGCCCGACTAAAAAATTGCTCTGCTCCATCAGTGCGCCGCGCAGCCAATAGCTCTTGTGTGCGAATAAGCCCAAGCAGCTCACCTTGTTCTTTTCCAATTAAATTCTGTCCACCATCACCACGAGTAAGTGATAGGTAACCTGTGCGTAATTTTCGTTCATTAGCTAACCATCCCAACAAACGCGTATTCTCATCATCCGGGTGCGCCGCAATATAAAGCACTGAACCTACTGTATTAAGCTTCTTCAGTTTTTGCAAAATATCGGCGGAATTATTTATAGTAACATTCTGTGCAATTGATGTATGCGCCATTAGTACAAAGCCTAAGAATAAACGCGCTATTTTTTTCGTAAACATGCTCAAAAATAAGCAAAAACTAAAGGTAAATTTGGCAGTATGGTAAAAGTCGAAGTATAAAAATTGATACCATTTGTTTATAAAGAGCAACGCCCCAACAAGTCGTTAACTGTTGGGGCATGTAAGCTTAATTAAATAGTATATTAATATCTCAAGGGTAAGTTCAACACCTCACTATTACTGGCACTTATTTGGTTATACAACACCTCATTTTCAGAAAGGGTTTGTTTATAAAAAGGGAATATTGCCCTCAGTTTACGTTGCCATTCATCTGTATTAATTTTGTCTTTAAAACAACGTTCAAGTAACGTAAGCATTATGGACACCGCTGTAGAGGCACCCGGAGAAGCACCAAGCAATGCCGCAATACTACCATCTTCCGCAGCTACTATCTCCGTACCAAACTCTAAAACACCACCTTCTTCTTCATCTTTTTTAATCACCTGTACCCGTTGTCCGGCAATGGCAAGTTCCCAATCATCAAATGCTGCGGTGGGCATAAATTCACGTAAAGCATTCAACTTGTCTTCCGGCGACTGCCTGACCTGTTCGATCAAATATTTAGTAAGGGGAATATTGTGAATACCCGCTTGTATCATGGGTATAATATTATCTAACTGAATAGAGCCCGGCAAATCCATCAAAGAACCATTTTTAAGAAACCGAGTAGAAAAGCCGGCAAAAGGGCCAAACAACAATACTGCCTTACCATCTATTATACGCGTATCTAAATGCGGAACAGACATAGGGGGCGTACCTACACCGGCTTTACCATACACTTTGGCATGATGTTGCTTTATGATTTCCGGATTTTTACACACCAGCCACTGCCCACTGACAGGGAAACCACCAAAACCTTTTGCTTCAGGAATATCGGCCTTTTCCAATAATGGCAAAGCGCCACCACCGGCACCAATAAAAACAAACGGAGCGTATATTTTATATTTCTTCTTCGATTCCAAATTCTTTACTGAAACACACCACTTATTCACGTCCTCATCTTTATCCAGATGGCGCACTTCATTGTTCAATCGCAGCGTTACATCTTCGTAACTCGACAATTGAGCAAACAAATCTCTTGTAAGTTCACCAAAATTAACATCAGTACCGGTATGCATTCTCGTCACCGCTATTTTTTCATCTGAAGTACGGCCCTTCATCGTCAAAGGAATCCATTCAGCTATCTGTGCGTTGTCTTCGGAATACTCCATGCCTTTAAATACAAAATGTTGTTGCATGGCATCATAACGTTTCTTAAGATACATTACATTTTCTTCACCATGTACAAAACTCATGTGTGGAGTGGCATTGATGAATTTTTGAGGATCTGGCAACATCCTTTTTTTTACTAAATAAGCCCAAAACTGACGCGACAATTCAAATTGTTCTAAAATACGAATTGCCTTAGAACAATCTATTGATCCATCTGTCCTTTCAGGCGTATAATTGAGCTCACATAATGCGGAGTGGCCTGTCCCTGCATTGTTCCATGCATCTGAGCTTTCTGCCGCTACGGTATCCAAACGCTCCAGTATTTCAATCTTCAAATCTGGTTGCAATTCCTTTAAAAGCATACCCAATGTAGCACTCATGATGCCTGCACCTATTAGTACTATATCTGCTTGTATTTCTTCTTCCGGGAATAAAAAACTCATGATAAAATTTTTTTTCAAAAATAATGGAATGTAGTTAAAGTCCTGAGCTACTACTATCGTTCTATATTATATTGTTGTTATCACAATTTTAAACAACACCCGTTCGCCTTAATAACAAGCATCAATACTACTCAGCATTTTCGCTACTTTGCTATTCCACTCCAATTGTGCTGACTGATCAATGCCATAGTCCGTCGCGTTGTCGTAGTCATCTTGCATTTCCGCCGCTTTTTGCTGATATTCTTTATAGATCTCTGCAATTTCATTTACATAATTTTCTGTAAATTGATATTGAAGTAACGCATTACGAAGCAAACAACTATTAATAGCTGTTATATCCAAATGATGCTGCTCATGTTCCAATGTTTTTTCATTTCTAGCCGAAAGCATACACCATGATTTAGATCGGTCAAACAAAGCAACGATCTGTATGACCACTTTCGTTTCTCCATTTTGTATATGAGATGTATAACCAAGATTAATACCGCTGTAAGTCATAGCCACAGCATCGGTACCACGCTCGGGAGCTCCCTGAAAATCTGTCAATTTCAACTTTAATCCATGCTTATATAAAATTTCATTTGCTTTTTTTGAAGCGAGCGCTTGCGCTATCGACACACTAACTTTTAGGGATTCATTTTGTGCAAAAGCAGCATTGGCCAATAAAACAGACAACGTAATAAATATCCATTTCATGATCATTATTTTTAAAATTTAGCTCTATCATATTGCTTTGGCCATATTATTTCATCGCCTAATTCTTTTGCCGCATGTAAAGGAAAATAGGGATCTCGGAGCAATTGGCGGGCTAAAAATATTAGGTCTGCTTGTCCTTTCTGTAAAATATCTTCCGCTTGTTGTGCTTCTGTAATTAAACCAACCGCACCTGTAGCCATTGCTGTACTTTGTCTTATCTGTGCTGCAAAAGGAACCTGATAACCTGGCGCAACGGGTATTTTAACATGAGCCACATTAGCGGCAGTAGAAGTATCGACCAAATCAACACCACGTTCTTTCAATATTCTGGAAAGATTTACAGAATCTTCAATTGTCCAAGCACCGTCAGTCCAATCAGTAGCAGAAATACGTACGAAAAGTGGTAAATCAGACGGCCATACCGTTTGTACTTCAGCTATTAACTCTAATAAAAAACGGATTCGATTTTCAAAGCTACCACCATACTCATCAGTCCTTTTATTGCTCCAAGGAGAATAAAACTCATGAATCAAATAACCATGTGCTCCATGAAGCTCTAAGACTTTATAACCTGCTAACAGCGCACGAATTGTTGCTGCTTTAAAATCAGCAATTACTTGTTTTATTTCTTCCTTACTCAATTCTTTGGGTGCAAAATCGCTCTCATAATATGGAACAGCGGATGGAGCAACTGTCTGCCAACTGTCCGGCCCTTCTTTTATTTGCTTACCACCTTTCCACGAAACTTCAGCACTTGCCTTACGACCAGCATGTGCCAGCTGAATACCTGCAACAGCCCCTTGTCCATGTATAAAATCAGTGATTTCTTTAAGCTTTGCAATATGTTCATCCTTCCAAATACCCAAATCAGCATAACTAATTCTACCTTCGGGCGAAACTGCGGTTGCCTCCTGAATAACTAACCCGGCACCACCAACTGCTCGAGTGCCCAAATGCACCAAGTGCCAATTGTTGGCAAAACCATCTACAGCAGAATATTGACACATCGGAGATACTACTATTCTATTGCGTAATGTGATGCTTTTAATAGTAAAAGGAGAAAATAATTGAGACATTTTGGTCGGCTAATTTTGAAAAACAAATCAAAAGTAGAACCATTTTGGCAGCTGTTATCAATAAAGCTTAGTTAATGTCTGATAGGAATACAATCTTATGCGATTGTTTTATTAACCCAATTATTAATCTATTGTTGAGCAATCTTAATGATTTCCGCCGCCGCAGTGGCTGATGCCGGTTTATCCCCCAGTTTACTCCAAAGTTGTGCATAGTCATTGCGTAAAGACTGGAGCGAAGGGCTCTCTTGCAATATTTTTTTTAGCTCAAGAATCAGATTGGATTTATTCAAATCGTTTTGAATAAGTTCTTTAACAACCATCTTGTCCATGATCAGATTGACTAAAGAGATATATTTCACTTTTACGAGCTTCGTAGCCAACCAAAATGAAAATGCATTTCCTTTATAACACACCACTTGCGGTAATCCAAACAATGCAGTTTCCAGTGTTGCAGTACCACTCGTAATAAGCCCTGCTTTTGCCTGTTTCAATAGATTGTACGTTTGTGATTTGGCAAGTAAGACTTTTTTATCACCAATAATATTTTCAAACAATTCGTTGGGCAATGATGGTGCTTGGGCAACAATAAATTGATATTCCGGAAAATCATCAACTACTTCAAGCATCAATGGCAATTTCACTTGTATTTCTTGTTTCCGGCTACCAGGCAATAGGGCTATAATTGGCCTATCGGATAAAGAATCAATGGGCACTTCGTTTTTTTCTTGTTGCACCACTTCTACCAGCGGATGCCCAGTATAAATAACAGGATAATTCCATTTTTTATAAAAATCCACCTCAAACGGTAATATTACCAGCATTTTATCGACACATTCCTTAATCGTTTTTACTCTGTTCTCCTTCCAAGCCCATACCTGCGGAGATATATAATAAACAGTTTTTATGCCCTGCAGTTTCGCCCATTTGGCAATACGCAAATTAAAACCGGGATAGTCTATAAGTACGAGTACATCGGGTTTGTAAGCCTTAATATCTGATTTACAAAAAGAAATATTTTTAAAAATCGTTCCTAAGTGTTTAATCACTTCCACAAAACCCATAAACGCAAGATCACGATAATGTTTTACTAAAACAGCTCCAGCCTCCTGCATTTTATCGCCCCCCCAACAACGAATATCCGCCTGAATATCTTGTTCCTTCAGCTTTTTGACGAGATTACTGCCGTGTAAATCGCCACTAGCTTCACCTGCTATGATGTAGTATTTCATTTAGATTTGAAATTTGAGGAACAACCAAAATTAAATCGCTTGCAGTTATATTGTTTTCTACCAAACAAATTTCAATAAGACTATAAAAACACCATACAAAATAGTAGCAGAAAATATACCCCTAGCCGTATAATCGTACCTTTTACTAGTACAATAAATAAATGGAACGAGGTTAGCCAAAATACTTAGGGAAAGAACTTTTGCCAGCATTTGATGATTTATCCAAACATTCTCAAAAAAACCGGCAAGAGAATTCCCCTGACGGAAAATAAGGAACACCACTCCAAAGCCTACTAAAGGCATCAATACACCAATAATAAAACCAAGTATAGGAATGTTACGCTTCATGATTTGTTATTTTATTTGGCCGCTAAGGTAGTAAAAGATCATTTGCTGTGTATTGTAAATATTAACAACAGGAAACGTGAATACTATGCAAAGATGATGCCCGTGCAAAAAATGTTTGGGAAATGAAGTTATCTTTGCCACACATTTTTAAAGTTATCTTGATGAATTTTGCGTTAAAAAATATTCCGGAACGTACTGCGCAACCTCGTAGTCACGGACTTACAATGGTTATGGACAAGGGCCTTTCGATAGAAGAAGTGAATAACTTCATCTCGATTGCCAAACCGTATATTGACATTGTAAAATTGGGTTTTGGAACAGCTGCCGTTACACCCAATTTGAAACAAAAAATTGAAATTTATCAACGGCACAATATTTCGGTTTATTTCGGAGGTACACTATTTGAAGCCTTTACGATCAGAGATCAATTTGACGATTACCTGAATATAGTCCGTGAATATGGTTTAAGCCATGTAGAAGTATCTGACGGATCAATGAATATTGAGCAGTCTGTCAAATGCAATTATATAGAACGTTTGGCTAAAGAAGTTACTGTCTTTTCTGAAGTTGGCTCTAAAGATGCCACTCATATTATACCTCCTTACAAATGGATCGAATTAATGAAATCAGAATTGAATGCAGGTTCTACTTATGTAATAGCAGAAGCAAGAGAAGCAGGCAATGTAGGTATTTATAGAGGTTCCGGCGAAGTTCGTGAAGGTTTGGTACAAGAAATATTAACCCAGATACCCTACGAAAAAATCGTTTGGGAAGCTCCTCTAAAAGCCCAACAAGTTTATTTCATGGAATTATTAGGTGCAAATGTCAATCTGGGCAATATCGCACCCAATGATGTTATCCCTTTGGAAGCAACACGCATTGGGTTGCGTGGAGATACTTTTCATTTTTATCTAGACAAATAATCTATTTAATAATTGACACTCAAAAGCGGCTGGACTCACTTACCAGTCGCTTTTTGTATAAAATGCAATTAAGCTAACTTCGTCTTTCTATGCGACAATTTGGTATTATCGGCTACCCACTTACACACTCCTTTTCTCCGGCTTATTTTAATGAAAAATTTGCAAGGGAGCAGATAGCAGCTAATTACCAAGCCCTTCCTATAACTAACATTGAGCAACTACCGAATATTTTAATACAGAACCCTTTATTATGTGGATTTAATGTTACCATTCCTTATAAAACAACCATTATACCCTATCTCCACAGCATTAGCGAAGATGCACGGCAAATAGACGCTGTTAATTGCGTAAAAATAATAGAAGGAAAAATGTATGGTTACAATACAGACCACATTGGCTTCACAGAAAGTTTAAGACCATTAATAAACCAACAACACTACAAAGCACTCATCCTTGGTAACGGTGGATCTGCTCAGGCAGTAAAATTTGCTTTGCAACAATTCAATATCGAATATCTGATTGTTACACGTAAAAAATCACCCCATACAATCAGCTATCAACAAGTGGATCGAAATATAATTCAACAGCACAATTTAATCATCAATACCACACCACAGGGCATGTATCCCAACGTGGATGAATGCCCGCTAATACCATATCAATACATCGGAGCTCAACATTTATTATTCGATCTTATTTACAATCCGGCAGAAACACTCTTTTTACGAAAAGGTAAACAACAAAATGCAGCTGTAAAAAACGGCATGGAAATGTTATTGCTGCAAGCAGAAAAAGGTTGGGAAATATGGAATCTAGTTCAATAACTGCAACCTTGCAAGATATTGGTCATCTCCGTCTTCAAATAATATTTCAGTCTTCCAGCCCTCTTCCCTCGCTATTTTTTCTAACATTTTTTGGTCAATGTAAAGCCAAGTGAACCAATCAGTTTTCAACGTTTTATATTCATACCGACATTTTATTTCACCGTAATATTGCCCTGTATTTGGTATCCCCTCATCATATAAGTAAGCTACATCTGAAGAATCAAATAATAGCTGACCACCAAACGAGAGCAATGTTTTGGCATGTGACAAAAAACGACGTAAACCATTAATTGATGCTGTAAGCCCAATTCCATTCATCATTAATAATAGCGTATCAAACTTTCGCCCGCAAAACTCAAAAATATCTTGTTGTAAAACGAGACTTAAGCCGCGATCTTGCATTGTTGACACTGCCAAAGGAGAAATATCTAATGCAGTAACATCAAAACCCCTATCCTGAAGCCATAATGCATGACTACCCGCTCCTGCACCAATATCCAACACGCTGCCTTTACATAACTTCAAAGCCGTCAGCTCTAATTCAGGCATCATCTCTTCATTTCTAAAATACAGTTCAACCAGCATCTCCACTTTTGGACCATGATTGTCATGCACCCAAAGCTTATGCATTCTAATATTGTTGTGAAAATCGGCTATTGCCTGACCTAAAATATCCATGATTCCTCTGTTTGAAGGTATTATTGAGGTCTGCAAGTTATAAAATGAACATCGCTTGTAGTACCCAAATATTATTATCTTTGTGATCATTCGAAAAAAGGAAATGGTGTCTTCCTAATTGAACCGCCCTAAGAAGCTGATGGCGCCTGATTATAAATGTAACCTCATTTAATCAGGGTAAGTATGTCAATAAAAAAAAGAAAATCTTTGGATATAAAATTTAAGCTTCAAATACAGGCTTTTTTCAGACGCTATCCAGCAACAGTATATATAATCAAATGGCTACTTATTAGTACAGTAGTTAGTATTTGTGTCGGTTCGTCTTCGGCAGTTTTTTTAAAATCATTAGATTGGGTAACCAACTATAGAGAGCGTCATTTATGGTTAATTTCATTCTTACCTATCGCAGGATTGTCTATTGGATTGTTGTACCAGTATTTAGGAAAAGACATTGAAGCTGGCAATAATTTGCTTATCGATACTATTCACAACCCTAAAGAAATTATTCCTTTCCGCATGGCTCCGTTTGTATATATAGGTACCATGGCTACACATTTATTCGGAGGTTCGGCAGGCCGAGAGGGTACTGCACTACAAATGGCAGGTGCTATTGCCGATCAATTCAGTAAGCCTTTTCGATTAAACGAAAGTGAAAGAAAAATACTCATCATTGCGGCCATAGCTGCCGGATTTGGTTCAGTTTTTGGCACACCACTTGCAGGAGCCATTTTTGGCTTAGAAGTTTTTCTGATTGGTAAAATAAAATACGATGCCATATTTCCGGCATTTGCATCAGCTATTATTGCAGACTTAGTCACCAAATTTTGGCAGGTTATTCATACACATTATCATATAGACTTCATTCCACAAATTTCCTTTCAGAATATCTTTTTTGCTATTCTTGCCGGGATTACTTTTGGATTGTGTGCCGCAACATTCAGCAAAACCATTCATTATACGAGCTCTATTTTCAAAACAAAAATTAAATATGCTCCGTTTCGTCCATTGATTGGCGGTATTATAGTCGCACTTGCCGTTGGTGCTATTGGTACAAGTAAATACATCGGATTAGGCATTCCGACTATTGTTTCATCATTTAATGAACAACTCCCTGTTTATGTATTTGTATTAAAAATGGCCTTTACTATTCTAACGCTGGCTGCAGGATTTAAAGGAGGAGAAGTAACACCCTTGTTTTTTATTGGTGCAACTTTAGGAAGCGCTTTATCTTTTGTCATCCCTTTACCTAGCGCGCTTTTGGCAGGCATGGGGTTTGTGGCCGTATTTGCAGGAGCTACCAACACACCTTTAGCTTGTAGCCTTATGGCGATGGAATTATTTGGCAGTGAATGCGGTGTATATGTGGCAATAGCATGTGTTGTTTCCTATTTATTGTCGGGTCATAATAGTGTTTATGGTAAGCAAATGGTTGGCGAAGCAAAGCACGAAAAATTTACAGATTATGTTGGCAAAAGAGTAAATGAGCTTTAGACTACAAAAATAAATCGATGGAATTTGCAGCGTATCTAAGCTTTATTACATTAAACAATGCTGAATAATAGCCATCTCAATTTCAAAAAATCCTTGATGTTTTACAAACACATCTTGAGCTTATTTAAAAAAAGAGCCATTCGCTAAGCGAATGGCTCTTTTTTTGTTCCGTCGGTCAGCTTATAGACCCAAAAGACCCAAAAGGGTGTGCAGCAAGCTAGTGATTACGCTCATCTTTTAAAATTTTATCGGTTATTGGTTATACCTACTCTTTTCTTACGGTTTTCGGTTACTCCGTTTCATTTTATATTGGTAGAGCAAACTTAAGTGTTAGTATTTGCATTTCAAAATTATTTGAAATTTTTTATTTTAATTTAAAATTAAATAACATGTGATTTAATAAATATTTTAAGACTATTGGATAGCACTAATATTTGATAAGGAGCCTCATTACTCAAATTTATTGTGAACAAATATCAATATAACAATTTATAAATGAACAACAAAAATAAAACAATTAATATTTATTAGAATTAAAAAACATTTGAAAAAATACATTTTTACAGAAATAAAAAATGACAAATTATTAAGTATAAATTATAAAATGACAAATATACATATAAATATTTTATTAACTATACTTGGTTTAAACAATACTACACTTCTATAAAAGAGTGAACTAAAAAATGATCGAATTAATCATTTTTTTAAATTTTAGTGGTTATTCGTATTACCTGCTGGTTTCTCACTGTTTCTAGTTGCTCCACCTTATATTATACAAGTATCAATTTTCGTATTTAAAAATAGGTACGCACAAATTATTTATATTCATGGTGTTTGTTTAGGAATCGCAATAAAAATGGCAGTCACTTGAATGTGACTGCCATTTTTATTACTCAAATTGAAGATCTTTTTATTTAGTTTCTTCGATTTTTTTGCGAGGATTACGCTCTAAAACTTCGTCCACCATGCCATAATCCTTAGCTTCTTTTGCTGTCATCCAATAATCGCGGTCACTATCTCTTTCAACTTTTGCAAATTTTTGTCCACTATGCTCAGCAATAATTTCATAGAGCTCCTTTTTCAATTTGCCTATTTCACGTGCCGTGATTTCAATATCACTAGCCTGACCTTCTGCTCCACCTAGTGGTTGATGTATCATCACTCTACTGTGTTTGAGTGCAGTACGTTTACCTTTAGTACCTGCACACATTAACACTGCAGCCATAGATGCCGCAATACCCGTACAAATAGTCGATACATCAGGATTGATGATTTGCATAGTGTCGTAGATACCCAAACCTGCATATACACTGCCCCCTGGGCTATTGAGGTACATCTGGATGTCGCGATTACGATCTGTGCTTTCTAGAAATAGCATTTGAGCGGTAACAATATTGGCAACATAATCATTGATACCCTCTCCTAAAAAGATAATCCGATCCATCATCAAGCGGGAGAAAACGTCCATAGATGCCACATTCATTGGGCGTTCTTCAATAATGTAAGGTGTAAGATTAGTAGGCATTTTGGCATTCATTGCCGATGTATAGCTATCAACAGTAAGACTACTGATACCGTGATGTTTGATAGCATACTTGCGAAATTCGTTCGAATTCATGTTTGTTTATTTTATGGAGTTAAAATATTGTACTAATACTAAGATATAGCAACTTATGAGCCAAAACAAAAATAATGCCATTACGGCAAAAGTTGAACCCAATATGTCAGTTTTGAGCCTATTCGCTCGCCTTTTTCAACAGTTCCTTTTCTTCAGCCGTAAGTCCATCGTAGCCTTTCTGATTAATTTTATCAAGTAGCTGGTCTATCTTTTGTTGTGATGTTACCACCTTACTTGAACCGTTTGCCTGAAGCACAGCATTACGATTTCGATGTTTATTGATTTGTTCACTAGGAGTAAGTGCAGTATCCATCTTATCATAAAAACGATATACCCATTCGCCGGGCTTATAACCTGCTTGCAAAATTTTTATATAGACAAATCCCATAAAAGCACCAGCCAATAACATTGTTATCGAAGCTATATTCATAGCTGTATTGAGTAACATAAGCGCAACAAAAAGTGCCGCTAAAAACATTAATGGAATGCTGAAATAATCACTAAGATACACCCTATACTTGGGAGACAAGGTAATGGCAGCAGCCATTAATGCCATAATTCCCGCCTGTGCGCCCATTACCAATGTGCCAACAGGCAGCAATGCCATTGGTATCAATTGAACTCCTGCAAATGCTAGACCACCCAATATAATTCCATAAACAAAGAGAGGAATGATTTGTTTGTATCCTATTAATGATTGCACGACACTACCAAAACAATAAAGCCAAAGCATATTGCTCAGCCATTCCCAAAAACCCCTATGACACCAACCGTAACTCAAAACAGTCCACCACCGTTCCTTTATGACCGCAAGATTCGCAATACCTATATAGTCAAAGGTAAGCTCATGAGCTCGAGGTATTGGTACAGCGTAAATAATAAGTGTTATCCATACCAATTTAACAGCAACAAAACCTACACCATTGGCAGCCACCAATTGTATAACTGCATTACGATTATAGGTCGGAATTTGAAATTTGCGAAAGCCTTGTTTCCCCATGCTGAGTAAGTTTAAAAAAATGATTTTCTGTTTTTTGCATTCCAATATTTTAGCAAAAAGAAGCCAAACAACATTCCACCCAAATGTGCGAAATGGGCAACATTATCGCCCGCTGAATTACTGACTCCAGAATACAGTTCGAACAAAGCATAAAGTGTGACAAAGTATTTAGCCTTCAAAGGAAACAAGAAATATATATACAACTCCGTATTAGGGAACAGGTAACCAAATGCAAATAATAACCCAAATACTGCTCCTGATGCGCCAACCGTTGCTTCATTGAGTATTCCATTAAAAAAATATTGACCATCTGGTGTGGCACCACCATGCAAATATTGATTGACAAGCATAGTGGATTGATTCACAAAGGCTGGATTAAAAGGATTATGTTCCCAATTTTGCAAGAAATAATTGAGGTATGCATCCGGATGGTTGTTGTTGACATGCTGTGCTAAAAATTGAGCAAAATGATCAACAGTAGGGTTCTGTTGATAGACAAGAAATGCTTTTTCAATTGCACCATATTCAAAACCCAGAATACCTAGATGACAAAGGGCACCTCCTAGCCCACAAACAAGATAAAATATCAAAAAACGCTTGGCTCCCCATATATTTTCAAGAATACTGCCAAACATCCAAAGTGCAAACATATTAGACAATAAATGCGTCAAATTACCATGCATAAACATGTGTGTGAGTAACTGCCAAACTCTAAAGTAATGTGAGCTCCAATAATGTAATCCTAGATAATTAGATAAGTTGATACCCCGTGATTCCAACACACTATCAATCAACAACATGATTGAATTAATGATTAGTAAATTTTTGACGACCGTAGGTAAAACCTGAAATCTCTGAGGCCTGAATTCTGTCATATTTATTTTTAATTTTTCTTGCCCAATTAAAGTATGCTAACTCAGCAAATCTATTTAATTGATCGCCCAAAATTACGGTATAACAGAACTAATAATTAAAGCAAATACAGAAGAAAGCCATAAAATTTGAAAACTAGCATTATTAAGTACACAATTAGACATTCTTGCGCATAAAGGTCAACATTAATCGTACTTTTACCCTCTAAAAACAGATTTTATAGTCGATATGCAATCCATAATAATATTTGCGTCAGGTAGAGGATCCAATGCAGAAGCAATTATACAATATTTTAAAAAAACAGGAACAGCAAAAGTTTCTTTAATCGTTTGTAATAATCCGAACGCAGGTGTCATTAATATTGCTGAGCAATATGATATTCCATTTTTATTGGTTGACAAACAAACATTTAAAGAGCGACTATTCGTTGTACAAATTCAAGAATACAAACCTTCCCTAATTGTCCTTGCCGGGTTTTTATGGAAAATCCCTGATATATTAATTACAGCTTTTTCAGGTAAAATAATAAATATACATCCTTCTCTTTTACCAAAGTATGGTGGCAAAGGTATGTATGGACATCATGTACATGATGCAGTTATTACTTCTGGTGAAAAAGAATCTGGCATTACGATACACTATGTCAATGAACATTACGACGAAGGAAATCATATTCTTCAAGCGCATTGTTCAATACACGAAGGTGATAATGCTGAAACTCTAGCCAAACGAATCGGTCTTTTGGAACATGCTTTTTTTGCTAAAACAATAGAATACCTTCTGACAAACAATAACTAAAGACTAATCTGCGTTTTTAAATATATTTGATCAACGTTTTATCATCTTATGAACTTCCGAAAAATAATTTTTCCTCTATTCTGCTTTCTATTTATCAATATTGCAATGAAAGCACAAAATAGACCTATTGACCAATGGCGTTCGCATTTACCCTATAACAAAGTAATCAGTGTTGCCACCAATGGCAGCAAACTGTTTGTTGCTAGTCAGCAAAGTTTCTTTACCTATGATCTTGTGGGGAAAGAAACCAGCACATACAGCAAAGTGGAAGGGATGGCAGACGTAGGAATGGCGTATGTAGCACATGATGTTACCTCTGACATAAGTATTTTAGCTTATTCAAACAGCAATATTGATTTATTCCAAAATGAAAGCTTTTATAACATACCTTACCTAAAACTCAAAGCTATTACCGGCGACAAAAAAATCTATCATATTTATACTGAAAATGGACTAGCATATTTGAGTACAGGAATTGGTATCATTGTGCTTAACCTTACCAAAAAAGAAGTGAAAGAAACTTACACTTTTACCAGAGCGGGACAAACAATGGCTGTAAAAGGGTTATCAGCTAATAGCAATTATTTTTATGCTACCACAGATAAAGGCTTATTCAAAACATCCAAAAACAATCCCTTCATACAATCTTCTACTACTTGGCAAATACTAGACTCTACTCGTAGTTTCAAATATACAACGTATGCAATGGGGAAAATATTTGTTGCTAATGCAGACACTGTGTTTGTTATCAACAATGATACACTTGCATATGCATATTCTCGAGCAAAGAACATCGTTCAACATCTAGATTCTGCTAATAATGCTTTAATTATTTCTGCTTACGATACAAGTATATTTTACGGATCTGCTTATACAATGGATAATAATTATAAATTAATTGATTCATTCGGATCAAGCCAGCCAATGCAAGCAACGCAAACTCTTGATGGTAATATTTGGTTAGCTGATATCAATTGGGGTCTAAGAAGCAAATCACTTACAATTACACCACAAGGGCCGGCAAGTGTTGGCACGTATGATATAATTGCAGAAAACAATAAAGTATATGTTGCGCATGGCTCTTATGATGACAGGTGGAATATTGCGCTGAATTCGAGTGGCATTTCTATTTTTGAAAATAGCACATGGACTAGCTATCCGGGTAATAATTTTACACCGACAAACCCTATGCGTGACGCAATAAGGCTTGCAAAAGATCCCACAGATAATACTTTATATATTGCGTCCCTCGTTGATGGGCTATTTTATTTGAAAACTGATAACACAAGGGGTATATACCGAGAGGGTATCTTTGAACCAAATTTAGCAGATGCGAGCTCTTATCGTGTTAGTGGTGTTGCTTTTGATCAATATAATAATCTATGGGCAACGCAGATCAATGCACCTCATGAGTTAGTAGCGAGGTCCTCGGAAGATGGTAATTGGTACAAATTTTCATTACCAAGTCACACAGGAGGATATTGGTCAAATGGTGCAGCAAGCGTCATTGTAGATGATTATAATCAAAAATGGTTTTTTTCCCCAGCGGGTGGTGGTTTGCTGGTGTATAATGATAATAGAACAATTGCCAATACCTCAGATGACAGTCATAGTTGGTTAGTAATGGGAAAAGGTTCAGGCAATCTTCCAGACAACTCTGTCACTTGTTTAGTGAATGACAAGAAAAGTACAATCTGGATCGGCACTAATAATGGCATTGGTATTATTAACTGCCCCGATCAGGTTACAAGCGGTCTTTGCGAAGCTGAAATAAGAGTCGTACAATATGATCAATTTGCCGGCTATCTATTCGCCGGTGAAATAGTAAAATCGATCGCTGTAGATGGAGCCAATCGTAAATGGGTGGGCACTAACAATGGCGTATGGCTTATATCTGAGGATGCAAGCAAAATAATTAAACGTTTTACTGTTGACAATAGCCCGCTACCTTCTAACACTATCCAAGTAATTAAAATTGATCCGATAACAGGTGATGTATATATAGGCACTGCAGAAGGCCTGGTAAGCTACAGGAGCACTGCTACTGATGGAGGCACTAGCAATGTCAATGTAATTGTATACCCCAACCCTGTGCCTAGCAATTACTCAGGAACAATAGCAATAAAAGGTCTGGTAGAAAATGGGGATGTTCGTATTACGGATATTTCAGGTCAACTTGTCTATCGTACCAAAGCACTAGGTGGTCAAGCTATATGGAATGGTTTAGATTATACTGGTCGCAGACCACAATCCGGAGTCTTCCTTATTTTTGCAAGCAATACTACAGGCACAGAAACCTTCGTCGGTAAGATGGTATTTATAAAATAAAATGCTCCAAAAAACTCGAGGCATCGTACTTCGCTCAATAAAATATGGGGAGACGAGTCTTATCTGCAATATATTTACTGAAGAGTATGGGTTATGTGCCTATATGATAAAAGGTGTACGAAGTAACCAGAAAAAAAATCTCCGTGCAGGATTGTTACAAGTTTCTTCTTTATTGGATTTTGTTGCGGATCATAAACCAAACAGAAATTTGCAGCATATCCGTGAATTTCAAGCAGCATTTATCTATAAATCAATTCAAGAAGAAATTATTAAGAATAGTATTGCTACGTTTTCGGTGGAATTACTTCAACGGCTCTTACCTCAAGAAGAGCCAATGCCCGAACTATTCGATTTTGCCTACCATTATTTTATTAGTCTTGACAATGTGAATACTGCAAGTGCAGCCAATTATCCATTGTTTTTTATCATTCAATGCGGCAAACACTTAGGATATAATGTATTAGGGAATTATTCTACACAAACGCCTTTTCTCGATTCAATTGAAGGAACGTTCAGCAACCAACCACCAATGGCTGGACTTGCTCTTTATGATGATGACATTACAGCTATTGCTCAACTAATACGAATAGAATCTATAAAAGAACTGACAAGCATCCCAATGAATTCGGCGATGCGAAATCGTTTACTAGATTGGTATATACAGTTTCTACAACACCATACACAGCATCTTTCGGGATTAAAATCATTGGAAATATTACGATTAATTCTGCACTAATTTTCCTTCCGCAAACGAGCAACGGGTATCATCAATTGCTCTCTGTATTTGGCTACAGTTCGTCGAGATATGTTATAACCTTTTTGAGCAAGTATATCCATAATATCTTCGTCGCGCAGAGGCTGACGCTTGTCTTCTATACTCACAATTTCTGCTAAAATACTCTTGATTTCTTTATTAGATACCTCTTCCCCGTTATCCATAGTTATCCCCTCAGAAAAGAAGTATTTAAGCGAGAAAGTCCCATACTGTGTCTGAACAAATTTACTATTGGCAACACGCGAAACTGTAGAAATATCAAGATTGGTCATCTCAGCAATATCCTTTAATATCATCGGCTTTAAACTAGTTTCATTACCCGAAAGAAAAAATTGTCGTTGAAAAGTAACGATCGCATTCATAGTATGTAACAACGTTGTCTGCCGCTGCTTTATAGAGTTAATAAACCATTGAGCCGATTCCAATTTTTGCTTTATAAATGATACTGCCTCATTTTGCTTTTTATCTTTTTTCTCTCCTTTCTCAAAGGTTGTCAGCATTTCTTTGAAACCTTCAGATATCCGCAACTCCGGCGCATTTTTGGAATTGAGCATTATTTCCAACACACCTTCATTATTATCTACAAAAAAATCAGGAATTACATAATTATTGTTTTGCGAATTACCTTCAAATGCTAAGCCCGGTTTAGGATTTAATTTCAATATGCTTGCAATGGCATTTTTCAATTGCGAATCATCAATATTCATTCCACGCAGAATCTTATCATAGTGCTTGCGCACAAAAGAATCGTAGTATTTTTCTAATATTTCTATTGCATTTTTAACGGCAACACTAAATTGATCAATTCTTTTTAACTGCAAAATCAGACACTCTTGAAGTGTATATACAGCAATGCCAGGAGGGTCAAATGTTTGTATTTGTTTGATAATATCCACTACCTCTTCAGCACTTACAATTATATTTTGGCCAAAAGCCAAATCGTCTACAATAGCATTCACTTCTCTTGCTAAGTACCCGTCATCGTTAATACTACCAATAATTTGTTCAGCCACTTTTATCTGTTGTTCATCTAAATACAGCATACTAAGCTGATCAAGCAAATATTGATGAAATCCTGCTTCATAACGAATGCTAAATGAGGAGTTTTTTTCATTATCACCTGAATAATCATACCCCGAATCGTCGCCTTCATTTCTTATATAATCGTCAATATCTATTTTTTCAGCATCATCATCTTTGAGTGATGCATCGTCCAAACTTTCAAATTCATCATTTTCATTTGTCTTATAAATATCATCCTCTTGGGTTTGCACTTCTTCATTGTATTCAAGAGCCGGGTTAATTTCCATTTCCTCCTTTATCCGCATCTCCATCTCAATAGTTGGTACTCGCAACAATTTCAGAAACTGAATTTGTTGCGGCGACAATTTTTGCAGTAAGCGTTGTTGCTGACTCTGTCGTAACATTATTAGGATTAATAGATTTCAGCAAAAATAAACGGATTATTTGAACTCTTAACATATATATTTAACAATAAACGTAGAAGAACAAAACACTTAGTGTGTATAATTTTTTAAAATGCTTTATTTATTAAAATAGTTGTTGTAATTTTCTCGTTCAGTTGCTAAATAAGATAATTATACTATGGCACAGAAAGCATTTGTTTCACCTTCGTTTTCTTATATCCCACTAGAAGAAACTCTAGAAATATTACCCAAGAGAAAGAAGCTATTTGTAGGGATACCTAAAGAATCGTCTTTTCAAGAGAATCGCGTGGCATTGACACCTGAGTCTGTTTCTGTTCTTATAAATAATGGGCATGAGGTCGTAGTAGAATCCAATGCGGGTGAAGGTTCATTTTATTTTGACAGTGACTATAGCGAAGCCGGTGCTCGAATTGCATACAATAAATCTGAAGTATATAAGGCAAGCACCATCATTAAATCTGCGCCAATATCAGAAGAAGAAGTTTTGTTATTGCAAGCCAATCAGGTAATACTCTCTCCCATACATCTACCATTTTTGAAAGCAAAAATGTTAGAGCAATTAATGCATAAAAAAATTATTGCGATTGCATTTGAGTCCATAAAAGATGATTCCGGCACCTACCCGATTGTCCGTTCTATGAGTGAAATTGCAGGCAATTCGGCAATACTTACTGCTGCACAATATCTAAGCAATCAGCACAATGGCAAAGGGGTTCTATTAGGAGGCATATCTGGAGTTTCATCTGCTAAAGTGGTTATTATTGGCGCTGGTGTAGTTGGCGAATTTGCTGTACGTGCCGCATTAGGATTGGGAGCCAATGTAACCATATTCGACAATTCTATTTATAGGCTTATGCGCTTGCAAAACAATATAGGGAGACGCTGTTCCACATCTGTATTAGACCCAATAGTTCTTGCAGAAGAATTATCTAATGCAGACGTAGCTATCGGGGCGCTAAAACCATTACATGGTGTTACACCAATGGTAGTATCAGAAGCTATGGTTGGTAATATGAAAGCCGGTTCTGTAATTATTGATGTTAGTATTGACAGAGGCGGATGTTTCGAAACATCAAAACCTACTACTCACGAGCATCCTGTTTTCCGCTATTATGATGTCATACATTATTGTGTACCTAATATTGCTTCAGGAGTTTCTCGTACAGCATCAAGAGCCATTAGCAATGTTCTGATGCCTTTAATTAATCAATCGTCCGATTTTGGAGGAATGGAAACATTGATAGAAGCAAAATCGGGTATCAGAAATGGTGTTTATGTATATAAAGGTTGTGTTACAAAAGCATCAATAGCACGAAAATTTAATGTCAAATATACAGATCTCGATTTATTATTGGCTACACAACGTTAACGACTATAAACTTATTTAGTTCATCGAAAAAATGAACCTTAATTTGTTTGTATAGCATTGCGATAGCGCTTTTAATTCACATAACACTAAAATATATGCCGACAAACAGGATGAATAAAACAATGGCTGGATATCATATTTTAATGATTCTTTCGGCTGTTGATTTCCGGTTCAACCACGAAGAGGATATTGTGATCCGAGATTATTTAGTCCATGAATTCCCATTTCATATAAGCCTTGACAAAGAAATGGCTATTATTAGTAACCTTCGACAAGACGAATGGGAAAACCATTTTATAAAATCCATTGATGATTTCTATGATGATTCTACAAAAGACGAACGCATGAAATTGTTGGATTTTGCCATCCAGCTTTGTAAGGCCGACAACGTTATTACCAAAGAGGAAAATCATTTCCTGAATTTATTATTTGAAAGTTGGGAGCCACAATAAAAATGCACAATTTACAAATCAATATAACAAAGCGAAAGCATCCTTTTAGAGGATGCTTTCGCTTTCAAATGATCGTTCAGAGATTTATTATTGGATGATTCTTACATCAACCGCATTTAATCCTTTTTTACCATCTTGTAATTCATAAGATACTCTGTCATTTTCACGAATCTTGTCTATAAGACCAGTTGCGTGTACAAAAACATCTTGACTGCCATCTTCGGGCGTAATGAAACCAAAACCTTTAGTTTCATTGAAAAATTTTACTTTACCTTGTTGCATTGTTATTAGAATAAATATACGTAACGAAGGTATGGTTTTCTATTTATTTTCCAAAATATTTTTAGTCTTTTTTATCGTACTTATTTTTACATAAAATGTGGCATATTCACCGACGTTTCCCGATACAAAAACACGTCCAAGTTCTCGCTTTATACGCATAAATGAGCAAACCGTTAGTTTACAAACCCAACAATTCCTTTTTCTCTAAAGATTCACAATTACCATTGAAATGATAAAAAACTGCCCAGTTTCAAAAAAAGAAACTGGGCAGTAAAATACATAAATTCTAAACTCTTAGCGAATCATTAATTTACTTATAGATTTTTGACCGTCGGCAATAAGCGTTATTAAATAAACACCTGTTGGCTGACCGGCAAGATTAATATTCTTACTGAATGTAGCTCCAATATTATTAAATTGTTCACCATATACTTGTTGACCAGTGATGTTAGTTACAGATAATGTTGCTTGATTAATATGGTTTGTAGCACTAAATGAAACTGTAAACGCACCATCACTTGTTGGATTAGGGAAAATTTGCAAATTGTCTACATTAGTAATTTCACCAATACCCGTAGTTGGCTTTCTGAAAATCACTAAATAATCTTCAGTTTCACCTGAAGTATATGTACCACAACCAAGATCACTAGCTGCATTAGCTCCTGTGTTACTGTTAAGAATGAAACGTAAACCGGTTTCAACGTTAGGTATTACAGTCATTGGTATAGTGATACTATCATGTATAAAGTAGTTGCCTGAAGTCGAAAGAGCTGCCCAAACTCTTTCTGTAGGTGCGTCGTAAGCCAAATTATGATCATAATCTATGAACACTGTAATCTTAGCATCAGAGTGCCATTTATTCAACATGGTTTGATACACTGCAATAGGATATGTTTTACCCATTGTCAATTCTATTGCCGGTAAATCAGTATGATCTGTGCGCATGCGATAAGAATTGGGATTCAATACATGAGGACCTCCTGTATTCATTACAAATTTATCCAAAATAACAGTGGTAATATCCGAGGTATCTTGTTTATTAGATCCACCATCTGCGTAACTCAAGCAATAACATTTATAAGGTTGTTTCAATTTAATATAAACTTTATTGGAGTGAACAGTATCGTGTGTGTAATCACATACTGTACGTAAGCGGTAATAAGTAGATTGTCTTACAACAGGTTGAATAGTATCATGAGATAATGAACCAAGAACTGTAGCCCAGTTTACATTGTCCAAAGAGTATTCCCATACCCAACTCATACCATTCATGTAACGAGCATGAGCTGTATCCCATATCGTTGTTTGATAATTTTGACAAATAGATGTATCACTTATGTATGCAATACCTGCAGATATTGGTCCAGGGCATTTAGGATAAGAGATATTGACAATATAATCTTCTGTTTCACCAACATTGAATGCTCCACAAGGCAATACTTTACTTGGAGTTGTTGAGTCCTTTTGCATGATGACACGCATACCAGTAACACCAAGAGCTGCCGCAGAAGGAACAGTGAAATTACTTGTAAAATTAGTGGTTGTTCCACTCAATACCTGAAATACAGCCAATTCTCCCGGAGACTCATATAATCCATTATGGTTGTAATCTATATAAGCTGCAACACCGGTTGGGTTAAATGCAAAAGTATCAGTGGTAATACCCATTATACCCATTTGATACGTAGAGTCTCTGTTGATATCTATTATTGGCCTCAACCCTGTATTCAAAGTATAAGGAACATAAGGCCCGGGGTTGAGTAACGCAGGAGTGCCTGTACCAACATTAAGTAATATAGCACCGCTCGCAGTTTTCACTTTTACATTACCCACGTTTACATTAATTACATCAGCAGTAGCAGTAGAATAACAATAACAGTTATAAGGTAAAGTAATCATAGTAATATGTTTCACCGGAGTTGTATCACTTAAGCCTGAAAGCGTACATTTTACAATAAATCGCAAGAAGGTATCAGTAGTAATACCTGTAGGAAAAGATGCAGAAGTGGCCGTACTTGTAAGATTACCCCAAGGACCTGTAGCCGTTGGAGCAGCCTGCCATTGATACGTAATGCCAAAGCCTGCAATTGGTGATGGCGTAGCTCCTAATGATTTTACTACGAATGGTAAATTGGGGCATACACTATCTGGTGGACCTACAATCCCAGCTGAAGGTTTGCCTGCACAAGGTTCATAAAACTGATAAACTTGATTTGTTGCAGGACGAGAAGTAATAGCAGAACCATAAGATCCGGAAACACCTAATGTTGGGGCAGCAGATGCATCGGACAAAATTGTATAATCAAAAGTCGTTGGGGTTGCAGGGAGGGCAGGATAGAAACTTGATGAATAACCTAATCCAATCATTGATGCAGTTGCAGAACTAGGTACTGAACCAGCCTCTTGCTTATACCAATATTCAATTATATTACTTCCTTCATATAATTTTACTTGAAATGATATATTTGCAGTAGTAGTAGCGGCATTATCCCAACGCCAGTTTTTCCATTCCATGGTAAACACTCTATTTCCACTCGACAATACGTCTGTTCTATAACTTGCAGTACCACCTACACCACTCATATCAGTCCAAAAAGGCCATAACCCTGGCATGGTATTGTTACCCGCAGAGCTAACCTTTGGATATGAATTAGTAGCTCCTCCAAATTTTAACCACCCATTTGATGACGCAGTAACACTTGTGCAAGATTTACTGTGTAATGCAGGGTCAAAAATAAAAGTAAACCCTATTGGAATAGTGGCAACTGCGTCATCAGTCTCAAGGGTAGAAACCCTAGTAGCAGAACCACCCAAATAAGTAAATGCAGAGTAACCCGGATAAGGGGCAAGAGTGGCATCAAACGCTACAAACGATACCCCTGGTATCATGTAAGGCTGAGCAATTGTTGTTTGGCTCAAAAGCAAGCATAGCAATACAGTTGTTGCTTTCAAAAAGGTAAATAGTTTTTTCATAACAATCAGGTTTGATTGATCAAAATTTCGCTTACTCTCAAATAGGATTTTCAGCTTACTCCTTCAATTATTTTTTCAAGTGTTGTCGCTACCTATTGAGTTAAAAAAAATTAACACAAGGAATTACGAAGAGGCAAGTTAAAATTTTTTTTCCAAAATACAAATTATTACTCAATCATATCTTAAAAATGAAGAGCGGTTTGGAATATGAATCCAAATCGCTCTTTATTATTTTAAAAAATTATTACTCTAGCGCAAGGTTACACTTCCTGTACCTATTTTGTAACCGCCATTATAGAATGTTATGGAATATTCACCTCTTTTGTAATCGCTGTCTTGTTTCCAATCAACACCAACATTGCTCAATTGTTGTCCTTTTTCAAGGTTTATTTTTTTCACCAGTGTATAATTAAGCGTAGCACCATCTGCATCAGTAGTTACACCAGAGCCATAAGCTGCATTACTCAACAATTTACCATCCGGACCCGTAATAAGAATATAAATTTCTTTACTACCACTTTCTGCAATACGATTTTCGTCTATATCAAATATGATTCGTAAGATATCAACGCGTTTCGCTTTCGTTGTTTCTACTTCTTTAGTACCATGTCTCTTAAGTTTGATTGGCTCCATTTTAATATTAGAAACATGTAATACCGAACCAATTTTTTTCAATTGTTCAGCAGCACCTACAACTGAGTCTTTTTGCGTATTCAACGTTTTGTTGGTTGTCGTTAGTTTAGTATTTTCACCTTCCAGCTCAGCAATACGATCTTCGTAGGTCTTTACTTTTCCTCTTAATGTAGCGATAAGCGATTGAGCCTTTTTCAAATCGGCAACAGAAGCGTCTTTCTTGCTCAACAATGATTTGATTTCATTTTTCAATTTACCCACTTCACCATCCTTTTGCTGAAGCATACTATCTAATGCCGCATTTTTTCCAGTAAGTTCATCTAACCTTACATTTGCAGCGTCAAATTGGCGTTGCAGAGTATCCTTTGCGGAGCTAATATCTGTATTTTCATTAATGAGGAAAGTATTTTGTTCGGAAACTTTACTTTTACTCATGAAAAGATAAATGTTACCAACAAGCAGTACAGCTATAATGGCCAAAAGCAACCATGTAAAATTCTTTTTAGGAGGTGTATTACTAACTTGCGATACCGGAGTCGGTTGACTGGATTCCTGATTCATAATTATAAATTTTTATTGAGGTTAATACCGCAAATGTAAAAATCATTCGATGACAAACGAACAATTGAAACGCATACTGTTTATTGATATTGAAACAGTGCCTATTGTAGCCGACTACACACAGCTCAATGAAAATATGCAATCACTGTGGACCAAAAAGTCAAAAACGTTAAGAACAGACACAAATGAAGATGCAAGACCAGAAAGGCTTTTCGGAGAGAAAGCAGGTATTTTTTCCGAATTTTCAAAGGTCGTTTGTATCGGAATAGGGAGTCTTATTTTACAAGAAAATGAGTGGAAATTAAGGTTAAAATCCATCTCTAACGACAACGAAAAAGTATTGTTAAATAACTTTTCGTCCATACTTCAACGCTTCCTGTTAAGCTACAACGACATGAAATTTTGTGGGCATAACATTAAAGAATTTGATTTACCGTTTATTTGCCGGCGTATGATTATTAATAGTATTCCGCTCCCGGCTGTTTTACAGTTGGGCAATAAAAAACCATGGGAAAATCCTAATATTGACACACTTGAACTTTGGAAATTTGGCGATTACAAACATTATACTTCATTATCACTACTCGCCGAAGTGCTTAACATACCTTCGCCTAAAAATGACATTGATGGCAGCATGGTGTCACGTGTATATTGGGAAGAAAGAAATCCGGCGCGTATTGCAACTTATTGTTTGCAAGATGTACTAACAACTGCTAAGGTATTTCTACATCTTTCCGGAAAAGTTGATGTTCATCCAATACCAGTTTTTTTAAATAATGATGAATCATGAATGCTGATTACAAGAAAATAATTCAGTCGATCAGTAAGGGTCAATATTTACCGATTTATTTGATAGATGGTGAAGAATCTTATTATTTAGACAAAATTGTTGCATTATTTGAAAATAAAATTTTGCAACCATCGGAACGCGACTTCAATCTTTCTGTCTTATACGGCAGGGAGGTTAGTTGGGCCGATGTAGTTAACGCATGTCGTCGTTTTCCAATGTTTGCCGAAAGACAAGTAGTCATATTAAAGGATGCGGCAGCAATGAATGGCTTTAACGAACTCTCAGGTTATCTTGCTCAACCATCGCCAACGACAGTATTGCTAATAGAATACAGGAATAAGAAAGCCGATGCTCGAAGTAAAGTAGTAAAATTTGCGAAGGAGCATGGTTTAGTTTTTACATCAGACAAGATAAAGGAAACACAAATGCCTCAATGGATACAGGCATTTGGTGAGGAACAGGGCTTCCGTATTGGACAAAAAGAAGCAGATTTGTTGAGCACTTATCTAGGTAATGATTTACAAAAAATTGCGAACGAAATTGAAAAGATTCGAATCAATGTACCCGACGAAAAAGAATTAAGTGCTGCATTGATACAAAAATATATTGGCATTAGTCGGGAGTACAATATATTTGAATTTACGAATACGTTTTCATCAGGCAATAAAGAAAAGATGTATCGTATTCTTAATTATTTTATCGCCAACCCAAAAGCCGCTCCCATGGCACTGCTAACGGTATTTTTGTATAATCATTTCAATACATTGTACAAAGCAATTTATGCCAGAGCAAAAGGTGAAAAAGATTTAGCCAGTGCTATAGGAATACCGCCCTTCAGAGTAGCGGAAATAATGGCCTTGTCTCAAAAATGGACTTTACACAAAGTGGAAAGCTGTTTAAATCTGTTAAGTACCTATAATGGCTATTCCATGGGTATCAACAACAGAAATAATGACACGGAATTACTTAAAGAAATGGTGGGTAAATTAGAACTGATCGATGCTATGAACTAACACTGTAAACCCATTGGATACAATAAAAAAAAATCCTGTGATATGTTCACAGGATTTTTTTATTGCGTTCTATTATTTAGTTACTTAGCATTTGCACTGCTGATTAATTTTTGTGCAAGTAACACGTAGTCATCGTTTTTAGCTTCTTTTGCCAACACTATCACTTGTTCTGCACTAGCTACCGCCGCCACTTTATCACCCATTTTCATTTCTATTTTGGCTTGCAACATTTTTATGTAAAATGCTTTTGGGTTTTGCTCCATTGCTTTCAAAACCCATTGTTTAGCCTGATTGAGGTCTTTTCCGTTATCATAATAGTAATTCGCAGCCTGAAAATACGGACGCGTATCTGCATTTACTGTTGCATCAATATTTTTCATAATTCGGCTATCAATATCGGTAGTGATTTTAATAGGCACGCGTGTTCTATCCCAAGTCAATTCTAATGTTGCAGAAGTCGGCATTACTTTTGCCAAACCTATCGTAAACGACTCCACTTTATTTTCTATTGATTTCGGTCTTACAGTTACACGAAGTACTTCATTTTCTGTTTTGTAGTTAGCTACATTACCTGATAATGTAAGATCATTGTACAACATTATTGTCCAAGATTCCTGACCGGGTATTGTATATAATCCATAAGTACCTGCTTTAACATCTTTCCCTTCAAATTTTACATCATCAGAAAAAGTTATTTTGGTTGTTCCATTTGCTCCTGTACGCCATATTTTTCCATAAGGTACAAGATCACCAAAGATTACACGACCTTTCACTGTTGGCCTTGAATAGTCTAATGAAATATCACCCAATCCGAAACTTTGCTTTAAGGTTTGATTAGGGCTTGGTGCCGGCACTTTCAAGGTTTGTGCATAAGTACTAAATGTGCTTACTGAAAGCATTAATACACTCGCTAATTTTATTAGTTGCTTCTTTTTCATAGAATTATTGTTTTGTTTATTTTTTTAGAGGTATGTTGGATTTGAACAATTTTATCAACTATTGCTCTACAAGAACATTGCCAGCTTGGTAATGAAATATATAGAGGTGTTTGTTCTCATTATAATAAAAGTTATTGTCTTTATCCCATTTAGGTTTCAAATCGAATGGAGTAAATATGGCCATACCATTGTCGTTTACCTTTTCATTGAAAATAGTACCGTATTTATGAAGTAGGTCGGCAAACCAATATGTGGTTTCAAAACCGCGATATACCATTTCATTTGGTTTATTGCTGTACAATTGTTTATACCTATTTGCTAATGTTTGACCGGACGAAACGGTTGGGTCAAAATAATATGGTGCGCTCAGGTTAATATCGATATTATCATCAAATGCACCTGCTTTTTTGCCACTTATCATTGCTTTCCAAGACGGCATACCATATATCTCAAAGTGAAATTCGGGAAAATTATCATTGAGCTGTTTAAGCAGAGATTCCGCATATTGATTATCCATGATAGGCATTATCACCACGTTAGTGCCAACACTATCAAATAATAATGTAAGTTTAGTGGAATCCGGCAGCGTGTTACAATCTACTTCCTTAACTTGTTTTAATTCACCATCACTTGTGAGGTAGCTGTATGCAGTGCTATCCAGTGCTACTTTATTGCGATGATAGATAACAATATTTTCTTTAGGATATTTACCACTGATTTTGCTGAGCAGGAAATTGCAGTGTGTCTGTAATGTAGGGCTAAGTAATAAAAAATAGGGATTGTCTTTGACATTAGCATCAGAAGGAGAAAAAGCAGAAACAAAATTTATATGCTTTGTTTGAGCATATTTGGCCAGAAGAGCGACTTGCCCACCAGGTACAAATCCGATTATTAAATCACTATTGTGTAAGCTATCTTTCGATAATAATTTTTCAACTGAAGACTCTGCGGCACTGACATCGTGTACGTAAACGTCCATTTTATAGCCCAAATGTGTCAACGTATCAACAGCCAATTTTATCCCTTCGTAAAAATTAATGCCCCCTTGTGCCTTTTCAGGTATTTTTCCTTTGAATGCAATTTTATCATTTTTCACCAATTCATCAACATACAAAGGGATCATAATATCAATCCTATATCGATTTTTCTTAACCGTTTTAGGATAAACAACAGTTCTTATTTTCTTAGGTTTTTCTGAATTTAGTTTTGACTTTACGACAGGCTTCGGAGTATTGCTACTTTTAGGTTTACTATATTTACTGGTCTTTTTATCCTTTCTGATCCAGAATTGGGCAGAAGCGATGTTACTATAGCCATTACACAGCAATAATAAAGCAAGTAATATCAGTATTTTGTGTTTCAAAAGCATTCTTTTAGCATATAATTTTATGAACTCGTCTATTTAAGTAGCAATAATTATTCCCACTCAATAGTAGCCGGCGGTTTAGAGCTAATATCGTACACCACGCGATTGATACCTTTTACCCGATTAATAATATCGTTGGATACTTGTGCCAAAAATTCATACGGTAAATGAACCCAATCTGCGGTCATTCCATCTACTGAAGAAACGGCGCGCAATGCTACTGTAAATTCGTAGGTACGCTCATCACCCATTACACCAACACTTTGCACGGGAAGCAAAATAGCTCCTGCCTGCCATACTTTGTCATACAAATTCCATTCGCGTAAAAGATTGATATAGATGGCATCTGCTTCCTGCAACATTTTCACTTTCTCTTCGGTAACAGCGCCTAATACACGAATGCCCAAACCAGGACCAGGAAACGGATGACGCCCAATGAATAGATGTTCAATGCCCATCTCCTTTCCTATTTTACGCACCTCATCTTTGAATAAGAAACGTAATGGCTCTACCAATGACAGATGCATAATTTCCGGCAACCCACCTACATTGTGGTGAGACTTAATCGTAGCGGAAGGACCATGTACAGACATTGATTCAATAACATCGGGATATATCGTTCCCTGACCTAAAAAGCTCACATCTGTCAATTGTTGTGATTCTTCATAGAAAACATCTATAAATAAACGGCCGATGATTTTTCTTTTTTGTTCCGGATCACTAACACCTTCCATTTCTTTGTAGAAACGTTTACTTGCATCAACTCCTTTTGTATTAAGCCCAAGCTGTTCATAACCGAGTAATACTTGTTCAAATTCCCCTTTGCGCAATAAGCCATTGTCTACAAAAATGCAATAAAGGTTTTTGCCAATAGCTTTATGAATCAACATTGCAGCAACAGTAGAATCAACACCACCACTCAATGCCATGACCACTTTTTTGTCACCTATTTGCTGCTTTAATTTAGCTACTGTTTCTTCAACAAATGCAGCAGGTGTCCAATCCTGTACACAGCCACAAATATCAACGATAAAGTTCTTAAGCAATAATCTTCCATCTATACTATGTGTCACTTCTGGATGAAATTGTATCCCATAAACAGGATTTGGCGCATAGTCATCTGCTGCTTTAAATGCAGCAACGGGAATACTATCTGTAGTAGCAATAATTTCAAAATTTTCTGCCAAAATTTTCACTGAATCACTATGACTCATCCATACTTGCGAACCTTCACTAATGCCATTCAGCAATGGGCTTGGCATTACTGATTTCAAATGTGCGCGACCATATTCTCGATGAGAGGATTTACCCACTTCTCCGCCTGATTGCTGTGCCAGCAACTGCGCTCCGTAACATACTGCAAGTACCGGAACATGTTGTGCTATAGCACGAATATCCGGTTTGGGGGCATCCGAATCATTTACAGAAAAAGGGCTTCCTGAAAGAATAATGCCTTTTAAAGCAGGGTCATCGAAAGATACAGGTTTAGTGCAGGGCTGTATTTCGCAGTAAATATTCAGCTCGCGTATACTACGTGCTATAAGCTGTGTAAACTGCGAACCAAAATCGAGGATAAGAATTTTATTATTCATTGAAAAAATTGAAAAAATTGAAAACCGAAACAAATAGTACGTTTTTGGGGTAAAAATCCGTCAACGTTTACGCTATGCTTGGCCAGTTTGACCACCTAATGTAAATGGTATCGTTGTAGGCTCTTGGTCTTTAATAACACCATTTGCAGATTCGAATTGTTTTACATTATCAATTAGGGCGCGCATCAATCGTTTGGCATGATGGGGTGTCATAACAATGCGGGATTTTACTTTAGACTTAGGCATATTGGGCATCACATTCACAAAATCAATGATAAATTCAGCAAACGAATGCGTAATAACTGCAAGATTCGCATATTGTCCATCAGCCATTTCTTCTGTAAGTTCTATATTAAGTTCTTGTTGTGGTTGGTTTTCCATGTTTGTATTTTTTGAATAGTTCTATTTGGCTGCGAAATTACTAAAAGCCATTGGCATTATTACTAAGCCCGTATTTTGAGTTAAAAATCGACACAAATTTTATAGCTTTGGGTTTATTATGCGATCAATTTATTTATTTGTACTGTTCTTGACAATAAGCATCAGCTCCTGCCAACCAGATGATTATATACCTAAAAGAAGGGGATTCTTTAGTGTAGATCTTCCTAAAGAACACCAATATCAAAATTTTGACAAGGCCGGGTTCCCTTATGCTTTTGAATATCCTGTATATGGAACTATTTCAAGTGACTCTCTATTTTTTGATAAAAAACCGGAAAACCCTTATTGGATTAATATTGATTTCCCAAGTATTGGTGGCACCATATATATATCTTATAAAAGCATAAATCCGGGTCAATCTTTAGAAAAATTACTGGAAGATGCGCATTTCATGTCTTTTTACCATACCAAAAAAGCAGATTATCAGAATGAATATTCTTTTCATAATGAGCATGGTGTGCATGGCTTTGTTTATGAATGGGGCGGAGATGCGGCATCTAAGTATCAATTTGTAGCTACCGATTCTACAAAGCATTTTATTAGAGGTGCCTTATATTTTAATACAACCCCTAATGCTGATTCACTCAAACCAATGAACGATTTCCTGCGTAAGGATATCGACCACATGTTACAGACTTTGAGCTGGAAATAATTAAGTGCTGAAACTGCTATATACATTGCTTTAATAATAACAAAAAAATAATGCCGTTTTCGTGTAAATTTGTATTCCATGAATGTGCGCATTTTAACATTATTTGACGACGAACCGATTGCTCCGCAGCCCCGCGTAAGCAATCGAAGACGCGCAATTAAAATGGAGCAAGCGGCTACACCAGCTCTTAAAGAAGAAAAAGAAATACCACCCACACCTCAGAAACAAAAAACACAAAGAGCTACAAAACCAAAAGACAAGGCTATTGCAGCCAGTAGTGAAAAGAGCTATTATACCATCGGAGAAACAGCTGAAATGTTTGGTGTTCGTACTTCTCACATTCGTTTTTGGACAACTGAATTTGGTATAAAAGTACGAACCACGCGCAAGGGGGATCGGTTATACACACCAGAAAATATTAAACTGCTACAATCCATAAATACACTAGTAAAAATACAGGGCTATACCATTGCCGGTGCCAAACAAAAATTGAAAGAATTAAAAAATATTATTGTTGCTGAGCCACAAGCAGTAACGGTAAAAGATGCTTTATTAATGCTGAAAGAAAATTTAATTTCCTTACTCCATCAATTATAACGTAATTATGAAAAAGTCGATCCTTTTAGTTTGTATTATTTGTTCTACAATAATTTCGGCAACGGCACAGTATAGCTACGATATTGTAAAAGATAGCCAAAGCAGTCAAACCATTTTTAAAGGCAAATGCAGTTTTGACGATTTAAATGACGAAGCATCTTTCGATTGGCTCAAACTTGGCATGAATGAATATAACCCCAATAATGATGCACTAACCATACTCAAAAAACAACTTCCGGGTTGTGAAATCGTCATTTTTATGGGTACTTGGTGTGATGATACACATGCACTTTTACCTAAACTGTATAAAACAATGACTTTATCACATTGCTTTACCAATTATACCATGTATGGTGTAGATAGGGCAAAGCATTCAAACAACAAAGAAGACGAAAAATACAAAATTGTAAATGTGCCGACCATCATTGTATTGAAAAACGGTACCGAAATCGGGCGCATTGTAGAAACTGCTAAAGAATCTATTGAACAGGATTTAGTAAAAATAGTACAGACTATTAAGTAAGATTGCTATCGCACTACCATTTCTTATTAGATACAATGTGCATTTTAAATAAAACGACTTTCGCTTTCTCAGCCTCAAAAAATTCCTGTAGGTTTGCCATTGTATAATTTTTTTCATGGAAATACTAGGACATCTATCGTTTAATACATTTGGGCAAAATTTACCCCAACATATCAGCTTATCTGCTGAAGCTATCAGTCGCATTGCCAAAAACAGAGCCTATCTCGACGAAAAATTAAAGCAAGGCAGTGTTCACTATGGCATCAATACCGGATTCGGTTCTTTATGCAATGTAGTTATCAATGAGTCTGAATTATCTCTATTGCAAGAAAATCTTGTATGCTCGCATGCTTGTGGAATGGGTGATGAGGTACCTGAAACCATTGTGCGTTGGATGCTGTTGCTTAAAATCCATGGACTGAGCAGAGGCTACAGCGGTGTACGTCCATTAATAGTAGAGCAGCTCACTGCATTTTATAACAAAGGAATTATTCCCGTTGTGTACGAGCAAGGTTCGCTAGGCGCCTCAGGCGATTTAGCACCATTGGCACACATGAGCTTACCTCTTTTGGGTAAAGGAAAAGTGTATTATAAAGGTGAATTGACCGATGCCGCCACGGCATTAGCTAAGGAAGGTTTAGAACCTTTAGCCTTAGCAGCAAAAGAAGGCTTGGCACTACTTAATGGTACTCAATTTATGAGCAGCTATGCTACCTGGGCACTCATTGCTGCTCGGCGTTTATCTGCATGGGCTGATTTAATCAGTGCTATTTCGGGTGATGCTTTTTATATAAAACCCGATCCTTTTCATGCAACTATTCATACGCTGCGCGGACATCAGGGACAAATAGAAACAGCTGAAAATATTCGTAGCTATTTCAAAGGAAGTAAAATTCAATCATTATATAAAGAACAAGTCCAAGACCCTTATTCTTTTCGTTGTGTACCCCAAGTGCATGGTGCAACTAAAGATGTACTGCGCACCGTAATGAATATTGTAGAAACAGAAATCAATGCAGTTACAGACAATCCATTAGTGTTGCACGACGAGAATCTAATTGTTAGCGGCGGAAATTTTCATGGTCAGCCACTGGCATTGCAACTGGATTTCATGGCTATTGCGATGGCAGAATTAGCCAACATTTCGGAACGAAGGACCTACCTTTTGGTAAGTGGACAAAGAGCCCTACCTCCTTTCCTAGCTCCGGAAGCAGGGCTGAATAGTGGCTTCATGATTGTACAATATACTGCAGCATCTATTGTAAGCCAGAACAAACAATATTGTACGCCGGCATCTGTGGACAGTATTGTGAGCAGCAATGGGCAAGAAGATCATGTGAGTATGGGTGCCAATGCTGCGACTAAAGTGCGCAAAGTGATTTTGAATGTACAAAGAGTATTAGCTCTAGAATTGTTGACTGCAGTTCAGGCACTGGATTTTCGTCGACCGCATACGAGTTCTCCTATTATAGAAAAGGTATATGAACAACTTCGTTCGCAGGTTTCATTTATGGACAAAGACCGCCTGCTCCACGATGACTTAATAATAGCAGAACAATTTTTGAACCAAGATCCTTCTATTTTCATAAACGAATAAACGATGCAAAGAAATCACATCGTTTTCCAATCTTATGGCAGTGAGGCTAATTTACAGGAATGTTTGTTTGCGCTCATATCTTTGGCTAAAATAACATCTAATACAGACAAGTTATCCGGCCTTCAAATCCATATTTATACAGATCAGAAAATATGGTTTACGGCGAATCAAATAGCACTACCTATAAGCTACCATAACCTTGATGAGATAACACTAAAAAAATGGCGTGGGGATATTGATTTTGTGCATCGGATAAAAATCGAATTGTTACGCAATTTAGCGACACAGGTTGAAGGAAATATTTTATACCTCGACTCCGATATTTGCTTTTTAAAACCGGTGAATGATCTTTTTGAAAAAATAGAAATGGGGCATTTACTAATGCACGTTTCAGAAGGGATTGTGTCGGAGGAAGGGAATCCTATTTTAAAAAAGCTAAACCGATTTCTGAAAAACAACAATCCCATAAAGATTAAAGCATCTACAGAACAGGTAAGCACTAATACTATGATGTGGAATGCCGGTGTGCTAGGATTGCAATCAAGTCGAAAGTTATTGTTGGATGAAGTGCTGGTTTTTACCGATACTGTTTTCCCCATGTTTCCCAAACATATCGTTGAACAATTCGCCTTCTCATATTATTTGGGCAAAACAAGTCAAATACACAGTACTGGTGCTGCTATTCTTCATTATTGGAATTTGAAGGAGCTACGTCAATATTTAGCTTCGTTCTTCAATTATTGTGCTAAGAGATCTTGGGAAGAAAAAATGTATTTGGCAGATATGATACAAGTACAGATACTGATACAGGAAAAACTTAGTTTTTATAGAAATCGAAGTGTATTAGATAAAGTGAGGGGCAAACATTATGAGCCAATAATACCCGACTGGCACGTACTAGAAAAACAATTGTAATATAAATAATACTACGTTCTTAATGAGCTAGAATTTTTTATCTGTACTAATTATTGTTCCGTCTTGCATTTCGATTGTACGATCTGATTTTTCTGCAAAGTCATTATCGTGTGTAACAGCAATAATGGTTTGGTTAAACTCGTGAGCCAACTGCTTAAAGGTATCAAAAACAATAAGGGTATTTTTGCTATCAAGATTACCTGTAGGTTCATCACCCATAATAATAAGCGGATCATTAATAAGCGCACGTGCTATAGCCACTCTTTGCTGTTGACCACCTGATAATTTCGAAGATGGTTTTAATGCCTGATCTTGCAACCCCAGCATACTTAATTTTTGATAGGCACGATCTTCAATTTCTTTTCTCGAATATTTACCCAAACGCAAAGCAGGTATCATCACGTTTTTAAGGCAACTAAATTCGGGTAATAAATAGTGAAACTGAAACACGAAACCAATTTTTTCATTACGTAATGATGCCAGATAGTTTTGCTTTTTATCAGTAACAGTTTCTCCATGAATTTGCAATGAGCCTTCGTATTCTGTGTCCATAGTAGAAAGGATATACAGTAGGGTAGATTTCCCACTTCCGGACTTACCTACCAATGTAATAAACTCGCCACGATAAACATTGAACGAAATATCATTCAACACTTTGAATTCAGTAGGATCGTGGAAATATTTTCCTATTTTATCTGCTTGTAATATTATTTCTCTTTGCATGATTGCTGAATTTAAAGCTGCTATTATGGTTAAGACAACAACAGTGAAAACTATTTTCGAAATATAGAAACAGGATCTACATCAGCAGCTTTTTTAGCCGGTATATAACCGGCACATAATGTAACCAACATTCCAAATGCAGCACCTCGTAAATAAATAAATGGTTCAAAACGAATAGGGAAGTAACCAATGTCGCCACCCACATAAAATTTAGACATTCTGAAGATGAGTAATGAAGCAAAAAGCAAACCGATCAATATGCCCATGAAACCAATAAGGAGCGCCTGTTGAACGAAAATGCGTACAACATCTTTCCCCTTAAATCCCATCGCTTTCAAGATGGCAATATCATTAATCTTCTGACTTATAGTCATGTTCAAAATATTGTAGATACCAAAGCCCGCTACCAATAATATAGAGAGTGAAACTGCTGTAATAATGATCTTACGCATTTTGCTTGCTGCAACTAGGGTTTCATTTGCTGCCTTCCAATCTTCTGCTTTGTACCCCGTGAGTGATGAAAAAAATTGAGAATAGTCTGCAGCCTTATCGGAGTTAGTTACATCTACATTTATATCACTGACATAAGTTGGTCCTTCTTGTAATAGTTGTTGGGCAGCACTAATATTAATATAGGATTTAGTTTTGTCCGTATTCGAATTATTGGTTTGAAATAGGCCAACAACTTTCATTACCTTGGTAATATTTTTAGATGACGTTATACTAATATTATCTCCAGGCTTTACACTCATTTTGGCCGCAACACCAACACCAAGCAATATGCCATTTGCAGTAGATTTAAGGTTATTCAAATTACCCTCAACCATGAGAGAAGCTATATTAAACATTTTATCCGCTTCCTCTATTTTCACACCAGAAGCGTTACCATTAAGCTGAGAGCGACCATTATTATAAAACAAACTAACGGCAACTTGGGGCGTAACAATTGTTACATCTTTTTGCTTTTGTAATAGTGCTATAACCTGATTGGGGTTAATAATTTTATCGCTTTGAGGTACAATTTTCGGATTAACAATAATACCCAATTGACCTTCTGCTATTTCTGGCCGTAACGGCTTACTTATCTCATCGTCTTTATAAACACGAATATGCGGCGAATTTTTAAAAACAGATTCATTTGATTTCCTGTCAAAACCAGCCATCATGGAGTTCATGAAAATATAAATAGCGATACCAATAGTAACACCCAAAGCCGCTACCAACGTTAGCTTTTTTTTAGTAACAATATAGGTAATAGAAATTTCGGAATTGATATTATGGCGGTACTGCATAGATAAATATTTAATTGCTCCTAATTTTGTATCGACTTTTTATGTGTCTATTTATTGGATAAAATGAGCTCATCTTTTTCCGTAATACCATCTAATATTTCAGCCCAATCGTTAGATACAATACCTGTTTTTACGACTACTGTTTTCTTATTTTTCAATATTACTTTATTCCCATAACCCAAATAGTTTCGGGGAATAACTAATGCATTTTTCTTTTCGCCGGTAATAATATTGGCCTCCAATTGTGTTCCCACGATACGGAAATCAAGACTGTCCTTAAACCAGGCTTTTACAATAAATGATTGTGTACCGGCATCAAAGGAAGGTAGAATTTCATGTACAGTAGCTTTATATGTTTTGTTTTTATTGGTATTGAGTTGAATGACTACATCCTGTCCAACTTGTAATTTTGCCATATTCGTTTCATCAACATTTAGCTGAGCATATATAAGACTAGGATTACCAATAACTGCTATGATGTCCCCTTTCCGCACATAATCTCCCAATAATTTTTTCCTTTGATACACTCTTCCAGCTACGATAGATTTTATTTGATTTTGCTCTTTTATTACACCATTGACATTGCTGATTGAACGTTGTGAAATCTCCTGTTGTTCTGCGGCTATTTTTTGGTTGTTATATTGCTGTTGCAGTGCCGTGAGGTTAGCTTGCGAATTGGTCGCAGTCAGTTGAACATTCTCATACTCTAGTCTCGCGACGCTATTACTTTGATACAATCTTTTATAACGTTCTGCTTGTAATTTATCCAGTTTCAATTTTTCCTGAGCAGCTGTTATATTAGCTTCTATTTGCTTGAGGGCAGGAGCAGATGGCATGGTGTTATTTTCTGCAATGGCATGTAATTGACGCGCACTTTGTGCGTTGATAATATTTTGGTTATTATCTATGGTAGCCAGTAATTGTCCTTCTTTGACCATATCTCCTTCATTGAAATTCAAACTGGTAATATAGCCATCCGTTTGCGCCATCAAATTGTATTGATCATCTGCCTGCAACGCACCTGAAGCGAATACCATTTCTATGAGATCCTTCTTTTGAGGAGTTATTTCCGGCACTTTACTCCCACAGGATGCAAGAAAAAACAAAGCAACCAAGAGGCTTAATGGTGCAAGTTTCATATTTCTGTTTTTTGAAAAAATCATTATTGAAAATTTATTTTAGAAAATTGTTTATAGCAATTTTGGATTTTGCATACTCCGTATTAGCCAACTGTGCTACAGTGTTCAGTCCGCTGTTCAACCAGTCATTAAATGAGTTGATCAAGTCTGTCGCTGAAAGAACCCCTTCTTTATAGATGTCCAAATTTTTCTGATAATTATCTTCTTTCAGCGTTTCAATTTTTCCGTTCAATTCATAACTTCTAAAAGATTTTTTATAATCGAGCAGTAATTGTTCATTATTAATACTATCCTGCAATGCAGCATGGTTCATATTAATATCTGCAATGACCATGTTTATATGCCCATACTTCGCAGTGGCTATTTTATTGGCATCGGGCACAATTGGTATAATCAATTTAAAACCGACATAGTTGCTGTTATTCCAAACACTGTTATCATAAAATTGTGCATTGCTGTTTTGCTGCCATGCAAGATTACCTACAAGAGATAATGTAGGCATAAACCATTTCTTAGCCGCACGCCAATCCGCCTCCTGATATTTTTTTTGTGCTTCAGTTTGTTGTTGTTGTAAATGTCCGGATGCTGTTAAAGTTGCATCAAAATGGTTCTTTACGCTTGGGGTACTGAGTACAGAAACGGGCATTGAAGCATCTATATCACACCATATTTTAAGGTTATTGTATTGCTGTATTAATAGCACTTCCAATTGTTGCAATTTGTCTTGTATGGCAAGTTGATTAGCTGCTGCATTATTCGCGTCTTGGGTTCTTGCTAAACCTTCCTTTTGCTTTTGTTGCATTATCTGAAGCAAAGTATCCGCATTGATAAGGCTCTTTTGAGTGACCTCTATCTGCCATTGATAAGAAAGAATATTATAATAGGTGCCGGCCAAACTTTCGTACAGGTTTTTCTTATTAAGCATGTTATTGGCATCTGTAACAGCTTCATAATTTCTAGCAACTTTTACTTTTGCAAAAGCGTAAGGATTTAAAATATCAATCTGAGGAGCAATATTCAAATTGCTCACATACCGCTGTCCCAATGTTATTTGTTTGAATGTTCCTGCCGGACCGCCAAATATTTCTGCAGGCAAATAACTTACAGTGAGTTTCGTATTGTCAATCGAAGAAAAAGTAGCATCGCCTTTAAAATTCCATTGAGCTAATTTAGCCGCCAAGACTTGGTATTTCGCTAAGATTGATTGTTGTGTAGCATTCTTAAATGTACTGCTATGCTTATCGGCATAAGCAAAAACTTCATCGAGTGACTGGAATTGAATGCTGCCACTTTGTGCCGATGCAACAAAACAAAACAAAAGGAATGCACTTAAAAAGAATAACCGCATCTGCATTGATTTTTTCAGTTGCAAATATTACCCGGAAAAATTTGCAGATCAAAACCAATTGCCTGAATTGGACAAAATCGATGTTGGATTAGACAGTAGGCGTCAGTAAGACATAGAAAGCCATTCCAAAAAATCAGCAATTTTTTCTTTCCGTACCGTAATTATTTCGGGATAGTCTATAGTCAGATTTAATTTTAATTTCCTAGACAAAAACTGTGATACGTCCCTAATAGCAGATCGGTTCACCAAATGTTGCCGGTCAATACGATAAAATGCTTTACCCGAAATCATTTCCAACTCATCAAGGGTATAATTAATAACAAAGTCATTTTTATTGAAATCGACCAACCGAACTATTCCATTCCGAATAGAGAACAACGCAATTTCTTCTTTTTTAATCGGTATTATTTTATCTCGCTGCGTTACTAATATTGCATTATTAGTAGTGGTAACGATATGTGATTCTTCCAACTCACGAGTCATTTTTTGGTAATCGTCTGAAGAAAGCTGTAAACTTGTTTTCAATTTCTCATACCGCATTAATGCCGTCTTTACGGACTCTTGTCCAAATGGTTTTAATAAATAATCAATGCCGTTATTCTTAAATGCCTCAATTGCATATTGGTTATAAGCCGTACAAAAAATAATGGGGGCATTAATATTTATTTGTCGAAAGATATCAAAACTCAATCCATCACCTAGCTGTATGTCACTAAAAACAATTTGATAATTATCATTAGACTGAAAGAAAGATACAGCCTCTTTTACGGAAGGCAATACCGCACTTATTTCATAATCTTTGTGGACAATCGATATATAATGTTCCAACTCCTCTGCCAATAATGGTTCATCTTCAATAATCACTATTTTCATTTGTGTATCATTTTGATGCTTACCATAAAATGGTTAGCTGTATGTTCAATATTTACCGTTTCGTTGAACAATAATCTGTATCGTTCAATAAGATTGGACAATCCGGTTTTTGAAGAAGTTTCCAACAACACTTTTTTCTGCAGATTATTTTCAACAATCAATAAATTGGTATCATTCCGAATTGCAATAATCAAAGGTTCCCGTTCAGTCATGTTATTATGTTTTACAGCGTTTTCAACGAGCGAAAGCAAGGCAAAGTAGGGAACTAGATGAGTAAGGTATTTAGCTTCAATATTGGTGACAAATTGCAACGCATTACCAAAGCGCATTTTTTGAAGTGCGATATAATCCTCGCAAAGTGCCAATTCTTCAGCAACAGATATAGTATCCAATTTACTGTCAAAGCCCAAGCGCAAAAAATCAGAAAGCTTAACTAGGTATTCATCAGCAATGGCAGGGTTTTTCCTGATTAAAGATTTGGCAGTACCTATAGCATTAAAAAGAAAGTGGGGATTTATTTGATTTTTTAGCGTTTGATAACGCGCTTCAAGATTGGCAAACTTCAACTCCTGATTCTCAATATCCAGTTCCTTCTTGGTTTGATTGAGCAAAATAAAATTACTCAGAATAAAGACAATACTGTTGATAGAAATAACATTGAGCGATCGTGCAATATGTACCTTCCAAAGTGCATAAGGTAATTGCAGATTAATTATTTCAAAAACAATTGTTGAAACAATAAGCCCTATTGTAATAATAATCAATAACCGCTGCCATTTTTTTATGGATGGGAAAAAAGAAATAAAAAGGATATGTATGCACCATACAACAAAAACAATAATTATGGCTAATGGCAGCAAAAGCTCAATTCCTGCAATCTGCAAGCCACCTACTAAATAAAGGGGGGTAACCAGCAATATGGCAATAATAGGGGAAGTAATCAACGCCGCGTTAAACAAACGTTTTAGATAATTGGGTTGCTTAGCCATTATGAGTTGCGCTATACAAAACGTAAAGCTATAAATTTTTCAAAGCCGATCCTTCTATTTATTTGCATATTAGTACCGGTAGGTCGGAATTGATTGACAATGAAACAGTATTTTTGTATGAAATAGGAAACAAGCAGCCTGCAAATGGGTAATAAGTCACTTAAGTTCTTTTTTTTCGCCAACTATTTTGTGGGTATTATTGCTGTCGCGCTATCTATAGAGACCACTTTTCAGTTGATGCTTCCATTAAATACGCCTATTTATTATCTCCTCATATTTTTGACAACCGTCTCATATTATACTTGGGCTTATTCAAGTTCTATAAATAAAAATAAAACTAACAATCCCCGAACTGAGTGGTACCGTCAACATATTTCCTTTATCAATAGAAGTCAGTTATTGTTTGTAATATCTTGTATCGTTCTCTTCGTTTGGTTTATTTGTAAGTATTATTCAGCTATTATTCAGCTCTCCATTTACTACTGGTTCCTACTCCTTTCCGTTTTTTTAGCAAGTCTGCTTTATTATGGTCTTTTACCCACATCCTATTTTCGGCTTAATCTGAGAAATACGGGTTGGTTGAAAGCCTTCATCATCGGATTTGTATGGGCCGGATTTGTAGGAATATTGCCAATTGCTGCTGCAAAAGTTATGCACGGAATTACCATTACAAATCTGGGTCTTGTATTATGGCTATTTATTAAAAACTGGATGTTTTGTACCGTCAATGCTATCATGTTCGACATGAAAGATTATGCAGATGATGCCAACCAACAACTCAAAACATTTGTAGTAAGCATGGGACTTAGAAAGACCATTTTTCGTGTGCTTATACCGCTATTATTGATTGGATTAATCGCTTTCCTTCTGTTCGTTATGCATAGACATTTCGGTATTGTGCCGATACTGATTAATCTCATTCCCTATTTATGTTTGGTACTTGTAGCCTATTCCCTACAAAGCCGAAAAAAGATATTGTACTACCTTATTGTTATCGACGGTCTTTTATTGCTAAAAGCAGTCTGTGGTATTATCGGTATGTTGTTTGTTTAATTAATTACAACTTTTTAATCGTCTTGGCTTGAAAAACAATTACGACAAAATCGCAGCAGGATATGATTTATTAAGCAGGTTGGTCTTTGGCTCTGCATTAATCCATGCACAAACTTGTATGCTGCACCTGATAGCTGCACATAGCCGAATATTGATTGTTGGTGGTGGAACAGGTTGGATTTTAGAAGAGTTGGCTAAAGTACATGCTGATGGACTTCAAATAATTTATGTAGAGTTATCTGCCGAAATGATTGCTCATGCCAAACGACGAAACTGGCAACAGAATGAGGTTGTATTTATTAATGAACCGATTGAGCATTATAGTTCTACAGCGCAGTTTGATGTCATTTTTACAGCCTTTCTGTTTGACAATTTTACTTTGGCAAAAGCAACATTAATTTTTACCCAATTAGATGAAATGCTAATGAATAAAGGGAAGTGGTTATTTACTGACTTTCATAGCGATCAAAGAGCGATACACGTTTGGCAGCGGATACTATTGAAAATTATGTTTCTTTTTTTTCAGATCGTTTGTAAAATAGAGGCAAAAGAATTGACTAACATGGTTCCATTGTTTGCACACAAAGACTATCGGCAATTATTGTTCAGCAAAAGGTATAAAGGTTTTATTCAATCCTTCGTTTACGAAAAAAATTCTTGCGCAGCAGATTTGACTGTTTGATGATAACTTATCCTTGTGACGGTGTAATATTATTTTCTACTTTATTTGTGGAAATTTCAGTAAAATAAATAAAACGTAATGGGTTCTTCGCACCAGATTTTTCAAACAACCACACCCAAGCGCTGGAAAAGCTTCCTTTGGATTGTCCGATTATTATTGTTTTTTATGATCATAAGCATGGTCGTTATCGGGCTCTCTATTTTCAGGCACCAAACAAATATTTTGCCTAAAATAATTTCGCAAAACGTGCTGTACAAAAAGCTATTGAAATCAGAAATTGTCGCCGAGCCCAAACGTTTCAGCAAAAGCATTTTCGATTCGACACGAAAGCTACCCACCACCTTTAAATACGCATCAAAAGGCCGTATTGATTACAATGGCGACGAAGGGGTTCGGTCTGCATTCTACGTCAATTGGGACGCTCAATCTTTTACTTCCTTACAAAATCATATTCATCAGGTAAATATTATATTCCCAGAATGGTTTTTTATCGGATCCAATGGCGATTCCATTTCAGTAAATATAGAGCAGAAAGCACTTGACCTAATGCAACAAAATAAGGTGAAAATCCTGCCCATGTTCTCCAACTATTTAGGTGATGAGGGCTGGAACAGCAGCGCGGTACACAAGTTACTTTCTTCACCAAAAAATAGAACCAAAGTAATTGATTTGCTCATCCAAACGATAGAACAATATCACCTACAAGGTATCAATATAGACCTCGAAGAAATTCGTGAAAATACTGACGAAACGCTGATCGCTTTTATGCAGGAACTATACGGTAAGTTTCATGCAAGAAACTTAGTTGTTAGCCAGGATGTGGCCGCATTAAATGAAGACTATAATTTAAAAGAGCTTTCAAAGTTTAATGACTACATGGTACTAATGGCTTATGACGAGCATTTTTCTACGAGCAATGCCGGTCCTGTTGCAAGCCAAGATTGGTTAGAAACAGTGTTGCAAGATTTCATGAAAAAAGTACCTGCCGAAAAAGCGATTCTCGGTTTAGGAACCTATGGTTACGATTGGAGCAAAGGTTATGAAGCAGAAACGGTAAGCTACGAAGAAAGTCTTTCTACTGCACAAGAAGCAGAGGCAACAGTCATTTTTGACACCAATAGTTATAACTCTCACTTCAATTATTCAGACGACAACGATTTAAAGCATGAAGTTTGGTTTACGGATGCAGCAACTACCTTCAATGCCATTCGTACCGCCGAAGACTATGGAGTGGCCGGCACCGCCATCTGGCGCTTAGGAACTGAAGATGAAAGAATATGGCAATTTTATACAAACGACTTGAGTGAGGATGCGATGAAAGCAACGCCCTTTGATTTGCGAAAGCTCGAAACAATTGTACCAACTTCGAAGCCTGATTTTTCAGGCGAGGGTGAAGTATTAAATTTAGTAACTGCACCGCAAGAAGGCAGCATTTCATTGAAATACGATTCGACCGAAAATTTGATAGTAGATCAGTCCTACCAAAAAATGCCTTCCGGTTATGTCATTAAAAAAATCGGCAAAGCCGGGCCTAAACAAATTCTGTTGACATTTGATGACGGCCCCGATGAAGAATGGACTCCAAAAATTTTGGACATTTTAGAACAGGAAAAAGTTCCCGCAGCATTTTTTGTAGTTGGCCAAAATGCAGAAAATAATATCCCACTCCTGAAACGGATCTATAATGATGGCTTTGAAATAGGCAACCATACATTTACACATCCCAATATTGCAGACGTAAATGAAATTCGGGCTAAAGCAGAAATCAATGGCACACAGCAATTGATAGAAAGCCTTACCGGGCATAGTACTATTTTGTTTCGCCCACCCTACAATGCTGATGCGGAACCACAAACTATCAGCGAATTATTACCCATACAATTAGCACGCAGTGAAGGGCTGATTACTGTTGGCGAATCCATCGATCCCTTAGACTGGGAAAAAGGCGTTTCGCCCGATTCTATTTACAATAGAATTATTGCTCAAAAAGATCTTGGTAATATTATTTTATTACACGATGCAGGTGGCGATAGATCAGCAACTGTTGCCGTATTGCCGCGCATTATTCAACATTTTAAAAACCAAGGTTATGAATTCATTACTGTGGCAAAATTAATAGGTAAAACAAAAAATGATTTAATGCCCAAGCTTTCTGAAAGCCATATAAGAAGCTTTAATTACTGGACGCTAATCTCTGTTTACTGGGGCGAACATATTTTGTACAGTTTGTTTTTACTTACCATTATTTTGTCCATTTTACGAACTGTATGGGTAGCCATATTGGCCTACAAGCAAAAGAAAAAAGCGGCAAAAGAAACCAGTTTCAATACAGCAACACCTGTAGTAAGTGTGATCGTACCGGCTTACAACGAAGAAGTGAACGTCATTAAAACTATCACAAATTTATTGACAGGCAACTATCCCAACATGGCAATAATTGTTGTGGATGATGGTTCTAAAGATCGCACATACGAGCTCGTTTCCAAAGCATTTGAAGGCAATTCCAAAGTGTCCGTATTGACAAAAAGCAATGGTGGTAAAGCTTCCGCACTGAATTTTGGTATCGCGCAAATCAAAAGCGACTATGTAATCTGTATTGATGCTGATACGCAATTACTCCCCAATGCTATCAGCGAACTGATGAAATACTTTACCAGTCCAGAGGTTGCTGCTGTTGCTGGAAATGTAAAAGTAGGCAACGAACGCAACCTGATCACCAGATGGCAAGCAATTGAATATATTACCAGCCAAAACTTCGACCGGCGCGCAATGGATTTACTCAACTGTATTACTGTGGTACCCGGGGCAATAGGTGCATTCCGTACTAAAGCCATTATTGAAGCCGGCGGTTTTACTACAGATACGCTTGCAGAAGATTGTGACTTGACCATAAGAATGCTCCGCAATGACCAACAAATCCGTTATTGCAATCGGGCCATTGCCGTAACAGAAGCACCCGAAACATTGACCATGTTTATGAAACAACGCTTCCGCTGGACCTTCGGCATCATGCAATGCTGGTGGAAACATCGAGAAACTGCATTTAATCCTCGCTATCGTTGGCTCGGCATGTTTGCCATGCCTATGATGCTTGTCTTTCAATTGATGATGCCATTGTTATCGCCACTAGCTGATTTTTATCTGCTTTATTCGCTGATCACAGGCAATGCCCTGATGCACATTCTAGGTTTTTGGCTATTGTTCACCTTCGTAGATATGGCAGGGGCAATACTGGCATTTGCCTTCGAACGGGAAAGTATCGGCCGCCTCATCTGGCTCATACCTCAGCGCATTATTTACCGCCAGTTTCTCTACTTCATTTTAATAAAAGCCTATATAGCGGCATTAAAAGGACAGTTAAGAAGTTGGGGTACGCTTAAAAGAACGGGCAACGTACAAATCAGTGAAATAAAGTAATAGAACCATATTTAAGCATAAAATGAATGGGACAAATCAGTATTGATTTGTCCCATTTGCACATTTAAACTGTCAAAGCCTAAAAAGTATATTTAAGTTAACCTCTTTAATAACCGGATTTAAAAAAACACTCGCAATGTATCTATGAGTAGTTTTTTAGCTTTTTTGTCTATTGCCGGCCAGTTCGGTTAGCATTAACAAAAAAGCCACTCATGATGAGTGGCTTTTGCGGACCGGACGGGTCTCAAAAAAAAAATACAAAAATCACTGTATTACAGTGAGACATAAAACACATATAACATCGAGTACCCTTTAAAATACCCTAAATGGTTGTTTGTGTTTGTTACAGCAGACAGTAAATACAGCTGCGTATGATTGAGTTACTACTTACGAATAGAAATACGGCAAATTAATTTCATTCTGAATTTGGGGTAAATGAAATATTTTACCTAACACAGTAAAATCAATTAGTAGTATAAGGCATCTGAAAAACTAACTGAAAAATTTTTCATGAAAATGAAATGCCTTGTAACCGCTTTACTCTTCTATATTTTGATAGTTTGCCCCCTATAGTAAATATCGGATCTTATAATCTGTCTAACATATAACAAACAAAATAGTGCATCCGGATCTATTGGTAAAAGTGACAAGCAAAACGATTTTTCAATCACTTACTCAGCTTGCAGTAATCCTAAAGAAATAATGTATACAAAGGTTAGTGAATAATGCCATTACGCTTAGAATAAGACTAAATAAAAATTAAAATGTGGAAAACTATGCTAATAATTATGAACCTTATTGTAACTTGCCCTCGTTAGTAAGTATTTTTTCTTTTTAAGACATTTTAATTAAGTAGCTATTGTTGTGGAAAGTTACTATTAATTAACTCTATCATTTAAGTTTGACTAACTAATTTACAACCAAAAACACTACGTATATGTACCACTCACATTCTTATCAAGACGAGGCGTTTGGAGTTTTTGTTTCCTTTTTAAGGAATGTAATTAATGGAGATCAAAAGTATGCTGAATTGATTCTCCCAATTATAACAGATGCTCACGAATTAGCTACAGGTGAGAAAACTTATTTCACAATTAATAGAGACAATTATACAATTATCACTTTCCTTGTGGAATCTTCTAAAGATTATTTCCAAACATTAAATACTGGAAATATTATCAAAAGCGATTATCAACGTATCTTGGAAGTAGTTAGCTCTCAAAGAGAACTAGTATTTGCTTAACGATGGTTTCTCCATTCTATAATATATTAAAACTACATCTAGCTCAAGCGGAGTTTGCTTTAGAAAAAGCTAAGAATAATACCTATTCTGATAAAAGAAAAGAAGAATATCAGGATAAATTATCACTGCTTTTTTGTGAGATAAAAAAATCAGTTGCGAACGACGATACAATCTCGGAGGCTGAAATTTATGATCAGTACAAAAGGCATATTGATTTTATTTTTAAAAGTCTCGAATTTTTAGATAGTAGTACTCTCAATCAAATTCCTTATGAAATAGTTGAATGTCTTGACTATGCAATGAAAGATTGGCTTACGAGTGGAAATGAGTATGTCATTGTAACCAGTTTAATTAATAATGTTGGGGGATTTAGCTTTGACCCAACTTTAGCTTACAGTGAAACGATTTACAATGAGATAAAGACTAAGTATTCTATTGAATTCAACTGTCGGTTAGTGCAAATAAATCTACCTAGAGCTTTAGTAAGAGACTATTTGTCTTCAGTTGTATTATATCATGAATTAGGACACTTCATAGACATGAAGTTCAAGTTTACTGAAAGCCTAACTAGGGAGATTCTCGATAATGTTACTGGTATTAATACAATTGACACGGTTGAGGTTGATAGGCTATTATACTATTTCCCTTACCTGACGCAATTCAGAGGAATTAATACTCAATTGTCAACTACCAACCAGTATTTTTGGGCAACAGCAAATCATTTAGGAGAATTCTTTTGCGATCTATTTGCCAGTCAATATATTTCTGACTCATCAAATTTCTATTTGCAATATTTAACTGAGGATAACAGAAACTATACAGGCTCGCATCCATCTACCAATTTTAGAGTCAATGTAGTGAATGACTTTTTAAATAAGATTGATAATATACTTGTAAATAGAATCAATAAAGCAATTGCAAGTATAAATGGCATGGCACTTGAAATACGAAGCGAAGAGGTGTTGATGGATGACTTCTTTAATCTCCTCCCGGCTAACGTCGCTAATTTAAAACAACTACATGGTCTATTTAATACAGGTTGGAAAATTTGGTTAAATGAACAGAGTAGGCTTAGTAAGTCACTAAATGATCAATACACAGCACCCGTTAGATTACATAACGTAATAAACAATTTAATTGAGAAATCTATTGCTAATTTTATTACACAACTTAGATGGGAGAAAGCAAAACCGAAAGAATAGAACATTCGCTTGTAAATAGCTGTTTATCTAAATCGGAGATTAATGACTTTATTTCCGAGGGGAAATTACATATTAGACCCTTATTAGAAAGTAGCCAAGTTGGTGAAATTGGAATAGATTTTAGATTGGGGACAGATTTTCTTGTTTCTATTCAAGGAAGAGAAGCTTTCATCAATGCCTCTAAAAACGAATGGATAGATAGAGGAAATCAGCGGGATATTTATCAATTCTTTCAAACAACAAGAAGACAAATAGGCGAAACGTTTATTTTGCATCCTCACCAAACAGTTTTGGCTGTAAGTCTTGAGTATATTAAGTTACCCGAAAACTGTTTTATGAAATTGTATATGAGAAGTTCATATTCTAGGCTAGGTATAACAATATCAACTATTGCACAACCAGGTTATTGTGGGTGTTTGAGTTTAGAGCTAACTAATAACAATAATAATCCTATAAATCTTACCGTTGGAGCAAGATTAGTTCAAGGAATTATTTATAGGTTAAATTCATCAGCACCTTATTTTAGTTCCCCTCGAAAATATGTATGTCAGGTTAGACCGGAGCCTTCTGCAATTACAGCAGACTCAGATTTAAATATTCTAAATGAAATGTGGAAAGAAAATAACAATAGGAAGTAAGAATTTCCTCCTATCGTTATTTCAACTTATTTACACCATAGAATTTCCCCTTTTTTAATAAAAAAATGACTTCTGCAACCAACAGTTCTGTTTACAGAGGGTTGCAAAGTGAATCTATCATTCTCATCTAAGCAATATTTCCAGTATGGATAATATTCATCTAAAAGATTCATGTGCAGCACACTTTTACAGCCACAAGGACAGAGCATTACTACCTGCCACGGTTGTTCAAGATTTGTTTCGAGATAAAGCGTAAGAGGATCGAGTCTATCTGGAACATTTTTCGTGAGCTTGTATCGATAGCGTTTCCGGGACCGCTTAAACCATGCTTTAATTACGAAAAATTTTTTCTTCATGATGGTCGTGTTAATTCTGGGTTATTCAATAAAGGTTCTACATCCCCGCGTCCGGTGAATTTAGAAAAGAAAGCACATTGATCAGGGTTTTGCTCAGGATATGTTAGGCATTCAGAAAACATTATTCTGACAGAATCAATGTCGTGATTTTCCATATTTCTGTAAGGGTGAATTCTTGCCAGAAAATCATTTACCGCTGTTGATGCTGTTTGCATATTTATGCTGATTACTGCGGGGCTAGATTCATTTACATTTGCTAAATACTGGTTTCGCTCGAACGCTTCTTTATTGGTTCGTTTTGTTGCTTCTGACTGTAGATTCGTTAAACTATATTGCTTACGACTTAATAAACTTGAACCATGCGGTTTAATGTAATGAACACTTCCAAAAATGCCATTTATTCCTCCATTGCCATCAGCATCCAGTTTTACCCCCATATCAATTAAAGGAATTAGATAAAAGGATGAAATCAAGTTCAAAATATGTCGCCCCTCTGCTCCATCAACACAACTAAATAAAGCATCGCATTGGGCTAACTCTTTTACAATATCATACCTTGAAATATGATCATTAAAGGTCTTCACTCTAGTTTTAAAACCGACTTCTTCAATTTCTCGTTTCATCAAGTCGACTTTAGGGATTTTTGACTTAGCGTCTTCAAATTTTGATCCGATAATTCTATTTAGATTTACTTCATCCACAAAATCCGGATCAACGAGAATCAACTCTCCTACTCCTAACCGCTTTAATTGTTCTATGGTTGGGCTGCCTGTGCCAGAACAACCAACCACGCCAACTTTCATCTTATTTAAAAGAGCCATTGTCTTCTTGCCAAAGGTTTGAAGATTTCTACTTTGCATACCTTCTTGCATTGGTTTATCACCATCATAATACCAATTGAGTATTGTACTTCCAGAAACGGAAATTTGTTGAATCTTCTCTTCTTTCATCTCTGAAGTAAAAAAGCGTCCAAAAATTCTTTGATCGGGCAGCATAATACAACTTGCGTGAGGTAGGTCAGTATTTAACCATGAGTTGATACTTGAAAATAGATTTTGATCTGACTCATTATCATATTCCGAGAAGTATTCTCCCCCGCCGGGATGGCAATGAATTTTTAATATAGCGTAATTATACTTAACTGCTTTTTCAAGAAGGGGGTTTATTAGTTCTGTTGGCCAATGAACTAAATCCTTACGCCGTTCAAAACAAGCTTCGTATGGAATAAGCAGGATTTCATTTACACAGAGAATATGATCCCCTCTGTGTAAATTTCTTCCGCATAAAGCTATTGCGACAGCTTCTTTATTATCTCCGGGATATAAATGATCTGCCAGCTGCTTAAAATGTTCTTCTGAAAATTTAATCTTATTCATTGCTATCTTTTTAAGTCGTTTAAAAGCCAGTTATCAACAAGAGTTAGATGAGTCATTATATTATCAATCCCAGGCCTCCAATCACCAGGCTTTCTATGCCTTGACCATCGCTGGAAACTACGACCGTATATGTCTTGTACAGAAATTGCATTAATCGGTTTCCTGTCCAATTTTTCTAAATGTGGATGGAAATAAGCCATATCGATTTCTACTGCTGGGTAACCAGGCGTTATAGTCAACGCCACCTGACAACTCCTTGTATTGTATCCTTCAGGAACAGGATAATCATGCACAATCAACCACAGTCCAGCAGAGTTTAGGGTCTCCCAAGGGAGCCCTAAACTATCTAAAAATTGTACATCTTCTTCAGGCAAAGAGAAGTCTTTGCGGATGCTCTCTCCATCTGTTTGCTCTTTAGGTTGCAAGACAAAACGAAGTAGGCATTTGTCCATAAGATCAACGACCTCTCCATGCTGAATCTTTATTGGTTTTGGTTGATTATTGTAGAATTTGTATACATCCCAATTTGAAAAAGGTTGTTTATTGGCTAATTCTATCAACTGCTGACCCGTTATAAAAGGAGAGTCCACTATATAGTTAATCTTATCAATTTTAATCTCGTATTTTCTTGCTACAGGTACTTCCTTACAATTACTACCATATTCTTCTATATTGACTAATTTGACCCATTCCTGAGTTATAAATGTTAGTCCTGGGCACACCATCTTAATTGGCAAATCTCCCTGAAAAGCATATATAATTTTAGGGCCATCTTTTGGTAATTGAATAAGATAAACCTTATCAGGATCTAAACCTGCCGCCTTCAATATTTGGTTGGGGATAAGATTCTTATATTCTGTGGTTTCAGGCTCCTTGTTAACCATATAGTGAAATACAACAGGATCTTTTACTTCAAAATGTTCAATACCTAATTGTCTCAAGTCAACTTGCTCACCGGGAGGAATAAATTGTAAGTCACAACCTTCAAGTTTTTGATAAATCGAATAGCACTCAATCGGCTTTTTACCGGCCTTAGTTAACAACTCCTCGCTTGTTACTATCGGTTGGTCAAATTCGAATTTTTTACTGTCAATCACTGCTATGTATTTATGGGGCATAGCATTCCCGCTTACAATATTTTTCATTGTAAATATTATTAATTTTTTTAATTAAAATTGGGGGTTTGCCTGGAATTCCAGCGCAAAGCCATTACACCTATCCTGATAGGCTAATGAATAAAAATAGAATAATAAAGCTGTGGTAAGTTTTAAGCTGTTAATAGGTGCCCATAGAAGAAATTAGGCCGATAGCTTTGTAATTTGGAATAAATACTTACCTTTGAGGTGCGAAGTCAAAATAAGGAGGTCAGATTGCTAATCTGGTCTCAATTATTTAAATTATAAAGCCAAGTGGAATTTTCTACTTGGTTTTTTCTTTTTGTCACAATTCAACTTCACTTTGTCTACCACAAAGATACAACATTGTTTTGAGAATTCCAAAAATATTTTACTCTTTTTTTGTTAAATATTACAAACATTATTTGATTTTTAATTCCAAACTCTTATCTTTGTGATGAAAAAAAATTATGACTCCAGAAAAAATACAAGAGTTTTACTCTGAAATGGGTGAGTTGATTAAAACAGCAAGAATTAGTGCGGAGTTGAATCAAGAAATCCTTGCACAGCAACTAGGGCTGACAAGAGCCTCAATTGTCAATATTGAAAAGGGTAGGCAAAGACCAATGATTCATACAATTTTGCAGCTTGCAGAAATTCTTCACACAACAGCAGATAAATTAATTCCAGGACTAACACCAGGCAAAAAAGATAATATCGCCAATTCAAATGGTGTTGATAACTTTGAGAATATGATTTCAGATGCGACTATTGACTTCCTCACAAAAGATGCTGTCAAAAAGTTTGTATCCCATATCAAAAAGTAAATAGTAAAATGACTTCCAAAACCATCAATAAAAAGGCTCTTGCTACTTTAGCAAAACTCTCCCAAATTTCCTTGCCAATAAGAATTGAAGAGGTCGCTCAACTACTAGGATTGAAAGTACTTCCGTACCCTTTAGAAAATGAAGTTTCCGGCATTCTTATTATTGAAGATTCAATAGGCACAATAGGATACAATCAAAATGAGTCAAGGGTGAGAAGACGCTTCACAATTGCACACGAACTCGGTCATTATTTGTTACATAGTGAAGAGTCTAACCTTTTTGTTGACAAAAACTTCAAAGTAATGTTCCGGACGACTTCGTCGCCTGAAGAAGAGCATAAAATCCGTCTTGAAAGAGAAGCAAATACTTTTGCGGCGGCAATATTAATGCCCGACGATCTTGTAAATAAAGAGGTTGAGAACATGGAATTTGATCTTGGAAGCGAAGAGTCTATCAAAGAATTAGCGAAAAGATTTGATGTTAGCACTACCGCTATGTACTATAGAATGATGAATTTGGGAAAATTGTAGTTTAACTTATTTTTCTTTGGGTATGACCAAGAGTGTTAAGTATCGCTCTTGGTCATTTTAATTTTATTCCTTAATTTGTAAAAATCATTATACAAACTAATTAAATGAACAAAGCCATTCAACCACCACCATACCATTATTCAGAAACACTTTTATATAAAAAGCTAAAGGAAAAGGAACGTGTTGGTGAGGGATTGAGTGAAAAGGTTGATTTAGTCATTGAGTATATCAGCCCATTATTAAATAACATTGGAAAAAATGAATTTGAAGACTACACACTACATAATAGTAATCACCCAATTAAATTACTGCATTTAGCAGAAAGTATAATTTCAGTAAAAACAATAGAAAGCTTATCATCACTTGAAATTTGTGTATTGATTTTTTCTTTTTATTTACATGACTTAGGTATGTTTATTTCAACATCCGAAAGAGCAGATTTATTAAGTAGCGATCGATTTAATAGATTTTTATTCGAAAATCCTGAACTATCGACCCGAATTGAAAAAACAGATTTTTTAATAAAGGATGATAAGCGAAACGCAAGTTTTAAATCCTTATTTAGATTAGAATTACATCAATTACAGGAAATCGGTCTAACTAATTTTTTAAGGATTAATCATGCCGATGCCGATACCTACAGACAAAAAATAAAACTTTTAAAAGAAGGTTTAAAACGAAATGACCTATTCGAATTTAAAGGAATTTCGTATGAGAATGAGCTTATAGATATTTGTGTAAGCCATAATGAAGACCCTAGTGTTCTATTATTAACTGAAGGGTTATATAAAGAGAGATTCAGAAGGGATATGTATATTTCAGGACTAAGATTAAATGCTCAATTTTGTGCTGGTGTCCTTAGGATTGCTGATGTTTTGGATTTCGATAGAGAGAGGACACCGAAGTCCTTGTTTGATGCACTAGCTATCGACAGAAAAAGGTTGCCTGGATATGAAATTTCGATAAAAGAATGGAAAAAACATTTAGCAGTTCATACCATAACAATTAATGATACAGAATTGATAATAAATGCTGTATCAGATAACCCGAATATTGAAAAAGCGATAAGAGAATTTTCCGAATTAATTCAAAAAGAGGTTAGAGAAACGATAGCGATTTTAAGTCGTAACGTAAACGAAATTACTGATTTATACTCTTTGAGTATACCGCAATTTGTTAGGCCAATTATTAACTCGAAAGGATATGTTTATAAAGACTTCTCTATAAGACTTAATCAAGAGTCTATCATTAATTTATTGATGGGGGAAAGCTTATATAAAAGTAATAATGTGGCAATTAGAGAACTCGTTCAAAACTCAATCGATGCGTGTTCCGTAAAATCCACAATTGTAAATAATTATGATCCAAAAATTGAAATATCCTTTGAAAAATCAGAAGATGATCTTTGGTTGATTGTGGAAGATAATGGCATAGGAATGGACGAACATGTAATATCAAATTTTTTACTAACCGCTGGGGAGAGTTATTATAGTTCAAACGAATTTCGACGTCAATTAGATTCTGTAGGAAGTACTTTTAATTCAATTTCACGTTTTGGAATAGGCTTTCTTTCAGTTTTTATTATTTCTGATGTTATTGAAATAACAACTAGTAATAAGTCTTCATTGAGAAAAGATAATCTTACAAGGAAAGTTATTATTGAAGGCACAACATCTCTAGCTATTGTACAGGAGTTTAATTCTGAATTCTGGGGCACAAAAATTAGAATTCTTTTAAAGAAAGAGGAAGCGAATAGCTTACCTGAACTTATTGGGTTTTTGCGAGAAAATGTTATTAGGCCATCAATCCCAGTAATGATAAAATACCCCAACGGAAATATCTTCAAAATTGGGAATAACAGTTATGTGAACTATAGTGAAAGCGGGATTAGAAAGACCTCAAGAATGCCCAGACTAAAATTTTTAAAAATAGATGCGTCAAAACATAGCTCTATTTTGAAGGGATTTTTATTCGTGTTATTATTCAAAAATGAGAATGGTTTATATACCTATTATGATGAAAGTGGCGAATATAGGTGGGATTTTGAAAAATTAAAATTAAGCAACATTTTCGATAAGTATACTGGAAATCGTGTAACTGTAAATGGTTTCCTCATGTCATTAAAGAAGATTGGAAACCTTCTAAGCGCCGGTGGAGATAAGGTTTTTGGGGCTGTGGACATTGATGTCATTGCAAACTCTAAAATCGAATATGATGTATCAAGAGATAGGCTAATTGGTAAAGGTTTAAATATTGTTAGACGAGAGCTCATAGATGTACTCGAGAAAGGATTAAAAGCGGAAGGAATTTATGAACATTTAGATCAAAGCCTCTTAAATTTTTTAACCTTGAGGAAGAAAAATTTTGAAACCACACCCCCATTAGATAAAAATTTGTTGGAGAAAATCAAAAATAAACTTCCTGAAGATAAATGGGATGAGGGCTTTGAAACACAAATTGCTGAGGATCTTGGGATATCAATTACCATGGTTAAAAAGTATATTTTAGCACTATTAAATATGCGCGAGGCTAAAAAACCCAAAAAGAAAAAATTTAAAAACTTTTTTTAGGCTATCCTTTAATAACTGGTTGAATTTCTGCTAAAAAAGTATTCATTAAGCCATTATTTTAGTCTTTTTACCTTAGGCCTCCGTGAATTATTTTATTACACGGTTTTCATTTGTTATGTTGGGGAGCTTAATAGAGTATAACTATATAGTTCGCAATGTCTGTTAAATCTTATATTATTAAACAGTCCCCCAGTTTGTCCCCTAAAAACAAAAGACCCTTGCAAGTTATTCACTTACAAGGGTTTATCTTTTCTTTTGCGGACCGGACGGGACTCGAACCCGCGACCTCCGCCGTGACAGGGCGGCATTCTAACCAACTGAACTACCGATCCGTTTCCTCGTTGGGAGTGCAAAGATAATGTCTTTTATTTGAGAATTACAAATCTCTTTGAAAATATTTTTTAGACTACTTTTGTACCCAACTTAAAAAAAACGATTGTTATGCAGTTTCTTGATTTTGAAAAGCCGCTCGAAGATCTCTATCATCAAATAGATAAGCTCAAAGAAATGGCAGAAAAAAACAAAATAGATGTGAGCACCGCTGTGAGTGAATTGGAAAATGCTATTGCCGAAACAAGAACCACCATCTATCAAAATCTAACACCTTGGCAAAGAGTACAATTGAGCCGTCATCCAGAACGTCCATATACCTTGTTTTATATCGAGCAGATATTTACTGAGTTTACTGAATTGTATGGCGACCGTCAGGTCAAAGATGACAAGGCTATGGTAGGCGGTATGGCTATGCTCGACAATATGCCTGTAATGGTAATCGGTCAACAAAAAGGTGTCAATACAAAAATGCGCCAGCTGCGCAACTTCGGCATGGCAAATCCTGAAGGTTATCGCAAAGCACTTCGGCTGATGAAGATGGCAGAAAAGTTTAATCATCCCATTATTACCTTTATAGACACTCCAGGTGCATTTCCTGGATTAGAAGCTGAAGAACGTGGACAGGGTGAAGCCATTGCACGCAACTTGTTTGAAATGACCAACCTTAAAGTTCCAGTTATCTGTGTTATCATTGGAGAAGGCGCCTCAGGCGGTGCATTGGGCATAGGTATTGGCGACAAAGTAGCCATGCTCGAGAATACTTGGTACACTGTTATTTCTCCAGAAAACTGCTCTACTATTTTGTGGCGTAGCTGGGACTATAAAGTAAAAGCTGCGGAGCAATTAAAGCTGACCTCTGAAGATATGCTCGGATTTAACCTTGTGGACGATGTATTAAAAGAACCTATAGGTGGCGCACAAGCTTATCCTGAAGAAATGGCAGCGACACTGAAGCAGTACTTATTAAAATCTGTGCAGGAACTCGTGAAAATAGATGCAGATAAACGAGTAGATGATCGAATAGAAAAGTTTTCTAAAATGGGCTTTTACGAAGAAATATAATTGATTTTCCTTACAATACAATATCAGAATGAACCAAAACTTTCAAGGTACGGGTGTAGCATTAATCACCCCATTTCGTGCTGACAAATCTATAGATTTCGAAGCATTGAGCAAGCTTATTGACTATGTAATAGACAATGGTGTAAATTATTTAGTGGCACTAGGAACTACTGCCGAAACACCTACACTCAGCGAAGCTGAAAAGAAGGAAGTATTAGCACATATTGTCAAACATAACAACAAGCGTGTACCTATAGTATGTGGTATGGGTGGAAATAATACTGCCGAAGTTGTACGCTTAATAAACGAATATAATCTTGATGGGGTTTCCGGGCTGTTAAGTGTTTCGCCCTATTACAATAAACCAACACAAGAAGGCATTTACCAGCATTTCAAAGCGATTGCAGAGGCAACTAAATTGCCAATCATTTTATACAATGTGCCGGGTCGTACTTCAGGCAACATTTTACCTGCCACTACCGTTCGCTTGGCAAACGATTTTAAAAACATAGTAGCGATTAAAGAAGCGTCTGGTAATATGACACAATGTATGGAGTTAGTACAAATGGCTCCTGAACACTTCACTGTACTCTCCGGCGATGATAATTTAATCGTTCCTCAAGCAGCGATCGGTTTTAAAGGCGTTATTTCTGTCGCAGCCAACTGTTTTACAAAAGACTTTACCAATATGGTAAATGCTGCATTAATCGGCGACTTCAGCACCAGTCGGGCACTTCATTATAAATTACTTAAAGGCATAGACCTGTTATTCGTAGAAGGAAATCCTGCAGGTGTAAAATACGTGTTGCATCAATTGAACATTTGCGAGAATTCATTGCGCTTACCATTAGTACCGGTAAGCAACAACACCGAAAATGCCATTAAAGAATTTTTAAAAACAATTGGATAATTTTTTATTGGGATCGACTATGGGTAGCCCCCATTATATTCTAAGCATCAAAAATGCCACCCTTGCGAGGGTGGCATTTTTGATGCTATCAATTATCTGATATTAGCCTGCCCATCCTTCTCTATCGAGGCTTCGATATTGTATAGCTTCTGCAAGGTGCTCTGGTCTTATGTCCTGACTGGCAGCGAGGTCTGCTATAGTTCGCGAGACTTTTAAAATACGGTCATAGGCTCTTGCCGAAAGGTTCAATCGTTCCATAGCAGTCTTTAATAAATTAGCACCAACATGACTAATTGTACAGACTTCTTTAAGCAGTTTACTACTCATTTGCGCATTGCTGTAAATACCCGGATACTGCTCAAAACGTTCTGTTTGTATTGCCCTAGCTTTTATGACTCGCTCCCGCACTTGACTACTATTTTCGGTACCAACAGTCGTTGACGATAATTCAGTAAATGAGACCGGCGTTACCTCTACATGCAAATCAATCCTATCCAATAATGGTCCCGATATTTTATTCAAATAGCGCTGTACCATTATTGATGAACAAGTACATTCTTTGTCTGGGTGATTATAATAACCACATGGGCAAGGATTCATAGAAGCGATAAGCATAAAGCTTGCAGGAAAGTCAACACTTACTTTGGCACGTGAAATGGTAACGTGCCGTTCTTCCATGGGTTGCCGCATTACTTCCAATACGGTACGTTTGAATTCGGGTAGTTCATCGAGAAAAAGAACACCATTGTGTGCAAGAGAAATTTCACCAGGTTGAGGAATACCACCGCCACCTACCAATGCAGCATCGCTGACTGTATGGTGGGGCGACCGAAATGGCCTTTGTGCAACCAACGACGAATTCATCGCTAATTTGCCGGCTACAGAGTGTATCTTAGTTGTTTCCAACGCCTCCTGCAATGACAATGGGGGTAAGATTGTCGGCAAGCGTTTTGCAAGCATCGTCTTACCTGCACCAGGAGGGCCAATCAGTATGGCATTATGTCCACCTGCAGCAGCAATTTCCAAAGCACGTTTTACATTTTCCTGACCTTTTACATCGTTGAAATCAAGATCAAAATTTTGCTGATTTTCAAAAAATTCTTCACGCGTATTGACCACCAATGGTTTTAGGCTTTCCTTGTTGTAAAAGAATTCTACCACTTCACGAATATGTGTGACACCATATACATCTAGGTTATTTACGAGTGCAGCTTCACGCGCATTCTGCAAAGGCAATATCATTCCTTTAAATTGCTCTGAACGTGCTTGTATAGCCATTGGTAAAGACCCTTTTATCGGCTGTAAGGAACCATCGAGCGAAAGCTCTCCCATAATAATATAGTCAGCCAAAGCATCATCTGCCATCTGTTTAGATGCGGCTAACATACCTATGGCAATTGGTAAGTCATAAGCAGAGCCGGCTTTTCGAATATCTGCCGGTGCCATATTGACTAAAATTTTTGTACGAGGTCTTTCAAAACCATTATTCTTAATTGCAGAGACTATTCTTTCTATGCTTTCCTTAACTGCATTATCGGGCAGTCCTACAATAAAATAGCCTGTTTGTGAACCAGCTATCGCATCTACTTCTATGGTAATGGTGATAGCCTCTACTCCATATACCGCACTTCCAAATACTTTTACGAGCATTATACCGTCATGTTATTATTATCTTCAACTATCTGAAACATGAAGGTAATAAAATAGAATTTATATAAAGACTGGAAAAATAAATTTATTATTAGCCACGTAATTAATAAATTAGGTTAAGCATTCACATAAAAACAGAAAACTTCTTTGGGACCGTGTACGCCTGTTACCAATGTTTTTTCGATGTCGGCAGTGCGGCTAGGGCCTGTCTGCAAGCTAATCATTGAAGGTGAGTTTTGGGGATATTTCTGTTCAATTAATTTGAATCCATCAAGTATATCGTACACCGTTTGTTGATGATAAGCAACCACTATATGTATCGGGTGAAAAACAGTACTAACACGACCATCATGTTGTCTGCTACTAATCAAAAAAGAACCAGTACGTGCTATCATAGCTTCACAGGAAGTGATACATGCATCAGCACTATCATCTGTGTTATTGCTACTTTGCACAAAGTTCAGTTTATTATTACTGCATATTTGCAACAAACGTTCATCTGCACAAAACAATTTTTGCCATGCCCTACTTTCGTAAAGGTCATTGATATTTTGTAGTAATTCTTGTTCATTAGCACAATAAACATATTTGCCACCAAGCCCAATAAATTGTGCTGCAAATGTCTCTTCCATTGATAACTGCATCGACTCAAAAGCATCTGCAACGTTTTGTTTTTCTACATCAGGGAAAGGCATAGATAATGCATGTGCACTTAGCGCCTTTCTAATTTTCCCTAAAATATTTTCACGTGATGGCGATGTTTTGATACGAGACATGTACGGTTAGATCTTTCGCTCAAAGTTAATTCAGTTCTTCAAGATTGGGATACCTTTGTAAAAGTCCAATACCAAAAATAATTAACTGATGAATGCTGCCGACCCACAAATATTAATTCAACTCGTAGAACAACAAATGCCTTTCGGGAAATTCAAAGGAAAACTTTTGTGTGAGCTTCCGGTTTCTTATCTGGAGTGGTTTCAACGTAAAGGTTTTCCTGCCGGGAAAATGGGCATATTATTACAAACCATGCTCGAAATAAAATCTAATGGCCTCGAATATTTATTGGAACCTTTAAAGAGTAATAGAAAATGAAATCAGCGAGCATAAGCGAATTAAAAAATGAATTGAACGAATTGCCACGAGCCGAAATATTAGCATTATGCTTACGTTTGCTGAAATACAAAAAAGAAAACAAAGAACTAGCGTCCTACCTTCTTTTCGAAGCACATAATGAGGCGCAGTTTATTAAAAATATAAAAGAAGAAGTGGACGAATTATTTCTTAATATCAACAGTAGTAACCTCTATCTTGCAAAGAAGACTTTACGCAAAATTCTAAGCGTCATTAACAAGCATATCAAATATTCAAGCAAGAAGGACACAGAAATAGAACTACTTCTTTACTTTTGTAATAAGCTCAAGTATTCAAAAATTCCTTTTCATAAAAGTACGAGCCTCAATAATATCTATCAAAGGCAAATAGTAAAAATTAAAAAAACTGTCGCCACATTGCATGAAGATTTACAAGCGGATTATGACTATTATCTTGAAGATTTGATGAATTAGAATATTGAAATTATAGGAAACCCTATTCATCGATATTTACAAGCTTATGCTTAATGGCATACATAACCAATCCTATCCTGTTTTTTACATCCAGTTTATTGAATAAATTATCTCTATAACCATCAACGGTTTTGGGACTTATACACATTACATCAGCTATTTCTCGATAAGTCATTTCAGTACACGCCAAACGCAGAAATTCCATCTCGGTTTGTTTCATTCCGTTGATAGGCAATGCAGTATCGGTTTTCGGCTTATCTGTTTGAGTAAGATTAGTAATTAATTTAGAAGCAACCAAATCAGTATAATAATACCCTTTTCTTATCACCTCATCTAGTGCTGTTAATAGTTCATCTGAATCTATATCTTTTATTAAATACCCTTTAGCTCCAAGCCGCAACATTTTGATAATAGATTCTTCATCATCATTCATTGTTAAGGCTACAAAAGCCACCTCCGGATGATTTTTTTGTAACCAGGCGGCGGTTTCAAAACCATTCATAATAGGCATATTTATATCCAATAGAATAAGATCCGGTATATTTTTCTTGTGCGCAAACTTGCTCACCAGTTCTTTCCCGTTACGTACTTCGTACAAAATATTATACTGAGGCAAAGCATTAATTAAGCCGGCAATTGCTTCAGATACAATTTGATGATCGTCAACTATGGCAATGCTATACTGTGTCATTTTGATTTGTTTTTAAATTCAGAATAATCTTTGTTCCTCTTCCAGATTCAGACAACAACTGATAATTGGCACCAATCATTTGTGCCCTGTTTTCAATATTAATAAGTCCATTTCCTTTGATGACATTATTCTTATCAAAGCCTTTTCCATCATCACTTATTTGCAAACTAAATAATTGAGGTTGATAATTCAATTTAAAATAAAGGTTTTCGCAACCTGAATATTTCAAAGCATTAGACATAAATTCCTGAATAATCCTGAAGCATATCAATTCGTGATCTTTATCAAAGTTATATACTATTCCTTCTATAATCAGATGTGCTTTTATAACGCCAGTTTTTTCAATCAATTGCATCTCTTGTTCAACCAATTCTGTAAAAGATGATTTTTTCGCAAACTCGCCTTTATTCAAAGATTTTGATAATAGCCTCAACTCTTCAAGCGCTTTACCAGCAATATTATTTACCTCAGCCAGCTTATCATTATCTATTGTTTTGAGTAATTCTTTCAAATGTATTCTGGTTACGGTAAGCAATTGGCCAATATTATCATGCAATTCTTGCCCTACATACCTAAGCGTTTGATCCTTAATTTCCATTTGGGTACTATATAATTCTTTCTCGTACTTCTCTTTGAGTTTTATTTTTTCCTTAAAATTTTTATTGCTTGTTCGGACAAAAAACAACAGAAAAAGCATCAGACCTATGCTAATAAGCAATATCGTAATGCTTGCAGAAAATACGAGAAAAATTATTTCTTTATCGTCCATATAATACCAAAAGAATAAAGAGAATAAAAAATGATGCTTACAATCAGTTTGAGATTGATTATAACATATACTTTGGCCATTTCAGAATTATGTTCAACGAAATAATTCAACAAAGTCATAACTGGTATTTCGTTTGCATAAAAAATAAATAACCCCACACTAATATAAAACAAATAGCTTTTATAAAAATTATTTTGAGCTCCATTTTTAAGCCCCTCATAAAAAAACATGAGAATACTTGCCAAAATAAAAATACCTCCCAGCACTATGGACTTAGTAGGAAAAGTATAAGTAAGGGGTTGTAAAAAAAATGCTGCGCCAATAGAGAATAAAATAAAGAAAATAAGCATTGCTGCAATCCATCTCTTCAGCAATAACGATGTTACTGATAAGTAATAAATTAAAAGATAAATCATCACCTCTAAGAGCATTTCAATATTTTGAACTACAAAAATATTAGAGGCAGAAGGAAAGAAATTTTTGAATTTCCCTAATGTTTCAGTGACCACTATTATACTCATCAATGTCAAAAGTAAAAAGCTGATCTTATTCTTTTTTTGGGTATAGAGCGCTATGGTAGTGAAATAAGCAAATACCTCACTACCATAGCTCAAACCATGCAATATTTTATCCAAATTCATAAAGGGTTACTATTGATCCGCTATCTGTAGCAGCGTATTATCTATACAGCCTCTAAAAGGCGGGCAAAGTTCATTGTGGTTTTCCATCGGTGAGGTGGATCCACAATTATTGGGAACAAAGATTAATTCTCCCCTCCCTACAAAATCGTTTGCATTAATTTGCACACCACAAGGATGACCAATACTATAATAGTCTCTTCTATTCACATCCTGAATACTATTACCCACTACCGGTACCAATGCAAGAGAATGACATCCGGAATAATCTTCAAATACATTCCCCGTTTTGTGATCCTGTAAATATGCTTCTGTTTTCTTTTCTCCGGGATAATTAATATAATAAACTCTCACAGAAGTAACTTTTAATCCGTCTTTTTTCGCACCTGCCTTAGCAACAGCAATAAAATTTTCGAGCTGATCTATACTAATTTCCATGAAACGTGCATCATTCTGCCCGTTTGCAGGGTTAGACGTTTTAGACCATACTTGATCTTTATAATTTTTAATCAACTGTATCATCATATTGGGCGGTACACCACAGAAGGTTTTGACCAAACTATCACTTGTGTTATTTCCCGTTTGTCCAGTTGAATCAACGGTGGTGCCTCCATTTTGAGTAGTTGGCGTATCACATGCCACGAATCCTAAACATATTACCGAAAGTGTGGCAATCGTGTGTTGAAGTTTCTTTTTCATTTTAATTTTTTTTGAGTAGGTGTATAATATTTGCATGAAACAAATGTATTAACAATACTATTAACAAAATAGAACCAATAGTAATTATTGCTCGATTACTCAAAATGAAAACCGACGAAAGCACAGAAAACAATAGTTTCCAGTGACTTTGGTCATTTAATCATAATTATAAAAAAACAGGAAAAGTCCTTTTTTAAAAAGGTGCTTTCACTATATGAAAAGGGTGTTTTCACTATAGAAAAAATGACTCATTTACACTTGTTTTGTAATAGCAATATTTCTAGCGCCGGCGGATTAATTAAAACGTCAATACAGCGATTTATATAAAGATGTTTGTTTGTTAGATTAAAATAGAGGTTACTTTTTTAAGTAACCTTTTCTTTATTACCTCAACAGCAAACGTCATAAGTAATATATCCCCCAATTATTCACCCATGCGCTTGTTTCAATTGTCAGATAGGCGTATTAACTTAGCGCTTCTATTTCTTAATCAAAAACAATCAATGAAAAAATTATTATTAATGGCAGTGATGGCTTTGCCAATAGTAGCTGTAGCACAAGACGACCTCGTAAAAAAGTTGGATAAGAATACCAGCGACAGCTCCAAAAACAAATTTAAATTCACTAAAATTATTGACCTCGAAAATACACCTCCTAAAAATCAAGCTAGTTCAGGTACTTGTTGGAGCTATTCTACAAACTCCTTTCTCGAAAGCGAGATGTTACGCTCGGGTAAGGCACCCGTTGAGTTAGCACAAATATACTCTGCCCGTTGCGTTTATAGTGACAAAGCGGACAATTATGTGCGTATGCATGGTGCAGTGAGCTGGGGTGATGGTGGTGCTTGCCACGATGTAATAAATATGTATGCCAAATATGGTGCAATGCCACAATCTGTATATACAGGTTTACATTACGGTACAACCAAAAATAAATTTGCAGAAATGCAAGCCGTGCTGGAAGGAATGCTACAAGCTTTTGTAAAAAATCCAAATGGTACATTAAGCCCCAATTGGAAAAAAGCCTTTGAAGCTGTAATGGATACTTACTTAGGAGAAGTACCTAAAACATTTAAATGGAACGGTAAAACCTATACTCCGCGTAGCTTTGCTGACGAAGTTGTAGGTTTAAATCCTAAAGATTATATCGAAATGTCTTCTTTTACGGACAAACCTTATTACAAAAAAACAATGCTCATGGTACCCGACAACTGGAGCTTTGATAAAGTATATAATGTAAAGATGAATGACATTACCAAGATTATTGACAACGCATTAAAAAATGGATATACTGTTGCTTGGGCTACTGATGTAAGCGAAAAATCTTTTAGCTGGAAAAATGGCGTAGCTTATGTACCTGAAAAAGAATATGACGACATGAGCGATAGTGAAAAGACGAGCATGTTCAAAGGACCAAAACCTGAAAGAGTAATAACTCCAGAAATGCGTCAAACAGCCTTTGATAACTATAGTACCACCGATGACCATGGCATGCATATTGTCGGATTGGCAAAAGACCAAAATGGCAGACAATATTATATCGTTAAAAACTCATGGGGCGACAAAAATGACTACAAAGGTTACTTGTATGTTACAAAAGCTTTCGTGCAATACAAAACAACGGCTTTCCTACTAAATAAAAACGGAATCCCGAGTGATTTGCAAGAGAAAATGAACATCGACTAAAAACTTAAAATCCAACAAAAAAGAAAAAGCCTTTATAGGGGAATTAAAACCCTATAAAGGCTTTTTTATGCACTAATCCATTTAATTTTGTTTCTTCAAGCCACAATTAAATACATTCATGTTTATAAAAAATCAATCTTTCAAAGACGAAGAAACGTTATTAGAGCAATTGTTCGATTTCTCGTTGGGTAAACCTTCTACTGCTGTTCAACACATGATATCAGAGATAGATAAAGAGGTGTCGGCAAATGAAGCATTCCAAAAATATCGCGCAACATTAACAGATGAAGAAGATATCCTTGAGCTTGATGCAGAAGAACGCAACATTAGACTTGGCGAACAATTAATGGAAATCTATTCTTCATTTCTTGTCTCCGACAACAAACTATTTGGTGTAAAAGACGATGAACAAATATTCCTCTACGAATTAGATCTATATTAAGTCATTAACCTATACACTCCTCCAATTACTTAATTGTTCCAAAATGCTTAGCGTTTCACTCCACAATATCCATATTCATGCACCTGTTGGTTTATACAGTCAAGAGCAGATACTGCACAACCGTTTTGAAGTTGATATAGATGTAAGTACAGATTTATCTATTGACAACGAATGGCCATTGATAGACTATACAAGCCTAAACACCATCGTTCAACATGTTTTCTTGAAAGAAGAAAAACTGCTCGAAAATATTGTAAAAAATATATTCAACGCTATAAAAGCAGAATTTCCTTTTATTCAGAAAATAAAAATTAAAGTGCGTAAGCTTAATCCTCCAATGCAAGGCAACGTGGGTTATGCTCAAGTTGCCTTTGAATCATAAAATTCGTTTAAACGGATTTACCCCCTTACCATTTTTCCATCTTATTTTTTCATACCATTATCATTTATTTTTGCTGCATTATGCAAGACTTAAGACCTTTTTTCGCAAGTAAACATTTTATTGAGATAACCAACACACAGTATGAACCATTACAATGGGGTGCACAAATTGAATGCGCTACAGAGCATTCTTTCAATTGTGAAGACGCCGACATCGTAATAGTTGGCTGTGGTGAAAGCAGAGGGGAGAACAAAGATGCGCTCTATAGTGCCGCTCCAGATGCAGTACGCGAACAATTGTATCAATTATACAATTGGCACACAGGCATTAAAATTTATGATGCCGGCAATATACTGCAAGGTGCAAGTATCGACGATACACGTGCAGCATTGCGCATAGTATTGCATGAACTTCACTTGGCAGGCAAAGTAGTAATAGTACTTGGCGGAAGCCACGACCTTACCCTACAACAGTATGAGGCGTTCAAAAAATCTGAAACATTAATCAATGCTTCTGTAATAGACATGTTAGTCGATTTAGAAGAAAGCGAAGAAATCAATGCACATAGTTTTTTGATGGACATGCTCACAGGCAGCCCTAATTTTGTAACCCATTATAGCCATATTGGTTTTCAAAGCTATTATGTACATCCGGTAATGCTGGAAACGCTAGACAAACTTCGTTTTGATTTCTTCCGTTTAGGAAAAGTACGAGAACACATGGAAGATATGGAGCCGGTTTTACGCGATAGCAATTTACTCAGCTTCGATCTGAACGCCGTAAAATATAGCGATGCACCTATGAACAAAAACGGTAGCCCAAACGGTTTTGCAGGCGACGAAGCTTGTATGCTTACCCGCTATGCAGGTATGAGCGGCAAACTGAGTTCATTAGGTATTTATGGTTTAGACGAACGAAAAGATAAAGACTGTATGACTGCAACCTTAGTAGCACAAATGATTTGGTATTTTATAGATGGTTATTTCGTTCGAAAAAATGAAGCTTTATTGTCAGACAAAAATGAATTTATAGAGTATCATTTACAATTTACAGGCAACGACATCGTTTTTATAAAAAGTAAACGTAGCAATCGTTGGTGGATGCAATTACCTAATGGCAATTTCGAACCCTGTAGTTACAACGACTATCTTCAGGCAAGTGAAAATGAAATACCAGAACGTTGGCTAAGAGCACAAGAAAGAAACATATAATTTGAAAAGCAATAGAGAATTGAACAATTTCTATTGCTTTTTTGTTAGCATAAATCCTATCCCAAATTCTACACAACTTAATTAACACATAACCCCATGTTTTATTCTTTTAAAGGATTTATTCCTGTTGTGCATCCTAGCGCATTTGTACACCCGCAAGCAGTAGTAACCGGCAATGTCATAATTGGAAAAGATGTGTACATCGGTCCTGGTGCCGCATTACGTGGCGATTGGGGAGCTATCATTATAGAAGATGGTTGCAATGTGCAAGAAAATTGTACCATACACATGTTCCCGGGCAAAACCGTTTTGCTCAAAGAATCTGCACATATTGGTCATGGAGCGATTATACATGGTGGTACCATCGGGCGAAACACTATGATAGGTATGAATACCGTAGTAATGGATGATGTTTTAATAGGTGACGAATGTATTATTGGCGCATTATCTTTTATAAATGCAAACTCAGTAATACCAGCACGCTCTGTGGTGGTAGGCAACCCTGCTAAAATCATTAAAGAGGTAAGCGATGAAATGATCGACTGGAAAACAAAAGGAACACAGCTTTATCAGCACTTACCACAAGATTGTTATGAGAGTCTCCGCTTATGTGAACCCTTAAGCGAAATGCCGAATAATAGGCCAACGCAAGAATCACTGTATAGTACTTGGGAACAAATAAAAAATAGAAAAGTAAAATGAGCTTGTGCCCACTAAATAACCATTATTCAAGTCCTTGATTTATTATATACAAATATGGGTATGTTTTTATATAGTCTGGTAAATCATGGTGTTTAAATACTGCTAAATACGCTTTCTTTTCTAACAGCTCTTCGACATTTTTTTCATCCAGCAACCAATAGCAAGCAAAACGATTGGTGTAAAATAGGACATCAATGTTTTCAAAGGTGTTGACATTAGGATCTTCGATTACAGATATATTAGCCGGCATAGTTTTATCGAGGCTCTTGTAAACAAGTGCATTCTGTATTTTTTTGTCTCTTTCCTTACTAGGCTTTCTATTATCCACAATATCCAATGGATCAAAAGAAAGATATAAGATTGGTAAAAGTAAGAATACCTGTACTGCACGATGTTTTTTAAAATAAGAAAAGAAATGAAAAATGCTGACCGATATAAATATTAAACACAAAGGAGCAACCACAAAAAAATAAGATGCCAACTTTGTTTTTGCGACAAAAGAAAAGAATACAAAAACAATAAGCGTGTACAAAACAGAAGAAAATGACATCGCGTTTCGATACACGGCTTTGAACATCAAAATGAATATACCAGGGAAAATAAACAACCAAACATAAGCCCCAAAATACTCCGGAAATTTTTTATAATAAAAATCATTTCCGCCCTCATGCCCCTCTAATACTTCCCTAATATGTTTTGAATTATACGCAAATTCATGTTGTGCTTCTATAGGATAATGCTTCAGTATAAATAATTGCCAAGGTAGTGCAACAGCAACACAGGCAACAATAGCACCTCCAAATAAAAGTAACTTCCTACGTTCGATTTTTTTGAACATACCCATAAACAAATAAATGACCCATGCCGAAAAGACTAAAAGCCCGGCAAGCCATTTAACTAGAATGGCACAACCGGAAAGAATACCTGAAAGAATAGCCCAATACCATTTACCTGAATTAATATATTCAAAATAAGACCAAATACTTGCCAGTACATAAAAACAGAAAACCATATCGTTATGATCCATACCCAATCTACCAGATATTAACTCCAGTTGATAATGAGAAAAACATAGCAACAATGCGGCTATTATTCCAATATTCTTATTTTTTGTTACGAGGATTGCAATGCGATACACTAAAAGAATCATCAATGAACCCATCAGTACACTCGGATATCTAATTGAGAATTCTGATACACCAAAAAGTTTCATACTCAACGCCATTTGCCACATAAATAAAGGTTGTTTGTGCAACCAAATATGCGTAATACTCCAAATATTGGTCTGATTCGAGTTCAGCTGATCGACAATTAGCATTGGTTTAAATGGCTCTTTCATCATATTTTTAGCAACTAGTGCATGAAATTTTTCATCCCAATTGTGCAAAAAAGGATCAATATGCGCCATATACAACCGCAATACAAAACTTAAAATAAAAATAAATACGGCTTCCTTATGTTGCTTTAAACTAATGAAAAATGGTCGCATGAGGTTCTCTTTTTGAATTCTTCAAATTCATTGTTTGCTCTTATTGAAATTGTAAAAACATAATTTGTCATTTACAAAATTTTCTTATTAAACAATTGATCGAAGATATACTCTTACATTTATTTATTGGTACTTGCACTTGAGGTATTTAAGTCGCTTTATTAAATAATTAAAATAAATTTGCACTAAACTCAGGCATGTATATTAATTAACTTATCGGAGCATAGAAAACTACATGAAGAAGATATATACAGTACTTGTGCTTTTTTTAATTGTTTCATTGTCTGAAGTAGTAATAGGGGAGCGGTGCATTAATGGAAATGTTTTTAAATATGATGCATCAGGCTATTATTTGTATTTACCTGCAACTATTATTCATAACGATCTAGCTCATTTAAAATTTTATGAGCATATTGACAGTGTTTATCACCCATCGGACAAAGGTCGATGGTATGCTATATCAGAACATCCTGTCACTAAACGAAAATTTGATAAATATGCCATTGGAATTTCAATTGGTGAACTACCCTTCTTTTTAATTGCTCATGCTTATTGTATGAGCTCCCATCAATATCCTGCTGATGGCTATTCTATACCTTATCAAACTTCTGCTGCATTAAGTACAATTGCATGGGTACTTATAGGCCTTTTAGTTTTGGGTAAATTCCTAATGCGGTTTTTTGATGAAAACACTACATCAATTACGCTTTTGCTTATTGCATTTGGAACTAACTTATATTGTAGCACATCTGTAGATATGGGCATGAGTCATGCTTTAGTTTTTGCCCTTTACTCAGGTATTCTCTTTTGTACCGAAAGATTATATGCACACCCGAACAGCAAATACGCTATATTATTGGGTCTTCTTTTTGGCTGGATAATAATAAGCAGACCGGTAGATATTGCTATAGCTATCTTACCTATTCTATGGCCCATTGCAAAAAGTGAAGAAAATAGCAGTAGTCGTTTAATGTTCTTCAGGAAAAACTATAAACAGTTAAGCTTATGCTTATTAAGTTGTATGCTGGTTACCTGTATTCAACTGTTTTATTGGAAATATACAACCGGTCATTTCTTATATTATTCGTACGAAGGAGAAGGGTTCGATTTTAAACACTCAAAAATTATTGATGGGTTATTTAGTTATCGGAAAGGATGGTTTTTATACACCCCTATTGCATTTGCCGGCATGTTAGGATTAATTCCTTTATTCAAGTACCAGAAAAAATTATTGCTGCCAATCATTTTATTCTTTAGTACCATTATCTATATAATTTTTTGTTGGTGGATGTGGATGTACGGATATAGTTTTGGCTGTAGAGCATTAGTAGAAGCATTAGCAGTATTGGCGATTCCGTTAGCGGCTATGGTTCATTTTGTTCGTACTCAACGATGGTTAATCAAAACGATTGGTATTGCGTTAAGTATTTTCTTTATTTGGCTCAATATCTATCAAACACATCAATATATTATAGGAACATTAGATGGCTATAGAATGACTAAAGAATATTATTGGCGTATATTCGATATTATGCATGCTTCAGATGAAGACAGGAAGTACTTATTGCCCTAAGTAAATAATGAAAGTTTATTTAAGATTGCTTTACTGGGTCTTACTTTTTTAAATAAAATGTTGTGTCAATAAATTTAAAATACCTATTATCAAGAGTGCTATAGTCAAAAACACCCCATTTTGCTATAAAAGATTTATTCTTATTTAGCGCCCAGTCAAACTCATTTGGTGTTTCCTCAACAATTATCGAACGCGATATACCTTGCTCTAAAGTGGATAAAAGCCAAAATTCGTAAGAACTTGCCCATGTCATTAATAGTTTATCCTTAGGTACTTTAGTTATTGATAGTATAAGTTTTTTTTGGGGTTCTAAGCTTGTTTGATACAACAAGTTTCTATTCCATTCCAAGCGCCGCGTATAAAACTGGTGAGCGTTGCAGATTCTTATAACCCCCACTATCGCAATTGTTGATACAATCACAATAGGTATTTGTTTATTTTTAATAGTAGGCAAATAATCAAACACAAAAGGCATTCCTACAAAAATCGATAAAATTAAATACTGATTTTCAAGATAAAATTGATCAGCACCAGAAGGGTTAGATATATTTACGATGAAAATATAACCTAGAAAAAAACACAACATTAGACCCAGTTTCATGTGCTTTTTTTGCTTTATATATATAATGCCGACCAATACAAGTAAAATCGGTAGAAAATAATAGTCGTGCAATAAGTACTTTAAAAAATTCTTATTGGATTGAATATTGAAATAATGGGGAAACAATAAAAAAATATTCTTTAACCCACCCATTGCCTGAGTATCGTATGACGTTTTAAAAAAAAGAGCTTTAATAAAATAAAACGTCAGGTATGTTACTGCCGTGGATAAAACCAATTTTCTATTTGGTGGATAATTTAGATAAAAAAAGAGAAAAGCAAACAAACAGGCAAACAAAAGAAGCGGATGAGTAAAGCACACGATAAACAACAGGGATGAGGAAATCCAATTAAAATATGCAGGAATTGTCGTTCCCTTTAAAACATTATCGAATACCGCTAAAAATATGAATAAAAACGTGGCACCTTGTGGCAGTTCAGACTGGATCCAATAGAAAGTATGTGTTGTCATTAAAATACTGAATACCAAAAAAACCAAAGCTATTTTGGTATTCTTTATAACTTGACAAATAATAACAAATGCAGTACCGTAAAACAAAATGAATCCGACAGAATAGAGCCGCGCAATATGATTAATCGATAGACCCATTTTTGACCCTGCAAGTGGAAATAATTGTGTTATTGCTGCTCCAAATCTATTATTTTGAATAGCAAAACCACCATCTTTAAGTATGTAAAAAAGATGGTATGCAATATCTAAAAACACGGTTCTTTCTTTATAAAAAAGAATAGAGAATATGAATAGTACACTATAAGTACACAAACCTAAAATAAATACTTTTTTTTGATCCATATTTCTATAGTTTTCAGACCCGACAAAATATCAACAGCATCAATATTGAAGTTAGGTATTGATATTTTGTTCAGTGCCCAAATGTAGGTAAAGAAACTATAAACGAAAAGATGTCGAATAAGAAGGGATATATTGCCATAAAATGAAAAAGACAATTCATTAATTAGGATTAGGAGTTTTCTTCTAGAGTGTGCAGACCGAGCACGGTTTACGCCTATCTTTGCAAGCAACATTTCAAATGAAAAATGATTAAATATTTTATGTGTTTCGTGCTCATTATATCGAGCGCATCTGTTTATGCCCAAAAACAAGAAATGGATTCAGTGATCATTGTGGAAAACCGAATTCAAGCATTGTATGGCAATCATAATAGTAATATACAAATACTCAATAAAGAACAAATAGCCGCTCTACCAGTTAAATCTGTCAATGAATTATTAACCTATGTTGCTGGCGTAGATATTCGTCAGCGTGGTCCATGGGGCACACAATCAGATGTTTCTATAGATGGGAGCACCTCAGACCAAGTACTTTTGCTAATTGATGGGGTGAAAGTTTCTGACCCACAAACAGGTCATAATATGCTTAATATTCCAATACCAATTGCAGCTATTGACCATATTGAAGTGCTTCGTGGTCCGGCAGCCAGAATATATGGCGTAAATGCTTTGGCTGGCACAATCAACATTATTACTAATAACCCAAAAGAAAATAGAGTATTTGCACAAGCATACGTTGGTAGTAGTTTCACAAAAGACACCTCTACAGGTGCCACATTTTATAATAGAGGCATACAAGCTGCCGCGACACTTGCCAGCGAAAACCAATCACATACTATATCTTTCGGACAAGATCAAAGCAATGGATATCGCTACAATACTAGAATGGAATCATACCGCCTGTTTTATCAAAACAAAATAAAACTCAATGAAAAAAATTCTATTGAAACAATGGGTGGCTTTGTAAGTAACGCTTTTGGAGCAAGTCTTTTTTATGCAGCACCAGTGGACCCAGAGGCAACAGAGCATGTACAAACTGGCATTGCTGCATTAGGATATCATTGGAAACCCAATAAAAGATGGACAATAACACCACGTGTAAGTTACAGATACAACAATGACGATTATATTTTTATCCGTCAAAAACCGGATTATTACCACAATGTACATGAAACAAATGTACTCAGCACAGAATTGAATGCAACCTATCAATTAAAAAATGCAACAGCGGCCATCGGTGCTGAATGGCGCGATGAGCATATAAACAGCAACAGTCTCGGAAAAAGACAACGCGACAACATAGGGTTCTTTGGCGAATACAAACATTATTGTTCTAAAAAATTAAATATAGGTGCCGGTATATACTTAAATCAAAATAGCGATTATGGTTTTCAAGCATTTCCAGCTATTGATGCAGGTTACCGTTTTTTACCAAATTTCAAAATTTTTACTTCTGCAAGTACGGGTCAGCGCTTACCTACTTTTACAGATCTATATTATGTCGGCCCTAGTAACATTGGCAACCCTTATTTGAAACCAGAGACAGCTACCTATGGTGAACTAGGATTACAATTTACACAACCAATACTAGAAGCCAAGGCTATCATATTTGCAAGGTCTAGCCAAAACTTTATCGACTGGACGCGAAACAATGATACTGCAAAATGGCAACCTCAGAATTATCAATCGGTAACTACTAAAGGAGCAAGCATAAGCCTAAATTACAAATTAAGCCGCAACTGTAATTGGTCTGACGATTATGAGCTGACTATTGCAGCTAACTATACATGGCTCAATCAAACAATTAATGTAACAGCTGATAAAATATCTAAATACAATATTGACGCTTTGCGCAATCAGCTTAATATCTCAATCCGCAGCTTATGGTTTAAAACACTACAAATCAATATAGCTACTCGTTATTTACAACGCATTAGCAACAATGATTATACCGTTTTAGATGTTCGCATAGGTTATCAAATAAAACAATGGACTATTTATAGTGATCTCAACAACTTATTGGATACCCAATACAAAGAAATTGGAAGTGTACCTATGCCGGGGAGATGGTTTAGTTTCGGAGTGAAGTTTGATACAGTTTGGAAGTAAAATATTACCCTTAATAAAACAAAAATGATAAAAACAAAATTTGCTAGCGAAACATCTAATACAATGACTGAGCTTGTATTACCTAATGACACAAATACTCTAGGTAACCTAATGGGCGGGCGCCTCATGCACTGGATGGATATTGCAGCGGCAATATCTGCAATGCGGCATTGTAATATGCCTGTGGTAACTGCTTCTGTAGATAATGTATCTTTCGCAAGACCAATAAAATTAGGGGATATTCTTTCTATCGAAAGTAAAGTAACACGCTCATTTAACTCTTCCATGGAAGTTTATTTGAAAGTATGGGCAGAAAATCTCCACGAGCAAACCAGATATTTAAGCAATGAAGCCTATCTAACTTTTGTTGCATTGAATGAAAGTGGCAAACCCACTATAGTGCCAGAGTTGATACCAGAAACAATTGATGAAAAAGAAAAATTTGCAGGAGCATTGCGTAGGCGGCAACTACGCTTGATACTTGGTGGTAAAATGAAAATAGATGAAGCTGTAGAGTTAAAAGCTTTGTTTATCAAAGATTAGCAAATATTGTTCAAAAACAAATAGACATGAGTGACCAAAAGCTACGCCTAGACAAATATCTTTGGGCAATTCGTATATATAAAACTCGGACTCTGGCTAGCGATGCTATAGATAGTGGTAAAGTTCGACTAAACGGACAAAGTGTCAAAGCCTCGAAAACAGTAGCAGTAGGTGACAAATATGAAATAAAAACGAGTGTCAGAAAATGGATTATTGAAGTAACTGCTTTATTACAATCAAGAGCTGCGTATGAAATAGCAATCAAACATTATGTTGATATAACACCAGAAGAGGATAAAGAAGAAATAAGACCATTGGATTCCAGTTTTTACACAGGAAAGCGCTTAAGTAAAACAGGTCGCCCCACTAAAAAACAGCGGCGCGACCTGGATGACTTACTAGGAGCATAACTCCCTAGATTAGTATATTAACCTATAATCTCCTTGTTTTACTTTTACCCAAGTTTGAGCCAAGTCTTCACTTTTATAAATACCGGTGCTTGTAGCTATGTAAACATACTTCTTTATAACACCATTTTTATAAAGGTTGGATTTAGCTGTAATGCTATAAACAGATGTTCCAACATCAATACCACTATTAGACGGAACAAATGTACCTGCTCCATTGGTTTTATAAACACCCATATTAGCCGTTCCTACTAATACCGTCTCATCAAAAGGAGCATAAGTAGCATATAATGTTTTATTAAGTGGTAATCCAGAATATGGTGAAAATGTAGCGCCAAAGTCATTACTATAATATGAACCTTTAATTCCATCATAGTCAGTAACAATAAGTGTATTGCCATTATGAGAAAGATAGAAGTTGAAATTCGCTGGTAATCCAGAAGATGTTACCGGTTTCCAAGGAGCGTCTTTAGATGCACGGGAAAATAAATGACTTACGTAATGTGCAGTACTACCAACAGAAAATGAATAAAGCGTTTTATTACTCAATTCTGTATATGATTCAACGGTAAACGGTGTGTCATTAACCCTATTAGTATCGGTCATCCATGCTGCTCCATTTGATTGACTGTAACTTATAAGTGTAGAACCTAAAACAAGACTACTTGTAGTGTACACTCTGTCTTGGTCTTCCACATTCAATATAAAATAAGGCCATTTTATATTAGTAGGTACAGTAATTGCTAATGGATACAATGGATTAAAGTTTTTTCCACCATTACTACTCAAGAAGGCTTCTTTGTTTTTTATCATTATAATATTAGGCCCCACAGTAACAAGCGCTCTAGGTACTGTACCATCACCCGGGAAAATTGTTTTATAATTATTACCATCGTTGGTATTTAATATTGTGCCATTTACATCCGATACAAAAACAGCGTAAGGTGCTTCAATAACATTATTATTATCAATTCCGTTTTCTTTTTTACAGCTTTGAAATGCAACTACAAACAGGGCTAAGAGAGATAGTTTTCCAAAAAGCGTTTTACCTTTCATGGTTCAATATTTTTACCAAATTAAATAAAAAAAATTCAAAACAAACACATAAAATAAACAATACTATGAATGGCCGTCTATTTTGCCAATGTATCCAAATCCGCCACAGTTGTTGTTTCAGCAGCATCTTTAGCATTTTGAATGTCCTGCGCTTCCTTAATATGCTTAGCAAAATTAATGAGTTGCAATAGGCTATTTTCTTTTTTGTCTATAAAATTGACGCTCATTTGATACTTAAATGTATTGTTTTCAAAGCTTCCTCCATTGAAAACATAATTTTCGAATGTCTTCTTGGATTCTTCAAAAATACTCGAATCTGTTGCAGTACCTGTCATCATCGCCGTCATACCTTTTGACCATTCCTGAAAATCGAAAAACATTCCAAACGGATGTTTATTTACATTTTCTTTTACAAACATTGAAGACTGCTTCGGATTAGAACCTGCAACATAAGTTCTTGCGACACTACCTTTATTAGAAAATACCGCATAATTATCATTAAGCAAAATGAGCATGGTATCTGCATTATTCATGGACTTTACCATATAAGAATTATCGTCAATAGGTATCAGCATTTCATTTGCAACTGCCAGATTAAGCACTTTTTTAAAAGTCTCCTTTTTATTTATCTTCAGTGCAAACATCATATCCATATCTGTTTTGAAAGTATTGATAGTAGAAGTGGCATCAGTACTATCAAACAACATAGTTTCCTTCTTTTGCTTAAAATTATTCATTGAAAAAATCAAATCACCAGACATCGCATCTAATATTTCCTGAAGACTTAATTTTTGTTCTGCTAAAAAAGAATTTGCTAAACCACTTACGCCCATTTTCTCCAACATTTTTCGAACACCAAGAGGAGAAAGATGATAAGCTGCTACGTAATCCAAACCTTTAGGCGAAACTCTGTCTAATGCGTCATTGTCAATATTTGTTTTGCCAAACTCTTGATTGATTTCCTTCATTTCGTCAGAACTATATACCAACATATCGGTATTTATTTTACCTTTTTCAAAGTTAATACCTGCCGAAAATGCAGAATTTTTCCACATAGTATTTGACAGTGACAAACCGCCAGTAATGCTTGACATACTTTTTGCACCAACAGTATTCATCACTTCTTCAATATTTACCCAAAAACCTAAATCATGATTTGTTTTTTCAAAATTTTGAAAACGCTTATCTTCTAATAAAGCGTTTTCTTTTGTTACACTAAAAGCCGTTTCAAGATGTGATGCCAATAACATATCCCTATCAGCAATAGAAGTTTGGGGTAAAGTATCTTCAACTGCATTCATATAATTATTAGCAGTTTGATCTTTTAATGTAATAATAATAAGCAAATCATTTGTCCAACCCGCATAGATTTCGTCAGTAAGCTTTGTTTCCTTCCTTTTCTTCAAATCCTTGATAGTTGTATTTTCGAAAGTTTTTTTCAAAAACGTTTCCCATTTCATTGCATTTTTAAGCGGAATAAGGGCGACAAAACAGGTGCTTTTATCATTTAAGCCATTGTTTTGAACATAAGCATAAAAAGTATTCAATTCATCTACTCCTGCCTCACTCATGTTTTTTATAAAATCCGATTGCTTTGCAGAATCCACAGATTTAGATTTCAACTCATCAAACAATTTACTGCCGGTTATCATGCTCCATGCTATTTTTTTTGAGAGCTCTTTTATATTCACTTCGGCTACCATTAAGGCATTTTTAGGAATTAATTGAGCATGGTTGGGTGTTTTGTGGCATGAAGCAAACAAAACAAACATCGGCAGTAATAGTGATAAGTATCTAAATCGATATGTCCTCATAAATGGTAGGTGTTTATAAAATTAAAATGGCAAATCATCAGCCGGAGCAGATTGCGATGGCGCAGAAAAGTTGTTATTATTACTGAAATTACTTGGGGCTGATTGTTGCTGTGGAGTAGCAACATTTTGATTCGGGTTGTAGTTATTATTAGTGTCTCCGACATTTGCTTTCTCAATTCTCCATGCATCTAAGCTCGTAATGTAATTAACTTTCCCGTCTTTTTCCCAGCGATTACCACGTATGTTAAAGCTCACTTTCAGCATATCACCTTCGTTATAGCTATCCAATAATTCGCAACGATTTTGTGCCAATTGCAATTTTGCATAGTTGGCATAAGTATTGCCATTTACTTCTTCTGAAATGTCGAGGACAAATTCACGCTTTTTGAAACGTTCAGTTACTTGTATTGCAGCTTGTTTTTCGATAAGCTTTCCTATTACTTCTAAAGCCATTTTCTTGTATTTTAATGATTAAAAATTATTGATGAACACCTAACGCCAAAGATAAGAAGGTCTAAGATAAATCTTTCTTTTATCTCCTAAAAAATTGAATCTAACGGTTGGTTGAAAAACAAACAACCCCAGCTATATGCTGAGGTTGTTGATAAAGATGGGAGATAAATGGGTCTCGAACCCACGACCTTCAGTGCCACAAACTGACGCTCTAACCTACTGAGCTACTACCTCCATGTGTCTTTGGGACAGCAAAGGTAAGGTCTTTTTTTGAAAAATGGGACGAGGATATAATAATTTCATTAAACGACGCAAAATTTTCTTTGCTATTTAAAACATCACCTACGATATCCACCATGGTAATGCCCTCCACCACCCCTATGTCCTCCATGATAATGTCCACCACCTCCTCCATAATTGTGATAAAAATATGGTGCCGGACGATAGAAAGGATGATACACAGGCCTAGGGTGATAACTATAAACATATCGTGGGCCTGGGGTATAATAGCCCATATAACAAGAGCTAAACCCTATTGATAAAACTAACAAAAGCCCGGTAACGAGCAATCCAATTCTCTTTTTCATTTTCTTAATTTTTCTGACAAACAATATTATTAGCGATATTCTCTATGGTAATGATGGTGATGCGGATGTCTTGGGCCATAATATCCCATATAGCAAGAACTAAATCCTATCGATAACAGTAACAAAAGCGCAGATATGGACAACCAAGTTTTCCTTTTCATGATTTTTCTTTTTATGTACATATCTGACATTGAAAAGTAAAAAAAGTTTAATCAGTATTAAGACAACTATCCTAAAGCTTTGATAATACCGTACTTTTAACGTTTTTTCTGTGTAATGGATATATCTTTGCACATCAAAATTCATTTATGAAGAAATGTTTTGCCATTGTGGCATTATTTATTTGTGTTGGCTTTTCAAGTCTTGCTCAATCTGAAACAGACGATCAAAGCAACAACTCACGTTCTATGGTTCAAAAACCATCCAGGGATTTTTTAATGCTCAAATTCAACTACAATGGTTGGGCAAATTCACCTGACACTATCAAAACAAAAGGTCTAGGTAGAGGTTTTGAAGGTTCTTTATCTTACGATTTTCCAATCAAAAAATCACACTTTAGCTTTGCGGTTGGTATAGGTGTTAGTGTTAGCAATATATATCTTGATAACCAAACCATAGCAGTAAAAGATACAGGATCAGCTGCCGTTGCTCGCTTTATCCCTGAAACCGACGTTGATTATAAAAGGTATAAATTGACTACAACCTATTTGCAAATGCCACTAGAGCTTCGCTTTTTTGGCAACAACAAAAACCGCAATAGAGGGTTTAAAGCAGCTATTGGTGCTAACATAAATTTGTTGGTAGGCGCCCATACCAAAGGAGCTACCAGTGTGAGTAGTGCTAAAATAAATGACAAAGTAGATACACGTCGTTTTTTACAACCTTGGACTTTTGCACCCACAATGCGTATTGGATATGGCAACTTTAGTCTTTATGCCAGCTATAACATTGTACCCATTTTCAAAGAAAAAAGTGGGCCTCAAATGCTGCCTTACTCTATCGGTATTTGCTTGACGGGGCTTTAATAAGATTTTAATCTATTTTCAAAAGCGATTGCAACAAATGTTGCAATCGCTTTTGCTTTTATGTTGTACAATTCTTTTAAAACACATTAGTTATCTTCGCTCCATGGCCGAAAAGAAATTATTCCTACTTGATGCGATGGCACTTATCTATCGCGCATATTTCGCATTAGCGCGTAGCCCGCGTGTCACCTCCGGTGGAAAGAACACGAATGCCCAATTTGGATTTACCAATACTTTGGTAGAGTTACTCACAAAAGAAAAACCTTCCCACTTGGCCGTAGTATTCGATACCAAAGCAGCTACCGTTCGCCACGACGACTTTTCGGATTACAAAGCCAATCGGGAAGCTGCGCCTGACGATCTTATTCTGTCTATACCGGATATAAAGCGGATCATCAAAGGATTTAACCTACCATGCATGGAGCTTGATGGTTATGAGGCGGATGACCTCATAGGTACACTAGCTTGGGAGGCTGCAGACTTAGGCTATACCGTATATATGGTAACGCCTGACAAAGATTATGGACAATTGGTTCGTGATGATATTTTTATGTACAAACCGGCAGCATTTGGACAAGGTCCACAAATACTGGGCCCGAAAGAAATATGTGCAAAATGGGATATTAAACGGGTAGATCAAGTAATTGATTTACTTGGATTGATGGGCGATGCAAGCGATAATATCCCTGGCATCAAAGGAGTAGGAGAGAAGACAGCTGCAAAATTATTAGGAGAATACGACACGCTCGAAAATGTATTGGAACACGCAGATGAGATAAAAGGTGCCCTAGGTGAAAAAATACGTGCAGGAAAGGAAAGCGCAATCATGTCAAAAAAATTGGCAACAATAATAACTAATGTTCCTGTAGCATTTCACGAAGGCGACTTTCGAGTAGAGGAATGGAACAAAGAAGCATTACAGGAAGTATTTGCAGAACTGGAATTCCGTACAATGGCCACAAGAATTTTGGGCATTGGTACAACAATAAATACACCTGTTGCTAATACAGACTTATTTGGGAATACCGTAAAAACAAAAACTCCTGTTGCCCCAAAAGGACTTCCGACAAATGAGCCTGCAGCCAATATGCAACAGATGCTGTTTGATTTATTACCGCAAAGTATCAATAATATCAGCAATACACCACACGAATATATTTTGCTAGCAGCTGATCAATTAGAAGATTTTTTAAATAAACTGGCCAATCAAAAATCCGTTTGCTTTGATACTGAAAGCACCAATATTGATGCCAATCTTGCAGAGCTTGTAGGGATGAGTTTTTCCTGGCAAAAAGGAACAGCTTATTATTTACCGTTGCCAATAGAACGTGACTTAGTAATTACGCTGCTCGAAAAATTTCGCGCTATATGGGAAGATCAGAACAGAGAATGGATCGGGCAAAATATTAAGTATGACATGCTTTTGTTGAAGTGGTATGGCTTTGAATTAAAGGGTAGTATTTACGATACAATGCTGGCTCATTATGTTATAGAGCCGGAAGGTAAAAGGAATATGGACATACTCAGCACCAAATATTTGAATTATGAACCCGTATCTATTGAAACGCTAATTGGAAAAAAGGGCAAAGGACAAGGCAATATGCGGGATGCTGAACTCGAAGCAGTAAAGGAATATGCTGCTGAAGATGCAGATGTAACGCTGCAATTGAAAACCGTATTCGATCCACTATTGAAAGAAAAAGAAGTTGAGGTTGTTTTCCAGACTATTGAAAATCCACTTGTGCCGGTACTTACTGACATTGAGTTTGAAGGAATTCGAATAGACGAATCTTTTTTGAACAGTTATTCGAAAGATTTAGAGCTTGACATTAAGCGTGCTGAAGAAAGCGTCTATGAACAAGCCGGCCTGAAATTCAACCTAGCCTCACCAAAGCAATTAGGCGAAGTGCTGTTTGAGCACATGCAACTCGACCCTAAAGCGAAAAAAACAAAAACAGGTCAATATGCAACAGGCGAAGATATTTTAGAGAAATTACGCAGCAAGCATGTAATTGTTGACAACATTCTAGTATTTCGTGAACTGAGCAAATTGAAGAGTACTTATGTAGATTCGTTGCCATTACTGATTAACCCAAAGACGGGCAGAGTACACACTTCATTTAATCAGGCAGTAGCAGTTACAGGTAGATTGAGTAGCAATAATCCGAATTTACAAAACATCCCTATACGAACAGAACGAGGTAGAGAAATTCGAAAAGCCTTTATTCCACGTGATGCAGATCATATACTAATTTCTGCGGATTACTCGCAAATAGAATTACGTATTGTTGCTTCAATCAGTGGTGATGAACGCATGATACAAGCATTCAAAGAGGATAAAGACATCCATACTGCAACAGCAGCAAATGTATATGGTATTGCCGAAAGCGAGGTGGATAAAACAATGCGTCGTAACGCAAAAGCTGTAAACTTTGGTATCATTTATGGTCAATCGGCATTTGGTTTGGCAGAAAATTTGGGCATTTCGCGCACAGAAGCGAAAACCATTATTGATAGCTATTTTGAACAGTTTGCCGGCATCAAAAAATACATGAACAGTACAATAGCTTTTGCACATGACCATAGTTTTGTTCAAACAATTGCAGGCCGAAAACGTTGGTTGCCAGACATACATAGTGCTAATCAAGTAGTACGTGGCTATGCTGAACGCAATGCCATCAATATGCCCATACAGGGTACTGCAGCCGATATGATAAAGCTGGCAATGATAGCAGTGCACAAGGCGATTAAAGCAGAAGGCCTGAAAACCAAAATGATTTTACAAGTACACGATGAATTAGTTTTTGATGTACCTCGCAACGAAATAGAAATTGTTCGTCCTATAATCATCCGCGAAATGGAAAATGCAATGGTACTACCAAACGGTGTACCCATCAAAGCAGAAAGCGGTGTGGGCGATAACTGGTTGGAAGCACATTGATTTTAATGAAATAATGTATGAAAAACAATAAAAAACCTTGGTGGTCCTATTGCAGCTATTTAGCTGGCGTTTCTTTTATTTCGGGCAAGTTGCTTGTTGACAAATATGAAACGCTTGGCTTCGCGTTATTTTTATTAGGTATTCCTCTTGCTTTTCTATATTTTTTCAATAAAGCCGGTAACAAAAACATGGACTTATAAAATGAACAACAAATTCTACCACCTCTCCACTTGTAGCACTTGCAAACGCATTATTAAAGATGCAGGGATTAGTGCGAATAATTTCGAAATGCAAGATATTAAAACGAACAAGATAACTTCTGACCAATTAGATGAAATGAAAGATCTTGCAGGATCTTATGAAGCATTATTTAGTCGCCGATCGCAACAATATGCTGCCATGGGTTTAAAAGAAAAGAACCTTACAGAACAGGATTATCGACAATTAATACTCGATGAATATACTTTTCTGAAAAGACCTGTCGCAATTGTGAACAAAGAAATTTTTATAGGAAATACTAAGGAAAATATTACCGCCTTGCAGGAAAAATTAGCTGAATAATTTAGGATCATTTTTACCTTTCAATAATGGAAACACAAGAACAAACCTTGCCTATTCTGGACAGTGAAGAAATTCGCGCACTCGGCGCTTTGATTGAAAAGTCAAGAGCCACACCCGAATATTATCCAATGACGATTAACGGTCTTACTGCGGCCTGTAATCAAAAGTCTTCGCGCAAACCTGTAGTCACTTATGACGAAGCAACCGTAGTACTGATATTAGATAGGCTCAAGCGTAAAGGACTTGTTGCTACTGCCACTGGTGGTGGTAGCCGCACAGTGAAGTATAAACATAATCTTGCTTTAGTATATCCACTCACTCCTGATGAACTGGCCGTTTTGTGTTTGCTATTTTTACGTGGCCCACAAACACCTGGTGAAATAAATACCAATTCCGGCAGGCTTTATGAATTTGACAACCTTGAGGAAGTACAAGCTGTTTTGGAAAAATTATCAAGCGGGGAGACTATATTTATAAAGCAACTGGCTCGTCAAACAGGACAAAAAGAAATGCGTTTTATGCATTTATTTGGTACTGATGAATTGATTGAAGAATATCTTCAAGAACCCGAACCAACAAAAGTATCTAACGATTACGAAACACGATTGTCAACAGTAGAAATAGAACTTGCCGAGCTTAAAGAAGCATTCCATAAGTTGATGAAGGAATTAATGGGGTAAGCCTGTTTTTACTAAACATTTGTTTTCATAGGGTGTCGTTCTTCCCATGCTCCTTCTTGCTGATATTGCTTTGTCATCTGTGTATTAACAAGCTGACGCAAGTATCGATTGTTGATATATAGATAGGTATGCAAATAGTGTGGCGTACAGCCCAATCTTGCTTTAGCTTCAAGTGCAGTACGACCTAAAATCAATTTATCTTTTCGTGCAACAATGCCTTGCTCTATACTCAGGTAAAGAATATTGAAATACAATTGCAATTCGCTGTTTCGCTCATAATCAAAGCCAATATAAAACATATCAAAGGCCGTTTCGTGCAGCCATGCAGATGCAAATGCAATCATTTTATCAGCTTCGTAAAACCCCCATATCTTCAGCTTTTCTTTATAAAAAGATTTGAGTGTAGGTATAAATGCTTCATTAAGCAATCCTAAACGGACTGATTGCTTTTCGCTCACTTGTTTATAGAGTCTGTATATATTTACCGATTCATTTTTTACTTCCTCTTCCGACAATTCTTTTATATGCAATGGTTTTATGCCTGTCCTTACTTTACGCAATTTTTGAGCATATTTATGTTTGAGTGACGCCTCATAATCGGTAAAAGATTCCCAAATATCTGGCAATGACATTTCCATCGAAATATCATTACGCAAAATGCTGTAATGTGGTGCGAAATTTTGAAAATAATCTACCAAATATTCAGGTGCATCTTTTATCAAAGCTGCCATGGCACAAGTTTCGTTAACCAGTACTTGTATCATGGCATCATAAGCTCTGAAAGCTTCTAAATTAGTCAAGTGTATGGTATAAAATGTCGGCATTTCATGGCGAAACAAATGACCCGCTACCAATAGTTTGGGACGAAACATGGACAATAACCCTGAAACAAGTACACGCTGAACAGAGCTAAGAAATATTTTATTGATGTGCTTGCCTTTGAGCGACAATACTTGAAAATACGCAATGGCGGATGGTTTTTCTGTATCACCATAACAAGCATAATAGGTTGCAATATCAGGCAACTGAATCGTTTCATACAATGCTAGTTGATTGGATTGCAATGCATGACCATCCGGCAAGAATTTGTCCCAACTCTTTGGTAATTCTTCTGATGATTTATAAATACAGGTATTTAGTATTTTTCCTTTGCCAGAGGTTGTTTTCATAATGCCTTTTTGCTATGCAGACGCAAGTTACAAGTTTTACCATGCTCTTGTTTATTTTAAAATAATGCATCATAAAAGAAGAAGATGAAAATATAAGCCGAGCGTATTATTTCTGACTTGATTTTATTGCTCCAATATTCTATCCTATTAAGGTCAAATCCTATGGTACACAGTGCACACAAAATTTACAAATACAAAGTTTTGACTAAATTTGACAATGCTCGACAATGAAACTTCTAGACTTTCTCGATTAGTGACTATATTGATTTTATTACAATCAAAACGACTTGTTACAGCATCCTTCATTGCCCAAAAATTCGGCATTAGTACTCGAACTGCTTATCGCGATATTAAAGCTTTAGAAGATGCCGGAGTGCCAATTTTGACAGAAGAAGGAAAGGGTTATTCATTAATGCATGGCTACAATATTCCTCCGGTAATGTTTAATGAAAAGGAAGCAAATGCACTCATTACAGCGCAACAATTAGTTGCAACAAACAAGGATGCTTCATTTGTAAAAAACTATATTGATGCCATAACAAAAATAAAGGCTGTTCTAAAATATAATACGAAAGACAAAGCGGACTTACTCGCCGCACGGATTCATTTTCGAATTAATCCAAACCTTGAAAGAACCAGCAATTATCTTTCAGAAATTCAATTAGCAATTACAAATTTGAAGGTTATAGTAATCAATTATTGTTCCGAAAATAGCGAAATAACTACAAGAAAGGTAGAACCTCTTGCGCTATACAGTACACAAGAGAATTGGATTTTAATTGCCTATTGTCACTTAAGGAAAGAGCGGCGATCTTTTAGATTAGATAGAATTAAAGAACTGTATGTATTAGATGAGGTATTTAAAGCATCAGATTTTACACTTCAGTCACACTTTGAAGCTTGTGCATTGAAAAACAATTCAGAACCCTTGACATAAGGCTGTCATAAGCGTACATTATTTTTGTTGAATCATTAAAAAGTAAATAAAATGAACACAAAATCAATTGATCATTTTTATGTGATGGGTATTGCTGTTAGAACAACTAACGAGCATGGAAAGTCTATGATAGACATTCCAAAATTATGGGAGCAATTTTTTTCTGAAAATATTATGGACAAAATTCCAAACAAAATAAACAATACGCTTTATTGTGTTTATACCGATTATGAAGGGGATTATACAATGCCTTATACAACTTTACTAGGATGCAAAGTGAGTAATTTAGACTCAATGCCAAATGGCTTACTAGGCAAATCTATTGGTGGTGGTCAATATTCTGTATTTACTGCTAAAGGAAGGATCACTGATGGGATTGTTTATGAAGAATGGTTAAAAATTTGGGCATCAGGTATGAACAGGGCCTACAGCAGATTTTGAAGTTTACGGTATAAAAGCTGAGAATCCTAATGATGCAGAAGTTGATATTTTAATAGCAGTCCAATAATAATATGCTTCGACCGATTGATAATTATTTTTTGCAACAGGATGAACCCACAAAAAGTTGTTTGCATTTTTTGCGAACGTATATGCTCACAAAAGATGAATGTATTACAGAATGTTGGAAATATAGAATGCCATTTTATTGCTACAATGATAGGATGCTCTGTTATTTATGGGTGCACAAAAAGTACAAACAACCCTATATTGGTTTTGTAGATGGAAAAAATATTCATCATCCGGATTTAATTGTTGAAAAACGGGCAAGAATGAAAATACTATTGATTGACCCTACAAAAGATATTCCTATTGAAAAAATGGATGACCTTTTGAATGTTGCGATTGCATTTTATAAATAATGAAACTGCTGCTTATTGTTTAAATAACATGAGTACTTCCTCCGGAGTATTATCTTCAGTTAGCTGGCTTTGAAATTTTTGATTCAATAACGCAACTACACGTTTGCTAAGTTTATGGGCCCGGAAATAAGATTCCAGAGGACGGGAAAATTTTCCATTACTAAAATAATATTCGATAGCATATTTCACGTTTTTGGATCTGGCTTTTGATAAAATCTGATTGTATAAAGCCAACTCATTTTTGGATACCACCAGCTTATAAAAATTATTCCGATCCGGCATATGATCAAGTGTATCGATCATACCATTCTCCTGGTTTAAAATCAGTCTCTGTATTTTACCGTAACGGATAAATTGTTTTGAATCATCGTTGGCTTTTATACCATCCGACCGGAAATGAAATGATCCGGAAACGGTATCGTGCACCATTTGTGCTGTGCAATTGATAGACAGTCCATTAAACCGCTGCATTTCAGTATAGCTATGAGCAGTATAACTATGAGCAATAACTTTAACTTTGGCCTGGCTAAGGGAAGAAAAAAGAATACTGTAAAGAATGGTTAACCCGATTCGTTTCATAATAAGCATGATTTTATGCTTCGTAAGACTATATAAAAAGAGCGTGGTTTAAAGAGATCAGAAATTTTAACCATACGCTATTAAAAATTAATTTTCGTACAAGCGCAATCTGTTTTTCAGGCCAACAATTTCGCTTTGTAAATCGTCAATTTTACCCAGCAGATTAAAAACAACATCAAGTCCTTCAATGTTTACATTGAGTTCCAAATGTATCCTTATCATTTTTTCAAGATCGTTTATCTTGTCTTCATGAATATATGGCTCCTGTTCAATACTTATAATTTCTATTAAACCATGCTCACTTAAGCTACTAAAAAAAGAAAATTGAACTTGATAGTGTGTACATAATTGATTCAAAGGAATGAAGTTTTCTACGTTCATGAGTTTCTTAATTTAGAGAGTTCAGTAAATAATTCTTTTTCCTTTTCGCTAAGATGTGTAGGGATTTTTATTTCATACATTAGATAGAGATCCCCAAATACGCCATCCTGTTTATACTTGGGGAATCCTTTCCCTTTCAATTTTACCTTTGTACCATTTTGAGTTTCCGGCGATATTTTGAGTTTTACTTTTCCATCAAAGGTGTCTGCAATGATTTCTCCTCCGAGTATTGCCGTGTACAAATCCAATCCGACTGTTGAATAGAGATCATTTTTATCGAGTTTGAATTTGCTATGGTTTTCGATTGCAAATTTTATATACAAATCACCTTTAGGTCCCCCATTGACACCTTCACCACCTTGCTCTTTTAGTTTAAGTACTTGGCCATTTTCAACCCCAGCGGGTATAGTCAGTTGAATATTTTTACCATTGATCGTTATAATACGTTTATGGGTAGTATATACATCCTTCAATTCAAGTTGGAGTTCGGTATTAAAATCCTGCCCTTTAAATTTTGTATTATTGCCTCTAGTTCCTGAACCACCACCAAACATAGATTCAAAAAAGTCTGAAAAGTCGGCATTATCCGAGTAATTTCCAGAAGATTGGTATTGCGCATTTGATTGGTGTTGCTGGTGTTGTTTTGCTTTTTCAAATTCATCAGCATGCTTCCAATCTTTGCCATATTTATCGTACTTCTTTCTGTTTTCAGCATTACTGAGCACTTCGTTTGCCTCATTAATTTCTTTAAATTTTCGTTCAGCCTCTTTGTCATTTGGATTCAAGTCCGGATGAAATTTTCGAGCCAACTTTCGGTAGGCTTTTTTAATTTCTTCCTCCGTTGCATTCTTGTCGATGCCTAGTATTTTATAATAATCTATAAACTCCATCGTTCTAATTTGTTTAATTATTGTTGCTCAATAAACGTTTCAATACTAAACCCAATATTAGTAAAACACATTAGGCTAATTAGCTTAGTAAAAACCCGTCAAATAAGGATAACGTTCCTCGTAGAGGTATTTCACTTTATCTAAAATAGTTTGCCTGAGCTCGTCAATATTTCTTTTTGCAGTTGCCGAAATAAACACACAATTATTGTTTGTAATACCTTGCCAGCGTTGATGTAACTGTAATAATAATTCTTGTTTTACTTGGGGATCAAGCCATTCATCGAATGTCTTTTCTTCGTATAAATCCATTTTATTGAAAATAGTAAGCATTGGTTTATCAAATGCTTTAATGTCTTGCAGCGTTTTATGCACAACTCCCATTTGATCTTCATAGCCTGCATGCGAAATGTCAACGACATGTAATAAACAATCTGCTTCACGTACCTCATCAAGTGTACTTTTAAAACTCTCCACTAAATGATGTGGTAACTTACGAATAAAACCAACCGTATCGCTCAACAAAAAAGGAGTCTGCTCATAAACGACTTTTCGTGTGGTCGTATCCAATGTGGCAAACAATTTATTTTCTGCAAATACATCTGCCTTCGTAAGAATGTTCATCAAAGTACTTTTACCTACATTGGTGTAACCAACTAAGGCCACCCGTATATATGTACCTCGCTCTTTACGTTGTGTAACAGACTGTCTATCTATATCTGTAAGACGTTTTTTAAGTAGTGAAATTTTATCTTTCACGATACGGCGGTCTGTTTCAATTTCTGTTTCCCCCGGGCCACGACTACCAATACCGGCACCTTGCCTTTCCAAATGCTGCCACATACCTTTCAACCTCGGTAGTAAATATTGGTATTGCGCCAACTCTACTTGTGTTTTAGCCTGTGCCGTTTTAGCTCTTCGTGCAAATATGTCCAAAATCAAATCACTCCTGTCGATCACTTTAATGCCCAATGCCTTCTCAATATTAATTATTTGAGATCCGGTAAGTTCATCATCGAATATGGCAAGGTTAATGCCTTTAGCCTGAACATATTCGCGTATCTCCTCTAATTTACCTTTACCCAAAAAAGTTCGACTATCCGGTTTCGGCAATTTTTGAATAAAATTTCTGACAACCACTGCGCCTGCAGTTTCGGCAAGAAATGCAAGCTCTATGAGGTATTCCGTAACATTGACTTCTGTCTGTTGTTTGTGAACCAATCCCACCAATATTGCTTGTTCGCTTTCGTTAACTATATTTTTATTGTCTATCAAAACTGTTATTATTTCAGTTACAAATATCGTATGGAAACAATGAAAAATGTGTGAATATTATTTCTAACACTGTTTCACACTAAAAAAATATTGCTAAATCACTTTAAAAAATTTATAGGTTTATAAAAACATAGTGCTGAAATCAAGCAACATGATTATAATCCTTAAATGAGCTAAGGTTCAAATGAGCTAATTAGCTTAACTTTGGCAGCGTTTAAAAAAAAATAAATTTTCTATGAAAGAAGTATATATCGTATCGGCTGTTCGTACTCCGATTGGCAGTTGGGGCGGTTCTTTAAAAGATTTTTCAGCTACTCAATTAGGTAGTTTTGCAATTAAAGCTGCATTAGATCGAATCAATCTTGATCCGAAAGAAGTAAATGAAGTAATAATGGGTTGCGTGATGCAAGCCAATCTTGGTCAAGCACCAGCACGCCAAGCATCTAAATTTGCAGGATTACCTGACAATGTTATTGCTACCACCGTTAATAAAGTATGTGCAAGTGGTATGAAGGCTGTAATGCAAGCGGCGCAAAGCATTATGCTCGGCGATGCGGATGTAATAGTGGCAGGCGGTATGGAAAGTATGAGTAATGTACCTTTTTACAATGCCAACCAACGCTGGGGAAATAAATATGGTAACGTAACAGTGATTGATGGCTTAGCAAAAGATGGCTTAACTGATGTATATCACAATTATCCTATGGGTAATTGTGCAGAGCTTTGTGCCAAAGAGAAAAACATAAGCCGCGAGGCGCAAGATGCTTTTGCAATACAGAGCTATACACGTAGCCAAGCGTCAGTGAATGAAGGAAGATTTGAACAGGAGATCGTTCCAATATCCATTCCACAACGTAATGGCGAACCAAAAATATTTGCTAAAGATGAAGAACCTTTCAACGTAAAGTTTGATAAAATCCCTAGCTTAAAATCTGCATTTGTAAAAGACGGAAGTGTAACAGCTGCAAATGCATCTACAATGAATGACGGTGCCTCAGCGTTGATACTGATGAGCAAAGAAAAAGCAGATGCCTTAGGTCTAACTCCTTTAGCAAAAATCAAAGGGTTTGCAGATGCTGAACAAGCGCCTGAATGGTTTACCACTACACCATCTATAGCTGTTCCTAAAGCTGTAGCTAAAGCAGGTCTCAAAATGGACGATATTGAATACTTTGAATTAAACGAAGCATTTAGTGTTGTTGGTATTGCAAACTGTGAGATAATGAATTTGAAGCCGGAACAAGTAAATGTAAATGGAGGAGCCGTTTCATTAGGTCATCCATTAGGCAGTAGCGGATCTCGTATTATTGTTACACTCATCCATGTTTTGCAACAAAATAATGCAAAATACGGCGTTGCTGCTATTTGTAATGGCGGCGGCGGTGCTAGTGCTATTGTTATAGAACTTTAATTTTTTAAAAAGGTCGGTGTGATACTACACCGACCTTTTCTTTTTAATCTGCACTTCATGCAATCATTTCGTAGCATCGTTACACAATTCGAAAACAGGCTTCAAACAACAGATTTATTTCCTAAAACTCCTGATAATCTTTACAACCCATGTAAATACTTGTTGAACTTGGGCGGTAAACGTATTCGTCCAGCAGTATGTTTAATGGCAAATGAATTGTTTACTGATATTTATGAAGACACCTGGAACGCTGCAATTGCCATTGAATTATTTCACAATTTCACACTTATCCATGACGACATTATGGATAAAGCACCTTTACGCCGCGGTCATGCAACGATACATGCGAAGTACGGAATAACGGCAGGGATACTTGGTGGGGATGCTATGAGTATATATGCTTATGAGTCTTTAGCAAAAGTGGATCGTAATTTCAAAGACGTACTCCATGTTTTCAATCGTACCGCTATAGAAGTGTGTGAAGGCCAACAGTTAGATATGGATTTCGAACTGCGCAATGATGTAAGCGCAGATGAATACATACACATGATAACACTCAAGACTTCTGTATTGTTAGCTGCAAGCTTAAAAATAGGAGCACTTATTGCACATGCCTCCGAAGAAAATTGTAATCAATTATATGAATTTGGCGAAAATCTAGGTATAGCATTTCAGCTGCAAGATGATTATTTAGATGCATTTGGCGAAAGTTCGAAATTGGGAAAACAGCAAGGTGGCGATATTATAGCCAATAAGAAAACCTATCTCCATATACAAGCACTAAACGACGCTACTCCAGATCAAAAAACAGAAATAATGCAATGGCTATCTTCTAAAAAGAATGATGCAAAAGTTCCGGCTATGTTAGCTCTTTTTGTAGCAACAGAAGCAGATAAAAAATGTAGGGCAGCTGTCAGTTACTATTCTCAAAAAGCATTTGATAGTTTAAAGAATGTTGACGTAGAAGCCAACAAAAAAGAACATCTTATTTATTTAGCGAACGAACTGCTCAACAGAGAGAAATAACAAATATTATTTTCACAAAATGAAATAATTACGGTACTTCTATTATTTTCGTATTGTGAAAATAATTAATTCTTACTCCATAATAGAGGGTATATTACATTTTATATTTCCCCAACTTTGTGAAGGCTGTAAAAAGTCTTTGTTGCATGGTGAGCATGTGTTATGTATTGAATGCCATTCCTTAATACCTCAAACAAATTATCACCAGATTACTGAAAATGAAACCGCCCTTAGGTTTACAGGAAGATTTTGCTTTGAATATGCAACATCTTTTGCCTATTTTACTAAAGACGGTTTGACACAACATTTACTTCATACACTCAAGTATAGCGGTAAGAAAAAAGTGGGGATCTTTCTCGGAAAACAGTTTGGTCAAGCACTAAAAAATGTAGATTGGATAAAAGATATTGATATTTTATTGCCGGTACCTTTACATAACGACAAACTGCGTGATCGGGGCTTTAATCAGAGTTTGCTTTTTGCAGAAGGGCTAAAAGAAGTTCTATTATTACCTATTGAAACATCTGTATTAAAACGCATTCGTAATACCAATAGCCAAACGAACAAAACAAGAGCGGAAAGAGCACTTAATATGAAGGATGCGTTTAAAATAACAGACAATAAAGCTTTGGAAAACAAGCACGTCTTACTTATAGATGATGTATTGACTACTGGAGCAACGCTCGAAGCCTGTGCTATAGAATTACTAAAAGTACCTGGTTTAAAATTGAGTATTATAACCGTTGCAATAGCAACTAACTTCTAATGAATTAGTTGTTGATATTCATTGCTCGAAATTATTTTATAGTCACTAGGTACTTGAAAGGTACTATTGTCAATAGGTTTTATTTCTATCGATTTCATTTCGAAATGTAAAATGCTTCCGTCTTCATTTTTGATACTATATGCCAATGGTATATATTGAAATGCCGGAAATTGCTCAAATAGAAAATCATTATCCGTTGTCCAATCTTTAGAATAATATATGACCGATCGCTGACTACCACAAATGACATTTGCAGATTCTGCTTTATATCCAGCAATAATTTTTGATTCCGAATTTATTGGTTCTATGGCAATTTTGTCGCAAGCTTGTTGACGTTTTCTCAATTCTTGTGCATTAAGTTGAATGGCGTATTTTTTCCCTTCTATTTTTCTAAGTGAGTAAGCAGTATTCTTATCCATATTAAAAATAAGAACGTTTTTAAAATCCTTACCCAGTTGTAACTCTTTTACAATTTGTGCACCCTTTACTGTAATAAGGAAAGTTCCTTTTGTTGTATTTGTTGGACTTTCGATATTAAGCGTGTATGTGATTATGCCTTCTACGAATTGTTGTTGTGCTACACACAAAAAATTTGTAACAAGTAGCACAAAAAAAGTAAAAAAAGATGTTTTCATAATCATAATATCTTTATACTAAGGTACTGAAAGTGTTCGATAAAATCAGGCTTTTACCATTTCAAACAAAAAAGCCATTGGAAGTATTTCCAATGGCTTTTTCAACATTCTTACTATATAATTACTGACGTGTAAATTTACGTGTAGCAATAACATTACCTCTGCTATCGGTAATACGGGCGAGATAAATACCAGATGGCATATCATCATTAAACTCGCAATGAGCACTTGTATTACTACTTACTTTGTAAACACTAACCAACTTACCAATCAAGTTATAAATAGCGATATTTTTCACATCATCATTGCTGCTATAACGTACATCAATATAACCTTGAGCCGGGTTAGGATAAATACTTATGTTGTCATCAGTTCTTGTAACTGTTATAACACCAGTTGCATCTTTATATGCGTAATAAGTAGCAGTGACATTGGAACCTCCAAATACAGTATCTGTAAACGAAACAGTTATATAAGCTTTGGTATTTTTGGCAGCTAAATCTCCATTAAAAAATGCATGCGCATCTCCACTCATTTTAGCTGCAATCAAATCAGAAGTTCCCGAAAGAACTGGTGAAAGTGGATCAGTACCAGAGCCATAACAACTATGATTGTCACAAAATCCACCAAACTTCCAATTTGGGTCTGCATAATACGCAGTTACCACCCATTTCACTTTTGTAGCGTATGAATTATTATTGGTAACCCAATCACTTACTGTCATATCTCCAAGTGTACTATAAAGGACCTTAACGGTATCTCCACTTTTCATGCTTATCGTTTGTCCAAAAGTTGCGCTAGATGAAACTAATGACACAATAAATGCTGCGAGTAAAGTAATTTTCTTCATAATCTAATTTTTCAGTTATTACCATGCAAATTATCCAAAAAATCTTGTTTCACCAAAAGAACCAGACTTTGATTTGTTAAAATTATGAAATCGTTGATTGAATTTATTCATTGTTGTACCTTGCTTACCGTACACTAGATGATTTATATGCACATACCACATTTCAAAAAACAAAAGAATTTCAAATACTTTCTAAGTTTTTCTTTTCTGTTTGCTGGATTTATTTCACCAGCATTAGCGCAAAGTGTAGATACACATTTTGAATTATCCAAAAACATGGAAGTTTTCGCCAATATATTTAAAGAGCTCAATACTTATTATGTTGACCCAATAGAACCGGGAAAACTGACAAAAGTAGCTATAGATGCTATGCTGGACGATTTAGATCCCTATACAAATTATATCACTGAAGCCGATATTGAAGATTACGAATTTATGACTACAGGGAAGTATGGCGGTATAGGTGCTGCTCTTCGCAAAAAGGATAATGATGTGTACATTGGTGACATCTACGAAAATAGTCCAGCACAAAAAGCCGGTTTACATCCCGGTGATAAAATTGTAAGCATAGAAGGAAAAGCTGTAGAAGGAAAAAGTATTGAAGATATCAGTCTATTACTCAAAGGCTCTGCGGGGACACAAATAAGCATGAAAGTAAAAGATGTCTATACCAATACCGATGTAGATCGAATGGTACAACGAGGTGAAATAGAAGTATCAAGTGTCCCCTATGCGGGGCTAATCGGTTCAAATAAAGATATTGCTTTTGTAAAATTGACACAGTTTACACAAGGTTGCGGTAAACAAGTACGAAATTCATTAGATAGTCTCAAAAATTTGAACCCCAATTTAAAAGGTGTTGTTTTTGATTTACGAGGCAATCCTGGTGGACTATTAGATGAAGCTGTTGACGTATGTAATATTTTTGTTGATAGGGGTCAATTAGTGGTAAGCACCAAAGGAAAAGACAAAGAATGGGATAAAAATTTTAATACAGACGGTACTCCATGGGATACCAAAATCCCTCTTACTATTTTAGTCAATCACTCTTCTGCGTCAGCCTCTGAAATTGTTGCAGGAACAATGCAAGATTTAGACCGAGGAGTAATTATTGGAACACGTTCTTATGGAAAAGGTTTAGTACAAGCTACAAGACCAGTTGGCTTCAATGCCAGACTAAAATTGACTACTGCAAAATATTATACGCCCAGCGGAAGGTGCATTCAAGCAATTGATTATTCACATAGAAACGCAGATGGAGTAGCTGGAAAAATAGCGGATTCATTGATCTTAACTTTCAAAACAAAAAATGGAAGAACAGTGAAAAGTGGTGGTGGTGTAAGCCCCGACGTTCAAACGGAAGACGAAAAGCTAGCGCCATTATCAGCTGCGTTGTATAGCAAAAATTATTTTTTCGACTATGCTTCACAATATGTAAAACAACATAAAACAATTGCTGCTTCAAATGAATTTTCGTTAACAGAAAATGACTTTAACGACTTTACAACTTGGTTGACTAATAAGGATTATTCCTACAAGACAAAAACTGAAATCTTGTTGGATTCTTTGACATCATCAGCAAAAGAAGATAAACTGTATGATGTCTCAAAAAATGAAATTAGTCTATTGAAAGGGAAAATTGCACATGATAAAAAGCAAGACATCTTGAAAAATAAAACGGAGGTAACACGCATTTTAGAAAATGAAATTGCCTCTCGGTATTATTATCAAAGAGGGCGTATTGAACAGAGTATCCGAACTGATATAGCCATAACAAAAGCAATAGACTTAATCAATAAACCAACCGACGCACAAGCACTCTTGCAGGAGAAAAAATAGATTCATCATATAAGAATATTATTTTGTAACAGTTCCGTATAAGTACTTGCTATTTTTATGCTCCATACCATCTCGTTTCCAACAGGTAAGGTCGATTATTATTTAAATTCTTCTTGTTCGCAATTATTCCAAATTGCACCAACTGCTCATAATATTATTATCACAGATAAAAATATAAATCAGTTCTACGGCGATTTATTTAGTATTTACCGTGTGATAATTATCAAACCGGGCGAGGATTCCAAAAACTGGGAAACAATCAATTCCCTTGCTTCAAAATTAGCAGCTCTTGAAGTTCATAAAACAACAACAATTATTGGTATTGGTGGCGGTGTAATATCCGACATTGTCGGGTTTCTTGCTTCGGTATATATGCGTGGTGTATCATTTGCGTTTGTACCAACATCTTTACTTGGCATGGTAGATGCAGCTATTGGAGGCAAGAATGGCATCAATGTTGATGTACATAAAAATATGATTGGTACTATTCGTCAGCCTAAATTTATACTGTATGATACTTCTTTTTTAAAAACTTTGCCGGATGAAGAATGGAGTAATGGTTTTGCTGAAATCATAAAGTATGGCTGTATTGGGGAACCAAAAATATTAGCTGATTTAGAGACTAACAACATCAATACATTTCGTAGTAAACCTGAAAAGATGAACGAACTGATTGCAATTTGTATTCAGCAAAAAAACAACATTGTAGTAAGTGATGAACAAGAATCGGGTGTTCGGAAAGTACTTAATTTTGGACATACTACCGGCCACGCTTTTGAAACTTTATATAAACTACCCCACGGTCAGGCCGTATCACTAGGTATGCTTGTTGCCTTAATTGCATCTGAAAAACATACCAATTTGTCAACTACCGTAAGAATGCAAATAATACAAACATTACAACACTACGGTTTGCCTGTAAAGCTCCGGTTTGATATTGATAAAGTAGTACAAACATTACGCCTTGATAAAAAAAGAAATAACGACGCTATTGATTTCGTTTTACTAGAAGCTCTTGGGAAACCCATTGTAAAGTCATTAACCTTCACGGAGATTCGGGAAGCACTTCAAATATTTGCAGATGCCATTAAGCATTAGTTTTAAAAAAGTGGCAGGGCACATTGAGTTACCTGCTTCTAAGAGTATGATGCAACGAGTATGTGCTGCCGCATTATTACATAGTGGACGAACAACAATTCTTAATTACGGCAGTTCTAATGACGATAAAGCAGCACTCAATATCATTCAACAATTAGGAGCAATAGTGTCTTATCAAGGACTAAAACTCACTATAGAAAGTAAAGGTCAAATATTAGATACTCCTTTTATCAACTGCAATGAGAGTGGCCTGTCTGCAAGGTTATTTACACCTATTGCGGCACTAAGCAAAAAGCATTTAATAATTAACGGTACAGGCAGTTTGCTTAAAAGACCCTTATTTCTATTTGAAAAAATATTGCCCGATCTTGGTGTGCAATTATTTGATTTTAATGGTTATTTACCTTTTACCATTCAAGGGCCTTTAAAAGCAAAAAATATATTAGTTGACGGATCTCTGAGCTCACAATTTATCAGTGGATTATTATTCGCATTTACTACATGCGCAAAAGAAAAAGCAACTATAAGTGTTACGGATTTAACGAGCAAACCATATATAGATTTGAGTCTTGAAGTACTGGCAAAATTTGGCAAGCCAATAGTCAACAATGATTATAAATTCTTCGATATTGACCCTTCAATATTTGAAGAAAAAAACGACATAGAAGTTAGCATAGAATCAGACTGGAGTAGTGCCGCATTTTGGATAGCTGCTGCTACAATTAGTGGTGCAGTAAGTTTGAGCGGATTACAACAGGATAGCCAACAGGCCGATAAAAAAATATTGGATGTAGTACAAATAATTGGTGCAAATATTTGCTGGGATAATGACTTACTCATTATTCGATCCAATCATCTGAATGCGTTTGAATTTGACGCTAACGATAGTCCCGATCTCTTTCCTGTATTGGCAGTATTAGCAGCGTGTTGCAATGGCGAAAGTAGTATTAAAGGTGTACATCGATTAATACATAAAGAAAGTAATCGATCAGAAAGTATTGCTTATTTACTAGCAAAAATTGGTGTTCTTTTCAGAATAGAGGATAATACATTATACATTATTGGACAAAAGAAATTTAGATCTGCTACTATCAATAGTCATAATGACCACCGTATTGTTATGGCTGCTGCGTTAGCTTCTATGCATTGTGATTCAACAATTAAAATTGAAGATTATCATGCTGTAGATAAATCTTATCCAGAATTTATTAATGATTTGAGGCGGGCTGGGGCTAATATTTACTGATGCTATTTATTCATTATCCAATTCATAAAACCGTATTTTTGCGCACAAATAATTGCTATGGAGTTTAATAAAACCGGTTTATCCAACGATCTGTTGTTAGATTTATATACTGAATTAGTACGTCCTCGGATGATTGAGGAAAAGATGTTGGTATTGCTTCGTCAAGGGAAAATCAGTAAATGGTTTAGCGGTATTGGCCAGGAAGCAATTTCGGTTGGTGCAACTATGGCTCTTGATATGGATGAATACATAATGCCGCTCCATAGAAATTTGGGTGTTTTTACAGCACGCAAAATCCCATTTTGTAAACTGTTTATGCAGTGGCAAGGAAGTAAAGAAGGCTTTTCTAAAGGTCGTGAACGTTCTTTTCATTTTGGAACAAATGAATACCATATATGTGGTATGATCTCACATTTGGGGCCGCAATTGGCGTTAGCTGATGGTGTTGCGTTAGCTCATAAATTAAATAAAGAAAACAAAGTGGCGCTCGCATTTAGCGGTGATGGTGGTACCAGCGAAGGAGATTTTCATGAAGCACTTAATGTCGCAGCAGTATGGGGTTTACCGGTAATATTTGTTATAGAAAATAATGGTTATGGATTGAGCACTCCTGTAAACGAGCAGTATGCCTGTGCACAACTTGCCGACCGAGCTATCGGTTACGGCATGAAAGGGCTAACAATTGATGGCAATAATGTATTGGAGGTTTATAATACTATTAAACAGGCACGTGAGTATTGTATTACAGAACAAAAGCCAATCTTAATAGAATGTATGACTTTCCGTATGCGTGGGCATGAGGAAGCAAGTGGTGTAAAGTATGTACCAAAAGAATTGTTCGAAATCTGGGGACAGAAAGACCCACTGAGCAATTATGAAGCATTTTTACTACAAGAAAAAATAATAACTCAAACAGATATTGAACATCTCCGTGAGCAAATAAAAATTGAAATTGAAGATGGTATCGCAAAAGGGTTTGCTGCTCCGGTTATAGTGCCCAATACTAATGAAGAATACAATGATGTATATAAAGCGCACAACGGAACAGAACGGAAGCCGACAACAAATACTACAACGGAAAAAAAATTCATCAATGCTGTAAGCGATGCCCTGAAAACGTGTATGGAACAATATCCGAACCTAGTATTAATGGGTCAGGATATTGCCGAGTATGGTGGTGCATTTAAAGTAACGGAAGGTTTTGTAGAATTGTTTGGCAAAGAACGTGTGCGTAATACACCAATTTGTGAAAGTGCCATAGTTGGTGCTGCATTGGGTTTATCACTCAAAGGATATAAGTCAATGATGGAAATGCAGTTTGCCGATTTCGTAACGGTTGGCTTCAATCAGATTATTAATAATCTTGCAAAAATTCATTATCGCTGGGGACAAAACGCAGATGTAGTAATACGGATGCCTACGGGAGCTGGTGTTGGCGCAGGTCCTTTCCATTCGCAAAGTAATGAAGCTTGGTTCGTTCATACACCAGGTTTAAAAGTTGTTTATCCTGCAACACCTGAAGATGCAAAAGGTCTGCTCATTGCTGCAATTGAAGACCCAAATCCGATAATATTTTTTGAACACAAAGGTTTATACAGAAGTATTAGTGGGCAAGTGCCTGATGATAATTATACTATTGAAATAGGAAAAGCGAGACAAGTGCAAACTGGTGATGATATTAGTATTATTACCTACGGAGCTGGTGTACATTGGGCAACAGATTATGCAAGCAAGCATTCAGATATTTCTTTTGACATTTTGGATTTAAGAACATTATTACCGCTCGATTACGATGCCATCAAAGCATCTGTATTACGCACCGGAAAAGTAATGATATTGCATGAAGACACTTTAATTGGCGGTATTGGCGGTGAGCTATCGGCATGGATAACAGAACATTGTTTTACTCATTTAGATGCACCAGTATTACGTTGCGCAAGTTTGGATACTCCCATTCCTTTTTCACTTGAATTAGAAGCAAACTTTTTGTCGAAGGGAAGAATGGCAGAGGTAATTAATAAGCTATTGGCCTATTAGTAATTAAAATAGCTAATTTGCGACACGATAAACAAAACGAAATTTTTGAATGAAGCACTTACCCAACATCTTAACACTTGGCAATCTTTTTTGTGGTTGTATCGCCATTGTTTTTATTCTTAGTTCGCAGCCGTATCTAGCTACGCTCGGAGATATGCCTTATTGGATAACAGGGACAGAACAAGCTTATTGGGGTGGCATATTTATTGTTCTCGCTGCTGTTTTTGATATGTTAGATGGCTTTGTGGCGCGCTCATTAAAAATATTTTCGCCACTTGGCAAGGATTTGGATTCTCTTGCTGATTTAGTAAGTTTTGGTGTAGCTCCTTCAATGATCTTGTTTAAAATGTTGTGGGCTTCTAATATTGCTCAACCAAACGCACTTGACGTAAGTATGTGGGCAATGGTTCCTGCTTTTCTAATAGCATGTTTTGGTGCATTACGATTAGCTCGTTTTAATATTATGAATACCAGCAGCACTAAGTTTGTAGGTTTACCAATACCTGCAACCGGCGTACTTGTCGCATCTTTTCCACTCATCAATTTATATGTTCCACCTGTAGGTAATTATTTACACAATACTTGGGTTTTGTACGCAATTATTGCTTTGCTATGCTGGTTGATGGTATCAAAATTACCTTTCTTTAAATTGATGCCTGCTCAGTGGAATTTATCCAGCTTATGGCCTCGTATCATATTACTCATTGCGGCATTGGCATTATTTCCATTTTTAAGTTTTGCTACCATCCCGGCTTTATTTATCTTGTATATTATTCTTTCCTTAGTGTACAAAAATCCAGATACAAAAGTCGGGAATACTGCATAACAATTTCTCTAGTTTTGAGCAGAGCGCCAAAGTCTTATATGGATTTTGGCGCTCTTTTATTTACGAATGACTTCAAATATATTAACTTCGATTTTCTATTATCAAAAATAAATAATGACTGTCGCCGAAAAACTTGAAAAAAGCAAGGCAGATCTTTTGGTGCTAACTGGCATGAATCCTGCCATTAATATTAAAAAATCGAAAACAAAAGGACTGGAGTTAAAAAGTGCGGATGCAGCAGAATTGCTTTTTCATTTTATCAATGAAAAAACTTTAAAAATAAAAGGATTAAAAGAAATTGAATTCGAAAGTATCGAAGAAATTTCTGTTGGAAATATTGCTGAGACAAAATCCTTGTCTGAAAAATTAAAACTCTATTACGAAAAGGGAGACCTAAACGACCTGAATAAACGAGCACAAAAAACTTTAGAAGAAACAACGCTTTTTCATGAAGAGCAAGGGGTGAATATTCTTTTTTTGGCATTAGGTTTTTTGAAATGGAAAGAAGATGATAAGGCAGATAAAGAATGGACTTCGCCACTGGTCTTAATTCCAGTAAAAATTCAAAACGAAGGTTCGAAAAAATTGCAAAAAAATGAAAATTGGTCTGTAACTTATAATGAAGAAGATATTGAACCTAATCATTCTTTGCAGGAATCTTTGTCAAAACAGTTCGGAATAAAATTACCCGAAATGCCAGATTGGAGCGATTATGATGAATTGGAAGATTTGCAAGAAGCTTGGAAGGAATGGATTGAAAACACAAAAGAAGTACTTGCCATCAAGAATGGCTGGCTGGTAAATGACGACAATGTATTACTAAGCTTTTTTTCATTTGCCAAATACCAAATGTATAAGGATTTGGCAGCAGAAAAATGGTGTACTCCCGAAAACCCTGATGGTCCAGAATTAATGCAAAAGCTATTGGGTGATGGTGATGGTTTTCATGGTGAAAAATATCATTATGGCGATTCAATATTATTTGACAAAGAACTTCCTGCAGATGAGCCTTTTACTGTTATGGATCTAGATAGTAGTCAAGCAGAAGTGTTGCTAGAGGCCAAACATGCAAAATGCTTGGTGGTAGAAGGCCCTCCAGGGACAGGTAAATCAACTACTATTACCAACATAATAGCCGATGCAATAAATGATGGTAAAAAAGTTCTTTTTGTTGCAGAAAAAATGGCTGCACTCGATGTGGTAAAAGATAACTTGAACCGCGTAAACTTGGGTAAATTCTGCCTTGAACTTCATGGAAATAAAACAAGTAAAACCGCATTTCTTGAAGATTTCAAAACCATTCTTGATAACAGAACAGACGCTATTTTACCTGCTCCATTTAGCAAAGAGAAACTGAATGAGGCCAGAAATGAATTAAGAAAATGGTCTGACCTTATTAATATACCATTGGCAAAGTGTGGTTATTCGCCGTATGAACTTTTTGGTTTACTGATGTGGAGTAAAACGCAATTAGGAGCAGATGAAAATCCTTCACTTGAAAGCCTTACAAGAAACCTTACAGAGTTTCAGGCCTATGCGAGTAAAGCTAATAAAGCTACATTAGGTTACAAACAAGCGGGAGAAAACAACAATTATATTTTCGAAATAGAATCGGAAGAAATTGATAAACTTCAAAAAAATCTGCTCGCAGTAGGCAGACCAGAATTACATCCATTTTTCGGCACAGAGCTTACTTACCGACCATCAGATTCTGAGTTGGCTGAAATAAAAAGTGCTGCAAAGTCTAGCATAGAACCTTTAGAAAGATTACAGGAATTATTCAACCGATTGCAGGTTTCATTTACATGGTTGAGCAACTATTCGCTTGTTGATGTAAACAAAATGATTCAAGCATTGAGCATAGCCATACAGGTGCCTGACGAAAACGTTTTTGCATTAGCCGGGAAACAATGGGTAGAAAATGAAACTACAATTAAAGCTTCTATTGCGGCGATAATTGACGCAAAGAAAATAAAAGAAACACACGATAAAAAGCTAATTGCCGATGTGTGGAACGCTGACATTTTAGAAGCCAGAAAAATATTGGCTGCTACAAAAAACAATTGGTTTAACCGAATTTTCAACAGAAAATACAGATCCGCAAGAAAAGAGATACTGGGTTATTTTATCAATCCACAACAAAATAAAGCTGTGGATCTATTGCAAATTTCTGACGACATTCGAAGCTTTCAGGATTTAGCCAAGAGCATAAAGCAGGATACGGTTGGGCAGCAAATGTTTGGTAAGCTTTGGCAAGGCTTGAACACTGACACAGTATTGCTCAGTAAGGTTACGGACTGGGGATTGATGGTGCAAGAAAAAGTGAAGGCAGGCCATCTTAATGCTGCAATTATTTCTTTTTTATCTGAGCAAATAAATCTTGAAAACCTTCGGCAACAATATGAGCAGCTTACGGAAGCTAACAATCTTTTCAACAAACAATTTTCTTTGCTTCGCGAAAAACTTAAACTTAATCTTGTTATATCGGATCAATGGAAAGAGCAAAATTTCGAAGACATTAAGTTGCACATTAGTAATATGGATAAGCAAATTGATGTGTTGGTCGATTGGATTCCATTCTACAACAAGGCAGAGGAATTAAAACGAAATGGAAAAAACTGGATCGTACAAATTGCTTATAATTGGGAACCCGCGAAGACAAAATTATTGCACTATTGTTTGTTTAAAGTATGGGAGCAAATACTAAAAACCGCAACTGTTGAAAATCCAATACTCGACAAAATGGAACGATTGGAATTGGACGGTTTGCGCCAGAAATTTATTACTCAAGATAATTTACTAAAGCAACATAATCAAGTTCAATTAATTCAAAAACATAATGCTGCTGTCAGATCATTTGGCAGCATTGGGCAACCTGGATTTGTAAGAGATAATTTGCGCAGAAAAAGAAAAATTCCTGCAATCCGAAAATTTCTTTCTGAAGCTTTTGATGCCATTACTTCTGTAAAACCTGTGTTTATGATGAGCCCTCTATCGGTGGCAACTTATCTGGAAGCTAAAACTGAAATGTTTGATATCGTCATCTTTGACGAAGCCAGCCAAATTGAACCAATAGATGCATTTGGCGCTATATTTAGAGGAAAGCAAGTGATAGTAGTAGGCGATACAAAACAAATGCCACCCACAAGTTTCTTTAAAAAAATGACCTTTAGTGAAGATGATGATGACGAAAATGATGATGTAAAAGATGCACAGAGTATAATGGAATTAATGATTAGCCGTAAAGCAAAAAGGAAATATTTCTTGTGGCATTACCGTAGCAAGCATCAATCTTTAATCAACGTATCTAACGCAAAATTTTATTATGACAAACTATTAGTATATCCCAGTAAAGAGATTGAGCGTCATAATATTGGCCTCAAACTCATAAAACTCTCCTGCGAAAATTGTCCTTACGATGGTGGGGGTCTCAATAAAGGAGAGGCAAAAACTGTTGCTCAATCAATTTTGGAATTTGCTAGAGACAGACCGAATAAAACATTAGGTGTAGTGGCATTTAACATCAAACAGAAAGAAGAAATTCAAAAAGAGGTACAGCAATTAGCTCGCGACAATAAGCAGTTGAGCGACTTTTTGAATAAGGAAAATAAAGACGGCAAAAAAATCAACTTTATTAAGAATCTTGAAAGTGTACAAGGAGATGAACGTGATGTAATTTTCATCAGCATTGGATACGGCAAAACGCAGCAAGGGCAGCCGTCTTATAATTTTGGTCCCTTAAATAAAGAAGGTGGCGAAAGAAGGCTAAATGTATTAATCACCAGAGCGAAGGAACAAAATATTGTTTTCTCCAACTTTAGCGGAAATGAACTGGATATAAGCCGGACAAAAAATGATGGCGTAAAAATACTTTGCGAATTTCTCACCTATGCAGAGACTGGGAATATGAATATTGGCGATGTAACCAATGATACCAAAGCGGATTCTATTTTTGAAGAAGAGGTTTTAGCCGAGATTGCTCGAATGGGGTACAAAGGTGTTTGCCAAGTTGGTTCGAAAGGTTATCGTATTGACATTGCAATTACTCATCCAGAAAAACCGGGCAAATACATACTAGCGATAGAATGCGATGGGACTGCTTACCATAGTTCTGTAAGTGCACGCGACAGAGATAGATTAAGGCAGCAAATATTGGAAGCTGGTGGGTGGAAATTTTACAGGATTTGGGGTTCAAATTGGTTTCGCAGTAGAGCACAAGAAATTCAAAAATTAAAGATAGCTATTGAAGAAGCCATCGCAAATGATGACCAGCAAGAAGCTAAAACAAATGAAGGTTTAGCACAGATAACTACTCCATTGCAAATAAATACCAAAGAGGAACCAATTGTGAATTCCGATCTTTTGTTTGCACCTTATAATATTACATTGCTCATAGGTATGCACTCCAAAAATATTTATGATTTAACAGGCGAAATATTGAAGCGTTTAATTCTTAAAATAGTGCATACAGAAAACCCTGTTCACGCTGAACAGATTTATACTAGAATCTGTAATTTCCAAGATGCGGCAATAACTCAAAAAGCTAAAAGACATATTCAGAGTCATATTGATATTTTGGTACAATCTGAAAGCCTAATTAGGAAGGGTGATTTTATATGGACAACAACACATAAGCAAGTAATTGTTCCTCGAAACTTTGGAATACTACCCAATAAAGCCATTGAAATGATAGCACCAGAAGAGCTTGACGAAGCATTTAAAATAATTTTGGGTTCATCATTTAGTGCAATTGAAAACGACTTACTTACGACGGTAAGTAAACAGCTTGGTTTTGCTCGTAAAACAGATGTGCTATGGTCGGAGCTTAGAGTTCATCTAAACTCAATGATTGAAAGAAATATTATTTTGAGCTTGGAAGGAATGTTACATCTCGCTTAATTTTTTTAAAAGCTAACTCTTTTTTAAAACAACATTCTATATACATCCTCTACTTTATTTGCAGACTTTACAACAATACGATAATTAGCCAATTGCAAGCCTTTTATATTCGCCTGAGGAATGAGTATCATATCCATGCCCAATTTATCCGCTTCCGCTATTCGTTGATCAATACGGCTCACCGCTCGTATTTCACCCGACAATCCTACTTCTCCAACCATACATATATTAGAGGGCAAAGCCCTGTCTTCGTAGGATGATAGCAACGAGCAAACAAGAGCCAATTCTATAGAAGGGTCTTCTACTTTAATACCTCCGGCAATATTTACAAACACATCTTTTACACCAAAATGAAAGCCACCACGTTTTTCCAACACAGCCAATAACAATTGCAAACGACGCAAGTCTAATCCGCTTACCGTACGCTGTGGTGTTCCATAAACGGCTTGTGTTACCAATGCCTGCACCTCTATCATCAATGGGCGCATACCCTCCATAGTAGCTGCAATAGCAATACCACTTAATGGCTCATCATGTTGCGCTAATAGCATTTCGGAAGGATTACTGACAGGACGCATGCCCTGTAACACCATTTCATAAATACCCAATTCAGAAGTAGAACCGAATCGGTTTTTGAGCGTGCGCAAAATACGATATACATAATTCCTGTCGCCTTCAAATTGCAATACCGTATCCACCATGTGCTCCAGCACCTTAGGCCCAGCAATAGAACCATCCTTAGTAATATGGCCAATAATGATAACTGGAATATTAGAAGTTTTGGCAAAGCGCTGTAGCTCAGCAGCACATTCCCGCACTTGCGATACACTGCCCGCAGACGAGGCTACATAAGGCGACTCTAACGTTTGTATAGAATCAATAATCAACAAATTGGGTTTCAATCTTTGTGCCTCTCGAAAGATAGCTGAAGTATCTGTAGCACTAAGCAAGTATAAATTATCATTACTGACGGCGACTCTTTCAGCACGCATTTTTATCTGCTGCATACTCTCTTCGCCCGATACATAAAGTGCAGTGCCATGCTTCCATTGCAACGCACATTGAAGAAACAAAGTTGATTTACCAATACCTGGTTCGCCGGCAACCAATACTACAGACCCAGGTACCAAACCGCCGCCAAGCGTACGATTCAGCTCCACATCTGTCAAAATAATACGTGGTTCATCACTTACAATTACTTCATCCAGTTTGTGCGCCTGCCGTGCTTCCTTACTTTTTTCTTCCCATACAAAAGCATCTTTTTGCTGCGTTTGGTTATCGCGTTGTATCACTTCTTCTACATACGAATTCCACGCACCGCAGGACGAACATTTACCCGCCCATTTTGGCGACTCATGCCCGCACTGCTGACAGAAAAATGCCGATTTTGTTTTTGCCATTATTTCGTTTGTTCTTTGAATAAAACCTAAATTTAACGTGGTAGTAAAAGGTCTATTTTTCTACAGCCCCATCGAATTCATTTCATCATGAACAAAGCTCGATAGCTCTTTGATATAAGCGGGTGAGAAATCAAATTTTATACCTGCAGTGGCATACAATTCTTTTAATGTTTTGGTATAACCCAAACACAAAGCAGTCATGTAATTATCGAGCGCCTGCTCTTTGTTTTGTTTGTATTGACGCCACATAGCAATAGCACCCAATTGCGCAATACCATATTCGATATAGTAAAAAGGTACTTCAAACAAATGCAATTGCTTTTGCCAGAAGTTCTTTCTGTATTCAGGGAAATCATTCCAGTTTACATTGTCTGTAGAAAACTCTTTTAATATTGCTAACCATTCTGTTTCTCTTTCAGCAATCGTATGTCCCGGATGCGTATATAGCCAATGCTGGAATTTATCAATAGTTGCAATCCAAGGCAACACATCTATCACTCGCTCTAACTCTTCCAGCTGTGCACGCTTGCATTCATCAGCGTTTTCAAAAAATACATTCCAATGTTCGAGCGTAAATAATTCCATACTCATACTCGCCAGCTCCGCTATTTCCATTGGATATTCCTTCATAGCAGAAAGAGGTAAATCATGTGATAAAAAAGAGTGAACCGCATGTCCTCCTTCGTGCATCATCGTAATTAAGTCGTTGGTAGTACCGGCTGCATTCATAAATATAAATGGTACGCCCGATTCTGGTAATGGACAGTTGTATCCGCCCGGAGCCTTGCCTTTTCTACTTTCCAAATCCATCCGTCCCATCTCTTTCATCTTAGTCAAACACGCACCAAAAAATGGTCGTAATTGATTGAATACAGTGATTGATTTTTGAAGCAATTCTTCACCCGTATGAAACGGTTGTAATGGTTGTCGGCCTATTGGTTCTGCATCCACATCATAAGGCTTCAATTCTGCTAAGCCCAATGTTTTTCTTCTGTATTCCAACAACATTTTTTGCAGGGGCAAAATATATTCGCGCACCGCTGCATGAAATTCAAAACAATCTTCGGGTGTATAATCGAATCGCCCCAACTCACGAAATTTATAGTCCCGATAATTTTCAAAACCTGCATTCAGTGCAATTTGATGACGCAATGCTAAAAGCTTATCGAACATTTCGTTGAGCATATCTTTATCTTCGAGACGACGCTCCGCTACTTTTTCAAAAACATTTTTGCGTAACAAACGATCCGAATCATGCAGCATCTTAGCCGCTTGCTGTAGGGTATATTCTTTGTCGTTTACCGTTACAGACATCTTTCCACTTATTACACCATATTGTTGCGCCAACAAACTAATTTCGGATTGTAAAGGAATATTAGCTTCACGGAAAAGTGCAACACTATTTTCAACACTTCTTAAATAAGTAAAAAACTGTGCTGCATCTAAATTTTTATTGAACGGGCAATCCAACAATTTTTTATTGATCTCAAAAGCATACGGTTTTATTTTAGGCTCGATCTCCATAACAAAATATTCGAAAGCTTGCTCCAATTCCGGACTTGTAGTGTCACACGTCATCCGTATTTGGCGCCAGCAGGCATCTTCACCTATTACTGATTCCAACTCACTTAGGTCAGCGAGCCATTTGTTGAGCGATTCCTTTGATACAAGTTCACGGTTTTGTAATTCTTCAAAATATGGTTGTATTGCACCCCAATTTGTTATGGTAAAATCTTCTGGTAAAAATTGTCTTTTCTTCGCGGTAATATTTGCGTTATTCATTGCTTCAATAAATGTTTAAAATTAATTGCTCTTGTAACTGCATTAAGTACTCTTATTAAATTAGCCCTTCGCGAACCAAGTCATGCAGATGTAACATTCCTGCATATTGCCCGTCCTTCGTTACCAACAATTGTGTGATATCATGTTCCCTCATCTTTTCAAGCGCAGTTACAGCCAACTCGTTTTCTTCAATTGTTTTGGGTGCTGTACTATAAATATCTTTCGCACGCAATGGATCCACATCGGTATGCAATTGCAACATCCTTCTAATATCACCATCTGTAATAATTCCTGTCAAAACGCCATGCTCATCCATAACAGCAGTTGCACCCAGTCGTTTGCCAGATATTTCTACAATTATTTGTCGAATAGTGCTGTCTAAATTTACTTGTGGTTTTTCGTTAAGGCTACTCATATCCTTTACACGGAGATACAAACGTTTACCCAAAGCGCCACCCGGATGGTAACGCGCAAAATCTTTATCAGTAAACCCTTTCAAATCAAGTAAACAAATGGCCAGTGCATCACCCATTACCATTTGTGCTGTAGTGCTGGTAGTCGGTGCCAAATTATTAGGACATGCTTCCTTCGCCACAGTGCTGTTAATAAAATAGTCGGCATTGGTAGCCAAGTAAGATTCTTTTTTGCCACAGAGCGCTATTACGGGATTGCCAAAATTTTTGATAAAAGGAACGAGCAACTTTATTTCCGGGCTCTCACCACTTTTAGAAATAATAATCACGACGTCATCTTCCTGTACCATACCCAAATCGCCATGTATGGCGTCGGCCGCATGCATATACAATGCAGGAGTTCCTGTAGAGTTCATCGTTGCCACTATCTTTTGTGCGATAATAGCAGATTTGCCAATACCGGATATTACGACTCTACCTTTAGATTTATAAATGATCTCAACGGATTTTAAAAAATCTTCGTTGACGAAATCTTCTAATGCTGCAATAGATGCTGCTTGTAACTTTATAGATGCAACCGCTTGTTGCATTACTTTTTCTGTCGAAAACATGGAACAAAGTTAATGAGCTGAACGGATGAATGGCAGAAATAATTTGGGCTTTACGATTATCTTAATATCAGCATGGAAACGGATCCATAACTTGCAAAAAATCTTGTTGTATAGGTATATTGGCCATTCACTTTAGCACTATCCATATCCCGGTAAAAATCTCCACTCAAACCACAACTACTCTCCCTTTGAATATGAAATTCAGAAGGCCCGTTATAACCCCCTTTACTGATTCTATAAACTCTAGGAGTATGCATCAATGTTAACTCTAGGTCATAATTAGTTCCATATCCGAGTTGAGCCAAGATTACAGTATCATTATCCTTCCAAGCAATAGTAAATTTTGTAACAGTATCTACAAATTTAAGTGCATTAAAACTATCGTTTGGTAAGTAAGATTTGACAATAATTGTATCTACAATTGTGGTGTCCAGATTTGAAAAAGCTATAGCTGGATCACTGTCCTGATAATGATAAGTACAATCATATTTTTTATGACAAGCAGATAGAAGTATTATAATAAAGACTGTAATTACACTTTTCGTCATACGCCGGTTTTATAGTACGAAATAACAATTTAATTGCCATTAATTTCATTTACTTTGTAAGTGGAAATATAAAATAACACTTATGAAAAACATACTAGGTTTACTTTCGATGTCACTAACATTGGGATTAAACACCGCCATAGCTCAAACAAAAATAACAGAACCTGGCTCATCAAATAGCACTGCAATAAAACCTGATGTACAAGAACCACAAGCAATACAACCGGAGGTTTTTGTTTATGTGGAGCAAATGCCCGAGTTCAACGGAGGGCAAACTGCTCTTGTGAATTATTTGAGCAGTAATATCAAATACCCAAAAGCAGAACAAGAAGCAGGACACGAAGGAAAAGCTATGGCAAAATTTATAGTTAACGAAGATGGTTCCATTTCAGATGTTACAATTGTAAGGAGTTCCGGAAGCAATGCCTTGGATGGCGAAGCCAAAAGAATCGTATCATCAATGCCTAATTGGAAACCCGGCAAACAGAATGGCAAAGCAGTAAAAACCTATTTTAATTTACCTATAGTTTTCCGGCTCGAAACGAATGAAAAAGAAAATCAAAAGTGATTAAAAAAAGATGTGCTCTTCTTTTTAAAAAATAAATGCTCCTCGATTACTTTGTCCTAATATTTTGATTATTCTCGTTCTTCTTAGGTGGAATTCGTACTTTTACGTTTCAAATAGAAGTGTACAACTCGAAATGTTTTTCGCTTGAAAACTGTCCTTTGTGCTCTTCTGTCTAAAAGCATTTTAAGCATTGAAACTAAAATCCTTTTTGGCGAAGCCTTATGCTGCCGTCGTTGCTAAAAAAATCCGCAAAAGCATGACCAGTGCGCTTGCCGACCAACAAAATATTTTTCAGCAACAGCTTAAAGATGGACGAAGAACTGTTTTTGGCAATGATCATCAACTTAAAGAGGTTAACAGCTATATTGAATATATCGAAGCGGTTCCTATCCGTGATTATGAAGGAATTAAGCCTTATATAGAACTTATAAAGACAGGTCAGGAAAATGTTTTGTGGAAAGGGAAACCTATTTATTTTGCTAAAACATCAGGTACAACTAGTGGTGTAAAATATATACCGATTAGCAAAGATTCTATTGGCAATCATATCAATACTGCTAAATATGCCTTACTCAATTATATGGCAGAAAGTGGAAAACCCGATTTTGCCGATGGTAAAATGATTTTTCTTTCCGGATCACCAACCCTTGAACGTGTAGGAGGTATACCAACCGGGAGACTTTCTGGTATTGTGAACCACTATGTACCAGGCTATTTACGTCGAAACCAAATGCCTTCTTTCGAAACAAATTGTATTGAAGACTGGGAAACCAAACTTAAAAAAATAGTACAGGAAACAAGCCATCAAGATATGACGCTGATCAGCGGTATTCCTCCTTGGATGCAGATGTACTTTGATTGGTTAAGTGAAGCCAACGAAGGCAAAAAAATAAAAGAACTATTTCCCAACCTACAGGTAATCGCACATGGCGGTGTTAATTTCGAGCCTTATCGGGCCAAATTATTTGAAAGCCTTGGTGGTCCAATTGATACAATAGAAACGTTCCCGGCATCTGAAGGTTTTTTTGCTTTTCAAGATTCACAAACAGAAGAAGGGTTATTGTTGAATACTGACTCCGGTATCTTTTTCGAATTCATCCCGACTAGCGAAATTTTCAATGAAAAACCAACACGTCTATCCCTTACTGATGTAAAACTGGGAGAAAATTATGCACTAATCATCAATAGTAATGCAGGCCTTTGGGGATACAATATTGGAGACACCGTAAAATTTGTAAGCATCAATCCATATCGTATTGTAGTAACAGGTCGTATTAAACATTTTATCTCTGCTTTTGGTGAACATGTAATTGCTGAAGAAGTTGAACATGCAATGCGGATTGCAGCTAACCAGCATGGTGCGCATGTTATAGAATTTACTGTTGCCCCAATGATTAATACGATTGATGGTTCGTTACCTTACCACGAATGGTTTATTTCTTTTGAAAAACAACCTGATAATTTAACCTCTTTCGCCAATACTTTAGACAATATACTACGAGAAAAAAATGTGTACTATGATGATCTTATTCGTGGAGGCATCTTACAAGCACTGCGTATCACACTTTTAGAGCCACATGCATTTATCAATTATATGCGTAGTATAGGTAAACTCGGTGGACAAAACAAAGTACCACGACTAAGTAATGACAGGGTTTTGGCAGAAGGATTGATGCCTTATAAATTATAAAAATAGCAGACCAGTCGGTCTGCTATTTTTATAATTTATATTGAATATGATTAATTATTTGGGGAGATCGCCTTATAAAACAATGTATTACTATTCTCTTTTCTTAAGATAGTTTTCGCCGTTTCAAGCAATGAGCCTGCTGTTACTTCTTGATATTTTCCTAGCTCATCATTGATCATGGCAGCATCACCCAAAAGTTCATAGAATGCGAGATTATTGGCGCGAGATAAAATACTCATGTCTTCAAATTCAATCATCGCTTCTATTTTGTTTTTTGCCTTCTGTAATTCATCATCTGTTACTCCAGCAGCAATCAACTGTTGTATTTGCTCTTCAACCGCAATATTTGCTTCCTCTAATGTTTTACCTTCCTTTACTTTTCCTTCAACTACAAGTAAGCCTGCATCCGAACTTCCTGTGTGATAACAATTGATATTACTAAACAGTTGTTGCTCTTTTACTAAACTAATATATAAGCGAGAGGCGTAACCGTTCCCTATTATTTCAGTAATCAAATCTGCCTCGTAATAGCCTTTACTCAATCGCGCTGGCATATGCCAAGCCTTGTACAAGGCATCCAAGGGTACATCTCTAACAATAGTTTCTGTCCTGGCTTCTGTTTGTATCGGTTCTTGATCTAGTTTACGAAGATACTTTTCACCGGTTGGTATATCATTAAACCATTTTTCAGTCAAAGCTTTTACTTCCTCTGTGGTAGTATTACCAGCTACACAAAGCACCGCATTGACTGGACGGTAATGTTTGAAAAAGAAATTCTTCACATCATCCAATTGCGCATCTTCCACATGTTTTAATTCTTTACCTATTGTCATCCAGCGATAAGGATGTTTAGTATAAGCCAATTCACGTAAATGCTTCCAAGCATCACCATAAGGCTTATTGATATAATGTTCTTTAAACTCTTCACATACTACTTTGCGTTGTACATCCAAACTTTTTTTGCTAAAAGCAAGTGATAACATACGATCGCTCTCCAGCCAAAATGCTGTTTCAATATTTTGTGCCGGTAACTGTATATAGTAATTGGTAATATCGTTTGTAGTGTAAGCATTATTTTCTCCTCCAGCCATTTGTAGTGGAGTATCATATTCTGGGATATTGATCGAACCACCAAACATCAAATGTTCAAACAAATGTGCAAAGCCTGTCTGTTCAGGATGCTCATCGCGCGCACCAACATCATATAGTAAGTTAAACGCAACCATAGGTGTAGTAGTATCCAGATGGACAATAACCCTAAGTCCGTTTTCTAAAGTAAATTTTTCGAATTGTAACATCTTTTATTGCTCTATTAGTACCGGTAATTTTTGTGGTTTCAACAATTCTTCAACACAATAAAAAAATCTAATCTCTTTCTTTTTCCATCTTTCTTCTTCTCAATGGATTTGCAGTGTATTCAGCATGGTTTTCTCTTTGGTGCAATAACGAAATAGACTGGAAAATGGCTTCCAAAAATGAAGACGGATCTGCAAGATTTTTTCCTGCAATATCAAATGCAGTACCATGGTCAGGAGATGTTCGGACAACTGACATACCAGCTGTAAAATTTACGCCTTCTCCTTGTGCCAATGTTTTAAAAGGAATTAAACCCTGATCATGGTACATTGCTAACACCGCGTCAAACTTTTTATAACTGCCTTGTCCAAAAAAAGCATCTGCACTAAAAGGGCCAAAAACAAGGTGTCCTTTTTGCTGCCACTCTTCCACCAACGGTTTTATAATAGTTTGTTCTTGATTACCAATTTGTCCTTCGTCTCCTGCATGCGGATTAAGGCCTAATACTGCTATACGAGGTTTGTCAATACCAAAATCTTTTATCAACGATTCGCGCAGAAGGGTTAACTTACTTTGCAACAAGTCTGTAGTAATTGCTGCCGACACTTTTTCCAATGGTATATGTTCTGTTGCTACAGCAACCCGAAGGTCATTGCTATACAACAACATAAGCACATCCTTTGCTTCAAACTTTTCCTTCAAATATGGTGTATGCCCCGTAAAAGGAAAATTAGTAGAATAAGTGTTGCTTTTATGTATCGGACCGGTTACTAATGCATCCAGTTGCCCATCTTTAAGACATTGCACTGCTACTTCAAGGGAGCGTACAGCATATTTACCACCAGTTTCAGTCAGTGATCCAGGCTGTATGGATACTTCTTCTTCCCAACAATTAAAAACATTTACTTGCTTAGGATTAAGTTTATCTATTTCCTTTGTGCTATGAAATACTAAATTGTGGTCTGCAACAATGCGGCGATAATAATTAATCACCTTATTCGAAGAAAATACAATGGGTGTACATAAATCAAGAATCCTATTATCAGAAAGAGTTTTGATAATTAATTCTGGACCAATACCGTTAATATCGCCAGTAGTAATGCCTATGATTGGTTTTTCCATAAAATATAAAACCGTTTTTAGTATTAAAAACGGTCAAAAATAGGACTATTTGAAGTATCAGCTAATATTTAAAAAAATAGACCCTTTAAAAGTCTCTAAAAATATTACCATTTCCAAACTACCACACCATGTGTATAAAACTCTTCCGTATTATCATCAACCCGGACAACTAACTGACCATTATTATTAACGCCCAAAATAAGAGCCGAAAACTCTTTCTCTTCTTTAATAAAGAGTTGTTCTACCCCTTTTTTAAAAAGTAAGCGATTATATTCCTCCAAAAAGGTGTGCAAATGATTATTATTTGTATTGAAAATTATTTGCGTTCGTATTTGCAACATTAATTTTTCAATATCAAATGTTTTTCCCGTTGCTAGAAACAATGATGTTGCATTAGGCAATTCCGGTGGAAAATAGGGTTGCAGAACATTTAATCCTAAACCAATTACAGAATGTGACCAAGTGCTTCCCCTAAAAGTATTCTCAATAAGAATCCCTGCTGCCTTTTTGTCATTAATTATTATATCATTAGGCCACTTTATTTTGACTTCTATTTGAGTATCTATATTTTGAAGTGTTTGTGCCACCGCTACTGCCACAGCAGCATTAAAGCTGAATTGCGCATCGGCATTGACGTTTGGACATATAACAACGCTCATTAACAAGCTTCGCCCAGGTTCATCTTTCCATACATTACCACGCTGACCCTTACCCGCAGTTTGTTCTCCTGCCACTACTGTCAGACCTGCTTGTGCCGTATCGGCATCAATCATACGTGCGGCATGATTGTTGGTGCTATCTATTTCGAGGAATCTGATAATAGGTGCTTCTACAATTTCGTTAACGTTTAGTCCCAAAGTTTTCTTTAATTTTGAAGAATTCTGTAAAGATATACACAAACCATAATAACATTAATTCTTCTAGTTTGAATAAAATAATCAATGAATTACTGTTGGAGAAATCCACAACAGATTCAAAAGCCAGCACCAAACGCAGTCCGCGCCTTACACAAAACAGCAAATTATTCAAAACTGTTGTAAACGCCATCAAAGATAAGAAAGGTGAATCCATTATCTCTCTCGACCTTCGCAATATAGATGAAGCGGTGGCCGATTTTTTTATTGTATGTGAAGCACAATCTAGTACACAAATACATGCTATTGCTGCTAACATTGAAAAAGAGGTAAAAGATAATTGCGACGAAAAAGCCTATCATACTTCTTATGGTCCACATTGGACATTAATCGATTTTGTAAACATTGTAGTTCATGTTTTCGACCGTGACCAACGCAAATTTTATGACATCGAAGGCTTATGGGCAGATGCAAAACATACAGAACATCTTGACAAGTAATCACCTTTTCTTAAATTAGCATACCTATTTAATAAAATGCAGGACAATAAACAGATGCCCGGAAATAGACCTGGCGACGACGGAAAAAACAATTTACCTAAAGGTCCAAAATTTAATATTTACTGGATATATGGTATCATTACAGCTGTGGTAATAGGCATGGCAATGTTTGGTAATAATTTCAGCGCAGTAGCAGACACTAACAGCTTCTATGATTTTCAAAGCAAGTACTTATCAAAAGGGCTTGTTGAAAAAGTAGTAGTAGTAAATAATGAAATTGCCGAAGCCCAACTAAAGCAAAATGCAATAACACCCACAGATAAAAGCCCCGTGACTTTTAGCAAAGAGCAAGTTTACTCTTTCCGAATAGGTTCGGTAGATCAATTCAACAAAGATCTCGAGGCAGCTTATACACAAAACAATACACTACAACGTGTACCTGTTATGTACGAACAACGTAGTAATTATCTGCGCGAGTTACCGAGCCTTTTATTCCCTATAATTATTCTTGTAGCTATGTCATTTATGATTATGCGCAAAATGGGTGGTGGCATGAATGGCGGCGGCGGCGGCGGTATATTCAATATCGGAAAATCGAAAGCGCAGCTTTTCGAAAAAGGAACTAAAGTAAACATCACTTTTAATGATGTTGCTGGCCTAGATGAAGCAAAAGTTGAGATTATGGAAATTGTAGATTTCCTTAAAAACCCTAAAAAATATACTGCACTAGGTGGTAAAATACCCAAAGGAGCATTACTTGTTGGCCCTCCGGGCACCGGTAAAACCCTTTTGGCAAAAGCGGTTGCTGGTGAAGCACAAGTTCCCTTTTTCTCTATGTCAGGTTCAGACTTTGTAGAAATGTTCGTGGGAGTTGGAGCAAGCCGTGTTCGTGATTTATTCAAACAAGCTCGTGAAAAATCTCCATGTATTGTCTTTATTGATGAGATAGATGCAATTGGACGCGCTCGTGGAAAAAACATGATGATGAGTAACGACGAACGTGAAAACACGCTTAACCAAATGTTGGTTGAAATGGACGGGTTTAGTGGTGAAAGTGGTATCATAGTTCTAGCAGCTACCAACCGACCCGATGTTTTAGATGCAGCCTTACTTCGCCCAGGACGTTTTGATCGTCAAATATCAATTGATATTCCTGATTTGAAAGGTCGTGAAAAAATCTTTGATGTACATCTAACACCAATTAAAAAATCAAAAGATCTTGACATTCATAAATTAGCTCTCCAAACACCTGGTTTCGCGGGTGCAGATATTGCCAACGTATGTAATGAAGCTGCTCTAATAGCTGCACGTAATGGAAAATCAGAAGTAGATATGCAAGACTTCAATGATGCTATTGATCGTATCATTGGCGGTTTGGAAAAGAAAAATAAAATTATTTCTCCTGAAGAAAAGAAAGTAATTGCTTACCACGAAGCTGGCCACGCAGTATCTGGTTGGTATTTGGAGTATGCACATCCTTTGGTAAAAGTAACCATTGTTCCTCGCGGAGATGCTGCATTGGGATATGCACAGTATTTACCTAAAGAGAAATACCTAACACTACGCGAAGAGTTAGAAGATCAGATTTGCATGGCATTAGGTGGTAGAGCTATTGAAGAAATAATGTTCAAAAAAGTATCTACCGGCGCACTTAGCGATTTACAAAGCGTTACTCGTATTGCTTATGCAATGGTGAGCATCTACGGTATGAATGATAAAGTTGGTAATGTTTCCTTCTACGACCCCAACAACGAAAATGGTTTTCAAAAACCATATAGCGAAGAAACCGGCAAAATGATTGACAACGAGGTTAGAATTTTAATTGACAAAGCCTACACTCGCGTAAAACATTTATTGACAGAAAAGCTGGATAACGTAAAACTTATTGCCGAAGAATTGCTCAAAAAAGAAGTGCTTTTCAAAGATGATTTAGCGCGCTTGATAGGTAAACGTCCTTACGGTGATGTTGATGAAACACCAGAGACTGGCACTATCATCACCCAAGCTCCTGTTGATAATATAGCAATAGGAACAAATGAAATACCAAGCTAAATTTCTTTCTGAAAAATTATAGTTTAAAAGGGCGAAAAGATTAAATCTTTTCGCCCTTTTAATATGACAGAACCTTTTTTATACGTGTTTCTTTAAGACAGCAACAAACATGCTATCCGCTGCATTAGCAATTCCATTAATTAATTCCATTTTTTGGAGCGATAAGTCTTCCCTTACTTTCAAAAGACTATGAATTACCTGTTCATTTTCTTCTGCAAAAACAGAACAAGTAATATAGATTATAGTACCTCCGGATTTAAGATACTGAGCCACATTAACTGCAATATTCAATTGTTTTTTTGAGAAGGATAATAACGTGTTTGGATCAAAAAAATAAAGTTGCTCTGGCGTCCGTGCCCAAGTACCAGAACCACTGCAAGGAACATCACAAATAATATGATCAAACTGTCGTTCTCCTAATATACTTTTCGTTTGACGGGCATCGGCAGCCGACAATTGCAACCTTTCCGGTAAATTCAATTCATACAAGCTAAACCGAGCAGCCAAATTTTGTAATATTGTTGGACGTACATCTGAAACTGTAAGATAAACTTCCGGCTGTATATCGTAAAGTAAAAGCGATTTACCTCCAGCACCAGCACAGCAATCCCAACAAGTATCGTGTTCTTCTACTTCAAAGTATTCACCGGTTTGCTGTGATGAAAAATCCTGAACACGATACCAAGCAGCATCCAATATTTTATCAACTGAAGTATTATTAGGTAATGAAATACAATGAGCATTTAGTTGTTCAAATTCAATCCCCGCTTGGTTTAATTTAACACTAACCCTATTCATATTATGCTCCATCAACCTTATAAATAAGCGTGGACGTTGAAGCATCGATTGAACCCAAGCATCTTTTGTTATGCCTTTTGAAAACACCACATGGAAAGGGAACAAAAGATTTAAATCAAAATCAAATCCGATTGACTTTATAGTAGCAATCCGTTGTCCAAAACTTTGTTCACCTAAGCTTTGCCATTCGGCGCGTAACATTCTTTGCTGTGGCATCAAATCATTATCACAAATCAATAACGCAATTTCAACCTGCTCTTCAATTGTACTGTATTCTTTATGCAAACTCTTTGCACAACGATAGTAACTATATGCCATTGCAGACAATATTTTTCTATCGCGACTACCTAATTTGAGATGTTGTTTAAAATGTAATTTTAGAAACTGAGCCAGTGGTATTTCTCCTTTATAGCTAGTCAATATTTCGGAAATATGTTGCCAAATGTAACGCATTGTGCAGTAAAGGTAAAGCAAGCATCTGGAGATTATGTTAGGAGTAAACCTATTTTATACATACGCATGGAATATTTCCAATTCAAAGAAATTGAGAATTGGTTGATTATACTGTTTACATCACAACAATTAGTATCATTCATCCTTTATCAATTCACTTTTTTTTTATACTTTGCTGAATAATATTTGTTACCTCTTTTATGAACAATAATAAAAATATACGGCTACTCTTACTTATTGCGTCACTTGGTTATTTCGTTGATATCTACGATCTTATTCTATTCAGCATTGTTCGTGTACCTAGTCTCAAAGCACTTGGTCTTAGCGGCGATACACTCACGCAAACAGGTATTAACTTATTGAATCTTCAAATGTTAGGTATGTTGCTTGGTGGTATTGTTTGGGGAATGCTTGGCGATAAAAAGGGGCGACTTTCGGTATTATTTGGCACAATCCTTCTGTACTCTATTGCAAATATTGCAAATGGTATGGTTAGTAATTTACCACAGTATTATATACTCCGTTTTATTGCCGGTTTTGGATTAGCCGGCGAATTAGGTGTAGGCATTACGCTTATATCAGAAGTGATGAGCAAAGAATCGCGGGGATATGGCACCACACTCGTTTCCTGCATTGGAATTGTTGGCGCTGTAGTTGGCTTTTTTGTAGCTGATCTATTCGATTGGCGTACGGCTTATTATGTTGGTGGTGGTATGGGTCTATTACTGTTGATACTACGTGTATCTGTTGCTGAGTCTGGCATGTTTGCCAATATGAAACATGCAACAGTAGTGCGCGGTAGTTTTATTCGATTATTGAACAACCGAAAGAATTTTGCGAAATATATTAAATGCATTCTTATAGGTGTGCCAATTTGGTATATCATTGGTATTCTAGTAACACTGGCTCCGGAATTAGCAAAAGCACTTAATATATCAGGTACCGTTATAGGTGGCAAAGCTGTAATGTTTCATTATATTGGAGCTTCAACAGGTGCACTTATTACAGGCATTATTAGTCAAAAATTACGTTCAAGAAAAAAAGCATTAATCCTTGCTTTAACTGGACTTATTATAATGCTCATTTGGCTGTTTTTAGCTACTGGGGTAAGCAATGTTATGTTCTATACTATTTTATTGCTTTTAGGTATTCCAAATGGCTATTGGTCTGTATTTGTAACGATGGCTTCAGAACAATTTGGTACGAATATGCGTGCTACAGTTACTACTACTGCACCTAATTTTGTGAGAGGAACAATTGTTGTTGTCACTACATTGTTCAATTATTTAAAAACAGGTTCCTTAGGTTTCATAGGTGCAGCCACTATAATTGGTGTTATAGTAATCGGTTTAGCATTTTATGCTACTATTAATAGTGAAGAAACCTTTGATAAAGAGTTGGATTACCTTGAAGAATAAATAGTAATCTTAAGTATCCCCTAAACACGGCCAAATGTGCAAATTAGCTAAATTAGCGTAGGTTTGTAACCATTTTGTTATTGTCATCTCATGCGCTTTATCTATCGCTTCGCGGCTTTTGTTTTATTGTTATTACCAACCTTTGCTTTAGGGCAAAAAAAAGTGGAATCTAAAATTCCACGTGTTCTTATTTTACTTGATGGTTCATCGAGTATGCTGGAAGATTGGGGAAATAATAAAAGTAGGCTTAAAGAAGCAGGGCGATTTATAATGACACTTATGGATAGCATGAATGCAGCAAATGAGCAGGTAGAATTTGGACTACGTGTTTTCGGTCACCAATATCCAGCACAACAAAATAACTGCTATGATACTAAGCGTGAAGTAATGTTTGCTAGAGGCAATAATGTTCAAATGCAGTTGCGTCTGGAAAGCCTTAAAGGAATGGGCGTTTCTCCAATCGCTTACGCACTAAGTGAGGCAGCAAATGAAGATTTCGAAAATGAGAATAAATATGCTTACAGTATAATTCTCATTACTGATGGTGGTGAAAGCTGCAGTGGTGATATCTGTAAAGTCGTTAATGACTTATTGAAACGTAAAATATTTTTTAAACCTTACATTGTTAGTTTGGTAGATTATGCCCCTCTACGCAATCTCTATGATTGCCTTGGTAACTATCTTTTACTAAATAAGGAAAATGATTTACCCAATACTGTAAATACAATTATAGATGGGCATAGAGAAGGATTTGAAAGAGCAAAAACGGGGAAAGTAATTGATGTAATCAATACTAAAATACCAGAAATCGTAAAACCAGAAATTAAGCCGGAACCCATAAAAAAAATAGAACCTATCGTTGTTGCTCCTAGAGATAAAACTGTCGTTAATCGGATAAATCATAGGTCAGATTTAAAACCTCTTTTACCCGCGAAAAGATCTCGACCAATACCAGAAAAAGTTGTTGTACCAGGCTTCAATGAAACAAAACTTGCACAACAACAACAAACTAAAGAACCGGAACTAATAAAACCCAATACTGGTTCAATTATTCGCCAATCAGAAAAATTATTCGCACCATTACCTTTACCACATAGAATAAAACCATTTTTAATTCAATTTCCCTTCATTCAGCCATCTAAACTACCTGTATCTAGCTTTGTACAATCAAAAAATGAAATTGTACCAAAAGAACAACCTAATGTTGTTACTCTTCCAAAAGAAATAAAAGGAAAAGAGACTCAGGAATCAATTTATTTAATAGAAACACTAAACGCTCCCGAGACTTTATTAGAAATCATTTTTACTGATGTAAACGGCAAGATTTACCAAAGTAATCCACGAATATTGTTAACAGATAATTCCACAGGGAAACTAGTTAATAGATTTTATCGTACTGTAGATGCAAATGGCAATCCTGATCCTCAAAGAGTAGCTGGAGGCACCTATAATCTTAATATAGAAGGTAGCAACAGCGTTTTCGTGAAAAATATAGTAATAAAAGAAAAAACACTAAACAAAATAATCATTAAAGTTCTTGATGGTTCTCTGCTATTTGCTTATTCTGGTAATAAGAATGGTAAAGTTGTAGATAAATATTATGCAGTTGTAAAGCGCAACTTTGAACCTTTACCAATGGTAAAACAAGCCTGCGATACGGAATTAATGTATCCACCTGGAAATTATCATATTGAAATCAATACTTTACCAGTAACAATATACTCTGTAGATTTAAGCTTTGGAGTAAAAGTAATTTTGACCATACCAGAACCCGGCATCATTCATATAAGTAATATAAATAATTTAGGTAATGTGAGTTTTTATTTTCCTCACGGTGATAAGTTTGAAAAGTTTTATACAATGAACATTTCTGGTAATTCTGACGAACAAAAAGTAGAAGTAAAACCGGGTCTTTATGAAGTCCATTATAGTTTAGCTCCTGGCTTGCCGGAAAAAGTGCAAACTTTCCATGTAATTTCTAATACTATTTATGAAGTGGAATTAAAATAATGAAATACTGTTTTTAATGTCAATAATAACGATCCAAAAAATTGAAACAACAGACGAACTTTACACTCAAGTATACAATTTGAGAGAAGAAGTATTACGCAAGCCTTTGGGACTTTCTTTAAAAAATGAAAATCTAAGCGGAGATAATGAAGATGTAATTTTTATTGCTATAAAAGACACCAGTGTTGTAGGCTGTTTAATGGTAAAAAAAATAAACAAAAAAGAAGCAAAACTACGTCAAATGGCAATTTCAGAAATTGTACAACAACAGGGTATTGGAAGTTTATTAATGAAAGTGGCTGAAAAATTCATTTGGGAAAGTGGCTATACAACCATAGGCCTTCATGCCCGAAAAAGTGCTGCAATTTTTTATCTAAAACTTGGTTATAATTCCATTGGAAATGAGTTTGAAGAAGTTGGTATTCCACACCTTCTTATGGTCAAAAGCAAATAGAGCCTACATTATTTTTTGCAAGAACTTAATTTATATGCAACGTATCTTTGTAACAGTATGTCTTTTTTTTCAACAACAGAAAAACCTTTTTTAATCGCCGGACCTTGTAGCGCAGAAACTCGCGAACAAGTAATATCTACAGCTGAAGCAATGCAAGGCTTACCCATACAACTCTTTAGAGCCGGTGTATGGAAACCTCGAACACGGCCAGGCTCTTTTGAAGGAAAAGGAGTCGAGGCATTAATTTGGCTTGAAGAAATAAAAGCAGCTTACGGTTTCAAAACAACAATTGAAGTTGCGGAACCAAGCCATGTTGAAGCTGCCCTGTTGCACCATATAGATGTACTATGGATTGGAGCAAGAACTGTTGTTAACCCTTTTCAGGTACAACGTATAGCGGACTCTTTGAAAGGAGTTAAAATTCCAGTAATGGTAAAAAACCCTGTCAATCCTGACGTTGACTTATGGCAAGGTGCTATAGAGCGATTTCAAAACATTGGTATCACAGAGTTAGCAGCTATTCATAGAGGCTTTTCAACCTATAAAACATCAAATAGTTATCGAAATCAACCCAATTGGATAATTCCTGTGGAACTAAAACGCAGGCTACCCAATATTCCCATCTTTTGCGATCCAAGCCATATAAGCGGACAAGCCAGTCGAGTAGCTCAAGTGGCGCAGAAAGCAATGAACATCGGCTTTGATGGATTAATGATAGAAACACACATTAATCCTAATGAAGCATGGAGCGATGCAGCCCAACAAATTACACCCAACGAGCTACGACAACTATTGTTAAACCTCACAATACGCAACGAATACCCAATAAGCGAAAATGGTCTGTTGGAATTGGAATATTTAAGACAAACCGTTGACAACATTGATGCTGAAATAATCGACCTTATTGGGAAACGAATGGAAATTAGTAGTCAAATGGGTGAAATCAAACGCCAAAATAATATCACAGCATACCAACCCGAACGCTGGCGTGAAATATTAGAAACAAGATGTGAACAAGCCAGAAAGCTCTCCTTATCCAGCAATTATATTGCTTCAATTTATGAACTGATTCATAATGAGAGCATTAAAAAACAATTAGAAATACCGCAAGTTGATAATAAGAATTTAGAAATGTAATTTTATACCAAAACAAAAAACTTATAACCTTGGCACTAATACAACATAAAAACGCACAAGTTCGTTTTGACCAACAGGTAGAAAATTCTGAAAATTATGTATTGCCGTTTATTGAAGCGACACATTCTATTAATGCAGCAACAACTGTATTTGAAGTCGGTTGTGCTGAAGGTGGCGTTTTAAAACCCTTTTTAAATAGAGGATGCAATTGCGTTGGTGTAGATTTAGCTAACGAAAGAATTGATTTGGCTAACACTTTTTTAGCAGATTACGTAAGACAAAATCAAGTCACGTTTATTTGTCAAAACATCTATGATGAAACCTTTTTAAATCAATATAAAGGTAAATTCGACATTATTATACTAAAAGACGTTATTGAGCATGTCCCTAATCAGAGTGATTTTATCAGTTACCTTAAAAATTTCTTAGCCCCGAGAGGTCAGATTTTCTTTGGTTTTCCACCTTGGTATATGCCTTTTGGAGGTCATCAACAAGTTTGTGAAAAAAAGCTAACAAGTAAATTACCTTATTACCACATTATGCCAAGAAGTTTATACAAGCACTTCTTAAAGGCGTTCGGAGAAAGTGAAGGAATGATTGAATCACTTCTTGAGGTTTGGGATACCAGTATTACCATTGGGCAATTTGAGCGATATATAAAAGAAGCTGGGTTGACGATAAAACACAAGCAACACTATTTAATTAATCCAATCTATAAATACAAGTTTGGGCTGAAACCCCGCAAACAATTAGGTCTTATCGGCTCAATACCCTACTTAAGGAACTTTGTTACTACATGTGTATATTATACTGTAGGTCTATAAAATTATAACTGTTTAAAATAGCCGATTGTTCCACGTGAAACAGTCGGCTATTTTAATTTAACAACCGTCAATAAAACAGTTAGTCTTATAGTATTACGAATAGAACACAGTAACTTTGCACTCTTATGTTTCCAGAATATGATATAATAGTAGTTGGTGCAGGCCACGCCGGTTGCGAAGCAGCAGCAGCAGCAGCAAATATGGGCTCTAAAGTCTTGCTTATAACAATGAACATGCAAACTATTGCACAGATGAGCTGTAATCCAGCAATGGGTGGCATTGCAAAAGGACAAATAGTGCGAGAAATTGATGCATTAGGTGGCTATAGTGGCATTGTTAGCGACAAAAGCATGATACAGTTCAGAATGCTTAATAAAAGTAAGGGGCCAGGTATGTGGAGTCCTCGTACTCAGAATGACAAGATGCTTTTTGCAAATACATGGAGGATGATGCTGGAACAAACACCAAACATTGATTTTTGGCAAGATATGGTATCAAGCCTAATTGTTTCACGTGGAACAGTCAATGGAGTTATTACCAGCATGGGGCAGGAAATTAGAGCAAAGTCCGTTGTTCTTACCAATGGCACATTTTTAAATGGAGTCATACATATCGGGGAAAAACAATTTGGCGGAGGCAGAATAGGTGAAAGTAAAGCAACTGGATTGACAGAACAACTAATCAGTTTAGGGATGGAAAGTGCCCGTCTAAAAACAGGAACTCCTCCCCGAATAGATGGAAGAAGCCTCGATTATACAAAAATGGAAGTACAAGAACCTGACACGGAAATTGTTGGTTTCTCCTATTTACCAATAGAAAGAATAAAACCCGAACAACAACGTAATTGCTGGATAACTTACACAAGCCAGGAAGTACATGATATTTTAAAAACAGGCTTCGAACAATCCCCAATGTTCCAAGGAAGGATACAAGGCAGCGGACCCAGATATTGCCCCAGTATAGAAGATAAAATAACGCGCTTTGCTGAAAGAGAAAGACATCAATTGTTTATAGAACCAGAAGGTTGGAATACAGTTGAAATTTATGTAAATGGATTTAGTACATCATTACCGGAAGATGTACAATTTAAAGCATTAACAAAGGTTCCTGGTTTTGAGAAAGCTAAATTCTTCAGACCCGGATATGCAATTGAATACGATTATTTTCCACCAACACAATTAAACTTTACCCTAGAAACAAAATTGATAAAAAACCTCTTTTTTGCTGGACAAATAAATGGAACTACTGGCTACGAAGAAGCTGCATGTCAGGGATTAATGGCCGGAATAAATGCACATCAAAAAGTTCATGAGTTAGCTCCATTTACTCTGAGCAGAAGTGATGCATATATTGGAGTATTGATTGATGATCTCATAAATAAGGGAACTGATGAGCCTTATAGAATGTTCACTAGTAGAGCAGAATTTAGAACATTACTAAGGCAAGATAATGCAGATGTTAGACTGACTCAAAAAGGATATGATATTGGATTAGCAAAGGAAGATCGCTTGGCATTAGTGAAAACAAAAATGGATGAGGTTAATACTATTACCAAAGTACTTAATGAATTTTCTGTAGATGCAGAAATGATTAATACCTTTTTAATAGAAAATAATTCTGCGCCAATAACAGAAAAAACAAAGGCCTATAAAATTTTACTCCGACCGAATATAAATATTGAAAAAATGTTGGAAAAAATACCCACTCTTAAAACCGCTATAGGGAACGTAAATCAATTAAGCCTACAGCAAGCAGAAATACAGGCTAAATATGACGTTTATATCGAAAAAGAACGTGAATTAGCTAAAAAAATGGCCAATTTAGAAGATTTAATCATTCCCGATAGTTTTAGTTATGAAAAAATGAGTGCATTGAGTAATGAAGCAAGACAAAAACTAGAAAAGATAAAACCAAAAACGCTTGGACAAGCAAGCCGTATATCAGGTGTAAATCCAAGTGACGTACAAATACTAATGGTATTTATGGGTCGATAATTTTATAACGTCTTCTATCTTCAATATTTAAATAAAAAAACGACTCTAAAATTAGAGTCGTTTTTTTAATACTTACTAAATATTAGTTTTGAATCGTTAATTTTCTAACCGCAAAGTTATCATCAGTTGCTATTATCAAATAATAATTTCCAGAAGAGTATTTTGATGTATTTAATTGAAAATTATCATTCAATATATTATCATGAACCTCAGTATATACAGAATGTCCAAGTACATCTGTAATTTTATATACAACTTTATTACTTTTTGCAGCTAGTTTGATATCAACAGTTGTTGTACCATTCACAGCAGGGTTCGGATAAATATTCACATCACCAATTTCTTTAGAAGGAACATTTTTGATTGAACTTGGCTTAGCTGATGATAATAAAAATGCAATAGATGGAACTTCATTGTATTTATCAAAGAATATAGAATCTACATTAAAATTATTACCATAAGCAGCGGTTGAACTGAATGGGTATGGTGCTAAACTATTGGTAGCTGTAGCAATATAGGTATCATTATCTGAATTAAAAAAACCAACAGCATTATCATAAATACCTGTAGCTGGTGCAGCAGCTATATTTTTATGTTGAGCAAAAGAACGAGAATAAAAATTTATACTCTGATCCATTCCTATAAAACAAGTCGTTGGAACCTCAACCTCAACATAATACCACGTATTATTTTCAACTAAAATAGGTGGCGTTAAACTACCCGTTGAAAAATCTCTAAAATCCAAAGTCAACATTTTTCCACTAGAATCAGCTGTTGTAAAATTCTTAATAGCCACAGCTACTCGTGTCAACTCTCCAGCTTGAACAAAAGAATCTAAACTTCCACCACCTGCTCCGTCTACCCATTTATACAAATTAACAGTAACACCAGTAGTAATAAATGCTAAAGTAGGGTCTGTATTTACAGATAAAGAAAACTGAACTTGTTTAGCCGCATAACCACCATTTTTAACATAATACATATTTCCCATCAAAAAAGGTGTAGTACCACCAGAAACCTGAATACCCTGTGTTACAAATGGTCTATGATTTACGTAATCATAATTCCCTTTACAAAAAATAGAATCAGAAATGTATTGTGTAAGCACAGTAACATTATCTTGGGGAAAAGCATCAGTAGAACCATAAGATAATGAATACTTATGATCATAGCGACCCGTAGTTGTAGGAGCCGTTAAAGAATATGCAGAACCAGCAGAACCAAAACCAAATTTAATAGAATCTGTAACAGAAATAGAAGGAACAGTATAAGTATTACTTGTAATATATGAAGGGGAACCCGAAGTTGGTGTCCACATTACTGAATCAGTAACAGTAATACCAGTTTCTGTATTGGTACCATAGTTAGCAATAGCACCACCTACATATTGTTTATATGCTTCAGTTGTTGCACTACCTGCCATTTGCGACAATGGAATATTCATTGCATGAGGTGTATTTTGATAAGCAGGTAAAATACCCAAATCATGTGCTCCACCGGTATTCCATGTACCGACAGTAATAGTAACAGGAACACTAGCTTTAATTTGATCGTTCATCGCATTTCCATCTACATCAGATACCATCATTACTGGTACTGTAGAAGTAGATCCTGTAGGAGTAGCAGCCATACCAACCGGATCTCCTGGAACATTATTAACTATAATAACACCAACAGCACCTGCAGCTACACAATAATTTACCTTTTGACTAAAGCTTACACCACCACCCCTATAAATTAGTGCAAATTTACCCACTAGAGAAGGATAGGAACCAGTACCATTTAATAGCGTAGCAGCACCTAACGTATCATAAGCTTTTTGAACAGAGGCACCAACAATAGTAGGTGAGACAGCAGCACCCCAAGAAGCAAGATTTACTTTCTTTATGCCAGTGATAGATGAGGGGCTAAGAACAACTAATCTTGTTCCACCAATGTTCTTTGAAATGTTTTCATAAACGGGTGTTTGTGCAATAGCTGGCATAAACGCTCCGAATATACCTAAACTAGACAAAGCAACAGCTTTAATTAAGTTAACGTGTTTCATATATTTTATTTAAAATAGCATGGCTAAGGTAAATAAATTTTTAACAAAAAAGTAAATATTAGTTTATAATTTATGTTATCAAACCAAATTGCTTACTCAATTCCAACATTTTGTCAATAGGCTTTTTAGCTGCTAATCTCAACTCTTCATCCATCAATATTTCAGGTTGTTCATATTTCATACATAAGTACAACTTCTCTAAAGTATTTAGTTTCATGTGTGGGCAATCATTACAAGCACATGAATTATTTGGAGGAGCAGGTATAAAAGTTTTATTTGGACATCTCTGTTGCATTTGGTGCAAAATTCCGGTCTCAGTTGCTACAATAAACTCTTGAGAAGTATTCGTTTCTGTATATTTTAATAATTGAGTAGTAGAACCAATAAAGTCAGCTATTCCAAGAACAGCTTCTTCACATTCAGGATGTGCTATAAATTTCGCATTAGGATGCCGCTCTTTTAAGCGTGTAATCTTTTCTAATGAAAAGATCTCATGAACCATACAAGCACCATTCCAAAGCACCATATTCCTTCCCGATTGCTTATTTATATATGCCCCTAAATTTTTATCCGGCGCAAAAATTATTTTCTGATCAATTGGTAAGCTATCAACAATTTGTTTTGCATTACCAGAAGTACATATAATATCGCTCAATGCTTTAATACCAGCAGAACAATTAATGTAAGAGATAACAATATGATCAGGATGTTTATCCTTAAACTTTTTAAATAACTGAGGTGGACAACTATCACTCAATGAACAACCAGCTCTAAGATCTGGTAATAAGACCTTTTTATTAGGATTTAATATTTTAGCAGTCTCAGCCATAAAATGAACACCAGCAAAAACAATAATATCTGCCTTCGTATTAGCCGCCGCTTGAGCCAATCCAAGACTATCTCCTATATAATCAGCAATATCTTGTATATCAGGTTCTTGATAATAATGTGCCAATATCACCGCATTTTTCTCTTTCTTTAATTTATTTATTTCTTCAAACAAATCAAGCCTTGGATCAATTTCAACATCATAAAATCCATTTTTTGAAACTTGAGCAAATATTTTTTCAGAGCTTACTTCCATAAAATAATATTTTTTAGAAAATTTTTAAAAGAAACTATTATAAACTAGTGCTGTGGATTTGGGGATAGAAAAATGTTATTCAATTTGCTTCTTTCAAAAGATCGATTAGTACACATATTACCCACAATTAATCCACAGGCAAAACTATTGATATTTCTACTATTTTGACTTAAAACCAATGCTTGATTTAAAATTGTATTGTGAAAAAATATTAGAAACTGTACAAATGATTTTAGTGTTAAGAAACCATGAATTTTTTCTAACAATAAAATGCTCTACGCAAAAAAAGAAAGTAAATGTTGGTAAACCAACTATTTACAACCATGTTGTACGACAGATATTCATCTATTATCCACATTAGTTTGGGAAAACTATTTTTGGATAGGATGAAAAAACAACGGAAAATATGCGCGAAAAATTTTCTATAATGATTAGTATATGTAAAATCAGCTTTTTTGTGTAGGTTTGCCAACTTTTAAAAATATAATAAACGCTTCCCCAATGGCAATAATTCAAAAAATAAGGGATAAATACGCAAAAGTGGCTGGCGGTGTAATAGCCGTTGCGTTGATAGGCTTTGTAATAAATGATGCTTTCAATGGTAAGTCTGGAAGTATTTTTGGCAATAGTACATCTTTGGCAAAAGTAAATGGACAAAAAATAGATCCTAGAGATTATGAACAACGTGTGAGAGAATATCTTACAGTTTATTCTATTAGTAATAATGGTAAAACAGTAGATGATAATGTGCGCGCTCAAATTAATGAACAAGCGTTGCGTGATATGATTTATGAAAAAGTTATTGACCAACAATTAGATAAACTAGGAATTACCATCACAGCTAAAGAAGAGAAAGAGCTGATATATGGTACAAACCCTAGTCCTATGGTAATGCAATATCCTGTTTTTACCAATCCCGATACACACATGTTTGACCCTTCTCGTATAAAATTATACGAACAACAAATGGATCAGATAGACAAAACAGGTAAAGAGCGTGAAAATTGGACCAACTTCAAATCTTTTGTAATACATCAGTACAAACTTCAGAAATTTAACACTCTAGTTTCTGGTAGTCTATATGCTCCAAAATTTTTGGCGGAATTCAAGATGCAGAATGCAAACGAAATGGCGAGTATCCGTTTGGTAAAAGTGCCTAATACGGTTATTCCGGATAATGAAGTTGCCGTTACAGATGCAGACATTAATGCTTATATTGAAAAAAATAAAGCTCGCTATCAAATTGATGAAGCAGTTAGAGGCATAGATTATGTAGCTTTTGATGTTGTACCAAGTAAAGAAGATACTTTGACAGCACAAACAGCATTGACAAAAATCAAAAATGAATTAGTAAGTTTACCAACTACAGAAATTCCTTCTTTTGTAAGCCGTAATTCTGAAGAAGCCTATAGAGATTTTTATTTTACTAAGAAAACATTTAAATCTCCTTATTCTGATTCAATTTTGGGAAAAGCAGAAGGTACTGTTTTTGGCCCTTATATTGAAAACAGTTCTTATTTATTAGTAAAAGTTCTGGAAAATAAATCAATGGCGGATTCAGTAAAAGCGCAACATATCCTGATTCAGCCACATGAAGGAATGGATGATAGCGCTGCACATAAATTCGCGGATAGTCTAAAATTGGCAATTGATAAAGGTGCAAGTTTTGATTCAATAGCGCATAATTTTTCGGCAGATAAACAAAATAGTGATAAAGGCGGTGATTTAGGCTACTTTGCTTATGGTACAATGGTTCCAGAATTCAATGATATTGCTTTTTCAGGAAAAATCGGAGATATAAAAGTTGTAAAAACACAATTCGGATATCATATTTTGAGAATAACAGATCAAAAAGATTTTGAGACTGCAACGAAGCTTGCAATTATAGTTAAAGCACTTTTCCCTAGTGACGCAACTGAAACAAACATTTATACTAAAGCAACAGAATTTGCCAGCAAGTATAACACGACAAAGGGTTTTGAAGATGGACAAAAAGCAATGAATGTTCAAAAACGTATAGCAGATAATATCCAGATTCATAGCTTTTCTATTCAAGGTCTTGGACCAAGTAGGGAATTGGTTCGTTGGGTTTACGATGCTAAAAATGGCGATGTTTCGGGTGTTATAAAGTTAACCGCTCCAAATACCCGCTATATTATTGCTAAACTTACTAATATTCAAGAAAAAGGAACATTAAAAGTAAATGAAAGTAGCAAGCCTATGATAGAAAGTATTGTAAAGGCAGAAAAGAAAGCGGATAAAATTGCAGAGAAATATAAATCGCAAACGTCTATAGATGCAATCGCACAAGCAAGTGGTCAAACTATTCTCACTGCAGACTCTTTTACATTATCTAATGCTTATCTTGATAAAGTGGGTTATGAACCTAAAGCTATTGGCTATGCATTTTGCAAAACAAATAAAGAAAATACATTGTCTCCTGCGCTTAAAGGAAAAGATGGAGTTGCATATATGGTAGTTCAAAGCCGTGTGGCTAAAGCAGTAAATCCAAATGAAGGAATGATTTTCTATCAACAACAAATGATGGAACAACAACAAATACAAAAGAATATTACCAATGCGTTGCAAGAAATGCTTGTTCGAAAAAGTAATGTAAAATATTACAACGATAATATTAGATAGTAATAAAACTAATAAAAAGAGCACCCTGTACATTTTTACAGGGTGCTCTTTTTATTATAAGATGAGTAAATTAATTACAGATTAACCATTTGACGATTTACCAAATCGTCAAATTATCAAATTACCTTTGTGCGACTAAATCAAAATACTTGTGGATATAAGAGCATTTATAGAAGCAGCTTTGCGTGAAGATGTCGGCGTTGGAGACTACTCTACCCTTGCATCTATAAATCCAGAAGCAACAGGAAAAGCCGTGTTGAAAATTAAAGAAGAGGGTATATTGGCAGGTATGCAACTTGCCGAGCAAATATTTCTTTTTATAGAACCCAAAGCAATATTTACGGCATATAAAAAAGATGGGGCACAAGTGAAACCGGGTGAAATTGCATTTGAAGTTACTGCACATATACATACAATACTTAAAGCGGAACGTCTTGCGCTTAATTGTATGCAAAGAATGAGCGGCATCGCCACACTGACTCATCAGTATGTTCAAAAATTAAAAAATTATAAAACTAAAATACTGGATACCCGAAAAACTACCCCACTTTTTAGGGCATTTGAAAAAGAGGCGGTACATATTGGGGGTGGCGAAAACCATCGCATGGGATTGTATGATATGATTATGCTAAAGGACAACCATATTGATTTTTGTGGTGGTATTACTGCAGCAATCATTAAAACAAATGAATATTTGCGAGCCAACAACCTTGATATAAAAATAGAGATAGAAACACGGGATCTTGCAGATGTACGGGAAGTATTACTTGTAGGTAATGTACATAGAATTATGCTTGATAACTTTAGCCCTGAAGATACAGAGAAAGCTGTAAAATTGATCGATAATCAATATGAAACAGAAGCCTCAGGTGGTATAAATATGTCCAACATTGAACGATATGCACAAGCAGGTGTGGACTATATTTCTGTAGGCGCTATTATACATCATGCTGTAAGTATGGACTTGAGCCTTAAAGCACAACTGACATGAGTTTAAAACATTTGGTGTTTATTGTAAATCCAAGATCGGGAGTAGAGCGCAAGAAAGAAATAGCAGAAGCCATTGATCAATGTTTGGATAAAGAGGTTTATTCTTTTGAAATACAATTGACTGAATATGCACAACATGGTGAAGTTCTTGCAAGAACGGCCGCGGAGGCAGGGGCTTTTGCGGTGGTGGCGGTTGGTGGTGACGGTTCTGTAAATGATGCTTTACGCGGTTTATATGGTACTGACACATTATTTGCCATTATACCTAAGGGTTCTGGTAATGGTATGGCTCGTACATTGGGAATCCCGCTAGATGTGGCAAAAGCAATACAATTAATCAATCGCTGTAAAACAGAAAAAATTGATGTTTGTTTTGCTAATGACAAACTTTTTATAAGTAATGCGGGAGTTGGATTTGATGCCCTTATTTCCAAAAAGTTTTCGAAAAGCAAGCGTAGAGGTTTAATGGTTTACAGCTGGCTTGTTACCAAATACCTTTGGCTGTATAAAGAGTGGACTTGGCAAATAAAAGTAGATGATGAATCTATAATAGAACAAAAAGCTTTTCTAGTCAATGTGGCAAACGGGCAACAGTTCGGTTACGATTTTAAGATAGCACCAACAGCCAGTTATACGGACGGAATGCTTGACTTGGTGATTATCAAAAAATTCCCCAAAATATTAGGCGGGTTATTATCCTTGCGATTAATGAACGGTAAAATATTACAAAGCAAATACGTAGAACATTTCCGAGGAAAGAAAATTACAATTAGCAGTCCCGGTCTCAAACTAATGCAAACTGATGGTGATGCAATAATCTGTTCTAATGAAATCCATTTCAGAATAGAAGAAAATCGTCAGCGCATAATAGTGGGTTAATCAATTAAAATATTGATTTCTCCTTTATAAGTACTTTGAGAATAAAATTTTCTTATTTTGGATAAAAATAGCCAATATTAATGGAGCCTAATAAAGAAAATAAAAAAACAATTGAACAACTGGCTCATTCTATAAATATATTATTGGCTATTATTGGTGTTTTGTTGGTGACATTATTCTGTTCGCTCTTTTGCAATGTTGTTCATCCCGATTTTTCTTCTTGGTTCAAAAAAGAAAATATTGATAGCACTGCTATAAAAAATGCACTGGCTAAAATTACGGCTGAAGAAAAAATAAAAAAACAGAATGCAATACTTTGGTCAGCCCCTAATACGATCGCAATTGCTGATGACGAAAAAGGCCAGCAAATAAAGTACGGTAAAGAATTAATCGTTCATACGGCAAAGTACCTAGGACCCAAAGGAACTGTTATGCAAATAAGTAATGGTATGAATTGTCAGAATTGCCATTTGGAAGGAGGTACAAAAGCTTGGGGCAATAATTATGGAGCTGTGTTTTCTACATATCCTAAGTACAGGGCCAGAAGTGGTGCTATCGAAAATGTTTACAAACGTGTAAATGATTGTATAGAACGTAGTTTGAATGGAACATCAATAGATACGTCAAGTGAAGAAATGCAAGCCATAAAATCATATATTGAGTGGATAGGCAAAGATGTGAAAAAAGGAGAAAAACCTAAAGGCTCTGGCATTTATGATATTGCATTTTTAGACAGAGCGGCTCTACCTGCAAAAGGAAAATTTCTTTTTGCTCAAAAATGTCAAAGTTGTCACCAGGCTAATGGACAAGGTTTGCTGAATGAATCAAAAACCGAATATATTTACCCACCGTTATGGGGCAATAATTCATACAATATTGGTGCTGGTTTATTTCGTATTAGCCGTTTAGCAGGATATATAAAATATAATATGCCTCAGGGTGCTAATTTTGAAAATCCACAATTGACAGACGAGGAGGCTTGGGATATTGCTGCCTTTGTAAATTCGCAGTCTCGACCGGCAAAAAATTTAAAGAAAGATTGGCCTAAAACAGAAGAAAAACCTGTCGATCATCCGTTTGGTCCTTATGCTGATAAATTCAGAGAACTGCAACACAAACTTGGTCCATTCAAACCAATTGTTCAAGAAAGGGAAATACAGAAAAAGCTGAAAGAAAAAAACAAGAACAATTCTAAATCCACCATTTAATATTATGAGTAATAACGACAGACGTGGCTTTATTAAAAAACTGAGCATCGCAGGAATTGGTGCAGCTATACTCAATCCAATAAGCGCTTTAGCAGACATTTCAGATGATACTCATACTGCATCAAATGAAAAACAGGATGAAACGACAATTATTAGCATTTTGCAAACTACAGATGTCCATTGCCAAATACATCCACATGATGAATTGTTCTGGGAAAATAATAAAGCAGTGTTTCGAAAAACAGGAGGTTATGCACATATAGCTACAATGCTGCATGATTTGAAAAAGAAAAATCCAAACACGTTTACTATTGATACCGGCGATATGTTTCAAGGCAGCGAACTTTCTGTAAAAACTACCGGTAAAGCTTTTGTGCCAGTACTAAATGCCCTGAATTACGATTTGTTTTTACCTGGTAACTGGGAAGTTATTTATGGTAAAAAGAATATGCAAACATTGATGGGTTCTTTGAATGCACCAAAGATTTGTACCAATATGTATCATGATTTGGGTGAAGGTAAAAAGGGTGAACTCATTTTTCAGCCTTATCATATATGGTCTGTTTCAGGCGTAAAGATTGGATTTTTAGGATACACCGACCCGTTGGTACCAATTCGGCAATCTCCCAATTATAGCAAAGGGATTTTATATACTAAACCTGAAGAAAACTTAGCACATTACATTGATGTATTGCGCAACCAAGAGCAATGTAATTATGTAATTATCATTGCACATTTGGGCCTTTCACAACAAATAGCATTGGCAAATATGCCAGAGTGCGAGGGTGTCAATTATATTTTAGGTGGAGATACACATGAACGTGTTCGTAAACCAATTGAATGTAAATATGCTAAAGTGGTTGAGCCGGGTGCATTCGGATCCTTCATCGGAAAATTAGATTTGACCGTTCAAAATGGAAAAGTAATAGAGGATCATTATGATTTATTAGAAGTAAAAACGCCTGATATCAAACCAAATAAAAAGATTGAAGTACTATTAGCAGGAAGTGAAGCCATATATAAAGAGCATATTAATCAGGTTATTGGTTATAGCACCATTCCATTATATCGTTATTTCGTTGTGGAGAATCCTATTGATACAATGATATTGGAGGCACTACATTTCAAGTTTCCGGAAATTGATATCGTATTGTCCAATGGATTCCGTTTTTGTCCGCCACGTACCACACCTGACCATACAGGCAATATCCCCATTACCAATGGTTTTATATTTGATATGCTTCCTGTAGATAGTACAGTGCGTACCGCAAAAGTAACCGGTAAGCAACTGAAAGAGTGGTTGGAAAAAGAATTAAATAATGTTTTTGCCAAAGATGCCTCCAAAAGATTAGGCGGCTGGGTTGTAAAATTTAAAGGCATGAAAATGTCATTTAATGCTTATGCTGAAATGGGGAAAAGAATACAAACTATGACTATCAAAGAAGAAGCGGTGAATATGGAAAAAGTATATACAATTCTTGCTTGTGAACGCGATGGAGATCCAGCAGACATGCTCTGTCGAATGACAAAAGTGTCTGATGGACACAATACAGAATCAACTTTGCATAAAGTAATGATTGAATATATTACAACTCATTCACCACTCACGCCAACACCACCTAAGGCTGCAATTATATTGGATGCCCCACAAACACTATTATCACAAGTGAGTGGTGTAGATTATCAATTTACTTAAGTAATTTACTTTTGTATTTTTTAAAAGGAAAAACAAATCAGATGTTAGAAATAATTAAACAGCCGTGGCATTGGTTGGCAGGAGGAATTATTATTGGCCTTACTGTACCGGCTTTATTGCTCTTGGGTAATAAGAAATTTGGTATATCGTCCTCACTACGCCATATATGCGCTATGTGCTTACCAGCGAATATTCCTTTTTTTAAATATGATTGGAAAAAGGAAGTATGGAATTTATTTTTTGTTGTTGGGGTAGTTATCGGAGGTTTTATAGCCAGTAATTATTTACAAAATTCCAACAGCATAGTTATCGCTCAAAAGACCCAAACAACACTGAGTGCTTATGGTATTACCGATTTTACTAAACTGATGCCAGAGGATATTTTCAACTGGTCGAACTTATTTACGCTTAAAGGTTTTGTATTTTTTATTATTGGGGGTTTCCTTGTTGGTTTTGGTACACGCTATGCGGGTGGCTGTACTTCAGGGCATTCTATTATGGGATTATCCAATTTGCAATTACCATCCTTGATTGCAACTATTTCTTTTATGGTTGGTGGTTTTATATGTGCTAATATTATTTTACCACTCATTTTCAAATTATTTTAGGACAATGAAAAATATAAAATACTTAATTGTTGGTATTATTTTCGGAATCGCTTTTGTAAAAGCAGAAATCATTAGTTGGTTTCGTATTCAGGAAATGTTTCAGCTCACATCATTTCATATGTACGGTGTTATTGGAACAGCAGTAGTAGTTGGTATGATTTCAGTCTTTATTATTAAAAAATGCCAGATTAAAACTTTTTCAGGAATGGCAATTACTATCGACGACAAAACATTTGATAAGGGTCAAATATATGGCGGGTTAATATTTGGTATTGGTTGGGCTATTACCGGAGCTTGTCCAGGTCCGTTGTTTGCACAAATCGGGAGTGGTTTCACAGTGGTGAGTATAACGCTTATATCTGCTATTGCAGGTACTTGGGTATATGGAAAATTTGAAAAAAAACTCCCTCATTAATTCTGTATTCTTTTAAGCAGCTAATGCTACTCTTTGCAAAATAATTTTGCAAGGAATATTGGAGGTTACTTGCACATAGTGATTTTCATAGCGAGGGATACGAAGAAAAGAGCCAGGTATCAATGAGTAAACTTGCTCACCAATTGTTATATCGCATGTACCTTCCACTATTAAAAATTGTTCTATTTCGTTTGTGTGTTCTTCAGGTAATGCTCCTTGCTTTAGCCACACAATAGCAGTAATAGCTTCATCATTAAGCCCTATTATATGTGCATATGCATCTTTTAACTCCTGATTAAGTTGCAAATCTCTTCTGTCGAGCCAAATTTTATAGTCGATAATCTGAGAACCTTCGTGTAGAATGGGTGGGTTATTGGGTAGCTCTCCACTTTCAATACGATCCATATAATTTATGGTTGCCATCAAAAACGGTTTTATAGAAGGATTTGGTTGAACAGCATGTGTGGTAGCATATTGCTCTAGTGCAATACTTATTTCATTTATTTCATTAGCTACTTCCGGGAACAAAGCAGCCATTGATTCTACTTTCTTAATTTCAGCAGCATCTAATTGACCCATCACATACATTTCCAATGTACCAGAGTTCAGAAACTCTTCCAAGCTACTCATTTTGCTAAAGTATTTTAAATATCGAGCTATTGGCTCAATTTCATTTACAATATATTCTTGTTGATTTACTATTCATTTGGAATAGTAAAATATACTCAACAAAATTACTTAGAATTCATCTTTTTGCTTAGTTAAATAACCGCTATTTTGAGTATATACGTAGAAATGCCTCTTTTAGTTTCTTTTGTAATAGAGAAAACACCATACACATATGGCTAGTTCAAATTTATTATTTGATGAAAGTAGTGTAACCAATTTCATTTCTAGAACTAACGCGTAGTACATATTGACCAGAAGGAAAACTATTCAGATCCAAATGATTATTGTTTGAATAAGAACCAATTTGCTTTCCTTGCACATCAAATAAATCTATTTGATAATTGTTCCAGCCTACAGGAACTTCAATATTAAGTAAATGATTTCCTACAGGATTTGGATATGCTTTTAATACATGGTAGGTTTGTGCAATACCAGCAATACTTAATAATCCTTTACGTGTAGAATCTCGGTAGCGCATATTTGAAACTGTTTCTGTAGTACCTGTAATATTAGTGGTAACCCAGAGTACAGGATAATGCTCACCATTAGCCAAAAATTTATATTCTACAGTATTTCGTGGTATGCCAATTTTTGAAATGATTAAATCTATAGAATCGATTTCGTGAATTTCAGATCGAACTCTAATACAGTTTACAGGTGTTGAATAGTATGGTGTAGTAATTGTACCCCATCCGTCTACCCTGGTTTTTCTATATCCTTTTTGTTTTATGCTACCTATTGTTGGCAAAGAAAAACTCAAAGCGTAAGTAGAGCTATCAGAACGTAAGTAGTTAAGTGGAAAATAATACCACTCGTCTTCATCGGTATAGTTTACTGGCGTAGGTATTCCACTTATTACAGCAGCAAAACCTTCTGCAACATATCGATTTGGGCTCGTTTTTTTATTAAAAAATGTATATAGATTATTTACTGAAATAGGTAAAACACTACTTAAACCAGGTAAACTATCAGCTACTTTGTAGCCATAGGCCGTTGGAGAAATAGTGAGTGCATAAGTAATATTTACAGCCGAAGCCGTTTTGAAGGTATCCACACCTTGACTAATTGGGCTTAACAAACTATAATTCCAAGCTTTGCTTGCTCCACTATCTGCAATATTGAACGTGATGCTTGTATTGTTTGCAACACTGTAGCTTAAAGTATCACCTGATATAGGCATATCACTTGCAGTAATACTTATTTGCGAAAAAGCAGGTTGAATAACAAATGCAGCTCCAATTGCTAGTAATATTTTTTTCATTTACCTGATAATATTTAAACATGAAGTTAGTAAATAATGGTTGACAAGTGTTAATTTATTTGCTTGTAACGAGCACTAATATACTTTAAAAATTAAAAATCCCTCCTTCTGTTTTCCTTTTTCTGGGAAATTATACGCTTACTTTCGAGTCTTTTTTCTATTATTGCTTTAGGAATTTTCGTGGGTTTCCTTTGGGTTGGTATATGTATAGCCTTGGCAACTAAAGATAATAATTTTCTTTTAGCTATATCTTTGTTTTCTAATTGCGATCTGGTTTCAGAGCATTTTACTAATAGATAACCGTCTTTATTTATTTGTTTGGCCAGCTTTATATAGATCAGCTCCTTTTCTTCAATGCTGAAAAACTTCGATTCATTAATAAGCCACCATGCTTCAGCCATGGTCTCTACTTTATTTACGTTTTGTCCACCCTTTCCCCCACTTCGTGCTGTTGTATAAAATATTTCGGAACTAAAATCAATCATCACCTTGTTGTTGTTTTTCTTTTTGGGTAAACATAATGCCGAGCATCATTACCAAGCTGCTGAATAAAATTATTTGAATAATTAGTGACCGATTAACTATCGGTATTGTTTGTTCCAGAGGTATTGCCAAAAATAGTAAAATAGTAATCAGGCCCCTCGGAGCAATAAACATTAATGGGAATACTGGAAGATGGATAAGTTTGAGAATAACTCCTCTTATTATAAAAACACACGCAACAAAAGATAAAGACCAAATTACAGTTTCCCTATTCAAAATTTCGGCAGTTTCCATCATATACCCAAACAAAATAAAGAATAAGGCACGAATTATAAAAGTCGTCTCAGACGTTATTTCGCGGAATTTATGGACTTCTTTTTCGAGTTCTACAGGTTTCAATTTTTCAATCCACTTAATCCGCTTCAATTCATCTAAGTTTCCTAAAAACATTCCAAAAAGTAAAATAAATACTAGACCCGGAAGGTGGTAAATTTTAGAAATGTTGTAAATGAGAATGATAAGTAGAATAATAGGAGCGAATTTAATATGATGATCAATCTTACTCATCAAAAAGGATAATCCGGCAGTGGCGATAAAAGAAACAATAGCGATTAACAACAATTCTAATATAAAATGACCTATAGATGCCATGTCAATATTAGCGTTAAGTACAATAAAATTGAAAAAAAGAACACCCAAAATATCCGAAAGACTACTTTCGTAAATTACAAATTCCTTCTCTTTATTTTTAAGATTCCGGGCTGTGGGAATGGCAATTGCACTGCTGATAATACAAATGGGAATAACGTTTGCCAATGAATTTTTAAAAGACCCCTGATGATAATAGTACAATACCCATGCTGATATAAGAGATAATATCAGCATGGGTAGAAGAGCCACGATAAAAGATTTTCCGATTATAGATATTTTACTTTTATTTAATTCCAGCTCCAAAGATCCTTCTAGCACAATAAGAATCAATCCAATCGTCCCCAAAACAGGTAATACTGTATTAAGCCCTGATACCTGAATATTTAATAAATTTGTAGCCTGCCTTACTAGCCAACCTAAAAAAAGTAAGAGTATAACAGACGGAATTTTGGTTCGGGCTGCACTTACATCAAAAATGTAAGCAATAAGCAACAAAGCGCAGAGCATAATAATGATTCCAGTAGTCATTGTATTGGTAACAGTAGATTAAATATGATTAAACCAAAATCTATCAAATATACGTTCATGTTATTATACAGAAATGCTATTTTCTATTTTGTCTAACAAATGCTATTTTACAGGTATAATTATTCTTCTTGGGTATTAACATTTCATGAATTGTCATTGAATTGAAAGAAAAACTAACATTTTTACTGACACTCAAATGACAAATAGAAAAAATAAAATGTATAAAAATGGCCGAAAGCCGCGTCAATGCTGAAAAATATTTTTTTGAAAATGTGTATAAACTTTCAATTTTGTGTTGTAGTTTTGCCATGTTTTCGTCTAAAAGGAACGTTAATTTTAATCTTTTTCCGGTGCCAGATAAAAATATGCTATTGTTTCGAAAAATTGTTAAAAGTGCATTGTCGCTAATTGTTATTCTACTGCTCAGCAATTTTTCTGCAGCAGCAGCTCCCGATGGTAAAGCCATCTTCCAGTCCAACTGTGCGAGCTGTCATAACCCACTTAAAGATGCAACGGGACCTCACCTCCAAGGAGTAGATGGTCGTGTGCCAAGTAAGGAATGGATACATAATTGGGTGCACAATAGTGCAGGTGTCATAGCAAGTGGTGATAAATACGCCAATGATTTGTTTAACAAATGGGGCAAAACGGCAATGACTGCATTTCCAAACCTCTCTAACGAAGAAATAGATGCGGTTGTTACTTATGTCAATAGTGTAAAAGCACCTGTTGCCGTTGCTGCTACTGCAGGAGCGGAAACAAAAGAAGAAGGTAATGATTGGTTGTATCCGTTAATTACCATTGGTCTATTAGCTTTAGCAGTTATACTTTGGAGAGTAAACCAAGGTTTACGCCGTGTAGTTGCTGCCAAAGAAGGTCAACCGATAATGAAATCTATTCCTTTTTATCGTAATAAGATTGTTGTGGCTCTTTTTGCAATTGTATTATTTATTGGTGCTGGATTCTTTATCGTAAATGGTGGTATCAATATGGGGCGTCAGCAAAACTACAAACCGGAGCAACCTATATTTTATTCTCATGCGGTACATGCCGGTATCAACCAAATCAACTGTTTGTATTGTCATGCGGGTGCTGAAAAAAGCCGTCAGGCAATGATTCCTTCCAGCAATATTTGTATGAATTGCCATAAAGGAATTTCTGAATACACTGGGGCAACAGATCATCCTCTTGTGAATGAAGAAGGCAAAAAAATAGACGGAACGGCTGAAATCAAAAAATTATATGATTATGCCGGCTGGGATCCTACAAAAAAAGAGTATAGACGCGATGCACAAGGTAATATACTTGCTACACCCATCAAATGGACTAAGATTCATAACCTACCTGATCACGTTTATTTCAACCACTCCCAACACGTAGCTGTTGGAAAGGTGCAGTGTCAACAATGTCATGGACCTATTCAGGATATGGATGAGGTTTATCAATTCTCTCCACTGTCTATGGGCTGGTGTGTTAACTGTCATCGTCAAACAAATGTTCAGTTTGAAAACAATAATTACTATAGCATTTTCCAAAAATATCATGAAGAATTGAAATCTGGAAAACGTACGGGTGTAACAGTAGAAGAACTAGGTGGTGCAGAATGTCAAAAATGTCACTACTAATCAAAAAATAAAGGGCTGTTGCACATTGCGAAAAGCTGACTATTAAGATAAGTATTCATTGAATTAATGTAGTAAGAGTAAGGTAAAATTGCCAACTTAAAACTGCCAACTAATAATAAACATGAGTCAAAAAAAATACTGGAAAGGGCTTGAAGAACTTAATGAAACTGCTGACCATCAAGAATCAGTAGCCAATGAGTTTAAAGAAGATTTACCTTTTGATATAAGTGGAGGATTGCTGGAAGCAAATACACCACGACGCGACTTCTTAAAATTTCTTGGTTTTAGCACTGCTGCTGCGATGTTGGCGGCTAGTTGCGAAATGCCAGTTAGAAAAGCGATCCCTTATGCTATTAAGCCGGAAGATATTGTACCTGGAGTCCCCAATTTTTACGCTTCCAGTTTTGTAGATGGAGGAGATTATTGTGCAGTAATTGTAAAAACACGTGATGGTCGTCCAATAAAAGTGGATGGTAATCCAAAATCTACAATTACAAATGGTTCATCATCTGCTCGCGTACAAGCATCTGTTTTGAACTTGTATGATAAAACGCGTCTTCGTTTTCCAATGGCCGATGGTAAAGAAGCGCCAACTTTTGAAGCTATTGACCGTACTGTTAAAGAAGGATTGGCTGGAAATACAAAACAAGTGTATTTGCTCACTTCTACAATAATAAGCCCAACAACAAAAGAAGTTATAGCTAAATTTTTAGCCAAATACCCAACAGCAAAGCATGTTACTTATGATGCGATTTCGTATTCAGGTATGTTGCTAGCTAACCAAGAAAGTTATGGCAAAGCTTCTTTGCCTTCATATCACTTCGATAAAGCAAAAACAATTTTTAGTCTTGATGCTGATTTCTTAGGTACTTGGTTATCTCCAATCGAATTTGCTGGTCAGTACAGTAAAGGACGTAAAGTAAGTGCCAAAAACTTAACCATGTCGCGCCACTACCAAGTGGAGCCAACACATACCATTTCTGGTGCAGCAGCTGACCTTCGTGCTACATGTCGCCCATCAGAGCTTGGTGCAGTAGCTATTGCATTGTATGGTCTTGTTACAAATGGCACACAACCTTCTTTTTCCAATAAACATTTAAACGAATTACTCAGCAAAGCCGCAGAAGACCTTAAAAAAGGCAATGGATTGGTGGTATGTGGTTCGAACGATAAAAATATCCAATTATTAGTTAACGCTATTAATGACAAAATCGGAGCTGTAGGAACAACAATTAATTGGGCAATTACAAGCAATTACAAACAAGGTATTGATGCTGAAATGCAAACACTTGTAGCTGATATGAACGCCGGTAAAGTTGGCGCTATATTTATGCAAGACGTAAACCCTGTTTATGATTATTGTGAAAGTGAAAAATTTGTAGCAGGTCTTAAACAAGTGACGCTTTCTGTTTCTTTTGCAGATCGTATGGACGAAACTGCACAACAATCTAAAATAGTTGCACCAGATAGCCATTGGTTGGAAAGCTGGGGTGACGCTGAACCTAAAACTGGCTATTATAGTTTTATTCAACCAACAATTGCGCCATTATTCAAAACACGTTCTTTCTCAGAAAGTTTGTTGAAATGGACTGGTGAAACAACAACTTACCAAGATTTCTGGCATCAATATTGGATGACAAAATTAGGTGGACAAGCTAATTTTGATAAGGCTTTACAAGAAGGTATTATCGAACCAGCGAATATTGCTGTTTCCGGGGCATCATTCACTGGAAATGTTTCTGGAGCAATTGCAGCAATTCAACAAGCTCCAAAAGGAGCACCAATCGAATTAGTACTTTATCCTACCATATCCATAGGACATGGTGGTGCTTGGAGTAATAATCCTTGGCTTCAAGAGATGCCTGATCCAATTACTAAAGCTACTTGGGATAATTACATTTGTATGTCCCCTAAGACAGCGAAAGAAAAATTTGATTCAGAATTAACCTCTATCACAGAAGTTGTAGCTGATAAAAAACAAGCTACAATTAAGTGGAAAAATAAAGAACTTACTTTACCGATAGTTGTTGTGCCAGGTATGCACAATGATGTCGTGGCTGTAGCTTTTGGTTATGGTCGTGACAAAGGTGTAGGACGTGCGGCTGCAAGTGGAGTGGATAAAGATGGTAAATCAATTGGTGGTAAAAATGCTTATCCATTTGTAAGCTTTAACACTGTTGCTCAAACATTTAGCTATAACAATAGCGAAATAACAATAGAAAAGACAAATTCTACGCATGAAGTTGCGATTACTCAAACGCACCATAGTTATGAGGGTCGTCCTATTATTCATGAATATACACTTGAAGAATTTAGTAAGGATCCCGAAGTATTGCTTAAAGAGCGTTATGCTGAAATAGGGCATTATACAACTAAACCTTGGGAACATCACGAAGCTCCAAAAGAAGGTTTTGATCCAAATATGGATGAAAAATTCCGGGAAGAAGGAACGCTTTATCCTAACTATGATAAGGAACCTCGAAATGAAGGAATTCATTGGGGAATGTCTATCGACTTAAACACATGTACTGGTTGTGCCGCTTGTGTTATAGCATGTCAAGCAGAAAATAATATCTCAGTTGTTGGTAAAACACATGTGCTTAAAGCGCATGAAATGCATTGGTTGCGTATTGACCGTTATTTTAGCGGAAATCCAAACGACCCGGATAGTGTTCAAACTGTTTTCCAGCCAATGATGTGTCAGCATTGTGATAACGCTCCTTGTGAGAACGTTTGTCCGGTAAATGCCACTAGCCACAGTAATGAAGGCCTTAACCAAATGACGTATAATCGTTGTATTGGTACTAAATATTGTGCAAACAACTGTCCTTACAAAGTACGTCACTTCAATTGGATGGATTGGAATGGTGCGGATTGTTTTGATGATAACTTATATGAAGATGATCGTCGTGATGATATGAACGATGATTTGACTAGGATGGTTTTGAATCCAGATGTTACGGTACGTAGTCGTGGTGTAATGGAAAAATGTTCTTTCTGTGTACAACGCTTGCAAGCTGCTAAGTTAGATGCTAAAAAAGATGGTAATCCATTGAAAGATGGTGCAGCAAGAACGGCGTGTCAACAAGCTTGTGCTTCTAACAGTATCAAATTTGGTAATGCTAATGACCCAGAAAGTGAAATTTACAAAATACGTCATAGCGAAGACAAAGAACGTATGTTCTATGTACTAGAACAATTGCACGTATTACCGAATGTAAATTATTTGGCTAAAATACGTAATACAGATAAGGTAATAGCGGGTGATAAAAAGGAAGATTTGATGATGAATCAAAGCAAATTGATTAGCTAAGCATTGATAACAATAATAACAATAATAGATTATTAAACAACCACATTACATATTACCCCTGTTCGTTTCAGCTGTTTTGCTTTTGCTGTCGGCTTGCAATAAGTCACACAGCAGCAATCCTACGGGTACTGGTGTGCTGCCTCCTATTACCGATACGGGAGCCAATACTTTTGGCTGCCTCATAGATGGTAAGGTATTTGTACCCCAAAAACCTGCTTTTTCTACGTATGAAATTTTGCAGTGCAATTATCAATTGGTTGGTGGAGTGCAATATTTAGTATTATCAGGAGGTGATTTTGTAAATAATAATGGCGTATCTCTTTTTACAGAAAATATAGTGTTGAAAGCAGATACGATATTGAAATTTGATGACCCTAATCATCATTTAGCATATGCCTATTTTTACGGATCAGGTAATAGGGAAGATTATAAAACGCTAGATTCAACTAACGGAATATGCAATATCAAACATTTTGACCCATATAAGCAAATAATAAGTGGTACATTTTGGTTTGATGCTACAGATACTGCTACCGGAAAAGTTGTACATATAACAGATGGGCGCTTTGATGTGCATTATACTTTATAAAATAAAAAACTATTAAACAACAACGCTACATATTATCCCTATTCGTTTCAGCTGTTTTGCTGTTGCTGTCGGCTTGCAATAAGTCACACAGTAGCAACCCTACGGGTATTGGTGTGCTGCCACCCATTACCGATACGGGTGCCAATACATTTGGCTGCCTGGTAGATGGCAAGGTATTTGTACCCCAAAAACCTGCTTTTTCTAGTTATGAAATTTTGCAGTGTAATTACCAGTTGGTAGCCGGGGTATTGTATTTAGGGCTTGCAGGTCGTGATTTTGTTCATGATGGTTCTGTAAGTTTTGGTTATTATGGATACATACATGGGGATACGGTAATACAATTTACATCACCATGGGTTGAAGTGGGAGTTTGTGGTCAATACAGCCCTAAGCTATACCAAGACTACTACACGCAGCTTCCTCCAAGTGGAGAACTGCATGTAACACATTTCGATAGTTTACGACAAATAATAAGTGGTACATTTTGGTTTAATGCTGTGGATAGTGCCACAAAAGATACCGTACATATAACGGATGGCCGTTTTGACGTACATTATACCCGTTAATCAGAAAACAATGATAACAATTATGAAGCGATTATTATTCATTTTCATTTTATTCATAAGCCATTCCGTTTTGGCACAGCAAAGCTATCCGGATAGTGCGTTAATAACCGTGCAGGACGATAGCACACTTTGGCAGACCAACAAGGCAGTGTTCCAAAATCTGGAAACGAACCGCATCAGTTCCGGCATATTGCTCGACTATGGCTACCAGTTTACCGACATTACCAAATACGACGGTGTACAACTTACTAACGACAATATATTGAGCTTTCCGCTATTGGAGCAGATCAACAGTACCCTTTTCAGCAGCACTATCCGCGCTACCGGGCAAACGGGCATTAAAGCACCTCAGGATTTGTACAATGCTTATAAAGCGCAAACCGGTACCAACCGCCTTGCCCTGAGTGGTATTGTGTACCAATACCAGCAATTCGATGCCACCCATCCCGACCATATAAGTGTGGTAGGTAACCAATTGTTCGACAAGTACGACGAATCGGCTACATGGCTCAATCCCTATATCGACCGTACTGTATGTGCCGTTACATTGCCCACAGCGGCGTTGCCCAGCAAAGATGCCTGGGTATGCCTGCCTGCCAGCCTCTGGCAGAGCAATATGTCCATTACCAGCATAGCTGTGGATGCAGCGGACGGTAGCGGTATTCACGTTATGGCATTGGGCGACAGCTTTCAGGTACATTATACCGACACCGGCAAAAAGGTCTGGAACTTCGATGTAACATTACAAGGCGGCACTATACTACATGCCCATAGCAGCATACTCATCACGGCACGCACTACTGCAGCCGATGAGCAATTTACTATTGCCGCTACCGAACCTTACCTGGGTAGCTTGGGTCATGGCATCGTTCGAATACAATATGCCCATTCTGACCATGTTATGCGCAAACCCCTGATAGTAGTAGAGGGCTTTGACCCCGGCAATATTATAGCCCCACACAGCGAGTTTGGTGTTGTAGATGAGGAAGATCAGTTTATGAAATATATTGCGGATTTCTCTATACCTTCTTCTAATAAACTAAAACAAGATATTTATATCAGTCCACAATATGATCTTGTTTTTGTAGATTGGACCAATGGTACCGACTACCTGGAGCGCAATGCGCTGGTGCTCGAGGAGATCATCCGCGAGGTGAACCGCCGCAAGGTAGGTACGGCGCCCAATATGGTATGGGGCCAAAGCATGGGCGGTGTCATTAGCCGCTATGCACTTAAAGATATGGAAAACAAAGGGCAGCCTCATCAGGTAAGCCTGTTCATCAACCACGATGGTCCGCAGCAGGGCGCTCATGTACCATTGGGCTATATAGCCATGTCAGATCATTTACGCAGCTATTGGTTGGGCACCGGCTATCTTGCGGATGCTTATACCAACATATATGTACCGCTTACCGGTGCACTAAGTGTAAGTGATGCATTGAGCATAGCTTTTCAACCGGCAGCAGCCGAAATGCTGATCAGTAATACCAGCAAATACAGCAGAGATTTACACACTACTTGGCAGGCAAAGCTCAAAACTATGGGGTATCCAAGTTTGTCTCGTAATATTACCATATCCAACGGTTCAGAATGTGGTATGGATCAACCTGTACAGCCTGGTGCAGAACAGTTTAGCTATAAGGGTCATGCCAATACCGGCTGGCTGTCGGATGTATTATTGGCAGTAATGCCTTTATTCCCCGGGGCTACTGCGGCGGTTTCCACTATTTTGACTGCAATACCCCCTAATGTAATGCCACCTGGTGCCGCTTTTATACCGGGAGGCAGTTCATGGGATCTTGACTTTTGGGTACATGGTGACAATAATGATGGCAATGCATATCAATTGTACCATGGCAAGATTACCTATACTAAAACGGTTCTATGGTTTATGCCAATTACAGTAACGCTTACGGCTCATGACGCTACAAGGGCTGCCGGCAATTACTATGCTTGGGAAACTTTTGCTGGCGGTTATTATTCTGCAGATGCATTGGGTTTGGTAACAACCGGAGGTATAAGCGGAGGCAGTGCAACATTTGGCAGCTATAGTGGCACGCTCAATGCTAATGGCAGATTCTGTTTTATACCTACAGCCAGTGCTTTGGATATTGGCAGTGGTAACGTAAGTTTGCCTGTTGGCAAGTTCAGGTCTCTTTATTCACCAATAATACCAAGTAGCTCTCCTTATGCAACACCATTTTCAAACTTTATAACGGCATATACGCCTTCTGATTTAGCTAGTAATAATGAGCCTCATATATCTGTTACCAACCGTAATGCAGATTTTGCGGGCAATGAATTAGCAGGTACTCATTATATGGAAACATGTGCACCACCGTGTTTTGATCCTAATGGCATTTATGGAGCGAACTCTCTTTGTGCAGGTAATTCATCTACTTATAATATTGTTGTTACCAATACTAGCCCTAGCCCTACTTTAACCTGGTGCCTTTCTACAGACCCTCCCGGTATAGCTACACTGAGTGGTGCTTCCAGCTCCACTGGTTGTGTTACAAGTAGTTCAAGTTCATGTACTGTTAATGCTACGGGGTCAGGTATAGGCACTTTATATTGTTATCCTACCAGTACATGCACTGTATTAGGTGGTACATCAACGACATTAACAATACCTGCTTATACCAAAACTATAAGTTTAGAAGCTGTGCCAAATCCGGCTGATGTTACAATAACTTTCGGTTATGTACCTCTATCTGGTGATGAGACCGCTTTTCATGGCTATACTGCTACTATTAGTCCTTATGATGCTCGATATAACTACGATTGGCATGAAGAATATATTGATGGACCTACACCAACAGTACGTGTTCATTCCGATACTTATAATATGACTAAATGGAATTGTTTTTTAGTACCTACTGAGAATTATGATAAGGTGGTAGTGGATATAACAAATGATTGTGGTGAGGTAATTATTTCCAAGCATATGCTGCCTGATCTAAATAGGTATATTTGTGAGGAGCGAATAGCCATGACAGATAGCAACAAAGATGGATTTATAAAAGTAGCTCCTAATCCTTCAAAAAATAATTGGAATGTTAGTTTTTCAAATGTTAATACCACGCCTGCAAGTTTGCAATTATTTGATATTACGGGTCGTCAGATTTTTGAGCAAGCTGTTACTGCAAAAACAAGTTCAGTAGTCTTACACAACGAACAATTTAAATCAGGAATATATGTACTGAAAGTAACTGCTAATACAGGTGTGACTACTTTTAGATTAATTAAAGAATAATAGATTAGGAGACAAATGTGGAAAATAAATGCCACAATAAAACGAAGAATAATATACTTTTGCGCTCCTTTAACAAATATTGTTGAACAGGAAGTAAAGGTTCGATTAGATAGATTATAACATTTTAGAATATTGATACAGCGGACTAGTTAAATATTATTCCGCCAACAAAAAATAACGAAGCAATATGCATTTAAAGTACGAATCCATAGTTCGCGAACCTTTAGTAGATGGGAATAAGACCTATCGTCAGGTAACGGAGGATATTGTGAGCCCAATCGAAAAGAAACCAGGAAAAATGTGGTATGCAGGTTTTTTCATTGCGTTAGCATTACTTGGTTTTGGAGTATTTTCTGTTTTTTGGGAAGTATATTTTGGGATCGGTGTTTGGGGTATTAACCGCACTGTAGGTTGGGGTTGGGATATCACCAACTTCGTATGGTGGGTAGGTATTGGTCATGCCGGTACACTAATCTCCGCTATCCTGCTTATCTTCCGTCAAGGATGGCGTACAGGAGTAAACCGAGCTGCAGAAGCGATGACGATCTTTGCTGTAATGTGTGCTGGTCAGTTCCCAATTTTCCACATGGGCCGTGTTTGGGATGCTATGTATGTATTACCTTATCCAAATACACGTGGTCCGCTTTGGCCCAACTTTAACTCCGCTCTTCTTTGGGACGTATTTGCGATCTCTACTTATTTTACAGTATCATTATTGTTTTGGTATTCAGGTCTTGTGCCAGATTTCGCAACTATTCGTGACCGTGCGAAAACGAAATTCCGTAAACGTGCTTACGGTTTAGCATCTTTCGGATGGACAGGTACTGCTAAAAACTGGCAACGTTTTGAATCTTTATCATTAGTATTGGCTGGTCTTTCTACCCCATTGGTACTTTCAGTACATACCATAGTATCTTTTGACTTTGCTACATCTGTTATTCCAGGTTGGCATACAACTATCTTTCCTCCTTACTTCGTTGCAGGTGCAATCTTCTCTGGTTTTGCGATGGTGCAAACGCTTTTGATTCTTGTACGTAAAATATTAGGTCTTGAAGAATACATTACACTAGGACATATTGAAGCAATGAATAAAGTAATTGTACTGACAGGTTCTATTGTTGGTGTTGCCTACCTTACAGAGTTGTTTATGTCTTGGTATAGTCAAGTTGTTTACGAACAAGATGCATTTAACTGGCGTATAATTGGTCCTTATTGGTGGAGTTATTGGGCTATGATGACTTGTAATGTTGTATCACCTCAGTTGTTCTGGTTTAAGAAACTACGTCGTAATATTCCGTTCACGTTCATTATGTCTATTGTGGTGAATATCGGTATGTGGTTTGAACGTTTTGTAATTATCGTTACGTCATTGTACCGCGATTACTTACCCGGTAGCTGGACATATTATAGCCCTACATGGCCTGAGGTTGGTTTTTATATCGGTACATTCGGCTTGTTCTTTACATGTTTCTTCTTATTTGCTAAATATTTCCCGGTAATTGCCGTGGCAGAAATTAAATTTGTGTTGAAAACTTCGGGAGACAACTTCAAGAAAGAAATGATAAAAGTTGATGAACAACCTCTAGAAGAATTTGTACACGAGAACAGTCATCACTAGTTTGTAAAAATAAAATTAGAAAATATAGGTCTTATATTTTGACCCTTCATTTTTCATTTTGAATTGATAAAAAAATGGCTATAAAGAAATTTGCGGTTGCTTGCTACGATACAGAGGAAACTTTATTCCCTGCTGTAGAAAAGGTGCGCCACAGCGGTTATAAATTACATGATGTTTACACCCCATTTCCGGTACATGGTCTTGATGTGGCTATGGGTCTAAAGGAAACAGACTTGCATGTTGCTGGTTTTATTTTCGGACTTACAGGAACAAGTACAGCTGTAGGCTTCATGTCTTGGATTTTTACGTCAGATTGGCCTGTTAATTTTGGTGGTAAGCCACATTGGTCTTTACCTGCATTTATTCCTATTACATTTGAACTTACAGTATTGTTTGCTGCTGTTGGTATGGTGCTTACTTATTGCTATCTTAATCAAATAATGCCGGGAGTAAAGAAACATATTTTTCATCCTCGCCAAACAGATGATTATTTTGTTGTAGTGATAGAATTAAATGAACATGTTTCTGAAACTGAAGTTGTTTCTTTCTTAAAAAGTACTGGTTCTGTAGAAACTAATGTACAAATAGCTGAAGATAGCTGGTGGTACGGACGTTGGGATGAAAAAGAAGCATACGAATTGGCTTAATTAAATAAGGAAACCGAAACATAGGGTTGACCCTTAAAAAAGAATAATAGAATTGAAAATTATTATGAATAAGACTCGAAGCATAGTAGTAACAAGCCTTTTGGCAGCTGTGGGTTTGGTGTCATCTTGCAATAGTGGTAATGTACGTCGCAATCCGGGGAAAATATACGCACCCGATATGACTTATTCTCGCGCATACGATGCCTACACAAGTAACCCCAACTTTGCCGATAGCCAAACGAGCAGAAAACCTGTAATTGGCACGATCGCAGTAGGTCATGATATGCCAGATCATCTAAACGAAGGTGATACCAATGCTTACAAAACTTTTAATACAAGCTACCGCTTTAACGATGCTGAAATAAAAGAAGGCGGTCGTTTATTTGCGATATACTGCGGTATTTGTCATGGTACTAATTTGGACGGTAATGGTCCTTTGTATTCAAGTGGAAAATTTCCTGCTATGCCAGCGAATTTTAAAGACAGCAAGTATCTTAATATGAGTGTGGGTCAAATGTATGCAGCCATAAAATACGGTAAAAATTTGATGGGTTCTTATGCCAGTCAAATAGATATCAAACAACGTTGGATGGTCATTGCTTACATAAAGAAAGTTCAATCTGAAAATGGAGGAGCGCCATTTATATATGGTCAAAATGCAGCAACTTCTACTGTTACTGATACTACAAAAAAGGCAGTAGTATCAGTTATAAAGACAGCTGAAATAGCTAATAAAAAAGATGCAAAAAAGAAGTAATACCGGATTATTAAAAGAATTTTATAAAAGATAACAAATGAACGATCGTTTTGAAGTACCAGCGCGCTTACGCAACACCAGTTTGGGGTTGATAGCTATTGGTGTTTTAGCACTGATAATTGCTGGAATTACAATGTTAGGTAACCAAGCCACAGAAATAGAACACACACGTTTTTGGGCAGTATTGCTCCACAACAGTGTTTATTTCGCAATGCTTACAGTTATTAGTGTATTCATACAAGCAGCCTCTTCTTTGGCACATGGTGGTTGGATAGTAGCTTATCGTCGTGTACCTGAAGCTATCGGTGCTAATGTTTGGCTTTTTGGCGGTATTGCAGCCTTAGTTGTAATTCTTACAATAGTTGTATTTAAAACGGATGCTGGTCATAATCCTATTTATCATTGGGTTCACCCTGAAGGAGATAAAGTTTTGGTGGGTAAAAGCGCGTTTCTTAATATGAAGATGGTAATCGGATTTACATTGGTTACAGTCATTCTTTGGGGATTTTTCGGATTTAAGTTCCGTCAAATGTCACTTGCTCAGGAACTTGCGCCTAAAAATAGCACAAAAGGTTACTACAGATTTATGATTTGGTCTGCATTATTTTTGGTTGTTTTTGCATTGACCATGATGAGTACTACCCCATGGATATGGATTATGAGTGTTGACGCTCATTGGTATTCTACATTGTTTAGTTGGTATGTATTTGCTAGTTCATTAGTAGGTGGAATGTCTATGATATTACTTTGGGTGGTATTCTTGAAAAATAATGGAAATTTGGCTTTAGTGAATAAAGAGCACATTCATGATTTAGCTAAATTTATGTTTGCGATATCTGTATTTTGGACTTACTTATGGTTTGCTCAATACATGCTGATATGGTATGCAAATATGCCGGAAGAAACAACCTATTTTGTTATGCGTCAACATGGTCCTTATAGTGTATTATTCTATGGTGGCTTTATTATCAACTTCTGTATGCCATTAATTATTTTGATGTCCCGACCAAGTAAACGTAATTATTTTACAGTTACTGTAATGGCCTTGATTATCATATTTGGACATTGGTTGGATTTTTATCAAATGATTATGCCTGGGCCTTTGGGCGAACATTGGCAAATTGGCTGGTACGAATTGGGTATCTTAGCTGGATTTATTGGATTATTAATATTTTCTGTTTCAAGAACGCTTTCGAAAGCATCTTTGATAGCAAACAATAATCCACTATTGAAAGAGACAATAATCCATATCAGCTAAAAAAACAGAAAAGCTCAAAGCTTTTATTACAAAGAAAAACATACTTGTAACCATAAGTGATTTAAGAAAATGTCGGTATTTATAACAGTAGCACTAATAGTTCTGGTTCTCATGATTGTTTACCAGATTGCACAAGCGAGCGAATATGCTGCGTCTATGCGCAATGATAGCAAAACAAGAGAACAATCTACCAACCAAATAATGGCTTGGCTTTTGGTAGGATTTTTTGTGATGGGTATGATTGGCATAGTTTATTGCCACAATATATTGAAAGATAAATTATTACCTGTTTCCGCATCTTTACAAGGTGAGGCGTATGATTTTATGTTTAAAGTAACGATTATTGTTACAGGTATCGTATTTTTTATTACACACGTCCTTTTGTTTTGGTTCGCTTTTAAATACAAAGGAACAGGTAGTAAATCCTCTTTTTTCTTTGCACATAATAATAAACTTGAACTCCTTTGGACAACGGTACCTGCCATTGTAATGGCTATCTTGGTTGCTATTGGATTACGTAATTGGATGAACGTAACTTCAGAAGCGCCTGCTGATGCCAATGTTATTGAAATAGTTGGAAAGCAATTTAACTGGATTATTCGTTACCCAGGTAAAGACAATGTACTTGGCAAACGTAATTATAAAAACATTAATGACGCTAATAATGTGTTAGGTTTGGATAAAAATGATCCGGCAAATGCTGATGACATTATTTCTCAAAGTGGTGAAATGCATTTAGTTGTAAATAAACCAGTGAAACTAATTATTGGTTCTCGAGATGTAATACATGACGTTGGTTTGCCGCATTTCCGCTTGAAAATGGATGCTGTACCAGGTATCACAACTACTATGTGGTTCACACCAAAAGTTACTTCTGCACAAATGAAATTGAATACAAATAATCCAAACTTCGTGTATGAAATTTCTTGTGATCAAATGTGTGGTAAAGGTCACTATTCAATGCGTGGTACTATAATAGTTGAAACGCAGGAAGAATATGATAAATGGTTAGCTAGCCAAGCGGCATACTTAGCACCACCAGCTGCTGCAAAATCAACTGAAGTGGTAAAAACAGATAGTACAAAGGCAATTACAATGAAATAAATTCGGTCTTTATTCAAATAAGATCCAAATAAATAAGATTTAATAAAATGAGCAACGAAGCAATACTACACGAATCACATTCTCATGACCATGCGGGTGATCATCATGCCCACGAACATCACGAGCAACACTTTTTTTCCAAATACATTTTCAGTCAGGATCATAAAATGATCGCTAAACAATTCCTGATTACAGGTATTATTTGGGCTGTAATTGGTGCATTGATGTCCGTGTTTTTCCGTTTGCAATTAGGCTTTCCAGATAAGACATTCCCTATAATGGAAAAACTATTGGGCGAGTGGGCAAAAGGCGGTAAGCTAAATCCGGAATTTTACTATGCTTTGGTAACAATGCATGGTACGATACTTGTGTTCTTTGTGTTGACTGCAGGCTTGAGTGGTACTTTCGCTAATTTGCTGATACCATTTCAAATTGGAGCACGAGACATGGCTTCTCCTTTCATGAATATGTTATCTTATTGGTTCTTCTTTGTTGCAGGTGTGTTTATGTTTGTTTCTTTATTTGTACAAACAGGTCCTGCTTCTGGAGGTTGGACTACATATCCGCCATTAAGTGCCCTTAAAGAAGCATCTATGGGTTCTGGTTTAGGTATGGACTTGTGGCTTATTAGTATGTCTTTGTTCGTGGTTTCTTCGTTATTAGGAGGTCTTAACTATATTTCTACCATACTCAATATGCGTACGAAAGGTATGACTATGACAAGATTACCTTTGACCATCTGGGCTCTTTTCTTTACAGCTGTATTGGGTGTATTGTCATTCCCTGTTTTGTTCTCTGGCTTCGTGTTACTTATTTTTGATCGTAACTTTGGTACATCATTCTATCTTTCTGAAATTTTTATTGGCGGTAAAGCATTACCAAATGTTGGTGGATCTCCAATTTTGTATCAACATCTGTTCTGGTTCTTAGGTCACCCTGAAGTTTATATTATCATGCTGCCGGGTATGGGTATTGCTTCTGAGATATTATCCACAAATAGTCGTAAACCTATCTTCGGTTATTTTGCAATGATTATTTCATTAGTTGGTATTACCGTACTTGCATTCGTGGTATGGGCGCATCACATGTTTGTAACAGGTATGAGTCCGTTCTTGGGTTCAATATTTGTATTGCTTACACTATTGATAGCCGTACCATCAGCGGTAAAAGTCTTTAACTGGCTCACCACTATTTGGAGAGGTAATATTCGCTTTACGGTTCCAATGATGTTTGCGTTAGGTTTTGTATCGCTCTTTATTTCCGGAGGTCTTACAGGTATATTCCTCGGTAACTCGGCCTTGGACATTCATTTACACGATACATATTTTGTTGTTGCGCATTTCCATATTGTAATGGGGGTATCGGCCTTCTTTGGAATGTTTGCGGGAATTTACCATTGGTATCCAAAAATGTTTGGTCGTTTTATGAACTCAAGATTAGGTTACTTGCACTTCTTCCTTACAATTATTGGCGCATACTTAATTTTTTGGCCAATGCACTATGAAGGTATCGCAGGTATGCCTCGCCGCTATTATGATTACAGTGCTTGGGAATCATTCAAACAATTTACTTCTTTGAACTCTTTCATCAGTGTTGTTGTTATTGTTGTATTCTTTGCACAATTAATTTTTGTATTCAACTTTTTTGCGAGCATATTTAAAGGTCGTAAAGTAACTACTCAAAATCCTTGGGGTTCTACAACACTTGAATGGACTACACCTATTCGTCCAGGACATGGTAACTGGGAGGGTGATATTCCTGAAGTTTATCGCTGGCCTTATGACTATAAAGATGATGGAAATGGTAATGATTTCGTTCCTCAAACTACTCCATTAAAGCCAGGAGAGGAATCCCATTAGAATATTATCAGAAACTATATAGAAAAGTGCCACATCAAATAAGTTTGATGTGGCACTTTTCTATTAAACCGAAACAATTAATGGATCATTGTAAACTAATTGTTTTTTAAAATCTATTTTCCATAGTTAATTAAAAAGTCTAATAGCATACGTAAACCAAAAGCAGTGCCACCATTACTATAATAGTTCTTTTTTGCGGTTGCAAAAGATACACCCGCAATATCGAAATGTAGCCAAGGATAAGCAATAAAATGTTCCAGAAATTTGCCAGCAGTGATAGCGCCGCCATAAGGCCCACCAACATTTTTAAGATCTGCAACCTCTGATTTTATTAAATCACCATACTCTTCCCAAAGAGGCATTGCTACCATGCGTTCATATTGATTGCGTCCGCTTTCTTCAAAAGTATTTTTTGTTTTGTCGTCCGCAGTACCCATATATACCATCGCTTGATCGCCGGTAATAGCAGCCGCAGCACCAGTGAGTGTAGCGAAATCTATTACTAACTCAGGCTTATAGCGTTTTGCCCAATGTAATGCATCTGCAAGTACTAATCTTCCTTCTGCGTCTGTATTTAATACCTCCACTGTAGTTCCGTCATACATTCTGATAATATCGCCGGGTACATACGCATTTTCACCAGGTCGATTGTCTGTAGCAGGAACTAGTGCAATTACATACAATGGTAAATTCAACTGGGCAATTGCAAACATTGCAGCGCTAACTAATGCGGCACCGCTCATGTCGCTTTTCATTCTATCCATCGAATTAGGAGTAGGTTTTAGCGATAATCCACCAGTGTCATATACAATACCTTTCCCTACCAACACTATAGGTTGTTTGTTGAGGTGTTTGGCAGGTTTGTATTCCATAATACTGAAAGTAGGAGGATCAATACTACCACGGTTTACTGCAAGTATCCCTCCCATTTTTTCTTTCACTATTTGTGCTTTTCGCAAAGTCGTTACTTTGAATCCAGCAGTTTTACCCATTGTGCTTATTTCTTTGGCTAATTGCTCTGCACTTAGATAATTAAGCGGTTCATTTACTAAAGTACGCGCTTTACTAACTGCGTCACAGATAATACGCAATTGATTCAAGTCCTTGAGCGTAATACTTAGCTTATCAAATTCGATGCTTTTTAGCGTAAAAGCTAATTTTTTAGTGTTAGTTCTATATTTAAGAAATTGATAAGAAGATAAGGCCAAGCCTTCTGCTAATGAATAGGCAGCATAGGGTTCTTTACACACATTACTTATATGCACGGACAATGCATTTTCTTTTTGTAATAGTGTATTGAAGCTACTTCCGGCCTTGCGCAATACCTCTCTGCTTTGCCAATTAGTACTTTTATTTTTTAGAAAATAGATATAAATGTGTCTGCCGTATTTGTTTACTGAAATTATATACTGTTCATTTTTTATGCATGTCGTTGCATAACTAATTTCAGAAGCATTTAGATCGCTAATGCTGTTGAGTTGGGCTATATCATTGATAATATAGATACTACTCTTCTTTATTTGAGCTGTTGATATTTTAAATTCCATGTCTGCAAAGGTAATTAACCAATCATCAAATACGAATTGCGTGCTTTAGCAATTATCTTTGCCACAATGAACAAACCATATACACTTAAAAAATCCTTAGGTCAGCATTTTTTACACGACGAAAATGTATGTCGTACAATAGTTGCACAAATTGAATATACTGAAGGTAAACAACTTTTGGAAATAGGACCAGGTGGCGGAGCTCTTAGTAAATATTTGATTACTCAATCTGGTATTAATTACAAGGCCATTGAAATAGACGAGGAGAAGGTTCAATATTTGCAAAAAACCTACCCTGCTATGAATGGAAAAATAATAATGCAGGACATACTAAAAGCAGATATTCCGTTCGAAGGGTCTTTTAGTGTTATAGGCAATTTCCCCTATAACATTTCTTCTCCAATTATGTTTACAATGCTTGATTGGGAACCCCAAGTAAAAGAAATAATTGGCATGTTTCAAAAAGAGGTGGCTCAACGGATTGCAGCAGGGCCGGGATCTAAAATGTACGGTATTTTAAGTGTACTTACACAGGCCTACTTCAAGGTTGAATATTTGTTTGATGTTGACAATAAATGTTTCACTCCTCCACCTAAGGTGATGAGCGGCGTACTGCGTTTTACCAATACCAACAATCCGCATGGAATTGTGCATTTTAAAAAATTAAAAACCTTAGTGAAGGCGGCTTTCAATCAACGACGCAAAACCCTCCGTAACGCACTTCGAAGTACATTGCCCGCCGAAGCACTTACCGATGCTTTAATGGATAAACGAGCAGAACAATTATCCGTATCAGATTTTATTTATTTACACCGTACATACCAATTATAATGTCTCAAGGGAAAGTATTGATAGCTGCACCAGTACACGTAATATTACTCGAAGGTTTGACAAATGCAGGATACGATTTGATTATTGCCGATGATATTACGCAACAGAAAGCATTTGATTTGATTATTGATTGCGTGGGTGTAATTACCTCTACCCGCTTACAATTGAACAAGGATTTAATTGATGTGGCACCAAAGCTTCGTTTTATCGGCAGAATGGGCTCCGGAATGGAAGTTATTGATTTAACTTATGCGGCAGCTCGCGGCATTCTTTGTTACGGTAGCCCAGAAGGTAATTGTAATGCCGTTGGCGAACATGCATTGGGCATGTTATTAGCACTGACCAAGCGAATAACATGGAGTAATCAGGAAATAAAGGAAGGAAAATGGTTGAGAGAAGAAAATAGAGGAATAGAACTGGAGGGTAAAACTATGGGTATTATCGGTTATGGGCATACCGGGAAGTCTTTTGTTAAAAAACTACGGGGTTTTGATATGAACATTCTTGTTTATGATAAATACCAAGTACCATCAAAAGAACCATATATAGAAATTTGTGAGAATTTGACACCAATTTTTGAAAAAGCTGATTTTGTCAGTTTTCATGTACCCATACAAAATGATACACATTACCTATTCAATGAGTCTTTTGTATTGCAAATGAGCAAACCGTTTGTCCTTATAAATACTTCTCGAGGTGAGGTAGTTGATCCGGCTGTTTTATATAAGTTTATACATTCCGGAAAACTTAAAGCCGCTTGTATGGACGTATGGGAAGATGAGCCTCTCAGTAAAATGTCTATTGAGGCTCGAAAAACATTTGATCAATTAGCAAAAATGCCTAATGTTATTTTCACCCCGCACATAGCTGGCTACAGTTATGAAGCATTATACAAAATGAGCGTTATTTTGTTAGAAAGAATTACAAAATAATCGCGAACAAATTATATTGAAATTAATGTGAAATAAAAACTTGGAAATAATTTTGCTTTTTTAACGAAAGTTTTTACCTTTACTCTCTTATATTTAACAAACATTTCATGCTGAATATGAAACGATCCTTTATTTATCTGTTCATTTTGCTCTTTTTGGGCACCGCCAGTGCTGCATTTGCACAATCTGGAGAAATATATGGTACTGTAACCGACGAGAAAAATACACCTTTTGAAGGGGTATATGTTAAGGTCACACAGGGGGGCTTACAAAAGGGAATGGTTGTTACCGAAGCTGATGGTAGTTTTTCTGTAAAGCCATTACAGCCAGGTACTTACAGCGTTGAGTTTAGCTCTCAAGGATATGGCAAAATGAGACAGGATGAAGTAACTGTTTCTGCGGGTGGTACTACTAAGTTGAAGCAAAGAATGAACAACGATCCTAAAGTTTTGGGAGAAGTTGTTGTTGTTAAATTCAAAAATCCACTTGTAAACAAAATAACAGTTGTTGATGCAAAAACAATTGAGCGCGCACCTACAACTGACCTAAACGATATGGCATCGTTAGCTGCAGGTGCTTACCAATCCAGAAATGGAGCTGGTTTGAACCTTGGTGGTGCGCGTCAAGATGGTACTGTTTACATACTCGATGGTCAGGTCATTTCCGGATCTACTACGCCTGCACAAGGTACTGTAGATCAATTGCAAGTCATTATTTCAGGTGTTCCTGCTAACTATGGCGATGCTACTGGAGGTATTGTGGCTATTACCTCTAAAGGAATAACTCAAAACATGCATGGTGAAATAAAAGCACAACATTCGGTTGATGGTTATAATCAAAATTTGTTGAGTGGCTATGTAACCGGTCCAATTATTTCTAAAACCAAGGATGGCGTAAAGCAACCAATTTTAGGATTTATGGCGGGTTTAGAGTATCGCTATGATGCTGACCAAAATCCGACGTATATCAAAAATAATGTATTGAAAGCTGATGTTTTGAAAAACCTTCAGGACAATCCGCTTACTTTAATAAGTACGAGTAATGGTCCCTTACTTCAAAAATCGAGCACTTTCGTTACGAAGGATGATTTTGTACAACAAAAGAAAAGCTTGAACAATACCGGTAAAACGGTAAGATTTAATGGTAAATTGGACTATGCAGTAAACAGTAAAATAAATATAACAGCTGGAGGTTCTTTTGATTATTCTAATAGTCAAGGTTATAGTCGTTCAGAATCTTATTTTGCTCCTGATGCCATACCTACAACAATTGATTATACGGGTCGCGGATATGTACGTTTTAAACAATCTTTTGGTCAGCAGCAAACTAAAACGGCTGATGGCAAGGAGGTTGCGGCAGTAGTGTCTAATGCATACTATACAGTTCAGCTAGATTATCAAACTAGACATTACAATCAGCAAGACCCCAATTTCAAACACGATTTATTTAAATATGGCTATGTTGGTAAATTTACCCAAAGCAGAGTACCTGTTTATTCAACCGGCAAAGATTCTTTATCTGGCAGAGACGGTATTATATTACAAACTTTAGATGGCGTTAATGGGTTAACTTTTCAACAGTCTAATTTAAACCAGACTTTGGCAAATTACACAAATGCCGTATATAAAACATTTGGCAGCACCGGTGCTATTAATAGTGGAACAGCTCTTGAAGGATTGGGAGGTATGTTGAATGGCGATTTCCCTACATCACCTTTAAGTGTACAAAATGTATATAATATGGCTGATGTAGGTGCCGGACAAACAGGTTATGTATATGGCTATAGAAACCAATTGGGTTTACATGCGGATGCCTCTTTCGATTTTAAACCAAAGAAAACGGTTCATGCTATTCAGTTTGGTTTATATTATGAGCAAGTTAGTTCTGGATCATACTCTGCCAATATCAATAGAGACGGTACCGGTACCGGTACCGGTAGTAGTTCTTTGTGGAATCTGATGAGTCAATTAGCAAACAGACATATTGGAGGTTTAGATTACAGTAATCCTATCTTTATTCATAATGGTGTGAAATATACTAAAGCGCAAGTAGATGCAGGTACTTTTTTCTTGCCAACAGATACTATTATATATAACCGAAAAAACAACGGGACTCAATCTGTATTTGATGCCAATTTGAGAGCTAAATTAGGTGCCGGAGCAAATGATTATTTAGATGTAATGTCTGTAGATCCCAGCAAATTGTCCCTTAAAATGTTTTCAGCGGATGAATTGTTGAATAATGGTAAATCCTTTGTAAGTTATCAAGGTTACGATTATACTGGTAATAAAATGACCGGTCAATCTAACTTTAATGATTTCTTTACGGCCAAAGATGCTAATGGAAATTATACGCGTCCTATAGCGGCATTTCATCCTAACTATATCGCAGGATATTTAATGGACGCATTCCGTTTTCAAGATATGAAATTTAATATCGGCGTTCGTGTTGAACGTTATGATGCAAGTACTAAGGTTTTGAAAGACCCTTACTCTTTGTATGAAACAGCTACTGCAGGATCAATCGCTCCTAATCGCCCATCTAATATTGGTGCAGATTATGCAGTTTATGTAAATAATAACCAAGTTGCTAATTCACCAATAATAGGTTATCGGAATGGAGATACTTGGTACGATCGTAATGGTGTAATAGTGGCAGACCCAACAGTATTAAAAAATAAAGAATACGGAGGTGTGGGTTCAGATCCGCAACCGGCACTTACTACTGATGGACAAACTAAGATTACAGCAACTAACTATGATCCCAATAAATCATTTACTGATTATAAACCCCAAATAAATGTATCGCCCCGTTTTCAATTCAATTTTCCAATTAATGACGGTAAGGCATTATTTTATGCACACTACGATATCTTGGTGCAAAGACCAAGAACGGGCAATTTTGCGACTGCAGAGAATTATTATTATTTAGATCAAAACCAAGGTCAAATTATTGGAAACCCCGATTTGAAACCGGAAAAAACGTTTGATTATGAATTTGGATATCAACAAGAACTAAGTAAACAATCGGCCTTGGGCATAAGTGCATTCTACAAAGAACGCAAAGATCAAATACAAATTCGTCCTTATTTGTACGCTTGGCCACGAACTTATTATACTTACGGTAATAGAGATTTCTCTAGCACTAAAGGATTTACCTTCAAATACGATTATCGTAAAATCGATAAATCTCCAATTCCAATTGAGCTGACGTTGACTTACACCTTACAGTTTGCTGAAGGTACAGGATCAAATGCTAGTTCTGGTAATGGGGGAAATGGTAGCACATACACTGCTAATGGATTGTTGCAGAACTTTATTTCTGCAGGTTTACCAAATCTTAGATATGTTTCTGCATTGTCTTATGATTCAAGACACATCATTAATCTTAACTTGAATTATAGCTATGATGAGAATGAAGGACCAACAGTAAATGGTAAAAAACCATTGGAAAATTTTAATGCCAATATGATATTTCGTGCAAGAAGCGGTGAACCATACACTACTTATTCAAATGTGGTGGGCAATACTATTGAAGGTGGGCTTAATGGAACACGTTTACCTTGGCATTTTGGAATTGATTTACAAGTTAGCAAGCGATTTAATTTGAATAGATCGGGACGTAAATCAGGTATTGAAGGAGTTAAAGCGTCACATAAATATTACTTGGAGGCGTATGTATATTCTCAAAATATATTTAATATTAGAGATGTTTTGGGTGTATATGCTTATACAAGCAGGGCTGATGATGATGGTTATGTTACTTCATCTACTGGTCAGCAATATTTTAATTCTAATACTTCGGGAAAAACATTACAGGATTTATACTCGCTTTATGTAAATAATCCGAATAACTATAATGGACCAAGGAGAATGATCATCGGGTTTAGATTTGGTTTTTAATTAAAAGTGAAATTTCTGTACAGAGGTTATAATAAAAATTAAAATTATGAAAAGGAAAGGGTTACGGGTTGCATTTGCACTTTTAGCTGTTTTGAGTACAACAAGCCAAGTTTTGGCTTTGCCTACTGTTGCAAAAAATACAGAAAGAACAAAAAGCCTTTTGAAAACTACTGCAGGTTGTAAACCTGCAACGGCGGCAATAGACTTAGACATTAATAATGTACGCGCTCGTCTGATGACAGGTGGCGATATGTGGTGGAATCAAGGTACGAACAGCGCCGCTTATGAAGTACCTAAAGGAAGCAAAAAGAATTCGCTATTTGCTGGATCTTGCTGGATTGGTGGTGTTGACGGTACAGGTCAATTAAAAGTAGCTGCTCAAACTTATAGAACAAAGGGTAACGACTATTGGCCTGGTCCAATAGATAGAAATACAAAATCAATTGATGCTGTAACTTGTTCTGATTGGGATCGCTTTTGGAAGGTAGATCAATCGGTAGTTCAGGAGTTTATTGAATTATATAATAATGGTGGCGGTGCTACTGCTATTACTGATTCTAAATTTGATGTCATTAAAGAATGGCCGGCTACGGGTAATATATATGCAGTGGGTGCTACAGGAAATAGCCTTAGTACATTGTTAGCTCCTGCAGATGCCTATGGATATGCTCCATTTATTGATGTGAACGGGGACAATATCTATAACTGGAAGGATGGTGATTATCCGCGAGCATTTGGGGTAACCGGAAGTAACCCGAGCCAATTTGTTTGGTGGGTGTTTAATGATATGGGGAACGCTAAAGGTAACTCTGGTTCTGCTGGTATTGGAATTGAGGTACAAACTTCAGCTTTTGCTTATTCATCAACAGACTTTATGAATGATGCTACTTTTTATAATTATCGTGTTATAAATCGTGGTAACGTAGTACTGGATAGCTGTTTTATCGCTACATGGACAGATGCTGATTTGGGCTATCCTTATGATGACTATATTGGTTGTGATACATCTCGTGGTTTAGGTGTACTATACAATGCTGTTAATCCTGATGGGTCTAATGGAGAGAACTCTTATGGAACAAGGTTACCTATGATTGGCGTTGATTTTTTTATTGGTCCCCGCAAAGATTATATAGACCCTGTAACAGGCAAGAATGCCTCAAGGCTTTTAAAAATGTCAACGTTTTCTTATTTTGAAAACTCAAATAGTAGTCCGGTACGCGATCCTGATAATACGAGTTCTTTTTACAATTATATGACTGGATCTACCTATGCCGGTATTCCATTCTCCTTTGATGGTATTAACTCTGGGTCTAAAGGATATGGATCTGGTCCAACTGCTCCATTTGTTTACTATGGAGACCCTGGAAATAAAGCAGAATGGTCACAGTGTTCTTGTAATTCTCCTTTAGCAGATCGTCGATTTATTCACTCTTCTGGTCCGTTTACACTTCAAGTGGGTGTAATGAATGACATTACTATTGGAGTTGTTTGGGTAGATAATGTTGGTGCATGTGGAGCAGGTTCATTCAAAAAAATAAGAGCAGCTGATGATATTGCACAGGGTCTGTTTGATGCAGGGTTTAAAAAGACAGTAGGTCCAGAGGCGCCTCAATTGGTTATTAGAGAATTGGATAGAAAATTGATTATGTACATAGTCAATCCTCCTAACAGTAATAACTATCAAGAGAGATTTGGTGATTTACAATTCACGTCAAACGACAAATACAGATCTGTATCTACAAAGGCAAAGACTTTGCATTTTGCTGACTCTATTTATCATTTTGAAGGTTATCGAGTTTTCCAAATTAAAAAAGGTGCATCATTATTTGATGCAAATGGAAATATTGACGCTACTAATGCGGTTGAAATATTTCAGTGCGACAAAAAGAATGGTGTTAGCCAAATCGTTAACTATTCTAAAAACCTAGAAATTTTGGATAGTATCCCTAAATATGATGCAACGATAGAAATTACTGGTAAGGATAGTGGTATTGTTCACAGTTTTATTGTTACACAGGATGCATTTGCTACTGGTGAAAAAACACTTGTAAATTATCAAACCTACTACTATAAGGTTATTGCTTATGCATATAATAATTTTTCTGGCTTTGATCCTAATAATGAAGTTGGTACTCAAGATAAAGCTTATTTAGTTGGTGATAATGCTGCAGGTGGAACAACAAATGATGTTTATTCTGCAATGCCAAATCCAATGAACCAACGTGGTGATACCTTTACAAATGTGTCTAATTATGGTCAAGGAGTTGTTATTACCAGAATTGAAGGTGTTGGTAATGGTGGAAACGATGTACAATTAAGTGATGAGTCTGAACAAACTGCTATTGTGTCACCATATCAAGTTTCATATCCAACTTATAAAGCAGGAAGAGGTCCAGTGAATATAAAAGTGATCGATCCGGTTAAATTGGTGAATGCAGATTGGACAATATCATTGTCTGGCAACATTCTTCCGGATACAAATAGAGGACTTAATGATTCTGCAACTTGGACTATTGTAAAATTAAATCCAGGTGGAACTAATGAAACTATTTATAGTGAACGTTCTATTTCAATGGTTAATGAACAAATATTGGAAAAATATGGTCTTTCTGTAACTGTTAATCAAGTTAATCCTGTAGGTTTTGACCAAATAAATGGTAATGGCTATATTACTTCAGATATTAGCTATACTAATACTGCTTTAACTTGGTTGTCTGGAGTAAATGATGCCGCTGGTATTAGTTTGAAAAACTGGATTAGAAGTGGAAGTAGTACTGATACCGCTACTGGTGCATATTATAGTTGTATGGGTTCTGGTTCATTCAAAGACACGAAGTATGATACATCCGGTGCATTTTTTAGTAAGATGTTCTCTAATAATACTTATACACTATCTACTTGGTGTCCTTATGATCTAGCATCATATACTACTGGAGGAGCATGTGGCTATGGCCCCGCATCTGGCAAAATTGCAAAAACGGTAGGCCTTTCAATGTATATTTCTAGTGATCCGCCTAAAGATGCTTTAAGTGTCTATAGTGAATATCCTAATGTCGATTTGGTATATACATCTGATCAATCGAAATGGACTCGTTGTATGGTTCTTGAAGCACAGGAGGATCCGAGTCTTTCGGAGGGTAATGTTACTAAATTTGCACCTAGAGCACATAGATCTTGGAATCTTGGCTTAGATGGAAATGGGAATCCGGTATATTCATCTGATCCAACAGATAATGGTTTTTCGTGGTTTCCAGGTTATGCAGTTAATCAATTGACAGGAGAACGCTTAAACATTGTTTTTGCTGAAGACTCTTATCTCAAAAAGTTTAATGGTGCAGATATGCTTTGGAATCCTACAAGTGATATGTTCAATGAATTTGGTGAAACTATTTTTGGTGGAAAGCATTTCACATATATATTAAATACTAAATACGATTCTTGTAAGGTATTTGCTGTTGGTGCTAAAGATAACTTTACTTCCCCATATATTTATAAACCAATATTAAAAGCGATGAGATGGGTTGGTATTCCAATGTTGAATTCTGGTTTTAGTATGTTGTCTCCAAAAGATGGTTTTATCCCTACAGAAACTCGTATGCGTTTCAGAGTTAATACTCCTTATAAACAATACAAAGCGATGCCGAATCAAACTATTGTAAATAATAGAAATCCATTGTACACATTTACTACTAAGGGATTAGCACCAACTGATTGGACGCAAAATACAACTGCTGATGCCTTATTGGACAAAATATTTGTTGTTCCAAATCCATACAAAGGTGTTGCTACAGGTGGTGGTTCTTATGAATCGAATAGATTAGAAACCAAAGTAAAAATTATTAATTTACCGGTTAAGGCTTCTGTAAACATTTATTCTTTAGATGGTACTTTGATTCGTCATCTTGAAAAAGACAATAACGATCCTGCACTATCTTGGGATTTATATAACAATGCCGGATTGCCAATTGCAAGTGGTATGTACTTGATACACGTACAGGCTTACGGTAAGGATAAAGTCTTGAAATGGTTTGGTGCAATGAGACCACTTGATGTTACGAACTATTAAAAAAATTGTTACCAAAGCTTGATTAATCAGCTTTGGTAACTAAATAATATTATTATTTCACAGAGCAATTGGTATTGATTAAGATAATTGATACTTATTCATACGGATAACGAAAGACAATAATTTTGGTATGAAAAAATTATTTACAAAAGCAGTATTAGCTGCGTGTTCTATTGGCATGGTAATACCTGCTATAGCTGGAAATAAAGATCGCTCAGGTCAGGCTGGAGCAACTGAATTGCTGATAAATCCTTGGGGTCAAAGCACAGGAGTCTTTGGATTGGATGTTGCCAATGTAAAGGGCATTCAAGCTATGAAAGTCAATATTGCGGGTTTGGCTTCAACGGAGAATCTAGAAATAGGTGCAAGCCATAGTTGGTATTTATCAGGTACAGGCGTAGCGATCAATAATGCAGGTGCTGCTTATCGTATCGGTGAGTCTTCAGTTATAGGTGTAAACGCAATGTCTATGACTTTTGGTGATATAGCAGTTACCGATATAGCTAATCCTGAAGGAACTGGTGCAAAATATCATCCTCAGTTTTTGAACGTATCTCTTGGTTTTGCTCATGCATTTTCTAAGAGCATTCGTGGTGGTGTTGATGCTGCGTTAATCTCTGAACAGATCGGTAATATTTCTGCAATGGGTGCAAGTATAGATGCAGGTATTCAGTATGTTACCGGTAAACGTGATAATCTTCATATCGGTATTACTTTGCGTAACGCAGGTACTAATATGAAATTTTCAGGTGGTGGATTTTCAAGTGATAGCCCGGCACCAGATGATCCGACAATTCTTGTAAACCGCACAACTCCTACCGAAAAATTTCAATTACCTACCTATTTAAGTATGGGTTTTGCTTACGATTTTTACTTAGACGAAGCGAGTGCTGATGAATCAAAAATAGTTAATCATCGTCTTACAGCTATAGGTAATTTTACTTCTAATTCATTTAATAATGACTATTTAGGAGTCGGTGCTGAATATGCATTTAAAGAAAGATTTATGGCGCGTGCAGGATACCGTTACGAAAAAAATATCGGTACTACTGAAAGTACTACTTTCTATACTGGTTTTAGCTGTGGTTTGACAGTTTCACAAAAACTTGGTAGTAATGGCCCTTTAATGGCACTCGATTACAGCTATCGTCCAACACAACGCCCAAATAACGGTGTTCATGTATTTACTTTAAGATTTAATCTCGCCAATAAGAAGAGCGCTGACAAAGAGTCTAATTAATTTATATTTACCGACATACAAACTTTACAACGCTTCTATAACTTAGAGGCGTTGTGTTTTTATTTAAAAACGATTAATAATATGAGTAGTGTAAACTATGTTTCCAAAGAAACACTGGAAGCGATGAGGGAAGAAATAACACGTATGAAAACATCTGGAAGAGCAGAGATTGCTCGTCAGATAGCTGAAGCGAGAGAAAAAGGGGATCTTAAAGAGAATGCGGAATACGATGCAGCAAAAGAAGCGCAGGGCTTGCATGAAGCGAAATTAGCAAATTTGGAAACCTCGCTTGCAAATACACGAATACTTGATCCAAAACAAATTGACACAAGTAAAGTATCCATACTTAGTAAAGTAAAAGTTACTAATATGGTTACTAAAAAGATATTCGAATACCGGATTGTTTCTGAAAGTGAAGCAGATCTTAAACTGGGCAAGATTTCCGTAAGTTCACCTATTGGCAAAGGTTTATTAGGTAAGGCTATTGGTGAAATAGCTGAAATATCTGTACCAAATGGTGCAATACAATTTAGAGTTGAGTCTATATCAATTGATTAATAATGGCAAATGTATTTACTTTAATTGTCAATGGTGAATTACCATCCTACAAAATTGCTGAAAATGAACTTTTTTATGCTTTTTTGGATATTGAACCTTTGCGTAAAGGTCATGTATTAATTGTACCTAAAAAAGAAGTTGATAAAGTATATGATGCTGCTGACGAATATTTAATGGGTTGGTTATTATTTGCGCAGCCAATAGCTAGAGCTATTGAAAAAGCGTTTGGTTGCAAACGTTGTGGAATTAGTTTTATTGGTTTAGAAGTGCCTTATGCACACATGCATGTAGTGCCAATAGATTCTGCTGATGATATAAATTTTACACGAACAACAACAAGACTTTCTGAAGATGAATTGAAAGAGTGTCAAGCGCGAATTTTGGAATGCTTAATAGCTTAAAACTCAATCTCCAAAAAAGTTTAAAAAAAAATTTGAAAATTAGAAGCAACTTATTACCTTTGCATCCCGTTCAGAAAAGAACAACGTTGAGATCGTAGCTCAGTTGGTAGAGCAATACACTTTTAATGTATGGGTCTTGGGTTCGAGTCCCAACGGTCTCACACTAAAGCTCCGCAAATTTGCGGAGCTTTTTATGTTTTAAATTCTCTTCATAAGGAGTAATCGGTTCTTACAATCAATTTTAGCAAAGTCAATATTAATGACTATTACAACTTCAATTCGTAGTAGATCATGGGCTCAATGCTAGCATCTAGCCAGTTACGTACTTCTTGATGTGTATATTTAAATCCAAAATGCTGATTGGCATTTTTTGATGCAACATTGCTTCGTTTGTGAGCTATTATTAAACGCTTTAGATTTCGTTTCTTGGCCCATTCCAGCCTTGCCTGATACAACATTCTTGAAAGACCGATTCTTCTATAAGTTTTTTGAATGTAAGATTGGGTCATATAGGCTTCATGTGCTTTCTCTTTGTCAATAATAATTGAAGTAATACCAATCAATTCTTTATATGAATATAAGCCAAAACATGCCCCGCTAGGATTAGCGACCCGTTCTTTCCATTGTATATCAGTAAATTCTGACTCAAATACATAGCTGTTGCCAAACATACCTGGTTCGTTTTTTAATGCTTCCAATCGCATTGCTTTATAATTCAGATATTCCTCAAGCGTAAATTGACGAATGTTGTAATCATGTTTTTTTAATGTGGACATAACCATTACATTTTTGTGAATATCCTTCTAAATACAAGTTAGTTCAAATATTGTAAATTTAATTCCTTACTTTTGCACAAATTTTTTATAGCCTAATTTCGTTGCTGTACCTAATCTACTAGTGTTTGTTTTTCTAGTTTTTCATGAGGCAAAATAGTGCAGCAAAACAATTCAATATTTTTTATATAAGCAACAATTAAGACAATTTCCTTTTATGAATATTCGTAACATTGCCATCATTGCTCACGTTGACCATGGCAAAACAACATTGGTGGATAAAATTATTCACGCTACACAAGTTTTCCGTGATAATCAGGAAACAGGTGAACTTATTATGGATAGTAATGATCTTGAACGCGAACGCGGGATCACTATTCTTGCAAAAAATATTTCTGTTAACTATAAAGGCGTAAAAATTAACGTCATTGATACCCCTGGTCACGCCGATTTTGGTGGTGAAGTAGAGCGTGTGCTTAAAATGGCTGATGGTGTATTACTATTAGTAGATGCATTTGAAGGCCCAATGCCACAAACTCGTTTTGTACTCCAAAAAGCTTTGGCACTTGGACTTCGTCCAATTGTTGTTATCAACAAGGTAGATAAGCCTAATTGCCGTCCGGATGAAGTTCATGATGCCGTATTTGAGCTTTTCTTCCAATTGGATGCTACAGAGGAGCAATTAAACTTTACAACATTATACGGTTCTTCTAAACAAGGTTGGTTCAACACATCTTTAGAGCAGACGGATAACATTAATGCCGTTTTGGATACAATACTCGAAAAAGTACCAGAACCCAAAGTTGCTGAAGGGACAATTCAATTACAAATTACATCATTAGACTATTCTACTTTCTTGGGTCGTATTGCTATTGGTCGTATTGCTCGTGGTACAATCAAAGAAGGCCAAAATGTACAACTATGCCGTTTAGATGGCACTTTTACTAAAAGTAAAGTAAAAGAATTGTACACATTTGAAGGAATGGGTAAAAAGAAAGTGACACAAGTGTCTGCCGGTGATATTTGCGCTGTTGTAGGTATCGAAGGTTTTCAAATTGGAGAGACAATTGCTGATTTCGAAAACCCGGAAGCATTGGAAGTCATTCCGATCGATGAGCCAACAATGAATATGCAATTTAGTATCAATAATTCACCATTCTTCGGTCGTGAAGGAAAATTTGTTACTAGCCGTAATTTACGTGATCGATTGATGAAAGAATTGGAAAAAAATCTTGCACTTCGTGTACAAGATACTGAAGATGCAGATAAGTTTATGGTGTTTGGTCGCGGTATTCTGCATTTGAGTGTACTTATTGAAACAATGCGTCGTGAAGGCTTTGAGTTGACAGTAGGTCAGCCACAAGTTATTACTAAAGAAATTGATGGGAAAAAATGCGAACCTTATGAAGTATTGGTAGTAGATGTACCTTCTGATTTCTCAGGTAAAGTTATTGACCTTGTTACACAGAAGAAAGGTGAAATGCTTATTATGGAGAGCAAGGGAGAGATGCAGCATTTGGAATTCGATATTCCATCGCGTGGTCTTATCGGTTTGCGTAGCAATATGCTTACTGCTACTGCTGGAGAAGCTGTAATGGCTCACCGTTTTAACGAATATAAACCTTGGAAAGGTGTGATACCTGGTCGCAGTAACGGTGTATTATTATCCAAAAATACTGCATCTACTACTGGTTATTCAATGGATAAATTGCAAGATCGTGGTTCATTCTTTATTGATGCGGGCGAAGAAGTATATTCTGGTCAAATCATTGGTGAGCATATCAAGCCAGGTGATCTTATTGTGAATGCAACTGAACCTAAAAAATTGACGAATATGCGTGCAAGTGGTACTGATGATGCTAACCGTATTGCACCTAAAGTACAATTGACTTTGGAAGAGTGTATGGAATATATTCAACAAGATGAGTGCATTGAAGTAACACCACAAAACATTCGTTTGCGCAAAATAATGCTTGATGAAAATGATCGTGCAAAATATGCTAAAACAATGAAATCATAATTCAGTATCATAGTTAAATAATAAGGGTGAATGTTCATACGAACATTCACCCTTATTATTTGGATTTAGCATTCAAACCATTGCGAAATTTATTTGCTTTGGGTCGCCAAAAAATGGTCTTTAATGTGAAAAAGCGTCAATACTCGAAGTATTGACGCTTTTTCACATTAATTATTACTTATACTGCAAAGCTTTCACCACAGCCGCAACTACGGCTCGCATTGGGATTAATAAAATGAAAACCTTTACCATTAAGCCCATCTGTAAAGTCAAGAACTGTATCGCAGAGATAAAGAAAACTTTTGAGATCTGTAACTAATTTGATACCATTGTCTTCGAATACTTGGTCTTTTGGTTGTATCTCATTATCGAAATCGAGCTTGTAAGAAAGCCCTGAACACCCACCTCCAACCACACCTACACGCAAAAAATATTCTTCACTCAAGTTAGAATCTTTGATGAGTTGAAGCACTTTCTCTTTTGCTTTATCGCTAATGGTTATCGCACCTACTTCTGTTGCCATAGTTTTTCTACTAAAAATCAGCTGCTTGTCAATATGTATTAATGAGCGTTTTTTTCTTCTATCAATTCTGGTAAACCATTCTTTACACGGTAGTCATTAATAGCAGATTTAATAGCATCTTCTGCCAATACAGAACAGTGAATTTTTACTGGAGGTAGGTTTAATTCTTCTACAATATCCATATTGTCAATAGCAATGGCTTCATCAATAGTTTTGCCTTTTAACCATTCCGTGGCTAGTGAAGAAGAGGCAATTGCTGAACCACAACCAAATGTTTTGAATTTAGCGTCGGTGATTAATCCGCTTGCTTCATCCACTTCTATTTGTAAACGCATTACATCGCCACACTCTGGAGCACCAACAAGACCAGTGCCTACGTTTTTGTTGTTTTTGTCTAAGGTTCCTACATTTTTAGGATTGCTATAATGATCGATAACTTTATCTGAATATGCCATGATTTATTATTTTAATAGTGTAAATGAAGATATTAACTGATTATTTTAGTGATGTGCCCATTCTATTTTGTCTAAGTCAATACCTTCTTTAAACATTTCCCAAAGAGGACTCATTTCTCTAAGTTTTAATACCGTCTCTGAAATTGCTTTAATTGTGTAATCTATTTGTTCTTCCGTCGTAAAACGACCTAAGCCAAAACGTAATGAACTATGTGCCAAATCATCACCAAGCCCTAATGCTTTTAGTACATAAGAAGGCTCTAATGAAGCTGAAGTACATGCAGAGCCGCTAGATAAAGCAATATTTTTATTGAAGCCCATCATAAGTCCTTCTCCTTCTACATATTTGAAAGAGATATTGGCCACATGTGGTAGGCGATGTTCAATATTTCCATTCACATAAGATTCATCTAGTTGTGTTAAGCCTGCCTCTAGCTTGTCTCGAAGTGCACTCAGACGTTTAGCTTCTGACTGCATTTCATTCATGCATAGCTCGCAAGCTTTACCCAAACCTACAATACCAGGAACATTGAGTGTACCACTACGCATGCCGCGTTCATGACCTCCACCATCCATTTGCGCAGTTACTTTTACCCTTGGATTTTTCCTGCGAACATATAGTACTCCGACACCTTTAGGTCCGTACATTTTATGACCACTAAATGCCATTAAATCAATGCCATCAGCAATTACATCAACAGGTATTTTACCTACAGCTTGCGTCGCATCAGTGAAAAACAATACACCATGTTTTTTGGCAATTGCAGCTATTTCTTTTATAGGTTGTATTACACCTATTTCATTATTGCCATACATTATGGTAATAAGAATAGTTTTAGGTGTAATTGCTTTTTCTAACTCAGTTAAATCTATTAAACCATCTGCTTGTACAGAAAGGTAAGTAACGGAACCACCAATTTTTTCAATATGCTTACAGGTATCTAGTACTGCTTTATGTTCGGTAGTACAAGTAATAATGTGATTACCTTTAGAAGCATACATTTCATAGACACCCTTTATCGCCAAATTATCAGCTTCGGTAGCACCAGAAGTAAGTATAATTTCTTTGGGGTCAGCATTGATTAATTTTGCAATTTGTTCGCGTGCATAATCAACAGCTTCTTCTGCTACCCAGCCAAATGAATGGTTCCGGCTCGCAGCATTACCAAATTTTTCAACGAAATATGGCAACATGGCTTCCAAAACGCGAGGATCCATTGGCGTTGTAGCGTTATTATCCAAATATATAGGCAAATTCAATTCCATCTCAGTATTTCCGTTTATTTTGACAACAAAGTTAGTATTAAATATGCTACTTTAGCGATTGTAGTAGCATTCTGATAGGCTATAATACTATACTCAAAAACTATAAGTAAAATGATACGCATTGAACACATTGGCATAGCAGTAAAAGATCTTAAAGACGCTATTGAAATTTATGAACAGATGCTCAATACACCTTGTTATAAAACAGAATTAGTTGCTAGCGAAAATGTCGATACTGCTTTCTTTCGGGTTGGTGAATCGAAAATTGAATTGCTGGAAGCAACAAGTTCCGATAGCGCTATTGCTAAGTACATTGACAAAAAAGGGCAAGGTATTCATCATATAGCTTTTGAAGTAGAAAATATTGAAGCAGAAATGAAACGTTTGGAAGCGTTGGGGTTTCAATTGTTGAATGAAAAACCTAAACAGGGAGCAGATAACAAATTGGTTTGTTTTGTACATCCCAAAACTACAAATGGTGTGTTGATAGAACTCTGTCAGGAGATTGTACCATAAAGATCAATATTTATCCACAAAATAATCTCCATTCATTTTTCTAGTTAAGTTTGGTAAAGCATTTTTATAAAATTGCTATTAGCAATAATGATTAACCAAAAAGCAAACGATCGCTATGATAAAGGACGCGCTGCGCAGTATAATCCGCAAAATCGTTTTCTTAAAGGATTGTATGTGCAAGAGTTTTCCGAAGGTATTGACGATTGGGAACAGGAAGAACGAAAAACAGAATACATATTTGATGAAAGCCGTACAATTGTCAATAAGGTAAAAAGTGAAGATGTTGGCATGCTGTTTTCGGCCAATCCATACCAAGGTTGCGAGCATGGTTGCATTTATTGTTATGCACGTAATTCACACGAATATTGGGGTTATAGTGCAGGGCTTGATTTTGAAAGCCGTATTGTGGTGAAAAAAAATGCGCCGGATTTGTTGCGCAAATTTTTTGAAAATAAAAATTGGCAACCTACGCCAATTTCGCTTTCAGGTAATACAGATTGTTACCAACCAATCGAGCGTCAAATGCAATTGACACGTAAGATGCTTGAAGTCTGTTTGGAATACAGAAACCCGGTGAGTATTCTTAGTAAAAATGCATTAATATTACGTGATATGGATCTCCTACAGGAATTGGCAAAGCTCCGATTAGTAATGGTTTATAGTTCTATTACCTCACTTGATGAAAGTCTGAGACTTAAACTAGAACCCCGTACTGCGTCTTATCGCTTGCGTTTAAAAGTTGTAGAAACGATGTCTAAAAATGGAATCCCTACAGGTATAATGAATGCACCGATTATTCCAGGTCTTAACGATCACCATATGCATGATGTGCTTAAAGCTGCTTCTGAGGCAGGTGCTTTATGGGCTGGTTATACGGTGGTGAGACTGAACGGAGCTATTGGTGACATTTTTCGGGACTGGTTGTATAAAGCATACCCTGACAGAGCTGAAAAAGTTTGGAATCTTATTGCAAGTTGTCACGAAGGAAATGTAAATGATAGCAGAACAAAGAAAAGAATGACCGGTGATGGTAAAATTGCAGAAATGATAAAAATGCAGTTTAAACTTTATTGCAAAAAATATGGATTGAATGAGACGAAGCTTGATTGGAATTTAACTTCATTTCGTAGAATGAATAACGGACAAATGTCTCTGTTTGATTAATTTAGAACGGGAATGATTTTTTTTTGCTAAAAAATTATATCTTCGCCCCTTAACAATAAAAAAATATAAAAACCATGAAAAAAATTTACTTGGCACTAATTATGTTGTTGGTAGGTTCAACAACGTTTGCTCAAAGAAAATGTGATTTAGCAATTTCAGGTGGTAGTACAAGTACTACTGTAACAATTGACCCCGCTGGAGGAGTTGCTACTTATTTGAATTTTGGATTTACAAACAATGGCACTGATACATTAAAAACAACAGACACTATTCATTTTGTTACTAATTTCTTTTCTGGAAGTTATTATTTAAATCCAATAAAAATTAATCCAGGTGTGACAATACATGTGTTGGATACGCTTAAATATACATCAGGTCCCGCTGATGGTAATTATACTTTTTGCGATAGTGTTTGGTTAACAAGTGCTTCTAGCGACCCTGCTGTAGATCTAGTTATATCAAACAATAAGGTTTGTCAAACACTTCCTGTAGTGAACAAAACTACTTCTATTGTTGAGTTGGATAAGAAGCAATCACTTACTACTTACCCAAATCCTGCAGTAAATGAGTTGTCATTTGAATTTAATTTCTTAAATAATTCAGGTGCTACTGCTCGTATTTATGATTTAGCTGGTCGTACTGTATTGGTTAAAGAATTTGAAAAAAATTATGTTGGTAATCAAAAATTCAGCCTTGATATTTCTTCTTTGACTACAGGAGTATATTTCCTTGAATTTGTAGTGGATGACACAAAATCAATAAGCAAATTTAATGTTCAGAAATAATTTTGATACATATCATTTTTAAAATATCGCCCGAATTTCGGGCGATATTTTTTTGCGATTAACTTTCAATATAGACATTAGTATTTGCTATATTATTAAAGCAGATACTTTTTACTTTTTCAATACTATACCTTTGCTGGAATTTTATTTTTAATATAGAACTTATGCAAGTAGAACAGCTTTATACCAATTGCCTTAGTGAAGCCGCTTATTTCGTTTCAAGTGAAACAGAAGCTGCTATTATAGACCCGCTACGTGATGTAGATGTGTATATTAAAATGGCAGAAGAAAAAGGCGTAACGATTAAATATATTTTCGAAACGCATTTCCATGCAGATTTTGTAAGTGGTCATTTGGAGCTTGCCCGACGTACCGGTGCTACTATTGTCTATGGACCGGATACAGAAGCCGGTTTTGCTTTTTATAAGGCAAAAGACGGAGAAGAATTTAATATAGGAAAGCTGGCGCTAAAGGTATTACATACTCCTGGTCATACGTTGGAAAGTACTTGTTATTTGTTGCACGACGAAACTGGTGTACCCTATTGTTTATTTTCTGGTGATACACTTTTTGTTGGTGATGTTGGTCGCCCAGATTTGTTCAGTGGTGAACTTTCAAAAGAAGAATTAGCGGCTAAAATGTACCATTCATTAGCCACAAAGATAAAACCGTTAAATGATAATATTATAGTATATCCTGCACATGGTCCTGGTTCTTCCTGTGGTAAAAATTTAGGACCCGAAACCTTTAGTACTATTGGCGAGCAGAAAAAATCGAATTATGCATTGCAAGAAATGAGTCAAGATGAGTTTATAAAAACAATTACAGAAGGATTGGCATCAGCACCGGCTTATTTTCCGATTAATGCACGTATTAACCAGCAAGGATATCAAAGTTTAGATGTGGTCATGCAAAATGGTTTGACAGCGCTTTCTATTTCGGATTTTAAAGAAAAAGTAAAAAATGGAGCTTGGATATTAGATACACGTAATTCCATTGAATTTACGGAAGCTTTTATACCAGAGTCCGTAAGCATTGGTCTTGATGGTCGTTTTGCAGAATGGGCTGGGATCGTTTTGCCATTTAATCAACCTTTGGTGTTGGTTACTGAAAAAGGAAAAGAAGAGGAGAGTGTTACACGTTTGGCTCGAATTGGTTATGATGTAGTTCTGGGATTTTTAAGTGGAGGTTTGGATGCTTGGAAAGCAGCGGGAGAACCAATAGATTTGATAATAGATATTGATGCTGATGAATTTGCAATGGATTTGGCATATGATAGCAAGATAGAGGTATTAGATGTAAGAAAGAATAAAGAATTTGTGGAAGGTCATGTCACAGGTGCAGTTAATAAACCTTTAGATACGTTGGCCGATATTATGAATATTGCAATGTTAGATGCGGATAGTAATTTATATGTGCATTGTGCAGGTGGCTACCGATCTGTTATTGCGTCATCGTTGCTCAAACGTCAGGGTTTTCATAATCTACGCAATGTTTTGGGAGGGTTTGGGAAGATTAAACTTATTAATGGAATGCCAATAACAACCGGTTCTATTGAATTAGCTTAAAAATATATAATGAACAATATTAATTTAGCATTGCAGATATTGCCAACAGGCAAATCTAAAGTAGAGGCTTATAGTTTGGTTGATGAGGCAATTAAAATAATACAGGACTCAGGATTACGTTATGAAGTGTGTCCCTTTGAAACTGTTATAGAAGGGCCTTACGAACAAGTAATGAAATTGGCAGAAGCTGCTCAACAAGCTTGTTTTGATGCGGGAGCCACAGATCTTTTAGTATATATGAAATTGCAGCGAAGTAAAGATAAATCAGTAATCATAGAGGATAAAATGGCAAAATACCGTTAAAATTTAGTTGGTATAATCAAGATATATAATACTTGATTATATAATTGTACTTTAACGTAACCGTAACGAATTTTTATGTCATATATGCAAATTGTATTCATCAATGGCGTAAGTTTGCTAACAGTTTTATCAGAGGTAAAGAAATTAGAATATAATTTAACAAACAAAACAAACAAAACAAACAAATAGATGGAAACAGCTATGTCGTCGAATACGCTCGTTATTCGCAAAGATGAAAATTCTACTGAGCCAATTAAGTTGGATTATGTGGCAGTAAAAAGCGCTGCAATGACATTGAGAGCGATCAATCACAAATTGCGTCAGCAGATTGTAAAGTTGCTCAATGAGAATAAAACAATGAAAGTTACGGAAATATATGTAAAACTGCGTTTAGAGCAGTCTGTAGCTTCTCAGCATTTGGCAATACTTCGTCGTGCGAATATTGTTAATACTGTACGCGATGGTAAATTTATTCATTATGCATTGAATCCAGACAAGATAGCATCTGTTGCTAAATTTGTTGGTGATCTAGTAAATGCTAATACAGAGTCTAAAAATAACTAATTAGTTATTTAGAAATCAAATAAACAAAATGCCAAATCCAGACGGATTTGGCATTTTGTTTATTTGATAAATCATACTTAGTCATCTTCAATTACTGATAACTTGAGTTTATTGCTTTTGGAGAAATTACACCAAGAGCAATCCTCTTCACCACAGCCTTCATTGAATGATAAAGATTTAATTTTTTTGTAAGTATCTTCGATCTGATTCCGAACTTCGATTTCATCTTGGGGTAAAATGAAAATCTTGTGACCATAAGCAGTGTTTTTTTTACTTTTCTCTACATATTCCAACACACCTTCAGTTGCAGTTAGTTTGTTAAAGGGTTGATTTTCTAATAATAATTTATAAAATACCATTTGGCGCCAATAATCCCCCCCTTTCTCATTATTTAAATTAGGTGGGGTAAGATTTTTTTTGGCATATTGGCTCTCCGGATTTCCTGTTTTATAATCAATCACTCTACAATTAAAGCTATCTATTTTTTCAATCTTATCTATTTTCCCTTTTATAGGAACTTCGCCAATTGTGGCTTGAAGCCATTTCTCTAGCTCAACATCTTTATTCCAATTATTTACATTATCTGTATAATACTCAGTTAGTATTTCCAGTCCTTTTGCCAAACGTCGTTCAAATTGTATTTTAGTAAATGCAAGTTCTTTGTCACGCATTTTGTATTTAAAATAACCAAGTACATTTTCCAGTGCAGGAAACTCCTTTTCTTTGGATTTATTCATTTCCAAAAAAGTACGTTCCAATGCATAGTGAATCGCTGTTCCAAAAGCCATGCTGTCATTTTCTGCTGTTGGTGTTTTCAATACATCTTCATAATAAAATTTGACAGGGCATTTTAAATATTTGCTCAGAGCTGATGCTGATAACGCAAAATGTTCTAATTGTTTCTCGAGCAATCCTTTATTTATTAACTGAATATATACACTTGTTACAGGTCGCATTGCTATTGCTAATTCTTCAATCAATGATTCAGTGGGTATTGATTTATTTATTCTGCTTTCAATACTGGATATTTCATCTACAAATATTGATGCCTGTAAAGGTTTACCATCATTATCTTGAATTGCATACGAAATATTGAGGTATTTTTTGGCTCGAGTCATAGCTACATAAAACAATCTTCTCGCGACCTCTATTTTATAGTTATTATCATTTTCGTCTACAGTGCGTGTGAGTGTATCTGGTAATTTTAATCCTTTTCCACCTTTTTTTTCTTCCCAGAAATTTTTGTTGCAACCAATTAGAAATACATATTCAAATTCGAGTCCTTTGGCGCTATGTGCTGTATAGAAACGTACTCCTTTTTCCTGTTGAACAATGCGTTGAATTGGTAATTCTATTTTTTCGACGTCCATCATTCTGTCTATTATTTGCAAAAATTCTTCTATTGTCGTTTGTGGTTTCGAAATACAAACTGTTTTTACAAAATCAAAGAGTGTTTGCAATACTTGCATTTCCCAGACAGGTTCATTGTCTTTGAGTAGCCAAGAAACTATACCGCAATCGTAAACAATTTTTTCTAAAAGCATGGGTAATTTAAGTATCTGTAGCTGTTGCAACCAATTGTCCAGTGATCTAGCAACGCTAAGTATTGGTGTTAAGGATTTTAACCCTAATGTACTCAACAGCATTTCATGTGCAAACAGTTGTCGCCAATACTTTATACCCTGTTCTTTAGCCTCTTTGCTATTTAAAAATACAGATAGTGTTGCCATGTCTGTAGGGTCTATACCTAAATAGGGTGCATGCATTAACTCAAATAAAAGGTGTTCTGCACTAAATGCTCTTTTGTTTTCTTCGCTGAGGTAATGAAATATTTTGAGTACTTGCTGAGGCAGCATTAAATCCAAAACATTGATATTTTTTCGGATTGTGTAGGCCATATTTTTACGCTCCATTAGAGCGATTATATTTTCTGCTTGTTTGTGTTGTGAATAAATGACGGCAACCTCATTCATTGCTACACCTTGTTCTTGTAATGCTTCTAATGCCTGTACTATAGCAATTTCTTCATGTTTAATGTTGTAATAGCTTGTGATGAGCACTTGTGGCGTCTCTTCTTGCTCAAAGCGAGGTAATGCAGATCGAACGTTTTTATCAAAAGACACTTCTTCTATGGCATTCAGCAAACGTTGTTTATTATTATTGATACTTTGATTGGCTATATCTAGAATTGGTTGTGACGAACGATAATTATCGCCGAGTAAAATTATTTTAATGGTCTTTTTATATCTTTCGTAAAAGTCGAGGATGTTTTTGATGCGCGCTCCTTGAAATTCATAAATGGATTGATCGTCGTCCCCGACCACAAAAATATTGGGCTCTTCCCAAAAATTTGTGAGTTGTGTCAATAGTTCATTTTGTGCACCATTCGTATCTTGAAATTCATCCACTAAAATATATTGAAATCGCTCTTGATAATGCTGTAATAAACTGGAATTTTGTTTGAAGGCTTCAATAACCCAAATAATCATGTCATTAAAATCGTAACGACCTATTGCATTCATTTGTTTGTTGTACTCAGTGAATAGAGACGCAGCTGAGAGTGTACGTTCCATTCGTTCTTTTTCTGCATTAATATCATTCTGCTTTACATCTCCTTTTTTAAATCCGGCTCTTGTTTGTTTGTAAATATATTGTTCTCTGTTAGGTAAGTCGTCCAAATATTCCTTTACGGCATTACTAATTTTTTCTTCTGTCCAGTTTTCCTTTTTCATTTCGTTGAAAAAGCCAGTTAATGATTTTATATCGTAGAAGATGGAATTACCTACACGGTGCATGGGATGATTGGCCGGTAGTTTGGTAATTATATTTTGCATCAATTCTACGCGTTCCAAGTCTGAAATTAAATCTAAATTTCGAACTCCAAAATACTCCATATTGTTTTGAATAACAGTATTGCAGAATCCGTGGAATGTACTGATGTTTACTTTGTGTGCCGCCTGTCCTACTATTTGCAATAATCGTTTACGCATATTAAAAGCAGCCTCTTCTGTGTAAGTAAGGCATAAAATTTCGCTGGGTAAAACTTGTGCATCACTTCGTAAAAGATTGGCAATTCGCATGGATAAAACCTCTGTTTTCCCGGTACCGGGACCGGCAATAACCATAACGGGTCCATAAATTGTTTCAACTGCTTTTTGTTGTGCTGCGTTGAGCAATTGGTAGCGATTGTCAAATAATTGTTCGTTTATGTTCATTGTTAAATTCTACTTTATTCGTTATCAAAATGAAGATACGGATTATCTTGCCATGATTTTCTAAGATTGAGTAAGAAAAACTAATGTTATGGGAAAACTTTTTTTGAGGTTTTTGTTATTGATCTGTATGCTAGGCATGGGTAATACTCAGGCACAAATCAAAGTAAAATCTGAAACAGATTCTTTATTACCATATCAAAAATATCCATCATTACCTGCGTTTCAAATTCGTATGCTCGATAGTGTAACAGTGTTCAATACTTATAATATCGCTAAAGGCAAACCAACAATATTCATTTTGTTTAGTCCTGATTGCGGCCATTGCGAAAAACTCACTAAAATGCTATTGAGTAATATAGATTCTTTTAAGGCCGTGAAGATTTTTATGCTCTCTCCTATGCCGCTTTATCAGATAAAGCAATTCGTTCAAGAAAATGGATTAAGTAATTATAGACAAGTTAAGGTTGGACAAGATATTAGTTACTTTTTTTGGAGTTTTTATAGGGCAGATTCAGTTCCCTTTATTGTTGTTTATGATAAAAATAAAAAGTTGGTACAGTCGTTAGGAAAGCTAAAAAAAATCGACGAGTTGCTTGATGTTATTCATCATGCAACGAGTTTATAAAATACTTTTTCCTGCAAAAATTATTTGATTTTCCTTCTCTCTAATTCTTTACTGATTAATCCTAATTCCCGGCCTGTTTGCCCGGCAACAGAAGTGTTTTCCTGAGCACGACGCATAAGGTATGGCATTACATCTTTGACTGGACCATAAGGTAAATATTTTGCTACATGAAAGCCCGAATCTGCCATGTTGAATGAGATATTGTCACTCATGCCAAAAAGCTGTGAAAAATAAACATGTGGGTGGTTGGCGGGAATGTCATTTTGCAACATAGTAGATGCAGCTAAAAGACAACTTTTTTCATTATGTGTACCTACAAATAATTCCAAGCTATCCAAGTTTTTCAAACAAAATATAAGTGCATTATTATAGTCGATATCGGTATGTGCTTTGTCAGGTTGTACCGGCGAAGGATAATTCATTTCGATTGCGCGTTTTCGTTCCTTTTCCATATATGCGCCCCTTACCAACTTAGCACCCAGTAAATATTTTTTATTTACAGCTTTTTCGTGTCCAACATTTAATGCAGTCAATCGTTCATGAAGGTATAATTGGTAAGTGTTATATACAATTGCTTTTTGCTCATTATATCGCTCCATCATTAAATCAGTGAGTTCATCAATTGGTTTTTGGATCCAACTTTCTTCTGCATCTACAAGCACACGAATGTTTTTTTGCTGAGCCTCTTTGCAAATCGTATCAATACGTTTTTCTACCCTTGCCCATTCCGCTTGTTCTTCATCACTTAGTATAGTGCCTAAATGTAATTTCTCTAATAATGAAAAGCGTGAAAACCCTGTAACCTTAATACTTATAAAAGGAATATTTTTCTGTGAAGCGGCAAAGTCAATCGCTTTTATAAATTCGGGTACGGCTTTATCAAATTCTGTTTCGCCTTCCTTACCTTCTACGCCATAATCAAGTATTACACCAATATTGTATTCTGATAACATTATAGAAGTTTGTGCAGCCTCTTCTATTGTTTCTCCTCCACAAAATTGTTTAAAAATAGTTCGCTTTATGATTCCCTCAATAGGTAAATGCAAATGCATTGAAAATTTGGTGATCCCCATTCCTATTTTTGTAAGGGTCGGGGAACCCATAGAAGCGAAAAGGAAGCGGGCTTGCTTTAACTCGGCATTACTACGATAACGAAAAGCAATTTCTGTATTGTCAAATTCTGGAAGCATACGTGTTATAATAAAATACCGCAAAGATAATCGGCTTATGGTAGCTAACTAAGGATAATTTAATTTTTTAGTAAGCCCAACCGTTAACAAATTTTTTTTGCACGGATGCAATTTGTCTATTAACTTTACGTCAAACTTTTAAAAAAACTGATGATGAAAAAATTATTTTTACTTTCAGCATTTAGCGCAGTGGCTGCGTTCAATGCTTCAGCACAATCCGAGATTAAAGTCTCGACTAAGGGTCGTGCTGACTTTAATGCGTATAAAGCTGCGGAAGCTACTACCGGTACATTATCTACTGCTAAAACGACAGTTACTCCACCGAGAGAATATAGCCATTTTGACTATAATGCTACAATTAGTTCTTTTGATACAACAGCAGGCGCTGACTTTCATGCTGCAAGAATATGGGCAGATTCTACCATTAAGCAAACATTTAGCACTGGACAAGGAACTATAAACTTCTCTTCAGTAGCACAAGTGGTTTACCCAATGGATAGCATCTTCAATGATCCTAGCAATCCTAACAACGTTGGTTTGATGAGAATCACAAACTCTAGTGCTTATAGTATAGATTCTGTAAGAGTAAGTGGTATATATCTTACAGGTAGTACAAAATCAGCATCAATAGTTGATACACTTGTGATATCACTTACAAGCCAACCTAGCAATATCGCATACTACTATGCGAGATTAGTTTGGTTGGGTTATGGTGTTGACCTTTCGCCATATCTTGCTACTGCTGATAACGATACATTGAGAGCGATTGCTCCATTGTCTGTGGACAGCATTAACAGAGCAGCACTAGCTTCTGGCACTACACCTGCTCGCGCTTTTTGGAAAGTGCCATTGACTTCGTCAATGCGTTCTCCAAGTGCAACAGCGCCAATCGTAACTTGGACATTTGCACCGCCAAGTGGTAGTTATGCAGTACCTGCAGGAAATATCCCTGCCGTTACCTTTACCTTCAAAAGTGGAGACACTTGGGTTGCTAATGTTGACAATATAGATAGCTTCCACCGTTTCCTTCCTCTTTTTGGCGGAACAGCTAACGTTATGCCTTACAAAGGTAAATTTCATGCTTCTATAAGTGACCGTAGTGGTTCTTCTTTGATGTTTGCAACACACCCTGGTTATGGTTATAGCACAAGTGTAAGCATTGAAGCTCAAAATAGCATTGCGTTCTTCTATGAGTATCTAGCAGCATCATTTATTGTTTCTTGCCCTACTTGTGGTGTTGTTACAAAACTTGGCATTAAAGAACTTACAAATGTTTCTGATGTGAAAGTATTCCCTAACCCATCAAACGAAAAAGTAAATATTTCTTTTACTGCTAAAGAAAGAGCAAGCTTTACAGTTGCTGTTACTAACACATTGGGTCAAGTAGTTGCTACTCAGGATATGGGTATGCAAAATGCTGGTCAAACTGCAAATGTTTCGATCAACACTTCTAACCTTCCTACTGGTATTTACATGTACACAATCGAATCAAATGGTCAACGTATGACTGATCGTTTGTCTATTGTACACTAATTCAAACAATTCATTATAATAAAAAACCCGCCTCAATTTTGAGGCGGGTTTTTTATTATAAATTCTTTTCGTAAGCAAAAAAATGGCAGGTACTTATAAAAGTATCTGCCATTTTTTGTGCGGGTGGAGGGACTCGAACCCCCAAGCCTCGCAGCACTAGATCCTAAGTCTAGCGTGTCTACCAATTTCACCACACCCGCTTATTAAAGGACTGCAAAGGTAATAATTAAATTTCTAATTCTGCAAAAAATATTGCTACTAATGAAAATTTTTTAATTAACTCGTCTATATTTTTGTTTCAAATATTGTTTAAATAGAGAGATACAAGGTATCTTTAACTACAGTAAAATAATTATTTAAAATGTCTTCAAGAGATAAAGTAACAAAGGCATCTTTGTTGGTTGTAGAAGATGAGGAAACAATCAGTGAAATGCTACAGCTAAATTTGGAGCTGGAAGGATATGAGATAAGTTTGGCCAATACGGGTCCTAAGGCTTTGAAAATGGTAAATAATGAATATTTTGATTTAATTATTCTTGACATTATGTTACCTGATATGGATGGAATCACTGTATGCGAAACCATTAGAATGCAACATAATAATGTACCCATTTTATTCCTTTCGGCAAAAGGTAGTGCGTCGGATCGTATTGAAGGGCTTAAAAAAGGTGGTGATGACTATTTGACAAAACCATTTGAGCTCGAAGAATTGTTGTTGAGGGTGGAAAAGCTTGTGTTGAAAAATCAAAAAATAATGCAACCTCAGGCTGTTTCTGAAGTTTATGAATTTGAAAGCGGTAAGATAGATTTTGCGGCTCATGAATGTTTTGATAAGAATGGGGAACGACAAGAACTTAGCAAAAAAGAGATGGCCTTACTTAAATTATTAATAGAGCACGATGGAGAGACCGTCTCGCGATCCTATATTTTGCAAGTAATTTGGGGTTATAATGTTTATCCTACCACTCGTACTATTGATAATTTTATTTTGGGTTTTAGGAAACATTTTGAGCAGGATAGTAGAAATCCAATTCATTTTCATTCTATACGCGGAGTCGGGTATAAATTTACATCAAAAGAAAAAAAATAAGCCTAACTATTTTTTCGTTCAATTTTTTTTGTACCTTACCACACTATTTAACACTAAATAAGCATTGAAATGCGTACAAAGATTTTCTACCTCTTAGCCTTTTTCTCCATTTTATTCTCTTCTTGCAAAAAGCCAGATGATGGGTTTGTAAATGCTATGGTTATAGATTCAGGCGATATTACAACTCATGGCTGTGGATATTTGATTCGATTTGATGATGGGACAGAACAAAAACCTTATCAATTGCTATCTGCTTATCAACATAATGGACTAACCGTAAAGGTAAAGTACCATCAATCTGAAATAATGGATACTTGTCGTTATTCGTCGCCATTTTCATACTATCAGCTGATAATTATTGACGACATTAAAAATGATCCGAGATAGACTAAGGGAGTTATTAAAAGATAAAACGAAGGCACACAGTATCACTGTGTGCCTTTTCATTTATTTTAATGGAGCTTGTGCAAATATGTTTTTTTGACAATATATATTAACTGCTTTGATTATTTTAGTAAATTTACTTTCAGATTTCGTTAAACTACCCTCCAATGAAAAGTTTTTATCTGTTCATCATAATTATTTCGTTAGCATCAGTAACGAAGGCTCAAAATGCTACATTAGAGTTTGTAAAGAATAATGGGCAATGGGATGGCGACTTTAGCTATAAATCTGTAACGGGTACCGGTGATGTTTTTTTACAAAAAAATGCAATTACCTATGTGATAGGTGAACCAGGTGCTGTTGAAAAAATGGATGCTTTTAAACATGGGCAAATTAAGATTCCTCCAGTACTCAAATATCACGCCTATAAAATGGTATTTGAAAATTCGCTTACGCCTACACTTACGGAACAAAAAGTACAGGGGCATTATTACAATTATTTTTTAGGCAATGATTCTACTAGGTGGAAATCTAATATTCATCCGGCACTAGCTATCAATTATGAACACCTTTATAATGGTGTGGACATGCATCTTTCTTCTGAAAAGGCTAATTTGAAATATGACTTTATTGTTCAACCTAATGCTGATGTTGCTCAGATAAAGCTAAAAATAGAAGGAGCAGATAAAGTAAGTTTGAAAAATGGAAATCTTATAATTGGAACATCTGTAGGTAATGTGCAGGAATTGAAGCCATTGGTATATCAATATGTTGATGACCAACGTGTCAACGTTGCTTGTAATTATGTTTTAAGTAATAATACAGTAAGCTTTGAATTTCCTAATGATTACAATCATGCAGTGTCATTAATCATTGACCCTACGGTTGTGTTTTGTACATTTACTGGTTCTACAGCCGACAATTGGGGCTTTACAGCTACTTATGATAGCTTGGGTAATTTTTATGCAGGGGGTCTTGTAAATGGTTTAGGCTTTCCTGCAAATGTTGGTGCCTTTCAAACAACTTTTGGTGGAGGTACTACTACTACGGGTAGTGCTTACCCATGTGATATGGCTATTATTAAATTTGATGCTACTGGGGCTTCCAAGATTTATGGAACCTATATTGGTGGCAGAGATAATGATCAGCCACATAGTATGATTGTTGATGATAATGGTAACCTTATTATTGCTGGTCGAACATATTCTGATAATTTCCCTGTTACTGCTTCTGCTTATGATGGTACCTATAATGGTGGTGCAGACATTGTTGTCGTTAAGCTTAATAGTACAGGTACCGCATTATTGGGCTCTACATATATTGGTGGTAGTGGCGATGATTGTGTAAATACAGATGCAAGCGAGTATGTGTTTGGTGGCATAGATCTTAAGCACAATTATGGCGATGATGCGCGGAGCGAGGTGTTGATAGATAAAAGTGGCAATATTTATGTCGCGTCTTCTACCAGGTCTTCCAATTTTCCAACGGTTAATCCAATACAATCGTCACTTGCCGGTACTCAGGATGCTGTACTTATAAAGCTTAATAGTACATTAAGTAGCTTAATATTCAGTACTTATCTTGGGGGTAGCAATGTTGATGCTGGATATGTATTGGGTCTTAATACAACTCAAACATCAATTTATATAGCTGGAGGTACTATGAGTTCGGACTTTCCTTCTACCGCCGGTACATTGCATTCTTCTTTTATAGGAGGTACTACTGATGGCTATATACTCAAAATATCTAATGGCCCAACATATAATTTACAAAGAGGCTCATTTATTGGTACCAGTAATTATGACCAGGTTTATGGTGTGCAAGTAGATGTGAATGATTATGTGTATTTGATGGGTCAAACTTTAGGAGGTACTTTTCCTGTTTCTTCGGGTGTATATTCTAATCCCAATTCTAGTCAGTTTGTAATGAAATTGAATAATACGCTGACAACAAGTATTTATTCTACGGTTTTTGGATCTGGTAATTCGGCGCAAACTAATATTTCCCCTGTTGCTTTTCTTGTAGATACTTGTGAGAATGTATATATATCAGGTTGGGGTGGAAGTTTAGCATTGTTAGGTTCGTCGCCTACATATGTTGGTACAACTTCGGGTATGCCAATTACAGCTACTACAGCAATACAGAGTACTACAGACGGTGCCGATTTCTATTTTATAGTCTTAAGCAAAAATGCGACGACTTTATTGTACGGATCTTATTTTGGTCGTACAAGTACAGATATGGGTAAAGGAGAACATGTAGATGGTGGTACGAGTCGTTTTGATAAGAATGGTACAATTTATCAGGCTATTTGTGGAGGATGCTATGGTACTGGGGGTACTGTTTCTGCTTTTCCCACTACAGCAGGTTCGTATAGTCCTACCAATGGTTTCCCCCGTAACTGTAATCTTGTAGCTTTGAAAATATCTTTTGACTTGAGTGCAGTGAAGGCTATAACCGATGTATCCCCTAATGCTAAAGGTTGCCCACCATTTACCGTTTCATTTACAAATAAATCGATAAATGCTAAAACCTATGATTGGTATTTTGCTGACGGAACACCAAATAGTTCTACCAAAGAGCCTACACATACATTTTATACTCCGGGTATTTATATAGTACGTATGGTTGCGTACAACCCTGATGCGTGTATTGAATATGATACATCCTATCTTACTATTACTGTAGATAGTAATAGCATAAAAAGCGACTTTACTTATGTAATACTGGACAGTTGTAATAAACCTTATAAAGTTTCATTTACTAATGCTTCAAGGTATGGGAAAAATCCTTCGCCTAAATTTTACTGGGATTTTGGCGATGGCACTACTTTTGCTGGTACTACCCCCCCCACTCATGCTTATGGTAGCACAGGTACTTATTTTGTACAATTGGTGATGGTAGATGATAGTGCATGTAATTCCCCTGATACAATTCGTCAATCTATTCTAATTCAAAGTAAATTTCTTAACGCTAATGTTAGTTTACCTGATGTGATATGTGCAAAAGCAGGTGGTCTTTATTTTGCAAACCTATCTACAAATGCGACTTCTGTATGGTGGGATTTTGGTGATGGGACAACATCTACGGATGTGTCACCAACCCATGTGTATGATACAGGCACATACAATATTATACTTGTTGTATTTAATAGTGGTGCATGTAATACTACGGATACATTCCGGAAAACTATTTCTATTAAGCCAGGAGCAACAGCTAATTTTACTTATGCTCCAACAATACCTAATCCCAATGATTCTACAAAGTTTACCAATCTTTCGGTGAATGCACTTAGTTATTTGTGGACATTTGGAGACGGTACTAAAAGCTATGCTGAGAGTCCAACACATATGTACAGGAAGACAGGTTTGTATAAAGCGTGTTTAGTTGCCTATGGTTACGAAGGCTGTAACGACACGCTTTGTAAGATGGTGCCCGCGAATATAATACCAAGTATAGATGTGCCGACCGGTTTTACACCAAATGGTGATCAAACAAATGATGTATTATTTGTAAAGGGCGCTGCAATCGAGTCGCTCAATTTCAGAATATACAACCGTTGGGGACAATTGGTATTCCAAACTACTTCTGCAGAAATAGGTTGGGATGGTAAATTCAATGGTCAACCACAGCCAATGGAATCCTATGCTTATGTTTTATCTGCGACATTCATTGATGGCACTACGGAAGAAAAGAAAGGAAATATAACCTTGCTCCGATAGCCCCTAGTACTATATAAACTTCTGTTCTTTGGCTGTTTTTAGTGCATCTTCTTTGGAATGAACATCCAGTTTTTGATAGATGTTTTTGATGTGGGATTTTACAGTCTCTAGATCTATAAATAACTCTTCAGCTATTTTCTTTCTGCTTTTGCCTTCGGCAATGTGCTCCAGTATTTCTGTTTCTCGACGAGTAAGCGGCGATTGGTCACTACGTTGAAAGCTACTTATGACCATGCGTGCAATGTTTGCACTCATGGGTCCTCCACCTTCCATTACTTCACGTATGGCTGCAATCACTTTTTCGGGTGGGGTGTTTTTGGTAAGATAGCCAGAAGCACCTGTCCCTAATGCACGAAAGATATTATTTGCCTGCTCATAAACAGTGAGCATGAGAATATAAGTTTCAGGTAATATTTTTTTAAGTTTCGGTAGGGCATCTATACCAGATATACCAGGCAATTCAATATCTAGTAAAAGGACATCAGGTTTGTCCTCTCCAATTTTTTTTAGTGCATCTTCAACATTTGAATAATCACTAACTACATTTATATCTGTAGCATTGCCCAATAAAAATACATAACCCTCCCGAATGGTGGTGTCGTCTTCAATAAGACTTACTTTGATGTTCTTTGTCATTAGTTATTGTGTGTTTGAATGCTGTATGAAATTATGTAGTGTCAAACAGATTTTAGTCCCTTTGTTTTCAGAACTTATTATCTCGAGTTCTCCATCCATTCTTTTTGCCCGGGCATGCATGTTTTTTAATCCGTTACCCATTTTAGAAGAATTTTTATCAAACCCTTTCCCATCATCTATAAGGCTAATTTGTAGCTGATGATCATTTATTTGCTGAACTTGAAATATTACATTTTGAGCATGAGCATATTTCATACAATTGTTTAGGGCTTCTTTCCATATCATTATAAAATTTCGACTCTTATCTAATGGCATTTTATAGTCTTTGTATTGTGGATCATTACCCAATACTAAAAGCTGAATATTAGTATCTGAAAAAAGTTCATTTGCAAGATCGCGTACATGGTTTGTAATTTCGTATAGATTGTCGTTAGCGGGCTGTAGTGACCAAAGTATATCGCGAGTACCGTTGTAGAGTTGTTGGGTATTGTCTTGTATTTGGGTAATTATTCTTTCAGTATCTGGATTACTTACGCCTATTTTGGATTTCAGTACATTGGTAAGTATATTGATACGGGTGAGTTTATTACCTACTTCATCGTGGAAGTCTTCTGCAGTTCGTTCTCGTACTCTGTTTTGTTCTTCTTTTCGAAGTTCATTTTCTCTTTTCAGGCGTCGTTGCTTGCTTTTATTGGCTGTGTACTGTAAATAAACACCTAATAGTATAGCACTAACAAAAATGCACAGCACAAACCAAATTGTTTTATGGAAAGGTGTTTTGATAATAAAAGAATAGCTCAATGATGCGTCTGTTTTTTGTTCATCATTTATAGAGCATTCAATAAGTAAAGTGTAAGAGCCGGGCTCAAGGGAAGAGAAATTTACGGCATTGTCAGTTGACCATTCCGACCAAGGAGCATCAGTACCTAATAATTTATATCGGTAGCATATCTTATCGACGGGGCTCAGGGTAATGGCCTGAAAAGAAAAACTAAGATTGTTTTGTCTATAGGGTAAAATGAGGTTTTGGGGGGTATGATACCAATTTGAACTGCCATTATAGAAATTTGAATCGATTTCTTTTCCTCCGAATAATTTTATTGATTCTAAAATGATGCTCAAAGGCTTGGCCACTATTGTTACGGCACTTGGCATATAGCAGGAAACACCTTCTGTAGTACCGAACCAAATATGACCATCTCCGGCTTGATATACTGCATTAGCATTACTTTCCAGACCTATGATGCCATTAGCTTTGCTATAATTACTAATTGTACTCTTACCATTTTTGTCAAAAATTATTTTGCAAATGCCTAAACCGGTTCCTACCCAGATACTGCCCTCACTATCTACAGTAATGTTGTAAATAAAATCTGAGGCTAGCCCGTTGCGTTTATTAAATATGGTGTACCGACCATCTTTGATATTGTATTTAAAAATTCCTTTGTCTCCAGTACCAATATATAGGTTACTATTTTTAACTAGTATGCATTGGGTAATTAAACTGTCTGTTATTTTACCTTTATTCCAGTTATTTATTTGACTATTGTGGTATAAAACGAACCCCCGGTTGGTAGCAATGAGTACACTATCAAAACCTATTTCTGCAAAACCTAATACTATAGCACCTGATAGAGATATTAGATGAGGTTGTTCCTTCTCCAAGCACAATAGATTTTTCGAAAGGCCTGCCCATAATCTGTTTTGATGATCGAGGAATAAATTATTTATGGTAGTGGCATCTGGACTAATAGCTTCTATTGGCAGGTGTTTCAGTTTCCCTTTAGTATAACAAAATAATCCCCTGCCTCTAGTACCAATCCAAAGTCCCTTATCGTTTTGCATAGCAATACCTGATACCATTACATTGCTCAACTCCGGTATATTCAATGATTCTACTTTCTCTCCCCAAGTATATTTGCTCAGTCTGCCGGAATAGGTTGCAAAATAGATATTGCCTTTATCGTCGCCAGAAATACCTGTTACTTGCTTATCTACTAAACCAAAGGTTTCATCAATACTGATAAACGGACCACCAGAATAGCGAAAAATCCCCTGTCCGTCAGAACCAAGCCAAATATTTCCTTCTCTATCTTTTATGATTGAATAGATGATATTATTGCTTAGTCCATTTTGTTGATTGAAATAATGGACAGTACTATCTTTAATACGGAAAGCACCTGAAACGCATCCTAGCCAAAGCTGCCCGTTGTTGTCTTCTGAAATGGAAAGTAGTGGTGCCGTAATCTTTTGCAATTTATTTTTGGGGATATAACTTTCAATTTTACTGCCATTTTTAAGGAATAGACCGATATTGCTTAAGAGCCAAATATTGTGTTTATGATCTTCATATATTTTCAGAATGATAAGCTGTTGTTGGGTATTAACGGCAGAGTCAATTGCGTTTGAAAAATCATTGTCTTGGAAAACATATAACATTCCATTTCTGTCTGCCGCATAAAAAAGTCCGTTACATTGTTGCATTGTGGAAAATATCATATCCCGACCATTCAATACATTGATCTTCATATTATCGGTACTACATATTTTCCCTTCAGTTAGGTAATAAATTTTGTTGGATTTACTGATACAAATATTGGTGGCGCTATATTGATTGTTGTTTTTGTTGACATTAATTAATGTAGTAAAATGTTTGCCATCAAATTTTTGTACGCCATCGCCAGTGCTGATAATAAGAAGTCCATTATGATCAAATTTTAGATCGTAAACGGTATTGGATAGGAGTCCATCATTTACGCTGTAGTTAGTAAACTTTTTGCCATCGTATCGTGAAATACCGCCTAATGTACCGATCCATAGATTACCGAAGCTATCTTGAGCCATGCAGGTAGTTTGCGATTGGGCTAATCCATTCTCAATTTTAAGATTATAAAAAGGAAATCTTTGTGCTGAAGAATGGAATGTTGCGATACACAGAATAATCAGATTAATGATTAGATATTTCAAGTATTTTTTCAATAGCGATGCTTTTTCAAAAAGTGAAATTAAGACCTTATTCAAACAGATGTTTCTTCTAATTATAAAATCACCCTGTATTTACCCCTGCCAAATAAGTTTATTTATTCAATTATAGTACAACTTTGTACTAATGAAAATGCTTGACTTATATTTGACACTTGTTCTAATACAGCAATAATATCAAAGTATGAATTTATGATTTCAAAAAACAATGTTCGACCTATGATAAAACAAACAATCCTTGCCGTAGCCATTGGTGCTGCCGCATTTCCGGCTGTTGCACAAAAGCCGGCAAATTTTTTTACGACCAAGCTCGACAATGGTTTGGAGTTGATGGTAGTGGAGGATAAAAGTGTACCTCTGGCTACAGTGGAAATTACTACTAAAAACGGTTCTTATACGGAGAGCCCTGAATTCAATGGTTTGAGCCATTTGTATGAGCACATGTTTTTTAAAGCTAATAAAGATTATCCTAGTCAGGAAGCGTATATGGCGCGTGTTCGGGAATTAGGTATTGTATTTAACGGTACAACATCTGAAGAGCGCGTGAATTACTATTTCACATTGCCTAAAACAAATTTGGAGAATGGTTTGAAATTCATGAATTCGGCTATTCGCAATCCTTTGTTTTTGAAAGAAGAAATGAAAAAGGAAAATGTGGTTGTAGATGGTGAGTTTCAACGTAATGAATCCAATCCTTATTTTCCTTTAATAGACGCAATGAACCACTCTCTTTGGGGAGATTTGTATAGCAGAAAAAATGTAATTGGCGATCATCAGATTATTAATACTGCTACACCGGAAAAGATGAACGCAATTAAAGACAAATATTACTGGCCGAATAATTCGATGCTTATTGTAGCGGGAGATGTGGATCATAATGATGTGTTTGCAAAAGCAAAAAAACTATTCAATGATTGGAAACCTTCCGGATTTGACCCTTTTCAAAAATGGCCTATTCCTGAGTTTAAAGCATTGACTAAAACAGATTATTTTATTACAGAGTCACCGATTGCACAAGTGCCCATGTTTATGATGGCATGGCACGGCCCCGATACTAGAAATGATGCTGCTGCAACTTATGCGGCAGATGTATTTTCTACAATACTTTCTCAAAATTCCAGTAAATTCCAAAAAGAACTGGTGGATAAAGGCCTTGCTTTACAAGCTGGTATCAGTTATCAAACCCAGAAATATGTAGGTCCTATACAGGTTTTTGTTGTACCTAATCCAACTAATGTTGCCGCTTGTGCACAGGCTTTGAAAGATCAGATGGCTATGTGGGATGCAGCAGATTATATTACCGATGAACAATTGGAAAATGCTAAACGTCAATTAGAAATATCAAACTTGCAGCAATTTGATATAACATCAAGTCTTGCTCATTCTATTGCTTACTCTTGGTGTAGTTCTGATATGGATTATATGTATAACTATGTCGATAATGTCAAAAAAATAAGTAAAGCGGATCTTCAAAATTATGTACGTAAATACATAAAAGGTAAAAACTATAGTGCCGGGCTGCTCATTAATCCTAACCAAAAAGAGCAACTTAAACCAGTGACTTTCTGGAAGCCTTAATTGATTGTACTTTTCTTTTTCACTAAAATATTTTTCAAAATGACTATAAAAGCAATTTTTTCGACAATAGCTATAGCCGCAATAAGTACTATGGCTACTGCACAAACTACCGAATTCACGGTAAAAGGGCTGAAGGTAATTTTTAAACCTTCTACCAAACAAACTGTAAGTGCTGTAATGTTTTTCAAAGGCGGAACAGGAAATTATGGCCAGGAGCAGGAAGGTATAGAAAGCCTTACATTATCTGCAACTACTGAATGTGGTACCAGCAAATACAATAAGGATGATTTTAAAGATATGGCTGATAAATATGGTGTCAATCTTGGAGGTTCATCTAGCTATGATTATGGCAATATCAGTATGAGCTGTGTAAAACCATATTTTGATAAAGGTTGGGATTTATTTGCACAGGCTGTTACCAATCCAATTTTTGATGAAAAGGAATTAGGTATGTTGCAACAAAAATTGATATCCGGCCTTAAAGAGCAGGAAGGCGACCCGGACACTAAATTGTCAGATATGGCTATGAGCACTACATTCAAAGGAACACGCTATGCATTCCGTCCGGAAGGCAAACCTGAAACAATGGAAAAGTTTACAAAGGATGCGGTCGCTGGTTACTATAATAGAACATTACTCAATGTGAATCGTATGATATTGGTCGTAGTAGGAAACCTCTCTATAGAAGATCTTAAAACGAAAATAGAAAAGGCTTTTGGGGCATTACCTAATAATGTGGTAGCAACAATGGATGCACCGCGTAGTTTTCAAGTGAACGCAAACACACTCAATAGTGAGGACAGAAAATTGGCTACAAATTATATAATGGGCGTGATGGGTGCACCGGAGGCTACTACTCCGATGTTCAATGCTTATCGTTTAGCTGTAGATATTTTGAGTGACAAATTGTTTGAAGAAGTGCGTACGAAGCGCAATTTATCTTATGCTCCGTATGCGTATGTATCAGGTGGTTTTCGTCCTTTTGCAGCAATATATGTAAGTACTACTAAGCCGAAAGATGCGGTAACAGTAATGGTGGATGAAGTAAAGCGTTTGCGAAATAATGGATTTAAAGAAATCGAATTGCGTGATGCTAAAAACCAATTTGCGACTTCTTATTTTATGAAGAATGAATCTACTGGTGCAATTGCCCGTTCTTTAGGTGTTGCTGAAATAAAAGGCACTTGGAAAAATGAAGACACGTTTTTGGATCAAATAAATGCTGTTTCTTTATCACAAATGCAACAAGTATTTAAAGACTATGCAGATGGTATTAAATGGAATTATTTAGGTGATGCCGCCTTATCCGACAAAACGGCTTTTGAAATGAAAACCAAATAGAAGATTAATTGATACTATTTAAATAAGCCCGACACTAATATTGCCGGGCTTATTTAATTCTATAAGGTTGGAGATTGCGGATTCAATATTCGGGTATTTAAAGATATAACCCGCTTGTTCAAGTCGGAGTGGTAATACCCAAACACTTTTTAGTATCAAATCTGGCTCGGTACCAATAAGTCGGGCACCTATTTTTATCATCCAAGTACTTGCAGGAAGTCCAATGGGTATATGTTTTAGCCGTTTTATGGTATGCATCAGTGTATTATTATCTACCGGATTAGGAGCTGTAATATTGATTGCACCATTTATGTTTTCGTTTGCCCAAAAGAATAAAATACTTTCATAGAGGTCTGCAATATGTATCCAACTAAATATTTGCTTACCCGAACCTTGTTTACCACCCAGCCCGAATCTCACCAAGTTTAGAAAAGGACTAAGCACACCACCATTTTTACCCAATACTACAGATATACGCATCGCTATTTGTCGTGTTTGAGGTAGCTTGAAAGAAAAAAATGCACTTTCCCAAACTTGTGCTAACTCCGCCAAAAAATCTGTGCCATTGGTCTCTGTTACTTCTGTAAATGCTTTTCTATCTGCATATCCATAGATATTAGCGCCACTGGTATTAAGCCATAATTTTGGTGGATTCGTACAAGAGCGTACAGCGTTGCCAAGTATTTTTGTGGTTTCCGTACGAGAGCTGATAAGTGCAGCTTTATTTTTTTCTGTAAATCGGCAATTAATGGATTTACCAGCAAGGTTAATCAGCAAATCCGAATTTTCGAGCGTATTTATTAATGCACTATTATGAGTCCATTGGACATGTTCTGGTTGGCGAGAAATTACGATAACCTGATGTCCTAATTGTTGAAACTGATCGGTTAAATAACGACCAATAAAACCAGTCCCACCTGCAATAATTATTTTTTTAGTCATGATTTTTTATGATAAGAAAACATCGTTTTACACTTATTTTTTGATCAATCGTTTTGCGAACCGCTCTATAGTCAAACCTTGAAATAAAATGCTAAACAATACGCAGAAATAAGTTGCTATCATCAACAATTGTTTGGCTTCTGATTCAGGGAGGGACAATACCAATGCTATTGATAAGCCGCCACGTAGTCCTCCCCAAACAATAATTTTCGCTTCTTTATTGTCTATGTTTACAAAGGAAGGAACTAAGTATTTGGGTAAATAAACAATAATTATTCTTGACAATAGCACAATTAAAATACCAACTAAACTGATAAAAATATAGGCAGTTTTGAAATCAATGAACAGTAGTACAAATCCTATAATAATAAACAAAAAGGCATTAAGAATGACATCAAGCAATTCCCAAAATTTGTGTACATATTCCAACGAAACGTCACTCATTGTTTTGTCTTGTCTGTAATTTCCCACAAACAACCCCATAATAACCATTGCTAAAGCACCTGATAAATGTAAATATAAACAAAGGCTATAACCTGCCATTACAAAGGCTATCGTTAATAAAACTTCTATTTCGTAATAGTCAATGGATTTTAAAAGCTTGTGTAACAGAAATCCAAAAATCAGACCGAAAAATACACCCCCAATCGCCTCTCGTAAAAATAGAGTACCAAAATGTATATAATCAATATGATTACTGCCTGAGTTCAACGTTTCAAGTAAAGCGATAAACATAACCACACCAACACCGTCATTAAATAAGGATTCGCCCACAACAATGGTTTCTATTTTTTTAGGAACATTAGCTTTAGTTAGTATTCCTAAAACAGCAATGGGATCTGTAGGCGCAATAAGTGCGCCAAATAATAAACAATAAATAAAATCAACGGATAGACCAAAATAAATTGTGCAGGCATAAAACAACATTGCAATAATAATTGTAGAAAAAAGGACTCCCCCAACTGCTAATAATCCAATTGGTTTCAATTGATTTTTGATATGAGCCCAATCAGTATGTAATGAGCCGGCAAATAGTAAAAACCCCAACATGATTTCCAAAATAAAATGACTAATGTTAGATTGTGCTACGATTGTTTTTATTTCCGAAAAATAACCATAAGCCCAAAATTTGCTACTTAAAATTATAATGGACATTATGGTAGAAAGAAAAAAGAGTCCGATCACAAATGGCATTTTGATGAACCTAAGGTTGAGATATGCGAATGCTGCGGAAAGGCTTATGAGCAATATTAAAAGATGGTAGCTGTTCATGCTTGTTGTATTTAAATAGCTCTAATTGCTGTTAGTTAGCATAGCAAAGCTATACATTTTTTCGACCCTCGAATTATATAACTAATTGGTTTGTACGTTGAATAATAAGTTCAAAATACAATCTTCTAATTGGCTACTTTTGCTATATGACTTTCCGTAAAATCTTTGCTGCCTTTACGGCGCTTTTTATGTTTGTATCGAGTTCTGTATTATATGCTCAGCATATTGCTGCCCCTATAGTTGCTCAGCATAAATCCACTAACATTTCAAGAGCTCACTGGGTGGATAGTGTATATAATATTCTCAAGGAGGACGAACGTATTGGTCAACTCTTTATGGTAGCTGCATATAGCGGTGGAAAGAATTATAATGAAGATGCAATATTAAAGCTCATTAATAGTCACCAAATAGGCGGGCTCATTTTTATGCAAGGAGGCCCTGTGCGACAAGCCTTGCTTAATAATAAATACCAACAACTGGCCCAAGTACCCTTATTAATTTCTATGGATGCTGAATGGGGTTTAGGGATGCGTTTAGATAGTGTCATTAATTTTCCGCGCCAAATGATGATAGGTGCTACCCGAGATACTGCTTTGATGTACCAGATAGGTATGGCAATAGCCTATCAATGTCGTAGATTGGGTGTGCACATTGACTTTGCTCCGGATATTGATATCAATAATAATGCGCAAAACCCTGTGATAAATACACGTTCTTTTGGTGAAAATAAATACTGGGTAACTAAACTTGGTAGTGCATATATGCATGGACTACAAGACAATGGTGTGATGGCTTGTTTGAAACATTTTCCTGGACATGGCAATACAAATATTGATTCGCATAAAGATTTACCGGTTATCAACCGCTCTCTTGCCGAACTCAAAGAAGTTGAATTATACCCATTCAAAGCGCTTATTAATGAAGGTGCGCAGAGTGTAATGATTGCGCACTTAGAAGTACCTGCGCTAGAAAAAGAGCCACATATTCCTACTACCCTTTCTAAAAATACGATTACTAACTTATTGAAAACAGAAATGGGTTTTAAGGGTTTGGTCTTTACGGATGCACTCAATATGGAAGGCGTTGCCAAATATTTTCAGCCGGGCGAAGTAGATTTAAAAGCATTTATAGCAGGTAATGACGTTTTGTTGTTTTCACAAAATGTACCTGTGGCCATTGAGAAAATTAAAGCTGCAATGGCAACGGGTATTATACAGAAAGCAGATTTAGAACAGCGCGTAAAGAAAATATTGGGAGCTAAATACGATTATCATTTGAATAACTGGAAACCTGTAAGTACAGCTAATATTACCAATGAATTGAATCAATTTACTTTTCCACTTCGAGCACGCGTTGCGGAATTGGCGGCTACTTTGGTAAGAGACGATAATAAAATAGTTTCGCAACTACAACGCAAAAATCAAAAGATACAATACATTGGAGTCAATGCATCTTCTTCTGTTTTAGAAAAAACATTAATTAAATCTTTTGATGGAATTGCGAGCTCCTGGCTTTCTTCGACTGCTTCTTCGATTGATATCACTAAAGCAATAAGCAATCTTGATCGTTTTGATGTAAATATCATTGCCATACATAATACTAGTTTTTATCCGGCTAAAAATTACGGAATTGAAACTGAGCTATTAAACTTTTTGGCTCGTGCTCAAAGCCACCCTAAAACAATTATTGTGTTGATGGGTAATGCGTATATACTCAAAAATATTTGCGATGTAAAATCTGCGTTAGTTCTGTACGAAGATGATAGCTTATCACAAATGGCAGCAGCTTCAGTATTGACAGGTAATATTATTGCTCGGGGAAAATTGCCGGTAACCGCATGTGCAAATATGCCTGCAGGATCAGTAAGTGGGCTCAATGCTATTGAATCTATGTTGCCGTATGATTTGAAAAAAGTGGATAAACCACGACATGATAGTGTTATTGTTCCGGAAGCGTTAGAAAAGCTTACCTTATATATAAACCGCTGTGTGGCAGATAGAGTATTCCCGGGTTGCAGGGTTTATGCTTCACAAAATGGGAAAGTAATTTATAATAAATCGTTTGGTTATTTCGACTATCAAAAGCAAACACCGGTTACTAATAATACTATTTATGATGTTGCCTCTGTAACTAAAGTATTAGCAACTACATTGGCTGTAATGAAGCTCTATGACGAAGGAAAATTTGATCTTAATAAACGGCTTAAAGATTATTTACCTTGGGTAATTGGAAGTGACAAAGAGAATATTACTATGCGTAGTTTATTGTTGCATCAGGCAGGGCTTAAAAGCTGGATTCCTTTTTACAAAGAGACATTAGATTCCGCTACTGGAAATTTACGCAGTGATTTATATCAAAGCGCGCCAACATCGGGTTGGAATACACGTGTCGCCAAATCGATATTTATTCGTAATGATTTTCAAGATACCATCTGGAAGCGCATTTTGGCACAACCATTAGAAATTATTGGTAAATATACTTACAGTGATTTAGATTTTTATTTTTTACAAAAAGTGGTTGAAAAGATTAGTGGTAAGCCATTAGATGAATATGTAGCCATGTATTTTTACAAGCCAATGGGACTAAATAACATTAGTTATAATCCTTTGAAAAAATTCCCATTAACATCTATTGCTCCAACCGAAAACGATTTGTTATTTCGACATCAGCAGCTACAGGGCTTTGTACATGATCAGGGAGCCGCTTTGTTAGGTGGAGTTGCAGGCCATGCGGGTATTTTTGCTTCTGCTGAAGATGTGGCGGCAATTTTTCAAATGCTATTGAAATATGGTTTGTATAATGGCAAACGTTATTTACAAGATGCCACCGTGAAAAAATTCACGGCATATAATTCGACGAATAGTCGTCGGGCATTGGGTTTTGATAAACCAGACAATAAACGCAATGATGCAGGTCCTACTGGTGAGCGTTGTAGCGGTTATACCTTTGGCCATCAGGGATTCACTGGTACTTGTGCTTGGGCAGATCCTGCAACAGGAGTTGTATTCGTTTTCTTATCCAATAGAGTATGCCCTAGTGCAGATAATAATTTAATCAACAAGATGGGTGTGCGGACGATTGCTCAAGACTATATCAGTGAAGCATTGGGTATTCCGTTAAACTTATCTCGTCCGGAAGTATATCAAACGCAAATAAAATAAATATAGAAACTTACGAAACTACATTTGTACCACTAACAATTTTTCGCAAACTAAAACACTTAATGTTTCTTCATTGTTTTTGCCGAAAGTGACGACCATACTTTTATCGAAAGATTCAACAGATTTTATGTTCAATTTTATACCCAATTTCAAATTGCGTGCATTGAGAAATCTAAGAAATTCATCGGAGGAATGCGTAACTGCTGAAAGCTGCACTAAATCGCCAACTTTACACTCACTCAATTTGGCATAGCTAATCCATTCCATTTTCCCCGTTTTGTCAGGTATGGGTGATCCGTGTGGGTCGAATTTTGGATAATCTAATAATTCATCCATTTTTTCAAAAAACTCTTGAGAATGAATATGTTCAATTTGTTCTGCAATATCGTGTACCTGTTCCCAGCCAAAGCCCATTTTATCAACCAAAAACATCTCTGTGAGTCTGTGTTTACGAATAATGAGCGCAGCCTCTTTCTTGCCTTTATCAGTAAGGCGTAGTGGTTTATAACTTTCATAATGTACCAGCTTTTTTTCGGCCAGCTTTTTCATCATGCTATTTACAGTAGGCATTTTAATCCCTAAATGTTTGCTTAATTCATTTACACTCACTTCTCCCTTGTCATTGGCAAGTGTGAATAAAGACTTTAGGTAGTTTTCTTCGGTAAGAGAGACCATAGTCAAAAGTAACTTTTTATTAGAATAATCAATACATAGAATTATTGTCACCAGTTCCTACCTTTACCACCAGTTTACTATTCTACATGCGTCAATTTACGAAGCTATTATTGCGGTCTTTTTTACAAGGCCTAGTTATCATTAGTCCCGTAGCCGTCACTGCCTATGTTATTTATGCAGTATTTATGAATGTGGATAGTTGGGTGAGCTGGATGCCTTATGTACCAAAGGGATTGGGTTTTGTGATTGTAGTAGTTTTTGTGACATTGGTAGGTTATTTAGGGACTCGATTTTTCTTTGTAAAATTGGTAGATGGGTTTAGCCATTTATTAGAACATACACCAGGAGTTAAACATATTTATTCATCAGTAAAAGACGTGATGGGTTCGTTTGTCGGTGATAAACGTAAATTTTCTAAACCTGTGTGGGTACGTGTAAATAACAATCCTGAAATATGGCGCATCGGTTTTCTTACCCAAAAGAGTATGGACTATTTGGGGATGGAAGATAAAGTAGCCGTATATATGCCACATGCTTATGCTATTTCGGGTTGGGTAATAATTGTTGATAAAACGGATACAAAAAGAGTAACTACAATGACTGCTGCTGAAGCAATGAAATTTGCTGTAAGTGGTGGTATTACTGTTTCAGAAGAAAAAGGGAATGACAAAAAATAAAACACTCATTAATTTTGGTGCTGGCCCAGCAGCTTTACCGCAAGAAGTTTTATCAGCTGCCGCAACGGCGGTTATTAATTATAATAACACAGGGCTTTCTATTTTAGAAATACCGCATCGGGGCGAATTATTCGATGCAATTCTTGAAGAAAGTAATGCACTTGTAAGGGAGCTTACCGGCGTTGGTGAGGACTATGAGGTAATTTGGTTGCCAGGAGGAGGGCGATTGCAATTTGCTATGATACCGATGAATTTTTTGGCACCGGAAGCAACAGCTGGATATATAGATAGCGGACATTGGGCAAATGATGCGCTGAAAAACGGTTCATATTATGGAGCGGCAATAACACTAAGTTCTACAAGAGATAGTAATTATACGTCATTGCCTCTCTGGCCTCAAAATATTCCTGACGATTTATCATATTTACATTTTACTACCAACAATACCATTTATGGTACACAATGGAGTAATATACCTGCTGCTAATGTTCCATTGATAGCTGATATGAGTAGTGATATATTTTCGAGGCAAAGAGACTATCGAAGTTGTGCATTGTTTTATGCAGTAGCACAAAAGAATATGGGAGCAGCAGGTGTCACTTTAGTGGTATTGCGGAAGGAAATGTTGCAACAAATACAACGAAGCTTACCTCCAATGCTTGATTATGCACAGCATGTCCAGCATAATTCCGTACTCAATACGCCTCCTGTTTTTGCCATTTATGTATCATTATTGATGTTACGTTGGACTAAGACTAAAGGTATTCTACAAATAGAAAAAGACAATAACGAAAAGTCTGAAATGCTTTATGCAGAAATAGACCGAAATCCAATGTTTTATGGTATTGTGGTCAATAAAGATCACCGAAGTAAAATGAATGTTGTTTTTCGTTGTCATGAAGCATCAAAAGAACAAGCGTTTTTAAATCTTTGTGAATCAAATAATATTAAAGGTATAGCAGGTCACCGTAGTGTTGGCGGTTTTAGAGCATCACTTTATAATACAATCAGCGTTGCCGATGTTGAAACATTGGTATCGCTTATGCAAGATTTCGAACAAAATAACAAATAAATATACTCAAAGAAATGGCAAGAATCATTCCATTCAAAGGGCTAAGACCCACGCAAGAATTGGCTTCAAAAGTCGCAACACTTCCCTATGATGTAGTAAATGTAGCAGAAGCAAGAGCTTTTCGTAGTAATCCGTACAATTTTTACCATGTTACTCGGGCAGAAATAGATTTACCCGAAAATGTAGATGTACATAGTATTCAAGTGTATGAAAAAGCAAAGGAGAATTTGGATCAAATGATAGAAGACAAAGTCTTATTGCAAGATAATGAACCGTGTTACTATATCTATCAATTGGTGATGAACGGTCGCGCGCAAACGGGCTTACTTTGTGGTTCTTCCATCGACGATTATGACAATGGTATCATTAAAAAACATGAGTTTACACGACCGGAAAAAGAATTAGATCGTATCAATCATATTAAAGCAACCAGAGCACAAACAGGTATTGTTTTTCTTGCATATAATGACCAAGTAGATGTGGAGGAAATTATTGCATCATGGAAAAAAGAACATCAACCAACCTACGATTTTGTAGCAGAAGATGGTGTACAGCATACTTTGTGGGTAGTCAATGATTATGCACGGGTGGCCACTATTACAAGGTTATTTGCAGAGGATGTACCGTGTACCTACATTGCCGACGGGCATCATCGTGCGGCCTCAGCAGCAAAAGTATGTCAAGAGATGAGGGATAGTGAACTGTCTATTACAGGTGATGAATCTTTTAACTACTTTGTTACTTGTATTTTTCCTGCAAGTCAGTTAGCCATATTAGATTATAATCGCGTGGCAAAAGATTTGAATGGCATGAGTGCTACAGAATTTCTTGATGTATTAAAGGAAGACTTTGAAGTCGTAAATACAAATAATGCAGCACCATATCGTCCAGCTAAACCACATGAATTTGGCATGTATCTGAACCATACTTGGTATCAACTAACGGCTAAAGAAACGGCTTACACTACTGACCCAATTGGTATTTTAGATGTTACAATTTTGCAAAATAAAGTGCTCTCCAAAATACTTGCTATACATGACCCTCGTACGGATAAGCGTGTCGATTTTGTGGGTGGTATCAGAGGACTTAAAGAATTGGAAACTCGTGTAAACAGTGGCGATATGGCAGTGGCTTTTTCGTGCTATCCTGTAAGTATTCAGCAATTGTTTACTATTGCAGACTCAGGCAATGTAATGCCTCCTAAAAGCACATGGTTTGAACCCAAAACTAGAGATGGTTTAGTGATATATCCGATTTAGTGTTACAGGATATCCTACACAAGTAAATATACTTAGTTATTTTATAAACCCCCCTTAGCATGTACACATCTAAGGGGGTTTATAAAATATATTATTCTTTTAGCACTATTTTTATAAATGCTCACAAAATACGCTCCTAGATCGGGTATTGAAAGTAGTTTAAGAATTACCTCTTTGAAATCAGAGAAACCAATTCGTTTCTAAGATTTGTAAAACCCATCAAATCAACTTTAATGCTACCTATAAGTATTGGACTGTCTACGCGTAGCGGTATATGATTGGCATCGTCACTTACCCAAACAGCCATTTTTTCACCACCTTTAAAGATTGTTCCGTCTATCAATAAGGGCGTTATTTTGATAGAGTTGAATTTGCCATAGCGTGTTTCAATAACTTCTTTACCAACGTAGCGAATGTATAATTCATAGACCTGATCATCGAGAAACATCTTGAACGCAATCTTAGCACCAGGTTTATATTTATTATAGTCGATATTGCGCGCAAAATAGATAGCAGACAATACATCTTGTATGCAATTTGGTACCTTAAAAACGCCTTTGGTGCTTACTGCTTGCCCAATATTTTGATTGAAAGCAACATTATTGTAAATCCGAAAACCTCCTTCATTTACATTACGAATAAATTTGTGTGGTAATAGGGTTTCTTCATCCAAAAAACTTTCATATTTGTCGTTTACCTTATAAAACCATTCGTAAGATTTTTGCGTTTTTCCTGTACCTGTAATATGAAAAACTTTTTTGTTGTTCAATTGCTCGGATGCAACATTAAATTCTGCATTACCTGCGTGCATCCATAATCTACCCATATTGTAATAAACCTTGAACATGAGTTGTTCCCCATCTTTGAAACTAGTATTTTTAATATTACAAAACTCATTTTGTGCTTGTGTTTTATATGTTAGGTTTGCTATTGCTAAAATCATCAGCAGCAATAGTTTTTTATAAAATCTCATATTTTGAATTTATATTTTCAATGTAAAAATACTGGTAAACACAATCTAATAAGTCTTAAAGTTATCGTATTAGTCGAGTACGACCAAGTAATAAACTGCCGATAATAGCAGGTACTACCAAATTGATACACCAAAGACCCAATGTTGCGCTCAATATGCCTATTGCATTATCCGAGTATTGTTGAAACAGAAACAGACCCACTTTTGCTCTAACACCTACTTCCGCAAGAGAGATAGTAGGTATTATAGCCATTGTCCAAAAAAATAGTGCAGAAAGGCAATACCCTGCTACAATAGGCACCTTCACATTCAACCATAGCAAAAGCAACAAATATTGTGCCGTAAATATCGCAAAACGCAGTAGCGAAATACCTACCACAGTCAATTGTTTTTGTGTGCTAAAATTTCGTAGTAAATAACCATACGTCTTGTATCGTTTAAACCATTTTATACTTTCGAATTTATTGCCCCACCATTCATAATACCGATAAAAAATGCCTAGAAAAAGAATTAGTATCAGGGTTCCAATAAGGGCAATTAGAGACAATTGACTTGGAGATTTTGTATTATAATAGATAAGCCCTAATAAACCAAAGCTAAATAAGGCGATCATTTGAGAGAATGCCCCAAGTACAGCAACACTAATTAATCGAGGTGTATTTTTTTGTTCTAAAGTAAGAATACGACCAGGATACTCTCCAATGCGATTAGGCGTAATTAGGGAAAAGACAATGCCACATAATATGCTTTTTAATGACTGGAGATAACTAATGGGTTGTGCTAATGAAGTCAGTAATTGCCATTTTTTCGCTTCTGTACCAATATTAAAAGGTAATAAGATCACACAAAGAATACCATAAATGGCGGGACCTCTTTGTTGCATGATAGTCCAGTCGGTTTTCGTTAACTGACATTGCAATTGACTTTTAATACTCCAAAGCAAAATTCCGGAGATGGCTATCCCAATCAGATAGTTGAGTCTTATTTTGGTACTTTTGTTCAATAACTACTTTTGTTTGCAAAAAAAATCGGAAATAATATTGGGTATTGACCCCGGTACACTGGTAATGGGCTACGGACTTATAGCTATTGACAAAGGTAGCATAAGGCTTTTGGAAATGGGTGTACTTCAATTGTCTAAGTACAAAAATCATCCTGAGCGTTTGAGTCTTATTTATAAAAAAATGGAAATGTTGCTGAGTACACATAAGCCATCAGCGGTTGCAATTGAAGCTCCTTTTTTTGGGAAAAATGTACAAAGTATGCTTAAGCTAGGACGTGCACAAGGTGTGGCTATTGCAGCTGCAATGATGCATAACCTAGAAGCGATTGAGTATTCTCCACGCAAAATAAAACAATCTATTACAGGAAAAGGATCAGCATCTAAAGAGCAGGTATGGGGAATGTTGCAACGAATATTGAGTTTTGAAGAAAGACCAGAGTTTATGGATGCAACTGATGCTGTCGCTGTAGCACTTTGTCATCATTATCAAAGCAGAATGACACAATTGACACCAGCAGCTGTACCAATAAAAAAATTATCTGGTAAAAAGACCAGTTGGGATAATTTTATTACTCAAAACCCTGACCGTATTAAAGACAAATAAAGACCTATGTTGCAAAAAACAAATTTTTCTGTTTTTGTTGTGGTCGCAAGTTCATTACTCCTAAGCTGGATGCATTGTCCTTTTTTTGAAATTTTCGATTACGACAAGGAATTGTTTCAGTATATGGGTATGGCTGTGGCTAAGGGTCAAGTGCCTTATCGCGATTTTTTCGATCATAAGCCACCATTAATTTATTTTCTTCATGCCCTAGCATTTCTAATCGGTAAATGGGGTTTATTTATTATAAGCAGTAGCTTAGCCTTGCTTGCTTCATTAATGTTTTACTCGCTGTGCAAGAGGTTCAAATTATTGCCGCCTTGGTTATTGCCCCTATTTTTTAATTTGTTGTTGCGAAGCCATGTCGTTTCACTAGGTTTGGGATTAACACGAGAATACACTACTGTATTTTTGATGATGTTTTTCTGTACTGTTTTTTCAGAATCGAAAATCAGAAATTATGTTATGGGCTTGCTTTTTGGGCTCATTTTTTTTATGCAACAAGATCAAATTATTTTGTTGGCTCCGTTACTCATTTTTGATTTACTATTTTCTCAATTTGGATTAAAAACTAGACCTTTAGAAAAATACAAACAGTTTTCATTCGGGGTTTTAATGGTTCTTTTACCATTACTTATTTATTTTTCGATACACCATTCACTAGCTTTTTTGTGGGAAGATGCATTTATATTCAATATACATTGGTATAATCAAGTAAAAACACCAACTGAACAATTAAGTTTCACAATAAAAGCGCTTACTGACTCAGGTTTTGACATCCCCTTCTATAGTATTACTATTTTGAGCTTAATACTCTTCTATTTTAGTAAAAACAAACCACTACTCATTAGTGCATTACTGATTGTATTGTTATCTCCTGCTGCGCATTTTATTTCAGGAAGACCAATAATGTATCATTTTCAACCACTTGCTGCCGCTTTGCCAATATTGCTTTTTATTCTTTTGGCATTTACAAACCTTGGTAATAAGCCAGTATATAGAATTTTAGAATCAGGTTATGTATTGACCATGATATTGGTATTATTATTGTGCCACTATCGCCCACATATATCTACTCAAAACTATGTTTGGCTAAAAAACACGTCTGAATATCAGTACCTTCAACAACAACAGCTCGAAGATGGTGAACTTTATGTGTTTGGCGATTCTCGTTATGTTTATTTATATAATCAGTTTCAGATATTATCACCATCAAAGTGGCTTTATCAGCACTTTTGGTTTTGGTATCCAACATGGGATACAGATCATCAAATACTCAATTCTATCATTAACAATTTACAACAGCATCAAACTAAATATATCATAGATTGTTCGGAGCGAAAAACTGAGTTTGTTCAGACAACACATTATGCCATTTGGAAAAAATTTCTTCTTGAAAATTACACACCATATATGAATTTGTCTTCTAATACAAGGGGTACATTATGGAAAATAAAATAATTAATACCTTTACCACCCTACAATGAAAAATGCAAGTATAAGACTAATAATGATTTTTGCCTTATTGGCATCAGCAGGTATTATTATTACTCAAACTTATTGGGTGCGTCGTGCGTATGACTTGCAAGAAACAGAATTTAACCTCAGTGTCAACGAAGCATTAACTCAAGTTGCTAAAGATGTAATGACCCTCAAGGAGGTTCAAATGCCTAACTATAGTCCTGTTGAGAAGATTAATAATGATTATTTTGTAGTTCAGATAAATGTTTATGTTGAAGAGAAAGTACTTCAACATTACCTGACAGCTGCTTTTGTTAATCAATCTTTGTTAACTGATTTCCAATTTGGCTTATATGATTGTATGAGCGAGAAAGTAAACTATCAGAAGATTGTACACGTTGCTGGAGGTGATAAAATGGATAATAAGATAGTTGAATTTCCTCATATAAAAAGAGAGAATTATTACTTCGGTGTTTATTTCCCCAAACGAAAACAATTTATTACTTCGCAGATGACCATTTGGGTTATTTCTTCCTTAGTACTAATATGTGTTATTGGTTTTTTGGGCTATCTACTTTTTGTGATATTGAGACAGAAACGTCTCAGCGAAGTACAAAAAAACTTTGTGAATAATATGACACATGAGTTAAAGACACCGCTTGCATCTATTCAGATGTCGGCGAACGTTTTGAAAGACGCAAATATTATTAACAACCCACAGCGCCTCAATAATTATACCGATATTATTCTTAAAGAATCGACGCAGCTAAGTCAACAGGTGGAGCGTGTATTACACATGGCGCAGTCAGAAAAAAGTAAACTTTTGCTCAAAAAAGAGCGATTTATTTGGCAAGATGTATTAAAACTTGTCAAAGACAGCTTCGACAAATTTGCTGAATCTAAAGGTGGACACATTCACCTAAACCTTCCGGAGCAACCTGTTGTCTTTATTGGCGATATGCTTCATTTGAGTAATGCAATTCGCAATCTTGTTGATAATGCACTGAAGTATTGTGATAAAACACCAGAAATAAACATCGATCTTTCGGTACTAAATAAAAAAGAGATAATAATATCTGTCTCAGATAATGGTATAGGTATTGATAAACAATATCATAAACACTTATTTAAGAAATTTTATAGGGTACCAACTGGCAATATACATGATGTAAAAGGCTTCGGACTAGGGTTAAATTATGTTTATAATATTGTAAAATTGCATCATGGTATTGTAAAATTTAATAGCGAATTAGCAAAAGGAACTATATTTACCATCTCTTTAGCTTACACCGACAAAAACCAAATCAATGGCAATATATAAAGCAAGAGTATTATTTGTAGAAGATGACTCCTCGCTGGGTTTTATTATTAAAGATAGCCTAGAAGAAAATGGCTATGAAGTTATTTATTGTAGTGATGGTGAAACCGGTTGGCAACAATTCATGCGTCATGCGTTTGATATTTGCTTGTTGGATGTAATGCTACCCAAAAAAGATGGATTGACACTAGCAGCCCAAATAAGAAAGAAAAATGAATCAATTCCTATTTTATTGCTTACCGCTGTAAATACAGATGAGTCTAAAATAGCGGGATTTCAGAAAGGCGTAGATGATTATATCACTAAACCATTCAATATGCAGGAGCTATTGTTGCGTATGGATGTTTTTTTAAAACGAACTCAGCGTAAACAAAATGAATTGTCCGATCCTGTAATAATGGGTTCGATTGGGTTCGATTTTAAAAATTTATTAATTATTACTCCCACAGAAAGAATTCAACTTACTCAACGTGAAGCTGAGTTACTCAAATATTTTTACCTCAATACCAACAAGGTGCTTAAACGAGAAGATATTCTTACCGAAATATGGGGCAAAGATGACTATTTTTTAGGTAGAAGTATGGACGTGTTTATTACTAAATTAAGAAAATACATCAAAGGTCAAGATGGAGTAGAAATACAAACAATACATGGTGTAGGATTTAAATTAGTTGTATAATAGCTCTAATAATTGACGATTAATACCTTATTATTTAATAATAAATGATTATGAAAAGTAGAATTTTATTTTTTGTAGCTGTGATCATAAGCTTCAGTTCATTGGTTGCATGTAAATCTTCAAAGCACAATTTAGGCAAGCACCGTGGATACTTGAATGGCGCATATAATATGCTCAAAGATTCGTTGAAAGATGCCATCGTTACTCGCCTTAAAGATACCGTAAAAGTTGTTTTTCCATCGAATTTATTATTTGCTTTCAATCAATCAAGTCTTTCCGAAGGGAGCTTACCTTCAATGAAACGCTTTGCGAATGCACTTAATGAATACAATAAAACGGCAATACTTATCAGTGGACATTCGGATACTGTTGGTTCAGAAGATTATAACAACAAACTCTCTGGACAACGTGCTGATAGTGCAAAGAGAGTATTGGTAGATTACAATGTTAAAAGAGAACGTATTGAAACCTGGGGATTTGGTTCTCGTATTCCGGTGGCAAGTAATGCTACAGAAGAGGGCAGGGCGCGCAATAGACGTGTAGAGTTTATAATACTTTATACTGAACCCAAAAAATAACATTCCAATACATTTCATTGATGATAAAATTAATATTTTAAAATCAGAGGTTTCCGGAACAATAAACTCTTTTACAAACGGCAAAATTCTATTACTTTTGCACCTCGGGCGTTGAGCCCGATTTTTGTATCTACCATTCGGTAGGCATTCTGCTCAGCGAACCCAATTATAATTTACAATTTTACTTTTTTATTTAAAGAAAATGCCGCGCGACAATTCCATCAAAAGTGTACTTATCATTGGTTCTGGACCTATTGTTATTGGTCAGGCCTGCGAATTTGACTATTCAGGCTCGCAAGCAGCTCGTAGTCTCCGCGAAGAGGGTATAGAGACTGTCCTTATCAATTCTAATCCCGCCACTATTATGACGGATCCGATTGTGGCCGATAAGGTTTATCTGTTACCACTGACGGTAGAAAGTATTGAGCAAATTCTCGAAGAAAATAACATTGATGCGGTATTGCCAACAATGGGAGGGCAGACAGCGCTCAATCTTGCTAAAGAAGCTGATGAATTGGGGATTTGGGAAAAATACAATGTTCGTCTTATCGGTGTTGATATAAAAGCAATTAATAAGGCTGAAGACCGCGATTTATTTCGCAATTGGATGATAGAAATGGGCATACCAGTAGCTCCGGCTCGTGTTGCTAATTCCATGCTTGAAGGAAAGGAATATGCACAAGAAATAGGCATACCATTGGTTATTCGCCCGTCTTTTACTTTAGGAGGTTCAGGTGGTGGTTTTGTTAAACATAAAGACGAATTGGAAGCTGCCTTGGAAGCAGGTTTGAAAGCCTCTCCTATACACGAAGTATTAGTGGAAAAGGCAGTTTTGGGTTGGAAAGAATTCGAATTAGAATTACTGCGAGATGCTGCAGATAACGTTGTTATCATTTGCACTGTCGAGAATTTTGACCCAATGGGTATCCATACTGGAGATAGCATCACTGTTGCTCCGGCGATGACATTAAGCGATACTGCATTTCAGCTGATGCGTAATACAGCTATTAATATGATGCGCGATTTGGGCAACTTTGCTGGTGGGTGCAATGTTCAATTTGCGCTCAATCCCGAAACAGAAGAGATTATTGCTATTGAAATCAATCCGCGTGTTAGTCGTTCCTCTGCATTGGCCTCCAAAGCAACGGGTTACCCAATTGCTAAAATAGCCGCAAAGCTTGCTATTGGCTATAATCTTGATGAATTAAAAAACCAAATTACGGAAACAACCTCTGCTTATTTTGAGCCTGCATTGGATTATGTAATTGTAAAAATACCTCGTTGGAATTTTGATAAATTCAAAGGCGCAGATGATACTTTGGGTTTGCAGATGAAATCTGTCGGAGAGGTAATGGCCATCGGTCGTACATTTACCGAAGCTTTACAAAAAGCTTGCCAGAGCCTTGAAAACAATGCGACAGGATTGAGCAGTATTAGCAGTAATATGCGAGCTGAGGAATTAATAGAATATTTGAAGCGCCCAACTTGGGATAGAATTTTCCGCATACGTGAAGCAATTGCTGCAGGTGTATCCATTAAAACGATTAAAGAAATCACACAAATAGACCGTTGGTTTTTATATCAAATTCAGGATATTGTAAATCTGGAAAACCAAATAAAAGAGTATAAACACCTGGAAAAAATACCCGCAGAATTATTATGGCAGGCCAAGAAAATGGGCTTTAGCGATGATCAAATTGCTGACTTTATGAAAGATAGCGATGGAGATGCTGTTTATGAATATCGCAAAAGCCTTGGAATAAAGCGAGTATTCAAAATGGTAGATACATGTAGTGCTGAATTTGAAGCGAAAACGCCATATTTCTATAGCACATTTGAGTCGCCAGAAGAGGGAGATCACCAAGCATTATTACAAAATGAAAGTAAACGCGACGAAAAGAAAAAAATAATTGTATTGGGTAGTGGGCCTAACCGAATCGGTCAGGGAATTGAATTTGATTACTGTTGTACTCATGGTCTTTTGGCAATAAAAGAAGCTGGATACGAAGCCATAATGGTTAATTGTAATCCTGAAACGGTATCTACAGATTTTGATATTGCAGACAAATTATATTTTGAACCGGTATATTGGGAACATCTTTGGGAAATTATTGAACACGAACAACCAGAAGGTGTAATTGTACAATTAGGTGGGCAAACAGCATTGAAACTAGCCAAACGTTTGGAAGAAAAAGGTATCAAAATCATAGGTACCTCTTTCGATGCCATGGATATTGCTGAAGACCGCGGTCGTTTTTCTGATTTGTTGAAAGAATTGGACATCCCTTATCCTAACTATGGAACCGCATACGGAACTGATGATGCGATAGAAGTGGCTAAAGAAGTTGGCTATCCTGTGTTGGTTCGTCCTTCTTATGTATTAGGCGGTCAGCGAATGCGTATTGTTATTAATGATGATGAACTCGAAAAGAGTGTAGTCAGTTTATTAAAACATCTACCTGGTAATAAAATATTGATTGATCATTTCCTTGATCGTTGTCAGGAAGCTGAGATTGATGCAATATGTGATGGTAAGGATGTACATATTATGGGTATCATGGAACATATTGAACCAGCCGGTATTCATAGTGGTGATAGCCATTCAGTGTTACCTGTATTTAATCTAGCTCCATTGGTAGTTGATGAAATGGTAGATATTGCAAAAAAAATAGCAAGAAGTCTAAATATTATTGGATTGATTAATATCCAATATGCCATTAAAGATGGTAAGGTTTTTGTAATAGAAGCCAATCCTAGAGCTAGTCGTACTACACCTTTTATTGCCAAAGCATATGGAGTTCCATATCTTAATATAGCGACACAAGTAATGTTAGGTGCGAAACTCAAAGATTTTACAATGGTAAATAAATTAGAAGGTTTTGCAGTAAAAGAACCTATATTTAGTTTTAATAAATTCCCGAATGTGAATAAAGAACTCGGCCCTGAAATGAAGAGTACGGGTGAAGCAATACGGTTTATAAAAAACCTTCGAGATCCTTGGTTTCGCAATTTATACAAAGAACGTAGTATGCACTTAAGTAAATAATTGAAAACAGAAGCACATCTGTATGTAATCGAATAGTTTGATAGCTTAGCTTTTACCTGTTTAAAACAAAAAAACTGTTTAATTGAAACGAAAAATCCTCGAAACTAATATTTCGAGGATTTTTCGTTTCAATTAATATCGGGTGGTTTCTGTTATTTAAATCTATTATGGCAGATTAAATATATGTATTGATTGGTCTTTGTATTTTTGATAGTCTGGCTGATCAGATTTCTTTTTATCTGAAACAAGCACAATCTGAGTGTCACTTATAAAAGAAATACCTTCAATATTGGCATAAAGAAAATTACTGCCAGAACCAACAACCCCAGTACTACTACCCTTCGGTAGTTCGTATGCTGTACCGCCTGTTATTGACCAAGACGTTGAACTTAAGCTACCAATCCAAAGTTGCCCATCTTCTTGAGAAGTTATCCCTATTTTGTTGCCGTATATTGTGATATCTGAATAATCGTCAAAAGTAACCGAAGAAGGTAAGGTGATTTCTGTTACAAATTCCCATTTGGAACTTGTCTTTTTAAGTACGGGAACCTTTCCTGTTCCTTCTACTAATCCCAATATGTAATCATCCCCGCCTCTATTTACCCAAGCAATACCTTCAAATCCTTTATTGCTATTTGCTGATGTGAAATAGTATTCAGCCCATAAACTGCTTTGATAGTTCATGTCTGCATCATACTCGCGAATACGGGGTTGGTATGATCCATTATGACTTACTGCCTCTTCGGCTACGTAAAAGTTTGGAGTATTATAACTGTCGTACGTTATTGCTTCAAAACCAGAATCTCCAGAACCGGAGCTTAATAACGAATTGTAAGAACTATTCTCTGGCAGTGTGCTTTTGATTTTAGCAATTTTATATCTGTTGTCAAACACTACATAAAAATAGCCATTTAGATATTGTACACCACTTGCCTCGAAGTCATCACTGCTGTTGTATCCTGGGAGTAATTTATAGACTTTAGCTTCCATTACAGGAGCACCTAAAATGGTAGCTCCGCTAATCTTTGCAGTGGATTTAGGAGGAATTGCTTTTGAGGGTTGAATACTATCAGAATTCAATTGTTTTGTACAAGAAGAAAATGTACAAATTGACCCTACAGCGACGATAAGGAATTGTCTATTTATTTGCATTTTTATTTAATTTTATGCAATATTCTACATAATAAATTACCAAGATGTAAGCGCAGGATTAAAAATTCATTACCCTTATAATTGCACCTTTTTTACAAACAAATTTTTTGACCAGACCATTAATGAAAATAAAATAACGATATATTCGGAAATAGTTCTTGGAGCACAAAATATCTAAACCATAACTTTACTCAAATTTTAAAAAGAAAATGAAAGTTGCCGATCAAAAATTTAATGACAAGGAAACACTCTTGGAAGTGCTATACCAATTTGAGAGCGGGCAGATAACTAATGCCATGGCAAAGATTAGTCAACCAATCGTAGATGAATATGATGATATTGAAGACGCGGACGATAAAATAGCTGATGAACTTTTGAAAATATATGATGTTTTTGAGATAAAATATCATGATGGTTATTTCTTTTTTTATGGGTATAAAGGACCTGATAGAATATTATTGCAAGAGCTGGAAATGTAAGCGTTATAATTTCTAAGTAAATAGAAATGAATGTTATTCTTCTCTTTTTTAGCTGTAACTTTGTGTGTTCAACTGTAAATGCAAAACAAATTGGGGCCGACTGGTTTTGACAGCATAAGGCAGGATAAGTAAGCGTGTCGTGCGTTGTATCATTAGCACGTAAATCTGAAGGTTCAAACTATAACTGGCAATACTACGTATGCCATGGCTGCCTAATCGGAGATTAGTCGCCCATTTTGACCGCCGCTAATGCAGTAGCCCATAGCTGTAGCCGCCGTCTAAATCAAACAAAAATTGGGATAGCTAAGGTGTTGCTACGCCTCCAAGGTGAAATCAAAGTAGCTAGGTAATAGGTTGGTTGGTCCGTTTCCTGCTTTTTTACTGAAATACAATAACGGAATACACATGTAGAAAGCTTATTGGGCATATGTTTGGACCCGGGTTCGAATCCCGGCGGCTCCACTACCCTTGTTTACAGACTGTTTTTAGATGTAAACTTTTTATTAAAACCGCTGATTTTCAGCGGTTTTATGTTTTTAGGCGTTCTTTGGTGTAAACTTATTTTTGGTATTTCTGTAATTCTATAAAAATACAACCACAATGAGTAATAAACCTATATCATATACCCTTGTTTATAATTGTACTAATAAGCTTGACACTTATGGAAAGGTATTAGTACTAATTAGAGCGTATAAAAATGCCCGTAAATTTTTATTTCTAAAGGTATTCACGTCAAACCAGAACATTGGGGTATAGGCAAAGAAAAATTATAAAACATCCAAGTAGTTTTCAATTCAATGACTGTCTGTTTGTAGGAAAGTAAGAAAAAGTTTTCTTTTCAGTATTATTTTGAGTGGTAAAAGAACAATTCAAAAAGGTTACCTTTTACCGTGCAGACCTTCTGTAAAAGTGTAATAATTAAACACCACATTACATCATCCGCATTAATTTTAGCGATAAAAAACCGTTCATTTTATTTATTTGTATAGTTTTAATATTTTTATTTTAAATTCGGGTAGAACACACACTGGCAAAAGAATACGTGTTATTTTTAGCTATGTAACACTACAAATGTCTAAAAATATTTTAAAAATATTTTTAGACATTTTTACAGCACGCCATCATCACTTAAATTAAAACCTTCTATCGGAGGCTCTTAGGGATATAGTTCTTTTGAAGGGTAAATGTGGCATTACGGTAAGTATTTTGTATCGTTTGCAACTTTATTTATTTTAAAATCACAATTACTATATGTGATAAAAACATAAAATGAACTCTATAAATAATATTATAAAAATATATTAATAGTAATTGTCGGTTTGTATATTTTGAAATTTCAATATAACCTTTCACATTTGTTAACATTAACAATTGTACAACACCCAATTTTAATCGCTACATGCCCCGATTGTTTATACCTATACTCTGTTTGCTCTGCTACAGTTCTGCCTTTGGCAAGAACGTGACAGACAGCACGTTATTGAGTATAGAATATCCTATAAGTAGTGTTGAAAATAAATTTACGCAACGCTTATCGTACCGTACGACCATTGATACCGTAGTGGACATCCATATAGACTGCTACTATATGTTAAATTACAAAGACAGTCTCCATCTATACGACCTGACCTTTGAAGGCATCCGGATACACCCTGGAGTTGGTTATGTGGATCTGCCATTTGCCAAAGCAGTCAGTACCCACAAAATGCACGCGGACTACTTTGACATCATCCAACGCTTCCGGATGGTACCGGCGGGTCAATACAAA
>DBTQ01000002.1:0-2847 GCA_002307135.1 Bacteroidetes bacterium UBA1312
TCGCCCCGATCAACTGCACCACTTACTTGTGTAAAGCGCTTGCCATTATCGCCAAATGTACTGTCTATTCTGCCATCGGGCTTGATGCGAATTAGCCCGAAATTGTCCTCGCCTGTAGTAGGATTGCCCGCTATACCGCCCAATACCACTTTACCATCGGGCTGTAGCAGCATATCGCGGCATTTGTTGTACGTCCCCGCAGTCCAATCGTAGCTGGTATAACCTATACCTGCTAAACTGCTGTCGATACTGCCATCGGCATTGAGCCGCCCAACTATATAGGGGTTAGGAGTCGGATCAAAAGGCGAGTAGCCTGCGAACCATATTTTACCGTCTGGGCATACAGCCATAGCAGGGGAATATGGTGCTGTAAAACCCGAAAATACAGATGCTATGCCTGTATGGTTGAATGTGGTGTCGAGCCTCCCATCGGGCATATAGCGGGCTGCGCCGAAATAGTCGAGCAAGATTACAAAACGCCCGTCGGGCAAGAATGCGACCTTGCCTGATTCATTCTGCTTTATACCAGAGTCTTCTACTATGCCATCATTGCCAAAACTACTATCGACCAATCCATTGCTCTTATAGCGTTCCAACAATATATGATAGCCAAACCATGTGCTATAACCTGACGCTATAATTTTATCGTCAGGCTGTGCCAGCAAACGGCCAGTATTGCCCAAAGCCATACCTCTATTACCAAAGGTGGTATCTAGTTTACCATCGGTATTTATACGGAATAAAAATCCGATGCCTTTATCATTATCACCTCCTGCAACGACTATTTTGCCGGAAGACTGTATGGTCATATCACCATGAGTCAAATTGCGAACAGCTGTACCGTCGGCATAGCGTATGCTATCCGTAAAGAAGCCATGTGTACCAAAACTATTGTCGATACTGCCATCGGCATTAAATCGAACAATGTAACGGATACCCGCTGATGCTACGATTTTACCGTCAGCCTGCAGTACTGCATCTTGTATGCCCCAATCATCGTACATAATAGTACTACCTTTAGTGACAATGCCTTTAGTTCCAAAGGTTGGGTCTAAACCATCCTGGTATTGGGCATAGCTATTGCTAAGGCAGCAAAATAATACTATGGCTAAACTTATGAGTTGTTTCATCGTGCATAATTGAGCTTGGTGAATAGATGGCTATTGTCAGTAGCATTGATGCGCAGCAAGTATAGTGCAGGGGCTAGCTCGGCAATGTCAAATACCGTTTGTGCGGCAGGTTGACTCCATTGCTTCAATAACCGGCCTTGCAGATCGTACAGTTGCAGCGATTGGAGCGCAGGTGCATGGAGTAGCTGAAAGGTGCCTGTAGATGGGTTGGGGTAAACACTTACTGCTCGCTGCTGATTGGGTATTTCCGTGATACCTGTTTTGCTATCTACACTATAGCGAGCCATAGCCGCCATTAAAGTGGTGCCTGATGAAAGAGGTACAATAGTAGTACCCAGAGCAATTAACTTTCCATCGGGCTGTAAGAGCATTTTATACAGCTCATCACCCCTGTCAACTGCGCCACTTACTTGTGTAAAGCGTTTGCCATTATCGCCAAATGTACTGTCTGTTCTGCCATCGGGCCATATCCGCAACAGTGCAAAATTGTTTTTAGTAGTTACGCTGTTCATAACCCTGCCGCCCAATACTACTTTACCATCAGGTTGCAGCAGCATATCGCGGCATTTGTTTTCGGCACCTGTGTCCCAAGCGTATTCTTTGTAGCCTGTGGGGTCGAAGCTGGTGTCTATACTGCCATCGGCATTGAAACGAGCTAAGATAAAATAGGCTACTGTAGCCGACCATGAGCCATGCCCTGCCACCCATACTTTACCATCGGGGCGCACCGCAATAGCATGTGGGTATGGTGAACTGAAACCGGAAAATATGGACGCCATACCCGTATGGTTGAATGTGGTATCAAGGCTGCCATCGGGCATATAGCGGGCTGCGCCGAAGTAGTCGTACATGGCTACTATACGCCCGTCAGGCATGAGTGCCATATCCACACCTGTACCTATCTTTGCCGAAGGGTTCACCACTTTCCCATATATGCCAAAGCTGCTGTCGATAGTGCCATTGGGCAGATAGCGAGAAAGCCGTTGGTAATAATCGCTTGAATAGTATGTTGTACTTAAGATTTTATCATCAGGCTGTGCGAGTAACACGCCCCCATCTCCCAATGCCATGCCTCTAGTGCCAAAAGTGGTATCTAATGTACCATCGGTATTGATCCGAAATAAAAATCCGATGCCTTTATCATTATCACCTCCTGCAGCAACAATTTTTCCCGAAGATTGTATGGTTATATAGCCGATAAGTAATTTGCGAACCGCTGTTCCGTCGGTATAACGTACACTATCGGCAAAGAAGCCATGTGTGCCAAAACTATTGTCGATACTGCCATCGGCATTAAATCGAATAATGTGGTTAGCGTTACTTAATGATACGACAATTTTACCATCGGGTTGCAATAGAGCACTCCAAATGCCCCAATCATCATACATTATAGAACTGCCTTTAGTAACAATTCCTTTAGTTCCAAAGGTTGGGTCTAAACCATCTTGGTATTGGGCTTGGGTATTGAAGCAGCAAAGCAATACTATGGCTAAACTTATGAGTTGTTTCATCGTNNCCTCTAGTGCCAAAAGTGGTATCTAGTTTGCCATCTGTATTGATCCGAAATAAAAATCTAGCGTAGGTGGTACCATCGCCTCCGGCTACTATTATTTTTCCCGAAGACTGCATGGTTAGATAGCCAGCACCTAATTTGCGAACAGCAGTACCATCGGCATAACGAACACTATCACTAAAGAAGCCATGTGTGCCAAAACTA
>DBTQ01000002.1:3054-224920 GCA_002307135.1 Bacteroidetes bacterium UBA1312
CTAAACTTATGAGTTGTTTCATCGTACATAATTGAGCTTGGTGAATAGATGGCTGTTGTCGGTAGCATTCATACGCAGCAAGTATAGTGCAGGAGCTAACTCGGCAATGTCAAATACCGTTTGTGCGGCGGGTTGATCCCATTGCTTCAACAACCGGCCTTGCAGGTCGTACAATTGCAGCGATTGAAGCGCAGGTGCATGGAGTAGTTGGAAAGTACCTGTAGATGGATTGGGATAGATGGCAACAGTTGTTTGTGCAGCGTCAATTATGGGAATATCCAAAGGGTCACAACTTATTTTTGCTAAGTTGTGTCTTTCAGTAGTCGTATTGTCCCCCAATTGGCCTTTGTCGTTGATGCCGCTGGTCCATATACTCCCGTCCGACTGCAATGCGATACTATACTCGTATCCTGCAGCACTTAATTGCCAGGTAGCGGAAGTACCCACTTGCACCAGCGAGTCCGCCCAATACAAGACGCTACCATTTCCATATTCTCCGTGTTGGTTATCACCGCAAACCCACAAAGTGCCGTCTTTTTTTACAGCCATAGTTTGCTTATATCCCTTAACGGATTGCCAGTCGTGGCCAGTACCTACCTGAGCAGGGGTATGCCTGTCTGTAAAGGTTCCATCCCCCAATTGGTCATCGCCATTGATGCCCCAGGTCCATAAAGTGCCATCTGTTTTTATGGCCATAGAATAGCTGCTGCCTGCACAAATAAATTGCCAGTCTGTAGCTGTACTTATTTGGGTGGGATTCAGCACAGGTACTACTTTTCCGTTGCCCACCTCGCCAAAGCGGTTCTCTCCCCAAGCCCATAAAGTGCCGTCTGTTGCAATAGCCATTGAATGGGTGATCCCTGCGCTTACTGAGCGCCAGCTCTTACCGGCGCCTATCTGTGTCTGGCCAGCCCGATCTACGAAATCACCCACTCCCAATTCCCCATCTCCATTATAGCCCCAGCCCCACATGCTGCCGTCTGTTTTTATAGCCAGCGTATAACCTGATCCTGCACTCACTGATTGCCAATTATTGGTGGTCCCTATTTGAATTGGTGCAGTTCTGCCTGTAGTAGTAGCATCACCTAGTTGTGCATTGGAATTATTACCCCATGCCCATAAAGTACCATCTGTTTTGATAGCTACAGAATGACTATACCCAGCGCTTATGAATTGCCAGTTTGTGGCAGTGCCTATCGGGGTAGGTACTGTTCTAGTTGTTACAGTACCATCGCCTAATTGCCCGCCATTATTATATCCCCATGCCCATAAGGTACCATCAGTTTTCAATGCTATCGTGTGCATGGTACCCGCGTCAATTGTTTTCCAGCACTGTGCAAAGGAAATAATAGGCAACGATAATACAAGTAGGAGTACGAGCAATCTTTTCATATCGGTTTATTTTAAATCGTTATGTAAATATAATAATTTCTACTAAATATTGAATGGTGGGCTTTTGTTCATACACTGATTTTATGTGGTGAGTAAATACATTGGTAGAAAAAAATAACTGCAAATCAAACCTTTGGATAAATTATTCAACGAATTTTAAATGATTAATAAAATTTTCGTAGAACAATAACTTTCAGTTATTAATTATTTCGGTAAAACTAAAAAATCAGATTTTAAAAAACGAAATGTATTTTAATAAATAAATTCTTTAACGCTTGAATAATTATTGTATTATTTAATCCTCTTTTGTTCCAGTACTTTAATGACTTCAATCAAATCTTTGATAAGCTCTTTTGCCAATCCTTCGAGATGATCACATGTCCAAATGTCATTAACACAAGTAAACCGAAGATTAAATTCCTGTTTTACTTTGTCGTGAAATTCAATATGGACATGGTAAATTCCATACGTGTTAACCGCTTCTAAATAATAGAAGTCACATAGATAGTAAGTATTACATGAATCGACGTATATGCCTTTAAATGTCTTGAAATTGGCGACATTTTTGTATGAGGGTATGCTATTCATGGATGATGCACTGTACTATAATTGTGGAAAAGGAATAAATGGGAATTTGCTTCGAACGAAGCATTGTATTAAGGATAAAATTTATCCGGAATGTTGTATCTGAATCATAGACGGTAGTTTTAGAATGAATGAAAGTGTTGTTTGTTTTCACTCAATTAGTACGCCGCCTGTTGCTATTTTTACTGTCAGGGGTTTTCCGTGAGTGTCTTTTGTATATACTCGTAACAGAGGCAGTAGGAAGCCCACACACAAGTAATACTAAAACACCCACGGAAATCTCCGTAGGCGTTCAGTACATACTCGCTGTGTGCTAAGAAAGTTCCTACATTTTCTGTTACAGCGTCGTATTTGCTAAACGCAAATCATCTTTTATCTATTTTATATTCTTCTTTGCTCTTATTTTCGTCTTTAATTAAATGCTGCTGCTAATGTACATCATTTGTATTATTTCCAAATAACAAATAGCGTTAATAACTACTTATCAATAATAACTTGCTGCAAACCTAACACCTAGCAATTTAAAAAAGCAGGGAAATTTCCACGTTTTTAAAAAATAATTGCTGTTTGGGCACTTCCATACCATGAAAACTACACCTACAATACCTACAACACCTACAACGTACCTACACAAAACTACAGAGAACTACAACTTTTAAAGACTATTTATAGAGTATTATTATTGATTTTCAATACTTTAATAACTATTGTAGTTCTGTAGGTGTTGTAGGTACGGATTTTACTGATTTTTGATTTTAGGGGATTCATAGGGTAAAAAAATAAAGCGCAATTATTCCATCGTTTTAGGGGGATCTTTAGGAGTAATTATTTTACGCTCGAAGTTTTGGAAATTAGGGACGCTTTCAAAATCCGTAACATCAATTGTCCGGTATTCTTTCTGACCATTTTGGATAATGCTCATATTGCCCTTTAGCTGAATTTTATAACCTTTTGTAATCGTGCCCAATGCTAACGGGTCTGTAAAGAAACAGTTGTACATGGTCGTATAGGTTCTTGTTGCTCCTGTGCCATCCACTAGGCTTGAATATTGCACCACCATAGCTTTGTATTTTTCCTGTCCTGGTACAACTTCAATAGGTGTGTTTACTTCGCCTATTAATTCAATCGGTATCAGCTCTGCGTCAGCTGCGCTTTCACGAACTAAATTTATATTCAATTCGTCATAATCATAAGCAAAGCAGCTGGTCGGGCCACGTCCTTTAAAACGCTTGCTTTTCATCCAGCCGCAAAACCATTTTTGGTCCTTCATATACAGCTTTAGCGTGGACTCATTCAGACCGACTTTACGGGTCTTCGCACATATCTCCAAGTAAAGTTTGTGTATTCCTTCAAAGCGAAGGAATAGGATTGTTTTACCTGGTAGGTATGTTTTCTTTTCTGTGCTCTTATCTTCTGTGGTAATGGTAATGCTTGTTTCTGTGCTTACTTCAAAGTCCATTCCTTCTTTAATCATGCCTCTGTCAAACAAGTATTCAACAGTACTCCAAAACTCTGAAACCCCCGAAGTACTTGTTACTAGATTCGTCATTTGACGGACATAACCTTTACTATAATTGAAAAATTCATCAATGGTATAAGGCAACTTAAATTTGAATAAAGCAATCTCTGTAACGGCAATCATACAGCTTATGTTTTTCAATATCCGCAAAGGAGCATTAACGCCTTCGGAACGCAATTCATCTACAAGCCTTTTTTGTATGATTGCAAAAGAATTGGCGAACATACTTTTGATCAACGGGCGCAAGTCCATCATTTCCGTAAGGATAGAACTCAGCCCTTTGGACTCTAGTTCTTTTAAGAGCGTGAATGCTTTTATTTGTGCTTCCGGACGTTCGGCTGCTGGTATTACTTTAAAAGCAATGGGCAAAGAACGGGTCAATACAGAGTTGTCATCACGAGTACCCAAGTACTGACCCATGAGTATAAGCGTACAGTTTACTTTTTGGGAAATGGAACGGTTCTTTTCTTTCGACCCTTTTGATCTTCCTTCCCCATCATAAGCAGATTTAATACCCCGAAACCAATTATCATCAATAGCCCATTCGTCAAACTCATTCAGGGCATTGGGGCAATTGTTGAACCGCTCCATACGATTCCAAAAAGCAAATTCTGTGCCCTGGTTTAGGTTCATGGGCTTGTTCAAATCTCCCTTGTTATCCTTCCCTGAAAAGAACAGATTGTTAATGCTCTCCCCAAATTCAGACTTTCCCGCCCCTACAGCGCCATAAGCATATAAATGGGGTATTTTGGTAACGTGCATTATTACGTCCCGAAATAAAGTGGCAATGCTAAATGCAATGCCCATCCAAGCGGCCTTATCATAGACTTGCTCCATCAGGGCGCACCACTGTTCAAAATTGATGGACGATTCCACATAGCTTAGGAACATATCATTTTCGTAAATATTGTCGTTTCCTCTTACTCGTTCGTTCGCCTTACTCTGGGATGGCGACAAATACCTGTTTTTATCCACTTGAACTACACCATACTCGTCATATACGCTGATTACACCAACTTCGTTAGGGTTCGTTGGTGGTCGGTAGGTTCTGTTGGCAAAAGCGAAAAAACCTTCTTCATTCTGCCAGCCTAAGTTATCAATCGGGTGAACCAATGGGAACTGCTCCCCGTATTTTAAATTGATTTGCACCAGGTGAAATTTAGTGAATCCCGCTTTTTGCTGGAAATTACCCTGATGGAATAAAGCAGCCATAAATTGATCGGGGATCAACATATTCTTACTGGGTATTTCGATAACCACTTCGATAAAGCCATTATTGACACAGATCATACGACGATTATCATTTCCGTAGATATGGTACAAAGGTTTTATGATAAAATTGGTACGCTGCACTAAGGAGTTACCATCTGATTTAAAATAGTAGCCTGTATGCTGTTTATCTAATCGCTCAACGAATCCGAGCTGCAGCACTTCATCTTTATCTGCCCAGGACGGAATCCAGTTCCAATCCTCATCGTCCCTGTTTTCTTTGCGTTCTTTTGCAGCTTGGGTAGCTGCGGTATAATCAGCAATTGGGTCTAATAATTGGCGTTTCTTTATCTTATATGCCTTCTCTGCACAGATTAAATCCATATAGTCTTCCTGTACAAATTTCGATTTGATACAGGTCAATAAAACACTGATCCGGTCAATGGCTATGGCACGGGCATTGGGATTAGTACCCGCTTCATTCATCCATCGTTCTACTTGCCACATGATGGCATCTTGCTTGTTATCTCTTATCTCTTGTATAATCGGTATGATCATGTGTGCTGTTGATTTTTAGAATAAATTGGCCTGTGCTCCGGCACGGGCTGTTTTCTCTCGGGCGATGAGTTTATCCAGGCTATTTACTTTTGCTCTTTCCTGCTCTAAATCTTGTGTGCATTTCCTAAAGCACCGCCTGTTTTCTTCTTGTACTTTTTGCACCTTACGTGCCGCTACAATGGCATTGTAGAGCTGTTCATATTTTTGCTCTAGTTCTTCATACTGCTGTTGATAGTTCATGTTCATTGCTCAATATTTTGTTTTGGATAAAAAATGTTTTGGCATAATCGTCAGGGTCTTTCTTTTCAGCCAGTGCCATGACTTCAACTTTAAAATCGTGTGCCAACAGGATGCGCACATCTTTTTCAGTGGCTTTAATGCCCGCCTCATCACCATCACGCATGAGTACGATACTATTGGTATATCTTTTAATCAAACGGGCTTGTTCTTCCGTTAGTGCTGTGCCACAAGTGGCAATCGTATTGGTCGCACCCGCTTTGTGCATCGAAATGACATCCGCATAACCTTCGACCAGGATAGCAAATTCTAATTCGTTGATGCTCTTATCTGCTTTGTCTAATCCAAAAATGGTTTTGCTTTTATTGTATAAGTCTGAGCTGTACCCGTTTTTATACTTGCCGTAAAGTTTAGCGTCCTTATCGCTGAGCACTCGCCCGCCAAAAGAAATCAGCTCTCCTTTTTCATTGTGGATGGGAAACAATATTCGATTTTGGTAAACGTCATAGCATCTTTCTTCTTTTTCGCGAACCAAACCAGCTCCAATAGCTAATGGTAATAATCCTTTGTTGGAGTATTGGTCGCAAAGGCTACGATTGTTATTGGGTGCAAAGCCCATACCCCAATGTTTAATCGTATCATAATCCCAACGACGGACTTCATGCAGATATTGGAGTACTTCGTCGTTCTTCCATAGTTCCGTTTTGTATAACTCCTGTGCTTCTATGAGCAGCTGTAGCTTGGTCTTCTTTTCTTCACGAAGTTTCAAGTATTGAATTTGTTGCTCGGGCGTATATTTTTGCTCGGTGATCAAATCTATATGAGCAATTCCGGCAATGATTTCTACTGCTTCAAGAAATGTTACTCTCCGGTACTGTTGTACGAAACTGATACCATCGCCACCAGCTCCACAACCAAAACACTTGAATATATTCTTGGCAATATTTACAGAAAACGACGGGGTACTTTCGTTATGTATCGGGCAGCAAGCTTTGTGGTGGCTGTCGATGGGCACAAAATGGCTTACCACTGTTTCAATGCTTACGTCTTTTACTTGTTCAATGCATTCATTAGTGTACATGGCGGTCAATTATTGTTTGGGGTGGTGAAGTGTTTTAGGATGGGTTTTAGCTGTAGCGGAAAAATGACTGGCATGTTTAATTTTTCGGCAACGAGTTTTTCAATTTTGGAACGTTCGCATTCATCCCAATCGTCGAGAAAGAACACTTCATCACACTGGCACATATAGTCAATACAAAGCCCGATGATTTCTTTTCGATGGGTTTGGTCTGTCCATTCTGCCAAACCCGCTTTAATTCGTTGTTGGTTGTATAGATACACCAATTCAATTGGGCAGTAAGTAAGGTATCCTAGCTGTTTAAGCTTTGTTTTTACTGCTTCAATTTTTTTAATGACTTCCTGATCGGGTAGTCCTAAGCTACTACCTGATATATAGATTTTGGGCTGCATAGATTTAATTGTGGGGGTAATAATTCTTTTATGAATCCTGTTGTGGGCGGGCTAATCGGCTAGTTAAGCAGGGAGCAACGGAATGAACTGGTTACATTGCCGTCTTGGTCAAATCGTAACTTAAAATAGCAAAAGAAGCATTTTCGCTTTCTGATCGCATAAAGCAATGGCCTGGTGTAGATGAATGTTTTATAATTCCGTGTGATGTGAAACCATTGGCTACTACAGGATAAAAAGTATAGGCTAAGGACGAGTGCTACTAAGAGCTGATTAATTACAGTGTTCAAATGATGGGCGTTTTTTAAATTTGAAGAGATTCCAAAACGAAAAGCTGGGCTTGTTGTGCTGTGTAATACGTTTTTGATGGAGTAGAAATTCGAGATACAACTCTCTTTTTTTTGTTGCTGAGGTTTTGTTCATCAGGTTTCGCTTTGGTTATGATTAAAATAATATTGTCTAAATCCTTTCGTACGGAATCTTCTATACTTGCTCTGTCTTTTATCGTTTGGATGCTTGCGATCACCGTAGCTCTGTCCCACCCACCACAACAAAATGCGATGTTGCCACCTTTCATGCCTGTATAACTATTGATCAGGAACATCGCTATTTGGCGTGGGTAAACAATTCGTGCAAACTTTCTTCTTACCAATAGATTTTCTTTGGGTAGCTCAAAATATTGGTACACCATTTTAATGATGAGTTTTGCGATACAATCATTGGAGCGATTAGTGAAGCATTCAGGTTGCCCAGTGTCTCCTAAAGAGCAAGCGTAAGATGCTATCCTATTCATGGATGTGTATTCGATTGATTGCCGGAGAGGTTATCATAAGCCAGCTGTAATTCGGCTTTTCTGCTGGTAAGTGTTTGTATAATAGAATCGGTAAAATCGTCAATGACAATGTTCATACTATTGATCGTTGGCACATCTTTGATACGGTCATAATTGGATTGATATATCCGGTTGACTGCATCCAGTTTAAGGAGTGCTGTGTCAAATGAGCCACTTGATAGTTGCAGTAAATTGACATTGATTAATGCAATGTCATTACTCAGTTCATTGCCTTGCTGTAATTGCTCTGGGGTCATTGTTTTGATTTTTGTTTGAGGTTAGAAATTGTAATATCAAAAAGATGATGACTTATTGCAGCTTGGAGTTGCAAGTCTTGATTTTTATTTGTTTTCGGTTGCTTTTTTTGTAATTGAACAGATTTAGTTTCTCGTTCTAATTCATTGGCAATCCGTCGTAAGAGTGCTGGTATATCGTTCATAATTGAATCAAAAATTGAATCACTAATAGGCAAAAAAATAGCTAAATTTAAAATGCTGTGTTAAGTATCTCAATTGTTTCCTGTGCAAGCTTTTGCTCTGCTAATTGCTTGTTTTTAGCAAGCCGATTCGCTTCCTTTAATATTTTTGTTAAGACCACTTCATCTTTCATTCTGCCGAAAAATGCCATTTGTACTTGCGATATTGTTATATCAGGTACATTATCCGCTATCTTTTGCTGATAGCCTTTTGGCAGTGCAACTTTTATTTTGCTTAAACAATCGGTTAATATTTGGCTCATTGTTATTTATTTAAGTACCTTTCATTTTGCAATTTTTCCAATTAATTTGCAAAGTGTTTATTAGTGTATGAAATTGAAATGCAAACTTATACGAATCAATCCGATTAACCAAATAATTGAATCAAATATTGAATCAAATGGCTAAACTACTACATAACGAAAAGCCATCAATTCGGCAAGATGCTTATACAGAGCGACTATTGGCATGTCTTATTCAGCTTGTTGCAAAAGCTGCAATTGGCAAAAAAAATGAATTTACAGAGCATATCGGGGATGAAAAACCTATGTCGTTGCATCAGTTCTCATGGATTGAATTAAGAAAACGTAATTATCCAAAGGATGAGCAGCGTCGTAAAGCTGTTGGCATGAGGCTTTTTGAGGCATTTGGAATCAACCCTCAATATTTGGATGGCAAAAGCGAAAAAATGTTTTTGCGTGAACCCAAACCAATCAAACGAACAAACACATTAGAGCATACTCCCGTTGAATTTCATAACAAACGACAAAAAGCACAATTGCTGATTGAAAATGAAGCATTAAAAAAAGAGGTAGAACGTTACAAGAAGCTCTACGAAGAAAGTCATACTGCGTTATTATTAGCAACAAAAAAAACTAAAACTAAATAATTCTTACGGACTACAATTCGGACAAATAACGATATAATTAATTGTATATGAAATTGAAAACCAATAGTAAGTTAGGTGAAAATACGGCTAAAAGTGTAGGAGATGGGTTCGATTCCCGTACGTGCTACAAAGAAAGCCGCTCTACGAGCGGCTTTCTTAATTAAGGTATATTTTACATGCTTTAAACGACTTATAAAATACCATTGTTGCAATTCATATAACAACGAAAACCAACAACTCCTCCAATTACCTTTGTATCTGCCACGCTTAAATAATATCAATTATTATTTGTGGTTTACAACTATCTATTTGCAATATAGCTTTAGCAAAAACCCAAGACTATTATACTCGACTTTCATTTATTTTATAGAGCACTAGTTAAGTGACATTCAATCATATCTTACTTTTATAAAAAATACGACATGCATAATCAATGCTATTTGTACATAAATAGATAGTTTTTGAAAGCGGTATTTTATATTTCAGGACAGAAAATTGCAGTGAGCAAATTTTAAAAGATTAATAGTAGTCTATGCAAATACTTTTGGTAGAAGATGAACCTAAGATTGCGGCGTTTATCCAGAAAGGGTTATCTGAAAATGGTTATGAATTAACGATAGCTTATGATGGGAAATTGGGGTTAAGCATGGCATTGCAGGGAGATTATGATTTAATTATTTTGGATATCATGTTACCGTTCATTAATGGTCTCGATGTCTGTAAGCAGTTAAGAGCAGAAGATGTCAATACACCTATATTGATGCTTACCGCATTAGGGACACTTGATGATAAGGTAACAGGTTTACAACAAGGTGCAGATGACTATCTTGTAAAGCCCTTCCATTTTAAAGAACTAATAGCAAGAATACAAGCACTTACCCGAAGGAAATTTCAACAAAATACAAGTACTAATACTCTTCGTGTAGCCGATTTATTGCTCGACCGTAATAGTAAATATGTACAACGAGATAATAAGGAAATAGCATTGACCGCAAAAGAATATGCTTTATTAGAAATGTTTATGCAAAATAACAATAGATTACTCTCCAGAAGTGCTATAGCTGAGCATGTATGGGGTTATGATTTTGATAGTAATAGTAATGTCATCGATGTTTATATAAATTATCTGCGCAATAAAATCGAAAAAGAGTTTTCTTCCAAATTGATTCATACCATAGTAGGTATGGGCTACATTATGAAAGAAAAATAATCATGCAAATCAGGAATAAATTGTCGTTATACTTCACCATAACCAGCTCACTACTTATGCTGGTTATAATGGTGTTCATTTATTTGTTATTTACCAACTTTACAAAAAATGATTTTTACCGGGCACTACACGAACGAGCGCGAGTAGCAGCTCAACTATATCTGGAAGCTGATGAAATTTCAGAACCCGCGCTTGAAAAAATTAAAGAAGAATTTCTTACTAGTTTACCTAATGAAATAATAAGAGTGTATGACAGCACCGATGAACTTTCCTTTGTTAAAGAAAACAATCGCAATTGGAGCAAAAAAATAATTAATGAGGTAAGAGCAAAAAAATATATTTCCTATCAAGAGAATGACAATCAAATTGTAGGTATTAGTTATGACGATAACCAAGGAAGCTTTGTAATACTTGCAGCAGCAAAAGATGTTTATGGGAAAGAACGCCAGAATAAATTACTTGAAATAATGGCAACACTTTTCATTGCACAACTACTCATTCAATTTCTTGCGGGTCGATGGTTTGCAAAAAATACGTTACGACCTATACAAAAGGTAAACGAACAAGTACAAAAAATTTCAGCGACAGATTTACATTTAAGACTGGAAGGTGATAAAGGGAAGGATGAATTAAGCATTCTTGCTGCCAATTTCAATGATCTTTTATCACGACTCGAACATTCATTTGATCTTCAGAAAATGTTTATTGCCAATGCGTCTCATGAACTAAAAACACCTATTACTAATATTATCGGCGAAATAGAAGTAGCAGTGAGTAAAGAGCGTCAAGCAGAGGACTATGAAAAGACCTTACAATCTGTGCTTGTAGAAGCGGATAGGCTGAATGATATTATCAGAAATTTTTTGTTATTAGCGAATGCTGAAAATGATATTGCTGTTCAACAAACAGAGCTCGTAAGGTTTGATGAATTACTTTGGGAAATAAAAGAAATTTTCAGCCGAAGACCCAATGTGCTACTCAATATTCAATTAGACGAATTACCTGAAGATGAGACTCAACTATACATTCAAACAAATAAAACTTTACTCACTATAGCGATTAGCAATATCATCCAGAATGGGTTAAAATTTTCAGATGGGAAACCTGTAATAGGTAGTTTACATTTTAATGAAAATAAAATTACTGTACGTATTACAGATAAAGGTATTGGTATTACTGCTCATGCCTTGCAAAATATCTTCGAACCTTTTTATAGAAGCCCAGAGGCCAATAGCTATCAAGGGCATGGCATGGGTCTTTACATTTCTAAAAAAATAATCGAACTCCTTGGTGGTACAATCAGTGTACAATCGGAACCCAATGTAGGCAGTGAATTTAACATCTGTTTTGTACAAAATACACGATTCTAATCTCATTTTAATCTCGTTCTAATACCCTTCCAATTTCGGTGACATTCCTTTGCATATAATTACGATTATATGTACAGAAAATATTGGCTACTCCTATTGTGCGTCCTTTGTTCCAATAGTATTTGGGCGCAGTATTCGCAAGACACGCTTCGTCTTAATTTATACGACGCGGAGGGGCTGTTTGCGAAAAATAATATTCAATTACTGGCCCAGAAATACAGCATTGACAGTGCCAAAGCCAACCTTATCACTGCAAAGTTATATGACAACCCGAATTTCGACTTTAGCAGCGGCTTTTATAACCAAACATCAAAAAAGTTTTTTGATTATAGTAATGACAACAGAGAAATCTCATTACAATTAAGTCAACTGATAAAGACAGCAGGGAAGCGCACTAAAAATATTGCACTCGCAAAAACAGGTGTTACCATTACCGAATATGAGTTCTCCAATCTCTTACGAAGCCTACAATACACGCTACGCAATGACTTTTACAATATTTATTATTTACAGAAAACACAACAAGCATATTTTATTGAAATCAATTCACTGCAACAAACAGTCGCAGCGTTTACAGATCAGGTAAAAAAAGGAAATATTGCAGCGAAAGATTTGCTACGAATGCAATCTCAACTCTATACATTACAAGCAGAATTAGCAACGCTTCAAAACACAATAGATGATATTCAGAGTGAATTCAAATTATTGCTGCGAGCTAAATCCATGGCGTATATAATACCTGTGTTAGATCAAAAACAAAATATAAAAACCTCCTCGATCTTAAACACTTCTTATCAATCTTTAATCGACAGTGCTTATCAAAACCGGCACGACTTAAAGGTAGCCAATACAAATATTACATTCAATCAACAAAACCTCGCTTTACAAAAAGCCCTAGCAGTGCCCGACCTGACCTTCAATGTAGGCTATGACAGGCTAGGAAGTTATGTCCAAAATTATAACAGTATCGGGTTCGGATTTCCAATTCCTATTTTCAACCGCAATCAGGGTAATATCAAGCAGGCTAAAATTGGTATTCAATCCAGCAAAATAGAGCTTCAAGGATTGCAAGACGTAATAGAAAGTCAAATAGCCAATGCTTATATTGGTGCTGTACGAGCGGAGCATTTACTTCAATCATTTGATCCAAAGTTTGAAGAAGATTTTAATTCCCTCATATCTGAAGTGTCCAAAAACTTTGAGAAACGAAATATTTCTATTCTTGAATTTATTGACTTCTATGATTCCTATAAACAAAATGTTGTACAACTCAACACATTGCGATATAACCTGACAAGCCAGTTGGAACAACTCAACTTCACTACAGGCACCCGAATTTTCAACAAATAAAAACTATTAAATAGTCAAAGACATGCACACTAAGTTTATTAAAAAAATGTTGCTACAATCCCTGACAATAGGGATTACCATCGGATTATTTTCCTGCTCCTCAAAGAAAGATGAAAGTAATAATCAGCGAGCAGCTTACATAATACCCGATTCGGTAATGAAGACACTAACTATAGATACCGTTAAAATGTCCAATCTCAGTAGTTCTATCAAATTTAATGGTGTCGTAGATTTCAATCCAGACAAAGTTGCTAATGTGTTTCCACTCATTAGTGGTAACGTACAAGATACAAAAGTAATGTTAGGTGATTATGTGAAAGCGGGTCAAGTATTGGGAACGATTAAAAGTGCTGAAGTCGCCAACTTAAATGCAGCACTTATCAATGCCGAAACGAATCTAAAACTTAATGCCAGCTTACTTGCAAGACAGAAAGATATGGCACAAAGTGGACTGGCATCACAAGTAGATGTTACTACTGCTACGGTAAATTATGAGCAGGCTTTAGCTGCTAAAACTGCCGCGGAGAAAGTGCTGAGCATCAATGGTAATAATCGTCAAGGCGAATACCTTATTAAAGCTCCGATAGACGGATTTGTAGTACAAAAAAACATTACAAATGGCATGGCTATTCGACCCGATAATGCAAGCAACCTTTTTACTATCTCTGACCTTAAAGAAGTATGGATACAAGCAAACGTCTATGAGGCCAATATTGATAAAGTACATCAAGGAGACGAAGTAGATGTAACTACGATTACTTATCCTGACAAAATATACAAAGGAAAGATCAGTCAATTGATGAACGTATTAGACCCTACTAATCGGGTAATGAAAATGCGTGTTGTACTACCCAACCCAGACTACTTGCTCAAACCTCAAATGTTCGCCACGGTTACGGTCAATAAAAGCCTAAATCAGGAAGCAATATCAGTACCATCAGGAGCACTAGTTTTTGATCATAGCCAATACTACGTAATTATTTATAAAAACCCTAAAGAGGTGCAAATACGATCTGTAGAACTGATAAGCACCAATAGTAATACTGCATATATCAAAAGTGGGTTGCAATTGGGAGAACAAGTGATTAGCACTCAGGCTATTCTTATCTATGGTGCGCTTAACAATTAATTCGTATTCCTAAAAGAGATCGTAATGAACAAAATTATCAGAAGTATTATTGGTTTTTCGCTTAAAAACAGATATTTCATCCTATTCTGTGCAGCAATACTAGTGGTGGCAGGTATTCTCACTTATAAGAGCATGCCCATTGAAGCTTTTCCAGATGTGACTAATACAGAAATAAGTATCATCACACAATGGCCTGGTCGTAGTGCTGAAGAAGTCGAAAAATTTATTACCATTCCTATAGAGATGGCCATGAATCCTGTGCAGCAAAAAGTAAGTATGCGTAGCACCAGTATATTCGGATTGTCTTATGTGAAACTAATTTTTGACGACGATGTAAAAGACCCTTTGGCTCGCCAACAGGTAATGAATCTCTTACCAAATGCCACACTTCCTCAGGGTATCCAACCAGAGGTGCAACCTCCAACTGGCCCAACCGGCGAAATTTATCGCTACACATTAGAAAGCGCTGTAAGAGATGTACGCGAACTGAAAACGATGCAAGATTGGGTAGTAGATCGGCAATTACGTTCTGTACCCGGAGTTGCCGACATTACTAGCTTTGGCGGCAAAACCAAAACCTATGAAATTAAAGTTGACCCCGGGAAGCTGACAACGCTCAATATTACCCCTCTTGATGTTTTTACTGCCGTTCAAAAAACCAATATCAATATTGGAGGAGATATGATTATACAAAATAATCAGGCATTTGTAGTAAGGGGGATTGGTTTGCTTAATGATATTACTGAAATAGGAAACATCGTTGTTACAAATACAAATGGCGTTCCTGTGCTTGTAAAAGATGTTGCCAATGTAGAAATTTCTAACCTACCGCGTTTAGGATGGGTAGCGCGAGCCAATGGCACAGCCGACTCCAATGGCAACCGAGTCATTACAGACCAACCTGATGTAGTGGAGGCTATTATTGTAATGCGCAAAGGTGCAAATCCGAGTGAAGTTGTAGCAGCCATAAAAGCTAAAGTAGATAAACTCAATAATTCGATATTACCGCGCGACACACATATAGTACCTTACTATGATCGGTCTAACCTTATCGAATATGCCACACATACAGTTACCCATAATCTTATAGAAGGTATTCTTCTGGTTACTTTGCTTGTATCACTATTTATGTTCAATTGGCGCACGACGTTGATTGTGTCAGTAATTATCCCTTTGGCATTATTGTTTGCTTTTATATGCCTTCATTTGATGGGCATGTCTGCCAATCTCCTTTCATTGGGAGCAGTTGACTTTGGTATTATCATAGATGGAGCAGTTGTAATGGTTGAAGGTATGTTTGTAATATTGGACCACAAAGCACATGAAATAGGTATGAAGCGATTTAATAAAATCGCCAAATATGGACTAATTAAGAAGAACGGAACACAACTTGGAAAAGCGATTTTTTTTGCCAAACTTATCATCATCACCGGCTTACTACCGATTTTTGCTTTTCAAAAGGTAGAGGGCAAAATGTTCTCCCCACTTGCATATACATTGGGATTTGCTTTACTGGGTGCATTAATTACTACACTTACTTTAGTTCCTGTATTAATAAGCATATTACTGAAAAAAAATGTACATGAACGACACAATCCGTTCGTACATCACCTCACAGGATTTATGCTCAAAGGGTTCACTGGTGCTTATCGCAAAAAAGAAATCGTAGTAATAGTTTCATTAGTAGTAATGGTAGTAGGCTTGTTATCATTTGCATTTTTAGGTAGCGAGTTTTTGCCGGAACTGAATGAAGGTTCGATATGGCTGAGGGTGCAGACTCCTTACAGTATCTCCCTCGAAAAATCAGTGGAAGTTTCAAAAAAAATAAGAGCTGAACTTATTAAATTTCCTCAAGTCAAATATGCGGTATCTCAAACAGGGAGACCAGATGACGGGACAGATGTAGCTGGTTTTTATAACAACGAATTTTCCATAATGCTCTATCCTCAAGATGAATGGAAACCTAAAATCAGTAAAGACGAACTAATCCACCAAATGAATGAGAGACTCTCCACTATCCCGGGTGCAGAACTTAATTTCTCACAACCAATTATGGACAACGTAGAAGAAGCCGTTTCTGGCGTGAAAGGTTCTATTTGTGTAAAAATATACGGTGATTCTTTAGGCTACATGGAAAATCATATCTCCGACGTGTATAACATACTAAAACACGTTAAAGGAATTGAAGATCTTGGTGTTATTCATAACGTTGGCCAACCAGAATTAGATGTAAACTTAGATCAACAAAAAATGGCACTTTACGGGGTAGCAACCGCCGATGCTAATGCTGTTGTTGCTATGGCAATTGGAGGATTAGCTGCATCTACTTTGTATGAAGGTATCAAGACTTTCGATATACGCATTCGTCTTCCTGAAAATTTCAGGAAAACATCCGATGACATAGGTAATCTTTTGGTACCTACCCAAAGCGGATCCAAAGTACCGATAAAAGAAATTGCTACCATTACACAAAAGACAGGACCATGCCTAATTTTCAGAGATGATAACCAAAGATATGCCGCACTTAAATTTTCTGTCAGAGACCGAGATATGGGAAGTACAATTGCTGAAGCACAGAAAAAAGTTAATGCTGCCATTCGCCTCAAAACAGGCTATACAATGGCATGGCAGGGTGATTTTGAAAATCAACAACGTGCTACTAAAAGGCTTGCACAAGTAGTACCCATTAGCCTGTTGCTTATTTTTTTACTGTTGTTTAGTATGTTTGGAAATTTCAAAGACGCTGCACTCGTTTTCCTAAATGTTCCCTTTGCAATTGTAGGTGGCATTGCGGCATTATTCTTTACTGGCACCAATTTTAGCATTGCAGCAGGTATTGGTTTCATTGCATTATTCGGAATCTGCATACAAGACGGCGTTTTACTAATTACCGTATTCAAACAAAATTTGGAAAAAATGGATGGGCAAAATTCGTCTTTGTATGCAGCAATCAAGCTCGGAGTCAATTCCCGAATAAGACCAGTAATGATGACCGCGATGATGGCTGCAATAGGACTATTACCTGCAGCCATTTCACATGGTATAGGCTCAGAGAGCAGCAGACCACTGGCTAGAGTTGTTATTGGTGGTATCTTATGTGCAATGATTTTTAGCCTTTGGGTATTTCCACTCATTTTTGGATGGGCTTACCGCAAAATAGAATTAAAGCATTCCAATAAAATGGACTAAATAAAGAACTCTAAACGATTACACATTATTTGTACAAAATAAAAGGAGGAGTACTTTCGTACTCCTCCTTTTATTTAAAATATTCTGACCATAATATATTACAATAAGCAATCGATTTAAGCTTATTAATGAGTGTCATCATCAGTGCGCAAATTGTAATAATACATACCATTACTACCCGGATAAAAACCCTCCAATTGTACAGTCGCACCTTGTCCAGATAAAAGCTGGTCGAGTGCTTCCGTATCTTTCACAGGATTGCCATTAACACCACTTACAACAAACCCTTTCTTTATATTCGTTTGCTGCGCCAATAAACCATTACCTAGGCCTGTAATTTGTACACCACCGGATATTTTGAATTTCTGTTGTTCCTGAGCCGTTAGCGAACGAAAACTAGCACCAAATATTTGCGCCGATGATTTTTCTTTTACGACATCTGTAGTATTATTAATATTCTTCAACTCCACATTCGTAGTCACCGTTTTACCGCTACGCAAATAAGTTACAGAAACATGGTCACCTGGCTTGAATCGGGAAATTTGTTCCGTCAATTGAGGAAAGGTATTCACCTTCGTATTATTTATAGCAGTAATAAAATCTCCCTCTTTAATACCCGCAGACATTGCTCCACCTTGAGCAGCCACCTTAGCGACATATACACCCTCATTTTTGTCGAGCCCGTATTTACTTATTTCTTGTTGATCGGCATTTTTAAAATCACGTGTTTCAATACCTAGATAAGCTCGTTGCACTGTACCGTACTGTATGATGTCTCCTGCTACTTTCTTCACAATATTAGCAGGTATTGCATAAGAATAGCCAGCATAGCTTCCTGTAGGTGAAGCTATCGCAGAATTAATGCCCACTAACTGACCTGTTGCATTTACTAATGGTCCTCCGCTATTACCTGGATTTACAGCCGCATCTGTTTGTATAAATGATTCAATAGCAGTACGTGATTTAGTAGCATTGATACCAATACTGCGGCTTTTTGCACTGACGATTCCCGCCGTCACCGTTGCATCTAAACTCAATGGATAGCCAACTGCCAAAACCCATTGCCCTAAATGAACATCATCAGAATTACCAAACTCCATATAAGGTAAATTTTTTTCTTCAATTTTGAGTACTGCTAAATCGCTTGAAGGATCTGTTCCTATTAATTTGGCCTTTGCCGTTTTCTTATCATCAAACGTAACAATGATTTGGTCTGTACCCGAAATAACATGATTGTTAGTCACGATATAGCCATCTGGAGAGATAACGACTCCCGAACCAGAGCCCATTTGCTCTGGAGTACGGAATTGACGCAACATATCACCTCCAAACATTTCTGATATTGGATCTCGCGCTACTACCGTTCGCGCATTAGTTGTTGTTTTTATATGCACCACTGCCTTTACACTCGATTCTGCCGCCAACTGAAAATCCGGGGCGACCTTTGCATTAGCAGCTGCAATATCTGCATTATAAGATGCAAAATTCACCGGAATTGCACTATGCGAATTGCCGGAAAAAAAGCCGCATTTGTCTTGAAAATGATTGATGGCGAACATGGTGGTTACCGACGTTATTGCCGCTGTAAGCACCACTGGAAGAAATTTCTGTTTCATAGATGCGTTATTTATTATTTCAACACAAAAATAAAAAACAGAATTATCAGAAAAATGTTAAAAACGTTACCCACAAAGGCTTTAACGGTTTCTTTAATAAGAAAATATAACTAGTTTTTCAACCCAATCGAAACAAATAGTCTTTAATAAAATAAATAGCCAAAAGAAAGCCAATGCTCACTAATGCTATATTATTAATCTATCTTTATTTAGTACCTTCGCGCCTTGTTTTTAAATTAATAGATTTCTATACACAGATGTCTCAGAAATATCCCGAGTTCAAACAATTAAACATGCCATCTATAGAGCAGGACATGCTACAACAATGGAAAGACGGCAGTTATTTTGAAAAAAGTGTTACGCAGCGTAATGGAGCAGTTCCATTTGTATTCTTTGAAGGTCCGCCAAGTGCCAATGGTTTACCAGGCATACACCATGTCATTTCCCGTACTTTAAAAGATTTGATTTGTCGTTACAAAACGATGCAAGGCTTTCAAGTAAACCGTAAAGCGGGTTGGGATACACATGGACTACCCGTAGAACTTGGCGTAGAAAAAGAACTGGGTATTACTAAAGAAGATATTGGTAAGAAAATTAGTGTAGAAGAATACAACCAAAAATGTAGAGAAGCAGTAATGCGCTACAAAGATAAATGGGATGATATCACTGAAAAAATGGGTTATTGGGTTGACCTGAACGACCCATATATTACTTTCGACAATAAATACATTGAAACACTTTGGTGGGCGCTCAAAGAATTATACAAAAAAGATTATTTGTATAAAAGCGTTAGCATACAACCTTATTCTCCAGCCGCAGGTACTGGATTGAGTAGCCACGAGGTAAACCAACCAGGCGCATACAGAGATGTAAAGGATACGACAATCGTCGCTATGTTTAAAGCCATAAGAAATGAAAAAAGTGAATTTTTGTTTAGCAAATTATCAGCTGACGATAACACTTTGTTCTTCATGGCCTGGACAACTACGCCTTGGACTTTACCTTCCAATTTGGGATTAACTGTAGGTCCAAATATTGAATATGCATTACTTAAAACAATCAACCCTTACACGCACCAATTATGTAATGTAGTATTAGCCCAAAAATTAATTGGCAAATACTTAAAAGAAGATTTAGAAAATAAAGATTTTGCGGAATACAAAAACGACGGCAAAAATATTCCATGGACTGTATTGAGCACTTTCAAGGGTTCCGATATAGAAGGCATCCGTTATGAACAATTATTACCTTTCGAAGCAAATACGGCCAGTGTATCCGGAGGTGATCCATTCAGAATCATACTCGGTGACTTTGTTACCACTGAAGATGGTACGGGTATCGTGCACACTGCACCTGCTTTTGGTGCTGACGATTACAAAGTCGGTAAAGCAAACAATCTAGGATTTCTTGTAATGGTGGACAAACAGGGAAAATTCATCGACGGACTCGGCGAACTTTCCGGGCGTTATGTAAAAAATTACAAGGATGAGGCAGATTATAAAGAAGTAGATGTTGATATTGCGGTCGGATTAAAAATAATAGGTCAGGCTTTTAAAGTAGAAAAATACGAACATACATACCCGCATTGCTGGCGTACAGACAAACCAATTCTTTATTATCCACTCGATGCTTGGTTTATCCGCACTACTGCTGTGAAGGATAGAATGATCGAACTCAATAAAACAATCAATTGGAAACCCAAAGCAACCGGTGAAGGGAGATTTGGAAATTGGCTGGAAAACATGGTGGACTGGAATTTGAGTCGTAGCCGTTTTTGGGGCACACCATTGCCAGTTTGGACAAATGAAGATGGTAGTGAAACAAAATGTATTGGATCAGTTGAAGAGCTTAATAATGAGATCAAATATGCCAACGAAAAACTTGGTTTACAACAAGTTATAAACGAAAACAACTTAGACTTACACAAACCATTTGTGGATACAATTGTACTTGCGGACAGCACTGGAAGAGCAATGCGTCGAGAACCAGATCTTATTGACGTATGGTTTGACAGCGGAGCAATGCCTTATGCACAATGGCACTACCCTTTCGAGAATAAAGGTAAAATTGAAAAAAATCAAGCGTTCCCTGCCGACTTTATTGCAGAAGGAGTAGATCAGACTCGTGGCTGGTTTTATACACTACATGCATTAAGCGTAATGTTATTTGATTCCGTTGCTTACAAAACTGTTGTTGCCAATGGTTTGGTATTGGACAAAAATGGTAACAAAATGAGTAAGCGTGTAGGAAATGTTGTCGATCCATTTGCAACCATTCAAACATTGAGTGCAGATGCTACTCGTTGGTATCTTATTACCAATGCATCACCTTGGGATAGCTTACGATTTGATTTAGAAGGAATTAAAGAGATACAACGCAAGTATTTTGGAACGCTCTATAACACTTACCAATTCTTCGCTTTGTATGCAAATGTGGATAAATTCACATTTAAAGAAGAATATATACCCATAGCGGAGCGACCAGAGATAGATAGATGGATATTATCGTCCTTGCATACTTTAATAAAAAAAGCAACGGCATACCTTGATGACTATGAACCAACCCAAGCTGGCAGAGCTATGGAATATTTCTTAGATGAACAATTGAGTAACTGGTATGTTCGCCTCTGTCGCCGCCGGTTCTGGAAAGGAGAATATGAATTTGATAAAATATCAGCATACCAAACATTATATGAATGTTTGGAACAATTGTCATTACTGATGGCACCAATATCTCCATTTTTTGCAGATTGGTTATTTCAAAATCTAAATAAGATAACCAATAGAAACAATTCATATTCAGTACATTTAGCAGACTATCCTAAAGTAAATGAAACTTATATTGATACAGACTTGGAAGAACGAATGACGTTGGCACAAGAGACTTCTTCACTTGTCCTTTCTATTCGTAAAAAGGTAAATATTAAAGTGCGCCAACCTTTACAGAAATTGATGATTCCTGTTTTAAATCCTAAAATGGAAGAGCATATAAGATTAGTTGAAGAGCTAATTAAAAATGAAGTCAATGTAAAAGAAATAGAATACATCACCGAAACAGAAGGAGTAATCAACAAGAAGGCAAAAGCAAATTTCAAAACACTTGGTGCAAAAATGGGTGCAAAAATGAAATCCGTTGCTGTTGCGATTGCTAATTTAGATCAACATTCTATATCAAAATTAGAACAAGAAAAAGAGCTTTTATTGGATATTGCAGGTGAACACATAATGATTTCTATAGAAGATGTAGAGATTATTGCGGAAGATATTCCGGGATGGTCAGTTGCCAATAAAGACAATTTGACAATTGCTCTTGATATTACATTGACTCCGGAATTGCAAGATGAAGGCAATGCTCGTGAATTTGTAAACCGTATCCAAAAGATAAGGAAGGATTCTGGATTGGAGCTTACAGACAAGATAAATGTTCAGGTTGAGCAAAATGAAATGTTAATGAGTAGTTTAATTAAATATAATGATTACATTTGCGCCGAAATACTAGCTGAAAAGATAGAATTTTTTCATAATATTACTAACGGCATTGTAATTGAAATGAATGAAATACCATTAAATGTACTAGTTTTAAAACAAGCGTAAGCCATGGCAATAAACAAGAAACAGGCTTCTAAATCATCTGGTAACTCCAAAAAAGCAACTGCTAAAAAAGTGGTGTCAGCAAAAAAGGCAATCCCAACTAAAAAAGCAACTCCTGCTAAAAAAGCAGCACCAGTAAAAAAAGCAACTCCAGCTAAAAAAGCAGCACCTGCTAAAAAGACCGTGACGGTAAAAAAAGCTGCACCTGCTAAAAAAGCCGTAACAACTAAAAAATCAATGCCAATAAAAAAAGCCCCTCCTACTAAAAAGAACAGTGCCGCAAAAGCTGTACCTGCTAAAAAAATTGCACCTGCTAAAAAAGCAGCGCCTCTTAAAAAAGTTGCACCTGTTAAAAAAGCTGCACCTGTTAAAAAAGTTGCACCTGTTAAAAAAGCTGCACCTGTTGCTAAAAAAGCAATTAAGCAGGAACCTGTAATAGTCGCTCCTAAAAAAGAACCTGTCGAAAAAAAACCGGCTAAACCCGTCAAAAAAACTATTTCTGTTGCCAAAACAACTAAAATACTAAAGTCTATCGTTAATAATAGTAGTGGAACGCCAGTCCATCCTAGTAAGCCTACTCCAGCTCCCGTTGGACGCTCCTTACGTGATGATAAAAAACCACAAATAATTGTTGCACATAGACGTTTACACAAAGATAATAAGCAAGAAGAGGAAAGTAATACGATTGCTAAAACCAACTTTACTGAATTCAACCGTTCTTTATTAGACGAACAACCAGCTCCTGCTACTGCTGCTAGACGATACAGTGATGAAGATTTGAATGAATTCCGCGATATTATCAACGGTCGATTAGATAATGCACGTAAAGAATTGACTTATCTACAAGGTCTTATTATGCGCAAAGACAGTGCAGGAACAGAGGACTCAGAAAATCGCTTTAATGTTGAGGATGGTAGTGGGGCAATGGAACGCGAAACGGTATCACAATTGGCCAGCCGTCAAATTCAATTTATTTCTAATCTAGAAAAAGCATTGATACGCGTAGAGAATAAAACTTATGGTGTTTGCCGTGTTACGGGTAAGCTCATAGATAAAGCTCGTTTACGTGCAGTACCTCATGCTACACTAAGTATTGAAGCTAAAACTGGATTGAAAAAATAATTCAATACACAAAACAAGATAAAAAAGAGGTTGCCTAATCGATTAGGCAACCTCTTTTTTATCTTCGATAAAACGGGGCATAAAAAAGCGGTCAATAAGAATAAAGACCGCTGTTAACCAATAAACCTCATATAAAATGAAACTATTAACGGTAGTTCAAAAACCGTGCCATAAATTTTTGATTTTGAAAATTGGGTATTAATAATGTAACTTAGTTCATAAATTAACAAGTCAAGATTTTGGACGAAAACATAGAACTATATAATAAATCAGCAGAAGAAGAAAAGAACTTAATTCTCAGACAATATAGAGCTTTATTAAGAGCACTAAAACAACGAATAAAGAAAGGAGATAAAGGCCTGATTCGGAGAGCATTTGAAATTTCAGCAGAAGCACATAGTGATATGCGCCGTAAATCTGGAGAACCTTATATTCTACATCCCATTGCTGTTGCTCAAATCGTAGTTGAAGAGATTGGCTTAGGAGTTACTTCTGCAATTTGTGCTTTATTACATGATGTTGTGGAAGACACAGAAATAACCCTCGAAGACATTGAATTAGAATTCGGTAAAAATTTCGCAAAAATTATTGATGGTCTTACAAAAATAGCCAATGTAGTAGACGGTAATGCTGAAACCTCTTTGCAAGCAGAAAATTTTCGAAAAATTCTGATGGCACTTGCCGAAGATCCAAGAGTTATTCTCATAAAATTAGCTGATCGGCTACATAATATGCGTACCCTAGGTAGCATGAGTCGTGATAAGCAACTAAAGATTTGCTCTGAAACGACCTATATCTATGCCCCACTTGCTCATAGACTTGGATTGTATGAAATAAAATCAGAGCTTGAAGATCTAGCCCTTAAATATACACAACCCGAAGCTTACAGTTCTATTGCCAATGGATTGAAAGAAACCAAACGTGAACGAACTCGTTACATCAACGAATTTATAAAACCAATCAAAGATGAATTAATTAAGAACAATTTCAAATTTGATATTTATGGCAGGCCAAAGTCAATCAATTCTATATGGAATAAAATACGTACTAAACATGTAAGTTTCGAAGAGGTTTACGATCTCTTTGCCATACGCATTGTGCTTGATTCGGATTACGAGAAGGAAAAGGAAGAATGTTGGAAAGTATATTCTATCATTACCAATTTTTACAAACCAAGCCCAGAAAGATTACGTGATTGGGTAAGTGTACCTAAAGGAAATGGGTATGAAGCATTACATACAACTGTAATGGGACCCGGAGGTCGTTGGGTGGAAGTCCAAATCAAAACAGAACGCATGAATGCCATAGCCGAAAAAGGCCTGGCTGCACATTGGAAATATAAAGAAGGGGCGGAAAAACCTCAGGAAAACAAGCTTGATGCGTGGCTACAACACTTACGCGAAATCCTCAATAATCCAGATACAGATACTCTTGATTTTTTGCAAGATTTCAAACTCGATTTATTTACCGAGGAGATGTATGTATATACACCCAAAGGTGATATGCGAGTAATGCCTAAAGGTGCTACAGCATTAGACTTCGCCTTTGACATTCATTCGGAACTCGGAGCAAGGTGTATAGGAGCGAAAGTAAATTACAAGCTCGTACCATTAAGCCATGCGCTCAAAAGCGGTGATCAAATAGAAGTCATCACATCTTCAAAACAAAAACCAAGTGAGGATTGGTTAAACTTTGTTATTTCGGCAAAAGCAAAATCAAGAATTAAATATTATCTTAAAGAAGAAAAAAGAAAAGTCGCAGAAGATGGAAAAGAAATAGTAAAACGAAAACTCGACCATTTAGGACTACCCTTATCTCAACACAATATCAATGAGCTTTGTTTACATTACAAAAAGCAATCACCGCTAGATGTGTATTATTCTGTGGCCGTTGGCAACATTGATCTCAAAGAATTAAAAGAATTTACGATTACTGGTGATAAACTACAACACCCTGTAAAAATACAAGAGGTAAAAACTACAATAACTACCAACGAAGAGATTCAAAAACAAAAACCGGCAAAAGGCGCAGAGCTCATCATCTTTGGTGAAAGTTCAGATAAAATTTTGTACAAACTGGCACAGTGTTGCCAACCCATACCCGGCGATGATGTTTTTGGCTTTATCACATCGGGTGAAGGCTTAAAAATACATCGTTCTGACTGTCCCAATGCAGCAAGACTTTTATCGCACTATGGACACCGCGTAGTGAAAACAAAATGGGCAAAAAACAAAGAAATATCTTTCCTCAGCGGCGTACGTATTACCGGACTTGATGATGTAGGTGTAATCAAAAAAATCACCAATATTATTTCAGACTCCCTCAATATGAATATGCGCTCTATAAGTATTGACTCATCTGAGGGCATATTTGAGGGCACTATTATGGTGTATGTACATGACAAGGAAGAGTTTGATCTGTTGTGCCAACAATTAGCAACACTAGAAGGCGTAATGACGGTACAACGTATAGAAGAAACACAAGAAGGATAAAAGTAACCGACATAGCTTCATGCACTATAAATAATATATCGACAACAGAAAATGCAAAACGAATATTATACAGAACCATTGGAGGTATCCGAGTTTGACTTTTTAGCCAAAAAAGCAGAGCAAGAAAAACGTTTGTATAAAAAGATCCTCATTGCATTGCAGGTAGGTTGTATTATTTTTTCTTTTGGTGGTGCCTGGAAGTATATTGTAAAAGGTAACTTAAGCGTTTTTTCTTGGGAAAATTATTTTATTACGCTACTTATCTTGAGCTCAATTAGTGCTGCGGCTATCTGGTTCTCTATATACAATAACCTTCGAAAAATATCTTTGGATCTACGGTACAAAACAAAAATCATAGAGCGTGCATTGATTAAGCGAAAGACCTTTCTTCCTCAAAACAATACCTTTCATTTTTATCTGAATTCGTTTGAAAAACTAAGTATAGAAGTCGATGAAGAACATTTTAACGAATTGACCGAAGGTGACGAAGTCAATATCGAATATTCCTCAAATGCACATATATACTTCGGATATTTTTAAAACGGATGACATTGTCTATTCTCCAAAAATGAATTGATTACCGGCAATTACGAATTCCGCGTTATATTTAAACTTACTTAAGGAGAACACAATAATTCCCGATTAGCTTTCTTCCTCAAAATAAATCTTATAATACTTACGGCCATCACGTTCTACCCCCTGCTCTATGAGTTCTTTATCGCCATGTATGTATATATGAAAATTTTTATCGAGTTTCAATACACTTTTAAAAACTCGTGCTTGCTTTTTGACCGCCTGTGCAGAAATATCGAAACTATCAGACATTGCCACATCAAAATCTTCGCGATAGGCTTTGTCAAAACCTCTGAATGATTGAATGACTTTCTCGTCTTGAAACACTTCTTTTTCAAAATCCTCTTTTTCAAAAGTTTCATGCGTCTTAAAATAATTTACTGAGCGATTGAGTAAATCAATTTGATCCGCTTTACTTACTTCAAAGTCTTCAGACAGTTGTTGCGTAACAAAGCTCTTGGCAATATTGAGTAAATCTTTGGTATGATGGTAGTTATCGCTACAAGGTCTTAATTGCAGGAAACTTTCTTTCCAATATTGCGCATCTGATTTATTCGCTTTATCAATAATGCAAATTTTAAATCCTTCGTTTTTATTTTTGTTGATAATCAAACATCCTTTATCGAGTTTATCAATATTGATTCCTTTATCGTAATTAAGATCGAAATTTCCTGAAAACAAATCCAGTTTCAGAAAAGATTGCTTATTTTCTGATTTAAATATTCCTATCAACTCTACCGATTCATTATCAATAAATACATTAGCACAATGAACGACGAACAAATCTCCCGGCTTTATATTGGGATGTATAGATAGCTCATATAGGTGTTTGGCGATATTGACTGTTTGAGGATGAAAAGAAACTGCACTATCAAATATTTGAGCCGCATAATTGTATAGCGGATTAAGTTTGAAGTCCTGATTTGAAAAAGTAAAGTTATAGAACTCAGGATTGACGAAAGAAGTAAAAAAGTACTGTACCAAAAGAGCCTGTAGCTGCTCATCATCAGTGTTCAATTTAGCTTTTGAGACTATTAAATCTTCGCCATTGGTTTTGTTTCCTATACGGTGTAATGAAATATTTTCGATGGTACAATTGTTGTAGTCTATCATATAGTATTATAGCTCTTTATTTTAAAAAGCGCTAAGATACAATGTATGCACTTAAACAAACAAAAGCACATAACCCCGAAATTTATAAAATGGGTTTGCTTTTGGGGGAACATGAAACATCCCCATCCAATTTATTCTTTCTAACAAGGAATAAAATCAAATACAAGCCAATCGCTCCAAAAAGCATAGCAAGAATACAAATATTGACAGGAAAATCTTGAATTAAAAATGATATGACGATGATAAAAATACTAACAGTCGCTAAAATAAAAACCGTTTTCGTATGTGAGAAACCTAAATCAAGGAAATAATGATGTAAATGAGTCCTATCTGCATTGAATGGAGAGTTTCCTTTGATGATACGGGCTGCAAAAACCCTGAATGTATCAAACACTGGGATGAATAAAATAGACAATGCCCCTAACAATACAGCTTTGGGGCTATGAAATAAAACATTACCTTCAAAATGATGCACATTTTTAGTAAGTAGGATCGCGAGAACTGCTATTGTAAATCCAATAACGAGTGAACCACAATCACCCATAAATATACGCGCAGGCTGAATATTAAATTTCAAGAAGGCTATAATCGCACCCATAAGACTAAAAGAGATACATGCCAAACTAATATTGTTGGATATATTAAATGCTATACCCAAAAATAGTGTAGAAATAATGGCAATTGTTGCAGCTAATCCATCGATACCATCGATCAAATTAAATGCATTGCTCACGAATGTACAGCCAACAACAGTAAAAACAAGACTTACCCAATATGGCAGTTCAAAAACGCCTAAAAATCCATGCAAGTTATCGAGCCTAATGTCAGCAAGAAAAGCAATGATAAAAGAAGCGGCAATTTGCGCAATAAATTTTTTGGAAGGGTTAACGTTAATCAAATCATCTTTGATGCCAGTAATGAATAATATAAGTGTGGCAGCAATTATATAATTCCATTTATCAAATTCCGTAGTTTTAACAAAAAGAGAACCAATTACTGAAAAGCCCAAATAAATGGCAACTCCTCCCAAATTGGGAATTACTTCTGAATGTAATTTTCGGTCATTGTCAGGTAAGTCATATAATTTCTTTTTTTTGCTGATATATATAATTCTAGGGATAGCACTAGTGCACAACGCCATGGAAAATAGCGTTGCTGCTATAAAAAGTACATATTTATTTGTAGCTATTAGAAGTGAATTCATTATATATGGCAACAATTATCTAAAATCAACGAAATTAGTCGCTTTTAAAATTCAGTGTAAAGGTAAAAAGAAAAATAACTTTTTTCCATTTTAATAATTAATACACCCAAAGACAACAGAAATTTTATTCTCGTAAATGAGAATAAAATTTAATTATTATTTGAAGTGTTGCTATTGTGCAATATTGAATTTTGCAGGTTTGACAAGTTGATCATTGGATCAACAACACTAACTGTACTCGATGTCAAGGCATTAGCTATTGTATCGACAATTCTTTTGGCAGCGTCACCATCCCACAATTCGGGGGTTTTACCAATCTGCCATTCATTTTTAAATAATCGTTCAAATGCACGTTCAATATTATGTATATGGCTATTCCCTAAAAGTAGGTTGGTTCCAATGGTGCAGGTTTCTGGTCGTTCTGTATTACTTCTTAGCGTCATACAAGGTACATTCATGACGGTAGTCTCTTCTGAAATACCTCCTGAGTCTGTAACTACTGCTTTAGAATGTTTTACTAGATAGTTAAACTCAAGATAGCCCATTGGTTCAATCATGCAAATTTTTGATGGGAAAATACCAAAACTTTCCATCATTTTAGCCGTATGAGGATGTACAGGAAAAATAACAGGTAATCCTCTCGATGATTCTCCTACCGCTTCTAATAATGATTTAAGTGTTTTAGCTTCTGATATGTTTGCATGGCGATGTAATGTCAATACAATATATTCTTTTTTTGCAAGCTGCAAACTATCCCAAATAGCAGGTTTCTTAAATTTATTAATATTATTTTTAAGCGTATCAATCATTGTATTGCCAACGAAAAATATCTTTTCCGGAGCTACATTTTCATCCAATAAATTATCATTTGCAGATCTAGATGTAGTGAAAAAATAATCTGAAATTGAATCCGTCAGAATACGATTCATTTCTTCGGGCATCAACCGATCTCTGCTACGCAATCCAGCTTCGACATGTGCCAAAGAAATACTTGGATCCGTTTTTTTGGTAGCCAGCGCACATGCAACCGTAGAGTTTACGTCTCCCGAAACAATAACCATATCAGGTCTTTGTTCGTGCAGAACATTACTATATCTGTCAATAATTGTTGCTACCTGTTGCGCATTATTACCATGCCCAACTCCTAAATTAATATTGGGAAATGGTATATTTAATTCTTCAAAAAAAATACCGCTCATCCTTTTATCATAATGTTGACCAGTATGAATTAGACGATACCCAATGTCCATACCTTTATTCAATCGAATTTGCAACTCGTTGATAATGGCAGCAACCTTAATAAAGTTAGGTCTTGCCCCTACTATTATATCTATTAGCTTAGTCATGGGCTTTGTTCTATAACTGTTGTACATATTTGCGCTTTTACTTGCGCCACCAATCTATTGGCCAATACCCTTTTATTAAAGCCCTCACAATATTCGTATTGTTCACTATAAATACTTGCATTATCAATTTTAATCATTGTATCCAAGCCACTTATGAGCCAGCAATCTTCTTGTAATTTTAAATTTACACTAGGATGAAAATGAAGAAAAAGTCTAACATTCTGCCCCTTCCAACCAATTAACTTATCTACTATAACGATTTTACTCCCATCTCGTGTTATCGATCTTTCATGGATAATCCCATATTTTCTTTTATAACCGTAATGCCTAACTACAATAGCAGCAGACGTTTCTTCTATAATACAAACATTTGCTCTATGCCCAACTCTAAAACTAGCCCATACATCCAACGAATTAGTATCTTCAATGCAGACAGTATTATGCGCTAACGTCGAACGCTCATATAAGCGTTGTTGATTTCTCTCATAAGTACTAATTCCAGTATCTACTATTACGGATTGGTTATTAATATTCACACAAAAACTGAGCAAATCAGCATGTGCATGACCAGGTTGATATTTAGAACCTATCGCACCACAATTAAAGAGCAATTCAATGTTATTTTGTTCCAGCTTTCTATAACCACTTTCATTCAATACAACCTGCTTTATGTCAAATATCAAATGTTGTGCCACAGTTTGCAATTCCACTAACGTTGGTGTAATACCCGAAGTTGCATCCGCAAAATTAGGGAATAAATGATTGTTGAATATCATTGTGCTCGCCCAACCAAGCATTTTAAAAGTCTTATTTTTTATAAAATTATAAAAAAAGTCATCAAAAAAACTATTCTTGGCATCAATTAAAATACTTAGTTCTAAAAAGTGCTGAAGTATTAATGAATGATACATTGGAGATCGTTCAAAATGAGCCCCGTCATTCAATATTTGCTCAGTTAATTCATTTTGGACAATATCTGCTCCTTTAATATAAAATTTCTTGTCATTGAAATAACAAGAAGCCCACAATATTGCCCATCCATTTTCCAGCAAATGATTGGCCATTAAATGGTATTCGGGAAAATGATACAAACGATCTGCCTGTCTATATAAACTTTGAATAATGGGCTCTTCGTAAATTTGATTTGATGATAAAAATTTTATCCAATTTACAATACGTAATGAGCTTGGATAGGATTCCTGACCAATTTGTACTTTATGTTCCTGTGCAATATAATCGTTGATTGTTTTAAGACGATCAGATACACTTATATCATTGTCATTTAACCAGTTAAAATAATTAAGATTATATGACCACAGCTTACCATTTGCATCATAATTCCAGTCAATTTCTGCCCCAAAAGTATGTTTTAGATTGAGCAGAGAGAACGTATTGCCTTCTGGATCATATATTTGCCGATACACACAAAATGAAGGAAAAAGAATTTGGGGAAATTGTTGCGCATTTTGCAAATGATGGAGCGAAGGGGGATGAGCTTTGTACCATTTTTTTTTAAAAGGGTAATAAAAACGATAAAAGACTTGCTCCCATTTCAAATATCTTACCGTGTGCAATAACCGCGACATGTTGAAAAAAATAGAACCTATTGAAAATTGCGTCTTCATCGTAGCACTAAATTACCGACTTTTGCGTTTATTGTTAGTAATCAAACATAGTGAATAAAAACCAGTTTCAAAACATATTAACCGCAAACAAATCTCAAATAGCATTAATCAGCGTATTGGGCATGATTGCCGGCTTTTTAGGTGCAAGAGCATTAATGTCGATCAGTATGTTTGTTTTTACACTCAATGCTATAATCGGAGTGCCGGTAAAATCATATTTAAAACAATCATGGTGGCTATTGGGACTTAGCTGGGTCATATTCTTTGCGCTATCATTCTTTTGGAGCGATAATATTCCATACTGGGAAGAAAGAGTTCAGACCAAACTGGCATTTCTTATGTTACCACTTGCATTTGGATTACTACCTGCATTTTCAACCAAGCAGCTGAAATTGTTCACCTATGTTACGTCCCTACTACTTTTAGCCGGTTGTTGTTATAGTTATTCTTTTTTATGGAAAGACCCACAAGGTGTTATCAATGGGTACTACACGTCTAAAGTGATGCCTACACCTGCCTATGGCGATCATATTTGTTATAGCATTTTTGTCGCGTGGTTTACAATTTGGTGCTGTTATATATTTCCCTACTTGTCGAACAGGATTTCAAAAATATTGATCACTATTGCTGTAGTTTTTTTTATCATCTACTTACATGTATTAGCAGTTAAGAGCGGCCTCATTATTTTCTATCTTTCTATTATTTTGTATGCAATTTATCTTTCCACAAAAAAGAAAAAAATTGTTTCTATAAGTATCATTGTTGGATTAATATGCCTTCTATTAGGCGCATACAACACGCTCCCCTCTTTCAGACACAAAGCCGGCTATCTAAAATATACTTATGAAGAATATTTTCAGAGAGGACACATGTCTGCTGATTTTAGCGATATGGGAAGGATTATTTCTTATGAGGTAGCTTGGGTAGTAATCAAACAAAACCCAATAATAGGTGTAGGCGCTGGTGATATGATGGAAGATATGAAAAACGTCTATCACCAACAGAAGCCTTCTGTAAATGATGACCAAATACTTTTACCACACAATCAAATGATGGTAAATTCTTTGGCTGGTGGGTTGGTTTGCTTATCACTCTTTTGGGCTTGGCTTTTTTACCCCTTAAAAACAATTAAAAAAAATCGTTCCGGGTATTTCACACTAATTTGCTGGATCATATTATTAATACCATTAATGGTAGAGCCATTTTTGGAAATACAATTTGGTGTATTTGTCTATTTATTTTGTTTGCTTTGGATGCAAAAAGCGGCAAGCACAAATATAACTATTGAGACTATTTAATATCCAAATTATTTTTAGTTGCTCTATTATCTATAAAATCAATACCAAGACTATCGTATTTACATAAATTATACTTTTCAATTACAGATTCAATATCCTTTATCCATCTGCCCTTGGCCTCTGCATAACCGGTTTTATTTAATTTGACCAACCAAAGATGGTAATCCTTTTTCTTTTGCATACTCGGGTACCATTTTTTAGCCATTACAATCTTAGCAAAATGCCGAAACGAAGCTTCTGCATCAGGATATTGCTTATAAGCCGATCTGTGTTTTGATTTCGTTTTATGTAGGCTATTATGTCCTTTTATCCCGAAATAATTATTCATTAATCGACAGTTTTTACTCGTCCCCATTGCAGACTCTATCATCGAAACACCTAAAATAATGCTGGCGGGAATGCCAGTTTCATACATCAAACGAATAGCAATAGGTGAATGCTGTTTCAAATATCTGCCGGCTACTTTTTGCCCGAAACACGCACTACTCAATAGCATTCCAATAAATAATAACGGATAAAGTTTACTCCGCAGAAAGTACAGAAGATTATTCATGCCAAAATAATAAAATATAAGTTGTTAAAAACCGATTCACTCACTTACCCAATATTTCTTTTTTCTCAAAAATACTATTATATTTGTGATTCTTAAAACTAGTATTATAATATGCTTGATATAACACTTGTGATTTTTGCGTATCTGATCGGTTCTATTTCTACTGCTGTTTGGGTAAGCAGAAAATTTTATGGTGTTGACATTAGAGAATTAGGTAGTGGTAATGCAGGTGCGACAAATACATTTCGCGTATTAGGTAAAAATGCGGGTATTGTTGTGATGTTGATAGACATGCTTAAAGGCTTTGTCGCAGTCAAGCTTTCGATATTGTCTAATCATTCATGGCATCCTGCACCTTCAGTTCCCTTTGTTAATCTACAAGTGATACTTGGTTTGGCTGCTGTTGTAGGTCATATTTTTCCTATTTGGGCCGGGTTTCGTGGGGGAAAAGGAATTGCAACTTTATTTGGAATGATTTTGGGTATTCAGCCTTTGGTAGCTGTAAGTTTAGTTGGTGTTTTTATGCTTATGCTACTTGTAACGCGTTATGTTTCATTAAGTTCAATAAGTGCCAGCATAGCATTCCCATTACTGATTTTATTTATTTTCCGCGAACCTGAATTGAGTTATAAATTATTTGCCATAGGAACAGCTGCCTTGGTAGTACTTACTCATCATAAAAATATCAGTCGTTTACTTACCGGCTGCGAAAGCAAAGTACCGCTTTTCAAAAAACGGAATAAAAATCTATAGCAAAAATGAAATGTCTAGTCTATTTTGATTGTATCCAAACTTCAGCGGTTTTTTAGTTTTTTTTTTCCAATCAAAGTAAATAGTGCTTTGGGGGCAACCGCTCCTGTATTAGACTTGTTCCTCTATAGAGGGAGGTGGCAACTTGGTGCAACAACTGCATTATATTCTGACGGGCATCGCTACCGACCATTACTCGCAGCATTCAAGTATATAAAAAAAGATTTGCGTCAAGCCCAAAACATGCTCGTTCTGGGTGCAGGTCTTGGAAGTGCAGCATACATACTTGAACGAATGGATATTCAAGTAGATACGACATTTGTTGATATTGACTCTACAGTTATTAACTGGGGCAAGGAATTACTTCCTCATCAATTAGCAGAACAAAATCATTGGATTTGTGCAGATGCACAAGAATACGTCAGCGAACACACAGTACTTTATGACGTTATTGTAATTGATATTTTCCTTGACCGTATAGTCCCTCAATTCGTGTCTTCAAATCATTTCTTAACTAATTGCATCAGATTATTAAACAATAAGAGCAGTAAAATAGTGTTGAATTATATCATCAACAATAAAGATAACTGGCAAGTGGTACAATCCAATCTAGCTCTATTATTCAGTATAGAGCATATAATAGATCTCGGGCTAAATCAAGTGGTTATAGCTAAAGCCAAGTAACAATCGGCAAATACTTACATGCGCAAATTAGCAAAATCGCCCATTAGCGCGTAACTTCGCGCGTATTATTACGCCCATGTTCAACGGAAAAAAAATAGCGGTGGTACTTCCTGCATACAAAGCCGCACTAACTCTTGAAAGAACTTATAACGAAATACCTTTCGATATAGTGGACGAAGTGGTATTAGTTGATGACAATAGTCCTGACGAGACTGTACAAGAAGCCAAACGATTAGGCATCAAACATATTGTCATTCATGAGCAAAACAAAGGTTATGGTGGTAATCAAAAAAGCTGCTACAAAAAAGCATTAGAGCTAGGAGCAGATATTGTCATTATGTTGCACCCTGACTACCAATACACTCCCAAACTAATACATGCAATGTCTTCTATCATTGCCCATGATTTGTATCCGGTAGTTTTCGGTTCTCGAATTTTGGGAAAAGGGGCATTGACAGGTGGTATGCCCATGTACAAATACATTGCCAACAGATGCCTGACTTTGTTTCAAAATATCATGCTCGGTCAAAAGTTGAGCGAATATCATACCGGCTATCGTGCATTTTCAGCTGACGTTATTCGTGCTATTGACTTTACATACAATAGTGATGATTTTGTTTTTGACAACGAAATGATTTCGCAAATATTTATGAACGGTTTTGAAATTGGAGAGGTGACTTGCCCAACAAAATATTTTGAAGAAGCTTCCAGTATTAATTTTAGCAGAAGTTCTAAGTATGGGATTGGAGTTTTACGCGTTTCCTTTACGCACTTTTTCCACAAAAACGGCATAATAAAGAATAAACTATACAGTAAAAAATAACCTCCTAAATTAAATATAGACTCCATTGACTTTCGACGATTTTGATTTTGAATATGACCTGCTCGACGGAATCGATGCAATGGGATATAAAAATGCTACGCCAATTCAGGAGCAAGCAATCCCTAGAATTCTCAACAATGAGGATTTAATTGCTTGTGCACAAACAGGCACCGGAAAAACTGCTGCGTTCGTATTACCTATACTCAATAAAATACTTACCTCACCTACCCTACATATCAACACGCTAGTATTGGTACCCACCAGAGAGCTCGCCCAACAAATAGATCAACAGATAGATGCCATGGCCTATTTTATCGACGTGAGTTCAATTGCAGTATATGGAGGCAGTGATGGTATCACTTGGGAACAACAAAAACGTGCTTTGAAAAAAGGCGCGGATATTATTATTGCCACTCCAGGCAGGCTTATTGCATTGCTCAATATGAATGCAATAGATTTTAGCCAATTACAACATCTAGTGCTTGACGAAGCCGACCGTATGCTTGACATGGGATTTGTTGAAGATATTGAACGAATCGTAAGTGAATTACCGAAGAAAAGACAAACGCTTCTTTTTTCGGCTACGATGCCACCCAAGATTCGCAATCTAGCTGCTAAAATATTAACCAATCCTCAACAAATCAGCATCTCTATATCGAAACCGGCAGAAGGCATTACTCAGGAAGCCTATATGGCACACGATACACAAAAAGATGAATTACTAAAACGAATCCTAAAAAGTGGTACTTATAAAAGTGTAATCGTATTTGCTTCAACTAAAGAAAAAGTGAAAATAATTTATGCTACACTGCATCGTGCCGGTATGGATGTCAAAGCATTTCATTCCGATTTACAACAGGATGAGCGCGAACAAATAATGCAACAATTCAAAAACAAAAGCATTTCTATCCTTGTAGGAACAGACGTTTTATCGAGAGGGATTGATGTAGAAGGAATTGATCTAGTTTTGAATTACAATGTTCCACCTGATCCTGAAGATTATATCCACAGAATAGGACGCACTGCACGAGCCGAAACAAAAGGTAATGCAATTACGTTTATCAACGAAAATGATCAAACTCGTTTTGCTGCAATTGAAAAAATGATTGAACGCGAAATTCCTAAACTACCTTTACCGATAGATTTGGGTGAAGCACCCATATATAATCCTTCAGCAGCCAAAAGGTTCAGTAACCATAACCATACGGCACAGAAAAAAAAGTTTCATAAAAAACCGAATAAATAACAATAATGTTTCAGATCAGTATGCAACAATTACAAGAGTGGATTGTTGCCAAAAAAGATTTTGTTCTTATTGACGTTCGTGAAATATTTGAACACGAACAGGATAATATTGGAGGTATTAATATTCCCCTCGATGAATTGAGTCGTAATACCTACACATTGCCGCTCAACAAAGATATAGTTATATATTGCGCTAAAGGCATTCGCAGCGTTATTGCCATCCAAAAACTAGAAAACAAAGGTTATACCTTACTTCACAATTTAAGTGGGGGGATTCAGTCGTATAAAAAATAATTTGTCTAATAGTTATTCCCTCTTTTCACTAGTCTGTTATTTTTAAAATAGCATTAAACTTTAAACCTTAACCGGTAGTCTGTTATACTGACAATTCGTTTTGTTTATTTTCTAAAAATAAAAGACATGAATAACATTGTAAAGTGTGCATTTGCACTAGCATTATTATCATTACCCGCCACTGAAGCAGGCGCACAATTGATTGTACGCGTACGACCTGCCCGGCCTACTGTTGTAGTAGCAAGACCTATAGCTCCTAGTCCTCGACACATTTGGGTGGAAGAAGACTGGGAACGACATGGTCACGGATATCGGTGGCATGGTGGCTATTGGGTGGCACCTCCAAGAGCCAGAGCTGTTTGGGTACCGGGGCATTGGGAAACTCGCCCACGTGGAGAAGTATGGATGCCAGGTTATTGGCGCTAATAATAACGGATCAATTCAATTGTTGAATTGATCCGTTAAATAAAGATATTAATATAGAATTAGCGAACAATAAACTGTTGTTGCATGGTTTCTTTTTCTGTAACTAATTGTACATAATAAGCCCCTGGTGTCAACGCGTATTGCTTCAGATTAATGGTTAAATCATTATGCTGAAATAAATGAGCCACATGTTGTATTGTTGCTATTGTTTGACCAAGTGTATTAAATAGATGTATTGTCGCATCTTCTGTCAATGGACGATCTGAATGTATGGTTAAATATGAACCTGTAGGATTAGGATATACCGACAATGTACCATATCCGGCAGACACGTCATTAATAGATGTCGGGAAGTCATTGTATTTAGCAATAAAACCATCGTGATTGCCTAAAGACGAAAGCTGCGCTATTCCTGATGGATTAAAATTTACAGTATCTACGAATGAACCTGTGAGATAAATGGATCCTTTTGAATCAACAGTAACAGCGGGCTCTGCCACTATACCACCTATAATAATTCCTCTTTTTGGAACAATGCTGTGCGCCCATTTATAGTTACCTGTTATGTCATATTTCGCGAAGAACATATCAACCTGTTTAGCAGTTATATTCGCAACTGACGGACCCGGATCAAAATCTGTAGTACCAGAGAAATAGCCCGTCATATAAATGTTATCCGAACTATCAATGCTGATAGAGCTGCCTTTAGCAGCACCACCGCCACTCGTGTTGGAACCAATATTTTTTGCCCATTTATAGTTACCCATCAAATCATACTGAGCCATAAATACATTGTGCACAGCAGACACAGTTGTAGATAATTCATGTATTGCCGGACTTGGATCGAAATCTACAGTTGAATAAAATACGCCGACAATATTGATGGTACCTGATTTCCCTAAAGCTAATCCATATACTGTAGTCACATCATCTGTGCATCCCATGTGATAAGCCCAAACGTAGTTTCCTCCGGTATCATAGCGGGCTATAAATGCGTCCTGCAACAGGCCGGATGTAGATGGCATTATAAATGATGCAGATCCTGGATCAAAATCTGCGGGACCGTTAAATGCTCCAGCCAAATAGATATTGCCTGCTGTATCAAGAGCCATACCATTCAAGTATTGAGACCCTCCGTTACAACCAATATTTTTCGCCCATTTATAATTGCCAATGGCATCATATTTAGCAAAAAACATAGCACCTTGAGTAGCATCAAGAGTAGCAATACCCACACTTGGATCAAAGTCTGTATGTTCGCTAAATAATCCGCCAACAAATATATTACCAGACTTATCTGTTTTTATAGTGCTAACACTTTCGCTATAAATGTCACCCAATGTGATTGCCCATTTATAATTACCTGCGTTATCTAATTTTAAAACAAACAAATCTGTCATTCCATTTGAAACTCGGTTATCAATTCCTACCCCCGGATTAAAGTCTGCTGTTCCTGAAAAATACCCTCCCACTAAAAGATCTCCAGATACATCAACAGCAATCGCTGTTCCGGAATTATTACCTATACCACCAATTGATTTTACCCATAAAAAAGCGCCGGAACTATTATACTTTACGATAAATGCATCTTGACTACCTGTTGCCGCTAAATTTGCAACCGCCACACTCGGATCAAAGTCAACAGTACCGCTAAAATAACCTGTAACATAGACATTCCCAGCTGCGTCAGTAGTACTTGCATTACTACGGTCAGCACCAGCACTACCGATAGGATTGACCCATTTAAAATCTTGTGCATTGGAGATTTGACTGCACAGAAGAGTACTGGCCAGAAATATCTGACCAAACATTTTTTTTGTTTTCATGGCTTTTAAAAAATTATAGGTTAAGATCAAAGTTAGTAAATAATGCAATTATTACTAACCGCCCTAACAAATAACAAGGGCTTATTGCTCCACGACTAAACTTTCTGTATTGGCTCCAAGATTGACAAGTAATTTGGAAAGGTCTTTTACAAACGTCTCCGGCCCACATAAGTAAATAACTTGGCTAAAGTCTTTAATCACATCTATCAAATAATTTCGGTCAATTTGATGGAATGCGAAACCAATAGTGTTTTCATGTGAGAAGAAATTGATGAGGTCTGCTCTAAGCATTCGTTTCAATTCAGGGAAAAGAATCACATCCTCCACTGTTCTATTGGAGTAAATCAATTTATTACCCCGCAATTGATTGTTTTTATAGAGTTGCCTAAAAATGGCAATAAATGGTGTAATACCCGAACCGCCGGCAATAAAAACACCCGGTCCTTTATAAGTAATAGCACCAAATGCATCTGAAATAATGAGCTCCACACCCGCATTAGTTTTCCCCAATTGATTGGTAACGCCGGCATGGTCATTGTATATTTTAATCATAAACTCAAGATAATTTAAGTCTGGTAAACATGTAAATGTAAACGGGCGGGCGAGCTCTTTCCACTCCGGCAAATTAATAGACACCTCTGCTCCTTGACCCGGAATAAAGGTATAACCAGGTGGTTTTTCTACAATAAATTTTTTGACATCGTGATTGATAAATTCCGCATCTAATATTTTCACTAAATATTTGCCCACAGTTTATATTTTTTATAATGATTGATTGTTTTTGAACGTCCAAAATGCAACTAATGTAAATGTAGCAATTTAGTTGGAGGAGCAAAAAAAATCTGCATAGATCTGTAGTCAATTAACAGAACTAGTAGATGAGCTATCATTTGGTAAATATTCACCCATTTTCAATTCAATTGTCACCACCGCACAATTAATTCTACTCTTCGGTTTTTATCCTGATGTTCTGGAGTATCATTGGGTGTTAATGCATTAGCCTCTCCAAAACCAGTTGCAGATAGGATGTCTTGTGCAAATCCCATTTGGATGAGTGCATCAGCAACAACATGTGCACGGATTGCTGATTTTTGTTCGTTGATAAGTGGCGTCCCCGTATTATCAGTATAGCTGTTTACAAAAATATGAATATCCTTTTTGTCTTTCCATGGTGTAAATATGCTATTAATAACGCTCATTTGAGTATCTGATAAATCTGTAACGTTTTTGGGAAATGAAATAGTGAGTACTACGCTATCATTAGTAGGTTTCACATAAGTTTGTGGCAATAAAGGGAAATTAAATACGCAAGCACCATTACATGGTTCTGAAAAATTAATCGCACCTTCCACACTTTGATACCCCAAAGCCCTTATAACATATTTAAATGTAGTATGCAATGGCAAACTCATTTGCACGCTTCCATCTCCACGGTTGCTATGATAAACGGCCAATTCTTTGCCAACAGAATCAGAGAGTGTAACAATGCCGTATTCAGTGGGCAATTTGTTCAAACTATCATATAAATAACACAACGCAAAAGATGTGGCAATTGGTGCATTTTTTTGTGACAATGTAGTTTCATAAATATCAAAATCGCCTGCAAGATTATATCTGTCAGAAGCAAATAGTGCCTTCCGTCCATCTGGTGCTACTGAAATTGAAATTTCATCGAATGAAGAATTAATAGGAGCTCCTAGGTTAACTGCCGGACTCCAAATAGTGTCAATGCCTTTTTTACTCATAAATATATCGCTGCCACCAAACCCAGAATGACCATCTGAAGCGAAGTATAGCGTGCTATTATCAGTACTAATAAAGGGAGCGGTTTCATTTCCTGCTGTATTTATTTCGGGGCCCAAATTACGTGGTAATTGCCAAAGGCCAAAAGCAAAATGAGACACCCAAATATCCAATCCACCATAGCCTCCGGGCCTATCGCTTACAAAATATAAGTCATTAATATCTGGCGAGAGCGAAGGCATTCCTTCATAAGCTGGGGTGTTAATTGTAGCTCCAAAACTTTCAGGTACTGACCAAGGACTGTCTATAGCTAAACGATATGCAATATACAAATCGCAACCGCCGCGCCCCCAGCCGTTTTCACTACGATTATCGCTACGCATAAAAAAAAGATAATGATCATCTGCCGAAATAGTTTGCGCAGCTTCTTGCGCTGAGGTATTTGGCGGACTACCCATATTTTTTGCAGTGAACCATCCTCCACAACTATCAGGTTTGGCATAAAAAAAGTCTTCGTCAATACCATTTACTCGTCGGGTAAAATAAAGTGTTTGGCCATCAGAAGATAATGAAGGATACATTTCCGATTGTTTGCTATTAATGCGTACGCCCAAATTGTACACTTGGTTTGTATCTCTATGTTGCAACATTTGTTTCATAAACATTGCCTCCGCTTGCATTTTTTTTACTGTGGTGGTGGTGGGTGCAAGCCCCAACCAATAGATGGCAATATCTATCTTTTGTGCCATTAAGTAGCTACGCGCCGCTGGCACCGCAAAACGTTCCTTCCCTTTGTTGCAATTTTGTGCGGCTGCGGCAAATATATCCCCTGACTTTTCGTAATAATGTGCATCGTAATACCAAGAACCCAGTGTACTGTAAGCAATATCGTATCCGGAATATTCTTTAATAGCACGTTGCAGGTAATTATATGCTTTGGTCGTATTTTTCTTAGCCTTGTAATAATTCCCTTTTTCAAAAAAATGCTGCGCACGAATGGTCACTTGCCCTTGTGCAGCGACAACATTTAATAAAAACAATACTACTAAAACGCACTTTGCGCGCATATACGATCAAAACTACTCAAAAAAATATAAAATCCTAAATGTGCCAAACGTAATAATACATTTCACCCGGGAACAAAAACTACCTAGGTACATACACCAAATATTTGTCGTCGAAGGAAGTTTCGTCGAATATTTTATTGACAGGTAATACACGTGGCTTAACACCAGAATCGGCAAATTCCTGTGCAAGATCACCGCCTTTCAAACAAATAAGCCCATTACCATATTCTTCACTTTTATGCCCTACCCTTAATACTGGTTTAGCCCAACGCCACAAATCGGCAAGAGGTGCAACGGCACGTGATACGGCAAAATCAAATTTTCTGTTCTTTATATCTTCAATTCGGGAATGGACTACAGTTACATTCTTCAACCCTATTGCATCCGCTACCTCTTGTACTACTTTTAGTTTTTTACCAATACTATCCGCCAACAAAAAAGAAACATTCGGAAAATAAATGGCTAAGGGGATTCCGGGAAAACCGCCGCCTGTACCGATGTCCACAATCTCCGCTCCATCGTTGAAATTAGCTGCTGCGGCAATAGACAAGGAATGCAATACATGCCGTTCATACAAACTATCAATGTCTTTACGCGAAATAACATTGATTTGCTGATTCCAGGTTTCATATAATTCTTTGAGTGCAGCAAATTGCGTCAATTGTGTTTCAGTAAAATCATCAAAATATTTTAAAATTATGTCCATTGGTGTTTGTTTTTAAAAAAGATATATGGTGACAATGCAAAATTATAGATTGCCCATGCAATATCACATACTGGGAACCATAAAATCAACCAGCGCTCTTGTAGTGAAAAGGCTGCGATAGCCCAAATTGTCCAAGTTAATGCACAGCGCAAAATCATAGTGCCCATTACCAGATGCGCCTGCCCCATTGATAGTAACAGTAAAAAAAATAACCACATGAGCCCATGAGATAAACCGTATAAGGATAATAAAACCCGATGATGCCTTTTGTACAATTTACCTGTAGATAGGTGTCTTTGTTTTTGCGCCAGCCAATCTTTGATATTATTTTTTGCTTCACTAAATGTAAATGCATCCGGCTCAGCAATGATGGTGGTATTGTTTCTATTTGCTGTTGTTCTGATCAACAAGTCATCATCACCAGAAGGAAGTACACTCCAAAGCTCTGTTTCTTGCGCAGTAAGTAATAATGTTTTCTTGTAAGCAATATTTCTACCGACAGCCATATAAGGCATACCAGTATTGGCATAGGAGCTGAATTGAATAAATGTGTGTATAGTCTCCCAACGTATAAATTTATTGAGCCAACCTGAATATTTATTGTAGCCTCCATATCCAGCCACCAGCTCCTTGCCGTTCTGTAATGGAGCAGTCATCATACCCGCCCAATGTTCAGATGCTGGAGTACAATCTGCATCAGTCAATAAGAGGAGTTGATTTTTTGCACGGGCAACTGCTTTACTCAAAGCAAATTTTTTGCCGGGTAAAAGCCGCTTTTCATCCTTCTCTATGGTTACTATTTTTAATTGGGAGTGCTTCGCTGCAAAATTTTGCAGGATACTTGCGGTATCGTCGGATGATGCATCATCGACTACGATTACTTCAAAATCGGGATGCTGTTGAGCTAATATTTGTGGCAAATTTTTGAGTAAGTTATCTGCTTCATTTTTAGCACAAATGATGATAGAAATACCTGATTGCACGGTATTATTAAGTTTACTTTTTGCTGATGTCCCCATTGCCCACAGAAACCAAACGGTGTAAGTCGTTTGCAGAACGATGAGTATGAGTAGTGTATAGGATAGTAAATCAGCCATTATATGGGCAAAGAAACGAAAATGTTTATTCGCATGGTTGTTTTTCGTAAATGCACACACAAAATTCCCTCAGGATCAAATCGGTCAATTATCAAATTATCCCTTTACCTTTGCAGCCAATTTAAGAGTAATGAACATAAATATTCGTCGTTTTATCGTTTTCAATCGTTTGATTCTAGCTATTGCAGTTATTGCATTGGGTTTTCTTATAGGTTTTAAAGTATCTCATGGCTGGTGGATGGCATGGCTACCATTTTTAATCGGCATTCTAATGGTTGTTGCTCATTTCTTAATTGGTCCAATGTCACTTATACAGAGTTATGTAGAAAGTGGTGACTTGGAAGGGGCACAAAATCTTTTGGCAAAAGTCAAATTCCCGAATCTCTTATACAAACCGGTACGCTCGTCTTACTATATGCTGCAAGCCAATATGTCCACTATGACGGATGATTTGGACAAAGCAGAAAGTGATTTGAAAAAAAGTCTGGAAGCAGGTATCACGGAAAAAGGGTTTGAAGGGACAGCCTATTTACAGCTTGGCGCTATTGCTCAAAAGAGAGGTAATACTAAAGAGGCTTACGAACAAATTCGCAAAGCGGTGAAACTAGGATTACCGGACAAAGATAATGAAGCTAGCGCCTACTTACAGTTAAGTTCTATATGTATGCAGCGTCGCGATTTCCGTGCGTCGAAACAATATTTTGCAAAAGCAAAGTCTTGCAAGGCTACGAATGTACAGGTAGTAGATCAAATCAAAGAAATGCAGAAGTACATTGCCAGAATGCCCGGATAATCCAATGATCTATTTTTTAAATTTCTTAATGAAGGAGCCAATCAAAAATTGGCTCCTTTTTAATTTACTTTCGTTCCGCTATTTAGACTTTGAATAATATCTTTGCGCCAATATATTTTATGCAAGAGATAGAACCATACTACAACTGGCGCCATTTATATACTGCCGAGGAAGACGAACAATCGCCGTTCTATGGTCGTGAGTATAGCGAATTCGAATATTCCAATACCGTTTATAATTACTATATCCATCCGCAATGGGACGAGTTTGGGTCTCGTACACTTTACCTCAAAGTTCTGTTTGTCGATTATGATTTTAATTTCGCCATTATTGAAATGATTGGCGAATGGAATGATGCAATTGAAAATGATATCATGCAGCTCAAGCGCGATGTAATTGACGATATGATACATAAAGGTATAACCAAGTTTATGCTCATCACAGAAAATGTGCTCAATTTCCACAGCAGCGACACTGATTACTACGAAGAATGGCAAGGCGATATTGCCGACGACGGCGGTTGGGTAGTGTCTATTAATATGCCTTCTTCCACCCGTTACGATTTTGAACAAATGCACTTGGAACGATATATCAAGCTAATGGACATTCCCAACTGGCGCACATTCCAGCCTATGGATTTTTTCAATATGGTGGACAATCGGATGCTGTAATTTCACTGTGTAAGCGCGCTACAACAATTTAACCCCCACATCTTCAAGTCGTGCATATATAGCAGTATAGACTTCGCTATAAGTTTGTTCTATTCGGGTAATATGTTTGCCCCAGAAAAATATTTTTATTACAGCAGATGTTGGTGTGATGGCGGTGATAAAAATTTCAGGCGCTTTGGCACTGAATACATTTTCATTTTCCAATATTTCATCTTGACATATAGCCATCAGTTCATCCATATTGTAGGGCTTGCTCACACTTAGGCTGATGGTAATACGCACATGATTGTTACTCAGGGTCCAGTTAGTAATGTTTTTGGAAAGCACATCGCCATTAGGTATTACTACCTCTGCCCCATCTTCGGTAATGAGTGTGCTGGTACGAATACCGATCTCCTTTACCCTACCCTTTTTATCGCTCACTTCTACTACATCGCCAATGCGCAATGTGCGGTCGAAAATGAGGATAATACCTGATACAAAATTGTTGACAATACTTTGCAGACCCAAACCAATACCGACACCCAATGCACCTAATATCACTGTAATTTTATCTATAGGCAAACCTGATGCGGCTACAGCCAACAGGAATCCTACGATCAATAGAATTAGCCTCGTTACCAATAGTCGAGAGCGTTCCGTTTTATTTTCCACCAAAGCATCATCGCCAATATCACCAAAGAAGTAGGATATATATTTTTGTAAAAAATTGGCAAACCAAATAATCCCTAAAAATAATGCGATGCCACCTAGCGTAAAGGAAAAATTACCTATACTATGAACACGACCTAATACACCCAGAAGGTCTGCAGTTATAGGTTCGTAGAGGTTGACATTGTCAGCAAATATTACACACCACAATACTACAGCGAATATAGATACCATACGGGTAATGCCTTTGATAATTGACCCAGATTCGAAATGATCCGGATATTTTCTTCGAATACGACTGCTTTTTATTTGGAGTAAAAATGCTTCCACTATTATTTGCACCAATATAGTCAGTGACACTGCTTGAGCAAAGGCATACAACGCAGCCGAAAGCAGAATATGTGAGAGACTCACTCGACCCAATACATTGCAAACGATAGAGAGCATATGCAACAAAACAAATAAAATACCCACTGCCCAAATGAACTTATAACGATACATCGTGTTACCTAATCGTAACATTATAAATAGTGCATACACAATAGCGCCTATATTAATGGTCAATGTCCACCAACGTTCCATGTAGATAGGCAATCCCAGAAGCCGGAAAAATGTGGGTAACAAAAAGAATAACAGATAGCCACACCACATCAAAAAGAGCGGACGTGAGAGACGTTTTATGAAAAATAAAGTGAGTGTAACAAGCAGTAAAAATTGAATACTCTCTGTGTAAATAACCGGAGCATTCATATCAAACAATGGAGCTATAGAGAACAGGAGTACCATCGACGACAGAAATGGGATTGCATGTATATACTGCAATTTCAGCGGAGCCAGCTCATCTAATTTATTAAGTCGCTTGAGACTCCTGAAATTGTACCAAACCAAAAAAAAGAATAAACCTGATATAAAGTATAAACTCAACCTGTTGCTTCGGGTGTTTTTGAAATAATAGCTTGTTATACGTTGTTCCTTATCTATACCTTCATGGAAGCCTCTGATAAAGTTTGGTTTATTGACATTCCTTGGTTCCCACAAATAACGGCGCTCTTTAGCAAAAGCTTTAGTATTAAGGGTCTTGAGTTCTACTTCTGCGCGAAACAGCAGCTCTTGTATGTTAATCGCATTTGTTGATGCATGGGCTTTCAGATTATTGATGAGTGTAGTGTTGAGCCGAACAAGACTATCCGTTATTTTCCATTTTTTACGTAGTTCCAATATCTGCGGCATATAGGCAGCCTTGAGTAAGCTGTCTTTAAAAATGTGATGTAATACAGTATCTTTTCGGATATTTAATATTTGTAATTTCAGACTGCTTAAGCTCGTATCGTACTTGTTCAATTCTTCATTATCGTCTTTTACATTATCATTGAGTTCACGCAACAATTGGGCAAACATTTGCAGATTTTGGAGATTCAGGGTTCTTTCATTGATAGTTGTCAGCTTGTCCTTTACAAGAGCAATAGCTGCATCATCGTCTTGCAACTGACGATTAATCATATCCATATTCGAAAACGAGCCGGTAACAACGGGCACTTTATTTTGCACTTCAAATACGCGCTGCAAGGCCGACAAATAATCGCTCGAACTCAAGGTATTGCTATCTGCAAATAGGCTCATATCAAAGCGATGCTTACCTGGTTTCTTCAGCGTGTCTTGAGCATAGCCTATAGTCGAAAAGAGACTACAGCAGATCAGTATTGTTACGAGAAGTATTTTCTTTATACCGGCACTTATCGAGACAATATTCATTTGCGCTAATTTATAGTTGATCAATGTTAGTATACTTTTTTGTAAGGTCAAGTGCTACAAAATTTCTAACAAATAATTCAGGTTACAATTCTAGTTGACTATTCAAAAATATAGCATAAAGTTATTAACGTTCTGATAAATATACAGACGATTTTTTCACTAGTGGTTTGTCTATACATCTGAGTGTAAAATCCTTAAGTCATATTTATCTAGTATTATTAAAACCAGAGCTACACCTAATTAAATAGTAGCTGCACTCGTCAAAGGATTATTGAATAAATACCAACACAAAAGCCACAACATAAATGTTGTGGCTTTTGTTTGTAGATTGTTTTGTTTCAGTGAATGAGCAACTGCTTATTTTCCACAAGCATTATACTCCTGCATTACTCTTATAAATACTTCGTCGTTGGCAGCACCGTTAAACATATTGTATTTGTAGCCTTTTTCTTTGTCTTCTATTTTTTTAGCCAGTACAGGACAGTCTTTAAGGTACTCACTCATTTTTTTAGCAAAGGGAGAGAAGGTCATATCTACAATTTCATGGGCATTTTTAAAGTCAGGCAACATTACATAGTAGCCGCGTTTCACATCGTAGGGTCTTGTAGCATTCGCCATTTCCACTTTCTCTAATTTGCGCAAGCGATACATTTTAAATTTATCTGTTGTCGATGCGTTGATCATTTCCATAAAGATGGTTTTGTTACCGATCGTTATATCATCTTCTTTCATACGCACAGGGTAGAAGTCTTTGCCTTTTACAGTGAAATACTGAATATCATCGTCTGTCAATTTTTTAGGTTTCATTTCGCTTGCAGGCGTAAACATAATATAGGTCAATGTTTTCTTCATATCTGTAACATTGAGCTGTACCGTCCCATCTTGCTTGGTGCCATCAGTTAGCGTAATGCTCCCTGAACCTTCTATCATATAGCTGTCAGAATTTTTCCAAGTACCCAAAGAATCGGAAGTACCTGCAAATTTTTTCATCTTGTCAAGGAAGCCTTGCGCATTTGACATTGTGGGCACAGTCAATGCTATGCACAGTCCGAGTATAAGTTTTTTCATAAGGTTGGAATTACTAATTTTGTTACAAAGCAACATCAAAAAAATGAAAGCAATCCTCACTTATTTGTTATTATTTACTATTAGCACTCGCTTATGCGCTCAGGATATCAATTTTGACAAAAAATCGGGCGAATTCAGTACTACAAGCGGTATTATAGCCAAGCTAACAGACGAAAAGGTAAAGACCGTGAATGGAAAAAGTTATTTTATCATGGATGCGACAGGACAAAACGAATTAATGGGCTTTGTGATCAATCGGTTTCAGGATACTTTTGGCGGGGCTTACAAATATTATTATGCAGCTCGTAGTACAACTCTTGGGCTTTCGGCTTACCGTCCCAATTTCACAGGCATGAGTGTTTATAAGGAAATTAGCGAAATAGTACTGAATAAAGGTTTACTCCAACCTGATGGAAAGCTCAACGAAGCAAAAGTAAAAGCCTTCTTTAACGATATGCAAGCAGAGTATGGCAATATGCAACAAAGATATACAACAATCAATGACTCTTTAGCAGCATTGATCAATATTCCCGCTCCACCAGTAGAGCGCGACATGCGTAAAATGATAACAGCGAATGAATTTGGTAAAATAGGACAAGGCAACGTCGCTATTGGCACCTGGGAGTTAATAGAAGGCTATACCGACGATGTATTCAAATCCAAAACTTATCATTTCCAGATTAAAAACAATGCCGGTGGTATCATCTGTATTTCGTGGATTGAATTATCAGGGGCACATACTTATATTTATAAAAATGGGGTTCGCAGCAATGAGAATTGGTCGGTGCCTGACTTTATTCATAATAACCCAATTCAAAACAAAGAGAACTATGTTGTTGAATTGTCCAAAAAGTTGATTGCCGCAGGACTTTTATAAGCACAACAATCCATACTTTATGATGTGGGACAAGAATGAGAATTTGCATTGATTTTAGTTTATATGCGCTCCTTTTTGATCTGTTTTTTACCGTTCGTAAACTTTTTCGACCGTTCGTCAAATAGTTTTGGTTTTTCTTTTCTCGGACAGTAGGTTTGCTTTTTTTTAGATTATGACGAAACGCTTACTCATTACCCTTCTTTTTTATTGTTGCAGTATATCCAGTCAGGCACAAGATCTCATTGTTACAAAATTGGGCGACACCATTCAGGTTAAGATAGTAGAACTTAACAAGCTTGGCGTCAATTTCAAAAAGTATAACAAACCGCATGGTCTTGTTTACTCCATGCATAAGTCTCGCGTAGAATTCATCCAATATGAAAACGGAACGGTGGACAGCCTTGATAACAAACATCGAGATACACCACTCCAAACCATTGTTGGCGACCCTTACAAAGCTGGAGCAACAGACGCTCAAAAATATTATCAAGGTTATAAAAGTGCAGGTACAGGTACACTTATCGTTGGGCTATTATCGCCACTTGGAGGGCTTATACCAGCTATTGCATGCTCTTCTACCAAACCCAAAGAACGCAATTTAGAATATCCCAATCCCGACTTTATGCAAAACCCTGCCTATGCCGACGGTTATAGACACCAGGCCAAACTCACCAAACAGGGAAGAGTGTGGACCAACTGGGGTGTTGCATTCGGAGTCAATGTACTCTTCGCATTCCTATTGCTTATTAAGCATTAGATATACCCGACTATGCACGCTTCAAAATAGTAGTGCAAAAACGCTTGTACTACTTCAAACAATTATTTATTATGATGAAACATCTAACTACTACAATACTGTTTTTGTGGACTATTATACCCTGCCAAGCGCAAGATCTCATTATCAAAAAATCGGGTGACACAGTCCGAGCTAAAATACTGGACGTGAATCCAGCAGAAGTAAGGTATATGAAATTCGAACAGTCCAATGGATCGTCATACGTACTGCTCAAATCGGCGGTAAAACAAATAAGCTATAGCAACGGCGTAGTGGATAGTTTTGTGGCCATAGCCAAAGTTAACACTGATACCCTACCAGGTATCAGCGATCCTTACAAAGAAGGGAGAAGAGATGCAAGGAAATATTACACCAATTATAGAACAGCAAGTCTTAGTACACTTTTTACGAGTATTCTATCCCCAGAGATAGCCCTCATTCCTGCCATTGCCTGTGGATCCAAAGAACCCAAAGAACGAAATTTAGGCTACCCCAACCCAGACTTTATGAAAAACCAGACTTACGCCAAAGGCTATAAACAAGAAGCTGCAAAAATAAAACAAAGTAATGTCTGGAGATATTGGTGTGCCGGCCTTATAGCCAATTTATTTTTCGTTTTAGCAACGTTCTCTAAATCACATTAATATTCCAATACACCTACCTGTTCTGAAAACTATATTACAACAAAGATTTACTGAAGAAAACTAAAAGATTACAATTGCCCAATATGCACAAACATCTATTCACTACACTGCTCTTGCTATGCAGTATTGTAAACTCCCAAGCGCAAGACCTCATTGTCAAAAAATCAGGAAAGACCATTGAAGGTAAAATACTGAAAGTAACGCCCACAGAGGTAAAGTACAAAAGAACAGATATTCCTAATAGTTATTTGCATATAGTGTTTCGTACTCAGATTGAGTATATCCAATACGAAAACGGAACTATAGATAGCCTTAACCAGAAAGACAGCACCACTAACATGGCACAAGCCCCTGTTGCACCGAAGATGATGGTTGGCGACCCGTATATACTGGGTAAAGCCGATGCTCGGCAGTATTATCATCGCTATACAGGAGCCGGCACAGGCACTTTAATTGTATCATTAATATCGCCATTAGTCGGGCTACTGCCAGCTACTATATGTTCTATTAGCGATCCGGACGATACACATTTGGGTTACCCAACACCTGAGTTTATGAATAATAAAGACTACGCCAAAGGATATATGCGCCAGGCTAAAAGAATAAAATCGGGGAAAGTATGGATGAATTGGGCAATAGCGTTTGGTGTAAATGTACTTTTAGTAGCTATGCTTTCTACCAGCAGCAAATAAGGGTTGTTCCCAATATGAAGGATTTTACAGATTTAAGTATCCAAAGTTAAGTACACTAGTTAAAGCAAGGCTTGGCTTTATCATGTATAAAAAGGGGGCTGTCTCGTATTTTGAGACAGCCCATTTTATAAAAATCATACAACGCTCATATTAATAATTCAACAACCAGCCAATCTTAGCCGCTACTTTATCAGCATTAGGCAGCATTGCCGCTTCTAACCCCATATTCATAGGCACAGCAGGCAGGTCCAATGCTCCTATTGTTTGAACAGGTGCGTCCAAACGTGTAAAGCAATTTTGAGCAATACGGCCTGCTAGTGCTTCGCAAAAAGAGTTGCGCAATTGTTCTTCAGTCAGTACGATGCATTTACCATGCTTGCGAACGGTTGAAAAAACCAACGCTTCGTCGCAAGGATAAATGGTGCGCAAATCAACTACTTCCACTTGCCCAGGAAATTGTTTCGCCGCATTCTTCGCCCAATAAACACCCATACCATAGGTAATGATACAAAGCGACTCCCCATTTTCAACACATGCCTCATCGGCAGCCAATACCACATTGCCGATACCGAATGGCAATACATAATCGCGGTCGGGCTCCGGCATACGCGCATCTTCCGTACCGGGCACTTTGCTCCAGTAAAGTCCTTTATGTTCCAGCATCACCACAGGATTGTTATCGAGTAGCGCAGCTTTCATCAATCCTTTTATATCTGCTACGTTGCTCGGATAGGCAATTTTAATACCCTTAATAGTAGCCAGTGTGCTTTCTACACTACCACTATGGTAAGGGCCACCACCGCCATAAGCTCCAATGGGTACCCTCAATATGCAGGATACCGGATATTTACCACAACTCAAATAACAGGACTTACTGATCTCGGTTACTAATTGGTTGATAGCCGGATAAATGTAATCCGCAAATTGTACTTCTACTATTGGCTTCAAACCTACAGCACTCATACCCACTGTGGAACCTATGATATAAGCTTCTTGTATGGCTGTATTAAATACACGTTCATCACCAAATTTATCGGCAAGCGTTGCCGCTTCACGAAATACACCACCCAATCGTTTACCTACATCTTGACCATAAAACAAAGCATTAGGGTGATCTTGCAAAATCTCTTCAATAGCATGCAACGCAGCATCAACCATCATACTTTTTTCTTTCCCTTCAGGACATCTTGTACCCACTTCGGCTGTAGCAAAGCTTGGTGCAAAAACATGATCTGAAACAGTACTAGGATCGGGATCGGGTGCAGCTACAGCTAATGCAAATTCGGCAGCAACAAATGCTATTTCTTCTTGTTCAATCTGATCTAAAAATTCCGCTTTATATCCTTTATTGAGCAATGCTTTGCGCAATTTAGGTACAGGATTATTCAATTCGTGCTTCGCCAAATCTTCTTCAGTACGATACCATTCTTTACGGACGCCAGAAGTATGATGGCCTAACAAAGGAACCTTAGCATGTACCAGTATTGGCTTACGTTCTTTACGCACCCAATCAATGGTATAAGCCATTGTCTTATACGAATCAGCAAAATCACTACCATCTACCTGCACACGTTCCATTCCTTTGAAACCAGCAGCATATTCATAAGCGTTCATTGTTCGCGCTTCGTCGCTACTTACTGATATACCCCAATCATTGTCTTGTATTAAATAGATAATCGGTAATTGATGCAAACATGCAAATTGAAATGCTTCGCTTACTTCGCCTTCAGTAACACTGCCATCACCCAATGAGCAAATAACAACCGGCGGTATTGGGTAGTCTTTTAGTTTTTGGGACTCCTGATATTTAATACCCTGCGCTACACCTGTGGTAGGTATTACCTGCATACCAGTGGCGCTACTTTGGTGTATTATTTTGGGAAATCCTTCTCTGCGAATATTGGGATGGTTATAATATGCTCTGCCCCCAGTAAATGGATCATCAGCTTTCGCCAATAATTGCAACATCATTTCATAAGGCCTATACCCCATTCCCAACATCATACTTTCATCGCGATAATAGGGACTTACAAAATCGTCTTCCTCCAATAAAAAGGCTGTTGCCAATTGAATCGCCTCATGTCCCAGTGAAGTACTGTGTACATATTTACAAATAGGTCTATTCTCGTCGTATATATTTGCCATTGCTTTTGCCGTCATCATCAGTCGGTAAGCTTTCAGCATTGTTTCTTTAGTAAGCATGTAGTATTATATAGTTAACCTTCCAATTTGATGATTGGATATGGGAGCGCAAAAATAAAGGACTATTACCTAACAAACGAATTAATGAAAGGATAATTGAGCAATAAAGGATCCGACAATACCAAGTCGAGAATTAAAAATCATAATATAATTCTTATACTCAAGGATACTCCATTAAACCACTTCATTAAATCGAATCGTCCATTAACTATAGCCACGATGTATTGCACCGAATAATTTGCTGGTCAAGATTTTTCTCATTCACTTTATCTATTATCTTTGTATCCAAACGAAATGCGGCGTATATGTTACAGGAACTAACCTCTAATAAGAAAAATAAAATTTCTTTCGAAGATTTTAAAAAAGAAGCACTTGACGATTATAAACTTGCAATAGCGAGTCGTGAAGCAAGCTTGATTGGTCGCCGCGAAGTGCTCACAGGTAAAGCCAAGTTTGGTATTTTTGGAGACGGTAAAGAGTTAGCTCAAATAGCTGCTGCCAAATGTATGCAACCCGGAGATATTCGTTCGGGCTATTACCGCGATCAAACATTGATGTTTGCTACAGGCATGAGTGATATTGAAAAATTCTTTGCACAACTATATGCCAATCCTGATGTAAACGCAGAACCATCTACCGCAGGAAGGATGATGAATGGCCACTATGGCACACGCTGGACAGATGAAAATGGAGATTGGAAAGATTTGACTAAAACACCTCAGTCGTCAAGTGATATTTCCCCTACCGCTGGTCAAATGGTGCGTGCACTTGGGCTTGCTTATGCATCTAAAATGTACCGCAATGTAAGTGAACTGCAACAGGGTTTTGAAAAATTTACGAATAAAGGAAATGAAGTTATTTTTTGTACAATAGGGGACGCTTCTACTTCTGAAGGCCTTTTTTGGGAAACTATAAATGCAGCAGGGGTACTCCAAGTTCCGCTTGCTGTCTTTGTATGGGATGATGGCTATGGTATTTCTGTACCCCGCAAATATCAAACAACTAAAAATTCTATTTCACAAGCCCTTTCAGGTATGCAGTGGGAAAAAGAAAGTGGTGGTGTGCATATTGAAACAGTGAAGGGATGGGACTATGCGTCATTAGTAAGTACATTCAAAAAAGGAATTGAACGGATACGCGAGACACATGTCCCTACTATATTTCACGTACAAGAGATTACTCAACCTCAGGGACATTCCACGTCCGGCTCTCATGAACGTTATAAAAGTAAAGAACGTCTTGAATTTGAAAAGGAAATGGATTGCATTGTTAAAATGAAAGAATTTATTTTAAGCAATGAAATAGCAGATGATGCTACTCTGGAAGAAATAGAAAATGAAGCCAAGCAAGGGGCACGAGAAGCAAAACAAAGAGCATGGGAGAATTTCATTGAACCGATCCGACAACAAGTACAACAAACAGCCCTGCTCTGCAATCAGGTAGTGATGCAGGCTACAGCAAATGGAGAACAAATTGCTGCGCTAGTACAAAAGCTGACGGCGATCAAAGAACCTATCCGCAAAGACATTATACAAACCATATACAAAGTATTAGTACTCTGTGGCAATGGTAATTCTGAGGCTATCCGGGCTTTACGCAATTACCAAAGCGCATTAATGCAGGACAATGAACATAAATTCAGTTCGTTCCAACATTCTCAATCAAAGCATAGCGCAATGAAGGTGAAAGAGGAAGCGCCAAAATATGATGCCGATGCACAGCAATTGAACGGCTACGAAATACTCAACAAATATTTCGATCATACATTTGCCCATAACCCTGCTGTATTTGCCTTTGGTGAGGATTTAGGAAAAATTGGTGATGTAAACCAAGGCTTTGCCGGCTTGCAAGACAAATACGGCGAGTTACGCATTACAGATACAGGTATAAGAGAAGCGACTATTGTAGGACAAGGCTTAGGGATGGCGATGCGCGGACTTCGTCCTATTGCCGAAATACAGTATCTCGATTATTTACTATATGGTTTACAACCCTTGTGCGATGATGTTTCGACATTGCAATACCGCACTTTTGGTGGTCAAAAATGTCCGCTTATTATTCGTACACGCGGACACAGGCTTGAAGGAATTTGGCACAGTGGTTCGCCAATGGGCATGATTATAAATAGTATCAGAGGCATGTACCTCTGTGTGCCCCGCGATATGACGCAGGCTGCGGGAATGTACAATACCTTATTACAAAGTGACGAACCGGGTATTGTAATTGAATGTTTGAATGGCTACCGACTAAAAGAAAAAGTACCTACTAATCTCAATACATTTACAGTACCATTAGGTGTGCCAGAAGTGATACAAAAAGGCGATGACATTACTATTGTTTCTTATGGTTCTACTTTACGTGTAATACAGGAAGCTATTGACACCTATCTTACACCACAAGGTATTTCTTGCGAAGTGATTGATGTACGTACTTTATTGCCATTCGACATTAACCATGTGATATTGGAGTCATTAAAAAAGACAAGTCGTATTGTATTCATTGATGAAGATGTACCTGGTGGCGCAAGTGCTTATATGTACCAACAAGTAATGGAACTCCAAGGAGGCTATCGCTGGGTAGATGCTGCTCCTCGTACCATTAGTGCCAAAGCTCATCGTCCGGCTTATGCCACTGATGGCGATTATTTTTCAAAACCTAATGCAGAATCCATTAGCGATGTGATTATTGCTATGATGAATGAGTAAGCGTATTAAAGAAATTGTTATCGAAATTTTATATTATTAAAATGCATTTTAACTAAAAAAAGACTCTTTTTATTTAACTTTTTTTATTTTTTAAAAGTTCTAATTTTAGTTTTGGTTAATAATGTCAAAAGCATTTTACAATGGATAGGCACGAAATAAGATGTATAAATAAGTCTAATCGAGAAAGTATTTCGGAAAGTATTTTGAATGTGGGAGGCTTGAATTCAGATGGTTCTAAATGGAGAATCACTCTTGAACAAGCTATTCAGGGGATTGAATCTGGGAAGTGGAGTTTTTATATCAATTCGAACGGAATAATAGTAGATGTAATAATCTCTGCACATAATGGAAATAAATACCTAAAAACTAGAAATGATAATCTAGAGACTAATAATCTATTAAGTTTACCTGAATGCATATACTAATTTAATGTTAAGTAAATATATTATCTTTGTAGCCTTAACCTTAAATTAATACTAACCTTGACACTTGATGAAAAACTAGGTCTTAAAAAAAATCCTTTTTCAAAAAGATCCTCTGAACAAGAATTAGATTTTTTGGATAATATCTTTTTTGAACCCAATTATTATAAAACTTTGGTAAGCGATTTATCAAGTGGTGATAGTCGGTTTATAATGGGGCAACGAGGTCATGGAAAATCTTCCATTATAAATAAACTTGTTGAAGATTTAGAAACGGAGCAAAATCTTTTTGTAATTAAAATTGACAGATTTGAGAGCATTCCTACTAAAAGAAATGAAACCGCTTTTCTAAAGCTAATTCTTAAAACTTTAGTTACCAAACTATCTGTTTTTTTAGATAAAAACCGTCCACTTATTAAATCTCTCCAACAATCCGATAAAGAGAAGCTAGCTTTTTTTATTAGATTGTTTTTTAGAACTTTAAGTTCTGAAGAATATAGCTGCATATATGATAATATACATAAAGTAAAAGTAAAAAATTGGTTTATACGCCAATTTAATAAGTTGGGATTAAAGTCTGCAAATACCATTACGTCAACGGTAGTTTCCGTTACGTCAAATATAGTTAGACAAACATTAGGGTTTGAAAATTCTGATAGTCAAGTTATATATAAAGAGTATTTTGGTTCGATTTCAGAAATTAATTTTGATACACTTGATATAGATAAACAAGATTGTTCAAAAGATGGTTTGAAACACATGTTAGATCAACTTCTTTTGATTTTTACAAAACTTGAGTTTGTTTCAATAATTATTTTATTCGATAAGATTGATGAATATCAAGATTTAAATCAAGATTTATCGAAAATAGGAGCGTTTACGAGTGAAATATTATCCGATACAGAATTACTTTTAAATGATAAACTAGCAATTGGTTTTAGTCTTTGGTCTGAATTAAAAAATGAGCTTTCTGGAACCGTTAGATTTGATAAATTTGGTTTTATAGATGTAAGATGGAAACCAAGTGATTTAGAACCATTAATTAATAAAAGAATTAAATTTTTTTCTAAAAATAATGACAAAACTTTGGTCGATTTAGTTCCAAATATTAACGACCGGGCAGAGCTGATTAAAATTGCAAATAAATCTCCGAGAGACTTAATTTCTTTATTATCAGATATCTATAGAGAACAATCTAATAATAATCAAGAAGTAAGCTGTTTTGATGGCCAATCAATTGCAAATGGCTTAGTTTCGTTTTGCTCTAATTATGATTATGATTCTATTTTTCCATCTAAAGTTGGTAAAAATAAGGAAATCAAAGCAATGATAAATAGAATTTTAGCAATAAAGCTTACTAGATTTACAATTAAACAATTAACAGACACTTTTAATCAAAACAGTCCTCAATCTCTAGGACAAATTAAGCTTATGATTAATTATCGATTAATTAGAGAAGATGATATTTTAGGACCAAATAGTATTAAATATTATGAAGTAATAGACCCCAAAGTTGAATATTTGGTCAAAAGACTTATTCCCAAAATTGAGTAAATTGATTTACTCATATTTAGTTTAGTCCAGAATGTGACATATTTTAAATTGCACATGCCTTAGAAGAGTTTATTATAATAGTGCACTTCCTAAGTCTGATAGAGTAATACTGATGAATAATTGGTTTTGTTCAGAATGAACTTTTAGTATTTACGGTTTCAAACCTTTAAAAATTGCCCTTAATTTTATTTTCAATATTCTACAACAAATATGAAGCTGTATAGTTTTAAAAGTTTATCGATAATGGCGCTTAGTATTATTGCCACAAATGTCTCGGCACAAGATAAATCTATCAAATTGACCAATCCGTTATTACAAAAAAGTAATCTACAATACGAAGCGCCCCGTTTCGATATTATTAAGGATGAGCATTTCAAACCTGCATTTGATTATGCCATTAAAGAACACGATGCAGAGCTGGAAAAAATAGCCAACAATCCTGCCAAAGCCACTTTTGCCAACACAGTTTTGGCCATCGAAATCAGTGGTGAAGACTTGAACAGAGCTACGTTGGTGTTTAGTAATCTAACGGGCTCTAATACTAATCCTACACTGCAGGCTATCGACGAGGAATATGCACCTATCTTTTCGGCACACAATGATAAATTGTACCTCAATAGCAAAATATATGCACGGATCAAATCTTTGAATTTGTCACAGCTTAAAGGCGAAGACAAACGATTGACCCAATATTATTTGCAACAGTTTGAAATAGCAGGTGCCAACCTCGACGATGCAACAAAAGATAAAGTAAAAAAGATCAATGAGGAATTGGCAACGTTGAGTACGCAATACAATAACAAGCTCTTGATAGCACGCAAAAATGCTACTGTTTATTTCGACAATGAAGCAGATTTAGAGGGTTTGTCGAAAGACGAAATATCGGCAGCCAAAGTGAAAGCAACAAAAGAAGGCAAGGATGGAAAATTTGCTGTCGGGATTATCAATACCACACAGCAGCCTCCATTGGCCAGTATGAAAAACAGGGCCTCAAGAGAAAAACTGTTTAATGCATCTTGGTTTCGTGCCGAAAAGGGGGATGAGGGTGATACAAGAGCGATTTTAGAAAAATTGGCCAAACTAAGATTGGCTAAAGCACAATTGATGGGTAAAAAGAGTTTTGCTGAATGGAAACTGCAGGACCAAATGGCGAAAACACCTGCTCCGGCAATGGATTTGCTGGCAAAAATAGCCGGACCTGCGGCAGCAAAAGCAAAATTGGAAGCCCAAGTAATACAAGAATTGATTGATGCGCAAAAAGGAGGTTTTAAATTGGAGCCTTGGGATTGGGATTTTTACGCGGAGCAAGTACGCAAAGCCAAATACGACCTAGAAGAGAGCGAAGTGAAACCTTATTTTGAAGTGACTTCAGTATTGGAAAACGGTGTGTTTTTTGCAGCCAAACAAATGTATGGCATCACCTTCAAAGTGCGTAAAGATTTACCATTATACCATCCCGATGTAGTGGCTTACGAGGTGTTTGATAAAGATGGCAAAAGCATAGCGATTTACTATTTGGATTTTTATACCCGCGACAATAAAAACGGTGGTGCATGGATGAGTAATTATGTAAACCAATCGCATTACCTCAAGCAAAAACCTGTTATCGTCAACGTGTTTAATTTTGCAAAACCTGTAAATGGCAATCCTTCACTTATTAGTTTCGATGATGTAACGACCATGTTTCATGAGTTCGGGCACACCTTGCACGGATTGTTTGCCAACCAGAATTATGTAACGCTTTCAGGCACAAGTGTTCCCCGAGATTATGTGGAGTTTCCTTCGCAAATCAATGAACACGCTGCTCTTGACCCAATGATTTTGAAAAACTATGCCATTCATTATAAAACGAAACAAGTAATTCCACAATCTTTGATGGACAAAATCAAAAAGGCAGAAAGCTTCAATACTGGTTATTCCGTAACAGAATTATTGGCCGCTGCTACTTTGGATATGGCTTGGCATTCAGTAGAACATGAAGCGGATTTCAAACCTACTTTGGAGTTTGAAAAAGAGGCATTGACTAAATACGGTTTGCTGGTAAAAGAAGTACCTACACGCTACCATACACCATATTTCGCACATATTTGGGGTGGTGGTTACAGTGCAGGATATTATGCTTATACCTGGAGCAAAACGCTTGATTACAATGTCTATGACTGGTTTAAAGCTCATGGCGGTATGACCAGAGCGAATTGCGATCGGTTCAGAAAATATATTTTGTCTGTGGGCAATAGCGTTGATCTAAACAAAGCCTTCGTAACCATGGTCGGCCATGAAATGAAAATCGAACCTTATCTGGAAAATGCTGGTTTGAAAACGGGTAATACAAAATAACGTACTGGCAATAAGCCCTTAAAAAATAGTTAACCTAAAAAATCTCCATACAAAATTGTATGGGGATTTTTTTAGTTTGTTATTTTTGGAATTAGAGGATCCATGACACCATTTTAATAAAATGCATCTTCCACATGTAAAATTTCAGGCATTGCATTATGGTGCAGCAGAATACTGATAATATCAAATCTGATCGGTTTGTCTATTTCTTTTTGCTCATAATAAGCTTGTGCAGCTATTTTCAGAAATGCTTTTTTGCTTTCAGTAACTGCCTCTTCAGGGAATCCGAATTTGAAATTGCTACGGGTCTTCACCTCTACGAAAACAATACTATCCTGCTCTATTGCAATAATATCAATTTCTTTTTTTTCGAAACGCCAATTGATGTCAAGAATTAAATATCCTTTATTTTTCAAAAAATTAGCAGCCAATTGCTCGCCTTTTGTGCCTATTTCCGTATGTTTGACCATTGAATATTAAAATATGGAAGAATTAATTGTCGGATTTACAAAACAATTGCAAGAATCATTAGAAATACTGCAAAATTACTCATTCGTTGCTGCCAAAGATAAAAAATTCAACAATGTGATACTTACTGGACTTGGAGGTAGTGGTATTGCCGGATCTATTGTTCAGAACTATGTATTCGACAAGTTAAAAATACCGTTCATTGTTAATAAAGATTATTTTCTACCCTCTTTTATTGACGAAAATACACTCCTTATTGTATCCTCTTATTCCGGAAATACAGAAGAAACAGTTGCGGCTCTACAAAAAGGACTAAAGTTAAATGCAACTATAATTTGTATTACATCCGGCGGGAAAATTGCTGAGATTGCAAAAAAGAAGAAAATTGATTGCGTATTGTTACCCTCTGGCATGCCTCCAAGAGCTTGTATTGGCTACTCAATGCTGCAAGTGGTCAATACATTGGTTCATTTTGGCTTACTAAAAAATAATTTACAGAAAGATACTAAATCCTCAATCGCTCTTTTAGAATCAGAGGCAAAAGATATTCGAAAAAAAGCAAAGAGTATCGCGGCAAAATTAAATGGCAAATTACCTATTATTTATTCTTCAGCTGACTATGAAGGTATGGCCGTACGTTTCCGCCAACAGCTTAATGAAAATAGTAAAATATTGACATGGCATAATGCAATTCCGGAAATGAACCATAATGAATTGGTAGGATGGAAAGACAAAGACCCCAATAAGGTAGTCGTTATTTTACGCAATGAGGATGATTATGAACGCGTACAAATGCGCATGGAAATCAACAAAAAGATATTCAAACAATATACTCCTCATCTGATTGAAATCTATTCAAAAGGGAAAAGCTATCTCGAAAAAATATTTTACTTCATTCATTTAACAGACTTTATATCAATAGAACTGGCAAAGCTTCGTAATGTTGACGCTACAGAAGTTAAGGTAATCGACTTTTTGAAAGGATCTCTAGCCAAAGCTTAATGTAATGGATAGAGCATTTAATAAAAAGCGGCATAAAATTTAATTTCATGCCGCTTTTTATTAGAATAAATTGATTGATTATACCTACTCCGGCAGATCCCAATCGCCATTAAGTTTCAGTACTTTTTCTATAACGTCACGGACACATCCTGCCCCACCTTTGAATGGCGAAATATATTTAGATACAGATTTTATTTCAGCAACAGCATCATTGGGACAAGTTGGCAAACCACAAAGCTGCATTACAGCATAGTCGGGAATATCATCTCCCATATAAAGCGTTTCAGCCGGATTGACATTATACTGAGCAAATAATTCTTGCAGTAAAATCTTCTTATCAGGTACTGCTACATGCGCTTCCTTGACACCCAATTTTTTAAGCCTAATCGCCGGAGCCGTTTGTTTCCCACCGCTTATTACCCACACATGGTATCCTTTCTTTACAGCGAGTTCCGTTGCATATCCGTCACGGATGTTCATTTGACGAAGCAAATCGCCCGTATCAGTGACTAACAAAGAACCATCAGTCATTACGCCATCAATATCAAAAACAAAAGTTGTTATTGGTGTAAAAAGTTCAAGTATATTCATTATTTCTGATTATCGCGCCATTCATAAACCCAACTACTTTGAATCATTTCCAGGTGTCCTTCGTTACAGTCTTCTCGCTTGCCTTCAAAGTGCGGAAGCTCCAATACCCATTCAATTAATTCAGTAAATCTTAATCGGTAAATTTTACTTTCTCCAAAGTCGTCTCCGAATTTTTCATATAATTTAAGCGCTATATCCTCGTAATCTTTCCAATTAATTGGTGGTTCGTACATGAGTGTTTCTTTTAAAGTTTGGGGTAATCATAATATGCAACATGTTCTTAGCCTAAAATGCTGCGCAAATATTCTACATCATTAAACTAATCTCCATGTATCAATGACTGATCAGGCAATGTGATTGAGACATTCCCACTTTGGGATTTATCTAACACACATTGACAACCTAATCTGGAATTAATACGAGGGTTGCGCGCACGATCTATAAAATCTTCCTCTCTATCTATTATTTCAGGAAAAAAATGATCGCCACCTTCAACATATAAATGGCAAGTGCTGCAAGCACAAACCATCCCGCAATTGTGGTGCAATTCTATATTATGATCCAATAATACTTCTAAAACACTTTGTCCGCCTTGTATATGGTCGAGCGTTATTGGTTCAACACCTTGTTGCTCAAAATTTATTTGAATAGTGTACATGAAAATCTAAACTGATTTGGCGACAAAGTTAATCGATACAATTCTTTATTCCTTATCAGGTTCATACATCTTTTTTATAGACATCGAAAGACTTTCGTATAAAGTTTGCCATTGAGGATGATTATTGAGCAATTGTATATGCTTTCCAATAGTTGGCATGTCATTACGGCGAGCAGGCCCCGTCTGCAATAATTTAGCTGACGCTGAAACAGTTCGTTCAAATGTTTGCTGCAATATTGGTTTTAAATAATCAAACGACATCCTTTGTTCTAAGCAAATCTGTTCTGAGATAGCAATTAAATGATTAGTGAAATTATTGGCAAAAACAGCCGCAAGATGCAAGTACCGCCGCTGTTCTTCATCGGCCTCAAAGCAAATATCTGACAACAAGGTTGCAATATTCAATACCTCTTTTTGTGATTGGGAAGAGGATGCCTGCCAGGCAATTGGAATATTACGATGTGTTGGGTAGCTGTTTTTAAGAATTGAATATATAGGCCAAAGTACAGCACAATTATCTGCCGAAGGCAACAGTAAATCAATAGAAGAAGTACCTGATGTATGAATTAAGGTCGTTTTAGTAAAGTAAAGGCCTTTTGCCATTTCAACTATTGCGGCATCACTTACTGCAATAATACAAATATGTCCTTCTTCGTCTTGGATATCTGACAATGACTGGCCAACTTGTGCAGCACAACTATTTGCCAATGCACTAACCTGTTCAATATTACGACCATATACAGATGTACAAACAAGCCCATAAGAGGTGAGCCGTCGTACTATAAACCACGCCATATTACCGGAACCGATTATGGAAAATGTCATCTGGGGTATAAATTTTGCTTTTATTTTCTAAAAATACCTTTTATAGATATATAATTAAGTGGGAATTCAAGAATAACATGAAGGAAGCTCAGGAACAATAGTACAGCTAATCCTGTTTTATAATCGTATAAATAAAGAGCAATTGACAAAAACCAAAAGGTAAGTATGGTAGTACTTTGTGTTTTAGATATTTGATGCCATTTTATAATCGATGTTTTCGAGAACCAATTCAAATAATGATAAGTATATGCAAACGCAATAAATATTTGAATTTTTATCATCAAAGTAGAGTATATGCTCATTTTATCACCTTCCTGTACACTACCCAATAATTGAGCAGATGCAGCAATAACGAGTTGCATTTTGCTCATAAAAAAATTCGCCAACACTTGGTCTGAAACTCTATAATCGTCAGGGTTGATATTAGCCATAGAGATTATAATTATGACCAACAACATACACAAAACAGAGACGTAACCATAACGAGATTTATTTTTTATAGCGCCATAAAGCATAAAAAGTAAGGTAAAAAGATACACGTGTATTAATGTTGGGAGGAATGTGCCAATTAAAATAAGTCCAATTTTTATTTTCACGACCCAATACGAGAGTATTATAGCGGCAATAAACAGATATAGAATTTGTAGCCCGTTTTTCAAAAATGCAAATCCAAATGCCGTGAAAAACGCGATGAATATTAGATTGGTATAAATTGAGCCTAGGAATTTCGATATGGACATAAGTACATGATCTGATCCTTTATTTAAGTGAGGAATAATAAACTGATTAAGTATTTGAGGGCAAATAATAAGAAAGGTCAGTACAAAAAAAACAGTAATCCATTTACGGCTTGCAGTCGTACTGAAGTAATTTTGTTTTTTAAGCCAGTTAATTTCAGTTAAGTAATGTAGCGGACCAAGAAAGGCATAAGAAAAAAGAAAAAGTTGAAAAGGTATATTAAACGCGACCAACAATGAAACAAAGATCATTGCGATATTGAATAGGTCTATTTTTTTCGAACTCATAATGACTGGATTAAATATAAAGCCATTCAAACATACTGTTTTTTAAATCAAATCAGGACCTTTTGTTAGCTACATAATAGTTGTTCATTAGCGTCCATATTTTATCTTTCAACTCAGGTAAATCTCGAAGTGTCATCCCTTTTGTTGCTATTGGTTCTAAAAATTCAAAACGAATAGGTTGTGGCCATGCCCAGTACTTCCTATTATGTGGCATTATTTCACCAGTATTAAAAATAAGCGCCGGCATTATTGGTTGCTGTTCACGGATTGCGACTACAAATGCACCATCCTGAAATGGTTGTAAAGACTGGTTTGTTTTATTACGTGTTCCTTCCGGATATAAACAAAGGTGCAAGCCCATTTGCAACGTTTGACGCATTGCACTAAATGTTTCTTTCCTGCTGTTTTCATCTCTACGATCTACGAGTATGGTACCTGTTTTATAGATGCGTCCAAAAAACGGTGCACTTGCAAATTCTATCTTAGCTAATGTCTTATTAGCTCCCGGTATCCAAGGTGAGCTCACCGGAATATCCATATAAGAATTGTGATTGCATACAATTACATATTGCTGTCCATCTTTAAAATGTTCAGCGCCTTTCCTCCTTACAGGGCAGAAGACAAGGGGCATAAACACCCCCATCCAAACTTTAAAGATGCGGTGCAATGCCTTACTACGTTTTGGTTCCGGCCATGAGTAAATAATCAAGACTGCTATATATGCAGGCAGCATTGTTATCGAAAAGATCAATAGAAAATAAACAAAATAAATCGAGCCCAGACTTCTTTTTATGAAATTCATTGGTACAAAATAAAGCCTTTTTAAGATGAAATTTTACACACTCCAGTCTATTGTATTGATACCATATTGCTGTAACCAGCTATTAGTTTTACTAAAATGTTTGCAGCCAAAAAAGCCATTGTAAGCCGACAATGGTGATGGGTGTGCTGCCTTCAATATTAAATGTTTGGATGCATCAATCATCGTTTCTTTGCTTTGAGCAAATTTCCCCCAAAGAATAAATACAACATGTTCTTTAGCCTCCGATATTTTTTTAATAACAGCATCGGTAAAATGATGCCAGCCAATATTACTGTGTGACATAGGCTTGTGCGCCTCTACTGTTAATGACGCATTGAGCAACAAAACTCCTTGTTTAGCCCAATGTTCCAAATTGCCATGCGAAGGAATGGGCATACCTATATCTTCTTTCAGCTCTTTATATATATTGACCAAAGAAGGTGGGGCTGCGATCCCCGTTGCTACTGAAAAGCAGAGCCCATGTGCTTGTCCCGGATTGTGATAAGGGTCTTGTCCCAAAATAACCACCTTAACCTGATCAAATGGAGTCTGCTCAAAAGCATTAAATATTTGGCTCCCTAATGGGTATATAATTTTACCGTTTTGCTTTTCTACCTTTAGAAATTGAACAATTTGCTCAAAGTACGTTTTATCAAATTCTTCTTGCAATTGTTTTTTCCAGCTTGGTTCGATGGCTACATTCATTTTTTCTAATTAAATGACTATTCCTCTTGATCTGCTTCCGATTTCAATTTCATAATCGTAAAGCTTACACAAGTATTTTTTTTGATTATTTGCGAGAGTAAAAAAGTGTACGAATCAGAGACGGAAGGTCCAAAGGAAAAAGAAATAACATTAGAGGTATGCTGTATTGGTCTTAATTCTTTACTCACCAATAGCTCTTGATCCGGATCTATCAGATCCAATTTCATCTTACTTGCATTTTCATTACAGGCAAATACAACTTGATAAAACTCTGTTTTTTGTAATTTAAAAATGAGTGGAAAATCTGTTCTTGAATTCAATTGAAACATCGCATCTTCTATCACTTCAAAACCCTGATCTTTAAACTCTTCTTTCAACTCTGTTACTTGCTGCGAAATAGTCAGATCTGTACAACTTGCTGCATTTTCATTTGCCTGAGCAAATAGCCCTGCTGAACTTAACAATGCACAAAACAGTATTAAAATAGTTTTCAATTTTATCATATTCAACCCTCTACTTTAAATCATTTGATGGCACACTCCAATACTTTATTGCCCTCTAAATATCCTTCTAACAAATCATCGATGCTAAGTGGCCCTACCCCACTTGGTGTGCCTGTAAATATTAAGTCGCCGATATTAAGCGTAAAAAATTGAGAAGCATACTCAATAATTCGGTCGATATTAAAAATCATATCCCGCGTATGTCCTACTTGTTTTGTTTCCTTGTTTATTTTCAACTCAAAATTCATATCCATAATTTTCATTGAATCTGTTATTGGCAGAAAAGTACCTACTGCCGCAGAGCCATCAAAAGCTTTAGCAAGTTCCCAAGGTAATCCTTTTTCTTTCTGTTTTTGCTGTACATCCCGTGCCGTAAAATCAATACCCAGTGTAACGCTATTATAATATTTATGAGCAAATTTTTGCTTAATGTGCTTGCCATTTTTGGACATCCTTATCACAAGTTCACATTCATAATGCAAATCGTTGGTAAACTCCGGATAATAAAGAGGTTTGTTGTCAATGAGCATGGCTGTTTTAGGTTTCATAAATAATACCGGTTCTTTAGGTACGTCATTATTCAACTCTTTGGCATGCTCTGCATAATTTCTGCCGACACAGATTATTTTCATAATTCATCAATACTTTATGGTGCGTAAAATTAGAATTTACACGGCATATATAGTACAGGTTTTTAAGGTAATTATTGGAATAATCATATTTACAATTAAAAAATGCAAAACTATATACATTCCCCTTTTTAAGGTTATAATGCGTACATTCAAAAAAATATGCGTGTACTCCCTCTAAATATTAATGTTACTGTTTAATTTTGAAAAAATATTCCAGCTTTTGAAAGTCCTCTTAAACAATTCACTGTTACAAATTACGCTTAGCCGTTTGGCGCATCAGTTGGTCGAAAATCACCTTGGCTTTGAAGATACTGTTATTGTAGGCTTACAACCACGAGGTGTATTATTTTCCGATAGAATCGTCCAATTACTACAGCAAATAACCGGCAATAACAATATATCTTATGGCAGATTGGACATCACATTCTATCGTGATGATTTGCGCCACGGCAATGGGATACAAGTACCATCACAAACAGATATTGCTTTCAGCGTGAATAATAAAAAGGTAATATTAATTGATGATGTATTGCATACCGGCAGAACAATTCGTGCAGCGATGGATGCACTAATAGATTTTGGACGACCAAAAGAAGTAGAATTAATGGTATTAATTGATCGTAGATTTAGTCGTGAATTACCAATACAACCCGATTATGTGGGCTTGAGTGTTGATACTTTATTTGAACAAAAAGTAAAAGTAAACTGGACAACCAATAATGAGCTTAACGAAGTTATTCTCATATAAATTATTAGTGATTCCATTTTAGTTTAAATCATCCAATTGCCGAATTATTAAAATAATAAAGTACACATGTCATTATCAGTAAAGCACCTGTTGGGAATAAAGGAACTGCAAACCCAGGATATTGAAACTATCTTTCAAACTGCAGATAATTTCAAACAGGTATTACAAAGGCCTATTAAGAAAGTACCCGCACTCCGCGATACTACTGTGGCTAATATATTTTTCGAGAATTCCACCCGCACACGTACATCATTTGAACTTGCAGAAAAACGATTAGGCGCAGACACGGTAAATTTTGCAGCATCTAGCTCCTCTGTGTCAAAAGGAGAAACCTTAATTGATACGGTCAATAATATTTTATCCATGAAAGTGGATATGGTGGTGATGCGGCATTCTGCTAGTGGCGCACCTTGGTTCTTAGCACAACACATTGATGCGAGCATTATCAATGCCGGCGATGGCACTAATGAACATCCTACACAAGGCCTGCTTGATGCTTTTTCTATACGAGAAAAACTAGGCTCTTTAAAAGGAAAAAAAGTAGCAATTATAGGCGACATCATGCACTCTCGTGTAGCCATGAGCAACATTTATTGTCTCCAAAAGCTAGGAGCAGAAGTAGTGGTAAGTGGACCTCCAACTCTTATCCCAAAACATATTGATGCCATGGGGGTGCAAGTGGAATACAATGTGAAGAAAGCCTTACAAAACTGCGACGCAGCTAATGTATTACGTATTCAATTAGAACGTCAGCACAAACCACTTTTCTCTACTTTACGCGAATACGCTTTGTATTATGGTATCAACAAAAGCATGTTAGATGCATTAGATAAAGAAATTTTGATCATGCACCCTGGACCAATAAACCGTGGAGTCGAAATCAATTCCGATGTTGCTGACGGCAAACATTCTATCATTCTTGATCAGGTAGAAAATGGTGTAGCTATTCGTATGGCAGTAGTTTATTTACTCAGCGGCAAAAGAGAATTGCCGGAATAAATAAATTAGTCCATTTTATTTGTTTATAGATTCTTAAGAATAAAATCGGTCATACGCGTATATAAATTCAAACGTGTATTGCCGCCACTGATTCCGTGATTTTTATTCGGATAATAAGCATCTTCAAATTGCTTGTTGTTACTGATCAACTGATTAACAAGCATCGCCGAATTTTGGAAATGAACATTATCATCCGCAGTTCCATGCACTAAAAAGAATTTACCCGTTAAACCCGCGGACATTTTTTCCGGAGCATTATCATCGTAGCCTTTTTCATTTTCCTGAGGGGTACGCATGTATCTTTCGGTATAGATATTATCATAGAAACGCCAATTAGTAACCGGAGCAACGGCAATACCAGCCTTGAATACATCTCCACCTTTAAACATACATGTACTGCTCATAAAACCGCCAAAACTCCAGCCCCAAATACCAATTCTGCTTTTATCGACATAAGGCAATGCGGCAATATTTTGTGCAACGGCTATCTGGTCATCGCTTTCATATTTACCCAATTGTAAGTACGTTTTTTTTCGGAAAGACTCTCCTCTAAAACCTGTACCAGTACCATCGGCACAAAGAACAATATATCCTTTTTGCGCCAGCATTTGATGCCAGAAATAATCGCCAATAGGGAATTTATCAGCTACCATTTGCGAATTAGGTCCACTGTACTGATACATTAGTACTGGATATTTTTTAGTAGAGTCGAAATTGGGTGGTAGTATCATCCAGGCATTCAGCATATCGTTTGCACCGCGCAATTTTGTTATTCTTATTTGCCCCAAATTATACTCGCTCATTGTAGCCTTCAATGCTTTATTATCTTCGAGTGTACGGACTATTTTACCTTTTGCATCACGCAAGTAAAAGATAGGAACATTATTAATGGTGCTGTATTTGTCGAGGAAGAAATTGTATCCGACACAAGGGGTAATACTATGTGTGCCATCTTCTGGTGTCAGGCATTCCTTATTTTCTCCATCCCAATTCACTGCATATAATTTACGTTGCAGTGGTGAGTTTTCCGCCGCACTATAATATACTAGTTTCTTTTTTTTATCGATACCAATAATGGTTTCAATATCATAAGCACCTTCGGTAAGCCTTGTTATTTTTTGCTCCTTCCAATTCCAACGATACAATTGATTATAGCCACTCTGTTCACTGTTGAAGATAAACGAATTGTTGTCAGGTAAGAATTCAAGGTTATCATTGATTTCGATATAAGCATTATTGTTTTCAACATAGATGACATTAGTAACGCCATCGCCTGCATTAGACAATAGTAATTCCAATTTGTTTTGCAAACGATTCATCCGAAAAATACACAATTGGTTGTCCTGTTCTGTCCATTTAATACGGGGGATGTATTGATCAGTCTCTGCACCAATATTTGCGTCTATCGTCTTTTTATTCTTTAGGTCATACATTTTTATTTGTACAACAGAGTTTTTTTCCCCAGCTTTCGGGTACTTATATTTGTATTGTGTAGGGTATAATTTATCGTACATAGCAATCGTATATTCCGGAACATTACTTTCGTCAAAACGGTAAAATGCGATATAATTTCCTTTAGGAGACCAACGATAAGCTTGTGTAAATTCAAACTCTTCTTCATAAACCCAATCACAATTACCATTAATAATTTTATTTTTTTCACCGTCATTGGTAATGATGGTTACAGTATTCGAAGCAAGGTCTTTGTAATACAAATTATTGTTCTGCACATAAGCCACTTTAGATCCGTCAGGTGAAAAGGAAGGATGCAAGACTTTGTCTTTGCTCAACTCCGTAACATTTCCTGTTTTAAGATCGAACACATAAACATTGTATAATACCGAACGTCGGTAAATATTTTCTCCATCGCTCAAAAGCAACATTTTTTGTTCGTCTTCGCTAAATCTATAATCAACGACATTCAATTTTTCACCGCCGATTACTTTATTTTTTTCATTATCAAAAAGCACTTTATCTTCTTTACCTGTTGCCAGATTGTATGTTTTGATTAATTGATGCGTCTTATTATTTTCAACACTATTATCAATTTGAGTATAACGCTTACCATCCTTCATTGCGTTGAAACCTGGTACAGACTTCACTCTAAAAGTTCCGTTCTTCCAAATGTCTTCGAGCGTAATTTGTTTTTTTGCAGTTTGAGCGTTAGCCAATAATGAACAACTTAATACTGCCACTAATAAAAAATAAGATCGCATAATGCTTGTAGTATATTATTTACATTCAAAAATAAGTGTAAAACAGATAGCGTGTATTTAATGAATCATCAAATGTCTGTCTGTATCAAGGCGAAGCAGTATAAAAACAAGAATGCTAAAGGATAATAAAGAGGTGCCACCATAACTCAGAAAAGGCAAGGTAATGCCGATAACAGGTGCTAGGCCAATAGTCATCGATACATTAATTGCAAAGTGAAAAAACAATACTGATGCGACACAGTAGCCATATATTCTACTAAAATCAGATTTTTGTCGTTCGGCAAGAAAAATAATTCTTAAAATCAGCGAAATATAAAGCGCAATCACAACCAAACTACCTAAAAATCCAAATTGCTCTCCAATAGAACAGAAGATAAAATCTGTATTTTGTTCTGGCACGAAAGAGTTTTTAGTAGATGTTCCATTCAAATATCCTTTCCCAAACAAACCTCCTGAACCTATTGCAATCTTAGACTGGCGAACATTATACCCTGTATCCTTTTTTTTAGCATCAGGATTATTATCATTAGCCTTCACATATTCGGCGGGAACATCTTGACCGAGCATAATATATATCCGCTCTATTTGGTAGCCTTTCATTACATGTTTAAAAGCAAATGGAATGACTACCTGCGAAAACAAAATACTAAACACAAAAGAACCAATTAAAACAATACGTGCAGTAGCATCACGTTTCAATGTAAATCTCGCCAAAACCGCAATGAGCACAGTAATCAATGTAATGAGTATAAACATGGTCAAATGGCTCAACAACAAAGTTGAAACAGTAAGGAAGCCTAAAGAAAATACCGCAATCAATATCGCATTCGGTAAACCTTCCCGATACATAACCAATATAAACGAAAAGTAAACGAGTGCAAGACCTGTTTCATTTTGCAGAATGATAATAAACGCAGGAACAAGGGCAATAGACAAACCAATTAACCTATCCTTTGTACGTTTAAAATTTACTTCTGATAATGATAAATAACGGGCAAGCGCAAGTGATGTAAATATCTTCCCGACTTCACCAGGTTGAAATTTGACACCAGCAATAGAAAGCCATGAGTGCGACCCTTTCATATTGACTCCTATAAAGATGGTAAGAATAAGCAACAAAAGGCATATTGCATAAGATAAGAAAGCAACAGAAGAGAAAAATTTACTCTCCGTAAAAATAATTGTCATCCCTACAAAAAGCGAAATTCCCAACCACAACAGTTGTTTCATGTGGCTCTTTGAACTCATAAATATAGAGGGATCGGTACTTCGGTACTCTACCGAAAATACGGCAATAATACCAATAAATACCAATGCGCAATAAAGCATAAAGGTGATACCGTCCACACGGTTAAATAAAGATTTTTTTACGATGCTCATGCAGTTATGTTCTTGTTGGTCAAATCGCTATATACAAATACAATCTTCCGTTTTTTTGACTGTTTATTTTTATTGAACCTTCCAGCGTTCCAACTTTGGTATTTCTTTAATGAGCATTTTGGCCAAAAATTCAGGGACGCCTTTCTTTTTCAATACGGACATAGCAAATTCCTGCATGTCTTCTACCTTCCATTCGGGACGTACAAATGCACCGTTTTGATAACAATAACTGCAATAAGTAGCATTTTTACTACCATCGGCATTACTACCTCCACCATTGGGATCCTTATCAAATGGGAGTCCGCAACTTTGACAACTTTTTTTTATTTCAGACATTATTTGTACTACTTGTAAAATGAATTGAACTCCAAAAGTAAAAAATATCAAAGGACTAAGTTCATAAAAATTGAAAATAAAATGGCCAAACATTATACGTAACTTGCGAGCCAAATTTTAAAGCATGACGCGCAGCGAAATAATAGAACAAATAAGACTTAAAAAATCAGTGTTATGTGTGGGACTTGATACTGACCTAGAAAAAATACCAGCACATCTTTTAACCGAAGATGATCCCGTTTTTGCATTTAATAAAGCGATCATTGATGCGACCAAGGATTATACAGTTTCGTATAAAATCAATACTGCATTCTATGAAGCGAACGGACTGAAAGGTTGGCGCAGCATGGAAAAAACATTAGATTATATTCCTAAAAATATTTTTACCATAGCCGATGCCAAACGGGGAGATATTGGCAATACCTCTACCCAATACGCCAAAACATTTTTCAAAACATACGACTTTGACAGTGTAACGATTGCCCCATATATGGGCAAAGACAGTGTAGCTCCTTTTTTACAGTTTCCTGGTCATTGGGGTATAGTATTGGGTATTACATCAAATGAAGGGAGTGCCGATTTTCAACAATTGGTATGTGGCGAGGAGCAATTGTACGAAAAAGTATTAAATACAGTAAGCACTTGGGGAACTGAAGAAAATCTAATGTTTGTTGTGGGGGCTACACGTAAAGAACAGCTCCGTCATGTTCGTTCCTTGCTACCTCATCATTTTTTCCTGATACCGGGTGTTGGTGCTCAGGGTGGTGATGTTGCAACAGTTTGCGAAAACACGATGAATAAAGATGCGGGTATCTTAATCAATGTATCTCGTGGTGTCATATATGCTAGTAGCGGAACAGATTTTGCAGAAAAAGCCGGAGCCGCCGCATTTCAATACCAACAAGAAATGGCTGCTTATTTATAATAATTTGTTTATTTTTATTTATTTTTACGACGACACATATATTAGCCGTGTCGTCGTTTTGCGTTTAGCTAAAAATAATAAAGATGAACGAACAATTATTGCAATTTATATGGCACTACTCCTTGTACAACCCTTCCGGCTTACAGTCAAGCCTGAATGAACCTATTACGGTAATATACTCGGGGAAACTCAATACGAATGCCGGACCAGACTTTGAAGAAGGTAAGGTAAAAATTGGAGAAACAATATTAGTGGGTAATATTGAATTGCATTTACGCACCAGCGACTGGTATAAACATGGGCATCAGCACAATCCAAATTATTCCAATATCATCTTGCATGTTGTTTATGAAAATGATTTGCCCATAAATAATGACAGTCATATTCCAATGCTTGAATTATCGAAGCATATCCCCAAACACATTATTGATAACTATTTCAATCTACAACACAATATCCGCCAGATACCATGCGCAGCACAATTACCACAAGTAAAAGACATCATAAAGAAGGCTTGGCTCAATCGGCTTATTGCCGAACGTTGGGAAATGAAATTTGAGGAATGGGATGAATTATTGAAACAATCTGCCGGCGATTGGCGTGTCTTACTCTACTGGCGATTAGCCGCTAATTTCGGGTTCAAAATAAATACAGATGCATTTTTGACATTAGCGCAATCACTACCGGTAAATATATTGAGCCGTCATCACGAAAATTTATTTCAACTAGAAGCTTTATTGCTCGGGCAAGCAGGTATGCTAACAAATAATTTCGAAGAAGAATACCCTTTTAAGCTCAAAAAAGAATACGAATACCTGCGTAAAAAATACAAGCTTGAACCAATATCAGTTCATCTTTGGAAATTTATGCGTTTGCGCCCTGCCAATTTTCCAACATTACGTATTGCCCAATTTGCAGCACTGATACATCGTTCCTTTCATTTGTTTTCGCAAATTGTATCCTCTTCATCATTGAATGAATTGACAGAACTGTTTGAAGTATGTGCCAGCGATTATTGGGACAATCATGTACTGCTTGATGAAGAGCAAAAAAGCGCAAGCAGTAAGCATCTGGGACAAGAGAGTATTTACAATATTATCATTAATACCATTGCTCCTATCCGTTTTATGTACTCGAGCCGGAGTGGATTGGGCGACCATTGCGAAACTTCTATTCAACTACTCGAACAAATGAATCCTGAAAAAAACAGTATTCTCAATAATTGGACGACATTAGGATGGCGTGCCGAAAATGCGGCGGAATCGCAAGGTTTAATACAGTTATACAACAACTACTGTAGCAACAAACAATGTTTGTCTTGCAGTGTCGGGCATAGTATTATAAAGCGTCAAGAGGTATAGATAAACTCAGTCTAAAAAAGAAGAAAATATTACCACAAAAACACTACTGTTTTTTTACATTCAGGATGCAGGCTTTCAAATACAGGACAGGTAAGGGCAGCACGTTCTATGATCGCTTGTGTTTTACCATCATATTCCTCGTCTTTAGGAAAATGTATATTAATCTTTATCTCTCCGATACGGCGAGGATTAGAGACCATTATTTTTTCCACTTCACAACGGGTACCATCAATATTAAATCCATGTGTACGAGCAGCTATGCCTACAATAGTGAGCATACAAGACGCAAGTGCGGTAGCAACTAAATCCGTTGGGGAAAACCGTTCGCCTTTGCCATTATTGTCAGTGGGTGCATCTGTTTCAATTACAGTACCTGACTGAAGGTGTGTGGCTACAGTTCTCAAATCGCCTTGATAAACTACTGAAGCTGTCATTGGTTATTTATTTTTTGTTACTTAATAAATCCATAAAATGTTCTTTCCATTCATCGTCGGAAAAAACAGTTTTCAATTGCGCATAATTCGACTGGTCACTTATTTTGGGGAACATTGTTTTAAGCACAGAGTAGCGAGCCGAATTACTCTCCAAAGTTAATGCAATTTGTTCTGCCATAGCTGTGGTATAACAGCCTTGCTGTCTGTTGTTAGCTTCTAGGAATACCCCCAATTTTTGATCTTCTGTTTTCTTTGCAGATAAGCCATTCAATATTTTTTGAAAATCAATAGTGCTTACCGACTTTTTACAATCACTATTAGGTATAGCCACTATAGCTGACGTATTATTGGCTGTTGTATCTATAGTCTTTTCCGTTGAAGTATTAGCTGCCTTGACTGACGGATCTGTTTGTTCAATAGATTTGGTTGGAGTTTGATTATTGCTCAATTCAATATTTTCAATAAACTTGGGTTTGGTACTATCAACAACTGCTACCGGAATTTCCTTCGTCGCTGCAACTTGTGTCGTAACCTCTTCTGCCTTTGGCATCACTACAGGAGGGAGGATGACCGAATCTGCACCTTTTCTTTCTATTTCAGTTACCGAAGCTGTTGATTTATCAACTTCTTTTGCCACAGGTGACATTACAGTTTTCGCTTGCTGTTCTGCAAGTAGCTTATTGTTGAGCACAGCCGGCAAATGATCATCATCAATACTATTGTTCGGCTGTAAATAAAAATTTTGCTCCAAATCATACAATAAAAAAGCATCGTCTTTTTTGGTAATCAAAAATGCTCTTTTACCATTTTCAGGCACTAAAATACGGAAGTGCAATGGCGGAAATTCATTCTGTTGAAACAGGATATCAATATTCAATGGTCCGGGCGCGAGTCGGGAAATGAGTGCATAATTCTTCCCATATCTAGGCAGCATCTCTCCCTCCACCTTTACATAAATTGGTGTTTTTTTATCTCCTTGTATATAAACATAAGAAAAGTCTTGTGCCTGTGCAACAAGACCCATAAACAAAAAAAATACGGTAATTATTAATTGTCGAAAATTAGATATGCACATTGTTTTCATAAAGCTTATTGATATTATTCCATTTCAATCAACACTGCACCTTTTTCTACGGCGGTACGCTCTATGGCTTTGATTGATTTTACTGTTGCCGTACCGGTGGCTTTCAATACATTTTCCATTTTCATGGCTTCCAGTATAAGTAGTCCATCGCCTTTATTAACCTGTTGTCCGGGTGTTACCAATACTTTCAATATCATACCCGGCATCGGAGCCTTTATGGGCGCTGCTTTCTGCATCGCACTCATATTCATCCCCATTTTACTCAACAAAATATCAATGTCCTCTTTAATCGCTAAAGTATAACGCTGACCATCTATGCGTAAGGTGATTTCTTTATTCTGTTTGTCAATTTTTTCAACAATTGCAGTGTAACTTTTGTTGTCATGCAAGATGCTAATCAAACCGTTAGGTTGCCATTGTATATCCGTCCCCCAAGCCTTTCCATCTACCAATAATTGACCGCCCTTATTATCTATTTCAAAAGTGCTCTTGTTATTGACCGCAATCTGTAACATGTTTTTGGATTGTATTTTTTTAGAATCAGCAAAAATAGCGATTTTCAGTATCAATGGCTCAACTATACCAAAGCAATACGAGCATCTGGAGTTAGGTGCAATACTCCATCGTCTATCATCATTCTAATTATATCTATCGTATTCTTATCTGTGCCGCTCAATTGCTGCAATAATTCCTTTAGCGGCAAACTTCCTTGTTGTTGTAATACATCAATAGTATCTTGTCGTATATCAGTAAAACTTTTATGACTAGCACTCCGTTCTCTACAGACATCGCAATGTGTACAGTTATCTACTGTCGTTTCATCGAAATAATTCAATAGTATTTTATTCCGACACACATCTTTATTTTTTAAAAAAGCAATCATATAATTGGTTCGGGTCAAATGAGATTCCCGCAACATCGCTATACGCTTGTGGTCAATGAGCAAATGTTGGCTGTCAACCCTGTAATGGTGAAAATGTAATTGTGGTCCTTCCTTCGCCGGCTTATATTCTATTACATTCATCTGATGCAATTTTAACAATGCACGCTCCGTGTCTGTTACTGAAATTTGTAAATGCCTTGCTAATGTATGGATACGGATAATGGCAGGATAATGAAAAATACCACTAAATAAACGGAGCAGGCCTGTAGTGACCAATGCAATATCTGGGTATTGCCGATTCAAATCATCAAGCGTTTGCCTGCCCACCACAAACTGCAATGTTGCCGGACGGAATAATGATTCACTCAAAGACCAAAGCTCTTCTTGTGCCAACAGGCGGAGTGCGCGTGTTGCAGGGATTGCTTCTAATTTGAATTTTTGCAAAAAATCAGGCAAATCGAAATCATAATAATCATCCGGCTGGTTCCCTATGGGAATTTGCAGATATTCACAAACAGATTGATAAACTAAGCGCAAATATTGGTCAGGAGGAAAATATAAAGCCGTACTTTCTTCCAGTCTTTTTATATCGCTTTGACTAAATAATGTAATGGCTCTAGCTGCCGCACCATCTCTACCTGCCCGCCCTACTTCCTGATAATAAGCCTCTAAATGTTCCGGAGCATCAGCATGGATTACAATGCGCACGTCCGGCTTATCAATACCCATTCCAAAAGCACTTGTAGCGACAATCACAGGCATAATGTTAGTCATCCAGTTATCCTGTGCCTGCTTGCGTTTTTCTTTGGGCATACCTGCATGATAAGCGCCTGCTTCAATACCGTTTTGTTGCAACAATAACGCCAACTCTTCAGTTTTTTTTCGACTACGGCAATAAATAATACCACAGCTTTTATTGCTCTTAAAATATTGAACAATCTCCTGTTGTTTGTTTTCGGAATATTGCAACGAATAAAAAATATTTTTTCTGTCGAAGCTTTGTCTGAATAAAAATGCATTTTGCAACAGAAGGCTTGCCGCAAGGTCATGAAGTACTGCATGAGTAGCAGTAGCAGTTAATGCAATCATGGGTACTTCGGGAAACAGTTCCCGAAGATCGGCAATGCGCAAATATTCCGGTCTGAAATCGTGACCCCATTGGGAAATACAGTGTGCCTCATCTACGGCTATAAGTTTCAAATTAAATCTGGGCAAAAAATCGTTAAACTGTTTGTTCTGCAAGCGTTCCGGAGAGACATACAAGAGTTTAATCTGCCCATAAAGGGCTTGCTCCAATAGATGTGTAACCTCGGCATATTGCATACCGCTGTGTATATATTCGGCAGCAATATTTTTTTCTTTCAGCTGCTGCACCTGATCTTGCATGAGCGACACTAAGGGTGACACCACGATGGTCAATCCATCGAACAGTAATGCGGGTATTTGATAACAGAGCGATTTACCCCCGCCCGTTGGCATTAGAGCAATACAATCTTTTTTCTGCAAAATGGTTTGTATCACTTCTTCTTGCAGTGGACGGAATGTATCGTATCCCCAATATTGTTTTAATATGGCTTTTGCTTGTTCCAAAAATTATATTTACTATTTATTATTGGCCTTACGCAGACTGTCGATATTGATCGCTGTGACAATGCCATCTACTGGTTCTGCTTTATCGTTTCTTTCGTCTTGCGTCACAATCAATTTACCTTTTTCCAAACGACTTTGTTTTCCAAAAATACGCAAGGCCATTTGTCCAAGTTCCAGAGCTATTTTTTGCTTTTGTTCGGCTGTTGCTTTATATAATTCAGCATCACCCAATGTTATAACAAGCATAGAATTATCCTGCACATTAATAGCTACTGAGGCTACTGTTGGATAATGATTGAGTACAGAATCTTTCAGAACATTCATTTGCGTCATATTGCCCGCATCCGTATTACAGGAAGCATACAACAATGTAAATGTCACCGCAAAAAGAAATAAGCTTTTGGTCATGATATTAAAATTATATTCCCAAAGTTAAGTCTTTGTACTACAATTTATTCGATTGATAAGAGTGGCTACTTTAGGTTGTAAAATAGATTGCAACAAAAAAGAAAGACGATCGTGTTATCCACAACCGCCTTTCTTCAATAAGCAATTTATTGTATTTACAAGACCTGAATATGCTTCATCACCAGTTGTTTCACCTCGCTAATAGGTATGCGTTCCTGTTGCATACTATCCCGATAGCGAATAGTTACCGTTTGGTCTTCTTTTGTTTGGTGGTCGATGGTTACACAAAAAGGAGTGCCTATTGCATCCTGACGTCGATAACGTTTACCAATTGCATCTTTTTCTTCAAAGAAACATTTAAAATGCGGTTTGCACTCTGCCATCAGTTCACGTGCTATTTCAGGCAGTCCATCCTTTTTGAGCAATGGCAATACAGCCAATTTTATAGGTGCTAAAAATGCAGGAAATTTCAATACTACCCTATCGTCCTTTTTCTCTTCTGTGCTCAGGTCTTCTACTTGATAAGCTTCACTCAACACCATCATTATTGTTCGATCTAAGCCTATTGATGTTTCAACAACATAAGGTACATAGTTGCCATAAGCTTTACCATTTTCATCGAGGTCATTATCGAAATACTGCATTTTCTTTTTGCTGTACTCTTGGTGCTGCTTCAAGTCAAAATCAGTGCGGCTATGTATGCCTTCCACTTCTTTAAAACCCATTGGAAAGTCATATTCAATATCACAAGCCATGTCTGCATAATGAGCCAATTTTACATGGTCATGAAACTTGTATTTATCTGCGCTGATACCCAAGCTCAGGTGCCATTTCATACGTTCTCCCTTCCAAAATTCATACCATTGTTTTTGCGTGCCGGGGCGTACAAAAAATTGCATTTCCATTTGTTCAAACTCCCGCATACGGAAGATAAAACCACGTGCTACGATTTCATTACGAAAAGCCTTTCCTGTTTGAGCAATACCAAACGGTATTTTCATCCGCCCGGTTTTTTGTACATTAAGAAAATTGACAAAAATACCTTGTGCAGTCTCTGGTCGTAGATATACCTTATTCTCCTCCGGATTGTCAGAAGCTACAGCCCCGAATTCTGTAGAAAACATGAGATTGAACTGACGAACATCAGTCCAGTTACAAGTGCCGCTAACGGCACATTTCATTTTATTATCCTCAATAAGGGTTTTAAGTCCGGCGAAATCATCAGCAGCAAGAAGAGCTTCCATTTGAGTAATAATTGCATCGCCCTTTTCTTTATCTAAAGTCTCTACAAAAGCCTCTATCAAATGATCGACTCGATAGCGTTTTTTACTGTCCTTATTGTCTATCATCGGATCGGAGAAATTATCGACATGCCCGCTCGCTTTCCATACCGTAGGGTGCATAAAAATAGCCGCATCGATACCGACAATATTGTCGTGCATTTGTGTCATACTGCGCCACCAATAGTCACGAATGTTACGCTTCAATTCTACTCCATACTGCCCATAATCATATACCGCGCTTAGTCCGTCATATATTTCACTCGACTGGAATACAAAACCGTATTCTTTGCAATGACCGATAATGTCTTGTAATTTATTTTCGTTTGCCATAATAGTTAGGGCGCAAAGATAAGGTTTGTCAAAAAAGTGCCCGAAATAAATAAGAAAAAATATTTTTAAACCCAAAACAGCCCTGTATTGAGCATACAAGGCTGTTTTAATATCAAAGCAATGACCTTTTGGGGTTTATTTTATAATTTCCAGTCTCCGGGTGACAACACCTTTTTCTGTCTGTATCTGAACGCTATAAATACCTGTATGAAGTGTGTTCAAGTCAATACTGTACTTACTCGCATTTATTTTAGCATCAAATACTTGCTGCCCTTGCATGTTATAGATAACTATTCGCTGCAATACAACTGTATTGAAGCTTTCAATATTCACCAAGTCTTTAGCGGGGTTTGGGTAGAGATTGAAGGTTGCACTGTTATCAGGTAATGAAGCAATACCAGTGGTCGATAATATAGTTTTAGAAAGTGTATCAACACCACATGCATTTACAAGTACAAGATGAACAGTATAAGTTCCTGATCCGGTATAGGTATGTGTTTTAGTAACTCCTGTATCAGTATAACCATCACCATAAATCCATACATAAACACTTGCAAATCGCGGATTGCTTACAGCGAAATTAAAACTACTTGAAGCAATTGCCGTAATCATTATACTATCTGCTATTGGTAGGGAATCAATGGCTACGAGAATGGAGTCCGAACCGACACAGCCCTTGGCATTCGTAACCGTTACAAAATATTTATTGGCAGTAGCAATAGTCATTGTTTTTGTCGTATCGCTTGTATTCCATAAATATTTGGCTCCCGGATTTCCTGCATCCAAAATCAATGTTTTTAGCTGACAAATATTGGTATCTCTGCCAAGCGATACAATAGGCAGAGTATCTATAGCAAGAACTAAAGTATCTGCACCTTTGCAACCTTTGGCATTCGTAACTGTTACAAAATATTTATTGGCTGTCGTAACTGTAATCTTTTGAGTCGTATCACCTGTGTTCCATAAATATTTATTGCCGGCATTTTTTGCATCAATCAATAAATTCTTTCCGAAACAAATACTCGTATCTGTAGGAAGTGTTACAACAGGCAGAGTATCTATAGCCAGAACCAAAGTATCTGCACCTTTACAACCCTTGGCATTCGTAACTGTTACAAAATATTTATTGGCTGTCGTAACTGTAATCTTTTGAGTCGTATCACCTGTGTTCCATAAATATTTATTGCCGGCATTTTTCGCATCAATCAATAAATTTTTACCGAAACAAATACTTGTGTCTAATCCTAAATTAATGGTTAACGCTGTGTCAATGCTAGCGACAATACTATCCACTCTTGAACAGCTGTTGGCATCTGTAATCGTTAATCTATATTTACCAGAATTAGCAATCGTTGCTAATGGAATCCGAGGATTAGTAGTACTTGTAGTGAAAGATGATGGACCAGACCAAGCATAGCTCAAGGTGCCTGTTCCTCCCCCGACGTTCACATTAAGCTTTAATGTATCTCCTACACAAATGGGTGCATTAGTGGACAAAGTATCGGCAATAGCTGCAGGTTGTGTTATAACAACACTTTTTGTACTAACACAACCTCCGACAGTTTGTACTCTTACATTATAGGTTCCGGCAACAAGGCTCGAAATATTTTGAGTTGTAGCAGTGTAAGTACCTGACCCCGTCCATGCGATTGACGATGTAGTAGAACCGCCCGAAATACTCAAAGTAATAGAACCCGTGCTTAATCCATTGCATAATGGATTAATTGAAGATGTTGACAAATTAGGGATAACACACTTCGGTGCAAAAACAACACTACGAAAGGCGGTATTGGTAACTGCTGTAGCCAATACAATATAAGATGCGGTACTACGACCTGAATCTATCATTTTGATTAAACGAGAATCCGTAGTAGTCGCATAAATTACAGGGTAAGTGCCGGAAAAATCAACCGTTAAACCCCTTGCGCCCTGACCTGATCCAACACTAAAAGTATCTGCCGGAATTGTACCCCAAGAACCACTAGAATAAACCCATTTTTGAATACCGCCTGCCGCCGTAGTTCTATCGTCTGCAACATAAGCAATGGTTTCACTAGCATTAATAGCAAAAGAATAAGGTGAGGAAGAAGATCCTGTATTGAATAATGTCGTTGCAGTAGTACTAGTAGTTGGGAATCCAGAAAATTTATAAATTCCAAAAGTTCCGGAGCCTGAACCCACAGAAAAATACAGATTACTATTACAAGCCTTTACCACACGAGCATTTGCTATAGCGCTTTGTATCGTTGCAGCAGTGGTTGTATTGCCAAAGTAATAAGTACCTGAAACACCGCCCGCACCGTAATAATCATCATTAACCCCTCTTGCTGCAGAGCGGAAATTATTTCCGCTGTATTGACTATTGGTAGATGCTGCACGACCAATTGAGTTATACAAATTCACTGTATCAATTACGCGTTTGATATTCGTTGATGTACTACTGGCAACACCTGTAGTACCTGCTGTTGTATCATACCCACAAACCACAATCTTTGTACTATCGGCAGAAAGACTAATAGAACCTTCTGAACCAGCAGAACCACTATTGACAAGCCGAGCAGCACCACTTGTCGGCACAATGATGCTATCTGTTGATACTGTCTGATTTATAGTTGTGGTATTGAATTCCTTCAAAAAGATTTGAGTTCCAACACTGGATAATGCAGCTGACCCATCACCTGTTTGTAATACTACTACATTACCGGTAGTAAATTGTGCTCTTGAAATGGTTGGACTAAGTGCTAGCAATAATAAAATCACCAAATATGGCTTTGCTAATAATATGGTTCGACAACATTTAATCAATCGAAAAGTAGAATAGATCATAAATAAAACTGAGTTTTTAAAAGAAGATATTTATAGGGTATTAAGTGCAGGCAATGGTCAGCTATTGTTTTTTAGGCAAAGTCAACAGAATTAATAAAGCTCATTAATATATAATGCATGGCATGAAAGGAAAAGTTAAGCTACCTAGTTTATGAAGTCTTATATTTCTTGCAAAAGAACTTGTATAAGATTATCGTTTCATTACCTAAATATTATTCTATTATTACACGCACCGAAACTGACGATTTGGTAACGTATCAATAATATTAAATTCATATTAGACTAGGACTTTTGCCGTTGTAATCATTGGGCAACCCAACAAACAAACAATTGGGTAATACCTATTTATCATTACCAACCTGGTTAGATTTTAGTTTTATAAATGCAGTTTTGATTTTGCATAAGGCCGTTCCTTTTTAGGAATGGCTTTTTTTAATTGGAATATTTCGAAGATTAATAAACCAGAACACATAATAAAAATATCATTACAACAGACCTTTATATACCTGTGCAGTATAGAGACTGGCGATTCTTATTCTGCCGTTTATAGAAATCCCAAATCCTTCATTACATAAACAATCTCCTTAAAATTCCCCAATAAAAACCCTACTTTTGCACCTCATTTTAGTACATCAATGTCAATGGAAGCTACACTCGACCAAGCCATCAAATTAGGTCTTCGCGAAGACGAATTTGAAAAACTGAAAAACGTATTAGGCCGCACACCCAATTTTACCGAAACTGCAATGTACTCTGTAATGTGGAGTGAACATTGTAGTTATAAAAATTCAATTAAATGGCTTAAAACCCTCCCAAGAGATGGGGCAAGGTTATTAGTAAAAGCCGGTGAAGAAAATGCAGGTCTAGTTGACATTGGCGACGGATTGGGTTGTGTATTTAAAATAGAATCACACAATCACCCTTCCGCAATAGAACCATTTCAAGGCGCAGCAACCGGTGTTGGTGGTATTCATCGCGATATTTTCACTATGGGAGCTCGACCTATTGCTTCGCTCAACTCTTTGCGTTTTGGCAAATTAGATAACCCCAAGACAAAATGGTTACTTAAAGGTATTGTAAAAGGCATTAGTCATTACGGTAACTGTTTTGGCGTACCTACCGTTGGAGGAGAAATTTATTTTGAAAATTGCTACCAAACCAACCCACTGGTGAATGCAATGAGTGTAGGTGTGGTAAAGGTGGGGGAAACAGCTTCTGCTACATCTTATGGAGCAGGTAATCCAGTGTTCATTGTAGGCGCAGCTACCGGGAAAGACGGTATTGGTGGAGCATCTTTTGCATCTGCAGACATTAGTGAAAACAGCGCAGCCGATCTGCCTGCGGTACAAGTCGGCGATCCATTCGAAGAAAAAAAATTATTAGAAGCTTGCCTTGAGCTTTTACAAACCAAAGCAGTTATTGGTATGCAAGATATGGGTGCAGCAGGCATTACTTGCTCTACCAGCGAAATGAGTGCAAAAGGCGAGCATGGTATGATTATACATCTCGACAAAGTCCCTACTCGTCAGTCTAACATGAAACCATGGGAAATGCTACTCAGCGAAAGCCAAGAGCGTATGTTAGTAGTAGTAGAAAAAGGCAGAGAAGCTGATGTACAACGCATTTTCGACAAATGGGATATCCACTGTGTACAAATTGGCGAAGTAACCACAGATAAAAACCTTAAATATTATATGAATGGCGAACTTGTTGCCGACGTACCGGCGGAAAGCATGGTACTGGGTGGCGGTGCTCCGGTATATGATAGGACATATAGCGAACCAGCATATTTTGCACAAATAAAAGCATTCAATCCAGATACAGTAAGCATTCCTACAGATTTCAAAAGCGTTGCATTTGATTTAGTTCAATTGCCATCTATTGCATCTAAACGTTGGGTTTATGATCAGTACGACAGCATGGTTGGCACAGGCAACACTCATACTAACGAGCCAAGTGATGCTCCTGTAGTACGTGTACACGGATCAGCCAAAGCCTTAGCTGTAACGACTGATTGCAACAGCCGTTACGTTTTTGCAGATCCCTACAAAGGAGCAATGATAGCAGTAAGTGAAGCAGCCCGTAACATTGTATGTAGCGGAGGAGAACCTGTAGGTGTTACCAATTGTCTCAATTTTGGCAATCCGTACAACCCGGAAGTATATTATCAATTTGTACATGCTATAAAAGGTATGGGCGAAGCTTGTATCAAATTTAATACCCCGGTAACAGGTGGTAACGTAAGTTTCTACAATCAGAGCGAAGACGGGCCAGTGTACCCTACACCAACTATTGGTATGGTAGGTGTGCTGGATAGCATAGACCAAAAAATGACAATGAATTTCAAAACGGCCGGCGATATCATTTATGTTGTCGGAACGAATAGAAATGACATTAATTGTTCTGAGTATTTGCATCAAATATGTGGCGTTACACATAGCCCTGCTCCACATTTTGAGCTGGAAGAAGAAGCCCAAATTCAAAATACAGTCGCTCGTCTGATACAATCGAAACTGATCCAATCAGCACATGACATTTCAGAAGGAGGTTTGTTTACTACTGTACTAGAAAGTGCTATGCGTAACAACTTTGGCATCTCTATTGAATCCGATAAAAATATCCGTAAAGATGCATTTTTATTTGGTGAAGGTCAAAGCCGTGTAATCGTAAGTGTAAACCCTGCCGTACATGCCATGTTTGAAGCTGAAATGAATTCTGTAGCATTTAGCAAACTGGGGACTGTAATTGCAGACGGAAAAATACAAATAGACCAAGAGGATTGGGGTTATATTGCAGACTGGAAAAATGCGTATGATACTGCAATAGAAAATATGTTGTAAATAATTACATACTAATAAATAAGACCAAACTCTTGAACTGAGTTTGGTCTTATTTATTAGTATCCCATAGACCTTTACCTCACCTTTTCAAATCAATTACCCGACTTACTTTACAAGTCGTATCTTTGCCAGCCGAATATAAAAGTGATCGTGCTTTAGTTCGGATTATTCATGTAAAAAAACTTTTGTACAGATATGTCATCAACATGGTTTAAGCGCATAAAAAAAGGTGTTATCACCGAAACCAATGAGAAAAAAGAGGCTCCGGACGGACTTTGGCACAAATGTTCTGAGTGCAGAACAACCATAACGGTAAAAGAATTGAAAGAAAATCTTTACCTCTGCCCCAAATGCAATCATCATAATCGTATTAATGCTCCTGAATACTTCGATATTATATTTGACGAAGGCACTTGCCAAATGTTGTTTACCAATATAATTTCTGTAGATAAGTTAGGTTTTGTAGATCTGAAACCCTACGCATTAAGATTAAAGGAAGCTCAAAAACCAGGGACTGACGATGCTTTATCTGTAGGTGTTGGTAAAATCGATGGTAAAGGACTGGTTGTTGCCTGTATGAATTTCAACTTTATCGGAGGGTCAATGGGTTCAGTTGTGGGTGAAAAAATCAGTCGTGGTATCGATTACGCCATTGAGCACAAATTACCTTTTATGATTATCTCCAAATCTGGCGGCGCTCGTATGATGGAAAGTGCATTTTCACTAATGCAAATGGCAAAAACATCTGCTAAACTTACACGACTGGCGAAGGCAAAACTACCTTATATATCATTGATGACTGATCCTACCACCGGAGGTGTTACAGCATCATTTGCCATGCTTGGTGATATCAATATTGCTGAACCCAAGGCTCTTATTGGCTTTGCAGGCCCACGCATTATCAAAGAAACCATTAAAAAGGACTTACCCGCAGGCTTCCAACGCTCAGAATTCTTATTAGAACATGGGTTTTTAGATTTTATAGTTGACAGAAAAAAATTGAAAGAAAAATTAAGCCAAACGATAGATTGGTTTATGAACAAATAACAAAGGCTAGAAAGACTAGACACAAAACACATCATTCAAATAATTGGCTCAGAATATTTACATAAAAAATAGGCCTGCAACTTTCGAATATGCAATAGAAGATAAGTTGAAAGCAGGGATTATGCTAACGGGCTCAGAAATAAAGTCCATTAGGAATAGCCGTGTGAGTTTCAATGACAGTTATTGTATCTTTTATAAAGGTGAATTATGGGTAAAAAGTCTGTTTATTGGCGAATACGCTAATGCGGGCTATGCAGCCCATGTAACAACCCGGGAACGGAAACTATTGCTTACCAAAAAAGAGTTGCGGAAATGGGAAAATAAAATCAAAGAAAAAGGATTTAGTATCATACCGCTTGCCATGTTTATAGACGATAATGGCTATGCCAAACTTGAAATCGGGTTGGGTAAAGGCAAGAAGTTATATGACAAAAGGGAAAGTATCAAAAACAGAGATGCAGACCGCGACCTTAAACGATATTTAAAGTAGCTTTTCAATCCAACAAAATTCAATACTTGCAAAATGAAATTTGACTTAACTCAAATTTCATTTTGCTTTTTGTTTTTATTGTACGTTTTACCCATAACTTTATGTAGCCTAAAAACAATAAGCTTATGTTATGGCGTACATTTACAGGTAAGTCTATCAATTTACCCATCAAATCAGCAGTGGAAGCTGCAATAGTCCGAGAAAAAGAGCAAGGTTACCGGCTCAAAGTCTGTATCGGCACTGACTCACAAGTACATGCCAAAGAAACAGATTTCGCTACTGTAATTGTCTTTGTCCGCGAAAAACACGGTGCATTTATGTTCATCCACAATGAAAAAACAAAGTATCGTTTTTCAGTAAAAGAGCGGATGCTGGCTGAAGTAGCCAAAAGTATTGAAATAGCTTATGAACTCTGTGACCTATTTACCCGTTACGATGTAGATATGGAAGTACATGCCGACATCAATACTAATCCCCAATTTAAAAGCAATGAGGCGCTACGTGAAGCAATGGGTTATATACTTGGTATGGGCTTCGCATTCAAAGCCAAACCTGAAGCTTTTGCAAGTAGTTGCTGCGCAGATAAAATGGTCAATTAATTATTGCTCTAAAATATATACAAATAAATCCTGTTTGGAACTTTCCCTGTTACCCGAAATCTCTAATACTTTTATATAATCATATTTTTTGCTGGCAAATTTCACAGACAACTGACTTGGGGCAGTTGTTCTAGTTTTAGAATTACCGATTACACCAACCTTGCCTATTGAGCCAAAGCGTCCCATAAATGGTGTGCTATAGCCAGTACGCTCTATGTTAATGATTGGCGTCCCCCTTTGCCTCATATCTTTCACACTTACTTCCACTGTCTTTTTATTTTTATTATGTACAGCAACAACGGTATAGAGGGTCTTCTTTTTACTAGTATCATAAACAAGGTAAGTAGTCACAAAAACATTTGTAGCCAATTTACTATACGATTTCGAATAAAAAAGAGGAGTACGTTTCTGGTCATTTACAGCGTACTCCGTTCCTTTATGTAAAAGTGATTTACTTTTTTTCGGTGCCCGATTCGAACCTGGTGTTGCATAAGCAATTGAGCAAACAAAGCAAAGTAATAGGAGAGCAGTCAATGCGCTAAAAGATAAATGTTTCATAGAGGCACATTTTATAATTATTGGTACTCGAATGTAATTATTTTAAGCCAAAATAAAAATTAATGTTACAAGTCAACAGCGTCAATTCTTGTACTAATAAAACACAAAAACTAACTAACGTTTGTTAGTTTTATAAAAATAATTATCTTTGTACCGTACAATTGCAATGAAGAGAATACTGATGCCGTCGGTAAAAACAAAAATAACTAAACGAGCATTAATTGTGTCCGAAGCGGCCAAACTTTTTAAAGAAAAAGGGTTTGGTGGGGCATCAATGCGAGACCTCGCCGAAAAGGTGGGGATGGAGGCGGCTAGCATATACCATCACATACGTTCTAAAGAAGAGCTACTGGAAGAAATTTGTTTCGGGTTGGCCAAAACGTATGAAACTCAACTTTCAGAAATTGAACAACAAAAAATCGGTTACCCTGAAAAAATAGAAGCGCTAATCGCATTCCATGTTCAACTGATTATTGAGGATGTAAACGCAGTGTCCGTACTCAACAATGATTGGAAATATTTGAGCAGCGAAAAAATGATTGACTTCAAAACAATGCGAAAAGATTATGAAAAACGTTTCGCAGCGCTTATTAGTAAAGGCATAGAAGCAGGTGTTTTCAAAAATGTAAATGTATCCATCGCACTGTTTACAATACTATCATCATTAAGATGGGTAGAGCTTTGGTACAAACCAACAAGAGGAGTAACAAAAGAAGATTTAGCAAAAAATATTAGTGCCATTTTAATGAATGGCGTAAAAGCATAACTATAATATGTCTATAACATTTCATCCACTTAAAGTAAAAAACATCCGTCGTGAAACGGCTGATTGTGTCTCCATTGCTTTTGATGTTCCAGAATCTATCCTATCAGATTTTGAATTCAAACAAGGTCAGTACCTCACCTTCAGAAAAGAAATTAATGGTAATGAAGTACGCCGATCTTATTCTATTTGTAGCAGCCCATCAGATAAAGAATTGAGGGTAGCAATAAAACAAGTTGAAGAGGGGATATTCTCGACTTTCATCAACAACGAATTAAAGGTCGGAGACGTTTTGGACACCATGACTCCACAGGGATTGTTTACGACTCCATTACACCCCGACAACAAAAATAATTATCTTGCATTTGCCGCCGGAAGCGGTATTACACCTGTATTATCAATCATCAAATCCGTACTCCAAACGGAGCCCCAAAGCCAATTTTGTTTAATATACGGCAATAAAAATCGCAGCTCTATCATCTTTAAATCAGAATTAGAGGCGCTTAAAAACAAGTATATGGAGCGATTCAGCGTGTATCATATCCTCAGCCGTGAGCAAGCGGATGCAGAGCTTTTGCATGGAAGAATTGATGCAAAAAAATCTGCTTACTTTCTCGATAATATTATTGATGCACACAACATAAGCGAAGTATTCCTTTGCGGACCTGAAGAAATGATTATGAATGTAAAAGATGTACTCTTGGCTTCTGGCGTTCCAGAAAATAAAGTGCATTACGAATTATTCTTTTCCACTGTTGCCGCACAAAAACAGAAACAACGTGAAGAGTCGAATATAGGACAGGATACCCTGAGCAGTGTGTCTATTAAATTAGATGGCTCCACAACAGTACTTACGCTCGGATATAATGGTGAAAGCATATTAGATGCCGCTCTAAATAACGGTGCAGATTTACCGTTTGCGTGTAAAGGTGGTGTATGTGCAACCTGCCGTTGCAAATTAGAAGAAGGCGAAGTAGAAATGGATGTTAATTACTCTTTGGAAAAAGATGAAATAGAACATGGCTTTATTTTAGCATGTCAATCACATCCTCGTAGCGAAAAAGTAGTGGTAAACTTTGATATTCGATAAACAATAAATTTTATAATCTTCATTTTAGGTCACACTCAAAAAAACTGATGTTATGAGTCCGCAAATAAATTTAGAAGAACAATTTCAGGCAAAAATTGATGCCGAAATAAAAATTGAACCAAAAGATTGGATGCCGGATGCGTATCGCAAAACGCTTGTCCGCCAGATATCACAACATGCACACTCAGAGATTGTAGGTATGCTGCCAGAAGGCAACTGGCTTACACGCGCTCCCTCACTCAAAAGAAAGGCAACTCTATTGGCTAAAGTACAAGATGAAGCAGGACATGGGTTGTATCTCTACAGTGCTGTCGAAACACTTGGTGTGACACGTTTACAGACCATCGAAGATTTAATTTCAGGAAAAGCAAAATACTCCAGCATATTCAACTACCCTACCCTTACTTGGGCTGATATGGGTGCAATAGGATGGCTGGTGGACGGTGCCGCTATTATGAATCAAGTCCCGCTTTGTAGAGCGTCTTACGGACCCTATGCACGTGCTATGGTGCGTGTATGCAAAGAAGAAAGCTTTCACCAACGTCAGGGTTATGAAATAATGATGACACTGGCATCGGGCTCTGCAGAACAAAAAGAAATGGCTCAAGATGCACTCAACCGCTGGTGGTGGCCGGCTATTATGATGTTTGGCCCTACTGATGCTGAATCTGCAAACACAGAGCAATCCGTAAAATGGAAAATAAAACGCCATACCAATGATGAATTGCGTCAAAAATTTATTGACGCAACGGTACCACAGGCAGAATACATAGGACTTACTATTCCTGACAAGGACTTAAAATGGAATGAAGAAAAAGGCATGTACGATTTTGGCCCGATTGATTGGGACGAATTTTGGAATGTGGTAAAAGGCAATGGACCATGCAATAAACAAAGATTGGAAGCGCGCCGCAATGCGCATACAGAAGGTGCCTGGGTACGCGATGCCGCTTCCGCTTATGCAGAGAAAAGAGCAAAGCGTGCGGCTAGTAAAGTAGCTTAATCATATTTATCAATGACGAAATTCAGATGTATAATTAATCTGACCTCAATATAGATAGCATTAATAATGAGAAAATATTTAACCATTACTGTACAATTTTTAAATGCATTTACTTTTGTTGGACTATTTACAACAACTATGTCGTGTGCATCTATGGCTAACAAAACAGCTTATTGCACAAAAAATTTTTCGATTCCCAAATCGGCAAAAATAATAATTACAAAACCTACGCTCATAGTTTGCACCGATTGCGATGAAAATGAAAAGGACACTTACAGGATTTTAAAAAATCAACTATCCCTGGATTTAAAACCATATAACATCAGCACATTAGATGATAATATGGCAATAACTGAAAATTTTGACGCGATAAAAGCCGATAATTTAGTCAATTTCAATGGTACACATAATGCAGATTTTATACTGCTAACTAAAGTGACCAGTTCATTAGTGATGCAAACTAGCGATTATAAAATTGAATATAAACTTGTATCTGTATCAGATAAAAAATTACAATTCCACAGCAAATATAATTCTAAATATAGCGGCGGAGTTGTGGTTCTTCTTCCTTGGTCAGAGTATCCAAATTCAGAGAAATTGATGAGAATGGCAATTTCTGGTGCCTTACACCAACTTAAAAAACAACTATAAACCCAATTTCGACACAATAACAACTAACGATTTTTTAAAAGACAGCTTTTATGGAAAACAAAGATTGGCCACTCTGGGAAATATTTATCCGCAGCAGACAAGGTCTTGATCACAAACATGTTGGCAGCCTACATGCAGCCGATGCACAGATGGCCATTGAAAATGCACGCGATGTCTATACACGTCGTATGGAAGGTGTGAGCATTTGGGCTGTCGAGTCCAAATTCATTCATGCATCAAATCCTGATGAGGCAAGTTCCTTATTTGAACCCGCAGAAGATAAAGTGTACCGCCATCCTACTTTTTACGATATCCCAGAGGCTATAGGCCACATGTAATTTTATTATGAACATAGCACTGCATACTGATATACAGCAAGCACTTTGCAACTACGTTTTGCAACTTGCCGATACAAATCTTATTCTTGGTCAGCGTATCTGCGAATGGTGCGGACACGGGCCTATTCTGGAACAGGACATTGCATTGTCCAATATTGGGCTCGATCTACTTGGCCAAACCCGTAGCCTTTATCAATACGCTGCCACGTTGCAAGGCGAAAGCAAAACAGAAGATGACTTAGCATTTTTGCGTAGCGAACGACAATTCAAAAATTTGCTTTTAGCAGAACAACCCAATGGTGATTTTGGATACACAGTTTTACGTCAGTTTTTGTACGAAGCATTTCAACTATTATTACTAGACCGATTAAAAAACAGTAGTGACCAACAATTGGCTGCCATTGCAGAAAAATCACTTATTGAAACCACTTATCATTACAAGTGGAGTGCGGAATGGGTAATAAGACTTGGCGATGGTACTGATGAAAGTAAAAGCCGTATCCAAAAATCTGTAAACGAAATATGGACTTATACCGGCGAAATGTTTATACCATCAGTTGATGAACAGACATTGACTTCCGCAGGAATTATTCCGGATGTTACAAACTTAAAAGAGGAGTGGCTCCATAAAGTAACAGAAGTATTTGCGGAAGCTACACTTGATATGCCAGACAATAATGGCTGGATGCAACGAGGTGGAAAAACAGGTGTTCATACAGAACACTTAGGCTATATGCTTGCCGAAATGCAATACCTACAAAGACAATACCCAGGACAAAAATGGTAATGACTGAAGCGGATATTTGGACTATACTGGAAACAGTTCCTGACCCTGAAGTGCCTGTGTTGAGCATTTTAGATTTGGGAATTGTTCGTGCTGTTTCAATTGAAGCAAACGACTCCGTTCAAATCACAATTACACCTACCTATTCAGGCTGTCCCGCAATGGACATGATATCGATGGGCATCCGCATGAAGCTATTGGAAAATGGGGTTAAAAATATCCATATCATCAACCAGCTAAGTCCTGCATGGACTACAGACTGGATGAGCGATGCAGGTAAACAAAAATTAAAAGCATACGGCATTGCACCACCATTAGACCAGCACAACAATTCAGAATTGTTTGGAGAAGAGCACAAAATACAATGCCCGCAATGTAACTCCTTCAATACGGAACTAATCAGTCAGTTTGGTTCTACTTCCTGCAAAGCATTGTACCGCTGCCTCGATTGTAAAGAACCATTTGATTATTTTAAGTGCCACAGATAAACAATAATTAATTCAACTAAGGTTAGATAATAATAGGACATTAATGAAAATAGCAATAATAGGCAGCGGTGCCATGGGTAGCGGTATCGCTCAGGTATTGGCAGTGGCAGACAATGAAGTATATCTCTACGATACGCAGGCAACAGCATTGGAACGTGCAAAAGAAAGTCTAAGGAGCACTTTCGAAAAATTAGTTGCAAAAGGGAAACTGGAAAAAGAGCAGGCAAATAATATATTTGACAATATTCATTTTGTAGCAACAATCGATGCGTTGTCCGATTGCGCATTGGTAATAGAAGCAATAGTAGAAGATTTAGCCATAAAACAACAAGTATTCCAAAATCTGGAAGCGGTAGTATCGTCCAACTGTGTTTTGGCGAGCAATACTTCTTCACTTTCCATTGCATCTATTGCATCTGCCTGCAAACGACCCGAAAGAGTAATTGGCATTCATTTCTTCAATCCTGCCCCACTTATGGCTTTGGTAGAAATTATTCCTGCTGTACAAACACGTAGCGGGCTTGCAGAGGAAGTAAAGACTTGGGCAACCAGTTGGGGCAAACTCCCTGTTATTACCAAAGACACACCCGGCTTTATTGTCAATCGTGTGGCACGTCCATTTTATAGCGAGGCCATTCGCATTTTAGAAGAAGGTATTGCCGATTGTGCAACAATAGATAAAGCAATGACTGAAGTTGGGGGATTCAAAATGGGACCATTTACACTGATGGATTTTATTGGGCATGATGTCAATTACCGTGTTACAGAATCCGTGTTCCAATCTTTCTTTTACGACCCTCGCTTCAAGCCTTCTTTTACGCAAAAGCGTTTATTTGAAGCAGGTTATTATGGCAAAAAATCAGGGCGCGGATTTTATGATTACAGCGAAGGCGCTACAATGCAACAAGCCAAAGAAGATACGGAATTATACGAAATTATTTATGCACGTATATTAGCCATGCTCATCAATGAAGCTGCCGATGCACTGTTTCTCAATATTGCCACAAAAGAAGACTTGGACATTGCTATGACCAAAGGTGTCAATTACCCTAAAGGCCTCCTGTCTTGGGGCGATGAATGGGGCTGGAAAAACGTTATGGAAATGATGGATAGTATGTACGATTACTACCACGAAGACCGCTACCGCTGCAGCCCACTCATACGCAATTTGGTATTAGGCAAAAAGAGTGTTTATTAAACGCATTTTTATTTATTCCAAAAAAGGAATCCATAAAAAAAGGGACGAAGTTTTAAAACTTTGCCCCTTTTTTTATGGATTAATAAACGCGTTATTGGGTAATTTTAGTTACTCTTTGTTGCTTTAATAGCAATGTACCATTACGGACAATAAATAAATAAACCCCATCCGGATATTTACTTAGATCTATTTCCTTAGAGGATTCAATATTCAGAAGAGTTTTGCCAAGTATATCCTTTACCTCAACATTTAGTGCCACAGGAGTTGAAATATAGACTTTAGCATTAGTTGGATTCGGATAAATGTTTATTTGATCTGATGACACACTTAAATTCGACCCAATATTTAAACCACTTTCCAAAATATCAACTGGAACAGAGACGCCTTCGCATCCATTTGAATCTTTAACACGAACTTGGTATGCACCGTTAAGTGTTAATTGCAAAGTATCGTTCGTCCTTCCAGACATTAAAACTCCATTACGCATCCATTGATAACTTGGATACGATAGCGTGGTACTTAATACATAACCAGTACGCGTAATGACAGGAATTGGTGCCGGTAAAATGGTAACATTAACAGAGGAAGAAAGGCTTGTACATCCATTTGCGCTTCTTACTTGCACAGTATATATACCCGAATTATTCACGAGTTGTACACTATCTGTCCAAGCAACCACAGTAGTTCCTCCACGTAACCATTGATAACTATAACTACCGGAATTTGCCTGCAACAAAACTCCGACTCCCTCACATGCTGTAGTGGATCCACTCGGAATCGTTATGCTGGCAGGAGGATTCGGGTTCACAATAATTCTAATATTACGAGACATTGCCGGACACGGAGCCACACCATCAATCGCGGAAAGACTATAGACTCCGGATGTTGTGGCTGTATAACTATTACTTGTAGCACCTGATATGATTATATTGTTTTTTCTCCATTGGTATTTCACACCTGCTTTAGTTGCCAAACCCGACAATAAAACAGAAGATCCTTCACAAATAATACTATCAGTAGGTACAGAAAGTAATATTTTATAACCGGGGTCATTCACATCCAATTCTACCATATTAGAATAAGCAGGACATGGAGACAATGGAGAGCGTACCCTCACAAAATAATGGCCGGGAGCTGTAGCACCAAAGTCGCTAAATTTCCAACCGGAAACTAAAGCACTATCTAATATCCAGTCGTAAATACCACCAGCAAAATTGGTAGCATTAAATTTAACCGTATCTCCTAAACAAAACATAATTGGAGAAGTGCTCGGAGCAATAGTTACAGGTGGATGTGGGGGAAGTTGCGGCAGTGAAAATGTAGAACTGAAACTTGTATCTCCTGTCTTTGTACACACAACAGCCACTCGGTATTCATAACCGGCCAATGTGTCTGCATTTAATATCGAATCATTAGCACCCAATACATTTTTCCAAACCAGAGAAACACTAATTGGCCTACGTTGCCATTGATAAACGATACCGGGAATAAAATTAGGTGTCGCACCTATATTACTCATCATTACCCTTGTGGCACTACAGACACCCGTACCGGAAGGCACAGAGCCTACTATATTTCCTCCTGCCGGAGGTCCGGAGCAAGGCCTTGCTTGTAGGTTAATATCGTCAAAACTTAAAAAGAATGGAACCGCGTTTGCATTACAATATATACCAAAATAGTACACACCCGAAATTGGTACTTTAAAGGTATCTATATACTGTACATAGGTAGTATTTTTAGGATTTGTAATTGCTTTCAAAGAGGCCGTCATAGACGTTGCTATGGGCGCAGTACCAATAGCCGCGCTTAACGTATTCCATCCTGAAAGCCCATCAGTAATATACCAAAATGACAAAATATACTGTTGTCCACCAATAAAATTAATAGGTGGGGAAAATAGATAATCATTACTACTCCAATGAAAACATGCATATTTAGAACCTCCCAATGTATGGTTCTGTCTATTGTTTGCCATTGGAGCCCTAAATGTTTGAACAAAAGGATTAATGCTGGTGGCACTCATACATTGAGGCAATTCATTATCTGCCGATATGGATTCAAAATCTTGAATATAGGGCACATCATAAGCGCCTGCATTTACTAATATTGGTGATGACACCGCACTATCTCCAGTAAAGGCACATCTCACTATACACCTAAAATAGGTATTTTTAGTAATTATCCCTGTAGTAAACGGCACTAATGTTCCTCCAAAACTTGGTCTAGTTGCATCGCTACCCCAAGTTCCTCCGGAAGTTGAATCTTGCCATTGATAAGCATAACCCAATGCAGATGGCAATGATGGTAAATCTAATGTTGTGACACCTGTGCCACAAACCCTAGTAGGCGATGCACTTGTAGCTCCTATTGCAGGTGCCCCGCTACAAGGAAGCACTTCTTGCAATCCTATATCATCAATATTTAAAAACCAAGGCACGAAATTAGAATTGCACTTAATACCAAAATACCTAACTCCCGAAGTGAGTATAGTAAATCGGACTTTATATTTTTTGTAGGTAGTATTTACAATATTTGTGATCACACCTAATGTTGTAGTCATACCTGATGCTGAAGGGACTGTACCATAGCGCATAGTAAGCGAATCAAATCCCGTTAATCCATCAGCATCATACCAGAAAGAAAACTCATAGGTTTTGCCGGCAGTAAGTACAATACCTGGAGTAAAAATATAGTCATTACAACCAAATTCAAATGAAGCATATTTGCTACCTCCGGGAGTATGATTATCCCTATTATGCGTATTAGGACCAATATTAGTAAACACAAGACTTCCTAAACTGGTCGCAGTCATACAATTTGGCAATTGATTTGCTACTGTTATACTCTCAAAGTTTTCAAAATATGGTGGTGCAAGCGCACATTTTACGCTTACCAAAACAGATGTTGACGAATCAGAAAGTCCTGCAGGTACACATATTGTCCTACGGCGGTAATAAATATTAGAACATGCAGGAAGGCTTGACGTATAACTTGAAGCGGTCGCTCCAGCAATTGGAGACCAAGGTCCAGTTGCACTAAGCGCCGAAGAATCCCACGCATAAGCAATACCGGTAGCTACTGTAGATCCTGTAACACTAAGAGTTGTAGTGGTAAATGGGCATACAGCCGTTGCTCCAGCCGAACTGGCAACGATTCCTCCTGCCGGTTTACCTGAACATGGAGGAGGAGGTGACCAAATATATGTTTGACCAAATACCGGAGCTACAGTTGATGATAATGTCATAGTAGCAGAGTTTACAAGTCCAGCCACAGAAGCTGTCCAACTGGTAGTACTAGATCGATTATTAAAATCAGTTAAACTACCCCTAAGCCCAACCTGCGCTGTGGTTGAAGCAGTTGCACTCATCTTGTAAACAACCATAATTACATTTGTAGTGGTATTTAAACGAATCTGGAAGGTGACTGTTTGTGAAGTAGATAAAAAACTGGCCAAATTAGTCCACTGAAAAATTACTTCCGAACCAATCGTCTGTGTGCGCAGTTCAGATGTAGCACTTTTACCACCCAAGTCTTTGCTGTACCCGGCAATGCCGGACTTTGCAGTGGCATCGGTAGAAGAAAGATATGAACGGACACTGGTCGTAGGACTCGTCGTCCCAAATTGTATATATCCATTTTCATCTACATATACTTGCGTATAAGCAGTTCCCAAATAAGTAAAAGATGGAATAGTCACGGAGAACATCGCATCATCCATTCCTGTACCAGAAGAAAGTACCGTGCCCCCAGTAATTGGCGTGTAAGTACCTGAAGAAGTAGTAAATACATACGTAGCGGCAGTCTGCCCATAACTATTGACGACAACACTTACAAACATTAGACATAAAAAGAAATGGAGAATAGCGCTATTTACCTTTGTAGAATTATTCTTTTTCATAAAAAACATTTTGAGTGTAAACAATATTATGAATATGTTATTAAACTGTTACCTTATCAAAGTTAGATTATTTTTCATAAATTAATATATTTTTCAACCAAAGGCTAGAGATTTATTAAAATGACGGTAGAACAGTCTTCCAACCATAGTCCCATTGATTCCTCACCATTTAAAAAAATTGCAAAGTGACAATATGAGCAAGTCGTTGACGACTTAAAATCCCTCAATAGTAAGTTATCAATATAACTTAATTTTGGGTTCTTTTTTAAGAAGTTCAATACAAATAAAATATGAAGAACGCATTTATAATAGACGGTGTACGTACTGCAATTGGAAGTTTAAAAGGATCATTAGCGTCTGTACGCACAGATGATATGGCAGCATTGGTGATCAAAGAATTGATGCAACGAAATCCCAATATAAACCCTGCTGCAATCGGCGATGTATTATTTGGTTGCGCCAATCAAGCGGGCGAAGACAACAGGAATGTGGCACGAATGGCCTTATTACTGGCAGGTTTACCTTATACCGTTCCGGGTGAAACCGTAAACAGATTATGCGCTTCGGGCTTATCCGCATCAATAGCAGCAGCCCGGGCAATACAAGTGGGTGATGCAGACCTGATGATAGCAGGTGGTGTGGAAAATATGACCCGCGGTCCTTGGGTAATTTCCAAAACAAGTACCCCTTTTGGTAGTGATGCCCAAATGTTCGATTCTACATTTGGCTGGCGTTTTATTAATCCCCAAATGAAAGAAATGTATGGCGTGGATGCTATGGGAGACACTGCTGAAAATTTGGCTCAACGTGATAACATTAGCAGAGCCGATCAGGATGCCTTTGCATTGCACTCGCAGCAAAAAGCTGCCAAAGCACAGCAAAGTGGACGTTTAGCCAAAGAAATAGTTCCCGTTATTATTCCCCGTAAAAAAGGAGAGCCTATTATTTTCAACCAGGACGAATTTGCAAAACCGGACAGTACTCAGGAAGGCTTAAGCAAATTACGCCCCGCATTCAATAAAGATGGAACAGTAACTGCCGGCAATGCGGCTGGGCTCAATGATGGTGCTGCGGCATTATTGCTCGCTTCAGAAAATGCAGTCGCCCAATATGGTCTAAAACCTTTGGCAAGAATAGTAAGTAGTGGTGTTGCAGGAGTTGAGCCCCGCATTATGGGTATTGGTCCGGTACCAGCTTCTGAAATTGCACTCAAAAAAGCCGGACTAAGTTTAAAAGACATCGACATCATTGAACTCAACGAAGCATTTGCAGCACAAAGTTTAGCCGTCATTCGTGCATTTGGACTACAAGACAACGACCCACGTATTAACCCCAATGGTGGTGCTATAGCGCTCGGACACCCACTGGGGATGAGTGGTGCACGGATCCTTAATTCTGCCGCACTGGAACTTCATATACAAAACAAACGTTATGCACTTGTTACCATGTGTATTGGTGTAGGGCAAGGTTATGCTGTAGTTATCGAACGAGCTTAGCAGTAAGGTTCAACCAAGATTACTTTTTCTTTATAGAACCGTCATAAAACTCAGGATCCTTTTTGCTGACCCATTTTATGAATTTGGCAATTTCATCATGCTCTTGCAAGCGTTCTACTGTATTATAGTAATTTTTGAGTTCCGTTTCAGTAAATACGGCATGAACTTTGGTCTGACAGATCTTATGCAAAAGTATAGTAGGCGTATCCCTGCCACCTTTACTAAGCGGTAATAAATGATGCCGACTTGTAGGCTCCGCCAATACCCGGTTACAAAGTGGGCAAATATTTTCTGTTGCTATTTCAGACATAGACTTGTTTGCATTTAGGTGGCTAAAGATAAGCAATCAAGTATTTCGTCGCTGTACTAAATTCGAAATACATATTTAGAAACAGAATTAAGCATTTGTCATTTTGGAGTTATCTTCGCAACAAGAATAGTAAAGGGCATGATAGAGATAAAAAATATCAGCAAAAGCTTTGGAGATAAAAAAGTATTGGAAGATGTAAGCGCAATAATGTTGCCGGGCAAAACCAATCTCATCATAGGCACCAGTGGCAGTGGCAAAACAGTACTCATGAAAATAATGGTCGGACTCATGCATCCGGATGGAGGGAATATACTGTATGAAGGCCAAGACATTACAAACATGAATTCCAAGGAGTTGAAAGGCATCAGAACACAAATCGGGATGTTATTTCAAGGGTCTGCATTATTTGACAGTCAAACAGTGGAACAGAATATCATGTTCCCATTGGATATGTTTACCAACAAAACGCGCAAAGAAAAATTAATGCGGGCTAATGAAGTTTTAGCTCGTGTTAATTTGACAGATGCAAATAAAAAATTTCCTTCCGAAATCAGCGGGGGAATGAAAAAAAGAGTAGCTCTGGCAAGAGCAATTGTACTCAATCCCAAATATCTTTTTTGCGATGAACCCAACTCAGGGCTTGATCCAAAAACCTCTATTGTTATTGACCAACTGATTCACGAAATAACATTGGAATACAATATCACTACTGTAATCAACACCCACGATATGAATACAGTAATGGAACGTGGAGACCACATAGTGTATATGTACGACGGCTATAAGAAATGGGAAGGTTCAAACAAAGAAATCATTTTCAGCAATGATGAACAATTGAACAATTTTATTTTTGCCTCAGGATTTTTGAAACGTGCAAAAGAAATGATGATGCTCGAAGAGAAAGAAAAGCAATAGCTGACACTTGATTTGCCAGCAATACCCTCCATATACAAATGCCTAACGACAAAACATACCTGTTCCAATCGGAACGCTTAGGATTGCGGGAGTGGCAAATAACAGACATCCCTCAAATGGCTGCTATCAATGCAGACCCTGATGTAATGAACTTTTTCCCTAATACACAAACACATCAACAAACAGTTGAATTTATAGAACGGATGCAAAAGCTATTTGCCCGTAAAGGTTTTTGCTATTTTGCAGTGGACACGCTGGGAAATGGAGCCTTTATTGGCTTTATCGGATGTTCAGAACAAACATTTGAATCCGATTTTACACCTTGTACAGATATTGGCTGGCGGTTGAGCAAACGGGTATGGGGCAATGGTTATGCTACCGAAGGAGCTATAAAGTGTCTCGACTATGCGTTTGGTCAATTAAAACAAAAGAAAATAAATGCCATAGCACCCAAGATAAATCTAAGATCAGAACAAGTAATGATAAAGATAGGGATGAAAAAAGTTGGTGATTTTAAACATCCATTATTAATCAATAATGAACGGCTGCAAGAATGTGTATTATATGAAATCACACAGTAAAAATATAAGCCAACAGAAAATTCTGTTGGCCGTCTTTATTATATCAAGTTAAGAGTGCTAAATAAAATACCTAATTAGAATAGAAAAATCATACTAATTCAGTGCCGGTATCGCGTTCCTTTTAAGACTATCCGTCCAGGCTTTCAGTGAATCAAACTGTTGATCTATCAAATCGTGTGGCAACTCCACTGGTGCTTTAGTCGTGCTCAAAAAAACTGTCTGCATCGACATTTTTTTGCCGAACATCATATCGCTCAGATTATTGCCGACCATCACACTCTTCCTGAAATCTAATTGTTTAAAATCTTCTTTAGCCTGTAATGCCATCCCTGTGTTGGGCTTGCGGTTATTGTCGTCATTATTGATACTTGTACAAGCATAGATGCGATCAATACGTCCTCCATTTTCTTCTATAGCATGTACCATATTGGTATGGATATTTTTGAGTGCGTTCATCGTCATAATACCGCGGCCAACGCCGCGTTGGTTAGTTACGACAATTATATGCCCAAAAAGCTTTCCCAATGTATTGATCGCCGCCAAAGTACCTTCATAAAACTTAAACTCATTCCAATCTGTCACATAAGTACCTTCCAACTCTTCATTAATCACACCATCTCTATCGAGAAATAAAGTCCAATCGCGATTATAGCTTTCCTTTTCGTTTGTTATCATGAATACCTAAATACAGTTGTTTAAAATAAATTAGCTTCTACCAATTGACACACAATATGGCCAATCATGATATGTGATTCCTGTATTCTTGGTGTATCTGTAGAAGGGACATTAATTAAGTAATCACTTATATCCTTCATCTTGCCACCGGTTTGTCCTGTAAACGCAATTGTAATCATGCCTAATTCTTTAGCCTGTTCAAATGCTTTGATAATATTTACAGAATTACCAGAAGTACTTAAGCCCACCAACACATCACCCGATTTGCCCATTCCCTTTACCATACGACTATACACAACATCGTAGCCGTAATCATTAGCAACAGCTGTCATATAGGAACTATTGCAGTGTAAAGCTTCTGATGGCAGCGGATTACGATCGGTATAAAAACGGCCGCTAAATTCAGCAGATAAGTGTTGAGCATCGGCAGCGCTTCCTCCATTACCACAAAACAATACTTTATTGCCTTGTTTGAATGCCTGCGCGATTAATTGAGTAATCGTGTCAATTTTAGCCACTAAAACATCATCAGTTACAATGTTCTGTTTTACTTGAATAGATGCACTTATGATGTCTTTTATAATTTGCATGGTCGTATCAATTGTTCTTGTGATTTGTCAAAAATACAAACAGCGTACGAATAATCGTACGCTGTTTAAGAATTGTTTTAAAAGAGTTGTATTAGATGACCAACATCGCATCGCCGTAGCTGAAAAATTGGTACTTTTCTTTGATTGCAGTATTGTATGCTTCCATTGCCAAATCATATCCTGCAAAAGCGCAAGTCATAATCATAAGACTTGTTTTAGGTAAATGAAAATTGGTAACTAATGATGTCGCTATTGAAAAATCGTGTGGCGGATGAATAAACAAGTTAGTCCAACCTTCAGCCGGTTTAAGCAATCCTTGCGCCGTTACAGAACTTTCCAATGCACGTAAAGTAGTTGTACCAATAGCGCAGATCTGGCGTTCTTCTTGTTTGGCTTTGTTCACCAAATTAGTAGAATATTCGTCTATCGCAAAATATTCCGCATCCATTTTGTGCTTGGATAAATCTTCTACTTCTATTTGACGGAAAGTACCCAAACCAATATGCAAAGTTGTTTCAGCAAATTTTACACCTATTATTTCCAAACGTTTGATCAGCTCGCGACTGAAGTGCATACCTGCCGTTGGAGCAGCGACAGCACCTTCGTGCTTAGCATACACCGTTTGATAACGCTCTTTATCTTCTGCGTCCGGTTTACGTTTGATGTATTTAGGCAATGGTGTTTCACCCAAAAGGTCTAACATCGCTCTGAACTCATGGTCTTCGCCATCAAACAGAAAACGAATCGTACGGCCACGAGATGTGGTATTGTCAATTACCTCAGCTACCAACTCATCGTTGTCGCCAAAATATAATTTATTACCTACGCGAATCTTTCTTGCAGGATCAACAATTACATCCCAAAGTCGATTTACTTTGTTCAATTCGCGCAAAAGAAATACTTCAATCTTAGCACCAGTTTTTTCTTTTTTACCATAAAGACGTGCAGAAAACACTTTGGTATTGTTTACTACCATTACATCTTTATCGTGAAAGTATTTTTTAATGTCGTGAAATACTTTGTGTTCAATCTTACCTGTATCGCGGTGCACTATCATCAGCCGGCTTTCTTCGCGCGACTTTGCAGGGTTTTGAGCAATAAGATTTAAAGGCAGGTCAAACTTAAATTGCGACAACTTCATATTAAGGAGAATATTCTTTAGAGTGGGCAAAGGTACGAAAACAGCAAAACAAATGAAAAATCATTTTAGTTGTATATTTTTCTGTTTACTTAATTAAAAATCAGTACCTAGTGAAAAGTAAATGATCGGTGTTGTTTGGCCTTCTATATTCCAGGCAGCATCTACGCGGATCGAATAACCCAATAAAATAGTACGGATACCTGCACCATAGCCCATCGCTACACCCGATACTCCCGGTGTACTTACGGACACCGTTACTGGTGGTTGTGACAACACTGATGGTTTTGAAATATTACTTTCATTGGGCAGAAAGCCATTCCATGCTGCGCCCACATCAGTAAATGCGACCAATTGTAGGTTACGCAATATTTTAGATTGGATCGGGCGACGTACCAAATCAGACAGAATAGGGAAACGGAATTCAGAGTTAGCTACTGCATAGCTATTACCATTTCTAGCGTTTTGCTTATAACCACGCAGATTGGTTGCCAATGCTTGGAATCCGTAATTTTCCTGAGAAACAGGCATATATTGATTGTATTGTGCACCAATCCAGTTATCTACCCCACCTAAGAAATAAAGTATTTTTTGCTTACCGTCACTATGTGCGCCAGCTACCCTTAATGCCCAGATCAGGTTCTTATACAATTTGGTATAATTGCGGAAGTCAAACCCAAAATTGTATAAACCACCACCATTTTCGTTCATTTGGTACATATACTCCCCAAAAACTTTATAGCGCAATCCGTTACGGATATTGGTACTGATGTTTTTAGTATTATCATATACAAATTCCAAACGGCTCATCGTCCAATATTTTTTGTCGGACACCATGTTTAAACTTAATGTATCTATCGACTTGAAGTTAAGTACGTCTTGTCTGAATCCAAGCTGCGCTCTCAAACTTCTCAAACGATCAAATGGATAAGAAATGGCACCTTGTACCAAGTTGGTTATCGTCTTACCTACTTCCAGTGTACTGAATACAGGATTACCAATCGAATCGGTAAAAGTGACATTGTAGTTATTCATATTAGAAGAATGGAAATAGCTCAGGCTCCAATCCAATCTACGTTTTACATTTTCGAACTGAAGGAAATAAGTCGTTCCTACTTTATTAAATGGCAATCGAAATCCTCCGGTAAACCGATAATTTTCCAACATATCATCAAGACTTAATGTGATCAGTCCTGCTAATGGCGGATTTGAGAATTGCGAACCATTCTGGCCGGCCGATTGGTATTTGGTAAACAGTAAACTATTGTCCAAACTAATTGCAAAATTATTGGGTTTAAAGCCCACACGATATGCGCTGGCTTTCATTTTCATATAGCTGCTGTCTGCCTCAGGCACGCGAATAAGTTCATCTTCCGATGCCGACTCCGTTTCTTCTGTTTGCATAGCGGTACTTGCTGCAACGTTTGTACTATCTGCGGCAATAGGTTTAGCAGGTGTAAATTCAGTTTGAAAGGTATTGCCATCATTAACATTCATTTTATTGAATCGCTGAGCACTCCTTCTTGCCTTACGGCTTTGTTTTTTATGTGCCGGCTCATTAGGTAACAGTCCTATTTTATCCGATTCTTTCTCTACAAGCAAGGCCGGCTCTACTTTCTTTACAGGAATATCCACACCCGGTATTTGAAGTGGTTTCATATATACATTGTAAAAGCCATTCTGTTCGATCACATCACCCACCACATTCCCTGCAGGATTATATTGATGGCTCGTCAAGCTCGTAGCATAATTGCTTACGGGCACCCAATAAGCCGAGTCCATATTATATTTATCACGACCAAAGACCACGATATACTTATTGCGTACACCGTTGATGTCATATAAATAAGCAAAATTATCACTACCGTACTGTATGGGTTGGCTCACTTTGGCATTAGGCTCTGCATTAGAGCATTGCAATAATGATGTACTTTTTGTGGTGGTATTGTAGAAATAGACATTCATCGGGCCGGTGGGCAATTCATTGATACCGGCAGTTACATTAAGATTTGGTTTAGGCCGGTTAGACATAAATACGATACCTCGCTTTCTGCCACCGGTTACGAATGCAGGTGATACATCGTCCCACAAATCGTTGGTAATATTTTGCATTTTAGTACCCTTAATGGTAAACAGGTACAGGTCAGTTTGACTCTTGCGTATAGCCGAAAGGATAATGCCATCATTATCCTCGTCAAATGCCATACCTAATGCTCTGTCAAAGCGATTGCTAGGCACTACATAAGTACCAATTTTACCTTTCAATGCATCATAAATGCGCAAACGCATGCCTGAGCCTTTTTGGTAGAGCACAGCCAATTTGTAACCAGTATTAGACCATGCTAAAATGGGGTAATTAGGGTCTTGCTGATCGTTATAATCTTTAGCGCCTCCTTCAATGATTACCGCATTTGTTTTTGATTTTTTAGTTTCTTGCAAGCAAACCTGAAATATACCATCTTTCCATTTTACGTAAGCCACATCACCTCCTCGTGGCGACAGACGTATGTCACGAATGGTGCTGCCATCTTTTGGTACAGGTATTTTCAGCACAGACAATGCGGTATCAGGTGTTTCTTTATTGGAGGCATCTATCAAGTACGCATTTTTGTAAAAAGCCAAACATGAGTCGAAAGTTTTCACCACATTAAGATGATACTTACTTTTTAGTCCTTTATTGATGTTCTTTTTAGTATGCATCACATTCAGCAAGTTCTTCACATCTCTTTTGCCATAGCGTTCTGCTATATATTTCCAGAAGGCACGCCCTGCAAGCTCTCCGTCAATTTCTGTAAAGTCATAAAACTTTTTAGCAGGATATGCTTCAATCAATCCTTTCCAAGCTTTATCTGTTTTTTCATCCCAACCATCGGCAGCGTAGGCAATATACCCATCCGATACCCAAGCCGGAATATTCAATGTTGCCGCATTTTTCAGTACATCTTTTATGTTACCACCACTCATACTGCGTTCCAGCAATATACGGGATACACCATTGAGTATTTGCTTTCTTAAATCAGTATGTACACCATTGAAATAGACAACCAGCTTATCTTCTGCCACATTTACCTTACCTGCATTCATCAATTGAAGTTGTTGTGCATCACCTTTTCTGCCAATATTGGTTTGACGATATTCGTCATAGGAATTGTAAACAATAATATTGAATTGTTGTGAAAACCTAGAACCTGTTTTGTGCTCAATAGCCTCAAGATCATTTTCTGCCTGCTCGGCAACATAACGCGCCAAGTCTTTACCAGATCTATCGTAATGAAAGATCCGAAAATGCTTTGTTTCAAATATTTTCCAGTCAAACTTTCTGTATTGAATACGGTTCTGACCGTAGGTTTCCAAATAAGTTTGCGCATACAAAGTATTTGAAGCCAATAAAATAAAAGCAGCGAGGATCATGAAAAAAAACAATCGAAAGATATTGTTTCTCGATGTCCTTTTAGTGGAGCAATACAGTTCAGGATACATGCTTTATTCGGTTGAGATTGTTTGGTACATATGTAGCACAAGGCTATAAGCCTGTAATTTACTCAATAATCTTATTCTGTGCATTTTTGGGATTAGAAATTTAAGTATCCCCTACCATTAGTTTATTGAATTAATAACCTAAAAAAGTGATCCCCACAAAACTTGTGAGGATCACTTTACGCTGTAGCACAAAAAATCATAATGTTTATTGTTTGATAAACGCTATTGTTTGTTGGTAATCGCCATTATCAATACGAATAAAATAAACGCCTTGCATTAAAGCTGCCACATCAATAATATTTTGATTGTTCGAAACCAATACCTGCTTACCTGTAAGGTCATAAATATTTGCCGAAAACACTTTTCCCAGCATATCCGTTTCAATATTCAACAGATTATGACAAGGGTTGGGATAAATTTTCAACCCGTTATTGGCTACTACATTATTAATACCGGTACTTATACCTTCGGTAAAAGTTGCCGTTACACCTGCACCCGGTTGGTCGCCTGATTTATCGCCATTACCATTCACTGCATTGATCATACCATAGAAAGTAACTGTTCCAGAACCACTCGCAGGCGCTGTCCAATCAAAATCAACATTATAGGTACCACCAGTGACTGCTGTAATTGGTGCGGTGTGGTCGAGAATATGAAGACCTGAAACCGTGCGTACAGCCGTGTTAGCTGTAGTGGCACTAATTGTACCTGCATTCGTATTGTCGGCTTTGGTAGCTGCTATTTCAAAACCAAACTTGGGTAAACTTGCTGCATTATTTCCCGAAATGCTAACAACATAAGTGTTGTTGGGTACATATTTACCCGTAGTCACTATTGCAGATGTGGCCTTATCCTTTATGGATATACTCGCTATTGTATTGGCACTTTTAGATGCGTGGCAACCACTTCCATCACATGCGGCTACAGAGCCTGCTGCCCCTGTACGATTGAGTCCGTGATTAGCAACACCATCGTTATAACTCGTAGTGGTTATATATAACAAACCCAATGTAGCCGTAAAAATTAAAAGTCTTTTTTTCATATCTGGTATATAATATTTTTAAACCCGTCTGTGGACAATACTATTGTTTAGTGCGGAGGATCCATTTACAAGCAATCCTAAAGCCATTAGTAATAAAATGACTTTAGGATTGACAAGAAGAGGATTATTGGTTATTGTTTCAAAAATTTAAGTTGTTGAACCATTCCTGATTCATTAGTGATTTGAGCGAAATAGATGCCTGTAGCTAAAGACGAAACATTTATAGTCACATCATTTTGATTATACGCTGCCTCATACTTTTTCTGACCAAAAGCATTGTATAGAACTACTGAATATTTACCGTCAATATTACTGTGCAATTGCAATTGATTGGATACCGGATTAGGGAACAAACTGCAATAATTAGCAGGTGTAGCAACATTACTTATTGCTGTAGTGCTTGGCTTGTAAACAAATGTTGGATCAATCACTACACCATCCAAGGTGATGTTATCAAAACGATTATTACCTGAAGTTAAAGAAGTATTACCGGCAAAATTAATTCTGAACACAAGTTTACTATTGTTGTTGACCGTAGTATCTGTAGGGAAGTCAATTGTGACCACTTTGAAACTAGGGCTTGTAGAATCGTAAGTTTTACTTAAGCCGGCAGTTTTCCAGGTTGCACCGCTATCGGTACTGTACGAAAAATTCTGACGCAACATGCCACTAGTGCTGCTTGAGCTTTGGCAAGCATATTTAAGCTCTAGATTTTTATAATTAATACTTGGTATATAAATAGTAAGGTATGCACTATCACTTGGATTACGGAAACGGTATCCGTTACCGGCAGGTGTTACCACACTTGCAATGGTACGTGCATTACTATCAGAACCTGGTGTAACGAAATCTATATAACCACCATAATAAGGCGACGTACCTGTTGCCAAGTTATACTTTACTCTTGCTATGTTAGTATCCAATACAGACCAATCTGCTTTAAGTGCAGGAATACCCGGATTGGTATATGATGTTGCAAAATTATTGAAGTGCCAGTAATGTACTAAAGTACGTGTAGCAGGAGGAGTAACTACCGGCAATATAGTATCACCCATTACAGTTACGTTGTCAAATCGGTTATTACCTGAGGTACCTGAAGTGTTACCAAAAAACTTAATACGGAACACAAATTTTCTGTTGTTATTCACGTTAGTATCTGCAATAAAATTGACGCTTATTGGTGCAAATGCCACTTTAGCCGAATCGAAAGGAATACTCAATCCTGAAGTTTTCCAGGTAGCACCGCTATCTAAACTGTAATCAAACGATTGTTGGCGAGGTCCGCTGGTAACACTAGATGTCTGTGCACCATATTTCAATGCTATATTTTTATAATTGGTAGTGGGTATGTAGAAACGCAACTCCATACTGTCGCAGCGGTTACGCGGACGCAATGCACAACTAATAATACTTGTATCGCTGGCATGACCTAGCTGAACATTATTGGTATCACCGGGAATAGCCCAATCAAGTGTAGTTGTAAAAGCAGATGATGTACCTGCACTCGTTTGATAAACAATCTTAGCTTTAGCTGTGTCGATCGTCGAATAATCGGCATGAATAATAGCAGGATTTGCAGCATTAACGGTAAGCGTTGGCACGGTTGTGTAAGTTTTCCAACCACCAGCCACTGAGGTGTAATTGTTGAAATGCCAATAGTGAATCAGTTTAGACTGAGCAGCAACTTGAGTGATATTAATTATCATCATCAAGGCAAATAATAGGCGTACATTTTTTTTCATTTTGCTTCTTGTTTTAAGAATGCAAAACAAGCAAGAGCACATCACCAATTTGTTAGGACATTGTTACCTTAATAATAATAAAAGAAAAGAAAAGAAAAGAACCCAACTCAAACCCATCCCTACGTCATTGCGATGAGCGCAAAGCTCTAGTGTTGAGCTGTGAGGATGCAATCTGGATTGCTTCGTGTCTAGCTCCTCACAATCGTGATGCTTGCCCAGCCGTGGCCAAGTCCATTTAATATTTGAGTAGTTTTCCATAGTACAAGGATTTAGTACCCTGTGTTACTTGATACACATATACACCAGTTGCCCAATTAGCAGCATGAATGTGATAACTGTTTTGATGTGCAGGCAGATTTGTTTGTAACAACATTCTACCTGTTATATCGCTTATTACCAATTGTAGAGGTTCCTTGTTTTGTACCTCGTATTGCAGCTCGTAATCGCTGGTACTTGGGTTGGGATAAATATTGATATAGTTTGCTGTAGGATTAACAGGAATTATAGCTTCCGGATTACAGCTTGCGCCACCCTCACAGCCATTACTATCTACTTTTACTAACCAACCTTGTTGCAGTGGACCTACTTTACGGTCAATAGCATTTTTAGCTTGTCCTGCAAGAATGTAACCACCGTCATTTGTTTGTTGTATATCATAAATGTTCAGATACATTGTATCATTCATGTCTGGACTCTTATATAGTCGTTGCCAGATAATATGCCCATCTGTACCACTAAGTTTCGTAAGACTACCTCTTATCCATGCTTTTGTTTCATCAGATAAATCGTACAACTTCCCAACTGTTCCCGCAACTATAAGATCCCCATTGGGCAACTCCTTCAATACGGTTTGCTCTGTCGCGCTTACAGAACCATGAACTGTACCAATAGTTTGTTTCCAAACACTATTGTGTGATGCATCTATTTTTTCTATCCACCCTTCTGTTACGATATCAGCCCAATGGCCGGAGCCATCTGTATAATAGATAGGATGACCACTTCCTGAGCCACAATAAATATAACCACTGTCTTTACTTCGGATAATATCGTTGATAGTGTATTGGAGATTGGCTATGTCAAATGCATTTTGCCAACTCCAAAGCATTGTCCCAGACGTATCACATTTAATGATCAGCGAAGCATAATAATTTACATAACCTAATCCGGCATTCGCATTGTTGATACTGCCCGTCATCGTATAACCATCCGATTCAATGAGTAAATGTTTAGGGGTATTGTGCATACCGCTGGTCGAAAAATCCTTGACCCAGATTTCATTAAAATATTTGTCCAGTTTACGCAGACAAAAAACAGTTTTACCGGAACATACAAGACTTGATAACATGAGCCAGTTGCCATAAGCATCTGGCTTAAAGTCCAGCAGCAAATGATTAGTTACATCAGAAGTAGTGCAATAAGGACGATTGTATTCGCGGTATGCCAGTACATTACCGAAGCTATCAAACTGGACTATCCCTATCTGAAAGTTTTGGTAACTTGGATTGTAAGGCGCTACGGCTGTATCTACTACTGTAAAGGCATGTAAAAAAGTACCATCATTCAGTGCAATTAAATTGTTACTCGGAGCGATAAATGCAGGTACTGCTGAAGTGTAAATTTTATCATCCCGTTGATAGAGCTTTGTAGTAATTACATTTCCCGCACTGTCCATCACACAAAACTTGATCCCTGCCTTATTTAAAAAACTGGTACCCCCGATATAGTTCACGCTATCTACACAGCCATCGGTTATTACATAATATCGATTATTTTTTTGCAAAGCACAAGTAAAAATATTAGCCCCACAGCCAATAGTATAGCGTTTATTAAAATACTGCTGTGCAGCACAGGGATTCTGCCCTATACTACACAACAGTATCAATAAAAAGCAATAAAGATTTTGCTTGTTCATTGGTTTTGATTGTTTTTTAAATAACACCGCACGCATGTCATCTCGAGCTTCGAGAGATCCCTCCCCGCCCAAAAGCGGGATCGGGATGACAAGCAGGTGCCGTGCTTATCTATTTGCTTATATGCTTCACCATTCAAGGCGCTTAGTATTTTACTAATTTACCGCTCATGGTCGTCGTGCCCTTCTGGCTAAGTTGGTACAGATACACACCCGCAGCCCAATTAGCAGCATGAATGTGATAACTGTTTTGATGTGCAGGCAGATTTGTTTGTAACAATATTCTTCCTGTTATATCGCTTATTACCAATTGTAGTGGTTCCTTGTTTTGTACCTCGTATTGCAGCTCGTAATCGCTGGTACTTGGATTGGGATAAATATTGATATAGTTTGCTGTTGGATTTACAGGAATTATAGCTGTAGGATTACAGCTTGCGCCACCTTCACAACCATTGCTATCTACTTTGATTAGCCAACCCCGCCAATAGGGTGCTATTAGTGGGGCAATTAAATTATCTAACGTATAACCAGCTAATATAAAACCGCCGTCCTCGGTCGAACGCATATCATAAAGATAGCTAGATAACGTGTCCGGCTGATAATTGTATATACGCTGCCAAATTATTGAACCATCTATCGGGTTCAATTTGGTTAGTGATGCATGAGGGTAACCTTTAGTAGTTGAACCCTCAAAGAATTTAAATAGCCCTCCGGCTATTAGAATGTTGCCATCAGGTAATTCTTTGATCACTCTTTGCTCATTGTAATCAATATCTCCGTCTGTGTAACCCAGTTTTGTTTGCCAAACAGACTTGCGTGTACTGTCCAGTTTTTCCACATAGCCCCATACAACAATGCCAGACCAATGGCCAGAACCATCTGTATAATAAATCGGATTTCCTCTGCCAGAACCACAATAGATATAACCGTTGTCTTTGGTGCGGATAATATCGTTAATAGTATATTGTAAATTGGTAATATCAAAAGTATTTTGCCATGACCAAAGCATCGCCCCTGCCGTATCACACTTAATAATCAGCGAAGCATAATAATTAGTATATGGAGATGCCGAATTGCCGTTATCTATGCTCCCCGTCATGGTATAGCCATCGGGTTCAATGAGTAAATGCTTCGGTTTATTGTGCATACCACTGGTCGAAAAATCCTTGACCCAGATTTCATTAAAATCCTTATCCAGTTTGCGCAAACAAAACACGACCTTACCGTAGCAAATAAGGCTGGACAACATTAGCCAATGCCCGTAGCCATCGGGCTTTAAATCCATCAGTATATGGTTGGTCGGGTCATAAGTGGTGCAATAAGGGCGGGCATAATCTCGCATCCACAGCACATTGCCCAAAGTATCGAAGTGAATTAAAGTTGTTTGAGCCGCATAATAGCTAGGATTTGCTATATCCAATGCTGTATCAACGCAGCTTACCGCCAGTAAAAAACCACTGTCTGTGGGGTATAAGGTATTACTAAATGTGGAGTTAGTTATTTTTTTATCCGCCCTTTGCAAGAGCTTGCTGGTCAATAAATTGCCGCTGCTGTCAAACACCGCAAATTTTATTCCATTGGTGTTGTAAAAAATATCCGCTGATATGTGGTTGATACTATCGAGACATGCATTCGTAACGTAGTATTTGCTGCCCCGTTGCGCCACGCTTGTAAATTTCATTTGGGCACAATCGACAGTATAATTCTTATTAAAATACTGTTGGGCAACACTGGGCAATATGCCCAGTGTGCCCAACAATACAGTCAATAAAAAGCAACGGATGATTTGCTTGTTCATTGGTTTTGGTTGTTTTTTTAAATAACACCGCACGCATGTCATCTCGAGCTTCGAGAGATCCCTCCCCGCCCAAAAGCGGGATCCGGATGACAAGCAGGTGCCGTGCTTATCTATTTGCTTATATGCTTCACCATTCAAGGCGCTTAGTATTTTACTAATTTACCGCTCATGGTCGTCGTGCCTTTCTGGCTGAGTTGGTACAGATACACCCCCGCAGCCCAATTAGCAGTATTAATGTGATAAGTATTTTGTTGTGTGGATAAGTTTGCTTGCAGCATCGTGCGACCTGTTATATCGCTTATTACCAATTGTAACGGTTCCTTGTTTTGTGACTGGTATTGCAGCTCGTAGTCGTTGCTACTTGGGTTGGGGTAAATATTGATATAGTTTGCTGCTGGATTAACAGGAATTATTGCTGTAGGATTACAGCTTGCGCCACCTTCACAACCATTGCTATCTACTTTAATCAGCCACCCCCTCAGTGTTGGCGCTGTAAATGGTACAACTACGTTATCCTCCGTATAGCCCGCTAATATGTAACCACCGTCATCAGTCGAGCGCATATCATACACATATCCCGAAAGTGTGTCTGGGTGATATTCATAAAGCCTTTGCCAAATGATGGAACCATCATTTGCATTGAGCTTAGTGAGCGCGGCAAAAGTATAGCCGTATGTGGTGAAATTTTTACCGAGTGTTCCTGCCACCATTATATTGCCATCGGTTAGTTCTTTAATTACTACCTGTTCATTTTGTTGCGGGAATGACCCCACAAAACCCAGTTTCGTTTGCCAAACCGATTTTCGGGCGCTATCCAGTTTTTCCACATAGCCATAAACAGCAATGCCCGACCAATGGCCGGAACCATCTGTATAATAAATCGGATTTCCCCTACCGCTTCCGCAATAGATGTAACCACTGTCTTTGGTTCGGACAATATCATTGATGGTATATTGTAAATTGGCAATATCAAATGTATTTTGCCATGACCAAAGCATTGTCCCTGCCGTATCGCACTTAATGATCAGCGAAGCATAATAATCAGTGTATGGAGATGCCGAATTGCCGTTATCTATGCTCCCCGTCATGGTATAACCATCCGATTCAATGAGTAAATGCTTCGGTTTATTGTGCATACCGCTGGTCGAAAAATCCTTGACCCAAATTTCATTAAACCCTTTATCCAGTTTGCGCAAACAAAACACGACCTTACCGTAGCAAATAAGGCTGGACAACATTAGCCAATGCCCGTAGCCATCGGGCTTTAAATCCATCAGTATATGGTTGGTCGGGTCATAAGTGGTGCAATAAGGGCGGGCATAATCTCGCATCCACAGCACATTCCCTAGAGTATCGAAATGAATTAAAGTTGTTTGAGCCGCATAATAGCCGGGGTTAGCAATGTCAACTGCCGTGTCAATGCAGCTTACGGCTAATAAAAAGCCACTATCCGTGGGGTATAAGGTATTACTAAAAGTGGAGTTGGTTATTTTTTTGTCCGCTCTTTGCAAGAGCTTGCTGGTCAATAAATTGCCGCTGCTGTCAAACACCGCAAATTTTATTCCATTGGTGTTGTAAAAAATATCCGCTGATATATGATTGATGCTATCGAGACACACATCCGTAACATAGTATTTATTACCTCTTTGCGCTACACTAGTAAATTTTAATTGCCTGCATCCAATAGTGTAATGCTTATTAAAATACTGCTGGGCAGCACTGGGTAAATTGCCCAGTGTGCCCAACAGTATGATCAATAAAAAGCAACGGATGATTTGCTTGTTCATTGGGTTAGATTTTAATTTTTAATCAACTTACCTGTTTTGAATATTGCTCCTTCCCTGCTCAACTGATAGATATACACACCGCTGGCCCAATTGACAGCATGAATATGGTAAGTATTTTGTTGTGCAGGCAGATTTGTTTGTAACAATATTCTTCCTGTTATATCGCTTATTACCAATTGTAGTGGTTCCTTATTTTGTACCTCGTATTGCAGCTCGTAATCGCTGGTACTTGGGTTGGGGTAAATATTGATATAGTTTGCTGTTGGATTTACAGGAATTATTGCTGTAGGATTACAACTTGCGCCGCCTTCACAACCATTGCTATCTACTTTGATCAGCCAGCCTCGTTGTGTAGGTGCTGTAAATGGGACAACTACTTCGTCCATAGTATATCCAGCCAATATATAACCGCCATCAGTCGTTTGTCGCATATCATAAATATAACCCGAAAGTGTATCTGGGTGATAATCATATAATCTTTGCCATAAAATAGTACCATCTGTTCCTCTTAACTTAGTCAAGGCTGCTTTTGTATTACCTTTTGGTCCAACATCATCAAAGAATTTGCCTAAAGTTCCGGCCACCATTATATCACCATTGGTTAGTTCTTTAAGAACAGTTTGTTCATTTTGATTTGGGTCTGCAGCCACGTAGCCTAATTTAGTTTGCCATACTAATTTTCTGTTGCTGTCCAATTTCTCGACGTAACCCCAAACAACAATGCCAGACCAATGGCCGGAACCATCTGCGGCATACAAGGGATTTCCCCTACCGCTTCCGCAATAGATATAACCGCTATCCTTAGTGCGTATAATATCGTTGATGGTGTATTGCAAGTTGGTAATATCAAAAGTATTCTGCCAGTGCCAAAGCATAGTTCCTGCTGTGTCGCATTTGACAATGAGCGAAGCATAGTAATTGACATATCCCAACCCTGCATTCGCATTATTAATGCCTCCAGTCATTGTGTAGCCATCCGGTTCAATTAATAAATGTTGGGGAAGATTTTGCATGCCGGAAACGGAGAAATTTTTATCCCATATTTCATTAAAATTTTTATCCAGCTTTCGTAAGTTGAAAACGATTTGTGCGTTACACTCAATCAGTGTAAGCATCAACCAGTTGCCATAAGCATCCGGTTTGAAATCACACATTAGTTGGGTCGTTTGATCGGTCGTTTTACAATATGGCCTGTCATATTCTTTGTACATTACTACATTTCCAATACTATCAAATTCAACAATTGCCGATTGGAAATTATGGCTACCTGGGCTGTAAGCAGCGTAGGCTGTATCCATCACGGTAAAAGCGAAGAGGAATATGCTGTCGTTTAGTATCCTGAAATTATTGCTCGGTGTTATACCATCTGGTAAAATAGCAGTAAAAATTTTGTCATCCCGCTGATAGAGTTTTGTACTGATGATCTTTCCGGTACTGTCAAATACGCTAAATTTAATGCCCGTTACATTTTTAAAACTTGTACCACCAATGTAGTTAATACTGTCATTGCAAATATTTACCGTATAGTATTTATTGTTTTTCTGCAATGCGCCTGTAAATACGTTTCCACCAGTACCAAGTGTATAGCGCTTATTAAAATATTGCTGGGCAGCAACGGGCCATCTGCCCGTTGTGCCCAACAATACAATCAATAAAAAGCAATGGAATATTTGCTTCTTCATTGGGTTTGGATTTTAATTTTTAGTCAGCTTGCCTGACAAAGTTGTTGTGCCATCTTCGTTTATGCGATAAAGATACACCCCAATTGGCAATTTATCTATGCTTATGCGTTGTGTAGCGTTGCTGCTCAGCGTTTGTTGCAATACCATTTTGCCCATTACATCACGTAGTTCTAATACAGGAACAATTCCTTGTTTGTTCTGTACCTGGTACGCTACATCAATGTAATTGTCAGCAGGGTTAGGATAAATACCATTGCGGGATGCCGGAGTTTCTTCCGTCATTACCTTACGTTGCGTATTCGCCTCAGTAGGATAAAGGAAAGTATTGCTAAAGGTACGGCCATCATATAAATTCAGCCAACCTTGTGCCCTTACTTTCGCCCACATCATAGCACTATCTGCTACTATACTCAAAGTGCTTATCTGGGCGGGGCTTAATTCTGTAGGTGCTTTATCAGCGGCTAACATATCAATACTGATATCGAACAACATACGGCCCCAATGGCTGAATTCGTAAGCCTCTTTACCTGTAAGGCCGCGATCACCTACAATACCATTGTACAAATTATTAGCATTGGTTACATCGCCATCCTGTATATACAGGTCTACACGGGCCAGATCGCTGTAGGGGTCTGCCAACATGCCTAAGTAAGTATGCAATTGGGTACTGCGGTCTGTAAGCTCAGTATGCAGGTTATAGTAATCCACATTGTCCAGTATCCCTTCACGCAACATCGAGCCACTCATTCCTGATAATGCTCCCAATGTATGCGCAATTGAAGTAGTCGTGGAAACGACACCTACACCTGCTGCACAATTGTCCAAAGAAGGAGTGGACACATTAGTAACAGTACCTGAAGTAGAAGGTATTAAGGCTCCACTGCCACCGCTATGGTAATAATAGCTCACAGCGCCAACAGTTGCAACGTCGTTGGTAAAATCCAAAACACTGTGTGAAAAGCTATTCCCTGCGGCTAAACTTGGGTCGCCCTGCTGGGCACGTATGCCATCCTGGCTTGGGTCTGCACCCAATACAACAGTATTGAAATGTACATTGCTGATATTGGTATTGCACAAAAATTGCAAGCCTGTAGATATAAGACCATTACTTCTGTTCATATAATTACTCAACATACCCACCTGTATATTCTGGATGCTGTTACGTTGAATGTAATTGTTCGCTGAACCCGCATTCCACACCAGCGCTGCTCGATTACCGCTTGGACTGGGGTTGGAGCCGGTTACATTTTGGAAGGTATTGGTGGTTACCGCAAAGCCGGAGCCTGTTTCTATTTTTACGCCTGTTCCACCACCTTCGGGTACTTCAAAGTAGTTACTGATGAATCGTGGGTTGTTGACCGCACTGGAGTGTATGGCGGTAGTGTTTTTACTGAAGCTGGAGGATACTACAGATACTATAGGTCGACCAAATGCAGAGGCGTTGACACTAATACCTTCATTCAATCCGGTGAATGTATTGGGTGTAGTGGTACCGGCTGCATTATATACACGCAAGTCCATATCTGTACCTTTGATACCAAAGCCCGTCGGGCCACTGGCTACTGTAGCGGTAAAGCTGCTGGACATTATCCGCACATTGTTGATATTGTTGCCTGCAATGAACCCGCGGAAGCCACTGCTGTGTGCATCGTCCATGCTGAACGTACATTGGTTGATCCAGTGTGCGAAAGGATTTGCCGTCAAGAATAAAGCCATGGAGCGTTTAGGGTACGCCGCAAAGTCAATGCCTCCTTTGTTGTTGCTAAAGGTGGAATTAGTGGCATGGATCACACCACCCGCACGTGCAATGGTGGATGAGGCAGTGGTAGGATCATAAGTACGAACAGCTACCTGAGCATCCGATATAGTGGAATTATTCAATTCTAAATAACCTTGGTGATAGCCGCCACCTGACATCATGAGCTGGTCTTTGTTGCTGTTACCTTGTAGGATAATTCCTGCCCAGGTATTATTGCCATTACCACAGCCATTGTATGCTTTGATGGTACTGTTGTTCAAGATCAACTGCCCTGCCGGCAATACTCCGGCAGGATCACTTTGCACCAAAATTTGTGCATTAGGCCCCATTTCAATTGTCATGTTTTGGAGTGTAAGTGTTTTGCCCGGTGAGATCATAATTTTATCTCTAACCCTTAATGTAGGCATATTGATACCATAACCTCCGTTCACTATTGGGTTGTTGGTAGGGGTCCAGGTTTCTGCAGCCGCTATTGGCGGTGTAATTATAAACGGACCATCAAATAAACTAGCACCTACTCCATAGGTATATATAGCATACGCGCCATTGTCATTGTTATTAGCCGATGTAGCCGGAGCAAGTACAGGAATGAATACCGGTGCATAATAGTTTGTTATGCCGTCATAGATTTGAACGGTACCTTGTATGGGGTTTTGTGCGGCGAATGGATTCGTAAAGTAGTCGTTAATGTCCGCATACTTAATCGTATAGTTTGTTTTATCGCCTGCGCCCAACCATGTATTATAAGCATAGCCAAATCCGGTATTAGGCATTGGGGCTCCTCCAATATAAGTCCAGCCACCAGATAAATAATCAGTGTTATACACAGGGGTTGGAGCTCCCAAACCACCTGAACTCATGTTGAAATACATATTCACAACAAGGTCATTTTTGGTTTGGCAGTTGGGAAGTCCTACACCGGGATAAACAATAAATTCTGTATGATACTTAGGCTCCCAGCCCGTTACGCCTATAATAGCGCTGTTGATGGGTGGGTCAGTAATTACTTGAAAATGATAATCGGAGCCGGTTGGGTAAGTAGTAGCACATATCTCATTGGCAACTACAGATACTTTTGTGATCCGGTCCATAACGATGAGTCTGGCCGTAGTAACAATCGGAACACCAGGCCCTGTAGGCGTTGTCCTCAGCGCGTGGCTATTGGTAAATTCAAAAGTGTATTCGCCAATGCCATAAGGCTTAAACAGGAACTTATAGGAATCGCCTTCCAAAATCTCATCGGATGTAGAAGAGTACAGGGGAATGCCATTTTTTTTGACAACTATATAATAGGTCATTTGGTCCGGCCATCCGCCCGTCGCACGATCTGATGATGAAAGTGTATTTCCCAGCACCATGGTCACGGAATCGTCTATATAAATAGGAAATAAAAAGTCTTTGGGGCAGTTCGGAGTTCCCCCAATGACTGAAAATGGTGCAAATGCCCAAGATGTTAACCCATCACTTAGCCTTGTAGCATATAAGCCATCCAGCCAAGGATTGCCGGGTGTAGGGTCAGTAGGAAGAGTGACTTTTGCAGTACTGTGACGATAAGGTTGCGCATCTGCTGATTGGTAGCTACCTATGGTTAATAGGCTTAATGCAATAGCAAAGAGCCTTTTTGCTCCTCCTAGTGTCGTTTTTTTGTTTCGGTTTTTCATTTTTTTGAATTTTAATTAAAAGAAGATTTTTTAATATTTCAAGTAGTAGCAAAATAAAAAGCTAATCGGGTGGACTTGGGGGTCATAAAATAATATTTAGTTGTATTAGTAATGGATATCCAAACCTACTAGTTGCACTACTACATTGCCAAAAGCGTTTGACGAACGGTAGTAAAAAGTTTACGAACGGTAAAACAGACACCATTCTTACACTTTATGGCTTGCTTCCTGTTGGTTTTATCGTGTCGTTTTTTTATACTTCAAGCAGTGTGTGGTGCCACTCACCCTATTGAGGTAGTTGGCATGTGTTTGTTTCATAACATTATATTTTTTGTTTGTAAAAGAGCGAATCTAATTATATTACAATATTTTAAACACAATATTTTTATTTATATCAAATATAATTAGTTGTGATTGTTGAAATAGGGCATTCGGAGTATATTATAATTAGTTGGGAGGCTTTTTTTTAACACTCAAGGATGGAAAAAATTATTGGAGCAATCATACATCTGCTTTCCTGTAGTTACAGGATTGTTGCACCATATTTACACCGGGTTTCGAAATGATGACGCAGGGGTTCGGATAACAGTCAAGCGATTTCGGAGTACGATCCAATGGTTTTGGAATAATGACGAAGGGTTTCGAAGACCTGCCAAGTGATTTCGGAGTACTGCCAAGTGATTTCGGAATAGTGACGCAAGGTTTCGGAGCACTGCCAAGCAGTTTTGGATGATATTGTTCCTTTACTAATAAAAAAACGCAGCCCCCTGCATAAATATTAAGGCATTAATTGCGATGAGTACAAGACCCGATGTGAGGGGTGAAGAAGCAATCTGAACAGATGGCCGGAGATTGCTTCGTTGCTCACTCTTCGCAATGACCGCAGGCGGCCAAAATCTCCATATTGATGCAAACAAAAAAGCCTCCACATGAATGTGGAGACTCTTTTTTTTATTCAACTTTTAAAAAAACAAACTTTTAGCTACAACCTGTAGTAGTACCACAGTTGGGGCACATGTAGCATGTACCATTGCGAAGGGTGATGTTACCACAGTTGCTACATGCCGGAGCATCTGCGCTGGTACCCATTAATTTCTTCGTTTCAGCAGACATATTTTTAACACTGACAAGCGGTTTGCTTGGTGTAAGCGTAGTTTCTTTTGCAGTCGTTTTATTTAATGGAGCCGTTACCCGCACTTGCGATAGCTCTTGCTGTGCAGCAGTAGTAGGTGCTTTTAATCGCTCTTCGTCAACTACATGCACCAAATCATCCCGATCAAGGTATTCGTAAGCCAATACACGGAACACATAGTCAAGTACTGAAGTCGCTGTTTTGATATTTGGATGTTCAACAATACCGCTCGGTTCGAATCGGGTAAAGATAAATTTATCGACATATTCTTCCAATGGAACACCATATTGCAATCCTACAGAAACCGCTATGGCAAAGCTATTGAGCAAACTACGCATAGTAGCTCCCTCTTTGGCCATATCAATAAATATTTCGCCTAATGTCTGATCGCCATACTCGCCTGTACGTAAGAATAATGCTTGTCCGCCTACTTTCGACTTGAAGGTGTAACCACGACGTTTGGCAGGCAATGTTTTGCGCTCTACGATGCGGCTCAATTGGCGTTTGAGTTGGGTATCAGGGCTTGCTTGTACACGTTTGTTTACTTCATCCAATAGCTCTTCGATGGTCAGCTGCGCCATATCGACTATTTGGCTGCTGGCCTCAGAGATGGATACTGCTGCTTCCTGTGCTTCGTCAGATGATTCGCTAACGGCTTTTTTCTTTTTATCACTTTTATTACTCAATGGTTGGCTAAGCTTAGAGCCATCGCGATAGAGGGCGCAAGCTTTGATACCTAACTGCCAGCTGAGGTAATAACAATCTTTGATTTCATCGATAGTAGCCTCATTAGGTAAGTTGATCGTTTTAGATATAGCACCACTGATAAATGGTTGAACGGCAGCCATCATACGGATATGACCGTGTGCATGGATGAAACGCTCCCCTTTTTTACCACATTTGTTGGCACAATCAAATACAGAAAGATGTTCGTCTTTGAGCAATGGTGCACCTTCTACGGTCATTCTTCCACAAACATAATCGTTTGCAGCATCTATTTCTTCATCGCCAAAACCAAGCTCTTCCAGCAAATTGAAATCCATATCGTAGTACTGTTCCGGTTTGAATCCAAGTCTTTGCATACATTCTTCTCCAAGGTTGTACACATTGAATACAAAGCCTATTTCGAACGCACTTTCTACCAAAGTATCGAGCTTTTTCAACTCTTCAGCTATAAAGCCTTTTTCCGTAAGCGACTGATGGTTGATATAAGGAGCTCCCGCAAAAGTGCCATGTCCTTTAGCATATTTGACAATAGCATCAATTTCAGATTCGCTGTATTTAAGGTTCTTAAGTGCCGCAGGAATAGATTGATTGATGATTTTGAAGTAACCACCGCCGGATAGTTTTTTAAATTTCACTAACGCAAAATCCGGTTCTACACCCGTAGTATCACAATCCATTACCAGACCAATAGTACCTGTAGGCGCGATAACGGTGGCCTGAGCATTTCTATAGCCATGTTTTTCACCCATTTGCAGCGCAGTGTCCCATGCACGGGTAGCGGCACTAAGCAAATAATCCGGGCAATATTTGGCATTGATACCAACCGGTTTCGTTTCCAGATTTTCATACGCTTCAGATGCATCGTAAGCTGCTGCACGGTGATTACGCATTACACGCAACATGTGCTCCCTGTTTTCTTTGAATCGTGGGAATGTTCCTAACGCTGCCGCCATTTCAGCAGAAGTGCTATAAGCCACACCATTCATAATAGCGGTAATCGCTCCGGCTATAGCGCGTGCTTCTTCACTATCATAAGCAATGCCGCTCACCATCAACATTGAACCAAGGTTGGCATAACCAAGGCCTAACGTGCGGTAATCGTAACTTAATTGTGCCACCTCAGGACTTGGAAATTGTGCCATCAACACAGAAATTTCCAATACCACTGTCCACAAGCGCGTCATGTATTCAAACGATGTAACATCAAACACACCAGTCTCTTCGTTGAAGAAACGACGTAGGTTGAGCGATGCCAGGTTACATGCTGTATTATCCAAGAACATGTATTCCGAGCAAGGATTGGATGCACGAATTTCGCCACCTTCAGGACATGTGTGCCATTCGTTAATAGTAGTATTATATTGTGTGCCGGGATCTGCACAGCGCCATGCAGAATAAGAAATTTTATCCCAAAGTTCTTTGGCAGGAATTTTACTCATCACCTTGCCATCGCTACGTCCGGTCATTTCCCAATCGCTACCATTGGCTAAGCGACGGAAAAATTCGTTCGGAATACGTACTGAGTTATTCGAATTCTGACCAGAAACCGTTTTATAAGCCTCGCCTTCATAGTCTGAAGCATAGCCTGCAGCAATCAATGCAGCAACTTTCTTTTCTTCCTGTACCTTCCAATCAATAAAGTTAACTACTTCCGGATGATCCAAATCCAAACAAACCATTTTGGCTGCACGGCGAGTTGTACCTCCACTTTTAATAGCACCAGCCGCACGGTCACCTATTTTAAGGAAACTCATCAACCCACTAGAGGTTCCACCACCGCTCAATTTTTCGCCTTCAGCACGGATATTGGAATAGTTAGTTCCTACCCCACTACCGTATTTGAATATGCGCGCCTCACGTACCCAAAGATCCATGATACCGCCTTCGTTTACCAAATCATCGTCCACGCTGAGTATAAAACAAGCATGTGGCTGAGGGCGTTCGTAAGCATTTGTTGAACGTTCTAATTTCCCGGTAGTAGGATCAACATAATAATGCCCTTGAGCTTTACCATTGATGCCATAGCTATTGAACAATCCTGTATTGAACCATTGTGGAGAGTTGGGTGCACAACTTTGTTGCAATATGCTGTAAGCAAGCTCATCGTAGAAAACTTGTGCATCATACTCACTGGAGAAATAGCCATATTTGAAACCCCAGCTTCTCCAACAATCAGCCAATCGGTGTGCCACCTCTTTTATAGATGTTTCACGACCAAGACTACCATCTTTTTGAGGAACTCCTGCTTTGCGGAAATATTTTTGGGCAAGAATATCTGTTGCTATTTGCGACCAATGTGCGGGCACTTCCACATTAGTCATTTCAAATACCTTTTCCCCATTAGGATTGCGAATAACGGAGGTACGATAGTCGTATTCAAACATATCATACACATTCACATTATCACGTGTATAGTGTCTTTTGAAGCTAAGACCTTTGCCTGTTGGTGCTTTTTGTGTTTCTGGCATATTACTGAATTATTTGGAGTGTTCTTAATTTTTTCGGGGAATGAGGACGAAATTATTTAAAATACTTTTCGAAAGAAGAAGAAGATTATCACAGCATGTGGATAAGTCACTAAAGAACTTAATATACCAAAATGAAGCCTTGATTACAAATGCTTACAGCTAGCAATATTATACTTATACTGCAAAAAAATATCTGTAATGCTACAAAAAAAAGTATTGAATTAAATATTTTACAATACAAAATAAATTTACTAAATGATTAAAACCAGCTCATATATCTCCAATAAAAAAGCAGAAAACTTATATCGTTTTCTGCTTTTTGCATTATTATTATACGGAGTAATTTACCAAATTTTATTTCTGGAATCTTTGAATGACTTGTCTTTAACAACAGTAAATACACGTGCAATGTTGAAACCAAATCGGATACCATTGTCGCCAAAATTATTTGTAGTCTGACCAATAAATGTACGCTCTGTCATACCTGTTGAATTAGTAAACATTAACTGGAATACGTGTCCACCGGTTTCAATATCAAATCCAATACTGAAAGCATTCTTCGAGCCTGCTAAATGGTTTAACTGATAGTAATATTCTGCATTAAGAGATACTCTTTTAGTTAGTTTTATACGACCTCCAACACCCATTGCAAATACATCGTTAGGGTCGGAACTTAAGCTCACCAAATTGTAATGCACATGCGTTGGCATCAATTGTAGCGATAATGCAGGACTAAATTTTCGTGCGATAAGAATCTGATTGGTATAAAAGAGTCTGTTGCTAAAATTATAGGTTTCGCCTGCTTGTAGGGAACGACCCAATAATTGATTGGCATAAAGTGTTGTGACAGACATTGCTCCCAAATAACTAAGGCTGATAGGCATTGCATCATCTACAGTCTGACGCAAAATAGCTGCTTTTGCAAATCCGTCATATTCTTTTTGATAAGTACTGCGACCAACTCCCACAGTCAACCAATTAGTAATACCATAGTCGAGTCCCAAACGAAGTGTTGCGCCATCAAGTCCAAAAAAATCATACCCACCACCATCAATAGGATTAAAGCGATGCGATATTTTAAAATCAAGAATGCCACGTCCCGTATTTTCTACACTATGTCCGTTAATCAATCTTGTTGTTTTGAACGTTGCTTTGACATATTCTTTCGCTTTTGGCGTATCATGATCATTATCCAACATATCAGACAAGCTACTGCTGTCCGTTGTTTTCGTGTCTTTCGATTGAGCTTTTACTTGTGTAGGAAGTGCAGTGGCTGTAAACAATCCAACCAACGTTACAGGAATTAATAATTGTCTTAAAGACCTTTGCATGTCAATACTATTATTTTAAAAGAGAATTTATTTTTAAATTTAAACAGGTCTTTTATATTTTTTTCATTACTGTATTTATAGTAATTTCTATCTGTTGTGCAATTTTACTGGCAGCAACGGATGGTATTTTAATTTTATAATCAGTAGGTTTTACTTTAAATTTTGCATCTACAGTCAACTGTCCGCCTTTAATGGTAATCGTTCCAGGTACGGTCACCTCTTTTGACTCACCGTGTATTGTCAATTGACCTTTAACTGTCGTTTTATAAGTACCGTCCTTTTCTGAGATATCGGCAGGATTTATTTTTCCTTTAAAAGAAGCTTTTGGAAATTTATCACTTTCCATATAGTCTTCATTGAAATGATCTTGCATCAATTGCTTATCAAACTTAAAACTTTTGATAGGAAGTTGAAATAATACATCCCCCGTTTTACTGTCTAGTGCAGCTGCAGATTCGTTATTGAATGCTTCAATATTTTCGATAGATGTGGCTGAGAAAAAACTTACTTTGCCACTGCGCGTCATATATTTCTGAGCAAACGCAGACATGCTCAATGTAGCGACCACTGCGGTCATTATTATTTTTTTCATGAGACTATTTTTAAAAATGAATTCTAGAAAGTTAATTATTTAATGCACCCAGATTGACCCATCTAGTTATTTTATTAATGCTACATGCAGATAAGCTACCACTTTTAGGCATAGTTCCTGCCTGAATGGTACCCAAAAGTCTGCCATTATATACAATAGTTTCAACACCCGCATAAGTATCAAGTGCATAGCCGCCCGAAGCTGTTGACGCATCATGACAGCCGCTGGTGGCACAATTGACACTTACAATTGGTTGAATGTCTGTTGCATAAGTGCTGGTTGTGGTATCGCAAGTGGTTGACGTCGGGTACAAAGTTTCTATATTGTCTTTGTAACAAGATGAATAAACAAGCAATCCCGCGATTGCTAAAACAGGTACTAATTTTTGAACTACTTTCATTCTTTTGATATACGGATTCATTACTAAAGTGGTTTTTATTTTGAGGGATTAACTAGGATACAATCAGTGAGCTTAACATCGCCGACAACTCCGCTACAAAAACCTTTCACCGTAACAGTTTGTCCCGATTCTGCTTTCCAATCGCCGACATGCATGGTACACATTACCCCATTTATTGGGTCTTCTGTTTGTAAGACAATGAAACGTTGCTTATCCTGATTTTCATCGATTGTAACGATTTTACCCGTCACTTGCATGGCTTTGTTCAAGTACTTCTGATTAGCAGCCTGTTCGTTGATTACAAATTCTGTATAAAGCTGTGCCGCAGTTATTTCAATCCCCTTTTCATTTTCTACTGTTTTATGCGGCTTGTTCCATTGATAAAAACCAATAGCTCCCGCAATAACAAATAATGACACAGCAATGACAATTATTTTCTTCATTGTGCTTTAAATTTTACCAAAGATACTTATATGTAATTCAAATTTACAATTAACCATTCGTTATTTAATTACTAATCGCAAATCACTCACTATCAGTAACGCCAAGCCTACGATAAGCTTTAATAAATATAGCACCCAAATTTTTGTGTGGAGGCACATAGTCTTTGAACGTTGCTTCATTCGACTTTCCTTTAAAATCGACAGCCAATTTTTGCCACATAGCGACCCAATTAATATCCTCCCCCGATACAAGATCTTCGTCTATTGCTTTTAGTATTGGCTCATTAATTGCCATTGCACCTGTTTGCTTGGTAGAAATAATTTGTGCGTCCGGTGAGCTGTTAAGAATTGTAGAAAGGTTGTGATAACCGCCACAAGAACCCAATACAACGATCTTAGTTTGAGCAGTGAGTCGTTCGAGTGTAGTTGGTAAATGATAGCTATGCCCACGATGTATAATAACCGTAGCATGAACACCAATGCTATCCATATATTTGTTCAATCTGTTTTGTGCTTCTTCGTCATCAGGTTCTGCAAGTGGAAGGTTGGCATAGATAACAACCGGCTTACCCGATATTGATGTAATATTTACCCAATATTTGCTTGTAGTAATCTTCCATTTAGGCCCTTTAAAATTGGTCAAAAAGCTGGCATAGGAGGTTTTACCATCTTCATCACCATAAAAGAAAGCCTGCATAATCACAGCTCCTTTATCATCCAACAAATTTTTGTAGGGTACAAAATTGATGGGCGGCAAATTCAAATTTTGAGATTGTAATCGTAAAGATTCATCTGTAAGACTATCTTTTGCGCTGTTAAACAATGTGGCTAGCAGAGCATACACTTTCAACCCTTTTGCACTTTTAGATGATGCTTCATAGTTGACTTTGACCTCCTTCTTTAAAAATTCAATGAGTGCCGTATCTTCAATACTACCAAAAGCATCTGCAACATCTACAGCAGACTCCAAATCATCTTCTTTTCCCTTATCCAGATTGGCTATAAAATCACGCATTAAGGTTGTCTTTTTATCTTCAGCCATTGTTGCAAAAAACTGGCTTAAAGTACCGTATCCGGCACACATTCTGATGAAAGTTCTGAATTTGTCATATTTCATTTTTTCAAACAACTCATCACCCGTCATCGGTTTCATTTTTTCCAGAAGTATCTTGAATGAACCTGTAAATGAACTGGTATAAATTTCCTCTTGACCATAAACTATCACATAGTACAATGCTTCCGGACTTAGGTTTTCAATACATTTAAAACGCACTTTGGGATCTGTGGCTTCATGCAATTCATTCATACGTCGTATGTATGCTAAGCCACGGTATTCCAACTCGTCCGTATAAGTGCTATTACCCAATGCATCATTTTCTAATTTGAGCCGCACCAAGTTTTTATAAAATAAATCCGGATTAGCCGTTATTTCATCTACTTGTGCAATAGTCAATTTCTTATTATAAATATCTCCAAGAAATGGTTTAGCCTTTTGAACATCTTTAGACTGTTTGGCTATTTGTACAATAGTCTTTACTAATGGATCCGTATTACGCCCCATAGCCGCTTGTATAGATGTATTGGTAGATGTGGCATAATTGAACAATTCGTTCGGAACAACTCTTGCCGCGGCCGAAATAACCACATCAGCACAAGGTTTGTTGACAAATTCAGGCAGCTTTTTTATCATCTTAACAGGTTCCGCCTTACCTATCTCCTGACACAAGAAATCCTTATCTGCTTCAGATAACAATTGACTATTGGCCATTGTATAAATGTTCACATTACTTTGTACAAACTCCGAAACCTTATTTTCCTGTTTGGCAATGACCAGTTTTTTAAAGTTGCTTACCAATTTTTTGTAATAAACAGGATCTACCTTATTATCATTATTAAACTGAATCAATAATGTTTCTAAGGCTCTGTGATAACCTAGTTTAGTTTGGTTTTCAGTAAATTTATCGGCAATGGGAAGGTTTTCAATCATTATTTGAATTTGCCTTACGTCTTTCATTATTGCCTGAGTCAATATTCTTGTACCAACCGAATCTTCTCCAAAATAAATGACACCATCAACTTTGCCATCCGATGCATCAGCACGCTTCTGTTGTTTCAATACTTTATCAAAAAATAGACTACGCTGCATGGGTACAGGATTAGTTAGCGTATCAATATCATAAATACTGATTGTCTTTGCTTTTACTTCTTTTTCAGCGTGTTTTCTTTGAGCCATTACATTTTGCGATAATGCAAACAAGCATATAATAGCTAAAAGCGTATTGGATCTAAATTTAGTAGTTGTATTCATCCGAATCAAATAATAGTACGTTGCAAAAATAAGCGATATACATTTTGTAAACCTTAAAGTAATCCTAATGAACTCATCATCAAATAATGCGCACAGCACTCATTAATTAAAATGGCAACACTATTATCGCTATAGACTCTTGATATAATAGGTCTAAAAACGATTAAAAAGGGAAATACCCAATTCAATATTTCAGTTTTTGGCATTAATCATTACTTTTGCACACTATTCCTTTTATATAATTATTATGGCATCAACAGCAGATATGCGCAATGGCCTCATCCTTAAGATAGATGGTAGCCTTTACACAGTAATCGAATTCGGACAAAATAAAACAGCTCGCGCGGCAGCAAAAGTGTGGGCAAAACTAAAAGGTGTGGACAATAACCGCACTATTGAACAAACTTGGAACTCTGGCGAAACCATATATCCAGTACGTGTAGAACGTCGTACATACCAATTTTTGTATAAAGACGAAACTGGATTTAACTTAATGGACAATGATACGTTCGAGCAAATAGTAGTGAACGCAAATATGATTGAACGCCCGGACTTATACAAAGATGGTCAAGAATGTTTTGTATTGGTGAATACAGAAACAGAATTACCTATGACTGTAGAACTACCTCCGAATGTGATAATGAAAGTAACATATACTGAACCAGGAATGAAAGGAGATACGGCTACTCGTACACTCAAAGCTGCAACTGTTGAAACAGGTGCACAAGTAATGGTTCCATTGTTTGTAGATGAAAACGAATTAATCAAGATCGACACTAAAACAGGCGCTTATGTAGAGCGCGTGAAAAGCTAATACACATTAGTAATCACGAAAAATTTGAACCCAATTATTTGTAGATACTATTTTTTCAAAAAATTAATTCAGACAAATGGAATACAAGCAAATACAAGAACTGATCAAAATGATTAACAAATCAAACATCAGTGAATTGAGCATAAAAGATGGTGAATTTGAAATTACGATCCGTCAAGAAAACGGATTGACAGGTACGCCAATGATGATGCCTGCTCCTCAGCAAATGATGCAACAACCCGTAATGGCAGCCGCTGCTCCTACTGTTGTGCCAGATGCTACAGTGGCTCCTACAGCTCCGGTAGCAGCCAACGATAAACTACATACAATTAAATCCCCAATGATTGGCACATTTTACCGAAGCCCATCTCCGGACAAACCTCCATTTGTAAATGTTGGTGATGAAGTAAAACAAGGGCAGGCTCTTTGTATTATCGAAGCGATGAAACTGTTTAATGAAATAGAATGTGAAATAAGTGGCCGAATACTGAAAGTGCTGGTAGATGAATCTTCACCAGTAGAATATGACCAACCCCTATTTCTTGTTGAGCTTAACTAATATAAAATTTTAAAAGCAAAATGTAAAAAGAATGAATCTTCTTACATTTTGCTTTTCTTTTTAAATTGGGCTCTTGCAAATTCAGTTAGGAGCAAACTCATTTGCACTTTTAAATTTTACCTTTTAATTTTCTACTGTGTTCAAAAAAATACTAATAGCCAACCGTGGCGAAATTGCACTTCGTATCATCCGTACTTGTCGTGAGATGGGTATCAAAACCGTTGCTGTTTATTCTACTGCAGACAAAGATAGTTTACATGTAAAATTTGCAGACGAAGCTGTTTGTATTGGCAAACCATCAAGTAGCGATTCTTATCTGAGTATTCCTGCAATAATGGCTGCGGCAGAAATCACTAATGTAGATGCCATACATCCTGGTTATGGATTCTTGGCCGAGAATGCTGATTTTGCAGAAATATGCGGCAAATACAATATTAAATTTATAGGCCCGACTCCCGAAATGATTCGGAAAATGGGCGACAAGATCACTGCCAAAGAAACCATGATTGCGGCAGGTGTACCTTGTATTCCCGGCTCTGAAGGCTTATTGGAAAGTGTAGCACAAGCAACTGAATTGGCTAAAAAAATGGGCTTGCCCGTAATTTTAAAAGCTACAGCAGGTGGTGGTGGTAAAGGAATGCGCGTTGTATGGCACGAAAATGAAATAGAAAAAGCTTTCACAACAGCGAAAGCCGAAGCTGCAGCTTCCTTTAAGAATGATGGTATCTATATGGAGAAATTTGTAGAAGAACCACGACATATTGAAATACAAGTAGCCGGTGATCAATTCGGTACAGTTTGCCACATGAGTGAGCGTGACTGTTCTATCCAACGCAGACATCAGAAATTAGTGGAGGAATCACCTTCTCCATTCATGACATCAGAATTACGAATGAAAATGGGTGAGGCCGCTATTAAAGCCGCCGCTGCCATCAATTATGAAAGCGTTGGCACGGTAGAATTTTTGGTAGATAAGCACCGTAATTTCTATTTTATGGAAATGAACACTCGGATTCAAGTAGAGCATGGTGTTACAGAAGAGGTGATCAATTTTGATTTAGTAAAAGAACAAATAAAAATAGCTGCGGGGATACCTATTAGCGGGCTCAATTACGAACCTGTGATGCACGCTATCGAATGTCGTATCAATGCAGAAGACCCTTACAACGATTTTCGTCCGAGTCCTGGAGTAATCAAAGTATTGCATACTCCTGGTGGACATGGTGTACGTATCGATTCGCATATTTATGCGGGCTATACAATCCCACCATACTATGATAGTATGATTGCTAAAATTATTGCAGTAGCACAAACCCGCGAAGAAGCCATTCGTACTATGGAACGCGCATTGAGCGAATACGTGATAGAAGGTGTAAAAACAACTATTCCTTTTCACCAACAATTGATGCGTAATGAGAAATTCCAAGAAGGAGATTTCACGACTAAGTTTATAGAAAGCTTTGAGTTAGAATAAGCATCTTAGCTCAAATTTCAACACATTCAAGTTCAATGGCTGTCTTAACAACAAGGCAGCCATTGTTTATTTAATTAAATAAGTAATTCTATTTAAAGTGCTTAGAATGCAGATATGAAGCCTTAAATTTGGAGAATAGAAGTTTATTGATCCAATTATTTTTCTTCAAAAATGGATTGGCATTAATGTTTGTACTCAATTTCCCATTTATTCTTTCATAAGTCATCCCACAATTAAATAAAATGGATTTCAATACGCAGATAGCAGCAAATAAAGTACGTCAGATCCTTTTTCTATTATCAGTAATTGCACTAGGGATTCTGTTATTTCTCCAAATGACATTTATGCTGAGTGCATTTCTGGGGGCAATTGCCCTATATATGATTTTACGAAAACCAATGTATAAATTAGTGTATGAAAAACATTGGAAAAATTGGATTGCTGCAACAATATTGATGCTTATTTCTTTTTTAGTTATTGTTATTCCCTTTGTATGGATCGGTTATATATTGGTTCATAAAATTAGTCCAATGCTCAAACATCCCGAATTAATAACAGCGGTAGGTGATAAAATACAACACTATCTCAATAATCGATTTGGCATGGATATTTTATCCGAATCTAATATTAGTAAGATCAGCAATACAATAACTTCATTTGTTCCACCTTTAATCAGTTCTACAGCCAATGCACTGATGAATATTATCATCACCTACTTTTTACTGTGGTACCTACTCAATAATGCCAATAAAGTAGAGCTGTGGTTGCAACATCATTTACCTTTTAAACCCGAACATAGACAAACTGTAATTACAGAAGCAAAAGCATCCATTATGAGTAACGCTATTGGCTTACCTATAATGGGAGCCATACAAGGAGTGTTGGCAATGCTTGGCTTTTGGATATTCAATGTCCAAGACCCAGTATTATGGGGCATAGTTACCGGCATTTGTTCGTTCATCCCTTTTGTAGGTACAATGATGGCTTGGGTACCTATTGCTATTCTAAGCCTTGCCAATGGTGACGTTAACAATGGTATCGGGCAAATATTTTGGGGATTAATTGTAATCGGATTAAGTGATAATGTTTTTCGTATGATTATTCAGAAAAAACTCGGTGATATACATCCGCTCATCACCGTTTTCGGAGTGATTGTTGGCCTTAATATATTTGGATTTTTAGGGCTCATTTTTGGGCCACTTCTAATTTCATTATTCCTTCTGCTGGTAAAAATTTACATTAATGAGTTTGCAACAACAGGTGTAGCAACAACCAACCACATCCAAGAGGAATAATCGCTACAAATCTAAAATAAAACAAGGGCTGTCTTTATAAGACAGCCCTTATTATTATAGGTAGTGCTTCGTAATTAATTATGCACCTACTGCTACTCTACGAAAAGAAACTACCGTCAAATCTGCTTGTACAGATTTTACATATTCAGCAACAGTTTTGCTGTTGTCTTTTACAAACAATTGTTGCAACAATGTATTGTCTTTAAAGAATTTGTTTAATTTGCCCGCCGCAATTTTTTCTGCCATGTCAGCAGCTTTACCTTCAGCCATTATTTGCTCAATAGCAATTGCTTTTTCACGTGCAATTGTTTCTTCAGAAATGCTATCGACATCCAATCCTAATGGATTCATTGCAGCAATTTGCATCGCTACATCTTTTCCAGCTGTAGCAACATTTGCACTAACAGGCTTGTTTAAACCTACCAATACACCGATACGGTAATTGCCATGAATATAAGGGATGACTGCATCAGCATTAACTTGTTCATAGCGTACGATGTCAATTTTCTCTCCAATTTTAGCCACCATTTCAAGTAATTTTTCAGCAACAGTAACACCACCCATTGGCAATGCTTTTATCGCTTCGATATCGCTTGACATGTTTTGTAAAGCAAGTTCCGCAACTTCTAATGCGAATTCAATGAATTCACCATTTTTAGAAACGAAGTCAGTTTCAGCACTTAAAGTAAGTATAACGCCATAATTACCGTCTGGGTTAGCTTTTGCTATTACCACACCTTCTTTTGCTTCACGGTCGCTGCGATTCGCAGCCACTTTCTGACCCTTGGCACGCAAATAGTCAATTGCTTTTTCAAAATCGCCTTCGCTTTCTACTAAAGCTTTACGGCAGTCCATCATTCCAGCGCCTGTTTGTTGGCGCAATTTGTTTACATCTGCAGCAGATATTGTAACGCTCATGATTATATTATTTAAATTAGTTGGTTGCTCTAAATTAGTTTAAAGCCCCTTGTATAGGGGCTTTAAACCGATAAAATTATTGTTATTCTTTTAGGAAATCTCCTTATTACTCTTATAACTTTTTAAGTTGTAGCTATAATATTAACGGCTACCACCTGGACGAGTTCCGCCACCGCCTGGTCCACGACCCGCTCCACCTGGACGGTTACCACCACCAGAGCCCGGTCCACGACCTGCTCCACCTGGACGGCTACCACCACCAGAGCCTTGGCGAGCACCTGCTGCGCCACCAGTACCTTGGCGACCACGACCTGCGCCACCACGACGTTCTTTTTGATCATCTTCTTCATTCATTTCCAAACCACGGCTACGTGTTTCTTCCATGTCTGTTTCTTCTTCACCGTTTTCTTTAGCTTGAGTACGTTCTTGCAAACCTTCCATAATAGCTGCAGTCATGTAGTTAGTAATGATAGCGATAGATTTTGTTGCATCGTCATTCGATGGTACTGCAAAATCAACTTTAGAAGGATCACTGTTTGTATCAACCATTGCAAATGTAGCGATACCTAAACGTTTAGCTTCTGCCAATGCAATATGTTCATGACTGATATCAACAATAAACAAAGCTGCTGGTACACGACCCATTTGAGCAATACCGCCAAGCACTTTCTCCATTTTGTCTTTGCTACGAGTCAATGTCAAACGTTCTTTTTTTGTAACGCTATCCATTGTTCCGTCTTCCAACATTTTTTGGATGCTTTGCATTTTCTTTACGCTCTTACGAATCGTTTGGAAATTGGTCAACATACCACCCAACCAACGTTCTGTAACGAAAGGCATATTAACCGAAGCTGCTGCTTCCGCTACTATTTCTTTTGCTTGTTTCTTAGTAGCAACAAACATGATTTTCTTACCGCTTTTCGCGATAGCTTTCAATGCTGCAGCTGACTCTTGAAGGCCGTCAATTGTTTTGTTAAGATCTATAATATGAATGCCATTTTTTTCAGCAAAAATGTATGGCAACATTTTTGAGTTCCATTTCTTTTTCAGGTGACCAAAGTGAACGCCTGCTTCCAAAAGTTGCTGATGAAGGCTTTTATTTTCTTCCATTGTTGGAATATTAAGTTTGTTATAAAAAATATGGTTACTATACTCCGCTCGCAATATTCCTTGAGGAAATAATTGCTCAGGGAACGATTAACGTTTAGAGAATTGGTGACTACGGCGAGCTTTGCGTTTACCAAATTTCTTACGCTCAACAGAACGAGAATCACGAGTCATAAGACCAGCATGTTTCAATGTAGGGCGATATTCTGGATTGATTTCGCACAATACGCGAGCGATACCCATTTTTATTGCTTCAGCTTGTCCTTTTTGTCCACCACCTGCTACTGTTATTACGATGTCAAATGAATCAATTGCTTCGATCGTTTTTAACGGCAGCTCTACTTGGTTTTGTAGATACATGATTGGGAAGTAAGCTTTGTATTCTTTTTCGTTTACCGTGATGTTGCCGGTGCCTTTACTTACGTAGACACGCGCTACTGCTTCCTTACGGCGACCAACGGCATTTTTTTGCTTTTCCATTTAGTTATTATAATGTCTTTTGAGAAAAGGGTTGATTATTTTAATTCTTTTGGTTGTTGTGCTGTGTGTGGGTGAGTTGCCTCTTCATACACAAACAATTTCTTAGCCATTGCACGTCCTAAACGGTTTTTAGGCAACATACCTTTCACAGCACGCTCAATCATTAGATTTGGACGACGTTGTATCAAGTTTTTAGCTGTTTCTGCTTTCTGACCACCTGGGTGACCTGAATAAGTAAGGTATTCTTTGTCTGCCAGTTTATTACCAGTCAATACTACTTTACCTGAGTTGATAACGATTACATGATCGCCGCAATCAAAATGCGGTGTATAATACGCTTTGTTTTTGCCACGCAATACGTGCGCAATTTTTGAAGCCATACGACCCAACGTTTGGTTGGTAGCATCTACTACGTACCAATTGCGTTGAACGATTTTTTCGTTGGCTGATTGTGTTTTAAAGCTAAGGTGTCTCATTTTTAAATAAATTCTTTTTGCGCCCTGATTTTTGTCTTATTGGGTTATAATACTCACGTACCTTAACCTAATATGGGAGTGCAAAGGTAAAAGAGCTGTATCTATTAACCAAAGAATTAATGAACTTTTTTTGAGTGATGTTCATAAACTACTGATAATCAATGTTAGAATTGCAAATATTTTTTGATACTTTCCAAACTATTTAATTTTAGCCACCTTTAAAAATAAGAAATCTGACACTAGCAGCTTATTATACCATATTGTTTGTTTCATTCTATTGCGGCTTTTATGGAGACAAGGAATACAACATTCACGAGAATCATAAACCAACAGATAAAACAGTTGATATAAATGTACTTACAACAGGATCATTGGCCTATCACTTGTTAAAATATGTTCAAATCTATTATAGTAAGGCGCGCAATTGAGATTCCCGACTATTTTTGCGAGGATAACAAATTGCTATGCTGCGTTTTCAACATCCATCTTACCTCATTATCTTGGTGCTAATTCCAATTTTGCTGGCACTATTTGTTGCCATGATTTATTGGCGACGCAATAAACTGGAAAAGCTTGGTACACCCCTATTGGTGCAACAACAACTTTTAGGACTTATCCCGGCCAGACAAACACTCAAATTCATATTATCAGCATCGGCTTTACTGTGTGTTATTATCGGCTGTGCCAATTTACAAAAAGGAGGGAAGACAGAAACAGTTCAGCGTAAAGGTGTAGATGTAATGATAGCCCTTGATGTGAGCAAAAGTATGTTAGCAAAAGATATTCAACCTGATAGACTCACTCGTGCCAAACAGCTCATTAGCCGTATGACGGATAAAATGAAGAGTGATCGGGTTGGGTTAGTTATTTTTGCAGGTCGTGCCTATTTACAAGTACCGCTAACCATAGATTATAGTGCATTAAAACTGTTACTCAATTCTGTACAACCGGATATGGTACCCACTCAAGGTACAGTTATAGGTGATGCAATAGATTTGTCCATGCAGTCTTTCAGTCAGAAAGAAAAAAAGTATAAATCAATTGTGCTCATCTCTGATGGTGAAGACCATGACGAAAGCGCTCTTGAGAAAGTAAAACAGGCAACAGAAACCGGCGCAATAATACATACAGTTGGCATTGGCTCTCCACAAGGAGCACCATTATATGATCCTGTAACCAAAGCCGAAAAATTGGACGAACAAGGCAATCCTGTTATTACCAAACTGAACGAAGAAGAATTACGAAACATTGCAAGAGCCGGAAATGGCACATACACATTGCTAGGCAATACGGACAATGCTGCTGATAAAATTATCGGAGAAATTGACAATATGGAACAACATAATTTAGGTGCCGTCGTATTTGCCGATTACATCAGTTATTTTCAGTATTTCCTATTTACAGCATTAGTGCTGTTAGTTGTAGAATGGCTAATAGCAGGTGCAAGAACAAAAGGCAAAACAGTATCTGTATAAAGTCTATTTATTGAAGCAATATTATTTCAAAAACTATGAACTCATTTATAAAAATTAGCACTATTCGGGTCTTATTGATTGGGCTAATTGTATTGCTGGCGAGCACTCAAATTTTTGCACAGCAGTCAAAAAAATTAATCGCAGCAGGCAACCAATTATACCAATCGGGGAAATTTAAAGAAGCTTCTATGTTATACAATCAGGCATTGAAGTCTGACACCAATAATGTCGCAAAAAGCTCTTTTAATCTAGGCAATGCATTGTACCAGCAAAAACAACCTGAAGCAGCCAGAAAAGCCTACGAAACTACGGCAAAAAAGTCAGCTGATAAAAGAGAGAATGCAAGTGCCAACTACAACGTAGGCAACACTTATATGCAGGAAAAAAAATGGGAAGACGCTGTAGATGCTTACAAGAAAACATTACGCAACAACCCTCAGGATGCCGATGCTAAATACAATCTGTCTTATGCCAAAGCAATGCTGAAAAAAGAAGGTGGTGGAAAAAATAAAAACAAGGATAAAGACAAAAAGGATCAGGACAAGAAAGACCAAGATAAAAAAGACCAAGACAAGAAGGATCAAGATAAGAAAGATCAGGATAAGAAAGATGAACCTAAAGACAATGGCGATAAAAAAGACGAACAGAAAAATGATAAAGAAGGGCAACAGCCACAACCCAGCAAGCTCAGCCAACAGCAAGCAGAACAATTATTAAATGCGCTGCAACAAGAAGAGAAAAAACTTCAAGACAAAAATAAAAAAGTACGTGGTACACCTGTAAAAGTAGAGAAAGACTGGTAACTGAGTAAAACAGAAAACATAATATAAAAAGGGTCGAAAAATATTTTTCGACCCTTTTTATATTATAAGAGTCACCTCTTTCTATAATCCTGCATAAGTAGAGGTAAACATATTAGCATAATTATCTGCCAGTGCTTTTGCGGCGACACCAGCACTCATCGTATAGGATTCTACAGCAAAATCAATCTTATTAGGAGACTGAAACATTTTCAATACATCTGCTTGTAAATGCACATGGGGCAAAGTCGCGGATGTAATATCAATACTATTAGGGAAATTAACGGTGACTGTTTTAAGGACACTATTGCCTCCGGTAAAACCACCACAATGGAATGTCAACGCACCATCTGAAGCTGTTGACTTTGGTGAATTACCTTCCATTTTGAGCATAATATAGCCCGACTTCCAAGTCCAAAACATACCATAAGACGGATCAAGCGCACCCGATTGGGCACCGGAAACATTATGTGCGCTATCTACGCCAATGGTGAACGTAACACTGGTATAAGTACCTACAGGAATATTAGCCATATCAAAACTCGTTGATGTTAAATCACTCTGTTGAATCAAGTGATAGCTTTCCGGCTCTATATACGTTTGCCCACTTGCGCCATTCAAAACAATATTACTGATATAATAATTGAATGTGCTAACAGTGAATGAATCGCCATTCGCATTTTTATACCATTGCGTATTCAGATTCAGATTACTGCCTCCTGCAACGTTAAAAAATTCCAGCTTCACTTTACCCGTATTGCCGGCAGCAGAAGGGTTATCTGCTTTTCTGCAAGATGCAATTAATAGTGGGGCACACGACCAAATAACAACCAATTTGAATATATTTTTCATAAACTTCATTTTTAAGATTTTGAGTTAGTCTTTAAATTCTTCTTGTACTTAGCCGGCCTTGCCATGAACCCTTTTTTACAGTTCTCGCTACAAAACCAAACCGAATCATTTTCATAAATAGTATAATCCGTCCAAGTATTTTCTTTTGCCATTTCACAAACAGGATCTATTTCCGTCGTTGTTATTTTGGGTGAGGTTACCGTCTGTAACACCACTTTCTTTTCTGCTGAATGACATGCCATCAAACCTGTTGTCATTATCGTAATTAATAGATATTTCTTCATTTCCATTATGTGTTTCATTAGTTATTTTTTGCTTTTTGCTGCATCCATTTCAATATTATTTTAATCGCACAATCATCCAGTTTACCAGTTGGCGGCATTGGTGTTGTACTTGATACTAACTGACTATAAAGCAGACTGGCACTCGGATTCGTGGTATCAATATATCCAGTACCACTTTGCCAAAGTGCAGTATAAGCTATTGACGAGTCCAATACTAGATTACCTGCATGTTCGGCTGCCGTATGACAAGTAGCAACAGCACAATTCTGTTGAAAAATGGGTATCACATTTTTTGAAAAAGAAACAGACTGCAAAGTATCAGCAGAGCAGGCTATTGCCGGATATTGCTGTTCTTTACTATAAAAAGTACATGAAACAAAAATGCCCGACAATAGCCACACCCAATATGATATTTTGAAACTATTCTTCATAGCTAAACATTGCAGAGATATTACCACTGACTGTATTACTTATTGTAGTTACATTATCCGTTGCCGTATGTATCATCAAATTGGTGCTATTGTTGAGCTGTACACCATTAAATAATTTACTGTAATCGATAATAATATGTACATACTGCGCCTGATTTACAGTGAAGGAATAAACGGGTGAATGGTTCGGCATAGTTACTGTATTCAAATGCGCATTGGTGCCAATATGGTACATAAACGACTGCATTTGAGCAACAGTGCCATTTCCGGCAGTGGTCGTATCAATCGTTCCTTCTGCGTTTACAAAAATATAGCCATCAGGTTGGGCCGCTGAACCAAACCACATATCAGCATGATCAAGTGCAGAATCAGCAGTAGTGGGCGTCATTTTATTTGTGGTAGCATCTAAGCCTACATTGAATTTAATTGATTTGTAAGATCCTGTTGGCACATTGGCTACAAAATATTGTTCAGTACCCAATTCTTTACGAATAACAACATTAGGAATGCTATAAGTAGTGCCATCTGTTCTGATCAATTGAATATTGGAGATGAGTAATTGTGCCATAGTCAAAGACATTTGACGACCACTCGACATGGTATAAACGGTTCCGTAATCTGCTTCATTGGTGTCAATATTAGAATGTAAATGAAGATACAGTGGTGATGTACCTGTAGTCGAATCGGATTTCTTACAACCTGCACCCGTTAAAATTAATGTTGCAACTACTATTATTGGTAAGATGATATTTTTCATTGTTTGATTTTTTGTGTTTTAAAATTTGAGTTAAGGATTGCATTCAAAACGCAGCGACTGGATTCCTTGTGTCCCATTATGGTCTATATCTGCAATTACATCAAGCTTCAATCCCAATGCCTTTGTTGTCGTACAATTCCACACATCAGATACATTGAATTGATTGTTGTGAACATGTACCGCACTATCATAAAGTATAAAACCGGAAAGTGTGTCTGTAATACGCACTTCGTAACCATGTAACTCACTTGGATAGCTTACTGCTGCATCGATAAGAATACTATCTCCGCTTTTAAATACCTGATTGGCTTTGGGAGATGTAATATTAATCACCACTTTCGAAGGATCAACAATGGTGTTGTTATTTTTCTGACATGCGCTTAATGCCAACAATAGCATAAATGCTATAATTGTCTGCTTCATTCTATTAATTTAGAAAAGGATAAATACATCATTCAAAGCAGCCATTATTCGGGCTATGACACCACGAGATAACAAATGCGCTAAATAATTTTGTTCATAAATTAGATTTGATAGTTCCTCATAAATCTAGCTAAGCGCCACTAAACGGCTTTGCTTATGGACAAGCATTAGCCGATTATTGCTTACTTAGTTAAAATAGGAAGTACATTAAGCCTCGAAAGACGGTGGATGGAATATTGGGAACGGAATATTGAAACCATGCAAATGCTGCATCGAAGGATGTTGCACTACATCAATATTGAAAGCATTGGATTCGGGGAGTATTACTTTATTAGGAATAACAAAGGCCACAATTTCTGTTTTCTCCACCTTATTATTTGGAGCTTTGGTGTTATTGTCATTCTGTGTTACCTTTTTTAACTGCTTACGCAAATAGCATTTACCACAACATTTCATGGCAGGCTTGTCCCGGTTCTCACACAGATTTTTTGCGATATAGTTTTTGTTGAGTTCATAATAGCTGATAATGCCTAGTTGCACTAAGCACTGAGCCATCAAACTCAAACAAACAAATATGGCTATCGCCCTTTTCACCGTACAAAGTTAGTAGCTAACATTTGGAGCATCAAATATTATTTAACGCAAAACGATCGATTTTATAGTATAAATTTTTTATCCCGCATTCAGATCGTAATTTTGACACTTCTGGAAATGATGTTTCAAAAAATAATATTTCTTCTTTTATGCTGCTTGAGCTTGAATACAACACAAGCACAAGACTCGCTGTCGCAACAAACGACGACACCCAAGAGTGTTGTTTTGAAGCCACGTTTTGAACCGGACGCTAAAAAAGCCGGCTTATACTCCGCATTAATTCCAGGTATGGGGCAAATTTACAATAGACAATATTGGAAAGCCTCTATCATTTATGTGGGTCTTGGTGTAGCTACCTATTTTATTATTAAAAACAATAACGATTATAATCGCTATCGCAAAGCTTACGTTTCCAGACTAAGCAACAATCCTAATAGTACAGATGAATTTAAAGGTATTCTATCTACTGAGGCCATCAAACAATACCAGGACGATTCAAAAAAATACCTGGATATGACCGTATTATTTACAGTAATTGGCTATGCAGGCCAAGTGATGGAAGCTATTGCGGCAGCTCATTTACACAATTTCGATGTATCTAAAGATGTATCCTTACATATCAGTCCTATCGTTACACCCAACCAAACTATTGGGATGAGTTTGGTGATGAACTTCTAAATGTTCATAACTTTTCTGACAAACAAACTCTTTTCATTTCTTTATTGATTAGGCTTGTTATAAATTTGCCAAATGCTCAATAGCAAACCGCTTGACGATAATTATATGCACAAAGGGCTCAGAGCCCAATTGGTAGAACTGCTTAGGAATAAAGGCATTAAGAATGAAAATGTGCTTAAAGCAATAAATGCAATACCCCGCCATTTTTTTTTAGACACCGCATTTGAACGTATTGCTTACGAAGACAAAGCGTTCCCTATACTTGCAGATCAAACAATTTCTCAACCCTATACGGTAGCCTTTCAGTCGGAATTATTAGAAGTAAAGAAATTTGATAAAATATTGGAAATTGGCACTGGTAGTGCTTATCAATCTTGTGTACTTGCCGAAATGGGCGCACAGGTATTTAGCATTGAACGACAACGAGCATTATACGAACACGTCAATAAATTCTTCTTTATCAAGAAATATGCGACGCTAAAACGTTTCTATGGCGATGGTTACGAGGGCCTACCCTCTTATGCTCCTTTTGATAAAATAATTGTTACTGCGGCAGCTCCATTTATTCCTCCTAAATTGATTGAACAATTAAAACCTGGGGGCTATATGGTCATTCCATTTGGCGCTGAAACAGGACAAAAAATGCTAAAAATTACCAAGGAGATTGATCAAAAAATTGTAACCGAAACACTTGGCGATTGCGACTTTGTACCAATGTTAGGTGGGAAAAATCAATCGGTGGTATAGCTCCCAAAAACTTTGATCGTAATAGTACTGTACAACATTACCTCTAACAAATAGGTCAAATTATCTGCATACAATAGATTAAATTGCAGCTAATTCGTTTATCTATTTAACGAGCAACATGTTTACCCAAAATACATATTACTGTCCATGATGAAAAATCTACTCGGAATTCTTCTAGCTATATGCTTTACTACTGTAAGCAGTGCACAGCTGATTAGTACTATTGCAGGTACAGGTAGTGCAGGTTTTAGTGGCGACGGAAGCTCTGCCACGTCTGCTCAATTCGATGCACCACAAGATGTTGCAATTGATGCCTCAGGAAATGTATATATAGCTGATGCTACTAATCATCGCATACGCAAAATCACAGCTACAACCGGTATCATTAATACCATTGCAGGAACTGGGATAGCCGGCTACAGTGGCGATGGCGCCGCGGCTACTTTAGCAAAATTCAATGCACCAATAGGTATTGCATTAGATAAATCGGGGAATATATATGTTGCAGACAATGGCAATAACTGCATTCGTAAAATTACAGTTGCAACAGGCATTATCAGCACCATTGCTGGTACTGGCACTGCCGGCTTTAGCGGCGATGGTAGTACTGCTACCTCTGCTCAACTATATGCACCTTACGACCTGACGATTGATACTTCAAATAATATTTACATTGCCGACGTTTCCAATAATCGAATTCGTAAAATCACTGCCGCTACTGGTATTATTAATACAATCGCCGGAACGGGCACACCTGGGTTTAGTGGCGATGGCAGCGCTGCTACCGGAGCAAAATTATACCAACCGTTTTGTGTCGCACTTGACGCATCCAATAATCTGTATATTACAGACGCATCCAATAACAGGATACGAAAAGTAACTGCTACAACTGGCGTGATCAGTAGCATTGCAGGTACTGGAGCGGCGGGGTTTAGTGGTGATGGCGGAGCCGCCACATCAGCGTCATTTAATATACCATATAGTATTTTGGTAGATGCTTCCGGAAATATTTACTTAACTGATTTTAATAATAATCGACTTAGAAAAATCACTGCCGCTACAGGCATTATAAATACCGTAGCCGGTACGGGCATAGCGGGATTTAGCGGAGACGGCGGTGTCGCCAGTTCAGCACAAATCAATAGGGCAAAAGGTATTGCGATGGATGCATCTGGTAATATCTATATTGCAGATGAGCAAAACCAGCGCATACGTTTTATTTGCAATTCAGCAAGTGTTCCTCTTGCTCCAACAGTGATATCACCAATAAGCTACTGTAGCGGAAGCACTGTTGCTGCACTTAGTGCAGGAGGCACTAATCTTAAATGGTACACCAGCGCCGCAGGAGGAACAGGAAGCATTGTTGCGCCAACACCTAATACCAGTACGTTGGGTACGACTACCTATTATGTGAGCCAATCAAATATTTGTGGTGAAAGCCCCAGAGCATCTATTGTAGTCAATGTAGTAGCTACGCCAACGGCTCCAGTTGCTACATCTCCCATTACTTATTGTAGCGGCGATATATCCGTTCCGCTCACAGCCTCGGGCAGTGGTTTAAAATGGTACACCAGTGCCACCGGAGGAACCGGAAGTACCGTTGCGCCAACACCCAATACCAGTTCCGTTGGCACTATTGTATATTATGTGAGTCAGGGAATATCAAGCTGTGAAAGTGCTCGCACATCCATTACGGTAAATGTAAATTCAACGCCACTACCACCAACCATTGTGAGCCCGGTCAATTATTGTATAGGTAGTAGTGCAAGCCCTTTAAGCGCTTCCGGCACAAACTTAAAATGGTACACCAGTGCCAGTGGTGGTACAGCTACAACTACCACTCCTATACCCAATACAAGTTTAGCCGGGTCTGTTACCTATTATGTAAGTCAATCATCCGTAAGCTGCGAAAGCCCAAGAGCAGCAATAGTAGTCAATACCAACCCAAAACCATCCGTTAGCATTACTACAAAAACAGCACCCTTATTTTTCCATTGCAAAGGAGATAGCATTACACTCAAAGCACTTGTAACACCTTATGGTTTAAATTTCAGCTGGAAACGTAACGGTGTAAATATTGGAGGTGCGCTCAGTGATTCGTTAAGCCCATCAGACAACGCGATCTATACTGTAGTAGTCAATAATGGACCGAATTGTACTGATTCCGCATCTGTAGCTGTAGCGCAAGACAGCACTCTTTTATTCCCTACCCTTTCTCCCACCAATGTGTTTATTTGCAGTGGCGTAAGTGTAGTATTATACAGTACACCTACTGCTACAGGGTACAGTTACAACTGGAATAAAAATGGAGTTTCATTAGGATTGACAACAAGCACAAATTCAATTGCCGTAAACAGTGCAGGTAGCTATACCGTCAAAGTGTCCAACAGTACCGGCTGCTCCTTTATTTCCAATGTATCAGTTGTAAGCACCTACAGTCCAATACCTAAACCAATTATTATAAAAACAGGCACAGTGTTAAATATTCCGGCAGGCCCATATACCTATCAGTGGTATCGAAACAATAAACCAATAGCAGGAGCTACTACAAGTTCGTTCAACCTTATATATGATGGTAGTTATTTTGCAGAAGAAACAGACCTCAATGGATGTAGTATTTTTTCAGACACAACAAATATCATTAATTTAGCCATTGTTGATATTGACAACAATCCAACCCAAATTAAACTTTACCCCAACCCCGCTCAAAATATTATTACAATAGAAACGGTCATACCCGTAAACATAGTAGTGAGCGATATTACAGGGCGCAAATTAATTGTACTGCAAGGAACAAAACAAATAGATATGAGCAGTTACAATGACGGGCTTTACCTGATCACAATAAGTGACCAATCCGGAAGAATAATCAAAACAGAGAAAATAAACAAATTCAGTAAATAGAGTTATTGCTTTTGAGACTGGCTTACTTATAGCATTTACTGCTTTAATTTGCAGTATGAATTGGGACAAGCTCTACAGCTCGCGCCGAACAGGCAGCTCCGAACGACAACACAATAATCCCGACCGTACGCGCAATTCCTACATGCGCGACTACGACCGTATTATTTTTTCATCGGCATTTCGCAGATTGCAAAACAAAACACAAGTATTCCCTTTACCAGGACCTGTATTTGTACACAACAGACTTACCCATAGTCTCGAAGTGGCTTCGGTTGGGAGATCTTTAGGGAAAATAGCAGGTGCAAAAATTGCCGCAAAATATAAAGACGAGCAGGAAGATTTCATTGACTTTTACAAACACGAATTAGCCACTGTAGTATCCGCCGCCTGCCTCGCACACGATATAGGAAACCCACCATTCGGACATTCGGGAGAGGATGCTATAAGAGCATTCTTTACGGGATTGGAAGGCGATACAAAAGAAAAAATACACTCCGCCCTTACACGAAATCAATTACTCGATTTCGAAAAGTTTGAAGGTAATAGTAATGCATTACGAACACTTACACATCATTTCAATGAATTAGAAAAAGGAGGGTATAAACTCACGTACACTACAGTAGCTGCCATCATCAAATATCCATGTACATCAGAGCATGGCTTTAATAAATCATTAGGTATTGCCGCAAAAAAATCAGGTTTCTTTGATAGTGAAATTAATACCTATCAGGATATTGCTGCGGAATTGGGTATCCCCAAAAAAAGTGAATATTTGTATGCACGCCATCCATTTGTATATTTGGTAGAGGCCGCCGACGATATTTGCTATCGGGTAATAGACCTTGAAGATGCACACCGCTTGCACATCATTTCATTAGAAACATTCAAAGATTTATTACTCCCGTTTTTTGAAGATAGTACAGAATATAATGCTAAAAGCAATATTGAAAAAAAACTAAACAATATCATTGACCCCAATCAGCAAGCTCAATTTATCAGAGCCAACTGGATAGGACTAATGATAGAAAAGTTAGCTCAGCTATTTATGGAGCACGAAACCGAATTACTGGAGGGCACTTTAAATAAAGATTTATTAGCCTGCTTACCGGAGAGAGAATGCAAGCTAATAGACCGTATCAATACATTTTCATATAGCCATATTTATAACCACAAAGCCGTAGTAGAAATTGAAATAACTGGCTTTCATGTAATAGGTGGATTGCTCAAAGAATTTATTCATGCGGTGATTAATCCTGACGAAGCAAAATCAGATAAGCTGCTGCAATTAATACCGACACAGTTCCCAATTGCGAAAAAACAAAACGATAGGGTCTATGAAAATATTCAATCAGTGGTAGATTATATTGCCGGAATGACTGATCTTTTCGCCATCGATCTGTATAGAAAAATAACAGGTATCAGTATTACAAATTTGTAACGCTCCTTTACTGAAAATAAATATTATTTTGAAACCGAACAGTACACAAAATCATCCCAAATACTTACGCATAGCGGATTACAGCTATCATTTACCGGAAGATCGCATCGCACACTTTCCAAAAGAAAAAAGAGATGAATCAAAATTACTGGTTTACCACAATGGCAACATAGAAGAAGATATTTATCAAAATATTGCCGCTCATATTAATGAAGGCTCGCTAATGGTATTCAATCAAACCAAAGTAGTACATGTACGTTTACTGTTTAAAAAAACAACAGGGAGCAGTATAGAAGTATTCTGCCTTGAGCCAGACAAACGGTATCCGGACATGCAAACAGCCATGACCCAACGTGCAGAAGTGTATTGGGAATGTCTGGTAGGTGGTGCTAATAAATGGAAAGACGGAACTGTGCTCAGCATTTATATTGAAGCATTAGATTGTACATTACAAGCTGCAATTGTCCATCGTGGCGAAGGTGTCTTTTCATTGCATTTCACATGGGACAAAGCAGAATTGAGCTTCGCGCATATATTGCAACATGCAGGAAAAGTTCCACTCCCACCATATATACATCGGGATACCAATATTGCAGATGCAGAAAGGTATCAAACCATTTTTGCTCAAGCAGAAGGTAGTGTAGCTGCACCAACTGCCGGGCTTCATTTTACAGAGCATATTTTCGAATCTCTGGTACAAAAAAAGATCGAAAAAACATTTCTAACACTCCATGTAGGTGCTGGTACTTTTAAACCGGTAAAAAGTGAGTTGATTGCCGACCACGAAATGCATGCAGAATGGATAGAGGTAAACAAAGCATTCATTATACAATTGCTACAGCATAAAACTGATGTAATAGCTGTAGGTACCACATCAATGAGAACATTGGAAAGCCTTTACTGGATAGGCTTACAACTGCACAATGGCGTACCAATAGATTTTGCTACAGTAGCAGTACCACAATGGCTACCCTATGAAACTCATAGTGAGCTCAGCAGAGACCAAGCATTACAAGCGATTTTGAACTGGATGAACATTCATCAAATGGACAAACTGGTCACTCGTACTAAAATATTAATTGCTCCGGGGTATCAATGCAAAATAGTAAATGGATTAGTAACCAACTTTCACCAACCGGGCTCTACTCTATTATTATTAATTGCTGCATTGTTAGGCGACAACTGGAAGCAAGTGTATCAATATGCCCTTGAACATGATTTTCGGTTTTTGAGCTATGGCGATGGCTGCTTCATCCGATTGTAAACTATTGGTTAAAAGAAACCGCCTTATACAAATTGTATAAGGCGGTTTTAATTTATCCGTAGCTACGATAAATTATTTTTTAGCAGCTGGTACTTTGTTCTCTTTATGACGCATGTCAGGAGTACCGTCTTTCTTCAAGTGCTTTGTTTCTGGTTTAGCACCTGGAGTTTGATTTTCTTTGTAGCGCTTGTCTGGCGTACCATCTTTCTTCATGTGTGTTGCTTCTTTCTTTGCAGGAGCTGCTTTTGGCTGTGCTTGAGCACCAGCATTAGAGAAAGAGAAGCTAAGCAATAATGCTAGAATTGGAATAAGAATTTTTTTCATTTTCGTACAATTTTAATGCTGCTAAAGTAAGGCAGTATTATTACTAAACTAAATAAAATTTCCTAATGAATTGTGAATGAGTGTTAAGACATATAGTTACTTAAATAGGTTCATTGTAGAAATTCTCCACTAAATAGCAATTACCTTTACCTCTTAGAAACAATTCAATTGTATTAGCCAACTATGACTGTATTAGCATTTACAATTTTACTCCTACTTGGTGCTTACACTGCCGGACTATTAGGCTCACTTACCGGACTTGGTGGAGGCGTTGTACTCATTCCATTGCTCACACTGGTATTTGGTGTTGACATACATTATGCAATTGGTGCAGCACTTGTAGCATCTATTGCCACTTCCTCCGGATCGGCGGTAGCTTATGTACGTGATGGTATTGCTAATATTAGAGTAGGTATGTTTTTAGAAATAGCTACTACCGCAGGTGCGGTGTTAGGTGCATTTCTGGCCATTTATACACCTACTAATACCGTCGCCATTACGTTCGGTGTGGTCTTAATATTTTCTGCGCTCATGTCCTTTCGTAAAAAAGTACCGCATATAGAAACAAGCGGAAGCCCTTTAGCCAACAAGCTCAGGCTCAACGGCAGTTACCCTGTAGATGGCAATGAGGTAGCCTATTCTGTAAAAAATGTAATGGGTGGTTTTAGTATTATGAGTATTGCAGGAATCCTTTCAGGTTTATTGGGTATTGGCTCAGGAGCGCTAAAAGTATTGGCGATGGATGTTGCCATGCACTTACCCTTTAAAGTATCTACTACTACCAGCAATTTTATGATCGGTGTTACAGCAGCTGCCAGCGCAGTTGTATATTTTCAGCGGGGTTATATAGATCCGGGGATTGCACTACCCGTAGTATTGGGCGTTTTGGGAGGCGCATTTACAGGAGCTAAAATATTAGTCAAAGCAAATACAAATTCTTTAAGAACCCTATTTGGTGTTGTCATTCTGTTTCTTGCGTTACAAATGATTTATAACGGTTGGAATGGCAAATTCAAATAAGCAAAAAGACATCCACATTCTCCTGTTCAAAATAAAATAAAAGATGTTATCAAAACAATATTGGTTAGACAAAGACATACAAAAAATGATGGGCAACATACTTCGGTATGGCGTAATGAGCTCGGCAATATGTGTAGTAGCCGGTGGCATTATTTTTCTAATGAACCAAGGACAGCAGATTCCTGAATACCATCATTTTCTAGGCGCTAAAACGCAATTACGTGGACTATCAGGCATATTAACCGGTGTTCGTCATCTGGATGGTGATGCCATTATTCAATTGGGTGTAGCTTTATTAATAGCAACACCTATTACCCGTGTGTTCTTTTCGATCTTTGCATTCGCACTTGAAAAAGATTTTTTGTATGTTAGCATCAGCATACTTGTTTTGTCCATTATTATATTTAGTATGCTGAACAAAATGGCGGGCTAATTTTTACCATTATAAAATCAGAACATTTGAAAGCAATGATATTTGCAGCCGGGTTAGGCAGCCGGCTAAAACCATTCACAGATCATCACCCTAAAGCATTGGCACTCGTAAACGGGAAGACTTTGCTCGAACACAATATACGCTACCTTCAACAATCAGGAATATATGATGTGGTTGTAAATGTGCACCACTTTGCAGACCAGATCGAAAATATACTGGTGCAAAATAAGGGTTGGGGCAGTAATGTTATCATTTCGGACGAAAGCAATGAAGTACTGGAAACAGGAGGCGGACTAAAAAAAGCAACGCCATACTTCGAACACGAAGCTGCTTTTGTAGTGATGAATGTGGATATATTAACCAATCTCGATCTGGCAAAAATGATTGCTGCACAGCAACAAAAAAACAGCTTAGCCATGCTGGCTGTAATGGATCGTAATTCTTCCCGTGCATTACTTTTTGACCAAAACATGCAACTTTGTGCTTGGCGCAACAATAGCAATGGCGATATGCGTATTGCACGTCAGGAACTGCATACAACTGCATTCGCTTTTAGCGGCATTCAGATTTTAAGTGGTCGGTTTCTTTCCAAAATAACCGAAGAAGGCAAGTTTTCTATTATAGACACTTATCTACGTTTAGCAGCAACAGAAACCATAACCGGGTATAACCATAGTGGCGACACACTGATAGATGTGGGCAAACCCGAAAGCCTGGCACAGGCAGCCAATTTATTTTAAGCAACTCCTATACTTAACAGCCGCGCATTTATTATTCGTGCTTTACAGTGGTTCCTTTCTTCCCATCCTTGTTAATCAGCTCAAGGCTATAATCGCTTGTGGGTAAATCTGTAAAAGATAATGTGACATTGGTTTGATGTAATGTATAATGGTCAACAATTTTGTCCATAGCATCATAGATACTCAACATGCAGCATCGCCTATACTAAAGTGAGGCTCGCCTACCTAAAACGTATGCGTATTTGACGATAAAAGCAAAACGGAGTTGCAGCTATCGCTGCAACTCCGTTTATAAGTACCTACACTGACCCGATTAAAAACGATACACTAAACCAAGGTTGGTGTTAATGCCCTGCATGGGTTGATGATAACTGTTAATTATTCTACCAGCTTCGTTTTTCCGGTTCGTGTTCTCGATTGAAAAATCCGGTTTAGAACTGAAGTAATCAAGTCCCAAAGACACTCCCCAATGCTTACAAAGGTTATAGCGTATTGCCGCACCAAACTGTACTGCCAATGCGGTAGCAGCAGATTCCTTTTGTCCGAATGTAGCAGCCGTCTGATCTTCCAGATAAATGGTATTACCTGCTAAATGCGCACTTGTAATACCCGCCAATGCCCGCACATCCAGAAACAGATTGCGGCGCAGTGTACAGGAATAATAAGGACCAACCAAAGCATCGATGGTGTAATTACTGCCCTGTATAGTAGCAGTTGCGCTATCTACTGCAAAATCTTCTTTATAACCATTGGCAAGGTTTTGCGCCGATTTAAAACCATAGCCCTGATAGGAAACGAGTGCAGTAATACCGAAATGTTTGGTCAAAAAACAGGTACCTGTAATACCTATATTACCACCCATTTTGGCAAAACCGGATTTACTATCGGCATAATCCGTCCGAGCGAAATTGCCCATAGGCACAGACAACCCGCCACTAATACCAATATATAATTTCGAATCAGGATGTACCATTTCCTGCTGGGCATAAGTACTATTGATGATGAATGTACAGCACATAACAAGCACTGCACAAATGCGATTGAATTTGCGTTTCATTTTTGAATATTTTTTAGTGATGAAGACTTAATTTATTTGATATTGATATTGAAGTTGACATCCGCATCAACAGACCCGGGAGCACAATCACCATTCTTGACATTAGGCTGATGGTGCAGCGTAACTTCCAAATTGCCCGTGCTGGCAGCCGTAGTAGTGAATGCGTCCTGCAAGCCTACTTCAAATGGAGTAGGCGCATTAGTGTCGTGGTCTGTACGCTTTACTGTAAGGTTAAGTGCGGAGCCAACACCAAAGCAAATCAGGTGATAGTTTTCTCTGGCCAGTATTTCAGTTGTAATATCCGACACCGGTGTTTTGGTTTCGTCCAGGAACTTAACGACCACATTATACACTGCATTAGCTTTCAGGTTTAAGAATGCCTTGGAAAGATCGGGAGCAGTGGTATCATTAGGATTCAGCTTTACCCATTTGGCCGTTTGCACATCTGTGGCATCGCTCGTATTAGTGGCTACCAATTCAACGGTGGTGATCAATTCATTGTCCGGATTAGGTGGAGCTACGGCCTGTTCTTTCTTGCAGGATGCAGCAAAAATAGCTAGTATAACAACCAGCGAAGTCCATGATAAAATGCTTTTCTTGTTCATTGTCTGTATGTTTTAAATGTTGTTGTTTAAAAAGAATATTTAAGTCTTAATGTAAAATTGGTGCCCAGCTCATCGGCATAATACCTGAAATGATTGAGGTAATCGCGGTAAGCTACATTGGTCATATTCGCCACTGAAAAATCTACTTTGAGTATATTTTTTTTCAGCGGAACATCAAATCCAAAATGCGCATTAAACAAGCTGTAAGCAGCTGGTGGCGGTACATAGTCAAGTCCGGGAGCAACTCTTGTTTGTTTCAATACAGATACGTTCTGCAAAGAAATATAAGGTGCTTTAAAATTTCCAATCGTATTGAAATGGTACTCCAAGCCATTTTCGAAGCGGTCGGCAGGCATATAAATGAGATCTTCATTAAGCGATTTATTATAACCACGCACTAGGGTCGTTTTTGACTGGAAAGTAAAATGTGGCAAGAAGTCGTACTCAATATCCAAATCCAGCCCCATAATACGAACATCATTTTGGGTATATACAAATGCCGGATAAGTACCGCCAATAGTAGTTATTGGATTCGGCAGCGGCTTTTCGTAAATGTAGTTCCAGATATTGTTGTAATAAAAATCGGAACTCACCCGCAACTTGTCGCTCGTATAATGCAGGGAAAGACTGGTATTAATAGCACGCTCCAAATGAAGCGCAGAATCACCAATTTGATAACTCGCATCGCTAAAATGAACACCATTAATATACAGCTCATTGATGCTCGGTGCACGCCAGGCCGTACCCACATTCAGGCTCGCCGAAAAATGACTGTTGTAGCGGTAAGTGCCGCCAACAGTGCCTGTTGCATTGCTATAATCAAAAGTACTGTTGTACAATGCGAGCGTAGTCGGGTTACGTTGATATACACGCAGCCATCTGTAATCGTAACGCAACCCAGCCTCAAAAGTAAATTTGTGATAAACATATTGCTGTATCAAAAACAAACCACCTTCATAGCTTCGAAAGTTGGGAATAAGATAGCGGATACCACTATAGATATTGCCTTGCGTATTGCCAGTAAACCCAAAGCTCCCTGTCCATCCATTATGCCCAGCCTGTGTATAAACTAGATCCAGCGTTTGGGTATTGAGCTGAAAGCTCAGCTGCGGCTCTGTCAATAAACTCGGATTGGAAGAGAAAGGTAAATCAGCATCATACTCCTTACGCTTATCTTTTTGCACACCATAAATCAATTCCAGTTTCCCTGAATTATTAAACCGGTAAGTAGCACTCGTTTTCAATAAATCATGATTGATCGTTTGATAGCTACGCTTAATATCATAAGAAAAATCATCGGGTGTAGCAGGCCTTGTTTCTTTAAATTTATCGAGCAGCTCCTGCAAATTGCCACTTTCAGCTCCACTAAATATACCGGTCTTGGTATTGTACTGGCTATAATACACTTTGAAGTCAAAACCTTTCCATTTGTACCCCACATTTGCAGAGAAGTCACCTTCTTTAAATCCGGTATTATCTAGGTAATAATTGGGTGTATGAAAATTTCCGGCTTCTTTGAGTGTGCCTTGTACACGCCACGACAGCCCAGTCAAAGCTTTATCGAAAGTCCCTTGTAACATGGCCGAAGTAGCAGCTAAACGGCCATTACTAGCACCGACTAGATATACATCACCTGTTATCCCTTTTTGCTGAGGTAAATCATCAGGCCCTAAAAGTACCACACCTCCAACGGCATCCGAACCATAACGAACACTGGCAGCACCTTTTACCACTACTATTTTATTAGCGATAAAAGGATCTATTTCAGGCGCATGTTCTGAGCCCCACTGTTGTCCTTCCTGCCTAACGCCATTGTTGATAATAAGCACACGATTGCTGTGCAATCCGTGAATCACCGGTTTCGACAGCGTAGGACCTGTTTGTATGGAATTAAGCCCGGGAAGTTCTTTTAAGCTTTCGCCCAAAGACAAGCCTCTGGATTGTAACAGCGCAATTCCTTTTAATTCGGATTGCGTAACCGTATGCAAATCCAGCATCTTTTCCCCATTAACCACTATCTCTTTCAACTCATTTTCGTTGGAGCTGAGCACAATGGTCAGATTCGTATCTTTTACAAGATTCAGCTTTAGCGCCAATTTATTGAACCCTAAAATATCGAATGAAAGCAAGTGCAATCCTTTGTTCCTATTGCTTATCGAAAAACGGCCATCTGTATCTGTTAATACTCCTAAAGAGTCGTTTATCAAACGCAACACAACTCCCGAAATCGGTTGTCGCTGTGCATCAATAACTTGCCCGCTTATGCTATAGCCACCTGTTTGCGCAAAGCAAACATTGTCCATCATCATAACAGCAAATAACATCAGAGTGGCATTAATAAAACGCCGCACAATTATATTATTTAAATAAATGGATTACCCTCAAGATATTGAAGGCATTACTAAATCACTACTGAACTTACAGCAGGGGGTCCTCTGGGCGAAATAGCGGAACGGGATGATAAATAACGATAATGATATACGGCCACCAAATGAGTGGTATCATAAATAATCGTCTCAAATGCTATAAAAGTGGCTTGTACAGGTAAAAAGGGCTCACAAACGAAACTTAAAAAAGAACAGTGAACGTGATTGGTATCAACAACTGTTTCTCCTTTTTTGAGTACCCTATCAACAGTATCGTGGTGATGAGCGAAAATATTATGCAAAAAAGTAGCAGGTGTAGTACTATAAAGAAATACTACAAACAGGATACAACTTAATATTTTCTTATTCTGTAAACTCAATTTGTTCAAAGGTAAATAACAAAAACAATTAGCAGCATTATTTTTATACCAATAATCACGAATTCAATAACTCGTCCTGCTCTGTACATCTACTTGCTTTTTTGGCACGAATGGTTTCCATCACCATCAGTTTAATTGTTCCAACAATAATCCTGACATCTAAAATAAGACTTGCGTTTTGTACATATTTAATGTCAATAATAGTACGACCTTTTACATCCTGCACTGTATTGACATGTCCTTTATAACCATTTATTTGAGCTAAGCCCGTAATGCCAGGCTTCACCAAATGTCTTATTTGATAATTAGCTACTACTTTTTCAAATTTTAAATTATCACTAATCATGTGCGGCCTCGGCCCCACCACACTCATTTCTCCTTTCAATACGTTAATAAACTGCGGCAGCTCGTCAATACTACTTATGCGCAATATTTTACCAAATTTAGTAATTCGTTGATCGTTAGTTACTGCTGCCGTTTTATCAGCCTCGTTATTAACAACCATTGTTCTAAACTTAATACAGTGAAAAACACAATTGTTTAGTCCATTCCTTTTCTGAATAAAAAAGATATGCCCCTTTGAATCTAATTTAATTAATAAAATAACTATTGGAAATATAATCGGAAATATAAAAACAATGACCAGCAACGAAAAGACAATATCAAATATACGCTTGGCTATCTGATTCAATCTTGTTACACTTGTCTTTTGTACACATTCACGTTTATGTAAATTTACATTTACCATGCTTTCAGTAATCTCCATGTTTTCGGGTAAGGATTTTAAGCTGCTGAAACTTATTGCAAAGCAACAAAAAATAAGGGACGAATGAACGCATTGTAAAATTCAGGAAGCCTTATATTAGCAAAATAATAGTTAAAAATGAACAAACTATTAATTTTTACTGCTTCAACCATACCTCTAGTTGTCGTTTCATCGCTACAAAAATCTGTGACTCACTATAGACATTAGCGATGCGTGCTAAATTAGCAGCAACAGCATTAGGAAAAAATGTAGTCAATACAGATGTGTTACAAATGATTGCATTAAGCTCTTTTGCATTGGCAAAATAATAAGCATCTCCCTGAAGAATACTCTTATTAAAAATATTGTCGTGAGCCACAATATTACAACCACAAGCCATAGCTTCAAGCAGTGATGGATTGGTTCCCCCTACACTGTGTCCATGAAAATAAAAACGAGCGTAATGTCGAATACTATCGAGTGTTATTTTGTCGTAAACAGCCCCTATAAAGCTTACGTTAGCCGTCTTGTATTTGTCTTGCAAATAATGTCCGTACTTTGTATTGGTGTTACCGATTACTACAAGAGTTGTTCTGACATTTTCAGGCAAATGTGCATCAATAATCATTTCAATATTATTCTCCGGTTCAAGTCTTGCCACCAAAAGGTTATATGCTTTAGCAATAAGGTTGTACCGATTCAATAGCTGCTCATCAAATAATGAAGGTATGTCTGCAGTATAAGCTGAATAATAGGACGGTTTATTATACTTCCCATCTAAATAAGATTGAATACCTAAAGAATCCGCAACTAAATAATCACTTTTATTGACCACTATTTGCTCCGAAAACAATAAAAAACGTTGTACCCATTTATTATATTTGGAACGTTTCCACTCCAATCCATCCATGTTGGTAACAATGACAGTCTTCTTAGGAAAAAGAAAATTAAAAATAGCACTACTTGTATATCCCAGTTGATATACAAGATCAAAATTTTGCTTTCGTGTATCCAGAATACAGCCTAAATCATAAAAAAATTGTCCTATAGTGCCCATTTTTTTTTCCGGATCAAAAATGTGCCTGATATGCACTCCTTTATAATCCGATCCCTGAAAAAGATGATCTGAAGAATTATAGACGGTAACATCCCAGCCTTCTTTAGCTAAAAATGTGGCAAATAGTTCTGCATATTGCTCAAAACCTCCATAATGATTGGGTATTCCGCGTGTACCTAAAATAGCAATTCTCATAAATTAACAGTTGGTGCTATTGCTTTTAACCGGTATCTGCGTTCAAATAAAATCTGATACCCAAATAAGGTATTGAAGAACCCAAAGTAAAATATGCCTTTATTAATATCCAAAATATTTTCAGTAAAAAAACCAACTAATAAAATGATTAAAAATGCAGTATATAAAAAATCCTTTCCTTGGATAGCCAATACCAAAAAATAAATAAACATCCCTACAATAATAAACAAACCTACAAATCCATGCTTCAATAAATCAGATAAATAAGTACTGTGTGCATCAAGATTGTACTGATAAGAAAGTACCAAGTTATTCTTCAAATATTCGGGCTTAAGCGCAACCATTTCATCTCCCGTGCCATAGCCCCATAGTGGAGCTTTTTTAATTAATGCAACAGCACATTGCCATCTCTTAATCCGAGGTTCCGAAAATGCTTTTTCAGAATGATTTTTAACATTGATATCACTCAACAACTCAGATGAGAACCGATCTCTTATGTAAGGCGATTGACTTGCTACAATTATTAAAAGAGATAAAATACAAGCACTAATAATCAAATAAGGCACTTTCTTTTTGACCTGGTAAAGCGGAAAAATAAATACAATCACTATTGCTGTTGATATAATTATATTTCTCGATTCCAAAAAGATCAATCCGGCTATCAAAATGCATAGCATAATTGTATAAATCAACTTAGCACGCACATTTAATGCGCCAGACATCCTATAGATAATGTATAGTATAGACAAGGATACATATAAGGATAGATAACCCGCATGAATTCCTACTGGCCCAGAAAATTCATGATTAAAAAAACGCGAGGTAAACAAGCTATTTAATGGCAGCCTCGAAGTTATAATGACATTGAAACACACAGAAAATAAATAGAGAACAGTCAAAAAACAAGACAACATTAATGCCTTAACAATAACATCAACTTGCTTATGCTCAAGTTTAATAGCCAGCGGCAGTATTATCGGGAATAAGAATATCGCTAACTGTCGTTGAATTAAATAGGCAGCATCGCCTTTATCGGTAGAATACAAATAACCGAAAGCACTCAACAAAAAAACAAGCTGAAATATCCATACCTGTTTAGGGATCTTCTGTAATTTGGCTATACGGAAATCTAATATAGTTGTAACAATTAAAATCAAAAGTGCCAGAGTAGAATAAAGCATATCAAAAGGCAGAGCTACAACGAATAGCAAAACCAATATAAATCGAATTTTGTCAAGCAATGTTGTCGCATATTCGGACAAATCAAATAATGACTGAAAATATTTAAGCATACTCTATTTATTTAAACTGCACACTATCAAAATACAAAACGTATTAAACACTTAAGCATGCGGCTTCTATCTGTGTAATATATTGGTCTAAGGTAAATTTTTCGATTGCTCTTGAGTAGCCTTTTTTACCATATAAAATCCTTTTATCTGCTCGTAATATAAGTTGCTCCAGAGCACGCTCTAACACAACAGAATTATTTGGTTCAAAAAGCAAACCTGTTTCTTCATCAACTACAATTTCAGCTAATCCACCGTGATTAGCAGCAATCACAGGCTTAGCACAAAGCATCGCCTCTAAAGCGACTAGTCCAAATGGTTCAGGCTCAATAGAAGGAACAACTGCAATGTCAATACTATCCCAGACTTCCCAAATATTAGTATGAAAAGGCAGCAAAATAACCTTTTCAGTTAATTCGGGACTCTTAATCTTTTGTTGCAAACTGTATATATATTCTTCTTGACCAGGAGGCGCAGAGCCCACAAAAAGTAATTTGATATTATCGTATTTCAATACTAATTTTTCGAACACTTCAAGTAATAAAAGCTGCCCCTTCCATCTGTTGACCCTACCGACCAACGCAATCAAAATAGTTTCATTGTTTACATGCAACTTTGTATTTCGAAACATGGCTATTTCAGTCAGAGTTAAATGTACTCTTGGTTCAGACATCCCATTCCACACAACTAGCGATTTATTTTTTTTAATTGCCTGATCTCTTTGCCAAAAATTCTTAGTAGCAACAGAATTATAAATACTCATGCTATTAGCAGAAGAGTTAATCAATCTTAGAAATATTTTATGAACAATTGCAGGTTTTTCAATTATCTCGTGTATATGCCATACATGTTTCAACCCCCTGATTTTCGCATACATTAGTCCGAGTAATACAGCCAGAGTATTGGAGTATATGACATCGATATTAATATCCCGAGTTGCATCATCCAAAATAGCGAAGGATCTGCGTATCTGGAGTGGCAATGAAAAAATATTCTTCACCGAAAACATTTTTCGTGAAATTTTGAGCACGGGGGCAATGATTGTTGTAATCTGTTGAGTGATTAAAATATCATATAGAGGTCCCCGCTCAGGCAGCACTACAATTAAATTGATATTTTTTCGCTCCTTCAATCCTTCGATAAGCAGGAGCAGTGTTTTATCAGAACCATATAGTTCGGCAGATTGATGTATAAAAAGAATACTTTTCATAGTTGGATATACCCGATTTAGTATTGCTTTTTTATGAAACGATATAAGCTGGATATTGATGTTGCAGGTAAAAAGGAAACCAATATCAATAAATAAGGGTTGAACTTAAAAGGCTTTATTCGAATTGCCTTCAGTAAAAAAAATCGTGCTTTTTTAGCCTGATGATTATTCCATAAATATTTTTTGCCTAACAGAGAGAAATAGGAAAATCGTTTTTGAGCAAGGCTTATTTTATTTACATTTTTTTTTAATAATACGGCTTCCAACTCAGAGATGCTACCGCTAATAATGGCTTGACGCTTAATCCGTAAATATTCCTTACTGTAGTCCCTATAATCAATTGTAATCGACGAAGGATTAAGCCGGTAAGCTATTAAATTTTGCTTGATACAGGCGAACTTTCCTTTATTAATTAGTTTAATCCACAAAAAATAGTCTTCAAATAAATAAGCATCTAAACTATAGCCACCAAGTTCCAACACCGCCGATTTCAAAAACATAACTGAACTATGAAGGAAGGCGCAATCATAACTTAAAACCCGTTTTATTTCTTCGTGCGTATATCCGGAATTATGGTATTGGAAAATGAAGATCCCATCTTCATCAATATACTCTGCATCCGACCCCACCAAAACATATTCAACATGATTAATCATAAAATCAAGTTGAACAGATAATCTTTCGGGCATGGCAATATCATCGCTATCCATTCTTGCGATATATTTTCCGGAAGCATACTGCAAGCCAGTGTTCAATGCTGCAGATACTCCGCCATTAGATCTGTTAATAAGTTTAATTCTATGATCAGAATAAGAACGAATAATTGCCTCTGTATTATCGGTTGACCCATCATTCACTATTATAAATTCAAATGACGAATAGCTCTGATTCAATATACTATCAATCGCTTGTCGCAAATATTTTTCACCATTAAAAACAGGCATTAATACTGTAATAAGCGGAAGATTCATTGGGCAGACAAGAAATATTATATATACAGATATTCATTAGCAAACTGTGTACAGTGCAGAATACCGGGTCAAAATTACCAAATAAATTTAAGAAGATGGAGAAAGCTTTCCCAAAGGTAAAGTATAACTATACTTGCTTTTCAACTGGTATATCTGTAAAGCATTTCTAATCAAAAAAGAGCAATTTGATTTCACGCTGAACAATCAGTCATAACCGCTAATAAAATTACATTTCAATACAGATATTAACGATACATTTGTAACCTAACGGAATTAAGCTAATTTAAAAATAACTCTAGTCGTTATATGCCCTATTCTACTAATCACTTAATACAAGTGTTTAAAAATAAATTTTCTGATAAATTCAATATAGATATTTCTTTGATTGTCTTATTGTGTGTTGTTACTCAACATAGTTTTCTAATTAAATGTTTCGGTATTTTCATAATAATCCTGCTCAATTTTCGCAGTTTGTGGACGATTAATATTTTTAAGATCCCCTTTTTTTATACCATTATTCCATCTTTAGAGATTCTTAAATTCTTTTTTCTTGATCCGGACTTTTCCAATGGGCATATAGCCCAATTCTTAATTGGCACTTTTTACTGGCTTGTGTCTCTAATCATATGTTGGATAATCTATGTCCGGGTTCAGGAAAATGAGCAGAACATTACTGAACGTTCTTTGCAGCTTTTTGTTCTACTCAACTTAATATTTTCCATCACACAAATAGCTCATATATGTTTCATAGAAGGTGTAATTAACCCATACAATACCGGGCATGCTCATCCATACGGTATGTCGAGTGGAGATATGATTAATGGGATTTTTCATGGTGTTCATATCACAAATGCATTTGTATCCGTATTATTAACTATCTATTATACATACAGAAGAAACATACGATTCATGCTTTTTGCTCTTTTCCCATTATTGCTTTGTTGTAGCAATTATGCAACAATAGTATTAGTTATTGGTCTTGGTATCTTAATATTGGTTAGCTCGGATAGAAAACATGTTCTTAAATTTTCGCTACTCATTGCAACAATAATAGTAGGATTTTACTGTTTCATTACGCCACAAAACGCCACCTATACCGCAACAAAAATAACAAGCATTTTAGGCAGAAAACCAATCAATAATGAGCAATACATAGCGAGTCTTGACAAAAAGAACAATATATTGAAGGTTGCACAAACAACATTATCAAAAAAGAATGAAGATTCTAATATTCAAAAGCCGATAAAAGTTTATGACTTTGTCACAAAATCCGGTAAGTCAACGTCATACAAACAAACGGTTAATTTCTTGGCATCACAACCAAAATATTTATTTCTAGGTGCCGGTATGGGGAGATTCTCTTCATCACTTGCATTTGATTTTTCAGGAGTAACCAATCATCTTCTTTTTAAGAATCATCTACCACACTATGAAAGCAAAATATTTACAGAAAATCATAAGTCAATATATCTATTCATGCTCAATTCAAATATAATTTTCCACAGTGAGTCTAATAAACCTCTTAGTACCTACAATCAATTATTAGGAGAATATGGGCTTATTGGGATTGCATCATTTTTTATTCTATACCTATTTTATTTTTTCAAAAGAACGGATAAAAAAAGCTATTCAATTCCGATCATAATTGTAGTACTATTTGCGTTTAATATTAATTATTATATTGAGTCAATTAATCTGTTAGTATTCTATGAACTATTGAGCTTTATAAACATAAAAGAAAAATGGTTCAAGCAAAAACAAGCAGATGCTAACTAAGATTAAAGGCACTGATCACTCCTTGGTAAAATGAGATGTGGTCTGTAGCAGATTGCGTCAAATCAAATCGTTTTTGCACACTTTTCTTTCCTGCAACACCAATTGCATTTCGTAAAGCAACGTTTTTCAATAGTAATAATATCTTATCGGCAATCTCATCAATATTATTAGGGTCAACTAACAGTCCATTTACAGAATCCGTTACAATTTCCGGGCCACAAGATAGCTTAGTAAAGATGGTCGGACAACCTGTACTCATTGCTTCTATGGCTACTAAGCCAAAGGTTTCACTAAAGGATGGGAAAATGGCTAAGGTCGCTTTTTGCAAATATTCCATCAATAGAGGACGAGGTTGGTGTCCCATAAATGTTACAGAAGCAATAGCCTTATCGGTAAGAGTAGCTTTTAAGACTTCCATTGGACCTTTTCCAAAAACTACAAGCTGGGCTTCCGGCAATTCTTTGATCACATTATTCCATGCGTGCATCAGCTCAAATATACCCTTCTTCTTCACTAACGATCCACTATAAAAGACTAGATTTTCAGCCCTTTTTACATCATTCTCTTTATGCTCTACTGCAATAGCATTGTACAAAACTTTTATAGGTTTGTTTTTTTGAAATAATGCAGTATTCTGACTTGCAGTGTAACTACTTACTGCTATTACAGCATCCGCTCGCTCCCATATCAACCGATCTATTGTGTGCCAACGCTTCTTGCCGGGTTCATTCAGCTCTTTACTAAAATAACTATGGGAGCCATGTAATTTTAATACCAAAGGAATATTAAAAACAGGAAGAATCGGGTACTTTATACCAATGTTATAGACAAAAGTATTCCAGTCCGGCATTTCAACAATATCAATTTGGGATTCTGTAATTAACCCGTTTATGAAATCAATATAGTGTATATATGCACTTTTGCCATTCAAATTTCTTTTAATAAAATTGGGTAGTTTTTCTAACAAATTATACCATCTGCTTGTACCATTAACAGGCAACTTCAATCCATAGCGCAATCTAAATACTTTTACGCCATGGTCTATTTCATAGTCGGGGCAGCCATAGCGATAGGAATACAAACCAACTACAAAAACCTGATGTCCTTGTCGCACTAATTCCTGACTTAACTGCTGCACCATAGTTCCAATACCTCCATTGAGCCCCGGTGGATATTCATCACATATAAAGAGTATGTTCATAGATAACTGTAGAAGAGTTTGGTTATTTACGAGTAAGGCTAATTAAGTCCGAAAAGGAGATTTGTTTCAGTATAAAACTCAACAAAAAATACAGCCCTAATGCAGAAATAGCAACAAATATAGTGCTACCCAATACCAATTTTGCGACAATAATTGAAATTAGTGCACAGCTAAACAGAATAAAAAATGGCATTAATTTTATGCGCAATTGTTTTTGGTGAATCAACATAAAATAAAGTCCTGCCTGCACAATAGAACATCCGAGAAAGGAACTTGCAGCACCAATACTTCCATAATGCGGTATCAATAATAAATTGAGCAACACATTGAGTAATGATGTAGCAATGGTAATGTACATAATTAACTTTAATTGCCCCTGAACAAAGCCCATCGTCCATAAAAAATTAATCAGGTAATGTAATGGAACGCAAATTGCTAGTATCCTATATGTAGTCAGGTTAACTGCTCCATATTTATTGTTCGTAAAATAATCAACAAAATCTGTCCAAATACAAACCATTAAAAGAGGAATAATAAATGCTATGAATAATTCAATTCTAAAAAAACGCTGTATCTCCTGTTTTTTATTATCTGCAATTAATTGTTCATTAATATATAATTTCGAAAATCGAGTTAATAGTATAGGGGCTATAATCAACATTGGTAATCGAGATAATTCAAAAAACCTATATGCAAAGCTATATTCGGCAGTAATAGTAGCCGTACTAAAAATACCCAGCAATATCCAATCAATCCGTGCGAGGGCAGAGTCAAACAATACAACACCTAATTGAGGGAGCGATTCATATACAATACTCTTATATTCAACGGCTATAAATAGTGGCTTTATACTTGAGGAAATAAGTGTATTGAAAAAATAGTAACTCAAAATAAATTCCACAAATGAACAAATAATAAAACCAATAACTATAAATCGAATAGTAAAAAAGCCGCCAACAAACAATACGATAACAGTAATTAATTTCAATAAATTAATCCAAACGGAAATAACTGCGAGTTTCTTGTATGCCTCCAATCCATTAAGTGACAGCTTAAATGAGTTAGCAATATTAAGAATAGCAAGGTTGAGAAAGACCAAAAAAAACAAAGGATGATATTCGAATAAAGTAGGGAATAATGTTTGGATTAATAACAAGGAGCAACAAAGTACTAACGCAGAAACAAGTGTATGAAAAAAATGAATACCCGTCATTATTTTCACATCTCTACCTGAGGCAATACGTTTTATCAACACAGAATCAAGACCCAATGATGCAATAGCAATAATTGTAGCTCCAACAGCTGTACACCAATTGTAGGCTCCAAAATCATCTTTAGAGATATACTTAGAAATCAAATAGAAAATAACCAACCCAATAAGCTGAGTAATGAGCATCTGCACAGCACTGGAAGAGATATCTGCAATTAATTTTCTTTTTTTTATACTCATAATGATTATTCAACTTTTCTACAAACAAGAAAACCGACCATATAATAAATGGTCGGTTTTATATAAATTATACAACAATTGACTATTCGTCGTTATCGTTGCTTACTTTTTTGTGTTTTTTTGGTTCATCGCCATCATTATCGCGATAATTTTTCATGTGACGATCTGTACCTGGCTCACGATGGATACGATGATTGTGACCACCAAAGTTTTTAGAGATACCAATGTTTACTTGATGACCAAAGTTGAAATTGAATGTATTAGTTGAATTAGAAGAGTGCTCCATTGTAGAAGTATTGTAACCAATACCACCAATACCGAAGTTTAGTGCTAAACCATTGTGTATATTAGCAGCAATAACAGGAGTAAAACCTACAGCAAAACCATTCGATCTTGTGTTAGTTATTGTTGATCCATCCAAAGTTTCATTACCATGAGTAAATCCAGCATTCAATTGACCATAAACAGAGAAAATACGATTCAAATTATGTGTATAACGAGCGAATAGACCTAATTCATAAGTATTAGTACCCATCCATTTATCACCAGTTCCTCCAGCATTTGTTCTATCATTATGATAATCAACATAGATACCAGCAGTCCAATGATTGTCAAATTGATAACCAACACCAGGGCTAACATTCCAACTCATAGTTTTTGAGTTATTAGCGTTAGATGTGTTAGAAATTCCAACGTTTCCGTAAAGAAGCGTGCTTCCAGCTTGTGCATTGGCTGCAGCAATACTGCCACATGCCAACAAAGAAAGGATTAGTTTTTTCATATTAGTAGTACGTTTTGATTTGCGGACAAATGTAATACAAATAATGAACCATGCAAGTTTTTTGAAAAGTTTTTTTCAGAATGGAATCTACACGTATTGGTTTCATAAACAAACTATTGTATGTCGCCTTAAATAGCCGAGGTTTTCATTCTGCAGTTTAATAATTACCTTTACACTCAAAAGTATTGTCATTTTGAAGATTCAGACACAAGGGTTGATTAAACGTTATGGCAAAAGAACTGTTGTCAATAATGTTTCATTTGAAGTAAATCAAGGAGAAGTTGTAGGTTTACTGGGTCCTAATGGTGCAGGTAAAACAACTTCATTTTACATGGTTGTTGGTCTGGTAAAGCCAGATGAGGGTGCTGTATTTCTTGATGAGGAAAACATCACTCAATTACCAATGTATAAGCGCGCGCAAAAAGGCATTGGCTATTTACCACAAGAAGCATCCGTATTTCGAAAACTGTCTGTAGAAGACAATATCGGAGCTGTTCTAGAATTGACCAAACTAAGTAAAGCAGAACAGTTATACAAAAGAGACTCTTTGCTTGATGAGTTCCGACTTACACATGTACGCAAAAGCCCAGGAGATGTACTCAGCGGTGGAGAGCGCCGACGTACAGAAATAGCTCGTGCATTAGCTGTCGATCCCAAATTTATTTTACTTGATGAACCTTTTGCAGGCATTGATCCTATTGCAGTAGAAGATATCCAAGCAATTGTAGCCAAGTTGAAATTTAAAAACATTGGCATTCTTATTACGGATCACAATGTGCAAGAAACACTTTCCATCACTGATCGTGCCTACCTCCTATTTGAAGGATCAATACTGAAAGCGGGGTCTGCTGAAGAATTAGCATCTGACGAACAGGTAAAAAAAGTATATCTTGGTCAAAATTTTGAACTTAAAAGAAAAAATTACAGTACCCATCTGTAAAAAAGAATTATATTTTTTTATTACCAATTTTAGCGACCTAATATTATTTTCGCATTTTTTAGAACAGTAATTACATAAATGAGCTTAATCAGTCCCGCTATAACAAGTTATTTAAAACTACGCCAAAGTGTGATTGATAATTTTATACTCAATCCAATCGATTCGCAACAACAAGTCTTCAATAAACTTATCGGTTCAGCACAATTTACAGAGTACGGCAAAAAATATAATTTCGAACACATCAACAGCATTAGTGACTTTCAGCGTGAAGTCCCCTTAAATGATTATGATACGCTAAAGCCTTATATTCAAAGAATTCTTGAAGGGAATCAAAATCTGCTATGGCCATCCGACATTAATTGGTTTGCCAAGAGCAGTGGCACAACTAGCGACAAGAGTAAATTTATTCCAATATCCAAAGAAGCGCTTGAAGACAATCACTTCAAAAGTGGCAAAGATGTAATAGCACTTTATTTAAGCCAGTATCCAGAATCAAAATTAATGTCGGGAAAATGTCTCTTGCTAGGCGGAAGTCATCAACTCAATCAGCTTAACGAAAATTCTTTTTATGGTGATTTGTCTGCAGTAATGATGCAAAACATGTCATTGTCTGCACAAATACTTAAAACGCCAGACTTATCAATAGCTCTGATGGAGGAATGGGAGCAAAAAATTGAATGCATTGCTCAGACAACTATCCATGAGAATGTAACTTTTATGACTGGTGTCCCTACCTGGACTATTGTGTTGATTAAACGTATATTGGAAATAACAGGTGCTAACAATATTTTGGAAGTATGGCCAAATTTGGAACTATACATACATGGCGGAGTCAGCTTCAAACCATACAAGCAACAATTTTTGCAATACATTCCTTCACCCAAAATGCACTATATAGAAACCTACAACGCATCAGAAGGTTTTTTCGCGGCACAGGATATGATTGCAGAAGATGGAATGCTATTATTTTTAAATCACGGCATTTTTTATGAGTTCATTCCGATGGATGAATTCGGTAAAGACAATCCACAAGTTATTACACTCAAAGAAGTAAAATTAAACACTAATTATGCAATCGTTATTAGCACCAATACCGGCTTATGGCGATACGTAATTGGTGATACAGTACAATTTACAAGCCGCACACCTTTTCGTATAAAAGTGACAGGTAGAACAACTTTTTACCTCAATGCATTTGGCGAGGAAGTAATCGTTGATAATGCTGACTTTGCTATAGCCAAAGCATGTGAAATAACAGGTGCAATAGTGAATGATTATAGCGCTGCCCCTGTATATATGACGGGAGAAAGCAATGGGACGCATGAATGGATTATCGAATTTGAATCACTACCTTGCCCTCTTGATATTTTTGCAAAAGAAATGGATAATGCCTTGAAAAGTATTAACTCGGATTATGAAGCTAAGCGATACAAAAATATTGCATTACGTATGCCCATCGTCCATATCATGCCCCAAGGGGGATTCTCAGCATGGCTTAAGGAAAAAAACAAATTGGGCGGTCAACACAAAATTCCGCGCCTAAGCAATGAGCGCAGAATTATTGAAGAAATGCTACCCTATACAAAACAATAAAATTTAAAACTCAAGATCATAGTATTTGTACACTCCATGCTTGTGGTTTTGCTGCAAACATAGCTTTTGTTTTACCCCAAGTATCTTTAAAAAACTCAGAAAATCTGTATTGATTCAAACAATGCTCTGAATCCCATATACTATGGGTAAAAAAAACATTCTTCTGGTTAATATCTTGCCACAATTCCAAATGTTGACAACCCTCAAAGCCCTTTATTGTTGCCTTTCTTTCATCAAAGAATTGTTGAAAGTAGTCAACATGCGCTGGCTCAAACGTCATTTGGACAATACGTTTTATCATTCGAAAAATATTTTTATAGAACTATAAAATAATTGCTTACCGGAAAAAGCAACAAAACCAAGTAATTGTGCGGCACTATCCCCTTTTATACCTATTTCAAGAAAACTACTGGAATTAAAACGAGCGAAAACATCCGAGTTAGCTACCTGATATACGTGCTGAATAATTGTTGAAATTTTACCTGATTTCATCAAATCAATTCTGAAATTTCGATTATTTCGCAAAGTATCGAACTGACGCTGATTGATATTGACAATTAAATTGCCGTATGAATCTATATGCAAAACTTTACAATCAACCCAATTATTAGCGACTACTGGCATAGGCCAATCAATATTACTTTTAGCAATAAAAGAATATGGTATTAAACCAAGCTCTACAATATCTATATCTCCTAATTGATGTATGATTTTAGCACAAGATTCTTGCCATTCCCTAAAAGTATTGTATTGAGTCAACTCAAAACATTTCCAAACTTGCATAATATCATCTCCTAATGCCATTGTCAAAATCCCATTATCAGGTGCAAGGAAATAATGCCCATCTTTTTCACATAGCACCAATACAGGCTTAGCGCCATAATGAATATCAACATAAACAATATGGCAACTACCTATTGGAAAGCTTTTATAGCTCGATGATAACAAGTAGGCTGCCTCTGTAAGCACGTTAAACGATGCGTCATGCGAAATATCGAATATTAGTGCATCTGGATTATGCAACAAAATGACACTTTTGGCAATAGAAACCGAAGCATCTTTAGTCCCAAAATCTGTCAGTAATGTTATAAAACGCGCCATATAAGAGCAGCAAAGTTAATTGTTAAACCTAGATTCCGAAATAGAAAATTATCATTTACTATTACTACGCATAATTGTACAATACCTATGCAAACAACAGCTACACTACATTCCTTTTATTCAGCTTATCTTTGCAACATGAAGAGCTTAAGAGAATACAGCTTACTAGAATTGGAATCACTGATGCAAGAATGGGGTGAACCCAAATTTAGAGCCAAACAAATACACGAATGGATCTGGGAAAAGTTCACAAACGACATCAATCAAATGAGCAATTTGTCGAAATCGCTGCGAGAAAAGCTAGCCGCACATTTTGCGCTCAATACAGTAAGTATCGACCACACACAAATAAGTAGCGACGGAACAATTAAAAGTCGTTTGAAATTACATGATGGACATTTTATAGAGGGTGTACTCATTCCAACGGTTAAACGTGTAACTGCTTGTGTCTCCAGTCAAGTAGGCTGCTCACTCACTTGCAAATTTTGCGCAACGGGCTACATGGCACGTAAACGAAATCTTGAAGCACAAGAAATTGTGGATCAAGTCATGCTCATCAATGAACAAGCACAAACCAGTACTGGGAAAAAATTAACCAATATTGTTTTTATGGGCATGGGCGAACCATTGCTCAATTATAAAAATGTACTAAAGGCAATTGAGCAAATTACCAGCTCGGAAGGAATGGCTATGAGTCCAAGACGTATTACTGTTTCTACTGCCGGAGTAGCAAAACTTATCAAACAATTAGGTGATGATCAAGTTAAATTCAAATTGGCTGTGAGCCTACATGCTGCTAATGACGCTAAACGCAATGAAATTATGCCCATCAATGAAAGCAATAATTTAGCCGTTTTAGTGGAAGCATTGAATCATTTTTACAAAATGACCAAAACCCAAATTACATTCGAATACATTTTGTTTAAAGGTTTTAACGACACAACAAAAGACGCAGACGATTTGATCAAAATATATCGACAAGTCCCTTCTGATTTGGTCAACATTATTGAGTACAACCCTATTGACAATGCCAAATTTGAAAAACCAGACGAAGCTATTACTCAAGAGTTTATGGATTATTTGAGCGCTAATCGTGTAAATGTACGCTTGCGCCATAGCCGTGGCAAAGACATCGATGCAGCTTGTGGACAACTTGCAAACGTGGATTTGAAAAAAGGCAGATAAAACACAAATATGTTCAATATTCAAAACACAAAAAGGCTGAGCGATATGCTCAGCCTTTTTGTGTTTACTTCCTAATTACTTAAATTATTTTTTAGAACCTAGAATACATTTAAATTACTCTGCCTCTGCTACAACTTCTTTCACTTCTGGTATCATTCGCTTCATCATACCTTCAATACCAGATTTAAGTGTAATCATAGATGATGGACAACCAGAACATGAGCCTTGTAGCATCAATGATACAACTCCATCATTATAACCTCGAAAACTAATTGCTCCACCATCCATTTCTACCGCCGGTTTTACATAATTTTCCAACAACTCTTTAATACGCACTACGACATCCGTATCATCTGCATTAATGGTATTATCAACGGGCTTTGTTACAATCTCTGATTCATTGATGATTACCTTCTCTGATTCAAGGTATTCTTTCAAAAATTCCCGAATGGTGGGGATAACATCATCCCATTGCGTTTCATTTGTTTTGGTAAGTGTAATAAAATTACTGGCTATAAAAACGCTTCGTATAAAAGGGAAAGCAAATAATTCCTTCGCTAATGGCGATGGAGCCGCACTTGATTCATCTTGAAAATCGATACTCTTGCCGGGGTACAACAATTTGTTGGCAACAAATTTCATCGTTTCCGGATTGGGTGTCATTTCTGTATATATACTGACAATGGTATTTCCTGTCTTCAACATCTCTTAATATTATTTAATTATAGCAAAAGTAAAAAAATATTCCATGCAAATGAATCAATAAATAAAATAGTACAATAGCTTTTACGTTAGGTAGACGACTTAATACTTTACATTTTTTACCGTGAGTAAACTTTTTATTCTGTATAGTCAGGCTTAAAGCCACTTGTAATTTTACCTGGTTCTATGAATCTATATTTGTCGGCAGAGTAACTGCATGGTAGCGGGCATTCCCAACACTTCCCGTATTGATTACTACTACCCTTATATATTTTTTGACCATCGATAATTAAGGATGTAGTATCAGGTTGTGGATATGCCGGTTGCTTCAGCAATGCAAAATTTACTTCATTACTCTGAAGCTCAGGTTGAGATATTGCTTTACCTGAAAGTGACAAAATAGAGGATAATGTTATTGCAATGGGGAACAGCTTGGCAACCCAATTAGTAAATTTACCACCACAAAAACAGACGTATAAACGAGCCAGAACGATTGCAATAAAAGGTAAAATAATACCATTACCAAAACGAGGGTCTGGCGCATTATAAAACCAAAAAAGCAAACCAATAATTAGTCCGAAAAGAGTACGGTTTTCGGCATCCATTAATTGCTTTCTTTTGATTGATGAAAATAATTGACGACCCCATTTAAATAAACAAAGCAACATACATAATCCAATTACAAAGATAACGGGCAAATAAGCTTTATTTAATTCAGGAAGTCGATGTAGCCATTGCTTAAAAAGTGCCAAATTGTAATGATACCCACCTTGGTAATAATTACTATAACCCAAAGCCCAGTTTTTAATAACTATTTTTTCTTCTATGGTATGTTGTAATGGTACCTTCCAAAATACATTGAAAATATCAACTGAATAAAATGGATAAATCAAATACCCCGAAATAATATAATTACGTATAAAATAAGGAGCAAAAATTAGTACAGAAAATATGATAAGTGAAAGAATAATTTTATTCTTAAATAATTCCCGAAACAAAATGATGGTCAGTACGAAAATAACGGAGACACTTGCCAATTTCAAAGTAATCGTACCGAATGTCAACCAAAAAATCATTAAAATAAAAAAGCTCCTGTCAGAAGCATTTAGTTCATTATTTTGACGAAGCACAGCATATTGCCAGCATTCAAAAATAATCATCATTTGAATTATCGCAACAGGAAAATCAGGGCTGAAGCCTGTCATCCCTTTGTTAATTTGAGAAATGTATAGCAAGGCTATTACCGCAGCTATTTTAAATATTAGCGCTCTATTATTGTAATACAACCCATAAAAGTACACGAAGCCCATTAGGTACAAATAACCATTGATCGCGTGTTGCGTAGTGCCAAAAATATTGGCAAATCCATAAAAAGCATACAGAATATGATAGTGATAATTGAAACCAAACCGAGAATGTACATTGGCTAATCCTTTAATTACAGGGTATTGCTCCACCCATTTTATAAATGGTAAATGATATGCACCAGAATCAACACTTTGCACTTGTCCTGATGCTTTTATGAGCATAAAAAGCGTGAAAACAATAAAGAATATTTTATGAAGTATGCTTACTTCATGCCAAACTATTTTAAGTTTTTCAAAAAGTAAAAAAAAATCATTCCTATTGTACCAAGCTGAAATTCCAGTACCCAAAAAGACTATACCCTGAAGCACGATATTATTCATGGCCATAAACAATGAGCAATAACTCAAAAAAATAGTAAAGCTCACCAAACCAATAACGGAAACTAGAGCAGTATTAAGAGCATACTTCGAAGCGGTTAATTTATTGAAAAAACGAAGAATAAATGAACCGAATGAATAGCTAGAGATAAATACGAAAATCCAAACACAGAATGTAATGAGCATAAATATTAAAATAAAAAGACGATAAATATCGAGTTTAAAATTGTATGCGAAAGTACATAATATCGCATTGGCTAAAAACAACAAAATTTTAATCGACTTTAATCAATTCTATGAGGGAAAAGCATTTACAAGTTGAGATGCAACAATCTACCGATTAGGATAAACAAATGCTCTCAATAAATGATATTAGAATTGATTGAGATTGCAATAAGATTCCCTGTGAATAGGACACTTACTTCTATATATTAAAAGGAGAAAATAACGAGAGTCAGCCATGTGTAAAAATCAAATAAAATAACATTTATAAAACTAATACAATCGTTTGCTTTTTTTTATACTTAACCAATAGTCTTTCACATCTTTGGACGGCCGCAACCAAAAAATTAGCATTATCATTACTATTGCGACAATAGGAGTTCTTATCAACCCATCTAAAAATGGGTTTGAAAATGCAGGCATCAGCCATGAAATAAAATATCCAAGAATTCCTATGGGGAATATCCAAAAACCTTTCTTCTCGAAAGGGTACAGCCCAAATTTCTGTTTTAAAAAAATGGCTTTTATAATATTAAATACAGCCAGCCCCATAGTAGATACCCATGCAGCACCATAAATTCCATATCGGGGTATGAAAATTCTATTGCACACTACGGCAATCAATATATATACCAATGATGCCCAAAATGTAAATTTATAATGAGGTGTAATACCGATAAATTCCTGATTGAGCCCTGTAGATACATCTATTAGACGACCTAAAAATAAAATCATAAATATTGATTCTAAAGATTCATAACCCTTAGGTAATAAGACAACAGCATTATGCATATTAGAAAGCATTAGCACGCCAACAAAAACAGTAGCCACAAGAATATTGATGTTAGTTCGGTTAAAAAAATCAAACAGATGTTCTTTATGGCTATTAAGGAAAATTTGGTTTAGCTTTGGGAAGGCTGATGTCATCATGGCCTTATAGGGTATGTTAACAAACCCAATAAGAAATAATGCAATACTATAAACTGCTAAATTACTCGAACCATCTTTACTCAATGGGGCAAGCATTAATGCATCTATAAATCCAACAACATTAAGGGCTGCTCCTATAAGTGTATGATACCATGCATAATGAACAACATTCTTGATTTCAGACTTAGTAAAAACTGAAAAATTAAGCGACAGTTTAATATCTGTCTCTTTCGAAGCAATAACTACCAACGTTATGAGCGGTATAAAATAGCATAGTATGGTTCCAATTATAAAAAATTGAAAATCAATATAATTGAAACCAAATAATACAAGGAGAATAAGATTCGCTACTCTAAGAACTATTTCTCTCATAAAAGTCGCTAAAGCCACTTTCATTTTTGCTAACAAATATGATTCAAACAGTGTTATATAAGTATAGAGCAAGACAAGGAGCGGCAACCAATAAAAAAATTGGCGGATATAGGGCTGATCAATTAATTGGTATTTAGAAATGATCCAGTTGTGAAAAAGAAAATAAGGGATACAAAAAATAATTCCTCCTAATAAAGGGACAAGTAGTGCAGCCCCCAATAATGTTCCTCTTTTGGCATCATTGCCTGTATATCGTTGTATATAGGTATGTACTATTGAATGTACTCCAAAAAGTAAAAGGCTTTGTAATACAGCTCCTTGATATATTATATTTTTAGATATACCTATTTCTCTTTTAGGCATCACTTTTGTTTGCCAATAGGTAAAAATGATCCCAATAATGGCTCCTAAAAGGATAACAATTGATGTTTTAACAGATTGACGAAATACTATACCCATTATTTTTATAAAGTGGTCTTTATTGAAAAAAGATTACCTTTGAGGTTTGTCATCGAAGAATCCTGAAAATCTATTTGTCACAAATAATTAGCATGTTTTGAGTAATGCCAAAGTTAGCTAAATGAATTTGATTTGACAATTGAGCAGGAATATGATGATCGTGAAAGTAGAATGCGAAATTAGCTGTATTTTGAGAATTATTAGCAACGAATTCATGCAAAGCATTATATTTTGAATATGAGCAGAAAAACATTAACGTAAATCGATTTGTAATGCAATGTCCGAAAATGTGTAGTTTCTTTCATTTGAAAATGAAATGACTCAATATATTTAAAAAAACATAAAACCAAGCAGATTATTAAAACATAGCGATGTGCTATAATAAGTTCATACTTTCATCCATTAAAACTAGAACAATATTTCACTATGTCTGAAACATTAGGTATGCTTTGCGATAAATTAACAATCGTGAAGTTAAAAGAATTCCATACGGAAGATGAAATAAAATTGAATAGTCTTAAGCAACAGGCCAACCAACTACAAGAAGAAATAGACGGCTATTTGCATGATGCTTTAACAGGAAATATTCCGGTTGCGAAACTCACATTCGCGTCCAATAAAGTTTATAAAAAAGAAGGGAATGAAGTTGCAGAAGTTAAAGGTGAAGTAGGTAAATTATTCTCACAACTGGCTGACGTTAACTGTAGGCTTTGGCATGAGGTTGAGAAAGGGTATGACATTGAAAATATTCCTGTTCCTGAAAAAGACAGTTTAGTTAAAATGCTCGCTGTTTTAAATTTAGAGCGAAATCAATGCATTGATGCGATTGATTTAAAGTTTCAAGAACTAATTTCTAATAAATAATCTCTAATGTATGCATATTCGTAAAAGAACTACTTGTCGTGTTTGCGGTTCAAACTCGCTAACACCAGTTATAAATCTAGGACCACAATATTTACAAGGTTCTTTTGTTAAGCCAGGCAAAGAGATGCCATCATATCGTAAAATTAACTGTTCTTTAGTTCGCTGTAACCCACAAATAGATGAAAATGCATGTGGCTTATTACAAATGGAACACAGTGTTCCTCCAGAAATTTTATATGCTGCCTATTGGTATCGCAGTGGTACAAATAGTACTATGCGCAACCATTTAAAAGAGATTGTAGATAGTACTTTAGATTTGATAAAGAAAGATGATTGTACTGTTTTAGATATTGGTTGTAATGACGGCACTTTGCTTGATTATTATCCAAAAACTTTTAAGAAATTCGGTTGTGATCCAAGCGATGTCGCTCAAGAAGTAAAAAATGCATTTGTTGTACAAGATATTTTTCCTTCCGCAGAATTGTCAACAGCAATTGGTGATACCAAATTAGATATTATCACTTCAATTGCCATGTTTTATGATTTAGAAAGTCCAGTAGAATTTGTAAAAAATATTAAACGATTTTTATCGCCTGAAGGTATATGGGTTTTTGAAATGAGCTATATGCCTCATATGTTAGCGCTTGATAGCTATGATACTATTTGCCATGAACATTTAGAATTTTATAGCCTTGCAGTCTTAGAGAAAATTGCAAGCATGGCTGATATGAAAATTTTTAAAATTTCTTTTAATGATATTAATGGCGGTAGTATTCGTTGTTATGCCACACATAAAGAAAGTAGCCTCTATTACAACAAAGAGAACTACAAGTTGATGAATGATATCAGACAAAAAGAATTTGATCTAGAATTAGATACTGATAAACCTTATGTTGCTTTTCAATATAGAATAGAGAAAGTGAAGCATGAATTGCATGACTTGCTCGTACAACTTAAAAACGAAGGCAAGAAAGTACACGTTTATGGCGCATCTACAAAAGGGAATACAATCCTACAATGGTGCGATATTAATAGCATGTTGGTTGAATACGCTGCGGAACGTAACCCAGATAAATATGGCGCTTATACTTTAGGAACAAATATTCCAATAATAAGTGAAGCAGAAAGTCGAGCCATGAACCCTGATTATTATTTGGTACTCCCTTGGCATTTTAAAACAGAATTTATTGAACGAGAACAAGTTGCTTTGGAAAATGGTACTGGTTTTATTTTCCCCATACCTAAAATAGACATTTTTAAAAAATAATGATATATAATGCAAAACAGAATTGCAAGAATTGTTTCTAAAGTAAAATCATTTCCATGGATACTAAAAGGTTATGCACGCCCTAGCTATTCGCAAGTAGGAGAAGATAGAATACTCCATTATTATTTTAATTCTATCGGTATTGACCAACCAAGCTATTTAGATGTCGGTACTAACCACCCAATACACGGAAGCAATACTTATTTTTTTTACTTGAAAGGAAGCTCCGGTGTTTGCATAGAACCACACCCAGACATCTATAAGCAAATCAAATCTAAAAGGCCTAGAGATATCTCTGTAAATACAGGTATTGGCATATCTAATACTGCGGAAGCAGATTATTTCATTTTTCCGAAAAAACAAAGCGGTTGGAATACTTTTAGTAAAGAAGAGGTTGACTATAGAAAAGCAAATAACCAACCTTATGAAAGGGTTATTAAAATGCCTTTGAAAAATATAAATGACGTAATAGCAACTTATTGTAAAACCACACCCGATTTTATTAGCATTGATGTGGAAGGACTAGATTTCGATATTATTAAGACTTTGAATTTTGAAAAATATACCCCAAAGGCTTTAGTAATAGAAACATTAAGAATGGGTGAAACTCAAGGAAGTTACAAAAGGACAGATATTTCAGAGTTCCTAAAAAATAAAGGCTACATTGTATATGCCGATACCTATGTCAATACAATTTTTATTCAATCATAGATGAAAGCTGTTATTTTTGGAATAAATGGTCAAGACGGATTTTATTTGAACCGTCTTTTGACAAAAAAGAATATAGAAATTATTGGAATAGGGCGAAAAGACGCTATTTTAATTAATGATTTTATATCTGTTGCAGATTTAATTAAAAGAGAGCAACCTGACTATATTTTTCATTTAGCAGCAAAATCTACAACCCAACATGCTGCTTTATTTGAAAATCATGAAACTATTTCTACCGGAACATTAAATATTCTGGAAGCAGTTTATAGACACTCGCCCCATACAAGAGTGTTTATCAGTGGGAGTGGATTACAATTTAAAAATGAAAATAAACCTATTAAAGAAACAGACGAATTTGAGGGTCGAGATGTTTATTCAATAGCTAGGATTCAATCTGTATATGCAGCACGATATTACCGATCTCTTGGCATAAAGGTATATGTCGGCTATTTTTTCAATCATGACAGCCCATTAAGAAACGAACAGCATTTGACAAAGAAAATTTCAGAATCCGCTAAACGTATTGCAAAAGGAATTGATGAACAACTGATAATAGGAGATATAAATGTAATCAAAGAATATACTTTTGCTGGTGATATTGTTGCAGGAGTTTTACAATTAATATATCAGGAGGATATATTTGAAGCAAATATATCCTCTGGATTAGGGTATTCCATAAAAAATTGGCTCGACGAATGTTTTTCTTTAGTTGGACTTAATTGGGAAAAGTATGTAGGAAATAACCCCAATTATATGTCACCCTATCAAAAATTGGTTTCAGATCCAACAATTATTAAATCAATTGGCTGGCAGCCATTTATCTCTTTCAAAGAATTGGCAAAAATGATGATGAATGAATAAAAAGAAAATATTACTAGTTCAACTTTACTCTAATGGAGATTGTTTGTATGTAACTGCAATCGCAAAACAAATAAAAAAAGATTTTCCAGATTGTATTCTGACTTGGGCAATCGCCGACTATTGTAAATCTATCCTAGAACATAATACTTATGTAGATAATGTTTGGGCGGTTAGTGGTTTAAGAAAAAAAGACATCAAGGCATTTCGAAAATTTAAAAAAGAGGTAAATACACAAAAAAGAAACGGCGTTTGGGACGAAGTTTATTTTATTCAAACAATTGATAGTAATCAGGCTTATTATGACGGATATATAAGAAGTTCACTATTCAATGCTTATCCACGGCCTATTGATGTAGACATTACTCCTGAGCTAAAACTTTCTGAAGTAGAAAAAAAGAATGCGGAGTATTTTGTTGATACAAACCTAATCAAACGCTTTCAACACAGAATCCTGTTTGAGTTTGCTCCACAAAGCGGTCAATCTAATATAACCTTAGATTTTGCAATTGCTATTGCGGAGAATATTGTAAAAAATAGCGATTCATGTGTAATCATGTCTTCAGCACATAAAATTGTACATGCCAATTCTTCTATAATAGACGGAAGTACGCTTAACCTGAGAGAAACGGCGGCCTTAACACATCATTGTACATTATTACTCGGCACTTCTTCAGGAATAACCTGGATATCTACATCCAGCGGCGCTAAATTGTTACCAATGATACAACTTATCCATCATAATACTTATGGGTCAAATTTTGTATCAAGGGATTTTGAAAAATTCAATATTTCAAGAACTAATCTAATCGAAATACATGACAATAAAATGGACAATATATCTGATTGTGTTTTATTCGCTCTAAATAATTTCAAGGATGCAAAAAATAAATACAATCAAATTCCTGAGTTTAACTTTAAAACAACAAGAAAAATAACATATAATTTATTGTGTTATTTTCAATTTAAAGCTATTATAAAGCATATAAAAATAAATACTGCTGAATATGGTATTAAGTGGTCATTTTTACGGGAAGTAGCTATTGGGTTTGTAACATTTCCATTTATACTAATAAAAAATGCATACAATAAGACTATAAAAGGAAATAATAATTATGCTTGAAACACTTGATCAGTTATATACCTAAACAAATTGTACGCACACCTAAAAGGTAATCAACTTAGAATTAGTCAAAAGTATTAATCTGATTATAACTTAGCCGCCTTTGCAGAGACTTAGAATACTATTTATTTTCATCGTTGGTGAAAATAAATCTATATCGTTCTTCAAATTTACTCTTAAGAAAACGGTCTCGGGCAAATAAATATGCTCTATTTCCAATCTCTTCCAATTGCTTCCTATCCGAATTCATTTCATAAATCAACTTAACAGCTTCATCGACGATCTTTTCTTCGTCATTCACTTCTTTAATAAGCAGACCAGTATCATGATGAACAACATAATCAGGAATACCATCAACTGCAGTTGACAACACAACTTTACCTCTTGCCATCATATCCATAACGACTATAGGCAAGCCTTCAAACGCAGAAGTAAGAATGAGTATATCTGACTGATTGTATATATCATACAAGAGGTTTTTATCACTTATATTTTCATAAACTTTTGCATGTTTCAATACAAATTCAGACAACAAATTTGTTACATCTCCAACAAACGTAAAATGAATATCCCCTGTATGCTTAATTATTTTCTCGGCAACCTGACTTATTAGATATACTCTTTTTTGAGGGGAACCTCTGCCAACAAATAAAATTCTTAAATCCTGGTGTACTTCGCTTTTATATTCCGGAATATCTACCCAATTATCAATAAATATAAGTTTCTTTAAGTACTCTTTTGGGACATTGTTTTTAAGATACTGAGTTTCAATATCGCGTTTTAGCTTTGGAGTACTTGTGATGCGAGTATCAATATATTTTACAAATGCCTGATTATAATTGAGCCATGTATTCAAGTGAGACAATTCTATTGTTCTGGCACTCTTTTTTAAGTATGGTATTACTTTATAAAAGTAAATAGACTCACCTCCAAAAACGATTGGATCATCAGCATTATTTATCCATGTACTTAGGATGCCTCGGTATATAATATTGATAAAATAGAGCCATTTATTGTCAATTCTGTTTCTTAAATCAATTATGTTAGCATTTGGTAAATCAAAATGTTTGGCAAATGCGTTATTATTATATTTTTTGGAGAAAATGACCGCAGGTTTAGATGAAATAAAAAGCTCAAGAATATCTGCATTGACCTTCGTCGCACCTCCTATCCCATCAGAAGGAAAAAACAAAAATATTGGATTCTTTTTCTTCAAAGGAAATATCAAACCCAACAACTTTCCGAAAAATACAAACGGAGCGACAAGTATAAATTCTATATCTCTTTTTAAGCAAGCTTGTTTATAATTCATATAGAATAGTATTTGCAGAGCAATTTGAGTATATAGTCATGCTCAAATTTTATGTCTAATTTATTTATTATGCTTTTGATATAATCGGTATTAACAGCATAAGACATTCCTTTCTCAACAGCTACATATTTGCCCTTTTTGCTTAAATATTGTTCAATAACAGCAACGATTTCCGGTACGGGATAGGAATTGCTATTCGCAATGTTTATAATTTTATTGTGACATATTTTTTCCGCAAGCAATTCCTTAATAATAGCAACAACGTCATCCACATCAATCAGGTTTCTATTGGAGTTGTTCCATAATTCAAATTCCTGACCATTATTCAAACTATTAAATAAAAAATTCAATACTGTATATTTATTGGAACTATTACCAACAACGTTGGATAATCTGAAGATACAGTAGTCTGGACAAGAGGACGATATTATTTGTTCAATCGCTAATTTATGTTGCACATACAGGCTTTCTGTCATTGATGGATCTTCAATACTCGTTGTACTGAAATAAAGAAATTTTTTATTCTGATTTTCCCGTATTGACTGCTTTACGAGATTTACTTCCCTATCAAATGCTTCTTTATCCCTGCATAACGAGTTAGAGACTCCGGAACAAAAAAACAGATAATTATCATCATGCCTAAATTCGGCAAATGCTTTTGCTATTAAACCATTTCCAATAACCATAGTTCCAGACTTTGAATTTTAATGCTTGACCTGTTTGAAGAAAATTAACATTATCCTCTCGTCGCAAACAAACTAATATTACACTCTTCTAAAAAAACATAAATGTTCAATACCACATTCTCCCTTCCACATTTTTGATATACTTAAGTGTTTGTTTGCTGACTGCGTGTCTTGTTTCGGTGCGTGGGATATTAATGATTTTGTTCCATCCGACAAACCATAATCTCCAATTGAAAGAAGTCTTCTTCAAGAACTGGACAGACCACATCAACACTGTTGTCATAAAATACTTAAATGGTAAATATCGGTAAGCGACTTTGCTTTTATTAACCCAAAGCATTTGCATTTTTTCCGCATGAGGTGTACGGCCCAAGGGAGATTCATTATGAATAATTGTGACAGAATCATCATAAGCGATCCGATAACCTAGATCAAGAATCCGATAACCCAAATCATATTCTTCCATCCCATAAAAAAAATCGGTCGGATAAATCCCTGCCTGATCATATACCTCTTTGCGAATAGCATGTCCGCAACCTATATAATACGAGGTCAAAAAACGAGCCTTGCTTCGATATTTATCAATCTTTTTGTGGGGGAATGCCGTTGTTTGCAGCTCACCTGTACTACCATAAAATACTTTGAAACAAAAGACACCGACATTATGCTCTTTCGCGTAATCCGACGCAAAAAGCGATTCAATTTTGACTAATGCATCCGACTCTTTAAAATAGGCATCATCGTCTATTGTAATCACAATTGGGGCTTTGGCTAAAGCCACCGCTTTATTTCTGCCACGTGCTACACCCAGGTTTTCATCACTATGTATATACTGGAATGGTAATGGCTGAGTTGCTATATAAGTGTTGACTTCGCTATAGCTAACAGCTGAATTGTTGTCAATGATAATGACACTTTCCAATAATCGTTCGGCATCTTTTTGTATCGCTATATTTTTCAATAGCAACAACACATCGTCAGGACGATTGTAGGTGATAATAATAATGGAGAGTGGCTTCATTGGATTGGGGGAACGATACTGTACCTAAACTACATCATTTCTTTCAATTGGTCGATTACTGCGTCTATCTCTTCTTTTGTATTGTGTTTACTGAAAGAAAAACGTATGGGCACCATATCCTGAGAGCGACCGTTGTACAATGCTTTAATGACATGACTTACAGAAGTAGTGCCGCTTGAACATGCACTACCACCACTGACACAAATACCCGCCATATCTAAATTGAATAATAATAATTCAGACTTATCGGTTTTAGGGAAAGAAATATTCAATACGGTATAAAGGCTATTACCCAAGGTGTCACCATTACTTGTAATATTATCAAAATTAGTTTGCAATTTATGGAGCATGTAGTGTTTCAATTCAAGTACATAAGTACTATCTGATTCCATTTTGTCCATGGCTAATTCCAATGCTTTTGCGAAACCAACGATACCGTATAGATTTTCAGTACCCGCACGCATATTACGTTCCTGCGCGCCACCATTTATCATTGGTGCTATTTGTATATTGGCATTGACATAAAGGATTCCCACCCCTTTCGGCCCATGAAATTTGTGTCCTGCTGCACTTGCAAAATGAACATTTAATTGAGAAAGATCTACGGGATAATGCCCAATTGTTTGTACCATATCACAATGGAAAATGGCATTGTGTTTTGCGCACAATGCGCCAACAGCTTTAACGTCCAGTAAGTTGCCTAATTCGTTATTCGCGTGCATTAATGTTACCAGCGTTTTTTCTTCGCTGTTGCGCAATAATTCTTCAAGATGAGCTAAGTCAACGTGACCCATTCCATCCAGCTTAACAAAGCTAAGTTTTAGATTTTTTTCTTTGGCAAGTACTTCTGCACTATGCAATGTAGCATGATGCTCTATAGGTGAGGTAATAATATGTTTACAACCTAAATCACGCACTGCGGCATTGATGGCTGTATTACTACTTTCCGTACCACCTGAAGTAAAAAATATTTCGCCCGGAGTAACGTGCAGTATTTTAGCCACCTGCTTACGAGCGTTCTCTATAGCCATTTTTGTTTCTCGCCCATAGGAATAAACTGAAGACGGATTACCGAACTTTTCGGTTAAATAAGGCATCATAGCGTCTAATACTTCTGGATCCAAAGATGTAGTAGCGGCATTATCGAAATAAATTCTTGTCATTGGTACGAAAAAAATAAGAGTGTAAAGTTAAGATTAAATGATGGATAGACTACATGTTCCTTCTATATTGGCCACCTACCTCAAACAGAGCTTTAGTAATTTGACCTAGGGAACAATATTTAACCGCCTCCATCAATTCTTCAAATATATTTCCATTGTGTATTGCCACTTTCTGCAAACGTTCTAACACTGCTTCGCTATTACTTTCATTTTTCTTCCAAAGATTTTGGACATTAGCAATCTGGAATTCTTTTTCTTCAGTAGTGCTGCGTATAACCTCGGATGGAATTACTGTTGGCGAACCTTTCGAACTCAAAAATGTATTTACACCTATAATCGGGAATTCACCTGTATGTTTCAAGGTTTCGTAATAGAGGCTTTCTTCTTGGATTTTACCACGTTGGTACATGGTTTCCATAGCACCCAACACGCCACCACGTTCTGTGATACGATCAAATTCTGCATATACAGCCTCTTCCACAAGGTCAGTTAACTCTTCAATGATAAAAGATCCCTGCAATGGATTTTCGTTTTTAGCAAGTCCTAATTCTTTATTAATGATTAACTGAATTGCCATTGCACGACGGACGCTTTCTTCGGTTGGCGTAGTGATTGCCTCATCATAAGCATTGGTGTGCAATGAATTACAATTGTCGTAGATAGCATATAAAGCCTGCAACGTTGTTCGGATATCATTAAAGTCAATTTCTTGTGCATGTAGCGAGCGTCCTGATGTTTGAATATGGTATTTCAACATTTGAGAACGTTCATTACCTCCATATTTCAATTTCATTGCTTTCGACCATATACGACGCGCTACACGACCAATAACACTATATTCCGGATCTACCCCATTACTAAAGAAGAAGGATAAGTTCGGTGCAAAGTCATCGATATGCATTCCTCTACTTAAGTAGTATTCTACAAAAGTAAATCCGTTAGAAATGGTAAAAGCCAATTGCGAAATGGGGTTGGCACCAGCTTCAGCAATATGATAGCCAGAGATAGAAACGGAATAGAAGTTACGAATACCTTTATCAATAAAATATTGCTGCACATCGCCCATGACACGGAGCGAAAATTCAGTAGAAAAGATGCAAGTATTCTGCGCTTGATCTTCTTTTAAAATATCTGCCTGCACGGTTCCTCGAACAGCTTTCAGTGTGTCTATTTTTATTTTTTGATAAACATCCCCCGGTAATACCTGATCACCGGTTACACCCAAAAGCATCAAACCTAAACCATCATTGCCTTCAGGTAAAACGCCTAAACCTTCAGCAATTGGTTTGCCCATACCAACAGATGAGCTATATACTGGACGAGGTAAGCCTTTGTCTTTATATATAGCATCAATTTTAGCATTCACCTCGTCTTCCAAACCATTTGCTTTAATATACAATTCGCATTGCTGGTCAATTGCAGCATTCATAAAGAAGGCTGTAATGGTAGGTGCAGGTCCATTAATAGTCATCGACACCGATGTTTTAGGATCGGCAAGATTAAAACCACTATATAATTTTTTCGCATCATCGAGCGAAGGAACACTTACACCTGAATTACCAATTTTACCATAAATATCAGGACGATGTTCCGGATCTTGCCCATAAAGTGTAACACTATCAAATGCTGTACTTAAGCGCGCCGCCGGTAAACCTTTACTCACATAATGGAAACGTTTGTTAGTTCGCTCTGGACCACCTTCACCGGCAAACATGCGCGCAGGATCCTCTCCTTCACGCTTGAAAGGGTAAATACCTGCTGCGTAAGGGAATTCACCGGGGAAATTTTCCATTAACGCCCACTTCAATATTTCACCCCAAGCTTCAAACTTAGGTACTGCTACTTTGGGTATTTGTGAATGTGATAGTGATTCTGTGTGCGTTTTAATTTTTATCTCTTTATCACGCACTTTAAATACATAATATTCATCCTGATAGTGGCGCTTTTTTGTCTCCCAGTTTTGCAACAATAATAAATTCTTGGGGTCTATTTCCAATGTGATTTTTGCATACAATTCTTCAAGCTCTTTAATCAATCTATCTTTATCTTCCACCGCTATAGCCTGTAAGGTTTCAATTGTCTTACGAATGCCAAACAATTTTTGTGCAATATCAGATTGCTCTTTTGCACGCTTATCATATCCACGGTTATTTTCAGAAATTTCACTCAGATAGCGGGTTCTGGCAGGTGGAATAATATAAATTTTCTCACTTAACTCTTCACTTGGATGAAAATCTGATTTTAAATCCGCACCAGTTTTAGCGACAATAACGTCCATCAATGCGCGGTACAAAGTATTTGTGCCGGGATCATTGAATTGAGAAGCAATAGACCCGAAGACAGGCATGCTTTCTGAATCTTTATCAAATAATTTATGATTGCGTTGAAATTGCTTTTTCACATCGCGCAATGCATCTAATGCGCCACGCTTATCAAATTTATTGACCGCTACAATATCAGCGAAATCAAGCATATCTATCTTCTCCAATTGCGTAGCAGCACCATATTCAGGAGTCATAACATACATACTCAAATCACAATAGTCCGTAATTTGAGTGTCGCTTTGTCCAATACCTGAGGTTTCTAAAATGATTAAATCGAACTGTGCCGCTTTTAAAATATTGACTGCATCGTGTATGTATTTTGAAACAGCCAAATTGCTTTGTCGGGTTGCCATAGAGCGCATATATACCCGCGGATTACGAATGGCGTTCATTCGGATACGGTCGCCTAACAATGCCCCTCCTGTCTTACGCTTAGAGGGATCCACAGATATAATGCCAATCGTTTTGTCTTTAAAATCCAACAGATAGCGGCGTACGATTTCATCGACTAAAGAGCTTTTTCCAGATCCTCCTGTACCCGTAATGCCCAATATTGGTGTTTTACTGTCTTTAGCTTGTTGCGCTACATTTTTCAACATCGCTTGCGTTTCTGGCAACTCTGAAAAATTTTCAGCAGCAGAGATAAGCTTGGCTATTGATTTTGCGTCTTTGTCTGTCAAATGACCCACTTCGCCATTAAGAAGATTGCCGGTAGGAAAATCACTTTTTTGCAAAAGATCTATAATCATCCCTTCCAAGCCCATAGAACGACCATCGTCAGGCGAATAAATCTTAGTAATACCGTAGTTATGCAATTCTTCTATTTCAGTAGGCAATATCACTCCACCACCACCAGCGAATATTTTAATATGTCCACAACCACGTTCTTTCAGCAAGTCGTACATGTATTTTAAATACTCCACATGCCCACCTTGATATGAGGTCATCGCAATGGCATTAGCATCTTCCTGAATAGCACAATCAACCACATCAAGCACACTCCTATCATGACCAAGATGAATCACTTCTGCACCATTGGCTTGCATAATCCGGCGCATGATATTGATAGCTGCATCGTGCCCATCAAATAAAGATGCTGCGGTAACAATGCGAATTTTATTATTGGGTGTAAAAGACATAGCTGGCATTTATAAAAAATAATTTAGATTATCAAAACAATTATTCTTGATAAGTATTTTTCAGGTTGCAAAGTTACATAATTAAAGGAAAAATAAAGGCCAGCACATTATTTGCCCACCATTTGAGGTCAATCAATAGCAAAGGTAAATTGTGGGACATATACCTCTATTTATTCAGTACCTTCGTCTTTAATTTATTGTGCTCCCTCGTTTATGATTTTTTCCTCAAGGCTTATTGAAGATGCAGTTGCCGAATTCTCCAAATTACCAGGCATTGGCAAAAAAACTGCATTGAGAATGGTGCTTCACTTATTACGTGCAGATGATACTAATGTAGATGGCTTTACACAAGCTATTTCGCAAATGAAACATGGTGTTACTTTCTGTGAACAATGCCACAATGTTGCAGATACTAAAATTTGTGCTATTTGCGTCAATACTTCACGCGATCGTAGCCAGATCTGCATTGTAGAAAATATACGGGACGTAATAGCCATAGAAACAACACAACAATTCAACGGACTCTATCATGTATTAGGTGGTATTCTTTCGCCGCTGGACGGCATAGGACCCGACCAGTTGAATGTCTATTCTTTGCAACAACGTGTAAAAAATAATGCTGAAATAAAAGAAATTATTATGGCGCTCAGCCCAACATTGGAAGGCGACACCACAGTCTATTTTATATCAAAGCAACTGAGCGGATTGCCTGTGAAAATAACAGCCATCGCCAGAGGTATTTCTTTTGGTGGAGAGCTAGAATATGCAGATGAGATGACACTTGCAAGATCTATTGCCAAACGCCTGCCTATCGACAATTATGTCAATGTCTCCGGTATATAGTTGTACTAATGATTTCATTACTATAGTATTTATAAAAAACGCCTGGAATATCCGGGCGTTTTTTATAAATACGAAAAGGACTATTCCATCCAACTATTAATATAACGTTCGTCTTCGATTCCCTTTGCCGCATCGGTCATCATCAATGGATGAAAGGTATCAACCATCACAGCCAATTCTTTAGTTTCTTTAGCGCCTATGCTTTTCTCTACCGTGCCTGGATGTGGCCCATGCGGGATACCTCCGGGGTGCAGTGTAATCATACCTCGCGTTACATGTTTTCTGCTCATAAAGTCGCCATCTACATAATACAACACTTCATCACTATCGATATTACTATGGTGATATGGTGCCGGTATGGATAATGGATGATAGTCGTACAACCGTGGTACAAAAGAACAAATGACAAAGTTGTTTGCATCAAATGTTTGGTGCACCGGTGGTGGCTGGTGCACACGCCCTGTAATTGGTTCGAAATCATGAATACTAAAGGCATAAGGATATTCACAACCATCCCAGCCAATAACATCAAAAGGATGATTGGCGTACCAAAAATCATACATCAGTCCTTTCTTTTTTATTTTTATTAAAAACTCACCCTTTTCGTCAAACGTTTCCAAATTGCTTGGTTTACGTAAATCTCTTTCGCAGAACGGCGCATTTTCTAACAACTGGCCATATTTACTCAAGTATCTTTTAGGAAAAGTAATCGGGCTAAATGAGTCTACTATAAACAATCGATTTTTATCCGTATCAAAACTTAATTGGTAGATCGTTCCGCGAGGTATCACCAAATAATCGCCGTAGCTAAATGTGATACTACCATATTGTGTTTTCAAAATGCCTGTCCCTTCATGCACAAATAGTACTTCATCTGCATCTGCATTTTTATAAAAGAAATCCATCATGCTCTCCATTGGCGCAGCTAAGGATATATGTACATCATTGTTGAACAAAATTACTTTACGGCTGTCTAAATAATTTTTAGCTGGGTCAACATTAAAGCCTTCATAGCTACGGTGCTTGAGTATATTATCTGTTGCCTGCTTAGGACTAACATCTATAGGCTCTGCAACTCTTATAATTTGGGTTGGCGGATTGATATGGTACAACAACGATGAGTTAGAAGAGAAACCTTCAGTACTAAATAATTGTTCTGCATACAAGCCTCCATCCGGTTTGCGAAATTGAGTATGGCGTTTATGAGGAATTTTACCAAGGCTATAATAGTGTGGCATAAAAGGTATCTTATTTAGGAATATTCAAAATTACACAGAATTGCAGGTGTCTCCAATAATTTTTGTCATAAAAATAGCCCAAGAATGAATCCATGGGCTATTCTTAAATGAAAATATATTTAACAACTTATTCATCCAGCTTCAATACCGCAAGGAATGCTTCTTGTGGCACCTCCACATTTCCTATTTGGCGCATACGTTTTTTCCCCTCTTTTTGTTTTTCCAATAATTTACGTTTACGCGAAATATCACCACCATAACATTTTGCAGTAACATCCTTACGCATTGCAGAAATATTTTCGCGAGCGACAATTTTGGCACCTACTGCGGCTTGTATAGCAATAAGGAACTGTTGACGAGGCAGGAGTTCTTTTAATTTAGCACATAGTTTTCGGCCAAAGTCTTGTGTACGGCTGCGGTGTATCAATGCACTCAAAGCATCTAATGGTTCTCCATTGAGCAAAATATCCATACGTACAATATCTGCTTCCCGATAGTCTATTGGGTGATAATCGAAAGAAGCGTAACCACGTGTCGAAGATTTCAATTTATCGTAGAAATCAAATACAATTTCTGCCATTGGCATTTCAAATGTAAGTTCTACACGTGTAGGGGTAAGGTAGTTTTGGTTAATAAGCATACCGCGTTTACCGAGGCAAAGCGTCATAATATTGCCAATGTAATCGGGTGCTGTGATGATTTGTGCACGTATAAATGGTTCTTCAATTCTGTCTAAGCGTGTAGGCTCAGGCATTTCGGAAGGGTTGTTTACAATAATACGCACATCTTTTTCTCTTTGGGTATAGGCATAAAAACTTACGTTGGGCACAGTAGTGATTACCGTTTGGTTAAATTCACGTTCTAACCTTTCCTGAATAATTTCCATGTGCAACATACCCAAGAATCCGCAACGGAAACCAAAACCTAATGCTTGCGATGTTTCCATCTCAAAGGTCAATGATGCATCGTTGAGTTGGAGCTTTTCCATACACTCCCGCAACTCTTCAAAATCATCCGTTTCAACAGGGAATATACCTGCAAATACCATTGGCTTCACATCTTCAAAGCCATGTATCGGTTCTACAGATTCATTTGCACCAACTACAGTAATGGTATCTCCAACTTTTACTTCTTTAGCATTTTTAATACCTGTAATCACATAACCCACATCTCCTGCTAGTACTTCCTTCTTTGGTGTAAGTGTCAATTTCAATACCCCCACCTCATCTGCTTCGTATTCTTTTTTAGCGTTGATGAATTTAATCTTATCGCCTTTTTTGAGTGTTCCATTGAGTACACGATAGTAGATAATGATACCACGAAACGGATTGAATACAGAGTCAAAAATAAGTGCTTGTAAGGGCGCTTCGACATTACCTTTCGGCGCAGGAATTCGATTAATAATAGCGTCTAAAATATCTTCAACACCAATACCGCTTTTTCCCGAGGCCAAAATAATTTCTTCGGGTTTGCATCCAATTAAATCAACAATTTGGTCTGTTACTTCAGGAATCATTGCACCATCCATATCAATTTTGTTGATGACAGGTATAATTTCCAAATCATTATCCAAAGCCAAATAAAGGTTAGATATCGTTTGTGCCTGAATACCCTGAGTGGCATCCACTAATAGGAGTGCTCCCTCACATGCAGCCAATGCTCTCGATACTTCATAAGAGAAATCAACGTGACCCGGCGTATCAATCAGGTTAAGTACATATTTTTCACCTTTATGGAGGTAATCAATTTGAATAGCATGACTTTTGATTGTAATTCCTTTTTCTCTTTCTAAATCCATATCATCTAACACTTGCGCCTGCATGTCACGGTCAGAAATGGTATGTGTAAATTCTAATAAACGATCGGCCAAAGTACTTTTACCATGGTCGATGTGAGCGATAATACAAAAATTGCGAATATTCTTCATTTGATCATTTAGAGGCGCAAAAATACGAAATATAATGTGGCAATTTTGAGAAATATGATTTCAGATAGAATCCTATTGAAAAAACAAGAGCAGGTTAATATCTAATAAAGAAAAATTGAAATTATTTGAGTGTTATTCAAAATTCTATTCAAAGGATAGCTTATTTATCCCAAAATTTCTTCCCAATCGCCGGCTCCTTCTCTAATTAATACTGGAGCGCCAGAGGTGCAATCTATAACTGTTGAGGCAATAATTTGCCCTATACCACTATCAATAACGATATCTACTTGCTTTCCAAACAATTCATGCATTTGTTCCGGGTCAGTAAAATATTCAACATCATTATCCATAGGCAAAGACACACTCATTATAGGATGACCCAATTCCGTAACAATTGCCTGTGCAATAATATGGTCGGGGACACGAATGCCTACAGTATCTTTTTTGGCTTTCAATAATTTAGGCACTTCCCTGTTCGCCTCAAGAATAAATGTATATGGTCCAGGTAAGACTTTTTTGAGCATCCGAAATATAGGAGTATCGATAGGTTTGGTAAATTTACTCAGATGGCTCAGATCATTACAAATGAACGAAAATTGAGCTTTTTTAGGATCAATTTTTTTGATTCGACAAATACGTTCAATGGCTTCTGTATTATAGATATCACAACCTAATCCATAAATAGTATCGGTAGGATAAATAATAACACCACCCAAACGAAGGTTATCAACAACGGTCTTAATATGCCTTTGTTGTGGATTATCCGGATGAATCTCTAATAACATTGCTCAAAATTTTTCATAAAATTATACATTCGTAGCGCCAACAGCGAATTTATGTTCTCAATTATCATACCTACCTGGAATAATATCGACTTTGCGAAGCTCTGTGTCAACAGTATTCGTAAACACTCTGCCTACAAACATCAGATAATCCTGCACATCAATGATGGCAGTGATGGAACCCTGCAATGGGCGATTGACGAACGCATTGATCATACCCATACTACCGACAATGCAGGTATCTGTATTGCGGTAAATATGGCCGCGGGTCTCGCTACACAAGATTACATTGTGTATATGAACGATGATATGTATGTATGTCCGCAATGGGATATTGAATTAATAAAAGAAATTAAGGCTTTGAATACCGATAATTTCATGTTTTCGAGTACTATGATAGAGCCAATTAATTATCAAAATCCGTGCGTCATCCATCACGATTATGGGCAATCTATTGCCACATTTAGGGAACAGGATTTACTACAAGAATATGGACAATATGAAAAAAATGATTGGAACGGTTCAGCTTGGCCACCAACAATTGTTCACCGAAAGTATTGGCATATTACCGGAGGTTACAGTATAGAGCTTAGCCCGGGCATGAGTAGCGATGACGATTTTGCCATGAAGATGTGGGCTGCAGGTTGTCGTATTTTCAAAGGTATTGGCAAAAGCAGGGTCTATCATTTTCAATCCAAATCAACTTTGCGGATTATAAAAAACAATGGACGAAAACAGTTTATGATGAAATGGGGGATGAACCAATCTACATTCAATAAATATTTCCTGAAACGCGGGACTCCTTATATCGGCCCTTTAAGCGAGCCCGATAAGAGTACCATGAAAATGGAATTATTCAGAGCATGGTTGAAAAGAAAAATTTGGTAATTCTTTTAGTGCATTTCGCTAGGTTTCAATCCTAATTCTCTTGCTTTATCCAGCATGTACTGATATGCTGCATTATAGTCATTTGGGATAATACCATCCAATATAGCTTCACGAACAGCCGTTTTTATCACACCTACTTCTCGTGATGGAGGCAGGTTAAATATTTTCATCACATCGGCACCGTCTATTGGCGGCTGCCAATTGCGAATGCGGTCTTTTTCTTCTACTATTTTTAAGCGGGTTTTCACCAAGCCAAAATTCTCCAAAAAGCGCCGCACCTTTTGTTTATTTTTAGATGTGATATCACTCTCACAGAGCAGCATCAAGTCGTCAATATCATCTCCTGCATCAAATAATAATCGACGCATTGCAGAGTCCGTTATCTCTTCTTTACTCAAACTTATCGGGCGCAAATGCAAGCCTACTAATTTAGCAACATACTTCATGTGCTCGTTTTGAGGCAATTTCAATTGTCGAAAAATTTGCGTCGTCATTTTTTTCCCCAATGCGTCATGCCCATGAAATGTCCAACCATGCCCGGGTTCAAAACGTTTAGTTGCAGGCTTCGCAATATCATGCAATATTGCAGACCAACGCAGCCATAAATTATTGCTTCGATAAGCTACATTATCGAGCACTTGTAAAGTGTGATAAAAATTATCTTTATGACCCTTCCCTTCCAATATCTCTACTCCTGCAAGTGTAACCATTTGAGGAAAAAACATCTCTAATAAACCTGTACGATACAACAGATCAAAACCGATAGATGGAACTTTAGCCGCTATTATTTTATTAAGCTCATCTGTTATTCTTTCTTGCGAAATAATTTTGAGCCGTTCTTTATTTCTTGCTATCGCTTCATAAGTACTTGACTCAATTTCAAAACCCAGTTGAGTCGCAAAACGAATGCCGCGCATCATGCGTAGTGGATCGTCTGAAAAAGTAATATCAGGGTCTAATGGTGTTCGAATGATCTTATGCTCCATATCTGCAATACCACCAAAAGGATCTATAAGCACACCATAATCATTGCTGTTAAGGCTTATCGCCATTGCATTAATCGTAAAATCTCTACGGTTCTGATCGTCTTCAAGCGTACCTGCTTCCACCTGAGGATTTCGTGATGTTGCTTGATAAGATTCCTTTCGTGCACCAACAAATTCGACATCAAAACCATTGGGTAATTTTATTTGTGCGGTACCGTAAGTTTTAAAAAAACTGACATGCAATTTTGGCACAAAAGTGGCCGATACAGCCTCAGCCAATGCAATACCATTGCCCACGCATACTACATCTGCATCTTTACTATTTCGACCCAATAATTTGTCCCGCACAAAACCACCAATTAAATAACAAGGCATATCTAATTGATTGGCCGCAGCGGCTATCCGCTCTAATAGTTGTCGTTCTTCTTTGCTGCACGAAATATCCATAAGAGCGGCAAATTTACGTTTTTAGTTTTTAGTAAAACGGAGTTAAGCTACCAAGATTTAATGAGCATGCTTCAATTAACGTAAATAAACAATTGTGCCATCTTGTTCAAAGCGAACAATACGGGAAGGAGTCGTAATAGTCTCATCGCCTTGCCTATATGTAGTTACATAGTCCACCGCTTCTACTATTTCTGCCGCTATCTGCTTAAAAATAGCAGGCGTGTCTGCTCCACTTATGTTTGCAGAAGTAGATATAACAGGTCTGCCTAAAGCATCAATTATCGATTTACAAAAAGGGTCTTTAGTGATTCGAATAGCAACACTTCCGTCTTCGTTGATTACATTTCTAGGCAAATTCTGGGCTTCCGACAACACCACTGTAGTAGGAGTAGTAAAGGATATTATCTGTTGCAGCATAAAATCCGTCAACTGGTCAGTATAATTAGAAAGTTCTGATACATCTGACAGGAGTATAATTAAACTCTTTTGTCTGGGTCTTTGTTTAATTTCAAAAATTTTATCCACTACAGATTCATTCAGCGCATCGCAACCGATGCCCCATACGGTATCTGTAGGATATAATATTATTTTACCACTCCTTATAAAGCTTAGACAATTGTCGATTTCATTTTGAAAAGATGCCATGGTACAAATATGGTTGAAAAATATTTTAACTGCAAAATAACTGCATACATGTTATTTTTACGCTTATATTTGTAACTACATCAGTAATATTGTAACACTTAAACATAACTACTACAATGAAAAAAATGATGCTTACGTTGAGCTTGGTGGCTGGATTAACAACCGTAGTATGTGCGCAGAACCCAATAACAGCTGTTTATACTCCAACTCCTGGAGAGACACCTCCTCCTATGGAGGCACTGGCTAGATCAGTGAATAAAAATGTTGCTAAATTTTCTTTTACTGATCCAGAAAATACTTACGATTTTGGTAAAATACCATTAGGACCAGTTGCAGAACATATTTTTGAATTCAAAAACGTAGGAATTGAGCCACTAATTATCACAAATGGACAGGCTTCCTGCGGATGTACAAGTCCTGAATGGCCTAAAGAACCTATTATGCCTGGTCAAAAAGGTAGAGTTGTAGTTAAATATACTACTCAAGGGCATGTTGGTCCTTTCACTAAATCGGTATATCTAACATCCAATGCACCAACAGAAAATGGCGCTGACCGATATGAACTATTTATCAAAGGAGAGGTTGTAGATAATGCTAAACCAACCGATCCTGCTAAAAAATAATCAACCAATTAAGGTATATTAACTCGAAAATAACAGGTTTATTGTATTCACAACAGTTGATGTACTTACATTTGTAATCATTAAAAATCAAAACAACATGAAAAAAATAATTTTATCCATTGGTATGTTTCTTGCAGTAAATGCTGCGTTTGCTCAATCAAAACCTGTAGCTCCTACTCTTAGTAATTCCAATACTCCTACAATGCAGGCTCCTGCAACACCCGCCGCTCCTGCATCTTCTTTGAAACCTGAGAATATGTATTTTCCTGTTTCTATACACGATTTTGGTACAATACCTGAAGGCCCTGCAGCTGAGCATGAGTTTGAATTTACCAATACAGGTAAAGAGCCAATCGTTATTTCTAATGTAAGCGCATCATGTGGTTGCACCACACCGTCTTATTCTAAAGAGCCCGTTTTGCCAGGTAAAAAAGGCAAAGTAAAAGCCTCTTATAATACTCAAGGCCGTGTTGCACCTTTTACTAAATCCATTACAATCAACTCTAATGCAGGTACAAAAGTATTGACCATTAAAGGCGAAGTAGAAAAAGCACCAACCGGTTCTGTACCAGTAAACAACTCTTTAATAAAAACTAACTAATATTAACTTGAATATCTAAAGAACCGAGGTTAAACCAAATGTTCATTATCAAGTCAAATGAAAATCTTATAAATAAAAAACAAACAACAATGAAGAAAGTCGTTTTCACTCTATGTCTAGCTATCGGTTTTGGGACTACACTTTATGCTCAAAACCCAACTACTGCTGCTCCTGCTGCAAAAGTTGTTAACAAAAATGCACCTAAGCTTGTATTTTCTGACAAGAATAATACTTACGATTTCGGTAAAATTCCTGAAGGTCCAATTGCAGAGCACGTTTTTGAATTTAAAAATACAGGTAAAGAGCCTTTAGTAATCAATCAATGTAACGCTTCATGCGGATGCACTACTCCAGAATGGCCTAAAGAACCCGTTTTGCCAGGTAAAAAAGGTAAAATAACTGTTCGTTATAATACACAAGGTCGTGTTCAACCATTTACAAAAACAATTTATATACAATCAAATGCTGCACAAGAAGACGGCAAAGAACGTATTGAGTTGTACATAAAGGGAGAAGTATTTCAAGCAGCTCCAGCTACTTCAGATGCTCCTAAAAAATAATTATTTACACCCTTTCAAAAAAACTGACTGATACGTATCAGTCAGTTTTTTTTTGTACCTACTACAGCTCAAGCATGAAATATGAGCAAGAAATAAATAATTTTTTTTGTTTAATTTTGAATCTATAACAACTATTATGCCGATTTGTTCCGTTTGTTATTTTGAAAAATTAGATTTGGCATAACTTTTGTATAAATTCAGATAGACCTCTCTTTATTGATATGAAAACACGTCTCTATTTCACTGTATATAATAAAAAGCTATTACTAATTGCAGGGCTATTTGCATCTGTTATTAGTAATGCACAAGATAAAATATATGTAAATGAGTATCTAAATATTGGTATTGGCGGACGCGGTTTATCAATGGGATCTGCACAAGCTGCTACTACTAATGATGTTAACAGTGGTTATTGGAATCCTGCTGGTCTTACAAAGGTTGAAGATAATTTGCAAGTAGGGGCTATGCACGCTGAATATTTTGCAGGTAATGCAAAATACGACTATGCATCGGTGGCATTGCCCTTAAAAAATAAAAAACGTTGCGTAGGCATATCCTTCATCCGTTTTGCAACAGACGACATTCCATACACATTAGATTATGTACAGCCAGACGGATCTTTTGATGAAAGTAAACTGAAATCTATATCTGCCGGCGATTATGCATTTTTAATTTCGTATGCACAGCAGATGAAATTATTCAAAAATCCGGAAATTAAAACTAGTCTGGGTGTCAATGCAAAAATCATTTATCGAAATATTGGTTCAATGGCGAATGCATGGGGCGGAGGTATAGATGTTGGGCTACAAGCGGCTTACCATAGATGGCAATTTGGTTTAGTAGCGAAAGATATTACTACTACATACACCACTTGGACCTTTAACCTTACTGATCACGAAAAAGAAGTTTTCGGTCAAACAGGTAACGAAATTCCTGTAAAGTCTTATGAGGTAATGAAACCACGGTTCAATTTTGGACTCGCCTATAATTTCCTGAAAAATACACGAAAATTTCAATTCTTAATGGAGCTGGACGCTGATATCACCAGCGATGGTATGCGCAACACCGTTATTAAATCAAAAACACTCAGTATAGACCCACATGCAGGCTTGGAATTGAATTATCGGAAAACAATTTTTCTAAGAGCCGGAGTTTGTAATATCCAAAAAGTATTAGACGACAAAGACAGTACCAACAAAAAATATTTTACCATTTTCCAACCGTCTGTGGGACTTGGACTAAAGTTAGGCCCATTGATGGTTGACTATGCCTATACAAGTTTACAAACACAGAGTAATCCTTTATTTTCTCATATCGTATCTATTAGACTAGACATAAATAAGATTGGTAATAAGCCCAAAGATCTTTCAATAGAATCGACCGGAACTGTTCCTAAAAAGTAACCATTCAAAAAGTACAAGAGATTAAAATCGGACATTTATGAAATTGAATAAAAAGTATCTCCTCCTACTATTCATAGTCCTTTATGCCTTGCCAAATGATAGCAAAGCACAAGGAAAATATGGTAATGAGTGGATCGACTATAGCAAAACTTACTGGAAATTTAAAGTTAGTAAAGAGGGTATATTTCGCATTCAAAAAACAGCTCTGGATGCAGCAGGAATTCCCAGCACTACTTTGGGCGATAATTTTATCCTTTACAGAGATGGTAAGGAGGTGGCACTTTATACAAGTACAAACAATACATTAACAGCTACAGATTACATTGAATTTCATGGTGCACCTAATGATGGCTATTTAGATAAAGAACTTTATTTGGATTCTACAAAACAAACCGATGAAAAAAGAAGTTTGTTTTCAGATACCTCATCGTATTTCCTGACCTTCGACAATTATACCAATCATATTCGCTATAAAGCTATAACAACAGCTATCCCAAGTCCTGCACCTACTCCTGCAAGTTATTGTTGGGAAACATTAACTTACCATGGCACAGCATATTTCATGGGTGGGAAAAACACAGATGTTACGCATCAGGAAGATTTTTATTCATCACAATTTGATATAGGCGAAGGATTCGTGGATAATACAGGTGTTACAAAAACTTTCAGTACACCCAATTTTGTTAGTGCCTCAGTAAATGCAAATTTTAAAGTAACAAACGTTGCCTATTCCCGCTACGATTCTACACATTATCTAAGGGTTTATTTTAATGGGGCACTTCTGTCAGACACTAGTTATGGAGGGGCAGATACTAAAAAAATAAATTTAAACATTGCGGCTAGCAGCCTGTTAAGCAATAATACCTTTACATGTGACCACTACAAAACCGGTCCTTCACCAGATTGGTACGGACTCTCTTTTTGGGAGTTAGCATATCCACGTAATTTCAACGTATCCGGATTAGATTATTTCCTATTTAAAATGAATGCCAGTGCCTCCCAGCAATATATTGAGTTCAACAACTTTAATCATGGAGGTACCGCACCTAAACTATATGATCTAACCAATAATAAATGGTATGCCGGCGATATTAGCATTTCTAGCAAAACTCGATTCTTTATAGACGGTTCGTTGACCGATGCCCAATTTGTGCTGTATGCCAGCACTAGCATCAATAATATTACTGCAGTAAAACAAATAAATTTTACAGATTATAGCGCCCTTTCCAATCAAGGTAATTACATCATTATTACACACAAAAATTTGATGAAGAATACTGCCGGGCATAATTATATTCAAGAGTATAAAGATTATCGTAGCTCTGTTACAGGGGGGGCTTACAATGTGGTGGTAGCCGACATAGAAGAGCTCTATGATCAATATGCTTATGGTGTTTATTTACACCCAAGTTCTATCAGACACTTTTTAAACTTTGCGTATAATCAATGGAGTACAAAACCTCAATATGCTTTTCTTATAGGCAAGGGAATACTATATGATCAATACAAGCTCGGTTATGCGAGCTATGGAACGGCAACATTTGAAGGACTCGTACCCACTTATGGCAACCCTGGGTCTGATATAGATTTTGTAACAGATCGCAATACATGGAAAATGAGTATGGCCATTAGCCGTTTATCCGCATGGAACAGTACAGAAGTCGGCGACTATTTGAATAAAGTAAAACAGTATGAAGCAGCACTGCTACCTTCAAGCTTACCAAGCCCTGGCACTGAACTATGGAAAAAGCAAGTATTGCATGTGGTCGGAGGCGATGGTGGCGCGCCAGGTTTTCAAGCGTCTATTTTATTACCAACACTTTCTTCTTGTGCATCTACTATAAAAGGTAAATATACAGGCGATGTTGTGACTACAGTTGCTAAAAGCACGATCGGATTGCCGACTACTATCGAAGACAAAGCCATTGATTCCCTTATCACCAATGGTGTATCCATGGTTACTTATTACGGCCATGGTTCTGCCACTTCATTGGACTACAATATCAAAAATCCAAGCGAGTATAATAGCTTACCCAAGATACCTTTCTTCTCCGCTTTCGGCTGTAATATCTCCGACATATTTGAATTGAAAACTACTAAAAAGACGGTTTCAGAGAGCTGGGTAAGTGCTCCTTACAGCGGAGGAATTTCATCCCTCGCTTCCGACAATGATGGATATACAAATTTTCTTAGCGGTAAATACTTGCCGGATTTGTATTATTTCATTGCAAACAAAAACTATGGAAAAACAATTGGTACAATATACAAATCCATTAACGATAGTATTGTTTATGGCTTAGCTGCTCGTCAAAGTTCATTTGATTTGACGCATTTAGAATGTTTTATTTTGCAAGGCGACCCTGCTGTACATCTGCCTCAAAACATTGGCAAACCTGATTATTATGTTGGCGATATATATATATCAACGAATCCGGTTAATATTACTACTGCTTCTGATTCCTTTCAAATGAAAATAGTAGCTTTTAATTTAGGGATGGCAGCTACGGATACTGTACAAGTAAAGGTAGAGCATACTAATCCGGCCGGCGTTACAGTCGTGTCCAAAACTTACAATATTATTGGGCTCTCCAATACGGACACAAGCTATATTACTTTACCCATAAATAAAATCAGCGATTTGGGGCTCAACACTTATAAAGTAACAATTGACCCCAACAATAAATATGACGAACTGTCTGAAGCCAATAATGTTGCGTACATCAAACCGTTTGTTGCTTCGGACAATATCATTCCTATTTACCCTGAAAATTATGCCATTGTCTATCAACCAAACTTAACGCTCAAAGCTTCTACACTCAATGTATTCAAGAGTATGGCTCGGTATAGAATAGAAATAGATACTACAGAGCTTTTTAACAGCCCTGCCAAATTGCAAACTACAATCAATAGTGTTGGAGGGGTTATTCAATGGAAACCCCCTGTAATATTACAAGACAGTATTGTTTACTATTGGCGTACTTGTATCGATACGCTTATCTCAGGCTCCTATGTCTGGGCAAACAGTTCGTTTATTTATCTCAAATATGGTTCTGCCGGTTGGAATCAATCACATTATTACCAATACAAACACAACACACTTGATAGCCTGCAATACAATCCAGACCGACATTTTAAATATGGCCCGGAAACCATTTCTTTAGAAGTCATTAATAAAATAACAGACTTACCTGCGCCCTACAATAACTACTATCCTGATGGGACGAGCAATGTAGTATATAGGAATGGTGCCGACCTTATGCGGTTTACTTGCGACTACGGAGGTGTTATTCAAATAATGGTATTTGATACCACTGCCGGTCAGGCGTGGAATAATTTTCCCTATGGTGTACGTGGCACCGCAATCCCTTGTGGAAAACCATCCAGAGAATTTAAATGTTTCAGCTTTCCTATGTATAATGCTATTGGGCGGAATAATGCACATCAGTTTTTAGATAGCATACCCAATGGATATTATATCCTTATTCGCAACTGCATATATCATCCTTACTGGGGCAATTATTATGTCGATACCTGGCAGTCCGATACACTTACTTACGGTGCAGGAAAATCTTTGTACCACAGTATGCGCAATTTAGGGTTCAATCAAATTGATTCATTTTATAGGGAGGTGCCCTTTGCTATGATTTGTAAAAAAGGGTTTAGCGATTACCCCATCCAACAATATTTTGGCAACACCCCCGATTATGCTTTCGATACCACTTTCTACATCCCGATTACTGGTCAGGATGGCAAAATGAACAGTGTAGTACTAGGTCCGGCTTCAGAATGGAAAAACTTAAAATGGCGAACATCCGCCTATTACGATACTTCGATACATGCCGATAGCTCATCTGTAATTATTACCGGAATAGATAATGCCAATAACCAAACGCTACTCTACCGTGGCATATCAAGAGATACCAATATCGGGTTTATCAATGCCGCCACTTACCCGAGGCTCAAAATGCAATGGTACAATACAGACACTATTTATCATACTGCTCCTCAGCTCGACTATTGGCGTGTACTCTATACCCCACTACCCGAAGCTGCACTTAACCCATCCGCATACTACACCTTTACAGATAGTGTTAGCGTAGGGCAACTCATGAATCTGGAAACGGCTATCGAAACCTTAAACAATTTGCCCATGGATAGCATGCTCGTGCGATTTAAAGTTGTTGATGCTAATAACGTATATCATTTGCTAGCCGATAAAAAGTATCGAAAATTAGCCGCTAATGACACACTGCATGCATCTATTGCCTTCGACCCCAAACCATACCCCGGTAAAAATTATTTATTTATTGAAGCCAATCCAGACAATAATCAACCTGAAGAATATCATCCAAATAATTTGGGTTATATACCTTTCAATATCAAAACAGATGTGTACAACCCTATATTAGATGTCACCTTCGATGGCATACATATTTTGGACAAGGACATTATTTCGTCAAAACCGTTTATTAAAGTACTACTGCGCGACGAGAATAAATACCTCGCATTAAAGGACACAACCTCTATGCAATTGTATGTGCGTTTTCCCGGCGACCCAGACAATTCGCGCCGAAGAATTCCGTATGATGGCACCGTTTGTAAATTTATCCCTGCCGACTTAAGCACGGGCAAGAATGAAGCATATATCGAATACCGTCCTACCTTTACTAGAGATAGTATTTACCAACTATATGTAATGGGGCAGGACGAAACGGGCAACGGCTCCGGCGGAGGAAATCAGTACACCGTTTCGTTTGACATTGTCAATAAATCAAGCATTACCAATATACTCAACTACCCCAACCCCTTCTCTACCGCTACTGCTTTTGTATTTACACTTACGGGCAATCAAATTCCTTCTCAATTCAAAATACAGATCATGACTGTGACCGGCAAGGTGGTACGCGAAATAACAAAAGAAGAACTGGGACCAATGCATATAGGTAGAAATATCACAGACTACAAGTGGGATGGGCGCGACCAATACGGACAGTTATTGGGCAATGGCGTTTATCTCTACAGAGTGGTCACAGCCATCAATGGCAATGATATTGAACACAGAGACAATAGCGCTGTAGATAAGTTTTATAAACACGGCTATAGTAAAATGTATATCATGAGGTAATCAAGAGTAACCACAAGCTTCGAAACGTAATGGATAGTACATGCGTACTATCCATTATTTTTTAGATAAAGTATCGAAGTCAATGTGCTGCAACCGGCCACACTTACGCTCCCATGCCAATGCCGAAAAGGCAACATTTTTATAACTTTCAACGCCCTGCTTTTGATTACCCAACTTGAGGTAAGCATCGTAGATATTGCTGCTGTAATCACCCATACGACTATCATATTTTCGACGCAACTGCCGCAATATGTCAATATGATTAATGGTCAGCTGGTTCAACTGTGCTCTTAATCTTTTGGCTACAGTACTATCCACTCTTCGAACTGTGCGGTGTGCATACAACCAAATGTTGAGATATGCAGAGTAATGAAAGCTCACATCAGCCGATTGCAGACACTGTATATAGGCCATTAAGTTAGCATCGTCTTCGGCGGCAACACCTGTCTGATGTGCCATTTCATGCGCTATCACAAAGGGCTGCATAAAAGCAGGTGTATGAGCATTAATCTGCGCTTCGCCGGTAATTGGATTAAAATAACCTTCAACACCCATATAGGCCATCATATTGCCAAACAGAGAGGGTTTAACCTTTGCACGGGGGAATGCAGCAGTAGCAGCATAGCCCTGTGCGGCCTCTTCATTGATCTCCACCATCGACAGATTCTTATAATTAGTCGCACAATAGTTGAGCCTACCGATCAGTAATGAATCAAATGCTACAAGATCCTTCGTGGTTATTTGTACTTCTTTATCGAGCTGTAAGTGATCTGATATGGACTCCTGAAAATAATTACCTCCCCATAAAATAAACAACAACAGATACACTTTGAACAATAATTGAACACTGCGCAACAGAGCTATAAATAGCAATAATTTGTTTCGCCTAAATGAAAAACATCCAACCATAAATCGACAAAGAGCAATAAGCAAAGCAATAGTAATAACGATATAAAAAATATCGCCAACACTATAAGGGAATAGACCAAATACCCTACCCCTCAGCTGCTGCAAGGGGAGGAAAATATACTGCCTATAGGCGGTGACAGTACTACTACTGTACGAAAATAAGAGATGCAGTAATAGGATCAGTAATGGGGTGATCGATGCGTAAATCAATTGCCGTTTGATGCTTGCAGAAGAAGACATAGTGCAATGTAAAACTTATGTGCGAATTCGCTACAGCATGATCGCTATTACTGCACCGCTTAAAACAATATTCTTCGAAAGAAGAGGCACTTTCTGAGCACTGTCTATACTAAACATCCGAGTGAATAATACAGGATCATTTCGACTTACACCTCAGAGCTAAGGATAAAGTGTATAAGACAAGAATAGTAGCAAGGATTGGGTTTATTCCGCTCCTTGCTACTATTCTGATAAAAATACAAACGTTACTAAGCCTCGTACTTTTTGAAGATGGAACTGGCTGTATGCCCCCCAAAACCAAAGGTATTGTTGAGTGCATAACGTACCGGTGTATGCAATGCTTTACCCAGCACTATTTGCAATCGCTCTGGTAAATGCTCATCGAGCACAGTAGTATTGATGGTAGGTGGAATAATATTGTGGCGGATAGCTAATGTACAAATAATACTTTCGATAGCGCCGGCGGCACCCAACAGATGACCTGTCATAGATTTGGTAGCACTAATGGCCACAGCATGTGTACCAAAGACTTTATCAATGGCTTGGAGTTCACTCAAATCACCGATATGTGTTGATGTAGCATGTGCATTGACATAGTCAATATCCGTTATCACAATTTTTGCATCGGCTATCGCTTTTTGCATACCTAACACAGCACCAAGCCCTTCAGGATGGGTACCGGTAAGATGATAAGCGTCTGCGGCCATACCTCCTCCTACTATCTCAGCATATATAGCGGCTCCCCTATTGAGTGCATGTTCCAACTCTTCCAATACCAAAGCGGCAGCACCTTCGGCTATTACAAAACCATCACGGTCTTTATCGAATGGGCGTGAAGCCGTTTCAGGAGCATCATTTCGTTTGGAGAGTGCCTGCGATGCATTAAATCCGCCCACCGATGCAGGTGTAATAGCCGCCTCTGAGCCACCCGCAATCATAATAGTTGCTTTGCCTAATCTAATGGTATCGAAGGCATTGATGATTGCAGTATTAGATGATGCACATGCAGACACTGTACAATAATTTGGACCATGTAATCCGTAGCGAATAGAGATGGCTCCAGCTGCAATGTCTGTAATCATTTTAGGAATAAAGTATGGACTAAAGCGTGGCGTGCCATCGCCAGCATAAAATTCTTTCAACTGCTCTTCAAAGGTTCCGATACCACCATTACCGGAAGCCCATATCACACCTACGTTGTAGCGATCGTGTTCGGGCATCGTCGCAAAATCTAATCCGGCATTTCTAATAGCATCTTCGCTGGCCGCAAGTGCATACTGTGTAAAAAGGTCGTATTTTTTGAGTTCTTTTTTATCGATATAATTTTCAGGATGAAAGTTTTTCACTTCGCAACCAAATTTCGTTTTGAATTTTTCGGTATCAAATTTCGTAATAGCTCCTGCTCCACTTTTACCGGCTATGATGTTCGCCCAAAATTCTTCAATAGTATTGCCTAATGGCGTAAGGGCTCCGAGCCCGGTAATGACTACTCGTTTCATAGATTTTAATTAACGTTCTGATAAATTAATTTTAGCTGATACACTTCATGGCAAAGGTTTCCACGGGCATTCATTTCGATCTATAAGCATTATACCGCTTTGTAAATGAAGTGTGCCCAATGCCACCGTCCTCTAAATTAAAGTACGGTTATTAACCATGCTACCATTTCGAATTCTAAAACAAAATTATACCATTCGGTATAATAACAAAATATATTTTACCTTTACAAGTATAAATTATGTACTCCGTAGTATCTAATCTGCTCATATCATGCAACAAGAAAAAAAGAAATCTGCACGTACACGGCAATTTATCATTGAGTCAACGTCCGAAATTTTTAATAAAAAAGGAGTTGGAGGAACATCGCTAAATGATATTACAAATGCCACGGGGCTAACAAAAGGCAGTATTTACGGCAATTTCCAAAATAAAGAGGAGGTGGCCGCAGCCGCATTTGACTATAATTGGACAATGGCTACAAAGCATGTAGCATCGGAATTGGCAACATATTCGACTGCAAAAGAAAAACTAATGGCTTATACAAGCGCTTATAGAACAATGATGAAGCGTGTAATGCAAACCGGTGGCTGCCCGCTATTGAATAGCGCTGTTGATGTGGACGACACCAATACATTATTAAGAGATCAAGTGTATAAGGCCTTTAAAAAATGGAAAGGGAGTCTTGCGTTGCTGATTAAAAAGGCTATAGCAGATGGCGAGTTCAAAGCAGAGATCAACCCCCAACAAGCTGCAATATCTATTATTGCTATGATAGAGGGCGGACTGATGATGGCTAATCTTACCCGTCAATCCAGCTACCTTACTAACGTACTTTTGACCGTAGAGGAGTATATAGCAACCATGCTGGTACAATAAAGCATGAACAAATAGCTAATCTTTCAAAAAATAAAATCCATCAACAAAATCGGCAATCAGTTATTTATTGAATTTCAAACCAAGTCCATTAATTGATATTTCGCGTCATTCTACCAAAGAGCGTACAAATGTGCTCATTAGTACAGCATGTTACGACACTGGCTTGGGTACAATTTTTTGGGCTGTACGATAAGCAGTACCCTTAAAAAAACAGACCAAGTCTCCCTGTTCATTTGTAGTACGAATATCATAAAGACCAGTTTTATTGCCCAAATGAATTTCTTTGGCTTCTACAAAAAGATGCTCACCAATTAAAGCTGGTCGGGTAAAGGTTATAGAAACATCAAGTGCTACCGTAATAATGCCATGTGAATTGCACGCGAATGCAAATGCAGAGTCTGACGCAGAAAATAATACGCCTCCATGAATACGTTCAAATCCGTTTAGCATATCTTCTTTAACCGTATAATGCAAGCGACAATAGCCCTTGCCAATTTCATCTATTTCCAAACCAAGCCAAGCACTAAACCGATCCCGGGCAGTCATTATTGTCAATACTTCCTGTGGCGTAATTGAAGGTTGTTCCATTGTTCCTATACTCGTTATTGTTTATTTTCTAAGATCTGATATTCTATTCAACTTTCCGCCCTCACTTCGGGGTATAGCACCAGGAATGGTAATGACTATTTTCATTGACAAGCCAATATCATCTTTGATTTTTTTCTTCAAATGATTCAATGCAAATACCATTTTGTCGTGGCTCAATACCTCATTACTTTCTTTACTCAACTGCTCATACAATGATGCTTCTACTTCTACCCTTACTTCTACTTCGTCCATAGTACCATCGTTCGTTACGACTAACTGATAATTTGCACTGAGTTCCGTAATATGCTCCAATGCAGCTTCGACTTGCGTATGAAATAAATTGACACCGCGGATAATGAGCATATCATCTGCTCGACCTGCAATAGGCGACATTTTGATGTGTGTTCTTTTCACACTTTTATCGTAATAAATACTGGCGATATCATTCGTCCAGTAACGCAACAACGGCATAGCCTCCTTAGTAAGTGTGGTAAATACCAATACGCCTTGCTCCCCATAAGGTAAGGGTTCTCCGGTATTTTTGTCAACTATTTCGGGATAAAAATGATCTTCCCAAATATAGCTTCCACTGCCTTTCTCTTCAAAATCTTCTTGCGATACTCCCGGCCCTATTATTTCACTTAAGCCATATATATTAGTAGCGATAACCCCAAGCCCCGCCTCCACTTGTGCCCTTATACTTTCCGTCCATGGCTCTGCTCCTAACACTGCATATTTAAGATTTAATTTACTAAGGTCTATCTTTTTCTTCTTTATCTCTTCAGCAAGTGTCAATGCATAAGAGGGCGTACAGCAAATGACATCACTTTGAAAATCCTGCATCAACATCAATTGCTTTTCTGTACCACCTCCAGAAATTGGGAGCACCGTCATTCCTAATTTTTCCGCACCATAATGCAACCCAATACCTCCCGTAAACAAACCGTAACCATACGCATTTTGCAACAACATACCCGGCTTACAACCAGCCGCAGCCAAAGATCTTGCTACTACTTCTGAAAAAATTTCAATATCGTTTTTAGTGTAGCCTACTACAATAGGTTTTCCTGTAGTGCCACTGCTACAATGCAAGCGTGCCAATTGATTGCGAGGGAGTGTAAATAAGTCAAAAGGATAGTTATCTCTTAAAGCATCCTTTTTAGTAAAGGGAATTTTGTATAAATCACGAACAGATTTTATAGATCCGGGTTCGATATTATGGATATCAAAAAGCTTTTTATAAAATGGAACTTTATGATACAAGATATTCACTTTTTCTCTAAGCCGCTCTGATTGTAATTGTCTTAATTTTTCTACACTTAAAGTTTCCAGTTCTTTATTAAACAATGACATTGCTCTTCTTGATTTTATTTACTGCAATAAAGTTAAATAGAAATTGCACATTCAAATCCAATGTATTTTTTCATTTAGTGACAATAAATAACAATACTATATCGGAATAGAGCGCATATTGGAGCTTTGATTTTTTAATTCTATAACAAATCGTCTAATGAAAGGAGCATACGATTTCTGAAATAATTATTTTATTCATGAAAATAATCAATATTTATCTACTCAACCATAGTAACTATTTAAAAATATTATTCCTCGAACCAAAAATTTACCTTTGCAATCTATGACATACCATTTTGTAGTAGGTGATTTGGCAGCAAAACCGTTGTCCGAAGCCTTGATACAGGACGATACCACGGATGCAGCCATAATAATATTGAAAGACATATTGAACGTTGGCCCAATAAAAAAAGACGAAGGTCAAAGTTTTGACGAAATGCGCAGTACATTTTGGCAAGCAGTATTGCCTTTTGAAAAAACATCTCCTGCTGTCAACGACATGGAGCGCTTACTGGAAGTATCTAAAAAAATGTATGACGATGATACCATTCAAGCATGGTTTTGGATGGCTCCTTTAGCAGCTGACGTATGTGCCTACCATTGGCTGCTACCCTATTTGAGCAAACATGTCAGCCGTTTTTTCATCATTAATATTGCAGGGCTTCCTTTTCTTAATGAATCCGGAAAATTATTTTTTCCACAAAGTATTGCCGACATTCCAACAAAGGAAATAATAAAAGCTAAAAAATTAGCACGTATAGTTACCCCTTCCGAAATTGAGGTGGATAATTACGAGTGGAAGAAGTTGCAACAAGAAAATGATGGTATGCGTACACATGGCGGAGGCAAAAAATTAGTATCCCAAAACGAAAATTACTACGATCATATTTTATTAGATTATTGTAACGATCAATTTCAGAAAGCATCCAAAATAATTAATCAGGCCATTACCAAACAAAATATTGCAACCGGTGACTTATATCTGGCTTGGCGCCTGCGCAAAATGACAGAACAAGGCAGACTGGCACTACAAGGCGATGTAACAAAATCTTTAAAAGATTTCGAAGTAAAACTTCCCGACACCAACAGTATATCTTAAACCATGGTTTTTAAAATAGAACTCGCAGACAATCGCTACAAACCGCATCAAATAACCTCTTTGCACCTGATTACAGGCTTTGCAATATTGGGTATCGGTGCCTTTACTTTATTATTGGGTAATGCAGACTGGGTCAAAACTGTTTTTCATAAACCCATAGTTTCCAGTTACTTTTTAGGAATCTTTTGTTTGATCTATGGATTAGCGGTTTTAGTTGTGTGCTTCTTCAAAAACAAATGGCTGAAAGTACTAAGCAATAATAAAAACGTTCGCAAAATACATATTACCATTTCGTTCATCGCATTGTCGGTTTTTGCAATTTCGCAATGGTGGCTGGCTACCGGAATTTGTACAGTCGTCGCAATCGCAAATTTGTTTGCACTTTATTACGAACAAAAAATAACAGAAGCGTTATTTGTTACAATTGATGAAGAAACCATTCTACTTCCTGCAACAGCTCGTCGCAAACAGCTTGACTGGTGGGAAGTAGAGCGTATCCTGCTACGCCACGGTACTATTACAATTGACTGTAGTAACAACTTTCTATATCAGTGGAACATCAAAAACAATACAACAGATGTGGCAACATTTGAACGTTTTTGCACAGAGCAAATAGAAAAAAACAGAACAAAAAAAGAGCAAAACAACTGGTAAACGCCTTGTTTATATAATATCTTTCAACGTCCTTTTTTCAAGTACCTTCAATGTTGCATCCCGGGTTTCTTTGAACACTTTATTGATATTGCAATGCTCTTCCTCACAGTCTGTACATTTCTGATAAAAATATAAGCTTACACAAGGGAGCAATGAGATCGGCCCTTCAACAATGCGTATGATTTTTGCTAAGGGCACTTTCGATGGATTTTCTAAAAGATAATACCCACCTCCTTTGCCTTTTTTGCTTTCTAGAATCCCAGCTTTTTTCAACTCCAACAATATTACCTCAAGAAATTTTAAAGGGATACTCTTCCGTTCTGCAATCTCAGCTATTTGCACCGGACCTTCCTTATATCTTCCAGCAAGATAAGCAACTGCCTTTAACGCATATTGTGTTTTTTTAGATAGCATATTTAGGTTTTATTAGTCTATCATTTTAGTAGGATAATTGTTTTTTCAACTATCTTCGCCATGAATTAGATTTTGTAAAGTTAAAACGATCTGTCATGCATTTGAATATTCTTGCTTTTTCAGTGCCCCTTTTTGTGTCAATCATGTTACTTGAATATTATGTGGCCGGAAAGCAACAAAAAAAGCTATATCATTTCGACGAAGTGATTGCAAACCTTAATGTAGGGATTGCAGAAAGGCTTTGCGATCTTTTTACCACGGGTATTTTCTTTTATTTTTTTACATGGATTTACAACCACTTCAGGATGTTCGATATTGTAGAAAATTGGGTAAGCTACATCCTGCTCTTTCTCTTCACTGACTTTATTTGGTACTGGTATCATCGATTGGGGCACGAAGTAAATATTTTGTGGAGTACACATGTGGTACATCATCAGAGTGAAGATTTCAATTATACAGTTTCAGTACGGATTACCGTATTTCAAGCCGTATTCAGATGTTTATTTTGGTCTTTTCTTCCTTTAATAGGTTTTCATCCCGCTACTATTTCTATTATGCTATTACTACATGGTGCTTACCCCTTTTTCACACATACACAGGTAATCGGCAAACTTGGCTGGCTTGAATACTTGTTAGTTACACCGTCGCACCATAGAGTGCATCATAGTAGCAATCCGGAATACATGGATAAAAATTATGGAGATATTCTAATTGTATGGGACAAATTATTTGGCACTTTTGCACCGGAAATTAATGAACCCAGATATGGATTAAATAAACCGCTTAAGAGTCACAGCTTTCTTTGGCAACATTTCCATTTTATACTAGAAATAGCGGTAGCACTTAAACGCGCTAAAGGAGGTTGGAGGGAATATTTACGCATTTTATTAGGTAAACCGGACAATATCGACCCTAGAATACGCCTGTATCTTGAGAAAAAATTATTGCACAATAATAATTCCGCACCAATGAGTGCTACCCTTTATAAATATATCAAGGGACAAACTTTGGCTACGCTTTCCATTTTATTCTTTACGCTTCTTTTAGCGCATTACATAAATGGTGTACACATTGCCATTCTTTCAATATTTATATTGGTCAGCGTTATCAATACAGGTGCCATGTTGGAGCAAAAAAAGTGGATTTTTGAATTGGATTTTGCACGACTAGGACTTCTAGGACTCTTTTTGTATAGCTACTTTCCTTTCTCTTGGATGGCTATTTTCAATTTATCACTATTAATTATCACTGTGCTACGTTACAAAACACTGAGTCAACACTATTACAATTATTTCTTTTCTTAAGATATCTTACTTACAAACAAAGTTTTCCAAACCTCGCAAGCCTGAAAATGTCAAGAGCTATTCTATGATCTCTTCTTTTTTCAGAAAACTTTAAATATTTGTTACTAGTGTATTTGCGTGGAAGGAGTATTTTTGTAGCAAAAGCAAACAAATGCCCGGATATGAACTATTTGGCGCCGAAGAGCGCAAAGAAGTAAATGACGTATTAGAAACAGGAATATTAATGCGTTATGGGTTTGATGGCCCACGCAAAGGTATTTGGAAAGCAAAAGAACTCGAACAAGCCATCAACAAATACTTTGGTGCAAAATATACTCAACTGTTAAGTAGTGGCACTGCTGCTCTTTCTACAGCAATGGCTGCATTAGGCATTGGTAGTGGAGACGAAGTAATTATACCCACCTTTACATTCGTTGCTAGCTTTGAAGCCGTAGTTGGTGTGGGTGCAATACCGGTATTAGTTGACATTGATGAAAGTCTTACACTCGACCCTAAAGCTGTTGCAAAAGCTATTACTTCCAAAACAAAGGCGATTATGCCCGTACACATGTGCGGCAGTATGGCTCAGTTGGACGAACTAAAAGCGCTTTGTGACCAACATAATTTGTATTTAATCGAAGACGCCTGTCAGGCCATTGGCGGTATGTACAAAGGTAAATATCTGGGTACTATTGGCCATGTTGGTACTTTTTCTTTCGATTTTGTAAAAATAATGACTTGTGGCGAAGGCGGTGCAGTAATGACGAATGATGCTACTGTGGCTGAACGTTGTGATCAATACGGCGATCATGGCCACGATCATTATGGCAAAGACCGTGGCGCGGATTTACATCCTTATTTAGGTTACAATTACCGAATATCCGAATTACATGCCGCAGTAGGTTTGGCTCAGATTCGCAAAATGGATCAGTTCCTTGAATTACAAAAACGTAACCATCAAATTATCTACAATTGTTTAAAAGACATTGAAGGCATCAGCTTCCGCATTATCCCCGACCCTGCCGGCGATACGGGTTCTTTTCTTTCTTTCTTTTTACCCACTGAAGCAGCAGCAAGAAATACTGCAAATGCTTTGGCAGAAGCCGGAATAGCCGGTAATCCATATTGGTATGACAATAACTGGCATTATATCCGCAAATGGGAACATTTGAAAAATGCTTCCTTTATGAATCGCATACACGAAGATCAAAAACAACAAATAATGCATTATACCAATCAGGCGTTTGCCGCAAGTGATGCTATCATCAGTCGTTGTATTTCTTCTGCGATCAACTTGGGCTGGACAGAAGAACAAGCTACAGAACGTGGGATGAAAATGGCTGCTATCATCAAACAACACGTCAATAGTTAATAGAACATACTCTTTTGAAATGTTGAATTCATATTAAACCCAATTATTGCATCCACAAAATGACTACTGCTGAAATTTTAAAGAGCGTAAGACGGATAGAAATAAAAACGAAAGGACTAAGCAACCATATTTTTGCAGGTGAATATCATTCCGCATTTAAAGGTCGCGGAATGTCCTTTAGCGAAGTACGCGAATATACACCGGGCGATGATGTAAAGGCAATTGATTGGAATGTAACCGCACGTTTTTCTCACCCATTTGTAAAGGTTTATGAAGAAGAGCGTGAGTTGACCGTTATGTTGTTGGTGGACATCAGTGCCAGCTCCTTATTTGGGACAACGCAAAGATTAAAAAGGGATTTAATCACAGAAATATGTGCAGTACTTTCTTTTTCTGCAGCTACTAATAATGATAAAGTAGGTGTAATTTTTTTCAGCGATAAGATTGAAAAATATATTCCGCCGAAGAAAGGGAGAAGCCATATACTCCGTATTATTCGAGAGTTGATAACACTAAGCCCTTCGGCTAATAGTGGCACTAATGTTGGCTTAGCTTTAGAGTTTTTCAACTCGGTACTCAAGAAAAAAACCATTGCCTTTTTATTGAGCGATTTTGTAAGTGATACTTACGAAAAACCATTGATGCTTGCTGCACGAAAACATGACTTGGTAGGTATTCATATTTTTGATCTGCATGATAAAGAATTGCCACAAGCAGGGCTGATGCAGGTACAGGATGCCGAAACCGGTCAACAAATGTGGATTGATACTAACGATAAAAATTTACGTACCGCTTTCAGTAAAACATTTGAACAACACAAACGTTATTGCGCACAATCATTTGGCAAAAGTGGTGCCGGCTTACTCAGTATTCGCACTGATCAGGATTATGTAAAAGCGCTTCAAGGATATTTTAAAGGACGATAGTTATTATGAACAAAAAATTATTCTATTTCGTAGCTATTTTATTGTTGCAGTATCATTGTGTAATAAAAAGTTTTGCACAATCGACAACAGTAAAAACAAAAGCAGACGCTACTCAAATATCAGTTGGCGATCAGCTTCGTTTTTTTATTGAAGTAACTACCGACACCACAAAAACAAAATTGCATTGGGCATCAATACCGGATACATTCAATTCTTTGGAAGTAGAAGAGAAAGGGAAGATAGACACCACAAGACAAGGCGCAATTGTTACTTACAAACAGCGCTTGCTGATTACGGGCTTCGATTCAGGCAGTTTCACTATTCCGAGATTCACTTTTTACAATACCTCAACAAATAAAACAGATACTTTACGTAGCGACTCATTCAAACTTTTAGTACAAACAGTAGCTGTAGATACAACCAAACCTTTTAAAGAGATAAAAGGCATTGTAGCCGTAAAACTCAATTGGCGCGACTATATAGGGTATATTATTGGTGCATTATTGATTGTCTTTGCCATAGTTGCAGTAATCATTTATTTCATCAATAAAAGAAAAGCTAAACCCCTGTTTGTACCAGAACCTATTGTAGAGACGGATCAGGAACGAGCGTTGCGTTTATTGGACGAACTAGTTCAAAAACATCTTTGGGAACACGATAAAATCAAAGAATACTATACCGAGTTGACCGATATTGTTCGAATGTATATTGAAGCTAGATTCAAAACACCAGCCATGGAATTGACCACTGATGAACTTTTGAAAAAAGCGAAAAAACAAAGAGATATGATTCCATTTATCAGATCACTTTCAAGTATATTACATACAGCCGACCTTGCAAAATTTGCGAAAGCAAATCCTACTGCAGAAGAACATATTGAGGCGATAGACATGGCGAAAGAGTTTATCCTAATTTCTAAACCTCGTGAAGAAGTAACTCCAACAAAACCGAATAAAGCATCATGAACGCATTAATGGACTGGAAACACCTGAGTTTTGCACAACCATATTTTTTTGGGCTATTATTATTGATACCCTTAATGATATGGTGGCAAATGCGCCAGCAAAAAAATCAACAGCCTAGCTTTCGTGTAACCAACTTAGCAGGTATTAAAAATATAAAACCAAGTTGGCGTGTACAATGGCGTCCTTTACTTTTTATATTACGCATCATTGGATTTATCGCATTAATCATAGCTTTAGCGCGACCACAAAGTAGTAATGTAACAGAATCGGTAGATAGCGATGGGATTGACATCGTTTTAGCACTGGATGTATCGGGAAGTATGATGGCGGAGGACTTAAAACCAAACCGTATCGAAGCCGCAAAGCAAGTAGCAACAGACTTCGTAGACAAACGAGCTAATGATAGAATTGGCCTGGTGGTCTTCTCTGGTGAAAGCTTTACACAATGCCCTATTACCATTGACCACAGCGTAGTGAAGGAACAAATCAGTCAGGTAAAAAGTGGCATGTTGGCTGATGGGACAGCAATTGGGATGGGACTTGCTACCTCTGTAGATCGCTTGCGTAATTCGGTTGCAAAAAGCAAAATCATAATCTTACTCACCGATGGTGTCAACAATACCGGATTGATAGATCCAAGCACCGCATTAGAAATTGCTAAAGCCTACAAACTGCGTGTATATTGCATTGGTGTTGGTACACATGGCGAAGCGCCTTATCCGGTACCCACCCCCACCGGTGTTCAAAAACAAATGATGCCGGTAGAAATTGATGAAGCATTGCTGAAAAACATAGCAGCACAAACCGGCGGGAAATACTTTAGAGCTACCAACAACGCTACCCTATCTTCTATTTATAAAGAAATTGACCAACTAGAAAAATCAAAAGTAGAAATTAGCTCTTACAAGCATTTTGCAGATTTATTCTTCCCATTTGCACTAATAGCACTTATATGTATTGCTATAGAAATGTTGTTACGCTATACTATTTTCAGGAGTATTACTTAATATCATTTCATATAAACGACTACATTAAAGGCTCCACGATTATGGAGCCTTTAATGTATATATTCTGATTTATTTTTTTAGAATTTAGGGTTATTAGGGCAGAGGTATTGTA